>NZ_JABFFN010000001.1:0-1200000 GCF_019685515.1 Streptococcus cristatus
CATTCTACAAAAAAATTTTCAACTTCTTTCTCTTTGTTCTCTTTTCTTGTTTTAAAAGTTGCGAGTATTTCTCGTTCTTTATTTCCATATGTTGATGGGGCTGGATTCCATAAATAAGCACGATGTTCAAGCGCAAATTTCACTTCCAAATAGTTGATTTTATAATAGTCTCCATAATCTATATTAGCTAAGTATTTTTCAGCAATAATTTCATAAATAATAAAATCTTCGAATTCATTATAAATAGATCTGTACTTGATACTGTCTTTATCCATGAATGTAGTAAACATATATGCATCAACCGTGAATTCTGTAGAAACTTTTTCTTTTTTTGGTTCAGAAATCATACATCTTAATATTCTTCTTAACTCAGAGTATATGTTAATACTACTCCCAACTTGTACGCAAATCTGTGCCAAATCAGAATTATCGTTATTCAAGCCTCTTCTTTTCCTAGCAAACATTGCCCACAATTTTTTTTCGTCATTTGACACCCCTTTTATCAATTGTTCTATGTTTACATTTGTTAAATCTGAGAATTTGCAAATTTCTTTTAAATAGTCATATTTATTTAGATTTTCTTTTAATGACATTTAGCTTACTCCTCTGTGCTCTATCACTTCTATATAATAAATTTTTCCTATACTATTTAATTATCCGTTATACTTTTTTTGCTTTGATTCGTATCTTGTTTGTTTTTTATGTCTTAGCGATCCTATCTTTTTTTAACCAACTTCACAACTGCTTCTGTTCGTGCAGTGTGGGGAAACATATCAACTGACTGGATATACTGGAGATCATAAACTTTTACTAGTTTAACTAAATCTCGAGCTAAGGTCGAAACATTGCAGGATACATAAATCATTTTTTCTGGTACATAGGCTAAGATTGTACCTAATAATTTGTCGTCTAAACCTGTCCGAGGGGGGGTCGACTATCAGAGCATCTGCTCGGTAACCATCACATTAGAACATAAAAAGAGAGGTCAAACCTCTCTAAATTTATTTTTCTTCACTCATTTTTGATTTTACTTCATCATAAGATAGTGCATGAGATTCCTCTTCCACTGTCTCAGGCATTTTTCCTGTTTCATAAAGAGATTTAATCTGTGTACTATCCAATGTTTCATATTTCAACAATGCTTCTGCAATCAATTTGTGTGTCTCACGATTTGATTGGATAATTTCAGCTGCTTTATTTCGTGCCTCATTTAATAATGAACGAACTTCCTCATCAATCTCATAGGCTGTTTGTTCTGAAATTGATTTTTGAGGACTTTGTGCACCAAACATAGCATGATTACCTTCGTATTGAACTGGGCCAAGTTTTTCACTCATACCGTATTCAGTGACCATTGCACGAGCCATCTGTGTAGCTTGTTCAAAGTCATTTGAAGCTCCTGTCGTTTGGACATTAAAGATAATCTCTTCAGCTACACGACCACCCATCAAACCTGCCAATTGCTCTTTCATGTCTTCTTTAGATAGAAGCATTTGATCCTCTTTCGGAAGTGCAATCATGTAGCCACCTGCACGTCCACGTGGTACAATGGTAACTTTATGAACAACACGGGCATTTGACAAGACTAAACCAACAATGGTATGTCCAGCCTCGTGGTAGGCAACCAACTCACGTTCTCTTTGTGATACTGTTTTATCCTTCTTAGATGGTCCAGCAATCACTCTGTCCTCTGCCTCATCAATATCTGAAGCATCAATGATTGATTTGTTTCGACGGGCTGCAACCAAGGCTGCCTCGTTTAGAACATTTTCTAAGTCAGCTCCCACAAAGCCTGGGGTTTGTTGGGCAACCAGTTTCAAATCAACATCGTCTGCCAGAGGTTTATTTTTAGCGTGAACTTTCAAGATTGCTTCACGACCTTTAACATCAGGACGGCCAACTAAGACTTTTCTATCGAAACGTCCTGGGCGGAGAAGAGCTGGATCAAGAACATCTGAACGGTTAGTTGCAGCGATAACGATGATTCCTTCATTTCCCTCAAAACCATCCATCTCAATCAGGAGTTGGTTCAAAGTTTGCTCACGTTCATCATTTCCTCCACCGAGGCCGACACCACGTTGGCGACCAACAGCATCAATTTCATCGATAAAGATGATAGCTGGCGCTGCTTTTTTTGCATCCTCAAAAAGAGAACGAACACGACTTGCACCAACTCCGACAAACATTTCTACAAAGTCAGATCCTGAGATACTAAAGAACGGAACCCCTGCTTCTCCAGCAACTGCCTTAGCAAGTAAGGTCTTACCTGTTCCCGGAGGTCCCTCCAAAAGAACACCCGCAGGAATACGCGCACCAAGTTTTGTAAATCGTTTTGGGTCTTTTAGGAATTCAACAACTTCTACTAATTCTTGTTTCTCTTCCTCAGCACCCGCAACATCTGAGAATCGTACCTTGATATCTTCTTTGTTTGCAGCTTTGGCCTTACTACGTCCAAAACTCATTGGATTTCGGCCACTATTTCCTCCCATATTTCCCATCATAGAGAATAGGAAGAAGAAAAGAATAGCAAATGGCACAACAGAGACAAGGATATTGATCCACATACCGCTTGAACTCTCATGTTTGACTGTTACTTCTGCCTGATGTTCAGAAGCAAGTTTTTGCAATTCTGAAACTGTTGAATCAGACGGAAGAATAGTACTTGAGAATCTTTCTACTGTTGTAGCTGTAGGAGTGAAAAATTGAATTCCTGTTTCTTCTTTGCTAGTCTTAGGATTTTTATAAACACCAGACACTTCAATGATGCTACCATTTGGCTGATAGGTTAATTCTTTTACATTGTCTGCTGTAATTTCTTTTACCAGTTCTGTATAGTTAATTTTTTCGCTTCGTCCAGCAGTATTTCCAGAGTAAAAATACTGGAATCCTGTCACTAGGAAGAAGATAATTAACAAGTAGAGAAATGGATTTCTAACTAAACCATTATTTTGTTTTTTCATTAAAGATAGATCTTTCTAATTTGAATAAACTTCTTCTTTCAATACTCCGACATAAGGAAGGTTACGATAATTTTCTTTATAATCCAGACCATAACCTACTACAAACTCATTTGGAATAGTAAAACAAGTATAATCCGCTTCAATTTCAACAACACGTCCATCTGGTTTGTCCAACAAAGTCGCGATTTTAACAGAAGCTGCTTCTCTTGCAATAAACATATCTCGCAAATTTTTCAAAGTTTGACCTGTATCGATGATATCCTCTACAAATAAAACATGTCTTCCTTTGATATCTTGAGTCACATCTTGCTTGATATTGATGACACCACTACTTGCTGTTCCACCATGGTAACTAGATACCATCATGAAGTCCATCTCAATATGCGTATCAATATGTTTGACCAATTCAGCCATAAAAGGAATCGATCCTTTCAGAATTCCAATAAGAATTGGATTTTTCCCCTCATATTCTTTTGTTAATTGTGCACCTAGCTTTTTAGCTGCTTCTGTAATTTCATCATGTGAAACGAGGATTTTTTCAATATCGTGTTCTAACATCTTTTTACCTATCTATTTTTTCTATATAAATTACAGTGTTCATTATATCATTTTTCGTGTTTTTACTCAAATCACTGGTCGCAATTCCTAAAATTGAGACAATTTCTCCAAATTGCTCAATAATAGGGGTTGTTTTTCGTTTTTCAATAGGGAGTTTCAAATCTATAAATAAACGTCTCAGTTTCTTTCGATGACCATTCAGGATAATAACATCGCCAGGTTTTCGACATCTAATATGTACAGATGTTTCCCGTGAAACCGTTACTTTTTGAACAAAATCCCCTTCAATAGGAATACCAAAGGAAAATAAATAACCCATATATCGAACTTGATTTTGATAGTGTAACACAAGTTCATCTTCCTTTTCATCGGCCTGTGGACTGATTTTGCAAACTCGAAAATTCTGATACTCTTTTATCAATTCATAGCCATTTTTAAGAGAATGACGATACTGGCTTTTAGTTGCTAAAATCTGTCGAACTTCAGCAAACTGAGCCTTTGTCAGATTTAAGTCTGGAAATTGATTAAGATAGTTCTGGAGCAAGATTCCTTGAGTTTGTTGAGAGTATGAAAATAGCTCATTCAAATCTTCCACATCAATTTGTTTAGAAAGCTCCGTTATTGTTGCTTGGTAATCTGAAATTTCCCTTCCTAAATCTAAAAGGGCGGATTTAAAACGAGGATTTTCTTTTTCAAGTTCTGGTAAATACCTATTCCGAATGCGATTGCGAAAATAGGTACTTTCCTGATTTGTTTGATCTTCGAAATGAAAAATTGTTGAAAAATCCTTTTTATGAAAATGCAATAAGGGACGGAGGATTTCAATATCATCAACTACTTGGCTTCCTTTTATTCCTGTTAAATGACGTAGCCGACTTCCTCGAATCAAGCGCATCAAAATCGTTTCAACCTGATCATCTGCATGATGGGCAGTAACCAAGGCAGTTGCTCCAACCTCTTTCATGATTTTCCTAAAAAAATCATAACGAAACTCTCGAGCACGCGCTTCTGAAAAGTCTCCTGAAAAACTTGTGATATAAATAGGAAGTTCAGCTGCATCAGCTAACTTCCTTAGTTCATTTTCCTCCCAGTCAGACTCACTTCTCTGCTTATGATTTACATGTGCTAAAATCAACTCAATTTCCAACTCTTTTTGGTAAGTAGACAATAGTTGGAATAAAAACATTGAATCCAGTCCGCCAGACAGAGCCAATAAGACTTTAGAATGTTTTTTGAAATACTCTTTTTGGAGAAAATGATTTAAAAAATTCCGTTCCCTCATTTTAGAACCTCATAGACATCCTTAGCTATCTTAGCAATAGTGTCATAATCAGAATTTTTGGTGAAAATAGAAAGAACGAAAGGAGAATCCGTATAGACAATGGCAGTGTCATGTTTAAACTCGTCGGCATCTCCAATTTTATGAGCTACCTTAACCGAAACACCTTTTGCGATTCGTTGGTTGTCAAAATCGGTCTTACCTAGAGACTCTAGGACAAAACCATTCTGATTATAAATAGCTTCCATAAGTTTTCCAGCCATTTTTGAAGAAGTCAATTTGTCATTCACATCCCAATCTTCACCCATAATGGTGGACATTTTTTCTTTGAAAGCCCCGTCAGATTGATTGGTCACATAATAACCTAAAATATTATGAGCAACATTGTCAGACTCTTTTGTTACCTTGGTAATCAACTGTTGAAGACTGTATTCTTTGTTATCTTCTTTTTTAGGTAAGCTACCACTACCTTCTGGTTTATAGGACCCAGGGAAACTATTTACTTCTGTGATATACTTGAAGCTACTGTCTAGCGTATATTCCCCTTGATTTATCTTATCTTGAGCATAATAAAGGTAGGCTAGTTTCAAGATGCTAGCTGCATAGAGTTTGCTGTCTTCATTCACCCCAGCCTCTTTACCCGTAGTCAGTTGTTTAACATAAATAGAATAATTTTCATTCTGATAGTTGTTTGATAAGATTTCTTGAACCTTCTGGATACGATTGTCCTCTTCTGAGACGAAATTTTTTGATACCCAACCAACTTGATCAATATGAAGAAATTCTTGTCCCTCAGCAAAGAGGGTTCTATCCACCGTTACAAGTTGATAGGGAGAGAGAGATGAAGAAATTTCTTTCGCATCATAGGGGCTGTTATAGATAACAAACTCTGGCTCTAACCATGCTTGTTTATTTTGAGTTTGAACTTGACTTTGGTCATAGACTAAACGCTTATCTGCAACGATAAACTGATGATTGTCTAATTTAAAAACAGGAACGCCTTGTCTATTTAAACGCCATTCTACTATTTTAAAGGAAGTTTCAGGAGTTAATTTACCAGATTCCTTGACAAGGTCCTCATTAGCATAGACAGTTGTTTCTCCATATACCATTGGGGTTTTCAAAGTTTCTTTATAGTAGAATCCATAGTCAGACTCGGTTAGATAATAAATTTCTTGCGAAGAGTAAGGAAGCTGTTTTTCTGTGCTAACTACTCTTGAGGTTATGATAAAAGCAGGTAGCAATAAAACTACTAAGAACTTACGCATTCTTCTCTTCCCTTTCTTCTTGTAATCGTAATAAATGGTTTTTAGCTGCCAATTCCTCTAATTTTTCATCTGATAAACTTAAAAATTGCTCAACAACTTCCAATAAATTTTCCATGACATTACCTCGGAAGCAAATCAGGAATGGTGTAAATCGCTTCTCGTTTCTTTGAGTAATAGTACTTGGCGCGTGCATATTTTGCTACATAGTCTTCGTCTTTCAACTTTGTAGCAAAAGCGGATTCCTTATCCTTTTCATCACTGAGAGTTTGATATTGTTCTTTCAACTCTGTCAATTGCTGACGACGTTGCAGTAACTGATTATAGCTTTGAGCCAAGTTATAAGTTGGTAAAATAAACAACAAGATCATCAAAATAAGGACCCAACCCATAAAACGATTTCGTTTTTGTCTCTCCTTCATCAGGTAACGACGACGTTGGTGTTCATTTTGAATAAAAGAATTATTCATCTGTACAATATTTTTAGACATTTTCTTCTACCCGTGTTTCACTGAGAATTTCATACATGCCTGCTGCATCTTCTTTTTTTGTACTATCTTTCATCTCTAGTACTTTAACAAGCAACAACTTATTTCCAAAGCGAATTTCAACTTGGTCATCAACTTTCAAATCCGTTGAACTTTTGGCCAAAATTCCATTTACCTTGATTCTACCTTTATCTGCTACTTCCTTTGCGACTGTACGACGTTTAATAATTCGTGATACTTTTAAATACTTGTCTAATCTCATTTTTATTACCTCAAATTATTATTGTACCATTTTTATCCCTTTTATAGAAGAAAAACGTCAAATAGAATTAGCTTCCTTTGATTCTTTTATCTCTAGTAAACTTTCTCCAAAAATCAGCAAACCTTCTAAAATTTCATAATCCTTCTTGTTTCGGACATCAAATACAACTTCCATTAGTCCTCTATTCTCCGCTATAGCTGCTTTTAAGTTGGTTGCAGATAAGGCTTTAAAATAATCTTGAGCCAAGAACAGTCGCTGAGTGATTTTTTCAAATTGAACTGTAATCTTATTGTCTTTTCTTTCCACACGTTCTACAAATACCTTATCCAAGTATGATTTGACTAATCCAATCTCTAAAAGATAGGCCACTACATCTGGATATTCTCCAAAGCGGTCCATCAATTCTTCCTGTAATTCTTCATAGTTGACACGGTTGTCAATTTGACGAATTTTCTTGTAAATTTCAATCTTATGTCGTTGGTCAGAAATATAAGTATCAGGAAGATAAGCATCAATTTTTAAAATCAACTCAGCATTTCCTTTAGTTCTTGTGTTCTCATTGCCACTGCGTTTAGCAATAGCTTCTTCTAGTAACTGAGAATACAATTCAAAACCAACAGAATCAATGAAGCCCGATTGAGATTTTCCTAAGAGGTTTCCTGCTCCACGAATTGAAAGATCTCGCATAGCAATCTTAAATCCAGATCCCAATTCTGTAAATCCTTTGATCGCTTCTAATCTCTTTTCAGAGACTTCACTGATTGATTTTTCTGGACGATACATAAGATAGGCATAGGCAATGCGATTGCTCCGACCAACTCTTCCTCTTAATTGATACAAGGTTGACAAGCCCATATGATCTGCATTTTCAATAAATAAGGTATTGGCGTTTGGAATGTCAACACCTGTTTCAATTATGGTAGTTGTCACCAAAATATCATACTGACCCTCAATAAAGTCCAATAGAGTGTTTTCTAACTGAATTTCACTCATTTGTCCGTGAACATAACCAATCGAAGCTTCTGGAATCAACTCTTGTAATTCTGAAACCTTCCGATCAATAGTGTCAACTTTGTTGTAAAGATAGTAAACTTGACCACCGCGCTCCATTTCACGCAAAACAGCATCACGAATCACACTAGGATTCTTCTCTAATACATAGGTTTGTACTGGATAGCGATTAGTCGGAGGTGTTTCAATAACAGACAAATCTCGGATTCCCAACATAGACATATGGAGTGTACGAGGAATTGGCGTAGCTGTCAAGGTTAGGACATCCACTTGTTTCTTCAGTTCTTTCAATGTTTCCTTATGCTTGACACCAAATCGTTGCTCTTCATCAATAATCATCAAGCCCAAATCTGAAAACACAACATCTTTTGATAGAACACGATGCGTTCCAATCAAGATATCGACTTGACCATTCTTTAATTTTTCAAGTGTCTCTGCCTGCTCTTTTTTACTTCTAAAGCGACTCAACACATCAATATTAACTGCAAAATTTTGGAATCTCTCTTTAAAATTTGTATAGTGTTGTTGCGCTAAAACCGTCGTCGGAACTAGAACGACCACCTGTTTGTGATCATTGACTGCCTTAAAGGCTGCACGCATGGCAACTTCAGTCTTCCCAAAACCAACATCCCCAACTAAAAGTCGATCCATGGGGTGAGAATCCTGCATATCTCTCTTGATTTCCTCAATACTACGAAGTTGATCATCCGTTTCAACATAAGGGAAAGCTTCATCAAAAGCATGTTGGTCATCATCATCAGCTGAGAAAGCAAAACCCTTCAACTGACTACGCTCAGAATAAAGTTTGATTAAATCGTCAGCTATATCCTCTACCTGGTTCTTAACTTTTTGCTTGGCCTTTTTGAAATGACCATCATTTAATTTATTAAGTTTTGGCGCTTTACCATCACTTGAAACATATTTTGACAGTAACTGAATCTGCTCAACTGGGATGGAGATTTGATCCCCATTTTGATATTGAACACTAACATAATCTCGGTGAATCCCTTTGATTTCAATTGTTTCAATGCCTAGATATTGACCAATTCCATGGATATGGTGAACAACGTAGTCCCCTTTTTCAAGTTCATTATAATCTTTTAATCGCTCTGCGTTCGAAGCATGTTGTCTTCTAAAACGACGTTTTAATTTCTTTTGAAAAATCTCATGTTCAGTAATCAACAGAATTTTTTCATCTACAAAATGAAAACCATGTCTTAGATTACCCTCAATCAAGTTTACAGATTCTTTACAGATACTTGACTTATCTCTGGAATCCAGTTTAATCTGATATTTTTCTAAAACATCCTCCAATGTTTTACTTCCCATTGAATTGCTAGACTGCAAGATAATAGTGTAGTCCATTTTTTTATATCGCTCAATTTCTTCTTTAAGAAAAGAAAACTGATTGAAAAACTCCTGCATAGGATATTGATTAAATTGAAAAATGTGATCAAACTTGAGATTTCCTAAACCCTTTTGCAGATTGGAGAAAAAGGTAACTGGACTTTGTTTCTTATAGGTTTGCTCTGTATCTGCAAAATACTGCATCCCAGAAAATGATTTACCATCCTGTAAATCTTCTGTAAAGTATTGCGCTAATTCTCTTTCAAAGGTTTCATATTGATTCATCAATTTTTGATAGTCATCAAAGAATACTGGTGTATCTTTTTCAATATAATCAAATATAGTCCATGTTTTATCGTAACATAAAGACAAAAACTTTCGACTATCTGAATGTACTTGTTTTTGATGAAAACTTGATAAAATCCCTTCCAAATATGATTTTAAAATTGGTGATAAGGTCTTCGAAATTTGCTTTTCTAAAGCTGACTGACCTCGTTGATAATCCTTTTCTCTCAAAAGTATATCACTAGCTGGAAAGATGGTGAGTTCTGTCTGATTTTCTTTTGATAATTGTGTTTCGACTTCAAAAGTACGAATGCCATCTACTTCATCACCAAAAAACTCGATTCGGAAAGGTTCTAACTGAGACATCTCAAAAATATCTAAAATATCTCCTCGAATACTAAATTCACCTTGTGTCTGTACTTGAGTAACTTTGCGATAGCCTATTTCCTTTAACCGGTGAAGTAGCTCGTGTTGGTCATATTCTTCGCCAACTGCAATTTTTATAATACTTTCTTTAAATCTAGCCGGAGAGGGTAAAATCAACCGACTCGCTGCGATATTACAAACTAAAATCCCTTTCTTAGACGGATCACTCAAAAAACGTAAAGCTTCAACCCGAGAAATGATTTTTTCTTGCGAAGACATCAAAAACTCTACCATAGGAGAGTCATCGACCAAAAAAGGATAGACAAGTTCCTCTCCTAAGAGAGAAAGAAGATCACTGATAATTCGTTCTGCTTCTCCATAAGTTGAAGTCAGTAACACAATCTTATTTTCTTTTTCTAGACTGCTTGCAATTGCAAGAGCCTTAGTAGACGTTGATAAACCAAGTATTAGTTGTCTTTTCTTATCTATCAGATTTTGATGCCATTTTTTTATCTGATCATTTTCTGAGAATAAATCTAATAAAGTCACCATTTAGCCATTATACCTCTGCATTGTTTTCTCAAAGTTTTTTTCTTGCAAATAGTAATTTACAGCATCGTCAACCTTGTCAATTGACTGTAAAATACCTACATAGTCATCCTGATCAAACTTACTTAAAACATGGTGAACAACTGACATTCCATTTTTAGGTCTTCCGATTCCGATCTTAACACGATTAAAGATCTGAGTCCCTATATGTTGAATAATAGACTTGATGCCATTATGACCACCTGCTGAGCCCTTTGCTCTTAAACGAATTTTTCCAACTTCCATGTCAAGGTCGTCGTAAATAACGAGTAAATCTTCAATATCCAAACCATAGTAAGTCAATAAAGCATGAACAGCTTTCCCGCTTTCATTCATAAACGTCGTTGGTTTGACAAGATAAATTTTTTCACCATTAAGAAAAAAAGATGCTAGGTCAGCTTGAAATATCTTATCATGTGTAAAGGTGACATTTTGTTTTTTAGCTAATTGGTCAATCAACATAAAACCAACATTGTGCTTTGTTTCAAAATATTTATCCCCTGGATTTCCTAATCCAACAAGTAATTTAGTCATTTATTTTCCTTTCAAAAGCCAAAAGGGTTGGAATTTTTTTTCCAACCTAATTGACACTATTTATTAAATGTTATTAAACATTAAAGCGGAATTCCATGATATCGCCATCTTGAACGATATATTCTTTTCCTTCTTCACGTAAGCGTCCAGCTTCTTTTACAGCCTTTTCAGATCCGTATTTCACTAGATCCTCATATGACATGGTTACTGCACGAATAAAGCCTTTTTCAAAGTCTGAGTGGATAATACCAGCTGCTTGAGGAGCTTTCATCCCTCGCTTAAAGGTCCAAGCACGGACTTCTTTTTCACCAGCTGTAAAGTAAGTTCCGAGTCCTAGTAGATGGTAAGCAGCTCGAGTCAATTTATCAACGCCTGATTCTGTCAAGCCAAGTGCTTCAAGAAATTCTTGCTTATCTTCATCGTCTAACTCAGAAATTTCTTCTTCAGCACGCGCAGAAATAACTACCACTTCAGCATTTTCTGTCGCTGCGAATTCACGAATTTGCTTCACATAATCGATAGAATCTGGATCTGAAACTACATCCTCATCCACATTGGCAACATAAAGAACTGGTTTAGTGGTTAAAAGGAAGAGACCTTTGACAACCTTTTGTTCCTCATCTGTGAATTCAATGGTACGAGCTGATTTTCCATCTTCAAGGACTGGTTTAATTTTTTGAAGAACGTTAAACTCCGCTACTGATTCTTTATCTTTTTGCGTACGTGCCATCTTTTCTACACGCGCATAGCGTTTATTAACTGATTCTAAGTCAGCAAGAATCAACTCCAGGTTAATGGTATCAATATCTGCAAGTGGATCCACAAAGGCGTCTTCACGTCCTTGCTCACGCATAACATTTTCATCATCAAAAGCACGAACTACGTGAACAATCGCGTCTACTTCACGGATATTGGCCAAGAATTTATTTCCTAAACCTTCTCCTTTTGATGCTCCTTTTACAATCCCTGCAATATCTGTAAATTCAAAGGTTGTTGGAACTGTCTTTTTAGGAGTAATCATTTCCGTTAGCTTTTGTAGGCGTTCATCTGGAACTTCTACCATCCCAACATTTGGATCAATAGTCGCAAATGGGTAGTTTGCCGCCTCTGCTCCTGCTTTTGTAATTGCATTAAAAAGGGTTGATTTACCAACGTTTGGCAAACCAACGATACCTGCTGTTAAAGCCATAGTTTCTCATTCTCCGTTCTCATTTCAATCCCTAACATTATAACACAAAAAGGGAAAACTTGCTAACCCTCTAACTAAGGGTTCTTAGTCAATAATCTTATTCATTTTTCGTTCAAAATCATAGCGACTCATCATGACAAGGTGGTCACAATTGCTACATTTGATTTTGATATCTGCCCCTACACGAGTGATTTCCCAACGATTAGCTTTTTTTCCTGTTGATTTGATTATGCAAGCATGAGGCTTTTTCATCTCAACAAAATTTCCAACTTGATACATACTATTCTCCTTTTCTTTTTCGATTATATCATAAAAGAGGCGAGCCAGGCTCAACCTCTTTTACTTAATTTGTACGAACGGGTGTAATCAGCTGCATGAAATCTTCGTCAGTATCTGCTGGCACAAGAGTAAATGGACGAACAGCTGAGATAAAGCTAATAGTTACCTTTTCGCTATTTAAAGCCTTGAGGGAATCAATCAAGTAAGTTGGGTTAAAACTAATAGTTAAATCATCCCCAGTCACCTGCTCCGTATCGATTTCTTCGTTTACTTTACCAACTTCTGGAGAGTGAACATGGGCGCTAACAACTCCACCTTTAATTTCAAGCTTCACAGTACCATTTTGAGTCGCACTTGATAAGAGACGAGCACGCTCCATAGATTGACGCAAATTAACCACATCAAAAGTAATTGTAGTATTAAAGTCTGTTGGAATCAAACGATCTGTATCAGGATAATTACCTTCTAGGAGACGAGTGTAGAAGCTAATATTTTCGCTTCTAAAGAGGATTTGATTATTTGCAAAGAAAATCTCTACAGTTTCAATATCATCTGTAAATACCGCTGAAAATTCGCGTAGAGAACGACTAGGAATTACTACATCGAAATCATCACAATTTTTTTCAAGAGTCAATTTCTTCTGGCTAAGACGGTGTGAGTCTGTCGCAACTGTTTTTAGTTCCTTGTGTTGGCTCAATACAAAATGAACACCTGTTAAGATTGGACGACTTTCTTGCGTACTTGCAGCAAATGCTGTTTCATTGATAATTTTCTTGAGTAGTTTGGTTTCAAGAACCAAAGGTGTGCTTGCAGAAATTTCTTGGATTCGTGGGTACTGTTCGCTATCTTTTCCTTTTAGAGTAATTTCTGATTTGCCACTGGTTAAGACAATTTGTTTTTGTTCAATCTCTTTGAAATCTAGCGTTACATCTGGAAGACTGGATACAACATTGATAAAGAAAGAGGCTTCAAGAAGAATCGAACCTAATGAAGTAATCAAAAGACCAGCATCTTCATTCTTTTGAGAAATGAAATTTTCAATGGAGATTTGCCCATTTGATCCAATTAAAGTAATTCCTTCATTGGTAACGTCAATTTTGATTGTTGATAAAATTGGAATAGCATTTTTAGAGCTTATTGCTCTTTTTGTGGTATTTAAGGCTTGTAGAAATAAATTTTTATTAATTGAAAAATGAATCATGGATTCTCCTTTATTTATTTTTAGTATTAGAAAGTTAATAGTAATAATAGAGTCTGTGAATTCTGTGGAAAACTGGGTGTTGTTTAGTAAATTCAAGCTTTGGAGCTTGTTTAAAAAATGTGGATAAAAAAGATAAGAAAGGAAAACTTATCCACAAGCTATTTGATTTTCTTTTTGATTGCTTCTACTTCTAAACGTAAATTATCGTCTTCGTCAATCAGTGATTTAATTTTGGCATGGGCATGAATAACGGTGGTGTGATCCTTTCCGCCAAATTCTTTTCCGATTTTTGGAAGACTGTTATCTGTCAGTTCTCTAGCGAGGTACATGGCAACCTGACGTGCCAAAACGATGTTTTGAACTCGTCTCGTCCCTTTCATTTCTTTGACGCTCACTCCATAAAAATTACCAACTTCAGTTTGGATTTTCTCAATTGGAATAACAAGTATCTGGCGGGCGTCTTGTTTACGTGCTCTAATAGCTTCCGCAGCAATATCAATAGTAATATCCTTAATTTTCTTCACTCTGGCAATTAAAGTGATATCGTTGATTGCTCCTTCCAATTCTCGAACATTTGAATCAAATTGGCCAGCCAAGTATTCTAGAGTATCACTTTGGAAATGGTAATCCAAGTGCTCTGTTTTACTTTGAAGAATGGCGATACGTGTCTCAAAGTCAGGAGGAGTGATATTTTGCGTCAATCCCCAGCTAAAGCGTGTGACAAGTCTCTCTTCAAGTCCTTCTAGGTGTTTAGGACTTCGATCACTGGTTAGGACAATCTGTTTCTGCTTATCATGAAGAGCATTGAAGGTATTGAAAAATTCTTCCTGGGTCGCGACTTTTTTGCCACTGAGAGATTGGATATCATCGATCAATAAGAGATCAAGGCTACGGTAAGTCTTTTTGAACTTTTCCATTTCCCCAAGTCGCAAGTGTTCAAGAAAGTCATTGATAAAGCTTTCGGCAGGAATGTACTTGACACGCGCATCAGGAATATTTTTCAAAATCTCATTTCCAATCGCATTGAGCAAGTGAGTCTTTCCAAGACCAGGTCCTCCATAGATGAAAAGAGGATTATAGGTCAGAGCTAAATCTTCAGATACAGCTAGTGCAGCAGATACCGCCCAAACATTCCCATCACCTTGAATAAAGTTATCAAAGGTATATTTTTCTTTTAATCCTGTTTCAGAATAGGGAATCGTTGGTAGTGCAGGTGTGTAATCGTAAGTAGAGACACTATTCGTATCATTTACTTGAGGAGATTCTGTACTCTGAGGTTTAGTGAAAATATAGTGAGGTTTGATTTCAGAATCATAAATTTCAAAACCAGCAGCAACAATAATATCTTTTAATTGCTTTTCCCACACCATTTCCATCTCTGATCTCGGTAGAAATATAGTAGCTGTGTTTTCTTCTACTTTGACGAGTTCAGCAGGTGTAGCATAGAAATCATACATAGATCGTGTCAATCTTTCTTGAGCAAATTCTAAAATACGATTCCAAAATTGCTTTTCTTTCAACTAATTTTCCTCCTTTACTATGATTTTAGTAGTTTAGTGCTAGACTTATTTTACCATAGATAATAGGATTTTTCCACAGATTGAGGAAAAGAATCCACAATGTTAGTAGTATTTATCCACAGGTTGGGGATAAATAAGAGAATCCTTGATTTAGTAGGCTTTTTGATAAAAAAATTGGTGGATAAATTTGTGGGTTGAGAAAATAAAAGAACAGCCTTATTTCAGGCTGTTAATAATTCTATCGTATTCTTCTTGACTTGAAAAGGAGATAATAATCTTTCCAGTATCTTTTTTTGAAAGTTTAATTTCTACACTTAAACCGAGTAGTTTTTTTAATTTATCTTCTTCGTCTTTGATGAAAGAATCACTTTTTTTTTGCTTCTTGTGTTTTTTCTCTGTAAGAAGTGCTTCTAACTTTCTCACAGAAATATCTTCATTTTTGATTAGTTGGAAGAAATAGTCTTGCTGCTCTTTGTCCAAACCAACTAGTGAACGTGCATGCGCTTGAGAAATTTTTCCATTTTCTACTTCAGTTAAGATATATTCTGGTAGGGAAAGCAAACGAATAAAATTAGTGATATAAGGACGAGATTTCCCCATTTTATCCGCTATCTCAGTGTGAGTAAATCCTTTTTCTACTAAAGATTCGTAGGCGCGTGCTTCTTCAACAGGATTTAAATTTTCTCTCTGCAAATTCTCAATGATTGACTGGATTATCATTTCCTGATCTGAGAGGTGCTTTACAACGGCTGGAATAGAGGTCAGACCAGCCAAGAGAGAAGCCCGATATCGTCTCTCTCCTGCAAGGATTTCATAACCAATTACAGGAGATTGACGAACGATGATTGGTTGGATGAGCCCATTTTCTTTGATTGACTGAGCTAATTCATTTAGTTTATCTGTATCAAATTCTTTCCGAGGTTGGTAAGGATTCTTTTGTATTTCAGAGATAGAAATCATTTCAAATTTTTCCATGATTCTACACTAACATATCTTTTACTTTCTGTAAAGTTTTCTTTACACTGATGTCAATTAAGACTCTAAATCACCAGAATTCTTATCTAGTTTAATTGAGGTTGTTTCCTCCTTACCGTTACGGTAGTAGGTTACTTTGATAGTATCTCCGATAGCATGATTGTAAAGAGCATGTTGTAGGTCTGTTGATGAGGTAATCTCTTTGTCGTCAACTTTGGTAATGACATCGTATTTTTGAAGATGTCCATTTGCTGGCATATTGTTTTGAACGGATCGAACAACTACACCTGAAGTGAGGCCACTTGGAATGTTAAGTTTTCTAAGATCACTAGCTCCAACATTTGATAGATTGACCATTTGAATTCCAAGAGCTGGACGAGTCACTTTACCATCACTTTCAAGCTGTTTAATGATATTTTGTGCATCGTTTGAAGGAATTGCAAAACCAAGACCTTCTACAGATGTTCCACCATTACTTGCAATTTTACTTGATGTAATACCAATTACTTGTCCTTGAATGTTTACAAGTGGACCACCAGAGTTACCAGGGTTAATGGCTGTATCTGTTTGAATGGCTTTTGTTGAAATAGCTTGACCATCTTCAGATTTTAGAGAAACATTTCGATTAAGACTTGAAATAATCCCCTGTGTAACTGTATTAGCATATTCTGAACCTAGAGGACTACCGATAGCAATCGCTGTTTCTCCAACACTAAGTTGACTTGAATCACCAAATTCTGCTATTGTTGTAACTTTTTCTGAAGAAATTTTAACGACAGCAATATCAGAGAAAGTATCAGATCCGACAATTTCACCAGGAACCTTAGTACCATCTGCCAAGCGAATATCAACTTTTGAAGCTCCATTGATAACGTGAGTATTAGTTACAAGATAGGCATCTTTATCATTCTTTTTATAGATAACACCTGATCCCTCACTTGCGATTTGTTGATTGTCTGAATCAGAGTTAGTTTCGTCAGCATTAAATACACTACTTTGTCTACTGCTAGAAGAAGAATAAGTAATGATTGAGACAACAGCATCCTTAACTTTATTTACTGCTTGAGTGGTTGAATTTTCATTCTTATAGGATGTTTGAGTTACAGTGCCAGAATTATTATTTGTAGCTTGATTTCCTTGTTTTTGATAAAGTTGTAATGTTACAAAACTTCCTAGTGCACCACTCAAAAATCCTATTAGAATAATTACAAGAAAAGTAACTCCTTTTTTGTAAAATTTTTGTAAGTGTTTCATAAACGCCTCCGTTTGTTATTGTTTGTCAAGATTATAAACCTATTAACTTAATCCAAACTTAAAAGCTTAAAGTTTTACACAAGTTGTGGATAACTTGCTTTATTCTGTGAATTTGCTAGAAATTTAGGATGATTTTTATGTGTATAAGATGTGAAATGAAGTGTGGATATGGTAGAATAGAAGAATGAAAATAAAAATTGTAACAGTGGGAAAATTAAAAGAAAAATACCTTAAAGATGGTATTGCTGAATATACCAAACGAATTTCACGTTTCGCCAAATTAGAAATGATTGAGCTTGCTGATGAGAAGACACCTGACAAAGCCAGTGAATTAGAAAATAAAAAAATCTTGGAAACAGAAGGCGCAAGGATTCTTTCTAAGGTTGGAGAAAGAGACTTTGTCGTTGTACTAGCCATTGAAGGAAAAACATTCTCCTCAGAAGATTTTAGTAAGCAACTAGAGCAGGCTTCTATCAAAGGTTACTCAACTCTTACTTTTATTATTGGAGGAAGTTTAGGTCTAGCTCTTATTGTAAAAAATAGGGCCAATCTTTCTGTCAGTTTTGGACGTCTGACATTACCACATCAGTTAATGAGATTGGTTCTTGTTGAACAAATTTACCGTGCTTTTACAATTCAACAGGGTTCTCCTTACCACAAATAGAAGATTGACTTACCTCTTGTTTTTTGATAGAATGGTCATGTTAGGTCTCATAGCTCAGCTGGATAGAGCATTCGCCTTCTAAGCGAACGGTCGCAGGTTCGAATCCTGCTGGGATCAATGTTAGATGCGAAGCTGGGATGAATCCCAGCTTTTTTCTTAAAAAAGTGCGTTTCAGGTGCAAAAATGTACAGTTGAGAAAAATTTTTTCTTACATGATCTTCATTTTGTATAATAGTTTTGTAAGTTAACTTACAAGAAAAAAATAATACAGGAGATTTCATTATGAAAAATACAGAAAAATTGGAACAATTTAAAGAGGTAACAGAGGCAGAATTGCAAGAAATTCGAGGTGGAGACTGGAGAATTTCAGAATCGATTCGTAATCTTATTTTTCCAAGAAAAAAGTAATGAAATAAAGGTAGTGAGTAATGGATTTATTTGGATTAGGGATAGCTATTTTTTATTTTCTCATCATTAGCAAAATTTATGAATGGATTTGTAAAGTAAATAGAAAAGAACAAATTGTTTTTTTGTGTTACACATGTATCTCAGTTTTTATACTTGAAGAAATTATTACACTAGTATTTTCTAATAGTTTTGCTTTGTCTAAATTTTTATTTCCTTTGGTTGTGTACCTTTATTTAAGAAAGTTAAAGAAGTCTGAAAAATACAAAGCTATTTTTATCAGTTTACTATTGTCTTTATTATATCACAGTACTCATACTTTTATATCCGTAACTTTATCTTCTATAACAGGAGATGAAGTAGTATTACACTATAAAAGTACATTCCTTTTAGTAGTATTGTTGATGACTTATTTTTCTATTCTAATAATAATTCGTTATTTTCATCTGGAAATTAAATATTTTGATAAAGATTATCTGTACCCTTTTTTAAAAAAAGTAATAGTTGCTTTCTTTGGTTTGCATATCTTATTGTTTATTTCAGATATAGTAAGTACGATTCATCACTTAAATAGTTTTGGAAGTATTTTATCAACCATTGTTTTTATTTGCTTGTTATTGATTTTCTTTGCAATGAATTCTTATAAGGTTCAAATTGAAAAAGAGATTGCCCTAAAGCAGAAGAAATTTGAACAAAAGTATTTACAAACGTATACAGATGAGATTGTGGGTTTGTATAATGAAATTCGAGGTTTTCGTCATGACTATGCAGGTATGCTTGTCAGCATGCAAATGGCGATTGACAGCGGAGATTTACACGAAATTGACAGGATTTACAACGAGGTCTTAGTAAAAGCAAATCAGAAATTGAGGTCAGACAAATATACTTACTTTGATTTAAACAACATAGAAGATTCGGCTTTACGAAGTTTAATTGCTCAATCAATTGTATATGCACGAAATAATGATGTAGAGTTTACATTGGAAGTAAAAGATGTCATTACTAGATTGTCAATGGATTTACTTGATCTTGTTCGCATCATGAGCATTCTATTAAATAATGCTGTTGAAGGTGCAGCAGATAGTTACTTGAAACAAATGGAAGTTGCAGTCATTAAAATGGATTTTGAAACAGTTATAGTTATCCAGAATTCATGTAAAATTACTATGACGCCTTCAGAAGACTTATTTGCCTTAGGTTTCTCTACCAAGGGAAGAAACAGGGGTCTAGGACTTAATAATGTCAAAGAGATCTTAGATAAGTATGACAACATTATTTTAGAAACAGAAATGGAAGACAACACATTTAGACAAATTATTAGATTTAAGAGAGAATTTGAATGAAAGTATTAATTTTAGAAGATGTTATTGAACATCAAGTGAGACTAGAGAGAATATTGAATGAAATCTCGGAAGAATCGAATATTCCTATTTCATATAAGACAACAGGAAAAGTTCGTGAGTTTAAGGAATATATCGAAAATGATGAAGTAAACCAGCTTTATTTCCTAGATATCGATATTCATGGAATCGAGAAAAAAGGCTTTGAAGTGGCTCAGTTTATTCGTCATCATAATCCTTATGCTATTATTGTCTTTATTACTAGTCGATCTGAATTTGCTACTTTAACTTATAAGTATCAGGTATCAGCTTTAGATTTTGTAGATAAGGACATCAATGATGAATTGTTCAAAAAACGTATCGAGCAGAGTATCTTCTATACCAAAAGCATGCTGCTTGAAAACGAAGATGTTGTAGACTATTTTGATTACAACTATAAGGGAAATGATTTGAAAATTCCTTACCATGATATTCTGTATATCGAAACAACAGGTGTTTCTCATAAATTGCGAATTATTGGTAAGAATTTTGCCAAAGAGTTTTATGGAACTATGACAGATATTCAGGAAAAGGACAAACATACTCAGCGATTTTATTGCTCCCATAAATCTTTCCTTGTCAATGTGGGAAATGTGAGAGAAATTGATCGAAAGAATTTAGAAGTTGTTTTTTATGAAGATCATCGTTGTCCCATTACCCGTTTGAAAGTTCGTAAACTAAAAGATATTCTAGAGAAAAAATCTAAAAAGTGATTGACAATCAGTAAGAAATTGATATAATGGTTATATCTGCTACAGATAGATGGTCCGTTGGTCAAGGGGTTAAGACACCGCCTTTTCACGGCGGTAACACGGGTTCGAATCCCGTACGGACTATTTTATCCGCCATAGCTCAGTTGGTAGTAGCGCATGACTGTTAATCATGATGTCGTAGGTTCGAGTCCTACTGGCGGAGTTAGATAAAAAGAACACCAGATGGTGTTCTTTTTTGTTCTTAGTTGGGATCACCTAGCATTTTCATAAGGAAGTCGGTCATTTCTTGCGGACTTTCTTTTTTTCCACGAGCAATCCAAGTTTGACAAACTCCAAATAGGGCATTTGTCAGATAAATGCTGCTATATTCTAATTCAATTGAATTTAGTTGTAGTTGCATAAAGCGCTTCTGAAGATCTGTGCTCAGCATGATATGAAGCTTATTTCTTAAGAAATTTTGGATTTCTTTGGTACCATTTTCAGATAAAAGAGCAGCTAATAATGGTTCAGATTCTAAATAGTCAAATACTTCTAAAATGGCATCTTTTTTATGATGAGCATGTTTTTGGAAGATATACTCAAATGTATGAAATAACTTACTTTGATAGTGTTCAATCATATCATACTTATCCTTGTAATGGGTATAGAAGCTAGAACGACTAATTCCAGCTTTTTCTGCTAATTTAATTGTAGTAATTTGATCGAAGGGGTGATCCATCAATAATTGAACCATGGCATTTTCAATATTTCTCTTTGTTTTTAATCGTTTGTTACTTTCTTTCATAGTTTCTCCTTTTGAACAATTTAGGCTATATGTCTAAAAAAATATTTTTTATCTTGTAATTTAGATTTTTTAATGTATAATCTATTATATCAAAAATTTAGACAATATGTTTAAAAAAAGGAGGAAATATGTTTAAAGAATGGAAAGCAATTTTTAAAAAACCGACATTCATTATTGTAATGATAGGGATTTCTCTTATTCCAGCTTTATACAATATCATATTTTTATCGTCAATGTGGGATCCATATGGTCAAGTATCGGAGTTACCTGTAGCAGTTGTTAATAATGACAAGGAAGCTTCTTATAATGGAAATACAATGGCTATAGGAAAAGACATGGTGTCTAATTTAAAAGAAAATAAGACTTTAGATTTTCATTTTGTCAATGAAGAAGAGGGGAAAAAGGGGCTAGATGATGGCGAATACTATATGGTAGTGACTTTACCAAGTGATCTATCTGAAAAAGCTACTTCGATCCTAACAAATCACCCTGAACAGATGCAAATTAATTATCAAACTTCAAGTGGTCGTAGCTTTATTGCAAGTAAGATGAGTGATTCTGCAATGACACAATTAAAACAAACCGTCTCTACGAATGTAACTGAAACATATACCAAGGCACTATTTCAAAAAATGAGTGACTTGAAGTCTGGTATAAATAAAGCAGCTGATGGAAGTGAACAACTGGCTGATGGGACTAATCAGTTAGCAAAAGGAAGTCAAACATTGACGACAAATCTCAATACTCTAGCTAACTCAAGTGTAACTTTTTCAAATGGAGCTAATCAATTTACAAAAGGATTGTCTGCCTATGTATCTGCCATAGAGCAATTACATCTTGGTTTAGGAACTTTTAATAGTGGTTTACAAAGTTATACAAATGCAGTTTCACAAGTTGACACTGGACTTGGTCAATTGGCCTCAAGAACTCCTGAGTTGGTGACAGGTGTAAATCAGCTGAATACAGGTATAAAGACCTATACAGGTGGAGTTTCACAACTCAATTCAGGTCTCAGTCAATTTTCGGTTGGTGTAAATGCTTATACAAGTAGTGTAGAAAAACTTTCTAATGGAACAAGTCAATTATCCAATCAATCAGATACACTAAGAGATGGAATAGAGCAATTAAATACTGGTATTAAAGAAATTTCAAGTCAATTAAAGTCCTCATCTCAACAAAATGAACAAATTACTCAATTGGCAACTAGTCTAGGAGAACTGAATAAAACACTACAAGCTCTTACGGTAGCAGATAATACTCAACTGAAAAAGACATTATCAGAAGCTTTGCCAAATCTAACAACTCTTGCTCAGGATATTGTGACCAAAAGTCAGACAGAACAAGAAAAAACTATTGCTAACCTTCAATCAACAGCTACTTATCAATCTCTCACAGAGGAACAGAAGAAAGAACTGACAGAAGCTATTTCTAAAAATTCTAATTCTACTATTGAGTCAGCAAAAACAATTTTAACGACAGTAGGAGGATTGAAAGAAAGTATAGAGAATTCAGAACAACAAGTAACTAATCTATCTGATGTACAGACGAAAGCAAATAAACTCTTACCTGCAGCATCTAGCTCCTTGACAACCTTGTCAAGTGGTTTTACAAAGTTGCAAACTACTGTAGACAATCAGTTAGTTCCTGGAAGTCAGTCAATTGAAAAAGGAGTTGTAAAATATACTAAAGAGCTGGATACTATTTCTATAGGTGCTAATCAACTAAATGAAAAGAATGCAAGTTTAACAACTAGTCTAGATCAATTAGTTTCTGGATCAAGTAAGTTGACAGAAAATACATCAACCTTGACAGCTGGAGTAGATGCGTTAGCTGGAAAAGCTCCAGAATTAGTATCAGGTATAGAAAGCTTGTCATCTGGTTCTGCTCAATTGAATAATAAGAGTCCAGAGCTGATAGCAGGTCTTACTAAATTACAATTTGGCTCTGGTCAATTGACAGATAAATCAACACAGTTACTTTCTGCAGCATCTCAACTAGGAAGTGGCGCTATGAAGATTGCAGATGGTGCTGGAAAACTAGCAGATGGTGGAACAAGCTTAACCTCTGGTCTTGAAGATTTACAGACAGGAGTTGGTTCATTAGGACAAGGATTAGGAAATGCTAATAATCAGCTCAAATCAGCATCAACAGAATCTGAAAATGCAGAAACATTATCTAATCCTCTATTTCTCTCAAAAACAGACAATGACCAAGTTCCTGTAAATGGGATTGCCATGGCTCCTTATATGATATCTGTTGCTCTTTTTGTTGCTGCTATATCTACTAATATGATTTTTGCTAAGTTGCCTTCTGGGCGTCATCCAGAGAGCCGCTGGGCTTGGTTGAAGTCTCGCTCTGAAATAAATGGGATTATAGCTGTCTTAGCAGGTGTTTTAGTTTATGGAGGTGTCCATCTTATTGGATTGACTGCGAACCATGAGATGAGGACCTTGATTCTAATTATAATCACAAGTTTAGCTTTCATGTCTATGGTTACAGCTTTAACAACTTGGAATAGCCGTATAGGAGCTTTCTTCTCTCTTATTTTACTTTTATTACAGTTAGCATCAAGTGCAGGGACCTATCCCCTTGCTTTGACAAATGATTTCTTTAAGGGTGTCAATCCTTGGTTACCAATGAGTTACTCTGTATCAGGTTTACGACAAACAATCTCTATGACAGGAAATATTCATCACCAAGTGATTTTCCTTATTATAACACTAGCTTTCTTTACTGCTTTAGGTATGCTAGCTTATCAACCTAAGAAAATGGAAGAAGATTAAAAAGATTGGCCAAGGAATTGGTCAATCTTTTTCTGTCTTAGATAAATTTCGTCTGTGATTATAGATTCCAAAAAGAAGAAGGGCAGTTAGTGAGCAGGCTGCTCCAATAACAAAACCATTAGGGATAAAGGAAAGTGTAATGGTACCTTTTCCCTTTGGAACATCAACCTTCATAAAACCAGTTTGAGCCTGCTTAATTTCAAGTTTTTTTCCATCTTGGTATGCAGACCAACCTTTGTCATAAGGAATAGTGAAGAAAATAGAGGTATCTTGTTTTACTTCATATGTAGCAAAGACTTTATTTTTAGAGGTGGATACTTCTACAGGTTGTTCTTTAATTTTTTGGATTGCTTCAGTAAGAGCCTGAGTATCTAAACGATAGAAGGTTGGAGATTCAAATGACACCTGAGAATTTCCAGGGAAACTAACACTGATATTGAAAGTTTTTTGTTCTTCAGTATAACCCAAATTAAAGAAATTAAATGCATTGTCAGTTGTAAAAGTCTTTTTTTCACCGTTGACAATGATGTCAACTTTCTTTTGCTTATCGTTTGTAAAATGAAGATTTGAAAAAGAGAGATAGACTTGGCTATTTTGAGGAACCTCAATTTGATAATCAATTCGGGCATCTTCATTCGTAGAACCTGTGATACTTGTTAAACCTTCAGAATTATCTGTTTTATCATATGCTATTTGGGAGAAGTAATCTAAGTTGAGATTAGCAAGCTGGTTTATAAATAAAGCCTGATTATCCAGAGTGTGATTGTTAAAGTTTACATCTGTGTAAATAGATTGAGTAGCAAAGGCAATGGGTAAAGAGAGTTGATTTTTATATAAGGTTAAATGATCCTTTTGATAAATCTCTTGAAAGCCATACTTATCAAGTGAAGTTTCAGAAATATTGTACTGGATTCCAAATAAACTGTCTGCTAAAAGACTGTTATTTGCATAACGGAGATTAAGGTTGGTTCCAGAGGATTTGAATCCCAGTTTATCCAAACTAGTGCTAGCTGAACGATTTCGTACAGACGAAAATTGAGAGATTCCATTGTAGCTAAATTTCATACTGTCATTCCCAGTCTGAATTTGCAGTTTTTCAGTACGTGTAAATGGATTGTCAATTTGGTTTAGAATGGATTCCATAGCAGTGATATCTCTATTATAGGCGCTACGAGAAGCAAAGGCCCATTCTTTAGCTATTCCTTCCATTTGAGATGAAGCATTTAAGCTTATCTCAACTGTTATAAATAAAGACAAAAGAATTGTAAATAGATTTATAGAGATAAATTTTCTAATGACTGCAAGAAGTAAAAGAGCATAAACTAGTAGAAATTCAAGAGTGAGTAGGATATTCAAATCAGTTAAAAAAGAATAGTGTGATTTAAAATAGACAGTGGCCAAAAATTCTGTTAGTACAAGAAAAAGTGAGACAAATAGATTCCAGAGCTTCAGTTCTTTCAGACGATTTAAGACTTCTGCTGCAGTATAAATTAACAGAGTGGAAAAAATCCAAGCATAGCGATGCAAAAACATATTTGGGGTGTGCATCCCTTGCCAAAATAAATCAAGTGCTTCTATGTAAAAGCTTGTTATTAAAAAAGTGAAAAAAATTGCATAGGTAAGTTTCACGTGAAACCTAATGGATTTTATTGTGAAAAATAGAATGGTCAAAATAAAAGGAAGCAATCCAACAAAAATCATTGGTATAGATCCATACTTAGTTGTATCAAAAGATCCAATGAATTGTTTTGCGAAAATATCCAGATACCAGCTACTATCTGTTTTTAATTTTGTGATGGCAGTTAACTTCTCCCCATGAGTTTGTAAATCAAACAGTGTAGGAAGAGTCATAATCAAACTAGCCATTCCTGCTAAAAAGGAGGTAACAACAAAATCAAGAAAAGATGATTTTCGAATTTTAAAGTCCCAAGAAATTTGGCAAAGATACCAGAAAATAAGAAACAATGCTGTCATATAGCCAAAATAATAGTTTTGAATAAACAAGATTGACAGACTTGTAAAGTATAGCAGACGCTTCTTTTCAGTTATAAGTATGTGTAAGCCAGTTATGATTAATGGAATCAAGATAAAAGCATCTAGCCAAGTTTTTATCTCTAACTGACTGACGGTAAAGCTCATCAGAGCATAGGAAGTTGATAAGGACAGTTTTAGAGGTTTTGGAATAGCTTCGAAGATCCTATTTAGACTAAAGAAGGTTGACAGTCCAATCAAGCTAAACTTTAAAAGTGTTGTCAGATATACAGCATCTGGCATATTTGACAGATTAAAAAAGTAAACTAGAGGTGAAAGAAAGCTACCCAAGTAATAACTAGATAGAGCATAGAAATTCAGTCCGAGGCCACTTGTAAAGGTGTAAAACAAACTGTCATTTCCATGTAAAATATTTCGTAAAGCTACATCAAAAATAACGTATTGATGGAAACCGTCTCCTAATAGTGGAGATGTATCGCTATTCCAGTAGATACCCTGAGATAGATATACTCCTAACATAATTACTAAAGGAATAATGAAAGAGACAAAATAGGTCCAATATGTTTTAAAAAATGATTTCATGTTACCTCGTAGAATGATAGAAAACTCAGTTGATTAATCCAACTGAGTTTTGAAGTTATATTTAGTCTTTCCAAAGTTCGTTAACTTTTGCTTGTACTTCTGCATTTTCTAAGAATTCATCATAGGTTTCATCAATACGATCGATGACGCCATTCTTAGATAAAACAATGATATGGTTTGCCAAAGTTTGAATGAACTCGTGGTCATGACTGGCAAAGATAATGGATTCTTTAAAGTTTTTCAATCCATCGTTCAAGCTTGAGATAGATTCCAAGTCCAAGTGATTTGTTGGGTCATCGAGTACAAGGACATTTGATTTCAAGAGCATGAGTTTTGAGAGCATGACACGTACTTTTTCTCCCCCTGACAAGACGTTTACAGGTTTGTTAACCTCATCACCAGAAAAGAGCATACGACCAAGGAAACCACGTAGGAAAGTATTGTCATCTTCTTCTTTACTTGCAAATTGACGCAACCAGTCAAGGATTGACTCGCTCCCTGCAAAATCAGCCGAGTTGTCTTTTGGCAAGTAAGAACGGCTAGTAGTAACTCCCCACTTGACAGTTCCTTCATAGTCAATGTCACCCATGATTGCACGAATTAATGCAGTCGTTTGGATGTCATTTTGTCCAATAAGAGCTGTCTTATCACCTGGACGCAAGATGAAACTAATATTGTCCAGGATAGTTTCACCATCAATCTTTACAGTTAGATTTTCTACTGTCAAGAGATCATTACCAATTTCACGCTCTGCTTTAAAGTTGATAAATGGATATTTACGACTGGATGGCACAATTTCTTCTAGTTCAATCTTGTCAAGCATTTTTTTACGAGATGTTGCCTGTCTTGATTTAGAAGCGTTGGCAGAGAATCGAGCAACGAATTCTTGCAATTGCTTAATTTTTTCTTCTGCCTTGGCATTACGATCTGCTAGCAATTTAGCAGCAAGCTCAGAAGATTCCTTCCAGAAGTCGTAGTTTCCGACATAGAGTTTGATTTTTCCAAAGTCAAGGTCGGCCATGTGGGTACATACTTTGTTTAAGAAGTGACGGTCATGGGATACAACGATGACCGTGTTATCAAAGTCAATCAAGAAATCTTCTAGCCATGTAATTGATTGGATATCCAAACCGTTGGTTGGTTCGTCCAAGAGAAGAACATCTGGTTTACCAAAGAGTGCTTTGGCAAGGAGAACTTTTACCTTTTCACCATTGGCCAATTCGCTCATGTTTTGATAGTGCAATTCTTCTGGAATATTAAGATTTTGAAGTAGTTGAGATGCTTCACTCTCTGCCTCCCAACCTCCAAGTTCGGCAAATTCACCTTCGAGTTCAGCAGCACGGACACCATCTTCATCGGAGAAATCTTCCTTCATGTAGATAGCATCTTTTTCCTTCATAATGCTATAAAGTTTTTCATTTCCCATGATAACGACATCAATTGCACGTTCATCTTCATAGTCAAAGTGATTTTGACGGAGGACAGAAAGACGTTCGTCTGGACCAAGAGAGATGTGACCAGTTGTAGGTTCGATATCACCAGCTAAAATTTTTAAAAAGGTTGATTTTCCGGCACCATTAGCACCGATTAATCCATAAGTATTTCCTTCTGTAAATTTGATATTGACATCATCAAAAAGTTTGCGATCACTAAAACGTAGTGAAACATCAGATACTGTAAGCAATGTTTTTCTCCTATATGTGTAATATATTTATTCTACTAGAAAAGAGAGAAATATTCAAATTTTTCTTTGTCAATTTTATGTCAACTAAGTTTACAGTTGCATTTACAGCGAATCGGTTCTTTGATTTAAATAATTTTCTGTTATTTTAACAAAAAAATGCTATAATTGAAGAGACTATTTCGAAGGAGAAAAAAATGACGAAACCCATTATTTTAACAGGAGATCGTCCAACAGGAAAATTGCATATTGGACATTATGTTGGAAGTCTCAAAAATAGAGTATTACTGCAGGAAGAAGACAAGTATGAGATGTTTGTTTTTTTGGCGGACCAACAAGCCTTGACAGATCACGCCAAAGATCCTCAAACAATTGTAGAGTCTATTGGGAATGTTGCCTTGGATTATCTAGCAGTTGGATTGGATCCAAGCAAATCAACTATCTTTATTCAAAGCCAGATTCCAGAGTTGGCTGAACTATCTATGTACTATATGAATCTAGTTTCATTAGCTCGTTTGGAGCGCAATCCTACGGTGAAAACAGAGATTGCTCAGAAAGGGTTTGGAGAAAGTATTCCGACAGGATTTTTGGTTTATCCAATTGCACAAGCAGCAGATATTACTGCCTTCAAGGCTAATTATGTTCCTGTAGGGACAGATCAGAAACCAATGATTGAACAAACTCGTGAGATTGTTCGTTCCTTTAATAATGCATATAACTGTGATGTCTTAGTGGAGCCAGAAGGGATATATCCAGAAAATGAGAGAGCAGGACGCTTGCCTGGTCTAGATGGAAATGCTAAAATGTCTAAATCCCTTAATAATGGTATTTATCTAGCAGATGATGCGGATACTTTACGTAAAAAAGTCATGAGTATGTATACTGATCCGGATCATATTCGAGTGGAGGATCCAGGTAAGATTGAAGGAAACATGGTTTTCCATTATCTAGATGTGTTTGGTCGTCCAGAAGATGCTCAAGAAATTGCGGATATGAAAGAGCATTATCAACGTGGTGGTCTTGGTGATGTGAAGACGAAACGTTATCTACTTGAAATATTAGAACGTGAACTTGGTCCTATTCGTGAGCGCCGTATCGAATTTGCTAAGGATATGGGTGAAGTGCACAATATGCTTCAAAAAGGTAGTGAAAAAGCTCGTGAGGTTGCAGGGCAAACTCTATCTGAAGTTAAGGGAGCAATGGGACTAAATTATTTTAAATAATAGATAAAATATGAATCGTAAAACTATCTCTTCCATAGAATAACAGGGATAGTTTTTTATGTTTTCTGCTATAAATATAATTGACAAATTTCCATAGAATGGTATGATAGATACAATACAAAAAGAGTCAAGCTCAAAAAGAAAGAAAAGAGGAAACTTCAATGTCTAATTGGGACACTAAATTTTTGAAAAAAGGTTTTACCTTTGATGATGTATTACTCATTCCAGCAGAAAGTCATGTGTTGCCTAATGATGCAGATTTAACAACAAAATTGGCAGATAATCTGACTTTAAATATCCCAATTATAACAGCCGCCATGGATACAGTCACAGAGAGTCAAATGGCTATTGCCATTGCTCGTGCAGGTGGTCTTGGAGTAATCCATAAAAATATGTCTATTGCGCAACAGGCAGATGAAGTTCGCAAGGTAAAACGTTCTGAAAATGGTGTCATTATAGATCCATTCTTTTTGACTCCAGAACACACTATTGCTGAAGCAGATGAACTAATGGGCCGTTACCGTATCAGTGGTGTCCCAGTAGTTGAAACACTTGAAAATCGAAAATTGGTTGGTATTCTAACAAACCGAGATCTTCGTTTTATTTCAGATTACAATCAACCAATCTCAAACCATATGACCAGTGAAAATCTTGTCACTGCTCCAGTTGGAACAGATCTTGCAACAGCTGAAAATATTCTTCAAGAACACCGTATTGAAAAACTTCCTTTGGTTGACGAGGAAGGCCGTCTTTCTGGCTTGATTACTATCAAAGATATTGAAAAAGTTATTGAGTTTCCAAATGCTGCTAAAGATGAGTTTGGTCGTCTCTTAGTTGCAGGTGCAGTAGGTGTTACTTCAGATACATTTGAACGTGCAGAGGCTCTCTTTGAAGCAGGAGCTGACGCAATTGTTATTGATACTGCACATGGTCACTCTGCTGGGGTTCTACGTAAAATTGCTGAAATTCGTGCTCATTTCCCAGATCGTACTTTGATTGCAGGTAATATTGCAACTGCAGAAGGAGCGCGTGCTCTTTACGAAGCAGGTGTAGATGTTGTCAAAGTTGGAATTGGACCAGGTTCTATCTGTACCACTCGTGTGATTGCAGGTGTTGGTGTACCACAAGTTACAGCAATCTATGATGCAGCAGCAGTTGCGCGTGAATATGGCAAAACAATCATCGCTGATGGTGGAATCAAGTATTCTGGAGATATTGTAAAAGCCCTTGCTGCAGGTGGAAATGCAGTTATGCTTGGCTCAATGTTTGCTGGAACAGATGAAGCGCCAGGTGAAACGGAAATCTTCCAAGGACGTAAGTTCAAAACTTACCGTGGTATGGGATCAATCGCTGCAATGAGGAAAGGTTCAAGTGACCGTTACTTCCAAGGTTCTGTTAATGAAGCAAACAAGCTCGTTCCAGAAGGAATTGAAGGTCGTGTTGCTTATAAAGGTGCTGTAGCTGATATCGTTTTCCAAATGATTGGTGGTATTCGCTCTGGTATGGGTTACTGTGGTGCAGCTAACCTTAAAGAACTACACGATAATGCCCAATTTATTGAAATGTCTGGGGCTGGTCTAAAAGAAAGCCATCCTCATGATGTACAAATCACTAATGAGGCGCCAAACTACTCCATGTAAGTAGTAAAAAAGAACTCCTGATTTTCAGGAGCTCTTTTTGTTTACAGTGTTGTCAATGTTGATTTACAGAAATTTTACCATTTTGAATATTGAAAATACTAAGGTTTTCTGGTAAATTTTGTAAGTGGTCTAAACTTGTTGTTGTGATAAAGGTTTGGATAGATTGAGAAATGGTTTCTAGTAATTTTAGTTGCCGCGTATTGTCAAGTTCGCTCATAACATCATCAAGCAGTAGTATCGGAGACTCATTGGTAATACTTTCCATTAGCTCAATCTCTGCTAGTTTGATAGAAAGTACAAGACTACGATGTTGACCTTGGCTTCCAAAACTAGCATCCATACCATTGATATAGAAAGCAATGTCATCTCGATGAGGGCCAACTCCAGTATTCTTTTTAAATAAGTCTCTGGATCTGCTTTTCTCTAAAGCCATTTTAAAAGAGTTCGTTAGCTGCTCTTCATCAGTGAAGTTGACAGACGATTGATAAGATATTGACAACTCTTCTAATTTATTTGATATTTCTAAGTGTTTTGTTTGACCAAATTTCTCTAAGTCTTTAATGAATTTTATCCGATGCTTTATAACGCGACAACCATACTCTACTAACTGATCATCTAAGACTGACAGAAATGTTTCATCAATCTTCTGGCTGGATTTTAGGTAGGTATTTCTTTGTTTGAGTATATGGTTATAGTTTGATAAGTCTGACAAGTAGATTGGTTTAATTTGTCCCAGTTCAATGTCTATAAACTTTCGACGAACGGAGGGGGCTCCTTTAATTAACTGGAGATCCTCAGGTGCGAAGAGAACCACATTCATATGTCCGATGTAGTCTGAGAGACGAGCTTGTTTTAAGTGATTGACTTTAGTTACACGCCCTTTTGGTGTTAAATCAATTTCTAAAGGGATAGAGCCTGTTTTTTTCTGTAGCAAGCCAGAAAGATGGAGTTGTTCTTCATCAAAATGAATGAGATTTTTATCTGTCCGAGTCCGATGACTACGTGTTAAGGCCAAGAAATAGATTGCTTCTAGAATGTTGGTCTTTCCTTGTGCATTTTGGCCTAAAAAGACATTTAGTTTTGGATTGAAATCAATTTTCGTCTCTTTGTAGTTGCGAAAGGTTTTTATTGTTAAATGTTGGAGCCACATGATTATCTTCCTGGAAAACGTGGAGCTTGTTTGGTTTTAGGGGATAAAGCAGTTTTTTGTTTTTCTTTCTTAACACCCTTATTCATCTCTTTGACAAGTTTAGCAATCCGCTCTTTTTCAATCTTATCTGCTTGGTATTCTTCTTGCTCTTTTAAACTTGGTTGTGTCAAGGTGATGTCAATCTTTAAATCAGGGATGTCAATTACATCTCCTATACGGATTTTTTTCCCACGTCTAGTTTCTAATTCACCATTAAAGGAAACTTGATGTTCCATCAAAAAAGATTTAATAGCACCACCGCTTTGTATAATTCCAAGCTCTTTTAGGAGGGCTTGGAGCGTAATAAATTCTTCAAATAATTTGTATTCCATAATTCACCTCAATCTAAGGTATTATACCATATTTCTTAGAATTAAGTGAGCGAAATCACTGAAAATGAAAACGATTTTTATTTTAAAAGCGGTAAAGAGAATAAGAAATATTTTCCTTTTCGTGATATAATAGAACTCTATATGTAAGGAGGTAAGGTATGGAGTTAGTGCCTGGAATTTCAGCACATTTTGTTCAATCCAAAAAGTTTAAAACAAATAAAATCACTATTCGTTTTACTGCTCCCTTATCTCTTGAGACGATAGCAGGACGCATGTTAAGTGCAAGTATGTTGGAGACGGCAAATCAAGTTTACCCAACATCACAAGTATTTCGCAGATACTTGGCAAGTTTATATGGAACTGATATTTCCACAAGTGCTTATCGTAGAGGACAGGCGCATGTTCTTGACTTAACATTTACCTATGTGCAGGATGATTTTTTAAGTAAAAAGAATGTCTTGACTTCTCGAATTTTGGAATTGGTCAAACAGACTTTATTTGCTCCCTTAGTTCAAGATGGTGCTTTTGAGCCAGTCTTATTTGAAATTGAAAGAAAACAGTCATTGGCTAGTTTAGCTACTGATATGGATGACTCATTTTATTTTGCTCATAAGGAGTTGGATAACTTGTTCTTCCATGATGAGCGTCTTCAATTGAGATACAATGATTTACGAAATAGCATTTCAAATGAGTCTCCAAAAAGTAGCTACACTTGCTTTCAAGATGCTCTGAAAAATGATCGAATTGATTTCTTTTTCTTAGGTGATTTTAATGAAGTAGAAATTACAGAATCGCTGAAATCATTGCCCTTCACAGCTAGAAAGGGCGATGTTACTATCAAGTACCATCAGTCTTATTCGAATGTTCTACAAGAAGGAATGGTTCAGAGAAATGTTGGGCAATCTATTTTGGAAATGGGCTATCATTCTCCTGTAAAATATGGCGATGATGAGCATTTGCCCATGCTTGTCATGAATGGTCTGTTGGGTGAATTTGCACATTCGAAACTCTTTGCAAATGTTCGTGAAAATGCTGGAATAGCCTATACAGTCTCTAGTCAATTGGATTTGTTTAGTGGTCTGTTAAGGATGTATGCGGGTATTGATAGAGAAAATCGAAATCGGGCTAGAAAAATGATGAATCATCAATTGCTAGATCTGAAAAAGGGCAACTTTACAGATTTTGAACTTGAACAAACCAAGGAGATGATTCGACGATCTTTGTTGATGGCTCAAGATAATCAACAGACCCTGGTTGAAAGAGCCTATTTGAATGCTCTATTGGGGAAATCAAGCTTTGATATGGATCGATTGGTGGCAAAATTAGAGAGTGTTGATAAAGAAGCTGTATGTAAAGCTGCCAACAGTTTGAAGTTACAGGCGATTTACTTTATGGAAGGAGTAGAATGACAAAGGCTATTTTTGAAGAAAAATACTATCCTGCTGTAAAGGAAACAGTCTACAAAACACAATTGTCAAATGGATTGACAGTTTCTTTACTCCCTAAACAAGATTTCAATGAGGTTTATGGGATTGTAATGGTTCAATTTGGTTCCGTAGATGCAACTTATACAAGTTTAGACAAAGGTTTACGTCATCATCCAGCAGGAATTGCACATTTTCTTGAACATAAATTGTTTGAAAGAGAAAATTCTGAGGATATGATGGCAGCTTTTACTCGATTAGGTGCGGACAGTAATGCCTTTACAAGCTTTACTAAGACCAGCTATCTTTTTTCAACAATTGACCATCTATTAGAGAATTTAGATTTGCTAATTGAGTTAGTCGGAGATGTTCATTTTACAGAAGAGTCTGTTTTGAGAGAACAGGATATTATCCAGCAAGAACGAGAAATGTATCAAGACGATCCAGACTCACGCTTGTTTTTTGCAACATTAGCCAACCTTTATCCTGATACTCCTTTAGCAACAGATATTGTTGGAAGTGAAAAATCAATTTCTGAGATTCAAGTTTCAAATTTAAAAGAGAACTTTACAGAGTTTTACAAACCTGTCAATATGTCATTGTTTTTGGTTGGAAATATTGATGTAAAAGTTGTAGAGGAATACTTTTCGAAAAAGGAAAAGAAGACTTTAGAACAGTTTACAGTTACAAAAGAGAAACTACCTTTGCAGCCTGTGAAGCAAACAGATAGTCTTCGGATGGAAGTTTCTTCACCCAAACTTGCTGTTGCGATTAGAGGAACTGGTCAAATAACGGAAGAGGAGTCTTATCGTTACAATATTTTATTGAAATTGCTATTTACGATGATGTTTGGCTGGACCTCAGATCGTTTTCAAAAGTTATATGAGACTGGGAAGTTAGATGCGTCATTGTCACTTGAGGTTGAAGTCAACAGTCGCTTTCATTTTGTGATATTGACAATGGATACCAAAGAGCCTGTTTCTCTGTCGCACCAATTTCGGAAAGCGATTCGTCAGTTTAGTAGTGATGCAGATATTACTGAGGAGCATCTCGATCTTGTTAAGAGTGAGATGTTTGGAGAATTTTTCAGTAGTATGAACTCCTTGGAATTTATTGCAACTCAATACGATCCTATGGATCGCGGAGAAACAATTTTTGATTTTCCGAAAATTTTACAGGAAATTACTTTGGAGGATGTTCTAGAAGCTGGACATCGTTTGATTGATAATGGTGATCTAGTTGATTTTACAATCTTTCCAGCTTAAAAGATGACTAATACTAGAAAGAAGGAATGGTACGTATGAGAAAAAAAACAATTGGCGAGGTTCTACGTTTAGCTAGAATTAACCAGGGATTGAGTTTAGAAGAATTGCAGGAAAAAACTGAAATTCAGTTGCATTTTCTAGAAGCTATGGAGGCAGATGATTTTGATCAACTTCCTAGTACTTTCTACGCTCGTTCTTTTTTAAGAAAATATGCTTGGGCAGTAGAGTTAGATGAAAGAATTGTACTGGATGCCTATGATTCAGGTAGTATGATCACCTATGAAGAGGTCGATGTTGATGAAGAAGACCTGTCTGGTCGTAGACGATCAAATAAGAAAAAAACGTCTTATCTCCCTTTGTTTTATTTTGTGTTATTTGCTTTGTCGATTTTAATTTTTGTGACTTACTATGTCTGGAACTACATCCAAACTCAGCCAAGTCCTTCTTCTGCAAATTATAGTGTTGTGAGCTCAACTAGTTCCACAACCTCAACTAGTTCATCTTCTAGTAGTCAGACGTCTAGTTCATCTTCTACTACGGAATCAACTATTACAGTGTCAGGCGAAGGAAACCGCATTGAAGCTCTCTATAAAACGAGTAAGGAAACAGCTACTGTTCAGCTGGCAGTTTCAGATACGACTAGCTGGGTTAGTGTTTCGGGAAGTGAGTTGGAAGGTGGTGTGACACTATCCACAGACAATAAGAATGCAAAAACAACAGTCTCAACGAAAGATTCTGTAACTATTACTTTGGGTGTGGTAAAGGGAGTTACTTTGACTGTGGACAATCAAACAATCGATACCTCGAAGCTGACAACTCAGACTGGAACTGTAACACTTACATTCACTACAGATTAAGGAAGAACCAATGAAAAAAGAACAAATCCCTAATGTATTAACAATTGGTAGAATTCTCTTTATACCTCTCTTTATTCTTATTTTGACTTTGGGCCATTCACAAGGCAGTCATTTGCTGGCAGCGATCATCTTTGCAGTTGCTAGTATAACGGATTATCTTGATGGCTACCTTGCTCGTAAATGGAATGTAGTCAGCAATTTTGGAAAGTTTGCTGATCCGATGGCCGATAAGCTATTGGTTATGTCAGCTTTTATCATGTTGATTGAGTTAGGTATGGTTCCAGCTTGGGTTGTTGCTATTATCATCTGTCGTGAACTTGCGGTGACAGGCTTGCGTTTGTTGCTTGTTGAGACGGGTGGAACGGTTCTGGCGGCAGCAATGCCAGGGAAAATCAAGACCTTTAGTCAGATGTTTGCCATTATCTTTTTGCTCTTACATTGGAATTTAATTGGTCAGCTGTTGCTTTATATAGCTTTGTTTTTCACTATCTACTCTGGCTATGATTATTTCAAGGGTAGCGCTCATGTATTCAAAGGGACATTTGGTTCGAAATGAAATCGATTATTGAAGTAAAAGATCTGTCTTTTCGTTACAAAGAAGACCAGGATCATTATGATGTTAATAATGTCTCGTTTCACGTGAAACGGGGAGAATGGCTTTCGATTGTAGGTCATAATGGGAGTGGGAAGTCAACAACTATCCGTTTGATTGATGGCTTGCTCGAAGCAGAGTCTGGGGAAATCTGGATAGATGGGCAATTGCTGTCCTCTGAGAATGTTTGGGACTTGCGTCGTCAAATTGGTATGGTTTTTCAAAATCCAGATAATCAATTTGTGGGGGCAACTGTTGAAGATGATGTCGCCTTTGGCTTAGAAAATCAGGGACTTCCTCGAGAAGAAATGAAGAAGAGAGTGGCTGAATCTTTGGAGTTGGTAGGTATGCTGGACTTTAAGAAGAGAGAACCAGCTCGTTTATCTGGTGGACAAAAACAACGGGTGGCTATTGCAGGAGTTGTTGCCTTGAGACCTGCTATTTTAATTCTGGACGAGGCTACAAGTATGTTGGATCCTGAGGGACGCAGCGAACTGATTCAGACAGTTCAAGAGATTCGAAAAGATCACCAGATGACAGTCGTCTCCATTACACATGATTTAGAGGAAGTTGCGATGAGTGACCGTGTCTTAGTCATGAAAAAAGGCCAAGTGGAGTCAACCAGTAGCCCAAGAGAACTTTTTTCTCGGGATGACCTTGACCAGATAGGGTTAGATGAGCCTTTTGCTAATCAATTGAAAGAATCTTTGAGAGAGACTGGTTATCAGTTGCCGGATGGCTATTTGACAGAAGGAGAGCTAGAGGACAAGTTATGGGAATTACTCTAGAAAATGTGAGCTTTACTTATCAAGAGGGGACCCCCCTATCTTCATCAGCCTTGACTGATGTTTCCTTGACGATTGAGGACGGCTCCTATACAGCTTTAGTAGGGCACACAGGTAGTGGGAAATCAACGATTTTACAGCTTTTAAATGGCTTACTGGTACCAAGTAGGGGTTCTGTTCGAGTTTTTGATACCGTCATTACCCCTACATCAACCAATAAAGAAATTCGTCAGATTCGAAAGCAAGTTGGTCTAGTGTTTCAATTTGCTGAAAATCAGATTTTCGAAGAGACTGTTTTGAAAGATGTTGCATTTGGACCGCAAAATTTTGGAGTTTCTGAGGAAGAGGCCAAGAAAATTGCGCGTGAAAAGTTAGCCTTGGTAGGTATCGATGAGTCACTCTTTGAGCGCAGTCCTTTTGAACTTTCGGGTGGCCAAATGAGACGTGTGGCTATAGCAGGTATGCTGGCCATGGAGCCAACTGTCTTGGTTTTGGATGAGCCGACAGCAGGGCTAGATCCTTTGGGCAGAAAAGAATTGATGACCTTGTTTAAAGAACTCCACCTTTCTGGAATGACAATCGTCTTGGTAACGCATTTGATGGATGATGTAGCTGCATATGCTGATCAGGTCTATGTTATGGAAAAGGGGCGTTTGGTCAAAAGTGGCAAACCGTGCGAAGTTTTCCAAGATGTAGCCTCTATGGAAAAAGTACAGTTAGGTGTGCCTAAAATCACAGCCTTTTGTAAACGTTTGGCAGATAGGGGTGTAGCTTTTAAAAAACTGCCAATCAAGATAGAGGAGTTTAAGGAGTCGCTAAATGGATAGTATGATTTTAGGGCGTTATATACCGGGGGATTCCATCATTCATCGTTTGGATCCACGTAGTAAATTGCTTGCCATGATTCTGCTGATTTTGATTGTATTTTGGGCCAATAATCCTCTCACCAATCTCATTCTGTTTATAGCGACAGGTATATTTATCGCTTTGTCAGGCGTTTCTCTCTCATTTTTCGTTCAGGGATTAAAATCCATGTTCTTCCTGATTGCTTTTACAACTCTTTTTCAGCTTTTTTTCATTTCGAGTGGAAATGTCCTATTTGAGTTTTCTTTTATAAGAATAACGGATTATGCTTTGCAACAAGCAGGAATCATTTTCTGTCGTTTTGTGTTGATTATTTTCTTTTCAACCTTGCTAACCTTAACGACCATGCCTTTGAGTCTGGCAGCTGCAGTTGAAGCTCTTTTAGCACCGCTGAAACGCGTGAAAGTTCCCGTTCATGAAATTGGTCTGATGTTATCAATGAGTTTGCGTTTTGTTCCAACTTTGATGGATGACACGACGAGAATTATGAATGCTCAAAAAGCCCGTGGAGTTGACTTTGGTGAAGGTAGCATCGTTCAAAAAGTAAAGGCTATGATTCCAATTTTAATTCCTCTTTTTGCGACGAGCTTAAAGCGTGCAGATTCATTGGCAATAGCCATGGAAGCACGTGGCTATCAGGGAGGAAAGGGTAGAAGTCAGTATAGACAGTTGAGATGGAGTCAAAAGGATACACTGGTAATTCTTGTGATTTTGGTACTGGGATGTTTCTTATTTTTCTTAAAATCTTAGCAGGTTTGTAGGATTGATAAGAAGTTCACAGTAGCAGGTTTTTAGTATAAAGGTAGGAATATGAACCGTTTTAAAAAATCAAAATATCTAATCATCGTTTTTGTCACAGTTCTGGCAGTTTCTGTACTATTAGTGACAACCTATTCAAGCGCTATTGTGACGAAACTAGGAGATGGGATTTCCTTAGTAGATAGAATTGTTCAAAAACCTTTTCAGTGGTTTGATACTTTCAAATCAGATTTGGGACATTTGGCACGGACTTACAATGAAAACGAAAGTCTAAAAAAACAGCTCTATCAACTAGAGGTAGAATCTAATCAATCAGAAAGTTTAAAAAATGAAAATGAACAACTACGTCAGTTGCTGGATATGAAGTCAAAATTGCAGGCTACAAAAAACATAGCAGCAGATGTAATTACGCGTTCACCGGTATTTTGGAAGCAAGAGTTAACGATAGATGCAGGAAGTTCAAAGGGTGCTTCTGAAAATATGTTGGCCATTGCAAATGGGGGCTTGATTGGCAGTGTTTCAAAAGTGGAGGATCATTCAACGACTGTCAACCTATTGACAAATACCGAAAATTCGGATAAAATTTCCGTTAAAATCTTGCATGGTTCTACTGAAATTTACGGAATTATCGTTGGTTATGACAAAGAAACCGAACTTCTTAAAATTAGTCAATTAAACAGTAACAACGACATTAGTGCCGGAGATAGGGTGACTACAGGGGGGCTTGGAAACTTTAATGTTAAGGATATTCCTGTTGGAGAGGTTGTTGCTACAACTCATAGCAGTGATTATCTAACACGAGAGGTAACAGTAAAGTTAAGTGCTGATACTAAAGATCTTCATGTGGTAGAGTTAGTGGGGAATTAGCAATGAGACTGTTAAAACAAGTTGGTATTTTCTTTTTACTTCCTTTTCTTGTGCTAATTGATGCACATATTGGTCAATTAGTAGAATCCTTTTATCCACATTTTCACTTAGCCAGTCATTTCCTGTTTTTATTTCTCTTGTTTGAGACAATTGAGGTATCAGAATACTTCTATCTAGCTTATTGCTGTATGGCAGGTTTGGTGTACGATATCTATTTTTTCCACTTGATAGGAATTGCGACACTTTTATTTATCTTGATAGGTGCCTCACTTCACAAGTTTAATAGTGTGACTTTGTTGAACCGTTGGACGAGAATGTTAACAATAGTTGTGATGAGCTTCCTATTTGACATGGGTAGTTATCTCCTGGCCCTTGCTATGGGACTGACAGTAGAATCAATGCCAGTTTTCATTGTCTACAGTCTTGTCCCATCAATGATTTTAAACTTTTTGTGGATGGTGATTTTCCAGTATATTTTTGAAAAATATTATCTATAAGAAAGAAATAAAAATGTAACAAAGGCGTAATATTTATTATGTCTTTTTTTGGTATACTAGTAATGTCTTAAATAGAAGGAGTATCTACACAATATGAAGAAAAAAATCTTAGCGTCACTTTTATTAAGTACAGTATTAGTGTCTCAAGTGGCGGTGTTAACAACTGTTCACGCTGAAACAACTGATGAAAAAATTGCTGCTCAAGATAGTAAGATTAGTGACTTGACGGCTCAACAAAAAGAAGCTCAAAAACAGGTAGATGAAATCCAAACGCAAGTTACAGCCATTCAAACACAGCAAACAAACTTGCAAGCTGAAAATGAAACACTACAAGCGGAATCTAAAAAACTTGAAGGAGAAATTACAGAGCTCTCTAAGAACATTGTTGCACGTAATGAATCTTTGGAAAAACAAGCACGTAGCGCACAAACAAACGGTGCTGCAACTAGCTATATCAATACAATTGTAAATTCAAAATCAATTACAGAGGCTATTTCCCGTGTTGCGGCTATGAGTGAGATTGTATCGGCTAACAACAAAATGTTAGAGCAACAAAAAGCTGATAAAAAATCAATCTCAGAAAAACAAGTTGCAAATAATGAAGCAATCAATACTGTCATTGCGAACCAACAAACGCTTGCTGACGATGCACAAACATTGACAACAAAACAGGCGGAGTTAAAAGTTGCTGAGTTGAACCTTGCTGCAGAGAAAGCTACTGCAGAAGGCGAGAAAGCTACCTTATTGGAACAAAAAGCAGCAGCAGAGGCAGAAGCGAAAGCAGCAGCTGAAGCAGAGGCAGCTTATAAAGCACGTCAAACAAGTCAACAACAATCAATTGTTGCTTCTGGAAACACAAGTTTCTCAGCTCAAGTGCAAGCAACATCTACATCAGCGTCAGCATCAGCATCAGCATCTGACGACGAGGACTCAAGCTACACTCCAGCACCTACTCCGACTCCTACTAGACAACGTCCAACATACAGTACAAATGCTTCAAGTTATCCAACTGGTGAATGTACTTGGGGAGCTAAAACATTAGCACCTTGGGCTGGAGATTACTGGGGTAACGGAGCACAGTGGGCTACAAGTGCAGCAGCTGCAGGTTTCCGTACTGGTTCTCAACCACAAGTTGGTGCGATTGCATGTTGGAATGATGGTGGCTATGGACACGTAGCGGTTGTTACAGCAGTTTCATCATCAACTAGCATTCAAGTATCAGAATCAAACTATGGTGGAGATCGTACAATCGGTAACAAACGTGGATGGTTCAACCCAACTACAACATCTGAAGGTTATGTTACTTACATTTATCCAAACTAATGAATGAAACGAAGAGGCTCGATTTGAGTCTCTTTTATTATTTTTAATCGAGAGTAAGACAGAAATCCATCAAAATCACTTGAAAATATCGCTAAAATGTGGTAGAATGAAACTTGTCGTGTAAACGATAATACTCATTCTTGATGAATTGTGAAACTGTTGCCCTCGGGTCGTTTTGCAAGTTGAAATCAAGAAGAGGAAAAAAACAAAAAGGAGAAATACTCATGGCAGTAATTTCAATGAAACAACTTCTTGAGGCTGGTGTACACTTTGGTCACCAAACTCGTCGCTGGAACCCTAAGATGGCTAAGTACATCTTCACTGAACGTAACGGAATCCACGTTATCGACTTGCAACAAACTGTAAAATACGCTGACCAAGCATACGACTTCATGCGTGATGCTGCAGCTAACGATGCAGTTGTATTGTTTGTTGGTACTAAGAAACAAGCTGCTGATGCTGTTAAGGAAGAAGCAGAACGTTCAGGTCAATACTACATCAACCACCGTTGGTTGGGTGGAACTCTTACTAACTGGGGAACTATCCAAAAACGTATTGCTCGTTTGAAAGAAATCAAACGCATGGAAGAAGAAGGAATCTTTGATGTTCTTCCTAAGAAAGAAGTTGCACTTCTTAACAAACAACGTGCACGTCTTGAAAAATTCTTGGGTGGTATCGAAGACATGCCTCGTATCCCAGATGTAATGTACGTAGTTGACCCACATAAAGAACAAATCGCTGTTAAAGAAGCTAAAAAATTGGGAATCCCAGTTGTAGCGATGGTTGACACAAACACTGATCCAGACGATATCGATGTAATCATCCCAGCTAACGATGATGCTATCCGCGCGGTTAAATTAATCACAGCTAAATTGGCTGACGCTATCATCGAAGGACGTCAAGGCGAAGACGCGACAGCAGTTGAAGCTGAATTTGCAGCTTCAGAAGCTCAAGCTGATTCAATCGAAGAAATCGTTGAAGTTGTAGAAGGCGACAACGCTTAATTCAAATAAGTAATCATTACCTAGGAGGGCGGGGCTTAGCCCGGCTCTCCTATTTTTAAAAAATATAGGAGAATCAAAATGGCAGAAATTACAGCTAAACTTGTTAAAGAGTTGCGTGAAAAATCTGGTGCTGGTGTTATGGACGCTAAGAAAGCATTGGTTGAAGTTGAAGGTGATATCGAAAAAGCAATCGAATTGCTTCGCGAAAAAGGTATGGCTAAGGCAGCTAAGAAAGCTGACCGTGTTGCAGCTGAGGGTTTGACTGGTGTATTTGTTAACGGTAACGTTGCAGCAGTAGTTGAAGTAAATGCTGAAACTGACTTCGTTGCAAAAAATGCTCAATTCGTTGAGTTGGTAAATGCTACAGCTAAAGTAATTGCTGAAGGAAAACCAGCTAACAACGAAGAAGCTCTTGCCTTGACAATGCCTTCAGGTGAAACTCTTGAAGCAGCCTATGTATCTGCAACAGCTACAATCGGTGAAAAAATCTCATTCCGTCGTTTTGCTTTGCTTGAAAAAACAGATGCACAACACTTTGGAGCATACCAACACAATGGTGGACGTATCGGTGTTATCTCTGTCATCGAAGGTGGAGATGAGGCACTTGCTAAACAAATCTCAATGCATATCGCTGCGATGAAACCAACAGTTCTTTCTTACAAAGAATTGGATGAGCAGTTCGTTAAAGATGAGTTGGCACAATTGAACCACGTGATTGACCAAGATAATGATAGCCGTGCAATGGTTGGTAAACCAGCTCTTCCACACTTGAAATATGGATCAAAAGCTCAATTGACTGATGAAGTGATTACTCAAGCTGAAGAAGATATCAAAGCTGAATTGGTTGCAGAAGGCAAACCCGAAAAAATCTGGGACAAAATCATCCCAGGTAAAATGGATCGCTTCATGCTTGACAACACTAAAGTTGACCAAGCATACACACTTCTTGCACAAGTCTACATCATGGATGACAGTAAGACAGTTGAAGCTTACCTTGAATCAGTAAATGCTTCAGTAGTTGAGTTCGCTCGCTTTGAAGTTGGTGAAGGTATCGAAAAAGCTGCAAATGATTTTGAAGCTGAAGTTGCAGCTACAATGGCAGCAGCTTTGAATAACTAAAGAATCTGAGACAAAAAAGCTAGAGATTTCTAATTGCGGAATTCTAGCTTTTTAATTTTGACTCCTTCTCTTATTGTATTTTAAGAGGTTATTGGCCATGAGTACGAATCCCATGTCAATTCTCACTTGACGCTTACCTCTCAGATCACATCTCAGATCACATCTCTTGTAACCCCAACAAGCCTTTATCCGCCCCAAAACTTTGTTTTAGAGAATAGGCTCTATATGAGTATATAAAAAGCCCTTTAATAAGGGCTAAGTGCATTTAGGAGACTACACTTCAAATTCATAGAGTGCTGTAGACAGATAACGTTCACCGTTATCTGGTGCTAAAGCAAGGACTTTCTTCCCTATACCTAATTTCTTGGCAACCTCAATTGCCCCGTAAATTGCTGCAGCTGAAGAAATCCCAACAAGGAATCCTTCTTTTCCACCAATCTCACGGCCAAGTGCGAGAGCATCGTCTGATGTTACACGGACGATACCATCATAGGCCTTTGTATCAAGTGTATCAGGAATAAATCCAGCTGAGATACCTTGAATTTTGTGAGGGCCAGGTTTTTCTCCAGACAGAATAGCTGACTCGTCTGCCTCAACTGCAAAAACTTGAATACTTGAATTTGCTGTTTTGAGCGCATGAGAAACACCTGAGATTGTTCCACCAGTTCCGACACCACCCACAAAGGCATCTAGTCCATCAGAACCGAAAGCAGCCAGTATTTCAGCTCCTGTTGTTCTTTCGTGTACTTCTGGGTTAGCTGGGTTATTAAATTGGAGTGGAAGGAAGCCGTCACGTTCAGCAGCGATTTCCTGAGCTTTAGCAATAGCTCCTTTCATTCCTTCGCTACCAGGAGTGAGGACGAGTTCAGCACCATAAGCTTGGATGATCTTACGTCGTTCCACACTCATCGTTTCAGGCATGACGATAACAACTTTATATCCTTTAGCAGCACCAACCCAAGAAAGTCCGATTCCAGTATTCCCACTTGTTGCTTCAACAATAGTAGCACCGGGTTTTAGAATGCCATCTTGTTTCGCTTTTTCAATCATGCTAAGGGCAATACGGTCTTTTACTGACGATCCAGGGTTAAAAGCTTCAAGTTTTACATAAACATCTGCAGCACCCTCTGGAACGATATTGTTGAGTTTAACAATTGGAGTTTGACCGATTAGTTCAGTAATATTATTGTAGATAGTCATAGATATACCTCTTTGTATAAGATGATACTAGTATAACGTGCTCTAGGCTATTTGTAAAATATAGAAATCCTATCGAAGTGATAGGATTTTTTTATATCAAAGCTCTAAGCCATTAATTTTTAATCGATTGTGATAAGCCAATTCTAGTAAATAGGTATAAAGGGGAAGGATATCTGTTTTCTTAGGAAATTCAAATTTGTGGTAACTAAAATGCTTTAGAAAGACATTTTCTAAATAAGTGATCGTAATCTCACTATCATCTATACCTGCTCCCGCAGTTTCCATTTCAACGTTAACAATGTTCATCAAAAAGAGTGACTTAACAGACATCTTGCGACCAGTAGCACCCTGCTTATCTGTAAAGATGATACGGATATTTGTAAAGATGATTGAATCACGAATAAGTTTATACCCGCTTTGAATTTCTTCGTTTTCTAGTAGGTATTGACCATATTCTTTGATAAGAGCTTCTTTGTTTTCCTCGCTAAAGTTTCCAGCAAGCCCTTGAATAAATTTTCCAAACGCCATGTATTTCTCTTTTATTTACACTAAGTTTACAGGAACTTCAACTTCTCGTAAACCTTGATCCGTTAAAGTAACCTTCCCATTAAAGAACTTAACAAGAGCAGCCTTGATATTTTCTTTCTCTTCTTTATCAACATAAATTATAGTATCAATTTGATCTGTAAAGTTTGTCTCGATTTCCGTGAGTTTATGTTCCCTAAGGAAATTGCCATATTCTTGATACTGAGCGTAGGACATCTGAATGGCTATACCAGCCTGCTCTTTGATTTCAATAATGCCTATTTCTTTGACAGCTAAGGCTACGCTTCCTGCATAAGCGCGGATCAAACCACCAGCTCCTAGTTTAATTCCCCCAAAGTAGCGTGTAACCACTACGCAGACATTCGTAAGATTATGATTTTCTAAGACGCCAAGCATAGGGACTCCAGCAGTACCACTGGGCTCGCCATCATCACTCGTACGCTTAATCTCACTGCGTTCCCCTACAATAAAAGCAGAGCAGTTATGGGTGGCTTTGTAGTGTTCTTTTTTGATAGCAGTGATAAAGTCACGAGCCTCTTCTTCACTATAAACACGCTTTGCGTGACAGATAAAGCGTGATTTTTTGATTTCTTCTTGGACCTGCCCGTCCTCTTTAATTGTTCTAAATTCCATGATTTAATTGTACTAAAAAATTACCTAAAGTGCGAGATTTTTACGAATATTAAAGTATGAAAGTAAATCCAAATTACCTCGGTCGCTTGTTTACTGAGAAAGAATTAACTGAAGAAGAACGACAGGTAGCAGTGAAACTGCCAGCAATGATAAAAGAGAAGGGGAAACTGTTTTGTCAACGTTGTAATAGTACGATTCTAGAAGAATGGCATTTGCCTATAGGTGCTTACTATTGTAGGGAGTGTTTATTGATGAAGAGAGTCAGGAGTGATCAAGCTTTATACTATTTTCCGCAGGAAGATTTTCCTAAGCAAGATGTTCTCAAATGGCGTGGCCAGTTAACACCTTTTCAAGAGAAGGTGTCAGAGGGACTGATTCGAGCAGTAGAAAAGAAAGAGCCAACTTTAGTTCACGCTGTAACAGGAGCTGGAAAGACAGAGATGATTTATCAAGTTGTGGCCAAAGTGATTGATGAAGGTGGTGCAGTGTGTTTAGTAAGTCCTCGAATAGATGTTTGCTTGGAGTTATATAAGCGACTGCAGAATGACTTTGCTTGTGATATAGCACTACTTCATGGTGAGTCAGAACCCTATTTTCGAACACCACTAGTTGTTGCAACGACTCATCAGCTGTTAAAATTTTATCATGCTTTTGACTTGCTGATAGTGGATGAAGTAGATGCCTTCCCTTATGTTGACAATCAAATGCTTTACCATGCTGTAAAGAATAGTGTAAAGGAGAATGGCATGAGAATCTTTTTAACAGCTACATCTACTGATGAGTTAGATAAGAAAGTTCGAATAGGAGAGTTAAAAAGGCTAAGCTTGCCGAGACGGTTTCATGGAAATCCTTTGATTATTCCTAAACCTGTCTGGTTATCAGATTTTAATCGCTGTTTAGAGAAAAGTCAGTTGTCATCTAAGTTAAAGACCTACATTGAGAAACAGAGAAGAACAGGTTATCCATTGCTTATTTTTGCATCTGAGATTAAGAAAGGTGAAAAACTAAAAGAAATACTACAGGTGCATTTCCCGAATGAGAATATCGGTTTTGTATCTTCTGTGACAGAAGACCGATTAGAGCAAGTGCAAGCTTTTCGAGATGGAGAACTAACAATACTGATCAGTACGACAATATTGGAACGCGGGGTTACCTTCCCTTGTGTGGATGTTTTCGTAGTAGAAGCTAATCATCATCTCTTTACCAAGTCTAGTTTGATTCAGATTGGTGGGCGAGTTGGGCGTAGTATGGACAGACCAACTGGTGAGTTGCTCTTCTTTCATGATGGATTAAATACTTCCATCAAAAAGGCAATCAAGGAAATCAAGCAGATGAACATGGAGGCAGATTTATGAACTGTTTATTATGTGGACAGACTACCAAGTGTAAGCTGACTTTTAGTAGTCTCTTCCTTTTGAAGGATGACTGCAGTTATCTTTGCTTAGCTTGTGCTTCTAGTTTTGAGAAGATTGGTGAGAAATATTGTCCAAACTGTATGAAAACAGGGGTGTCAACTCAGTGTCAAGATTGTAAACTTTGGTGTAAAGAAGGAGTGCAGGTTGATCATAAGGCGATTTTTACCTATAATCAAGCTATGAAAGACTTTTTCAGTCAATATAAGTTTGATGGCGATTTTTTGCTTAGAAAAGTTTTTGCTTCCGTTCTTGCTGAGGAGCTGAAACAGTATAGAGGTTATCAATTTGTTGTAATTCCCCTAAGTCCTGTAAGATTGCTTGAGAGGGGATTCAACCAGGTTGAAGGATTGGTTGAGGCGGCAGGATTTTCTTTTCAAGATTTACTAGGGAAAAGAGAAGAGAAAGCAAGTTCTTCTAAGAATCGCTCAGAACGATTAGCTACTGAAATTCCATTTTTTATTAAAGATGGAATTACACTTCCTAAGAAGATTTTGCTGATTGATGACATCTATACAACAGGGGCAACTGTCAATCGTGTGAAGCGTCTTTTTGAAGAAGCAGGAGCTTTGGATGTTAAAACTTTTTCCCTTGTAAGATGAGGAAAAAATTTGCAAAATGAAAATGAAAGCGCTATAATATAGTTAGAAAAACAAAAATGTTTAGAAAGAAGGTACTTATATGATTAAATATAGTATCCGTGGTGAAAACCTAGAAGTAACAGAAGCGATTCGTGATTATGTAGTTTCTAAACTCGAAAAGATCGAAAAGTATTTTCAACCTGAGCAAGAGTTGGATGCACGTGTGAATTTGAAAGTTTACCGTGAAAAAACAGCAAAAGTTGAAGTAACAATTCCACTTGGATCTATTACTCTTCGTGCAGAAGATGTTTCTCAAGATATGTATGGTTCTATCGATCTTGTAACAGATAAAATTGAACGTCAGATTTGTAAAAATAAAACTAAAATCGAACGTAAGAATAAAAATAAAGTTGCGACAAGTCAACTCTTTACAGATGCTCTAGTTGAAGATGCAGATGTTGTGCAACCCAAAGTCGTTCGTTCAAAACAAATTGATTTGAAGCCAATGGATTTAGAAGAAGCGCTTCTTCAAATGGATTTATTGGGACATGATTTCTTTATCTATGTAGATGTAGAAGATCAAACAACAAATGTTTTGTATCGCCGTGAAGATGGTGAAGTTGGTTTACTAGAAGTCAAAGAATCATAAAATTGAAATAACAAAAAAAGTGGTTTACTGATTTGTAAACCACTTTTTCTTATGAGGAAATAAGTAAAAAAAACGAGGGAATCCTTGATTAAACAGCCAGATAAACAGCCAGAATCGCCCCTATAATCTGAACTTATAGGGGTGTTTATATTTATTAAGTAGACAAAATAATACCCCAAGGGATAGAATGGGGTTGTCAACAAATAGCGAACACAAAAATGTAAGCGCTATTATAACAAATAAAGGAGTCATGACTATGGCAACAAAAGAAGAAATTTTACGCGAACTATATCCTGAGGACCTTTTTCACTATGCGGATGGTCTAACTTTGGGAGAAGCAGAGGTTTTACAAGAAACTCGCCGTTTGATTGAGAAACATCTCCGTCCGGTTATTAATGAATACTGGGAAAAACCTGATTTTCCTTTTGAAGAATTCTATGCTGTGGCTAAGGGCGCTCAAATTATGAACAATCCGAAATTGTTTGAGGGACGTGAGGGCAGCTGGAAACCTTCAGAACTATATATTGCTTTCTTGTATCTTGAACTTGCTCGCTTCGATGCTTCTATGGCAACATTCTACACCGTTCATGGCGGACTTTGCTACAACACAATTCTCTTGGGTGGTGATGAGCGTCAACAAAAAGAATTTCTTCCAAAACTAGCTGCATTTGATTGGCAAGGTTGCTTCGCTTTGACTGAACCTCTTTCAGGTTCTGATATTGCTGGAGGACTTGCAACTACTGCAGAACGTGTTGGAGACAAGTGGATTCTAAATGGTGAAAAACGCTGGATTGGTGGTTCAGATACTGCGGATGTCGTTCCTGTATTTGCTCGTGACGTTGCGGATGGCAAGGTGAAATGTTTCATCGTTCGTAAGGGAGCTCCGGGATATCATGCAGAACCAATTCCACATAAAATCGCTCTTCGTTGTGTCCGCAATGGCCATATCACCATGAAGAATGTGGAGGTTCCAGATTCAGACCGCTTGGTAAATATCAATGGTTTTGGTGATGTAGCCCGTATCTTGACCTTCACTCGTGCGGACGTTGCTCACATTGCTATGGGAGTAACTTGTGGATCATATGTTTCAGCACTTAAATATGCTAAAGATCGCGAACAGTTCAAACGTCCAATTGCCAAATTCCAAATTGTTCAAGAAAAATTGGCTCGCATGCAAGCAAATGCTGTAGCAGTTATTGCTTATTCAACTCGTATTGCTGAGATGCAAGAGAAAGGGAATGAATTGATGCTTAACTCTGCTCTTGCTAAGATGCACAATTCCTTGGTGATGCGTGAAACAGTTGCCCTTGCTCGTGAAACTTGCGGAGGTAATGGTATTACACTCGAAACAGACGTTGCACGTTTCTTTGCAGATGCTGAATCAATCTATACCTATGAAGGTTCACACGAAGTAAATGCCTTGATTGTTGGTCGTGAGATTACTGGACTAGGTGCCTTTGTTTAATGTCAGGAGGACGATTGAAGGATTTCTGTTCAATCGTTCTTGCTTCATGCAATGGATTTTTGTAAAATAAGAAGGAGAAAATAATGATATCTAAGGTGATGATTATTGGTTCTGGTCAAATGGGAAGCGGAATTGCTCAAGTATTTGCTCAGGCTGGTTTTACAGTTTACTTAAACGATATTAAAGAAGAATTTGTTCAAAGAGGCTTGAATAATATCACAAAACAATTGGAACGTTCAGTTGAAAAAGGACGGATGTCTGCGGATGAGAAGGATCAGGTATTGGCCAATTTGCTTCCATCTATTTCATATGAAGATGCGAAACAAGTCCAATTGGTGATTGAAGCTGCAACTGAGAACCGTGAGATTAAGTTGAATATTTTCAAACAATTGGATGAATTGACAGATCCTAAAACTATCTTAGCATCAAACACATCCTCTTTGTCAATCACGGATATAGCTGCTGCTACTAAACATCAGGAGCGCGTGATTGGAATGCACTTCTTTAATCCTGCACCAATCATGAAACTTGTAGAGGTTATTAAGGCCTTGCAGACTTCAGAAGAAGTGGTTCAGACGGTTCGTGAACTGACAGTGAAAATTGGTAAAACACCAGTTGATGTTAAAGATTCTTATGGTTTTGTTGTGAACAGAATTTTGATTCCTATGATCAATGAAGCTATTTACATTCTAGGTGAAGGAGTGGCTAGCGCCGAAGAAATCGATGAAGCGATGAAACTTGGTGCAAATCATCCTATTGGACCTTTGGCTCTTGCTGACTTGATTGGATTGGATGTTTGTTTGGCTATTATGGGCGTCCTAAACCAAGGGTTTGGCGATCAAAAATACCGTCCTGCCCCTCTTCTTAAGAAAATGGTCGAAGCAGGAAAATTGGGACGGAAGACAAAAGAAGGTTTCTTTACTTACTAGACACTGATGGAGGTAGTCATGAAAGACGTAGTTATTGTTTCGGCAGTGCGAACTCCTTTAGGTTCCTTTGGCGGGAGCTTGAAGAATGTTTCTGCTGTTGATTTGGGATCTTTAGTAATTAAGAGTGCTTTGGAAAAAGCGAATATTAAACCAGAGCAGGTAGATGAAGTGATTATGGGGAATGTCCTAGGCGCAGGTTTAGGTCAAAACGTGGCTCGCCAAATGAGTATTCATGCTGGACTTCCTGAATTTACACCAGCCTTTACCATTAACAAGGTTTGTGGTTCCGGTTTGAAGGCAGTGCAGTTAGCTGCTCAAGCGATTCAGTGCGGAGACGCAGATATTGTTGTGGCTGGTGGTGCAGAAAACATGAGCCAGGCTCCATATGTTTTGCCAAGCTTCCGTTGGGGTGGCCGTATGGGAGATTCGAAAGTGGTAGATACCATGATTAAGGACGGTTTGTCTGATGCCTTTAACGAATACCATATGGGGATTACAGCTGAGAATGTGGCAGAAGAATATGGTATTAGCCGGGATGATCAAGATGCGCTTGCTTTGGAATCACAAAAACGAGCAGTGGCGGCTATAGAATCTGGACGCTTTAAGGAAGAGATTGTTCCGGTGGTCATTCCTCAACGTAAAGGCGATCCTATCGTCTTTGATACAGATGAATTTCCTAGAAAAGATGCTAGCTTGGAGAGTCTGTCTAAGCTGCGTCCTGTTTTCAAAAAAGACGGTTCTGTTACAGCGGGAAATGCCTCAGGTATCAATGACGGGGCGGCGGCTGTCTTGGTCATGAGTGCTGAAAAAGCTGAAGAATTAGGACTTCCAGTCATTGCGCGCATTCGTTCGTATGCAAGTGCAGGTTTGGATCCTAAGATTATGGGATGTGGACCGATTTATGCGACCCGTAAAGCTCTTGAAAAAGGTAATTTGACAGTTGATGATCTTGACTTGATCGAGTCAAATGAAGCCTTTGCTGCTCAGGCTTGTGCGGTCGGGAAAACACTTGGTTTCAATACCGATATTGTCAATGTCAATGGTGGCGCGATTGCTCTTGGTCACCCAATTGGGGCTTCAGGTTGCCGTATCCTAGTGACTCTGGTACATGAGATGATGAAACGTGATGCTAAAACTGGTTTAGCTACTCTCTGTATCGGAGGAGGGATGGGAACAGCCCTCATCGTTGAACGTTAGTTATTAGAAAACTGAACGTCATTTCCTCTTTTTCAATATTACGATTACAAAATGAGATTTTGATCCGATCTCATAGTTACATACCTTATCAAGTGTCTTTCTCTAAAAGGGCTTGATAAGGTATTTTTATTTTTCCTAAGACTTTAAGGATGGATTGGACGACAACATCCTATAATCTGGACTTATAGGTCTATAAATAAAGATTAAGTAGACGGATGGGAAAAAAAGGTTTATGATGAAAATGTAAGCTCTTACATTTTGTGTTGGTATTTGTTGACGCTGTACTCTGTACTCAAAATAAATCAAGTAGGAGCAGAACAATGAGTAAAACTGTTTTATTAGAGGTTAAGAAAGGTCTTGGTTATCTAACAATTAACCGTCCATCGGCTTTGAACGCTTTAAGTTCAGAAGTCTTAAAGGATTTGAATCTCGCTTTAGACCAGATTGAAGCAAGCGAGGACATTCGTGTTGTCATTGTGACCGGTCAAGGAGAGAAAGCATTTGTCGCGGGAGCAGACATTAAAGAGATGGACCAAATGTCTCCAATTCAGGCTCATGAATACATGACCTATGCGAACGACACCTTTACCCGCTTATCTGAATTGACTCAGCCAACTATTTCAGTATTGAATGGTTATGCTTTGGGAGGCGGTTTAGAATTAGCTCTTTCAACTGATATCCGAATCGGCTATGACAAGACAATGGTTGGCTTCCCTGAAGTCGGCTTGGGAATCATTCCTGGTTTTGCAGGTACCCAAAGAATGTCTCGTTTGATTGGTACTAGTAAAACAAAGGAATTAATCTTCACTGCTAGAATGGTTAAAGGACAGGAAGCATATGATCTTGGAATTCTTAACAAGTTGGTATCAGCAGAAGAACTATTGCCTGCGGCAGAAGAGCTAGCAGCAGCGATTATGAAAAATGCACCGCTAGCAGTTGAAAAAGCTAAACATATTATCCAAGTTGGCTCAGAACTCCCTCTGAAAAATGCTATTCGTTTGGAAACAGAAGCGGAAGCTCTACTCTTCTCAACAGAAGATAAGGTAGAAGGAATGCGCGCTTTTGTTGAAAAACGCAAAGCTGTCTTTCAACGTAAATAAGAGAGGAGATAGGTTATGAAAGTTGTAACATTGTCTGAAGCTATTTCCTTGATTCATTCAGGAGATAAAGTTGGTATTTCTGGATTTCTTGGAGTGGGAGAACCATTTGAGTTAATTGAGGAACTAGTTCGTCAAAACCAGCAAGATTTGACCTTGGTGTCTGTTGTAACCTCTCAACCAGGTAAGGAAGTTGGAGTTGGTCGTCTTTGTGAAAATCATCAGGTTACAAAGTATATTGCGGCCCATGTAGGAACATCTGCTGCTGCTCAGCATGATTATTTCTCAGGAACCATGAAAGTGGAGTTCACTCCGATGGGAACTGTCGTAGAACGCTTACATGCTGCAGGTGCAGGTCTTGGAGCAGTTTTAACGCCAACAGGTGTAGGAACAATTCTTGAAGATGAGCACGAAAAAGTAACTCGAAATGGAAAAGAATATTTGATTTATGATCCATTGAAAATCGATGTTGCCTTGATTAAAGCTACTAAGGCGGATAAGTATGGCAACCTTTATATAGATGGGACTACTAAAAACATCTCTCTTCAACTCGCTCTAGCGGCTGACACAGTCATTGTTGAGACAAACGAGTTGGTTGAAGTCGGGGAAATTGATCCAAATGATATTTACATCCCTGGTATCCTAGTTGACTATGTCGTTCAAGGATTGACACCACAAGAGCATCATCAGATGATGGGAGACTTGTGGACAGAGACAAAAAAACTGGCGGGGGTGAAGTAAAATGAAAGCAAAAGAAATTATCGCAAGACGTGTAGCGCTTGAATTTAAAGATGGAGATGTGGTCAATCTTGGATTTGGGATTCCAAACGCTTCTGCTGATTATATTCCGGAAGGAGTAAATGTTATTTTGCAGGCAGAAAATGGCGCCCTTCGATTTGGAGAAACACCAACTAAGGACACCTATAATGCCAATTTAGCGAACTCTGGTGGAGCTCCTATCACATTGTTGCCCGGAGCAGCCTTGTTTGATCTACAAACTTCCTTTGCCATTATTCGTGGTGGACACGTGGATGCAACCGTTCTGGGAGCGCTAGAAGTCAGCCAAGATGGTAGCATTGCGAACTGGATTATCCCAGGGAAATTTGCTCCTGGTATGGGTGGCGCAATGGACTTATTGGTAGGTGCTAAGCGTGTAATCGGGGCTATTCAACACACAACTGCTGATGGGGAATCCAAGTTGTTGAAAGAATGTACCTTGCCACTTTCAGCTAAGGGAGTGTTAGATCTCGTTATTACTGATTTAGCTGTTTTTGGATTCAAAGATGGTAAATTCTTATTGAAAGAGTTGGCTCCTGGTGTGACATTAGAAGAAGTTCTTGAAAAAACAGCTGGGGAAGTCATTGTCGCAGAAGACCTAAAAACAATGCCGATTTAAGCAAAAAAAGAGCTATTTTCTACTTAGTGTGTTATGATATAAACTAGATAGTATTGTAAGCGCTTTATATACAACGTTAAAATGAAGTATTCGAAATGTTATTTCGATAAAAAGTCAGTAGACAACTATCAAACACTAGAATAGTTGTCTAATTGACTTACTAAAATAGTGAAGGAAAGCTAGGTGATGGGTAAGTGGATATTATCCAAATGAACTATTTCATCAATATCATAGAATGCGGATGCAACCTTTCCATTGCTGCAAAGAAGATTCACATTAGTCAATCAGCCTTGAGTCAATTCGTGACAAATTTTGAAGCAGCTGAAGGGGTTCAATTATTCAATCGCAAGAATGGAAGATTAGAAAGTTTAACAGAGACGGGACGCAAAATTTATCGTTATGCGACCGAGATTGTGAATCGACATGAAGAAATGCTTTCCATGATCCATATAGAAGCTCAAAAGCAAAAGGGCACCATTAATCTTGGTATTCCGTCCTTGATTTTACGAGTTTATTTTGCTAGTGCTTTGCCTCATTTTCTGAAAAATAATCCTCATATCCATATCCAGGTTACGGAAGGTGGAGGGAAGGAAATTCGTCAAAAAATGGTTGATGGAGATTTGAATCTCTCTATTCTGATAGAGCCTACGAGCCTGGATGCTAAAAAATATGAACAACATATCATTCAATTGGATGAATACGTTGCTTATATGGATAAGGATCATCCGCTGGCTCAGAAAAGCTTGTTGGAATGGTCTGATATTGCTGGTTATGAATTGGCAACCTTCAACAAAACATTTACGACTTATGATTTAGTGACAGAAAAACTTCGTTCACAACGAATTGAGGCTAAATTTGCTTATCTTTCCTCTACTTGGGACTTCCTAGTTGAATCAACTCATCAGACAGATTTGATTGCTCTTTTACCAAGGCCGGTTGAATATTTTGTGGACAAGAGTCGTTTTAAGGCAGTTAGATTCAAGGATCCTATTCCATTTAATATTTGGTTTTGTAGACCCTATAAAAACTCCTACAATGAAGTAGAGTCTTATATATATGAAGAATTGTTGAAAGATTATTACCAACCGTTTTTTGACAACTAAGCTGAGGTGAATGTGATGACCTATAATGACGTGCTGGCGCGAGAATTGAAGGCAGACGTGAAAGTGTTGATTCGGGACTATTTCAAGTCTCGTGAGGATGAACAACAGTTCCCTAGAGAATTGCTTTATCAGTTTATTGAGCGATTTGATATCTTTTCCTTGCTTTTAGATAGTCAAGATTCTGTTTTGAGAACCGAGTTTTTGACCTTTATTCGCTTGATTTCAAAAGATTTCCCTGCTTTTTCTGCTGTTCTGCTAACTCAGGCATGTTATGGTATCTATCCTATTTTACGATATGGAAGTCAGGAACAAAAATCGCGTTATGTAGAACCATTAGTAAGGGGAGAAATCTTAGCTGGCTTGGGATTTTCCGAAGGAAAATTGATGGAAAGCTTGGAGGTTATTGCAACAACCGCAAGGAAAACAGAGGCAGGTTGGTCTTTAACTGGGAAAAAGTCAATTGTATCAAATTGCCGCTATACAGATATTTTGTTAATCTTAGCCAAGGTTCAGGAAACTAACGGAGAAGATGGATATGGATTTTTCATTGTTGATACGACTCGACCGGGGGTTGCTTTTGGAGATGATATAGCAAAACCTGGTTTACAGGGTTTACCTGTGAATTCGGTAACTTTTGACCAGGTCATATTGCCAGAAGATAGTCTGCTAGGATTGACCTTAAATGGGGAAACTCAGTTAAATGATATTATCAAAAAATTACAGCTAGGATTAAGCGCAATCTCTATTGGTATCTCTGAGGGAGCTTTTGAAACAGGTCTGGCTTTTGTAAAGGTCAAAAGAGGATTTGGGAAACGATTAATCGATGCGACAGTCTATCAATATCAATTTGCAGACTTGTATACTAAGCTGTGTGCGGCTGAATCTTACTTTGCCTCCTACAAGGACAGGATGAAGGCGGATTCTCTCTTTGTATCTCAGATAAAACTTTATACGACAAAAGTAGCAATTGAGATTTCTGAGGAAATTATTAGATTAATTGGACCTCTTCAAACCTTGGATGACATCCCCATAGACCGTTATCTAAAGGATGCCAAAACGATTGAAATCTATGGAAAATCTGGGGATTCGATTCGTAAAAGAATAGCAGCCCAATGGATAAAGGAGTAAAGCATGGCAGAACTCACCTTACAGGAATATCAATTTCATGATATGAAACTGACATGGCTACGTGGAGCCGATAAATTGACGGATGCAGGGACTCTTTTTGGTCCGGTTCCGAAAGTTGTGTGGTCTCGTTACTACCCAACAAATGATGCTAATATGATGGCAGAATTGACGGATCCTATTTTGATCCAGTACAAGGGTAAAAATTACTTGATAGATGCAAGTTTTGATACAGCAAAATTATCCGATAAACAAAGGCGTAACTTAGGAATCTTGTCTGAAAGTCGGGTAGAAGAAAGTTTAGCTCTTTTAGGACTATCGCCTGAAGACATTGACATCGTGCTGATGACACATATGCACCACGATCATTCTGGTGGCTTGACGTATGTGAATGATCAAGGGAAGCTGGTTTCCAAGTATCCAAACGCCAAGATTATTGTGAATGATGTCGAATGGTATGAGATGAGAAACCCTAATGATCGAACGCGGGGAACTTATCTGAGAGAAAATTGGGAACCGATTCAAGATCAGGTGACGACTTTCTTAGAGTATATCAATGTCATTCCAGAAATCCAAATGATTCACACAAGTGGTCACAGCAATGGCCACAGTATTATCTTGCTCAAACAGGGGAAAGATACGATGATCCATATGGGGGACTTGATGTTATCACATGTTCATCGGAATCCTCTCTGGGTTCCAGCAGTTGATGATTATCCTATGAAATCAATTTTAGCCAAAAAGAAGTGGTTGCGTCAGGCTTTTGAGAATCATTATAAGTTTTTCTTTTACCATGATCAATTTTTCGCGGTGGTAGAGTTTGACAAGGATGGGAAGGAATTTGTAGATTATGTTCTACGTTCTCGCCCCCCACTTATTCCTTTTACAGATCAGCAGGATCGTAAGCCAGACTTTTTAGGATAGCAGAATATGAGGAGACAAATATAACATTTTCTTGTTGACGGGGATATTGGTGCATCATGCATCCATTTGCCAACAAGAATCAACAGAAAATAAAAGGAGGACTCATATGTCAATTACAAAACTTTTACAGATTCAATATCCAATTTTCCAAGGGGCTATGGCTCAAATCTCACACTATCAACTAGCAGCAGCTGTTTCTGAGGCTGGAGGTCTGGGAATTATCGCTTCGGGTGGTATGACCGGAGAGCAGTTGCGAGAAGAAATTCGTGAACTGAGAAAGTTGACAGATAAGCCTTTTGGTGTCAACATCATGTTGATGATGAAAAATATCAAGGATATTGTGACCGTTATCATCGAAGAAAAGGTTCCAGTGGTAACTACAGGTGCAGGAACTCCTAAGCATATCATGCCTTACTTGAAAGAAGCAGGAATCAAGGTTATTCCAGTTATTGCCAGTGTCAAGCATGCTCAAAAAATGCAAGAATTGGGAGTTGATGCTGTAATCGCTGAAGGTTCAGAAGCTGGTGGCCATATTGGAGAGACCAATACAATGGCTCTTATCCCACAAATCGTTGATGCTGTAACGATTCCAGTCATTGCTGCAGGAGGTGTGGCAGATGGTCGTGGACTTGCTGCTGCGATTGCACTAGGTGCACAAGGAGTTCAAATGGGAACAGTTTTTCTTGCTTCAGAAGAATGCCCGATTTCTCCAGCCTATAAAGAAGCTATTTTGGCGGCAAGTGATACAGCGACTGCGGTTACAGGTCGCATCGCGGGAGCGCCAGTTCGTTGTATTCGCAATGAGATGACGGATCACTACATTGAATTAGAGCAGAAAGGTACAAACCGAGAGGAACTGGAAGAAATTACGATCGGTTCCCTATCTAAGGCTGTCTATGAAGGTGATACAGTTCATGGTTCAATGATGAGCGGACAAATTGCGGGTTTGGTGAAAGACATCAAACCATGTAAGACTATTTTAGAATCAATTGTGAAACAGGCGCAAGAGTGCCTACAAGACATTCGACTAGAATTAGGTGAATAATGTAATCTAGGTGGAAGATTCTGCACTGATGTGGAAAAAGGAGAGCGAGGCATTTGCTATCCTTTTTTATATATGGTTTCTTTAAGAGCATCTTGCTATAATAAAAGCAGTGCTTTCTCTTTAAAGGTCGCTTTTTAAGGGCTTTTGTGATATAATAATGCGCAAGAGGTTTAGAATGAAAAAAAATAATTTAATCCCGTTTTCTGCAGTCTTGCTAGGACTTGCAACTTTCGGAATCTTAACTTTGCTGATTATTTTTTCACATAATCTTGCTGTAACAATCACTGTTTTATTTTTATTTGTACTGCTTTATCTGCTTTTATTTGTATGGCAAAAAAAACAGTACGAAAAGAGCGAAATTGAACAAATCCAATATGTAAATCACCAAGCCGAAAATAGCTTGAGTACTTTGCTTGATCAAATGCCGGTTGGAGTCCTGAAATTAGACTTATCTAGTGGCGAAGTGGAATGGTTTAATCCCTATGCTGAGCTGATTTTGACTACTGAAGAAGGGGAAATTGATGTTGAGTTAATTCAAACCATCATCAAGGCTTCTGTTGGAAATCCAGGTTCGTATGCTACCTTGGGCGAAACACGATATGCTGTTCATATGGACAAGAATTCGGGTGTTTTATATTTCTTTGATGTTTCTGGGGAGTACGAAGCGACTGTCGAATTGGTAACTAGTCGTCCAGTCATTGGGGTCATCTCAGTGGATAATTACGATGATTTGGAGGATGCGACGTCTGACTCTGATATCAGCCATATCAATAGCTTTGTAGCTAATTTTGTTTCAGAATTTGCTAGTAAGTATGCTATGTTTTCTCGCCGTGTGGGGATGGATCGTTTTTATTTATTCACAGATTACACAGTACTCGAGGAATTGATGAATGACAAATTCTCTGTTATTGATGCTTTCCGAGAAGAATCAAAACAGAGGCAGCTACCCCTAACTTTAAGTATGGGATTTTCTTATGGTGATGGAAATCATGAAGAGATAGGGAAAATTGCCTTGCTCAACTTGAACTTAGCAGAAGTTCGCGGTGGTGACCAGGTGGTGGTCAAGGAAAATGATGAGACCAAGAATCCAGTCTACTTCGGTGGAGGAACTGCTGCGTCTATCAAACGTACTCGTACACGTACGAGAGCCATGATGACAGCCATTTCTGATAAGATTCGAAGTGTTGACCAGGTTTTTGTAGTCGGTCATAAAAATCTAGATATGGATGCCTTGGGCTCTGCTGTCGGTATGCAGTTGTTTGCAAGTAATATTATTGAGAGCAGTTATGCTGTCTATGATGCAGATAAAATGTCAGCAGATATCGAGCGTGCTATCCAGTTCTTAAAGAAGGAAGATACTACGAAACTCTTATCTCTTACAGATGCGATGAAGCTAGTTACAAGCCGTTCGTTATTGATTTTAGTGGATCACTCCAAGACGGCTTTGACCTTATCGAAAGATTTTTATAATTTGTTTACTCAAACCATTGTTATTGACCATCATAGACGTGACCAGGATTTCCCTGAGAATGCAGTCATCACCTATATTGAAAGTGGGGCAAGTAGTGCCAGTGAGCTGGTCACAGAATTGATTCAGTTCCAAAATTCTAAGAAAAATCGTTTAAGTCGTATGCAGGCCAGTGTTTTGATGGCTGGTATGATGCTGGATACCAAAAACTTTACGTCTCGAGTAACGAGTCGAACTTTTGATGTGGCTAGCTACCTTCGAACACGTGGAAGCGACAGCATCGCGATTCAGGAGATTGCTGCGACAGATTTTGAAGAATACCGTGAGGTAAATGAACTCATTTTACAAGGTCATAAGCTAGGTTCAGATATCTTGATTGCCCAAGCTAAGAACTCAATGTCTTATGACACAGTTGTCATCAGTAAGGCTGCCGATGCTATGTTGGCTATGTCTGGCATTGAAGCCAGCTTCGTTCTAGCAAAAAATACACAAGGATTTATCTCCATCTCGGCTCGAAGCCGTAGTAAAATCAATGTGCAACGCATTATGGAAGAACTCGGTGGCGGAGGCCATTTTAATCTAGCGGCTGCGCAAATCGAGAATATGAGTCTGTCAGAAGCAGGAGAAAAATTGACTCAACTTGTCTTGGATGAACAAAAGGAAAAGGAGAAAGAAGAATGAAAGTAATCTTTTTAGTAGATGTCAAAGGAAAAGGGAAAAAAGGCGAAATCAAGGAAGTGCCAACTGGCTATGCTCAAAACTTCCTGATTAAAAAGAATTTGGCCAAGGAAGCGACTGCTCAAGCAGTGGGTGAGTTGCGTGGAAAACAAAAATCAGAAGAAAAGGCTCATGCTGAAATGATTGCCGAAGCAAAAGCCATCAAGGCTAAGCTTGAAGCAGAAGAAACGGTTGTAGAGTTTGTTGAAAAGGTTGGACCGGATGGCCGTACATTTGGCTCCATCACTAACAAGAAAATTGCAGAAGAATTGCAAAAGCAGTTTGGTATTAAGATTGACAAACGCAATATTCAAGTGCAAGCACCAATTCGAGCAGTAGGTTTGATTGATGTACCAGTGAAGATCTATCAAGATGTTACAAGTATCATCAATCTTCGTGTAAAAGAAGGTTAAGTTTACAACTTGTTGACAAGATTGTAAAAGGAAGGAAAGTCGGATGGCAGAAGTAGAGGAACTGCGAGTTCAACCTCAGGATATTTTGGCAGAACAATCTGTTCTGGGGGCTATTTTTATAGATGAGAGTAAGCTCGTTTTTGTCCGAGAATACATTGATTCTCGCGACTTCTTTAAGTATGCTCATCGGTTGATTTTCCAAGCAATGGTAGATTTGTCGGATCGTGGGGAAGCAATTGATGCGACGACAGTTCGGACGATTTTGGATAGTCAAGGGAATCTCCAAAATATTGGTGGCTTGTCTTACCTTGTTGAAATTGTCAACTCTGTACCAACTTCAGCTAATGCGGAATATTATGCTAAAATTGTAGCTGAAAAGGCTATGCTACGTCGCTTGATTTCCAAGTTGACAGAGTCTGTCAACCAAGCCTATGAAGCTTCTAAGCCTGCAGATGAAATCATCGCTCAGGCTGAAAAGGGACTCATAGATGTTAGCGAAAACGCCAATCGTAGTGGGTTCAAGAACATCCGAGATATTCTAAATATCAACTTTGGGAACCTAGAAGTTCGGTCACAACAAACAACGGATATCACTGGTATTGCAACGGGTTACCGTGATTTGGACCATATGACGACAGGTCTCCATGAGGAGGAATTAATTATTCTAGCGGCGCGACCAGCAGTTGGTAAGACAGCTTTTGCCTTGAACATTGCTCAGAACATTGGGACTAAGTTGGACAAGACGGTAGCTATCTTTTCACTGGAAATGGGTGCGGAAAGTCTAGTAGACCGTATGTTGGCGGCCGAAGGCTTGGTGGAGTCTCATTCTATCCGTACAGGTCAATTGACTGATGAGGAGTGGCAAAAGTATACCATTGCTCAAGGGAACCTAGCCAACGCGAGTATCTATATCGATGATACGCCAGGGATTCGAATCACGGAAATTCGTTCGCGCTCACGCAAACTAGCTCAAGAAACGGGCAATCTAGGATTGATTTTGATCGACTACCTACAGCTTATCACAGGGACTGGTCGTGAGAACCGCCAACAAGAAGTTTCTGAAATTTCTCGTCAGTTGAAAATTCTAGCCAAGGAATTAAAAGTTCCAGTCATTGCTCTCAGCCAGTTATCCCGTGGAGTGGAACAGCGTCAGGATAAGAGACCAGTCTTGTCTGATATTCGTGAATCGGGTTCTATCGAGCAGGATGCGGATATCGTAGCTTTTCTATACCGTGACGATTACTACGATCGTGCTGGTGAAGAAGAGGAAGGAATTCCAAATAACAAGGTAGAGGTTATCATCGAGAAAAACCGTAGTGGAGCTCGTGGAACGGTGGAATTGATTTTCCAAAAAGAATACAATAAATTTTCAAGTATCTCAAAGAGGGAGGCATAAGATGTCAGATGCATTTACAGATGTAGCCAAGATGAAAAAAATCAAAGAAGAGATCAAGGCGCATGAGGGACAAGTCGTTGAAATGACTTTGGAGAATGGCCGTAAGCGTCAAAAAAACAGACTGGGTAAGTTAATTGAGGTTTATCCATCTTTATTTATCGTTGAATTTGGGGGTGTTGAGGGAGACAAACAAGCCAATGTTTATGTTGAATCCTTCACCTACTCAGATATCTTGACAGAGAAGAACTTGATTCGCTATCTAGACCAAGAATCCTAAAATGAAGTGAGCTTTGCTCACTTTTTTCTTTTTCTCCCGAATAGTATAAACGAGGGTAACCTCAGAAATTTATATCACTAAGGAGAATGAATGACGTTTTTTAAATCAGGAGTTAAGAAGAGTAGATATACTCAGTTGGGTGTAGGGCTGGCTACTTTGTTCGTTACGAGTACTTTTTTGTTTGGTGGGGAATCGGTTCAGGCCGACAGTGTAGCGCGTGGAGATGACTATCCGCTTCACTACAAAAATGGTAGTGTTGAAATCGATCAGTGGCGGATGTATTCTCGCCAGTGTACGTCTTTTGCGGCCTTTCGTTTGAGTAGTGTAAATGGCTTTGAGATTCCTCCTGCCTACGGAAATGCGAATGAATGGGGGCATCGTGCTCGTCGTGAAGGTTATCGTGTGGATACTAAGCCAGAAGTTGGGGCTATTGCTTGGTCGACAGAAGGTTATTATGGGCACGTGGCCTGGGTATCAAATGTATCAGGGGATACGATTGAGATAGAAGAGTATAATTATGGAGTTCGAGAAAAGTATAACCGTCGAAAGGTCAAGGCTAGTTCGATGACAGGTTTTATTCATTTCAGGGATTTATCCACTAGCCATAGTGCGGGTGAGAATGCTCGTAGCTCAGAGCTTCCGTCTAGTGGGACAATAGTATTCACGGGGAAATCGCCTATTATGGACCAACCATCAAGTACAGGACAAGTTATTGACTACTATTATGCTGGTGAGAGTGTGAGTTATGATCAGGTTCTTGAAAAGGATGGTTATAAGTGGCTCGGTTATCTATCCTACAGTGGTGCTAGAAGATATGTGCAGTATGCAGAGTTAAGCAATACAGAGAAAGGCTGGAAAAAAGAAGGAGGAAGTTGGAATTACCGTGAGAACGGGAAACTCGCAACTGGTTGGAAGAAAATAAATGGCAGTTGGTATCACTTTAAAGACAATGGAACCATGTCAACAGGTTGGGTGAAGGATAGTTCGCATTGGTACTATCTAAAGGCATCAGGGGAGATGCAGACGGGATGGCTCAAGGAAAATGGAACATGGTATTATTTGGAGAGTTCAGGGGCTATGAAGTCTAGCCAGTGGTTCCAGGTAGGAGGAAAGTCTTATTACGTCAATGCTTCAGGGGCTTTAGCAGTGAATACTACTGTAGATGGCTATCGAGTGGATAGTAATGGAGCTAGAATCTAGAAAGAATATAAAAAAGAGGGCTTCACTACCATTTGCCTATTCTTTCCGATGGTATTTTTCCTTGCTTTCCTTTATAATGGGTGTATGGACAAGAAAAAATTATTATTAATTGATGGATCTTCTGTTGCCTTTCGAGCTTTTTTTGCGCTTTATCAGCAGCTGGATCGGTTTAAAAATGCTAATGGCCTTCATACCAATGCAATTTACGGATTTCAACTTATGTTGAATCATGTCTTGGAGCGAGTTGAACCCAGCCATGTTTTGGTAGCTTTTGATGCAGGTAAGACGACTTTCCGAACAGAGATGTATGCAGACTACAAGGGTGGCCGTGCTAAAACTCCAGATGAGTTTCGTGAGCAATTTCCCTTCATTCGTGAGTTGTTAGACCATCTTGGGATTCGCCATTATGAGTTGGCCCAGTATGAAGCCGATGATATCATCGGGACTCTAGGCCGTTTGGCTGAGAAGGATTCCTTCGATGTGACTATCGTTAGCGGAGACAAGGACTTGATCCAGTTGACGGATGAGCATACGGTGGTCGAGATTTCCAAGAAAGGTGTGGCTGAGTTTGAGGCCTTTACGCCAGACTATCTTATGGAAAAGATGGGCCTCACACCAGCTCAGTTTATTGATCTTAAGGCTCTTATGGGGGATAAGTCTGATAATATCCCTGGAGTCACTAAGATTGGTGAAAAGACGGGTATCAAGCTCTTGCTGGAGCATGGTTCGCTAGAGGGTATTTATGAAAATATCGATGGGATGAAGGCTTCTAAGATGAAGGAAAATCTCATCAAAGACAAGGAACAGGCCTTTTTATCGAAAACACTGGCGACCATTGAAACTCAGGCACCAATTGAGATTGGACTTGATGATTTGGTTTATAATGGCCCAGATGTGGAAAATCTCGGGAAATTCTACGATGAGATGGGCTTCAAACAGCTCAAGCAAGCTTTAAATGTGTCATCAACGGATGCTCCTGAAAGATTGGATTTCACTATCGTTGACCAAGTCAGTCAAGACATGCTGAGCGCAGACTCTATCTTCCACTTTGAACTCTTTGGGGAAAACTACCATACAGATGATTTGGTTGGTTTTGCCTGGTCCTGTGGGGATAAACTTTACGCTACAGATAAACTTGAGCTCTTGCAGGATCCGATCCTCAAGGAATTTCTAGAAAAAATAGCTCTGAAAGTGTATGACTTTAAAAAAGCTAAGGTTCTTTTAAATCGCTTGGGTTTGAATCTGCAGGCCCCTGCTTTTGACAGCCGTTTGGCCAAGTACCTTCTCTCTACTGTCGAAAACAATGAAATTTCAACCATTGCGAGTCTTTATGGTCAGACTTACATAGTCGATGATGAGACCTTTTACGGTAAGGGTGTTAAGAAAGCTATCCCTGAGAGAGAGGAATTCTTGGAGCATTTGGCTCGCAAGGTTGCTGTATTGGTTGAGACTGAGCCTGTTTTACTTGAAAAACTCAGTGAACATGGACAGTTAGACCTTCTCTATGACATGGAGCAACCTCTGGCTTTTGTCCTTGCCAAGATGGAAATCGCTGGAATTACAGTCAAGAAAGAGACCTTGCTTGAGATGCAGGCTGAAAATGAACTTGTCATTGAAAAGCTAACTCAGGAGATTTATGAACTGGCTGGTGAGGAATTTAATATCAACTCCCCTAAACAGTTGGGCGTACTGCTTTTTGAAAAGCTCGATCTTCCTCTAGAATACACCAAGAAAACCAAGACAGGTTACTCGACAGCCGTGGATGTGCTAGAGCGACTGGCTCCTATTGCACCAATCGTCAAGAAAATCCTCGATTACCGTCAAATTGCTAAGATTCAGTCTACCTATGTGATTGGTTTGCAAGACTGGATTTTGGATGATGGCAAGATCCATACGCGCTATGTGCAAGATTTGACTCAGACTGGGCGTTTGTCTAGTGTGGATCCAAACTTGCAAAATATCCCTGTTCGTTTGGAACAAGGCCGTCTCATTCGTAAGGCCTTTGTCCCTGAGTGGGAGGATAGTGTCCTTCTCAGCTCCGACTATTCGCAGATTGAATTGCGCGTTTTGGCTCATATTTCCAAGGATGAGCACCTAATTAAGGCCTTTCAAGAGGGAGCAGATATCCATACCTCGACAGCCATGCGGGTCTTTGGAATTGAACATCCTGAGGATGTGACTCCAAACGACCGTCGTAATGCCAAGGCAGTAAACTTTGGAGTGGTTTACGGGATTTCAGACTTTGGTTTGTCTAATAATCTGGGCATCAGCCGTAAAGAGGCTAAAGCCTACATCGATACCTATTTTGAACGCTTCCCAGGTATTAAAAACTACATGGATGAAGTGGTGCGTGAAGCGCGTGATAAGGGCTATGTAGAAACTCTCTTCAAGCGTCGTCGTGAGTTGCCAGATATCAATTCACGTAACTTCAACATTCGTGGTTTTGCAGAGCGGACTGCCATCAACTCTCCTATCCAGGGTTCAGCAGCAGATATTCTCAAGATTGCTATGATCCAGCTAGACAAGGCTTTGCTAGAAGGCGGCTATCAGACCAAGATGCTCTTGCAAGTGCATGATGAAATCGTCCTTGAGGTTCCGAAATCGGAACTAGCAGCCGTTAAAGCTCTAGTGAAACAAACCATGGAAGAAGCCATCCAGCTCAGTGTTCCCCTTGTTGCAGATGAAAATGAAGGGGCAACCTGGTACGAGGCTAAATAAGAAAACTATGATAGAGTTTGAAGCATATGTCTTCAAACTCTTTTTCAAGATTTTCTGTAAGCAGTTTCCTTGACTTTTCCTTGTATTTGCGTTACTATATGTCCATATAAGATATGGGAGTCTGTGTACAGTCTGAGAGGAAGTGTTAAACTTCGACCGCACCTGATCTGGGTAATGCCAGCGTAGGGAACGATACTTAGCCGAATTCTGCACCTTTTCCATATATGGAAAAGGTTTTCTTTTTGTTAAAGGGAAACCTGAGAAAAGGAGGTTTTTATGAAAGCAAGCATTGCCTTGCAAGTCTTGCCCCTATCACAGGGGATCGATCGAATTGCTATTATCGATCAGGTTATTGCTTATCTGCAAGCTCAGTCCGTGACCATGGTAGTGACACCATTTGAAACGGTCCTGGAAGGGGAGTTTGATGAGCTCATGCGCATTCTCAAAGAAGCGCTTGAAGTGGCCGGGCAGGAGGCAGATAATGTCTTTGCCAATGTCAAAATAAATGTAGGAGAGATTCTAAGTATTGATGAGAAACTTGAAAAGTATACTGAGACGTCACATTAGTCTATTGGGTTTTCTAGGAGTCTTGTCAATCTGGCAGTTAGCAGGAATATTCAAACTTTTACCCAAGTTTATCCTGCCAACTCCTCTTGAGATTCTCCAGTCCTTTGTTCGTGACAGAGAATTTCTCTGGCACCATAGCTGGGCGACCTTGAGAGTGGCTTTACTGGGTCTAGTTCTGGGTGTCTTGATTGCCTGTCTCATGGCGGTACTCATGGATAGTCTCTCTTGGCTCAATGATCTGATTTACCCTATGATGGTGGTTATCCAGACCATTCCGACCATTGCCATAGCACCTATCTTGGTCTTGTGGCTAGGCTATGGGGTATTGCCCAAGATTGTCTTGATTATTCTGACGACAACCTTCCCTATCATCGTCAGTATTTTAGATGGTTTTAGGCACTGTGACAAGGATATGCTGACCTTGTTTAGTCTGATGCGAGCAAACCCTTGGCAAATCCTGTGGCATTTTAAAATCCCGGTTAGCCTGCCCTACTTTTATGCAGGTTTGAGGGTCAGTGTCTCCTACGCCTTTATCACAACCGTGGTGTCCGAGTGGTTAGGAGGCTTTGAAGGTCTTGGTGTTTATATGATTCAGTCTAAAAAGCTGTTTCAGTATGATACCATGTTTGCCATTATTATTCTGGTATCGCTTATCAGTCTTCTAGGTATGAAGTTGGTCGATATCAGTGAAAAATATGTGATTAAATGGAAACGTACTTAAATAGAGCGTTTTAGAAAAAGAAAAGAGGAAATGAAAATGAAGAAAACATGGAAAGTGTTTTTAACGCTTGTGACAGCTCTTGTAGCTGTCGTGCTGGTGGCTTGTGGTCAAGGGACTGCTTCTAAGGACAATAAAGAAGCAGAACTCAAGAAGATTGACTTTATCCTAGACTGGACGCCAAATACTAACCACACAGGGCTTTATGTTGCCAAGGAAAAAGGTTATTTCAAAGAAGCTGGAGTGGATGTTGATTTGAAATTGCCACCTGAAGAAAGTTCTTCTGACTTGGTGATCAATGGCAAGGCACCATTTGCAGTGTATTTCCAAGACTACATGGCTAAGAAATTGGAAAAAGGGGCAGGAATCACTGCCGTTGCCGCTATCGTTGAGCACAATACATCAGGAATCATCTCACGTAAATCTGACAATGTGAACAGTCCAAAAGACTTGGTTGGGAAGAAATACGGAACTTGGAATGACCCAACGGAGCTTGCTATGTTGAAAACCTTGGTAGAATCTCAAGGCGGAGACTTTGAGAAGGTCGAAAAAGTACCAAACAACGACTCAAACTCTATCACACCAATTGCCAATGGCGTTTTTGACACTGCTTGGATCTACTACGGTTGGGACGGTATCCTTGCCAAATCTCAAGGTGTAGACGCCAACTTCATGTACTTGAAAGACTATGTCAAGGAGTTTGACTACTACTCACCAGTTATCATCGCAAACAACGACTATTTGAAAGACAATAAAGAAGAAGCTCGCAAAGTCATCCAAGCTATCAAAAAAGGCTACCAATATGCCATGGAACATCCAGAAGAAGCTGCAGATATCCTCATCAAAAATGCACCTGAACTCAAGGAAAAACGTGATTTTGTCATCGAATCGCAAAAATACTTGTCAAAAGAATACGCAAGCAACAAGGAAAAATGGGGACAATTTGACGCAGCTCGCTGGAATGCCTTCTACAAATGGGACAAAGAAAATGGTATCCTTAAAGAAGACTTGACAGACAAAGGCTTCACTAACGAATTTGTAAAATAATGACAGAAATTAGACTCGAACATGTAAGTTATGCCTATGGCGGTGAAAAGATTTTAGAGGATATCAACCTGCAGGTGACTTCGGGTGAAGTGGTTTCTATCCTAGGTCCAAGTGGTGTTGGAAAGACCACTCTCTTTAACCTAATCGCTGGGATTTTAGAAGTCCAGTCTGGGCGAATTGTCCTTGATGGCGAGGAAAATCCTAAGGGGCGCGTGAGTTATATGTTGCAAAAGGATCTCCTTTTGGAGCACAAGACGGTGCTCGGCAATATCATCCTGCCCCTCTTGATTCAAAAGGTGGATAAGGCGGAAGCTATTGCCCGAGCAGATGAAATCCTTGCGACCTTCCAGCTGACAGCCGTACGGGATAAGTATCCTCATGAACTTAGTGGTGGAATGCGCCAGCGTGTGGCCTTGCTTCGGACCTACCTTTTTGGGCACAAACTCTTTCTTTTAGACGAAGCCTTTAGCGCCTTGGATGAGATGACAAAGATGGAACTCCACGCTTGGTATCTGGAGATTCATAAGCAGTTGCAGCTAACGACCTTGATCATCACACATAGTATTGAAGAGGCCCTCAATCTCAGCGATCGAATCTATATTTTGAATAATCGCCCTGGGCAGATTGTTTCAGAAATTAAACTAGATTGGTCTGAAGACGAGGACAAGGACGTCCAAAAAATTGCCTACAAACGACAAATATTAGCAGAATTGGGATTAGATAAGTAGAAAAATAGGGAGTTGGTGAAGATTATCCTTTACCAGCGCCCTTTTTCTTTTAAAAATGAGAAAATTTCGGTATAATAGTCAAAGATAGTCAAGGTTCAAAGAAGGAGTTTGATTTACTATGAGATTTAAAAATACATCAGATCATATCGAAGCCTATATCAAGGCGATTTTAGACCAATCTGGTATTGTGGAATTGCAACGGAGCCAGTTAGCAGATACCTTCCAGGTTGTACCGAGTCAGATCAACTATGTCATCAAGACCCGTTTTACTGAAAGCAGAGGTTACTTAGTTGAGAGTAAACGAGGTGGTGGAGGCTACATTCGCATAGGGCGGATTGAGTTTTCCAGTCATCATGAGATGCTCCGCGATTTGCTTTACTCGATTGGTGATCGAGTTAGTCAGGAGATTTACGAGGATATTCTCCGGCTTTTAGTGGAGCAAGATTTGATGACCAAGCAGGAGATGACCTTGCTGACGTCTGTAGCAACAGATCGTGTCTTAGGGGAAGAATCCTCAGTTGTCCGTGCCAATATGCTCCGACAGCTATTACAAGAGGTAGATAGAAAAGAGAAGTAAGATGAACTATTCAAAAGCATTGAATGAATGTATCGAAAGTGCCTACATGGTTGCGAGCCATTTTGGAGCTCGATATCTAGAGTCTTGGCATTTATTGATTGCCATGTCCAATCACAGTTATAGTGTGGCAGGTGCGACTCTAAATGATTATCCTTATGAAATGGACCGTTTAGAAGAGGTTGCTTTAGAACTGACTGAAACGAACTATAGCCAAGACGAAACTTTTACGGAGTTACCCTTTTCCCATCGTTTGGAGGTTCTCTTTGCAGAAGCAGAGTATGTGGCCTCAGTGGTCCATGCTAAGGTGCTAGGGACAGAGCACGTCCTCTATGCGATTTTGCATGATGGCAATGCTTTGGCAACTCGCATCTTGGAGAGAGCAGGTTTTTCTTATGAAGACCAGAAAGATCAGGTCAGAATTGCTACTCTTCGTCGCAACTTAGAGGAACGTGCAGGTTGGACAAGAGAAGACCTTAAGGCTTTGCGTCAGCGCCACCGTACCGTGGCAGATAAGCAAAATTCCATGGCCAATATGATGGGCATGCCTCAGACTCCAAGTGGCGGTCTAGAGGACTACACGCATGACCTGACGGAGCAAGCGCGCTCTGGCAAGTTAGAGCCAGTTATCGGTCGTGACAAGGAAATCTCACGTATGATTCAGATTTTGAGTCGGAAGACCAAGAACAATCCTGTCTTGGTTGGAGATGCTGGTGTCGGGAAAACAGCTCTGGCCCTTGGACTTGCCCAGCGTATTGCTAGTGGTGATGTACCTGCGGAAATGGCCAAGATGCGCGTTCTAGAGCTTGATTTGATGAATGTCGTTGCGGGAACCCGTTTCCGTGGAGATTTTGAAGAGCGCATGAACAATATCATCAAGGATATCGAGGAAGATGGCAAAGTAATCCTCTTTATCGATGAACTCCACACCATCATGGGTTCTGGTAGTGGTATTGACTCGACTCTGGATGCGGCCAATATCTTGAAGCCAGCCTTGGCACGTGGAACTTTGAGAACGGTTGGTGCAACCACTCAGGAAGAATACCAAAAACACATCGAAAAAGATGCAGCCCTTTCTCGTCGTTTTGCTAAAGTGACGATTGAAGAGCCAAGTTTAGCTGACAGCATGACCATTTTGCAAGGTTTGAAGGCGACTTATGAGAAACATCATCGTGTGCAAATCACAGATGAAGCTGTCGAAACAGCCGTTAAGATGGCACATCGTTACCTAACCAGTCGTCACTTGCCAGACTCTGCTATCGACCTCTTGGATGAGGCGGCAGCAACAGTGCAAAACAAATCCAAGCATGTGAGAATGGACGAATCCGACTTGAGTCCAGCAGACAAGGCCTTGATGGATGGCAAGTGGAAACAAGCTGCCCAGTTAATCGCAAAAGAGCAGGAAGTCCCTGTCTATAAAGACTTGGTAACAGAATCTGATATCTTGACCACCTTGAGTCGCTTGTCAGGGATTCCAGTCCAAAAACTGACGCAAACAGATGCTAAGAAATATCTGAACTTGGAAGCGGAACTCCACAAACGTGTCATCGGTCAAGATCAAGCTGTTTCAAGCATTAGCCGTGCGATTCGCCGCAACCAGTCAGGTATTCGCAGTCACAAGCGTCCGATTGGTTCCTTTATGTTCCTAGGACCGACGGGGGTTGGTAAGACCGAACTGGCAAAGGCTCTGGCAGAAGTTCTCTTTGATGACGAATCAGCCCTTATCCGCTTTGATATGAGTGAGTATATGGAGAAATTCGCAGCTAGCCGTCTCAATGGAGCTCCTCCGGGCTATGTAGGCTACGAAGAAGGTGGGGAGTTGACCGAGAAGGTTCGCAACAAACCTTACTCTGTGCTCCTCTTTGACGAGGTAGAAAAGGCCCACCCAGACATCTTTAATGTCCTCTTGCAGGTTCTGGACGACGGTGTCTTGACAGATAGCAAGGGGCGCAAGGTTGATTTTTCAAATACCATTATCATCATGACGTCAAACCTTGGCGCGACGGCTCTTCGTGATGGCAAGACTGTTGGCTTTGGCGCGAAAGACATTCGTTTTGATCAGGAAAATATGGAGAAACGAATCTTTGAAGAGTTGAAAAAAGCTTATCGACCAGAGTTTATCAACCGTATTGATGAAAAGGTGGTCTTCCATAGCTTAGATAGCAAACACATGCAAGAAATTGTTAAGATTATGGTGAAACCATTGATTGCTAGCCTGGCAGAGAAGGGTATCGACTTGAAACTGCAAGCTTCGGCACTGAAGTTGCTAGCTAGTCACGGTTACAATCCAGAAATGGGAGCTCGCCCACTTCGCAGAACACTGCAAACAGAAGTGGAAGACAAGTTGGCAGAACTCCTCCTTAAGGGGGAACTGGTAGCAGGGAAGACCCTTAAGATTGGTGTCAAAGCTGGTCAATTAAAATTTGATATTGCTTAAAAATGGAGAGTCAGGAGCAATCCTGATTCTTTTTTGTATTTATTTTTATGAAACCAAAGGAAACAAGTTGACAATATGTAAATATTGGTTATAATAAGAATAGATATTAAGATTTGTATAGAATGAAAAAGAGCAGAGTTTCCTGAAATTTCCACCATTTCAATAGAGCCCTGTTTCTTTTTTTGCGTATGAAATGAAAATAATGTAAACCTAGCAAAAGAGTGAATTTTAGATAGGTTAAGAAGGGAAATAGATGAACATTTTAGTTGTAGATGATGAGGATATGATTAGAGAGGGAGTAGCTGCTTTTTTGAGAGAAGAGGGCTATCATGTTATTCTAGCAAAGGATGGGCAGGAGGCTTTGGAGAAATTTCATGAGCTCCCTATTCATCTGATGGTCTTGGATCTGATGTTACCGAAGCGGAGTGGATTTGAGGTTTTAAAAGAAATTAATGAAAATCATGATATTCCTGTAATCGTCTTAAGTGCGCTCGGAGATGAGGAAACTCAGATGCAGGTATTTGACCTTTATGCTGATGATCATGTGACAAAACCATTTTCACTAGTGCTCCTAGTCAAACGGATTCAAGCCTTGCTTAGGCGTTACTATGTTGTGGAGGATATTTGGCATTATCAAGATGTGACAGTGGATTTCACATCCTACCAAGCTCGAGTCAAGAACGAGGAGGTTGCAATTAAGCCGAAAGAATTGTTGGTTTTAAAATGTTTGATCCAACATAAGAACCAGGTCTTGAGTAGAGAGCAGATACTCGAGTCTATCTCAAATGATTTTGCAGATTTGCCTCTTGATAGAGTAGTTGATGTTTACATTCGAAATCTTCGTAAGAAGTTGGATCTGGATTGCATTGTAACAGTGAAAAATGCCGGATATAAAATTAGCTTATGATAAAAAACCCTAAATTATTAACCAAATCATTTTTAAGAAGTTTTTCGCTTTTAGGTGCAATCGCTTTGGTCATCCACATTGCCATCTATCTGACCTTTCCTTTTTATTACATTCAGCAAGAGGGTGAGAAGTTTAATGAGAGTGCGACTATTATGAGCAGGTACTTAGAAGGCAAAAATTTTCATGAACTGCCTAGTTTGCTGGAGTCCTATTCGAAGTCTCTTCGCATCTCTGCCCATTTGAAAGATGATGTACTGGACAAGAGAATTTCCCTTGTGCATGACTTGGAAATAAAGGAAGGCAGTCCCACTAACTATATCGTAACGATTGACCGTCAGATTACGACAGTTGATGGTAAAAAGGTAACCATTCAATTTATTCAAGGTGTGGATATTTATAAAGAGGCAACACGGATTATGCTTCTCTATCTCCCTTATACCTTTCTAGCAACGCTTGTATTTGCTTTTCTCTTTTCCTACTTCTATACGAAACGTTTATTGGAGCCTCTCTTTTATATCTCAAAAGTTACAGGTAAAATGCAGGAGTTGGATCATGATATTCGCTTTGATGAAACGCGAAAGGATGAAGTTGGGGAAGTTGGAAAGCAAATCAATGATGTGTATGAAAACTTGTTGGCAGTCATTGATGAATCTGAGAGAAGAAATGAACGAATTATCAGGTTGCAAAAGCAGAAAGTTTCTTTTGTTCGTGGAGCGTCACATGAGTTGAAAACTCCTTTAGCCAGTCTTCGAATTATTCTAGAGAATATGCAGTACAATATTGGAGATTATAAAGACCACCCTAAGTATATAGCAAAGAGTATCGATCAAATTGATCAAATGAGTCACTTGCTCGAAGAAGTTTTGGAGTCCTCTAAGTTCCAAGAGTGGACAGAGTGTAGCAAGACCTTGATAGTCCAGACTGTTTTGACGGATGTTTTATCTCGCTATCAGGAATTAGCATGCTCAAGAGGAATAGAAATTGAAAATCAATTGACAGATGATACCAGGGTCGTCATGAGCCTCAAGGCATTGGATAAGGTTTTGACAAACCTGATTAGTAATGCAATTAAATATTCAGATAAAAATGGGCGCGTAATCCTATCCGAGCAAGATGGCTATCTTTCTATCAAAAATACCTGCCAACCTCTTAATCAAGAAGAGTTGAATCATTTGTTTGATATTTTTTACCACTCTCAAGTTGTTACAGACAAGTCTGAAGGGTCTGGTTTAGGACTCTATATCGTGAATAACATCCTAGAAAGTTATCAAATGTCCTATAGTTTTCTCCCTTATGAACAGGGAATGGAATTTAAAATTTGCTTGCAAGCAGATTAGTTGTATAAAGTAACAGAACGGAAATCTCTCCGTTCTTTTTTGTTAAAGTTCACATAGGTTTAACATGAGAATATTATTTTAAATATAGAAAAAAGAAAGGATACTGGTATGGTATTAGCAATTATTTTAGTAACCTTCCTCGTTCGATTGATTTTTTTTAAAACGTTCGATGGAGAATGAAAAACGAATCCTTAGCAATGGTGGGAAAGAATTTGGAGTTGAGAATACAAAACGATTAACGATGGCTCATATTGTTTTTTATCTCTCTTGCTTCGTTGAAGCACTGGTGCACAAGACAAATTTTGATGGCATGAGCATAGTTGGTTTAGTTTTGCTTATTTTTTCCATGTTGATGTTATTGCTGGTCATTCACCTATTAGGGGATATTTGGACAGTTAAGCTAATGCTTGTCAATAATCACAAATATGTAGATCATCCTCTCTTTCGAATTGTGAAACATCCCAATTACTTTTTAAATATTCTTCCTGAGTTAGTTGGTTTAGCTTTGGTGAGTCATGCTTACGTAACTTTTATCTTTATTTTTCCTGTCTATGCGGTTATTCTTTATCAAAGAATAGCAGAAGAAGAGAAATTACTGCAAGAAGTTATCATTCCTAATGGAAGAATGAAAGGATAGCGAAAATAATATAGCAAATTTCATATACAATTCATATTGGCAGGATATACTGTAGTTAATTAAAATCGTGGAGGATATAGATATGTTTAAATCAAATCATGAACGAAGAATGCGTTATTCCATTCGTAAATTTAGTGTAGGAGTAGCTAGTGTACTAGTAGCTAGCTTCTTTATGGGGAGTGTTGCTCATGCTGGTGAGATGAGCTCGAGTGCACCCACAAATAGTGCCAAGGTCACTGAACAAACTTCATCTAAGGATAAGGTAGGAGAAAATAAAGAAACTTCTTCTGAAAATAATAAAAAAACAGAACCAGCTAGAGAAACTTTGAAAGATGCAAAAGAAAAATTAATAAAAGAGCTAGCGGAAAGTGACCTTCCTGCAGATAAAAAAGCAGCATATCAGCAGAAAATCGAACAGGCGAATGATACAGGAAGCTTGCTTTCGATAGATAATGATTTTCACCTAGACTTACTAAAACATCATGAAAAGCAGCATATGGAACAAGAAAGGAAGGAAAAAGAAAATCAATCGAAAGATGAAAACAAGGTAGTTCCTCCGACTAAGGAGAGCTCGGAACAGTCTCAAGATACTTCTACAAAAGAGAACACAGGTGCGGTCGCTGAAATTCAAAAACGTTTAAAAGAAGAAATCAGAAAGGGTACTCTACCAACTGAGCGGAAAGATTCCCTGATAAAAGAGATTGAGGGAGAAGATGACCGTGATAACCTAGAAACTTTGGAGAATAGTTATAGAGAGCTGGAAGATACTTTCAAAAAAATCAATGAAGAACTCGACCATCAAAAGAAATTGATTAGCGATATGGCAACTACAAAAGGTATCACTGAAGAGGATAAAAGTTCTTTAGTAGGCGAAATCAATAAAATCAAAGAGCGAGTTGTAAATGATTTTAAGAACGAGTCGGATAAATCACTCCAAACGATTAAACAAGAAGTTATTGCTGATCTAGGTAAGTTATTCAAATCTTACAAAGCTTACGTTGAAAAAGAAATTCAAAATTACGTCAATGAACAAGTGGACGAAAACATAAAGGAGAAAAAACTAAACAAAGAAGAAGCAAACGAGGATGCCACAATCAAACAGTTACGCGAGTTGGAAAAAAAGGCGCTTCAGCAACTCGATCAGGCCGCGAAAAACGAAGAGGTGCTGAAGGCTAAACACAGTCTTCTTGATGAGATTGCAAAACTCAAAACATCTAATGGCAATAAAGAGACAACGAAACCGAGAGACAAACGAAGTGCTAAGGAGACTGATCAGCAAGATTTAGATAAACAAATTTCAGAAGCTAATCTATCGCTTTCTAATCACATGAGTGAGCTGTTGGATAGAACTAAAAAAGATTTGAAATCTGAGGATGAGTCTAAATTTGGTGAATTAATTAAAAATGCCTTAGGAATTGTAAATAAATATAGATCAGAGCTTTCTAAAGCTCAAACAAAAGAGGAACTAGATCGGATTCTAGGAACAGCGAAGTCAGAGCTAAATGCTGCTGTGGAGGAATTCAAAAAAGGGTTAACGAAACCAACTGAGCCTCAAAGAAAGCCTGATATGGAAGGTCATATTCCTCCAACTAAAGATGGGAAATCTCAGACACCGACTGAAGAAACGAAAGAGATAGAATCTTTGAAGAATAAGGCTAAGGAAGAGCTAAAAAAACTAGAGCAAGCTTTGACTGAAGTGAATAACTATCCAGAGTTACCAGAAAATAACAGTGATTATAAGGTGCAGAAAAAAGATATTTGGGAGGATTCTAAAAAGATTGCTCCTGCTAAAATAAAAGCATTTAGAGAGCAGTTAGAAAAAGGTTCATACACTGCCAAAACTCTCCAAACGTTTATAGATGATTTTATCTATTATCAAATCCATGCACAAATCGAAAAGATGACAAGACAAGTCGCTTTGTATCGAGAAAAATACGCGAAAATTCCTAGTCTAGAAAAAGAGTTTGAATCAGGTATCAAGCAAACATGGAATAAGAATTATGCTACCTTAGAAGGGAAATATCTAGCGGATTACTTTAAGAACGAATTTCTTCCATCCTTTAATAAGATTCAGCAGATTGTGGAACTTCAGAAGGCTATCAGTCAGCTTGAAGAAGAAATGAAGACAGTTCCAGATGGAGCTAAGTTAACAGGAGAAGCTGGTTCTGCTTATGAAAAGGTCAGAAATCGCGCAAGCGAAATCATTAAACAGGAGAAAGAGCTTCTAGAACAAGTAAATATTACAGAAAAGCAGCTAGATACTCAGATAGGAGAGCTTCAGAAGAGCTTATCTGAATTGAAGGTAGCGAAGGCCAACTTAGTGCCAAAGAAAGAAGATAAGAAAGAAATTCCAAAACCAGGTATGCAACCAAGCCCTCAACCAGAAGGCAAGAAACCACACACGCCGGCACAACCTGGTACTGAGGATAAAAAGCCATCTACTCCAAAACCAGATATGCAACCGAGTCCTCAACCGGAAGGCAAGAAACCACACACGCCGGCACAACCTGGTACTGAGGATAAGAAGCCATCTACTCCAAAACCAGGTATGCAACCAAGTCCTCAACCAGAGGGTAAGAAACCGCAAACACCGGTACAACCCGGTACTGAGGATAAGAAGCCATCTACTCCAAAACCAGATATGCAACCAAGTCCTCAACCAGAAGGCAAAAAACCACACACGCCGGCACAACCCGGTGCTGAAAATCAGAAGCCATCTGCTCCAAAACCGGGTATGCAACCAAGCCCTCAACCAGAGGGTAAGAAACCACACACACCGGCACTACCAAAGACACATAAAATCTTTACAGCAGCAGATGGCAAGACGAAAGTTTCAGTAGTATTTGATAAACCTACAGATGCTGATAAGTTACATCTCAAGGAAGTAACGACGAAAGAGTTGGCTGATAAAATTGCTCGTAAAACAGGAGGAGGAACAGTTCGTGTGTTTGACTTATCTCTTTCTAAAGGAGGCAAGGAAACTCATGTCAATGGAGAACGAACTGTTCGGCTCGCGCTTGGGCAGACTGGTTCGGATGTTCAGGTCTATCACGTAAAGGAAAATGGCGACCTTGAGCGTATTCCTTCTAAAGTTGAAAATGGGCAAGTTGTTTTTAAAACGAACCACTTCAGTTTGTTTGCGATTAAGACACTTTCTAAGAATCAAAATGTCACCACACCTAAGCAGACTAAACCGTCTATCCAAGATAGTCAAACACAGATAGGAGAGAGCCAAACTGGAAAATTCCAGAATAAAGAAGTTAATCATAAACCACTGGCTACTGGAAATGAAACAGTGGCAAAAGGGAATCCTACATCAGCAACTGAGAAGAAATTGCCATCTACAGGAGTGGCGTCTAATCTAGTTCTTGAGATCATTGGTCTCCTTGGTTTGATTGGAACTTCATTCATCGCGATGAAAAGAAGAAAATAATGATTCAGTTTTTTAAAAATATCCACTTTCGATATTTAGCATTTGATTGGTTAACCATTGAAGATCCCAAAGATTTTACTTATAATTGGTATCTAATAATGATAAGTCATTTCATATAGAGATGGAACTAAGATATAAAAAGAGAAGGCTAGTGAACCACAAAAGTTAGAGTTTTTATATCCAACTTTTGAGGGGCAGTATAAAGATGGCCTTCTCTTTTTTTGACACCTTTTTATAAAAAATAATAAAAACCTATTGACAAAATAAAAATATAGTATATAATAAAAACACAGAAAATAAAAATATTAAAAATCATAAAAAGGTAAAACGTTTATGAAAAAGAAAACAGCAGTGATATTTGGAACCTTTGCCCCTCTCCATCAAGGGCATATCGACCTTATCCAGAGAGCGAAGCGCCAGTGTGATCAGGTCTGGGTGGTCGTTTCAGGATATGAGGGAGACCGAGGGGAGCAGGTAGGCTTAACGCTTCAAAAAAGATTTCGCTATATCAGAGAGGCTTTTGGTGATGACGAGTTAACCTCTGTCTGCAAGTTAGATGAAACCAATCTTCCCCGTTACCCTATGGGCTGGCAGGAGTGGTTGGACAAAATGTTAGCGGAGATTTCTTATGATGAAACCCAACAAGAACTGATCTTCTTTGTGGGAGAGGCAGACTACCAGCAGGAATTATCTAATCGTGGCTTTGAGACTGTCTTGCAAGAAAGAAAGTTTGGTATCTCAGCGACTATGATTCGAGAAAACCCAAGCAAATATTGGAAATATGTCGCTCAACCCTTCCGTCGTCAGTTTACAAAGAAAGTGTTAATTATGGGAAGTGCTAGCAATGGGAAGACCACTCTAGCCAAGGATTTGGCAAGGTATTACGATGCACCCGTTAGTCTGGAATACGCGCGTGAGTACCAGATCAAAAACAATGTCCGCGACGATGAATTGACTCCAAAAGATTACTATTATCTCCTGTTGGGCCAGTATGACCAGACCTCTAAGTTAATCGATAGTAATGCTAATCGAGGTCTAGTGATTGCTGACACCAACTCCTTAGTAACCAAGGGCTACTATGATTATTACATGGAGACTGAGGATCGAGGGGACTTATCGGGAGAGACTTTTGATAATCTCTTTGTCTCGATATTGGCTAAGGAAAAATGGGACTTGATTCTCTTTGTGCAACCTGTCGGTTCCTATGTCAATGACGGATTTAGAGATATGACCATGGCAGAAGACCATATTCGTCATAGTTTTTCCCAGCATTTGGATCAGATGAGGGAGCGCTACTTAGCAAACATTCCACTAGTTTATCTAGCTGAGGATTATCTAGGAAATTATGAAGCAGCCAAAGTGGCTATTGATGCCATTTACCAAGCAGATTAGGAGAAAAATATGAACAAACTAACTGAAAAAATCACACAATTTATTGAAAACTTTAAAAATGTCCATGCGGAAGCCCGCAAGATCGGTTTTGCAGGAATCATGCGCCTGCTCTGGAAAGATCTCTTTGTCGGCCGTAGCCTTTTCCAGTGGTTGTATCTCATCGCCTTGTCAAGTGTTCCCTTGATCTTAGAGTTCACGCAAAATACGGAAAGTCATGACTGGCTGAGCTTGTTTGCATCCTGGACTGGGATTGTCTGTGTTATCTTGGTAGCAGAAGGTCGTGCAAGCAATTATCTCTTTGGGACCATTAACTCGGCTATCTATTTGATCTTGGCCATGAATGCGACTTTTTACGGAGAAGTTTTGACGACTGTTTACTTCTTTGTCATGCAGCCGATTGGTCTCTATGCTTGGCTGTCCAATCGTATCAATGACCAAGGAAAACCAGAAGAATCCCACTTTGAAGCTAAGAAATTATCTGTTCTTGACTGGCTCAAGTACTTGGTCTTGACTGCCATTATCTGGATTGGTATGGGCTTTGCTTACCAAAGTATCCATAGTGCTCGCCCTTTCCGTGATAGTGTTACCGATGCGACCAATGGTGTTGGTCAGCTCTTGATGACACGTCTTTACCGCGAGCAATGGATTTTCTGGATTGCAACCAATCTCTTTAGTATCTACCTCTGGTGGGGTGAAAATATCCACATTCAAGGGATGTACTGGGTTTACACACTGAACAGTCTAGTGGGATGGTACCAATGGACCAAGGCAGTTCGAAAGGAGGCATAAGATGGCAGACATAAAGATTCCAGAAGGAATGACGGAAAAAGAATATTATGAAATCCATGCCAGTCAGGAGGAGTTTTTAGACTGGTACTACAGGCAGGAACTCCCTCAATATGAAAAACCAAGTGTGACAGTGGATATGGTGGCTTACTGCTTTGTCGAAGGAAAGATCAAGCTCTTACTGATCCGTCGCAAGGCCCACCCTTATCAAAACTGCTTGGCTCTGGTTGGAGGCTTTATGGACAAGGGAGAAGATGCTGCACATGCCTGTCAGCGCGAGGTGAGTGAAGAAGTCAATCTCGATCTACCTTTGGAAAAAATCGAGCAATTGATGACCGTATCGACCCCTGGGCGTGATCCACGGGGCTGGACAGTGACCATTGCCCACTTGGTGTACCTACCTAGTCGTGCATTAGACCTCGTTCAGGCAGGAGACGATGCTAAGGATGTTGTTTTCGTAGATGTCGATTTTCAGACGGGGAAATGCTTCCTAGAGGGAGTGGAGCTGGAGGAGCAAGCCTTCGCCTTTGACCATTATGCCATTATCCAAGAATCCATCAAACGAATCCAAGGCCGTCTTGACTGGAATCCGACCTTCCTCTATCTGCTGGAGGAAGAGTTCACTGTCTACGAAGGGACTGAACTGGTCAATCTCATCAATCCTGGTCGGCCCATCGTCAGCAATAACTTTCTCGTAAAATACGGAGAATATGTAGAAGAAGTCGGGCTCAAACGAGTACCTAAAAAGAAACCAAGAAAAACCTATCGATTGAAATAAAAAGTAAGGCCGGGACAAAGTTTCCGACCTCTTTATTTATCATCATTTTTATGAATGGCTATCTTTCTTAGAATTACACAAGAACGATGCAAAAAATAGGACTCTAATCTAAAAAATTTCCTATTTTTTCGTTTCGATTACGAATTGAAATAGTGGAGGGAACAATTTTTAAAATAGGTTCTCTAAATAGTTGACAGATTCAAAACCTAATGTTACAATTATGTTACAAAAAGATTTCTTAATATTTCAAAAACGTTACAAAGGAGTAAAAAATGAAAAAGAAAACCTATATCAAATTGATGGCAGCGACTGTGTTGGCTTCTACCTTGCTACTAGGAGCTTGTGGAAATAAAAACGAAACCACTCAAACTAGTAGCTCTGCAAAGACAAGTCAATCATCAAGCTCTAAAGCAGCTTCTTCTAGCAAAGAAAGCAAGACTCAAAAATCTTCAAGCTCAGCTTCATCTGAAAAGGCCCAGGCATCTTCTGGTCAGTCTTCTACAGCGGCGGATCAGTCACAAGCGAAACCAGCGCCTGAATCAAGACAAGAACAAGCAGCCCCTAGTCAGCAAGCTCCATCTCAGGCACCTTCAACTCAGCAAGGCTCTCAAGCCCAGTCTAACCAGTCAGGCTATGATCCAACAACTGACCGCAAACTTCAAGACAAGCAAGCAGAACACAACAAACGCTACAAGGGAGTTTTAACCATGGTGGATGGTGACTTCTCAGCTGCAGCAGGCAACTGGAAGGGAGCGAATGGCGAAACTATTACGGTTTCATCAGGGGGCCAATTTACAGTAGAAACTGCAGAAGGAAATAAAGAAAACTACTCTATTAGAGGCTACTCTTACACTCTTGATGATGGCAAGTATAATGCTAAAATCGGAGGAGGAAAAATCATCCAAATTACAACAGGTGCGGATGGTAAAGTTTCAAGCGTTGCCTTGATTCAATAATAAAATTTGGTGTTTTAACTCTTACTAGAAATCGTTCTGTAAAAGAGTGAGTCAACTGTTTTTCACTTAGTTTCTCCAAGAGAAAGTGGTATAATAAAAAAATCAAAGGAAAACGAGTGATAATACATGGCGGATAAATTAATCTTACCTCAAAACACACGATTGATGGGAGTATTTCTTGGATTTGTAGGTGGTTCTTTGGATGTGTTTTGCCATATTCAATACCATAGTTTGGTAGCGACACAGACAGGGAATATTCTCCTACTGATATCTGATTGGCACGACTCAAATGTTACCAATACGATGCTACGATTCTGCTCCATTATTTTCTTTTCTCTAGGATTTCTGTTTGCATTGCACATGAAAGAATACCGCAAAACGGCCTACTGGCGGGTTAAGATGCTGCTCCCTTTATTTATTGGAACTCTTATTCTACCTTTCTTTTCACGATTTCCTCTATTAGAAGTTCCTTTCATCGCTTTTGGAACAGGAATGATGATGTTAACATTTACGGGCAGTTTGATTGAAGATCATCCCTATGTCATTTTTATGACGTCTGGAAATTACCGAAAGATGTTGACCGCTTTGTATCGCATTGCTAGAAGAGAAGGAAATATCCAAGAATATCGTCGTCAGGCCTTAAATTATGGGATTGTTGTGGGAAGTTTCATAGTGGGCGCAATCAGCTTGGCTGTATTGATGCATTTTCTTCATGAATGGTCTATATGGATTATCAGCCTCAATTTGTTTTTGATTATGTCCTACTATATAGCTAGAGTGAAGCAATTAGATTTACAAGATGAAAACATATAAAAACGGCAAGACTCATTTTTGAGCTTTGCCGTTTTTGTGAGTTGTAGATGTGAGACTATGCTTTGTCTAGTTGCAAGAGGGCCTCAATTTCTGCAAGAGTGCTAGCTTGTGAAATAGCTCCACGAAGCTTGGCTGCACCAGATGTACCACGAAGGTAGTGAGGAGCGAGGCCGCGGAATTCACGGACTGCAATTTTTTCTCCTTTGAGGTTAATTAAGCGTTTTAAGTGTTCGTAGGCGATTTTCATCTTATCTTCAAAGGTCAAATCAGGAAGGATTTCTCCTGTTTCAAAGTAGTGGTTGATTTGGTTGAAGAGGTAGGGATTTCCCATGGCTGCTCGGCCAATCATAACTGCGTCAGCACCAACTTCTTCGATGCGTTGTTTAGCATCTTGAACTGTACGGATGTCACCGTTGGCGATAAATGGGATCTTAGTCAGTGCTTGGGCTACATCGTGCAAGGTCTCGAGGTCTGCGTGGCCTGTGTACATTTGTTCGCGGGTACGGCCATGCATGGCGAGAGCAGAGACACCAGCAGCTTCAGCTGCGAGGGCATTCTCCACGGCTAGGGATGGATCAGACCAGCCGGTGCGCATTTTGACAGTTAGGGGGATATCAAGGACTGATTGGACCTTGTTGATAATAGAGTAGATCTTGTCTGGGTCCTTGAGCCACATAGCGCCAGCTTCGTTCTTCACGATTTTGTTAACTGGGCAGCCCATGTTGATATCGACGATATCGGTCTTGGTGTTTTCTTGGATGAATTCTGCTGCGCGTGCGAGGCTGTCTTCATCACTACCAAAGAGTTGGATAGAAACGGGATTTTCGCCTTCATCGATGTGAAGCATATGTAGGGTTTTTTCGTTGTTGTATTGGATTCCCTTGTCAGAGACCATTTCCATGACAACGAGTCCAGCTCCGAGCTCTTTTGCGATGGTACGAAAGGCTGAGTTGGTCACGCCAGCCATGGGTGCTAAAACAGTACGATTGGGAATCTCAACATTGCCAATCGTAAAGGGTGTATTAAGATTTGTCACGAATGAGTTCCTCCAGGTCGTTTTCATCAAAGTTGTAAGTAGTTTGGCAGAATTGGCAAGTGATTTCTGCCCCGTGGTCTTCCTCTTTCATTTCCTCTAAGTCTGAGCTTGGAAGGCTGGCAAGAGCGTTCATAAAACGGTCTTTGCTGCAGTCGCATTGGAAACGAATTTCTTCTTCAGATAGACGTTTGTAAGATTCGTCACCATAGATAGCCTTGAGAAGGGCTTCGATATGGTCGTCGCTTTCTAGAAGAGTTGAAATGGCTGGCATTTCTTGGATGCGTTTTTCAAAGCGGGCAATCTCTTCCTCTTTGGCATTTGGCAATACTTGTAGTAAGAAGCCACCAGCGACTTTGACCTTGTCGTCTTTATCCAAAAGAACATTGAGGCCGACGGCTGAAGGAGTTTGTTGACTTTCGGTCAGGTAGTAGGCCAAGTCTTCACCGATTTCCCCAGAGATGAGAGGAGTCATGGAGTTGTAAGGATTTCCAGTACCGTAGTCTGTGATAACGAGAAATTGACCGTTTCCAACAAAAGGTCCAACTAGGACTTCACCCGTTGCAGTCTTTTTGATGTCAACACCAGGATTTTGAACGTAACCTTTGACATTACCCTTGGTATCTGCGACAGTGATGATAGCACCGAGAGAGCTCGTTCCAAGAACTTTAACCGTTAGCTTGGTATTTCCTTTTTCATTGGCTGCGAGAATTTGGCTAGCGATAAGGGTACGACCAAGTGCGACAGTTGAACTGGCTTGAGTTTGATGTTTTTCTTGAGCAGTGCGGACGGTTTCTGTGCTGTCAAGGACAAAAGCACGAAAGGCTCCGCTTTCTGATATAGTTTTAATAATCTTATCCATACCTTCTATTTTAGCATAAAAATGCCCAAAGGGGGAGCCGTGTGTTTGCTGTCAATTTTTAAACTGTTTGATTTGTGATGACTGGTATAGGAGATTTATAGAAATGGAAATTTTTGTTCACATTTACTGTTAACATTTTAATTTATCTTAAAATAACCTAAAACGAACTTTTAAGTTATGGTAAACAGTTGAAAAAAAGGTTGATAAAGTGGTAAAATGTTAGGAAGATAAGTTACTAATAGTGCGTATTTGTAGTTGATAGAAATGATATATTAATGGATAGCTTATGAAAAAACAACGAAACCTACATGTATTTTTAGGCCGGACGGCCCTATATTTTGTAATCTTGCTTGGCTTGCTTTATTTTTTTAGTTACCTTGGGCAGGGACAAGGTGGCTTTATTTATAATGAGTTCTAGTTTAAAGGAGAAAAGGAACAGTGTCTAATAAACCGATAAAAGATATGATTGAAACGATTGAGCACTTTGCTCAAACACAGCCAACATATCCTGTCTATAATGTTTTAGGTCAAGAGCATACTTATGGCAATCTGAAGGCTGATTCAGATAGTTTAGCTGCAGCTATCGATCGACTTGACTTGCCTGAGAAATCTCCAGTCGTCGTTTTTGGTGGTCAGGAATATGAGATGTTGGCTACCTTTGTAGCGCTGACTAAGTCGGGCCATGCCTACATTCCAATTGATAGCCATTCGGCCTTGGAACGAGTTTCTGCTATCGTAGAAGTTGCAGAGCCAAGCTTGATTATTGCTATTTCAGATTTTCCATTGGAGCAAGTCTTTACGCCAATGATGAATCTAGCTCAGGTTCAAGAAGCTTTTGCTCAAGCTTCTAGCTACGAGATGACCCATCCAGTCAAGGGAGATGATAATTACTACATCATCTTTACTTCTGGGACGACTGGTAAGCCAAAGGGAGTGCAGATTTCCCATGACAATCTCCTCAGCTTTACCAACTGGATGATTACAGATAAGGAGTTTGCGACGCCAAGTCGTCCACAAATGCTGGCTCAGCCCCCTTATTCTTTTGACCTATCTGTCATGTACTGGGCACCGACCTTGGCACTGGGTGGTACACTTTTCGCTCTTCCATCTGCCATTACTCAGGACTTCAAAAAACTCTTTGCGACGATTTTTTCATTGCCAATCGCTATCTGGACATCAACGCCTTCCTTTGCAGATATGGCCATGTTGTCAGAAGACTTCAATAGCGAGAAAATGCCAGGGATCACGCATTTCTACTTTGATGGTGAAGAATTAACGGTTAAAACAGCTCAAAAACTGCGCGAACGATTCCCAAATGCCCGTATTATCAATGCTTACGGTCCAACAGAAGCGACAGTAGCCCTATCAGCTGTTGCTGTAACAGAAGAGATGTTGACGACTCTTAAACGCCTTCCAATCGGCTATACCAAGGCTGATTCTCCAACCTTTGTCATTGATGAGGAAGGTAAGAAACTGCCAAATGGTGAACAGGGAGAAATCATTGTTTCTGGACCAGCTGTTTCAAAAGGCTATATGAACAATCCTGAAAAAACGGCGGAAGCCTTCTTTGAGTTTGAAGGCCTTCCGGCCTACCACACAGGGGATGTAGGAACCATGACAGAGGAGGGCTTGCTTCTCTATGGCGGACGCATGGACTTCCAAATTAAGTTTAATGGCTATCGCATTGAGCTTGAAGATGTCTCTCAAAACCTCAACAAGTCTCGCTATATCGAGTCGGCTGTTGCTGTCCCACGTTATAACAAGGACCACAAGGTACAAAATCTACTGGCCTATGTCATCCTAAAGGACGGCGTTCGTGAACAGTTTGAACGTGATATCGATATTACCAAGGCTATCAAAGAAGACCTAGCAGATATCATGATGTCTTATATGATGCCGTCTAAGTTTCTCTATCGAGATAGTTTGCCGCTAACGCCTAATGGTAAAATTGATATCAAGGGCTTGATTAACGAGGTAAACAGTAGATGATGGAGCTTTATAAACAGCTACCTCATTTGGAACCTTATGGTGATCTTCAGTACTTTTTATACGTAATTGCTGCGACTTTACCTATCTTTATTGGTCTTTTTTTCAAGAAACGTTTTGCCTTGTACGAGGTGCTCGTTAGTCTCTTCTTTATCGTCACCATGTTGGTAGGTGGAAAGACGAATCAAATAAGCGCTCTTATCCTTTATGTTATCTGGCAAGTACTTCTTGTATCTTTTTACAAAAGGTATAGGAAACAACGGGATAGTAAATGGATATTTTACCTAGTTAGCTTTTTATCTCTATTGCCTATCGTCTTTGTGAAAGTATCTCCTGCTATTCATGGACCTCAATCTTTGTTTGGATTTTTAGGGATTTCTTACCTAACCTTTCGTGCTGTTGGGGTTATCGTTGAGTTAAGAGACGGTGTCATTAAGGATTTAACGATTTGGCAATTCTTACGTTTTCTTCTCTTTATGCCGACTTTCTCGAGTGGTCCCATTGATCGTTTTAAACGCTTCAATGAAAATTATGAGACCATTCCTGAACGGGATGAGTTAATGAACATGCTAGAAGGGGCTGTCAAGTATATCATGCTTGGCTTCCTTTACAAGTTTATCTTGGCCCATGTTTTGGGAGAGATATTACTGCCTCCGCTGAAAAATTTGGCCTTGCAGACAGGCGGTTTCTTTAATCATTATGCTCTGGCGGTGATGTATACTTTTGGTCTAGACTTGTTCTTTGACTTTGCGGGCTACTCTATGTTTGCCTTAGCCATCTCCAATTTGATGGGGATTCATAGTCCCATCAACTTTAACAAGCCTTTTTTGTCAAGGGATTTAAAGGAGTTTTGGAATCGTTGGCACATGAGTCTGTCTTTCTGGTTCCGTGACTTTGTCTTTATGCGGATGGTCATGGTGTTGACCAGAAAGAAGGTCTTTAAAAATCGCAATGTCACTTCAAGTGTAGCCTACATTCTCAATATGCTGATTATGGGATTTTGGCATGGTGTGACCTGGTACTACATCGCCTATGGACTTTTCCATGGGATTGGGCTAGTCATCAATGATGCATGGGTTCGTAAGAAAAAAGCGCTCAATAAAGAACGGAAAAAAGCTGGAAAGGGTTCCTTACCTGAGAATCGCTGGATTCAGTTGCTTGGCATGGTTGTCACCTTCCATGTCGTGATGGTTTCATTCTTAATCTTTTCTGGATTTTTGAATGATTTATGGTTTAAAAAATAAAAGGATATAAAAAATGGATATCAAATCAGAAGTTATTGAAATTATTGATGAGTTGTTTATGGAAGATGTTTCTGACATGATGGATGAAGATCTTTTTGATGCCGGTGTCTTGGATAGCATGGGGACGGTTGAATTGATTGTTGAGATTGAAAATCGTTTTGACATTCGTGTTCCAGTGACGGAGTTCGGTCGTGATGACTGGAATACGGCTAATAAAATCGTAGAAGGTATTACGGAGTTGCAGAATGCTTAAACGCTTGTGGCTGATCTTTGGGCCTATCTTCATTGCTGGATTTTTGGTTCTTCTACTCATCTTTTTTTATCCAAGTACAACAAGCCATAATCTGACGGAGGAGAAATACTCCGCGGCTTCTATTAGTACAGAGAGCTTTAAGGAGAGAAGTCAAAAAGTGAGGGCTCTTACGGATCCAAATATGCGTTTTATTCCTTTTCTAGGGTCCAGTGAATGGATTCGATTTGATAGTGTCCATCCAGCTGTTTTAGCAGAGAAATACCATCGTCCCTATCGTCCTTACTTTTTAGGTCAAGCAGGAGCAGCTTCTCTAAATCAATATTTTGGTCTACAGCAAATTTTGCCAGAAATAGAGAATAAGCAGGCGGTATTTGTGATTTCGCCTCAGTGGTTTACGGAGACAGATTATGAACCCGCAGCGTTTCAGAGATTTTTTAACAGTGACCAGTTGACAGCTTTTCTGGAAAATCAGTCTGGTGATATTGCTGCAAAGCATGCGGCTATTCGATTGTTAAAGCAGAATCCTAATGTTGCATTAAAAGGCATTGTTCAAAAACTGTCAAAGGGTGAAGAATTATCAGAGGTTGATCAAGTTGCTATTGATATTTTTGCGCGATTCAATGAAAAGCAATCCGCTCTCTTTGGACAATTCTCCATTCGAGGAAAACTCAAGTACAAGGAACACGTGGAGAACTATTTAAAAGATCTTCCGGATCAATTTTCTTATGATGAGTTAGAAAAAATTGTTCGTAAGGACGCAGAAGCAAATACGACCAATAACGATATGGGGATGGAAAATCATTTCTATACGAGAGAGGTTAAAAAGGATTTAAAAAAATGGGAAGGGTATCAAAAAAATTACAACTTCCTCAAGTCCTCTGAGTACAATGATTTGCAGCTGGTCCTCAATCAATTTGCTAAATCAAAGGTCAATGTGCTCTTTGTCATTCAACCGGTCAATAAGAAATGGATGGAGTACACAGGGCTCAGCGAAGAGATGTATCAACATGCAGTGGAGAAAATTCGTTACCAATTAGAAAGTCAGGGTTTTACCAATATTGCTGATTTTTCAAAAAATGGAGGGGATCCATATTTTGTTAAGGATACCATTCATCTAGGATGGTTGGGTTGGCTGGCTTTTGATAAGGTTGTCAATCCTTTCTTGACGGATCCGAAACCAGCTCCAGACTACAAGATGAATGACCGCTTCTTTAGCAAGGACTGGGCGACCTATGATGGGAAGATCAAAGATTTCCAATAAAATGAGCTAAAAGTTTGGGATTTGAACCCAAGCTTTTTTGTTTAAATAGCGAATGTTTTAGATGAAAATAAGTCAAAGGTTTCAAATTTTCTAGAAATATCGTATAATATAAAGGAAAAACGAAAAGAAAAGGATTTTAAAATGAACAAACGTTCTTTGTTACCTGTCTTGTCGACAGCCCTGTTAGCTCCAGCCTTCTTAGCTGGACAAGTCTATGCTGAAGAAGCAACAACTCCTGCAGAAAGTTCAGCTGTTGTAGCGACTCCTGCCACGTCGGAGACTCCTACTTCTGTGTTGAACCCTGCAGCGCCAGCAACTCCAACAAATGAGGTAGAGACTCCAGCAACCGTTGCATCTGCAGAAGATCCGGCAGTTCCTGTTGAATCTACTAAAAGCGAAGAAAAGGACACCGTTATCTTACATACTAATGATGTTCATGGTCGTATCGTAGAGGAAAAGGGAGTAATTGGAGATGCCAAGTTAGCGACTGTCATTGAGCAGGAGCGTGCAAAATCAAATCAAAATACTCTGGTTGTTGATGCGGGAGATGCTTTCCAAGGTTTACCGATTTCCAACTCTACGAAGGGTGAAGCGCGTGCTGAAATTCTCAATCAGATGCAGTATGATGCCATGGCAGTAGGAAACCATGAGTTTGACTTTGGTTTGGACGAAGCTAAGAAATACAAGGAAATCTTGAAATTCCCATTACTTAGCTCAAATACTTATGTCAATGGAGCTCGTCTTTTTGAAGCTTCTACAATTGTTGATAAAGATAAGACTGTGGAAGGTGATGAATTTGTTGTAATCGGTGTGACAACACCTGAAACCGCTACAAAAACCCACCCTAAAAACATTAAAGGGGTAACTTTTACAGATCCAATCTCTGAAGTCAATAAGGTCATCGAAGAAGTTCAAGCCAAGGCTCGTACAGAAGGTAAGGACTACAAACACTATGTTGTGCTCGCTCACCTCGGTGTAGATACCACAACTCCAATCGAGTGGCGTGGTTCAACCTTGGCAGAAGCTCTATCTAAAAATCCTCGTCTCAAAGGCAAACGTGTGACAGTTATTGATGGGCATTCTCATACGGTAGCTTCCACAACTTATGGCGACAATGTTACCTATAACCAAACAGGAAGCTACCTTCATAATGTTGGGAAGGTTATCTACAAATCACGTCAGCTTTTGGGCAATCCTACGTTGATTGCAGCTGCTGATGCTAAGAAATTGACTGCCAATCCAAAAGTTGAAAAACTAGTCAAAGACATTAAACAAAAATACGATGCTGAAAATGCGGTTGAGATTGTTTCAAACAGTCCTGTAGAACTCAACGGTGATCGTGAAAATGTTCGGGTCCGTGAAACCAATCTCGGAAACGTCGTGGCAGACTCGCTCTATCAGTATGGTCAAACAGGATTTAGCCATCCGACAGACATCGCTGTGACAAATGGTGGTGGCTTGCGTGAAACCATTGCAAAAGGCAAACCAATCACTAAAGGAAATGTCATTGCCGTTCTTCCGTTTGGAAATACCATTTCACAAATCCAAGTGACGGGGCAACAAGTCTTGGATATGTTTGAAAAATCACTCGGATCTATCTTGCAGGTCGATAAGGATGGCAAGAAGGTCTTGGATGAGAACGGACAACCATTGCTAGAACCAAGTGGTGGCTTCTTGCAAGTTTCAGGTGTGAAGGTCTACTATGATACCAATCTACCATCAGGTAAACGTGTCTTGGCCATCCAGGTCAAAAACCGCACAACTGGTCGTTATGATCTCCTAGACCTCGCAAAAACCTACTATCTTGCAACTAATGACTTCTTAGCTGCGGGTGGTGATGGCTACACTATGTTGGGTGGCGCGCGTGAAGAAGGCCCATCTATGGATGCAGCTTTTGAAGAATATTTGAAAACTGCTGATTTGACCCAGTATGAAAAGATTAATCCGAATTCACGGACGATTTCTGTGGACTCTACAACTTTTAGTCTGCCGGTAGAAACATCTCAAACGAATGCAACTGCTAGCGATGCGACTACGAATGTGCCATTGACTTATGAGGTGGCAGGTCAATTTAGCAAGAAGGCAGTTGTCTCAGAAAAAGCTCTCCCAAATACAGGAAGTGAACAGTCCATCTTCTTGCTCTTGATGGGAATGGTAGCTGGTTTGGCAGGTATCTTATCGAGCCGAAAACCAAAGCTAAAATAGGTTAAATTTCATATCTAAAAGAGTCTAGGGAAACGTTTTTACGCCTTTTTCCCTTGACTCTTTTTTGGTTTATGATATAATTAACCAGTAAAGAATCGGTGGCTATCTAAGTTTTTTTACGGAAAAGATAGCTAGGGAAGGAGTAACACATGAGACAGCTTGCACAGGAAATCGATACCTTTTTAAACGAGGTGATCTTGAGATCTGAGAACCAGCATGAAATTCTGATCGGGCATTGCACGAGTGACGTAGCCTTGACCAATACTCAGGAACACATCCTCATGCTCTTGTCGGAAGAATTCCTAACTAACTCGGAGCTGGCCCGTCGCCTTAATGTCAGTCAGGCGGCAGTGACCAAGGCTATCAAGTCTTTGGTCAAAGAGGGCATGTTAGAGACATCGAGAGATCCAAAGGATGCGCGTGTGATTTTTTATCAACTGACAGAGCTGGCTCGACCAGTGGCAGAGGAACACCACCATCATCATGAACACACGCTCTTAGCCTATGAACAAGTGGCAAGTCAGTTTACTCCAAATGAACAAGAAGTTATCCAGCGGTTTTTAACTGCTTTAGTAGGAGAAATCAAATAATGCGGTATATTACAGTAGAGGACTTGTCTTTCTATTATGACAAGGAACCTGTCCTCGAGCATATTAACTATAGTGTTGATAGTGGGGAGTTTGTCACCCTGACTGGTGAAAATGGGGCTGCCAAGACGACGCTTATCAAGGCGAGTCTGGGCATCTTGCAGCCGAGATTTGGCAAGGTAACCATCTCAAAGACAAACACTCATGGGAAAAAGCTTAGGATAGCTTATCTCCCGCAGCAAATTGCTAGTTTTAATGCAGGATTTCCAAGCACAGTTTATGAATTTGTCAAGTCGGGTCGCTATCCGCGAAAGGGCTGGTTCCGTCGTTTGAATGCCCACGATGAGGAGCATATCAAGGCCAGTCTAGACTCAGTTGGTATGTGGGAACATCGTGACAAACGAATTGGCTCCCTCTCTGGTGGGCAAAAGCAACGAGCGGTGATTGCACGGATGTTTGCTTCTGACCCAGATATCTTTGTCCTGGATGAGCCGACGACAGGGATGGATGCGGGGAGCAAAAATGAATTTTACGAACTCATGCACCATAGTGCCCATCATCATGGCAAGGCTGTTTTGATGATTACCCATGACCCTGAGGAGGTCAGGGACTATGCGGATCGCAATATCCACCTGGTGCGCAATCAAGACTCTCCGTGGCGTTGTTTTAACGTTCACGAGAGTGACCAGGAGGTGGACCATGCTTAGTTTGTTATCTTATGACTTCATGCAGCGGGCCTTCTTGGCTGTCATTGCCATGAGTCTCTTTTCACCAGTCCTCGGGACCTTCCTTATCTTACGTCGTCAGAGTTTGATGAGTGATACTCTTAGTCACGTTTCCTTGTCAGGGGTTGCCTTTGGTCTGGTTTTGGGGATTTCTCCAACGATTTCGACTATTGTCATTGTCTTGATAGCTGCGGTCTTTCTGGAGTATCTCCGGACAGTCTATAAGAACTTTATGGAAATAGGAACTGCCATCCTCATGTCAACAGGGCTTGCAGTCTCCCTTATTGTGATGAGTAAGGGGAAAAGTTCGAGTTCCATGAGTTTGGACCAATATCTCTTTGGTTCGATTGTGACCATTAGCCAGGAGCAGGTGATTTTCCTCTTTGCCATTGCGGCGGTCGTTTTACTCTTGACTTTCTTATTCTTGCGTCCAATGTATATCCTGACTTTTGATGAGGACACGGCCTTTGTGGATGGCTTGCCAGTTCGTACTATGTCCATCCTCTTTAACATGGTGACAGGGGTGGCGATTGCCCTTATGATACCAGCGGCAGGAGCCCTTTTGGTGTCGACTATTATGGTCTTGCCGGCTAGCATTGCCCTTCGTTTGGGGAAAAACTTTAAATCGGTTATGCTGCTTGCCAGTGCTATTGGTTTTTTGGGAATGGTGGCAGGTCTCTATATTTCCTACTATGCGGAAACACCTGCCAGCGCTAGTATCACCATTATCTTTGTAGCTGTCTTTTTGTTAGTCAGTCTACTGAAACGTTTTATCAAATAGGAGAATGAAATGAAAAAAATTAGCTTACTACTAGCTAGTCTATGTGCCTTGTTTTTAGTGGCTTGTTCCAATCAAAAGCAGGCAGATGGGAAGCTAAATATCGTGACAACCTTTTACCCTGTCTACGAATTTACCAAACAAGTCGCAGGAGATACCGCTAATGTAGAACTTCTAATCGGTGCTGGTACAGAACCTCACGAATACGAACCGTCTGCAAAGGCAGTTGCTAAAATCCAAGATGCAGATACCTTTGTCTATGAAAATGAAAATATGGAAACTTGGGTTCCAAAATTGCTAGAATCCTTGGATAAGAAAAAAGTGAAAACCATCAAGGCGACAGGTGATATGCTCCTCTTGCCAGGTGGTGAGGAAGAAGAGGAAGGGCATGATCATGGCGGTGAGGGTCACCATCACGACTACGATCCCCACGTTTGGCTTTCACCAGCACGTGCTATCAAACTGGTAGAGCATATCCGTGACAGCTTGTCAGCAGATTATCCTGATAAAAAAGAGACTTTTGAGAAGAATGCTGCTGCCTATATCGAAAAATTGCAAGCCTTGGATAAGGCATACACAGATGGCTTGTCTCAAGCCAAACAAAAGAGCTTTGTGACCCAGCACGCTGCCTTTAACTACCTTGCCTTGGACTACGGTCTCAAGCAAGTATCCATCTCAGGTCTCTCACCAGATGCAGAACCATCGGCAGCACGTTTGGCAGAATTGACAGAGTATATCAAGAAAAACAAGATTTCTTATATCTACTTTGAAGAAAATGCCTCACAAGCCCTCGCCAATACCCTCTCAAAAGAAACGGGCGTCAAACTAGATGTGCTCAATCCGCTAGAAAGCCTGACAGAAGAAGCAACCAAGGCTGGTGAGGACTATATCTCTATCATGGAGAAAAACCTCAAGGCTTTGAAGCAGACAACAGATCAAGAAGGACCGGAAATCGAGCCAGAAAAGGAAGAAAACACCAAGACAGTTCACAATGGTTACTTTGAGGATGCAGATGTCAAAGACCGCACCTTAAGTGACTATACTGGTAACTGGCAGTCTGTCTATCCTTTCCTTGAGGATGGAACTTTTGATCAAGTCTTTGACTACAAGGCTAAGTTGACTGGCAAGATGACCAAGGATGAGTACAAGGCCTACTATACAAAAGGCTATCAGACAGATGTGACTAAGATCAACATCACGGACAATACCATGGAGTTTGTTCAAGGTGGACAAAGTAAGAAATTTACGTATAAGTATGTCGGCAAGAAAATTTTGACTTATAAGAAAGGCAATCGTGGTGTGCGCTTCCTCTTTGAAGCGACAGATGCGGACGCTGGACAGTTCAAGTACGTTCAGTTTAGTGATCACAATATCGCTCCAGTTAAGGCAGAACATTTCCATATCTTCTTTGGAGGCACCAGCCAAGAAGCCCTCTTTGAAGAAATGGATAACTGGCCAACCTACTACCCAGATAACCTATCTGGTCAAGAAATCGCCCAAGAAATGTTGGTACATTGATACAAGAGAAGATCCCGCAAATCTGCGGGATTTTTTGCTAGAAACGATTATCTGAGTAGGTTGCGGGCGGTATAGTACTACAGCTGTGCTGTACGCAATTTGATAAAGTTCATTTTCTACTGGCTGCTTCTCACTAGCTGACGAATGCAAAAGCTACGATTGTACAAATTATAGAATCTTTTCAAGGGATTTAGGAAGGCATCTTAGTCATATTGACGCTGCTATCGCTTTTTGTTATAGTCAAAGAGAGAGTGGTCTGGAACAATAGTTTATTCACAGTCTGTGGATAAGTCTAGGGGGAAATGATATACAACTCAGGGTGTTGAAGTATCCTGATAATAGTTCCGTATATTAGTGACTTGCTAGAGAGCTGGCAGAAACCCTGGTACAAAGCTATTTGATAAAGGTCTGTTTAGGGTGAAAGCTTCCAAGTCTAAGAGCTGGAGTCTGAAAAGACTAGTTTTTAGGTATGTTTTCTTATCCACAAGTTGTGGATAACTTTGTGAACAAGAGAAAGAGATATGAGATGATGACAATAATAAAACCACATGGACCATTACCAAGTCAGGCCCAGCTAGCTTATTTAGAGGATGAACTAGCTGCCTTTATCCATTTTGGCCCCAATACCTTTTATGACCAAGAATGGGGAAGTGGGCAAGAGGATCCCAAGTGTTTTAACCCGACCAAGTTAGATGCGCGTGAATGGGTTCGGGTACTCAAAGAAACAGGTTTTAAAAAACTGATTTTGGTGATCAAGCACCATGATGGTTTTGTCCTCTACCCGACAGCTTATACAGACTATTCGGTCAAGGCTAGCCCTTGGAGGGGTGGAAAGGGGGACTTGCTCTTTGAGGTTTCCAAAGCTGCGACTGAGTTTGACATGGACATGGGAGTGTATTTGTCTCCTTGGGATGCTCACAGTCCCCTCTATCACGTGGACCGAGAAGCGGACTACAATGCCTACTATCTGGCGCAATTGAAGGAAATCTTGTCAAATCCTGCCTATGGCAATGCTGGGAAGTTCGCTGAGGTATGGATGGATGGTGCTCGAGGCGAAGGGGCCCAGAAGGTCAACTATGAGTTTGAGACTTGGTTTGAAACCATTCGTGACTTGCAGGGCGATTGTTTGATTTTCTCAACTGAAGGGATCAGTATCCGCTGGATTGGAAATGAACGAGGCTATGCAGGGGACCCCTTGTGGCAAAAAGTCAAACCAAATCAGTTGGGGACTGAGGCGGAATTAGATTACCTGCAGCACGGAGACCCCTCTGGGACGCTGTTTTCAATCGGTGAGGTAGATGTTTCTCTTCGGCCGGGCTGGTTTTACCATGAGGATCAGGACCCCAAGTCTCTCGAGGAATTGGTCGAAATCTACTTTCACTCGGTGGGTCGGGGTACACCTCTCTTACTCAATATTCCGCCAAACCAAGATGGAGTCTTTGACGAAAAGGATATCCGGCGACTGTATGAATTTGCTGCCTACCGTGACACACTCTATAGGGAAGATTTAGCTCTGGGAGCCAAGGTATCTGGCCCTGCTCTATCACCAGACTATGCCTGTCATCATCTGACAGATGGGCTAGAGACCAGTTCATGGGCAAGTGATGCAGAGTTGCCAATCCAATTAGAGCTCGATTTAGGATCACCTAAAACTTTTGATGTGATTGAGTTAAGAGAAGATTTGAAGCTGGGGCAACGCATCGCTGCTTTTCATGTTCAGGTAGAGTTGGATGGTGTCTGGCAGGAGTTTGGGTCTGGTTATACTGTTGGCTACAAACGTCTCTTACGAGGATCAGTCGTTGAGGTTCAGAAGATACGCGTGACCATTACAGAGGCACAGGCTTTGCCTTTGTTAACCAAGATTTCACTCTATAAAACACCTACCTTGTCGAAAAAAGAAACTGTTCAGCAACTAGAGTTCTCAGAAAAAAGTCTGGCTGTGACCAAGGGAGAAAATGTCCACTTTACAGTGAAGCGAAGAGAATCTAGCAGTCCTTTGGAAGCTAAGATTTCGATTCAACCAGGGACGGGTGTGCATGGTGTCGTTTATCGGGACGAGATTCAAGTCCTTGCGTTTCAAGTTGGCGAGACTGAAAAAAAGCTAACGCTACCAACCTTGTATTTTGCAGGAGATAAAACCTTGGACTTTTATCTGAATTTGACGGTAGATGGGCAGCTTGTTGACCAACTTCAGGTCCAAGTTTCATAAAAGAAGAACCTTTGCGCGATGCAAAGGTTCTTTTGGTTAGGAGTGATTTGGTAGCCAGCTGAGGGTGAAGGTCAGTTGCTCAGCTTTCAAGAGGTCTTGGTGTTGAATGCTAGATACTATGGTCTTGTCCAATCGGCATTCTTTGACAAAGTTGAAATGGCTGTGGTTTTGCTCGGCATGGATATCCAGCCATTTATTTTCCTTAGCTAGGTAGATACGGAGATGGTCAAAGAGAGGGATTCCGAGATCGTAACTTGGTTTGCCCGGACAGGTCGGGTAGAATCCAAGAGCTGACCAGATGTACCAAGCAGAGAGACTGCCATTATCCTCATCGCCAGGATAGGCTTGCCAGCTTGGGTGAAAGGCTTTCTGACTTATCGATTTGATGAGTAGAGCAGTGTAGTCAGGGTAGTCACTGTAGCGGAAGAGATAAGGGATGTGGAAACTAGGTTGGTTGGAAATAGCCATTTGCCCAAAAGGAGCTGTAGCCATCTCGCTCATCTCGTGAATCTCATAACCATAGCCAGTCGTTTCAAAGAGAGGAGCACCCTGACAGGCTTTCAGAAGGTAGCGGCTGAAGGCTTCTTTTCCGCCCATAAGCTGGATTAAGCCTGGGATGTCGTGGAGGACGCCTAAGGTCGCTTGAATGGCAGAGCATTCGGCGTAGTCGCGTCCCCAACTATAAGGAGAGAAGTCGGGGCGGAAGTTGCCTTGGCTATCTCGCGCACGCATGTAGCCCGTCGCAGTGTCAAATAGATGGTGGTAATTTTGTGACGAAGTTCTATAAGTTTTCGCGATGTCATTCTGACCTAGTTTTTCGGCACAGCTGGAGATACAAAAATCACTATAGGTATAGTCTAGGGTATGGCTGATGCTTTCGTGGTGGTCGGTAGAGAGGTAGCCCAGTTCTTGGTATTGGGCTAGTCCGTGGCGGCCATTGATGCCGAGAGGGTCGGACTTAGTGGCTGTCTCCAGCATGGCTTGAAGGAGTTCTTTTTCTAGGTCGGGGGCCATGTCCTTGCAGGCGCTGTCTGCGATAATGCCATCTAAAAGGGTACCAGGCATCATACCCCGTTCGTCTGGAGCTAGCCATTTTGGAAGGAATCCAGTATCGTGGTAGCTATTGAGAAAGCCTTCTAAAAAGAGACGATAGTGTTCCGGTATGACAAGGGCAAAGAGGGGGAAGGTGGTGCGGAAGGTATCCCAGAAGCCATTGTTGCTAAAGAGGACACCGGGCTTGACAGTACCAGTAGCCAGATCCATGTGGATGGCTTGCCCTGATTCATCAACCTCATAAAAAGTCTGCGGGAAGAGGAAGAGTCTGTAAAGGCAGTGGTCAAAGAAGGTTCGGTCAGCCTCTCCTGTCTCGATAACGTCAAAACGGTGGAGAAGGTTTTCCCATTCCGCTTGGGCACTTGCTTTACAGCTGTCAAAGTCCTTTTGAGGTAGATTAAGCAGAGCTTGAGATGGAGAGATGAAAGAAGTTGCTAGCTGGATTTCAGCATGACTATCTGTCAGGTCAATTCGCCAGTCTCCGCTTTCTTGGCTGACAGCAAGAATATCCGTATTTATTTGTAGGGCAGTAAACAGTATCAGAGGATTTTTATTGGTCTCAGTTTTGCCTTCTTGTCTTAGTGCAAGAGTTCGCTTACCTATTTGTTCTACTGTCAGTTCATCTGCTGCGTGAAGATAGAGGGAGAGGACTTTGCCTTGCTTTTGCTCTAGACGAATAGAAGCGCCATAGCAAGTCGGTGTCAGTTGGCTTTCAATCTGAAAGCGCAGGGAGAAAATCTTCAGATAATGAGGTTGGAAAGAGGCCTTATCCATATCATAGGAGGATTGACGGTGAAAGAGGCTGTCACCCCCAAGCTGGCCTGTGACAGGTGTCAGAAGGAGCCAAGAGTAGTCGCCAATCCAAGGACTGGGCTGGTGGGTTAATCGAATCCCTTGAAAGGTGGGCAGATGCGGATCGAAAAACCAAGCTCCCTCCTGATCGCTGGTCTGGGGCACAAAATAATTCATCCCAAAAGGAACGCCCGTGTAAGGCAGGGTATTTCCTCGAGAAAAGGCATGCTTGCTAGCAGTCCCAAATCGGGTATCGATGGTTTCAAGTAGTGGTTTCATAGTATTTCCTTTAGCTGTTTTTCTACATTATATCAGAAAAATGAGACCTTTAGATATGGGGTTCGAAAGTAAGCAATTTTGTAGAAAAATGACTATCATTTGTGTATGTATTTTCTGTCTCAAAAACTATATACTGAACATGAAACTTGTTTGAAAGAGGAAATTGCACGATGATTTATTCGAAAGAAATTGTTAGAGAATGGCTGGACGAAGTAGCAGAGCGGGCTAAGGACCATCCGGAGTGGGTAGATGTCTTCGAGCGTTGCTATACAGACACCTTGGACAATACAGTTGAAATCTTAGAAGATGGCTCAACTTTTGTCTTAACTGGGGATATTCCTGCCATGTGGCTTCGGGATTCGACAGCACAACTTAGACCCTACCTGCATGTGGCAAAAAAAGATCCTCTCTTGCGTCAGACCATTGCAGGTTTGGTTAAGCGTCAGATGACCTTGATTCTCAAGGATCCTTATGCCAATTCCTTTAATATTGAGGAGAACTGGAAGGGGCACCATGAGACTGACCACACAAACCTTAACGGCTGGATTTGGGAGCGTAAGTACGAGGTGGACTCGCTTTGCTATCCTTTGCAGTTGGCTTATCTCCTTTGGAAAGAGACTGGCGAGACCAGTCAGTTTGATGAGACTTTTGTCGCAGCGACCAAGGAAATCCTTCATCTCTGGACAGTGGAACAAGACCACAAGAATTCACCTTATCGTTTTGTCCGTGATACAGACCGCAAGGAAGATACTCTGGTAAATGATGGCTTTGGACCTGACTTTGCGGTGACAGGTATGACTTGGTCAGCCTTCCGTCCAAGTGATGACTGCTGTCAGTATAGCTATTTGATTCCGTCCAATATGTTTGCTGTAGTTGTCTTGGGTTATGTGCAAGAAATCTTTGCAGAACTAGACCTAGCTGATAGCCAAAACATCGTGGAAGACGCTAAACGCCTCCAAGCAGAGATCCAAGAAGGGATCGAAAACTATGCCTACACCACCAATAGCAAGGGTGAAAAGATTTACGCCTTTGAAGTGGATGGTCTAGGAAATGCCAGCATCATGGATGATCCAAATGTACCGAGTCTACTGGCTGCTCCATATCTTGGTTACTGTGATGTCAATGATGAAGTGTATCAAGCCACACGCCGTACCATTCTGAGCCTTGAAAATCCATACTTCTACCAGGGAGAATATGCTAGCGGCCTCGGAAGTTCTCATACCTTCTATCGCTATATCTGGCCGATTGCCCTTTCTATTCAAGGCTTGACAACAAGAGATAAGGCAGAGAAGAAACATTTGCTAAATCAGTTGGTTGCCTGCGATGGTGGGACAGGTGTTATGCACGAAAGCTTCCACGTAGACGATCCGACTCTCTACTCTCGTGAATGGTTCTCGTGGGCCAATATGATGTTCTGTGAGTTGGTCTTGGATTACTTGGATATCCGCTAATACTCTTCGAAAATCTCTTCAAACTACGTCAGCTTCGCCTTGCCGTAGATATGGTTACTGACTTCGTCAGTTCTATCTACAACCTCAAAGCAGTGCTTTGAGCAGCCTGCGGCTAGCTTCCTAGCTTGCTCTTTGATTTTCATTGAGTATAAGGAGCTCACTTTAGTTTCACCGATTCTTGTCAGAATCACACCTTCACATTTAAAACGTTAAAATTTAAGTTAGAATGAGGTTTTACTTCATGGAAAATGTTGTAGTTCATATTATCTCACATAGTCACTGGGACCGTGAGTGGTACTTACCTTTTGAAAGCCACCGTATGCAGTTGGTGGAATTATTTGACAATCTTTTTGATCTTTTTGAAAATGATTCTGAGTTCAAGAGCTTCCACTTGGATGGACAAACCATTGTCCTTGATGACTACTTGGAAATTCGTCCTGAAAATCGTGATAAAGTCCAAGGTTACATCGACCAAGGCAAGCTCAAAATTGGTCCCTTTTACATCTTGCAGGATGATTACTTGATTTCCAGTGAAGCCAATGTTCGCAATACCTTGATTGGTCAAGCAGAATGTGCAAAATGGGGCAAATCCACTCAGATTGGTTACTTCCCAGATACCTTTGGAAATATGGGACAAGCTCCTCAAATCCTTCAAAAATCAGGCATTCACGTGGCGGCCTTTGGGCGTGGTGTCAAGCCGATTGGATTTGACAACCAAGTTCTCGAAGATGAGCAGTTTACTTCCCAGTTTTCAGAAATGTACTGGCAGGGTGCGGACGGAAGTCGTGTCCTCGGTATCCTCTTTGCCAACTGGTATAGTAATGGGAATGAAATCCCAGTTGATAAGGACGAAGCCTTGGCCTTTTGGAAACAAAAATTGTCAGACGTGCGTGACTATGCTTCGACCAACCAATGGTTGATGATGAACGGATGTGATCACCAGCCTGTACAGCGAAATCTGAGTGAAGCCATTCGTGTGGCCAATGAACTCTTCCCAGATGTAACCTTTGTACATAGTTCCTTTGATGACTATGTCCATGCAGTAGAAAGTGCTTTGCCAGAGCAACTATCTACCGTTACGGGTGAGTTGACCAGTCAAGAAACAGATGGCTGGTACACACTTGCCAACACTTCTTCATCACGTATTTACCTCAAACAAGCCTTCCAAGAAAATAGCAACCTCCTAGAACAAGTAGTGGAGCCATTGACTGTCATCACTGGTGGTCACAACCATAAGGACCAGTTGACCTATGCTTGGAAAGTCCTTCTACAAAATGCGCCACATGACAGTATCTGTGGCTGTAGTGTGGACGAGGTTCACCGTGAGATGGAAACGCGTTTTGCCAAGGTCAACCAAGTTGGAAACTTTGTTAAGACCAATCTTCTCAACGAGTGGAAGGGTAAAATCGCAACCCACGAAGCCCAAAGCGACCATCTCTTTACCGTCATCAACACAGGCTTGCATGACAAGGTTGATACGGTAAGCACAGTGATTGATGTGGCGATTTGTGATTTCAAGGAATTGCACCCAACAGAAGGCTATAAGAAGATGGCAGCCTTGACCTTGCCAAACTACCGTGTCGAAGACTTAGAAGGGCATGCTGTAGAAGCGAAAATCGAAGATTTAGGAGCTAATTTTGAGTATGATTTGCCAAAAGACAAGTTCCGTCAGGCTCGTATCGCTCGACAAGTGCGTGTGACAGTGCCGGTTCATCTGGCACCACTTTCTTGGACAACCTTCCAATTGCTTGAAGGAGAACAAGAACACCGTGACGGTATTTACCAAAATGGAGTAATTGATACGCCATTTGTAACTGTCAGTGTGGATGAGAATATCACAGTCTACGACAAGACAACTCATGAAGCGTATGAGGATGTTGTTCGCTTTGAAGACCGTGGTGATATCGGAAATGAGTACATCTATTTCCAACCAAAAGGAACAGAGCCTATCTACGCCGAGCTAAAAGGCTATGAGGTCTTGGAAAATACAGCTCGTTTTGCCAAGATCTTGCTCAAGCATGAATTGACAATTCCAGTAAGTGCAGACGAAAAACTGGATGCGGAACAAAGAGGTATCATCGAGTTTATGACGCGTGAAGCTGGACGCTCAGATGAATGGACAAGCATTCTTCTTGAAACAGAGATGACTGTCTTTGTTGACAATCCTCAAATCCGCTTCAAGACTCGTTTTACTAACACAGCCAAGGACCACCGTATCCGTCTCTTGGTTAAGACTCATAATACGCGTCCAAGCAATGATTCTGAAAGCATTTATGAGGTGGTGACACGACCAAACAAACCAGCAGCTTCATGGGAAAATCCTGAAAATCCACAACACCAACAAGCCTTTGTCAGCCTTTATGATGATGAAAAGGGGGTGACGGTGGCCAATAAAGGATTGCACGAGTATGAAATCCTTGGAGACGATACCATTGCAGTGACCATCCTTCGTGCCTCAGGTGAGCTAGGTGACTGGGGTTACTTCCCAACACCAGAGGCTCAGTGCTTGCGTGAGTTTGAAGTCGAGTTTGCTCTTGAATGCCACCAAGCAGGGGAGCGCTTCTCCGCTTTCCGTCGTGCCAAAGCCTTCCAAACACCATTCACTAGTCTTCAAGTTGCTAAACAAGAAGGAAGTGTGGCAGCGACTGGAAGCCTCTTGAGTCATGCGGCGCTCAGCTTGCCACAAGTTTGCCCAACAGCCTTTAAAGTGGCGGAAAATGAAGAAGGATATGTTCTCCGTTACTACAATATGAGCCAAGAAAATGTGCGCATATCTGAACATCAACAAACCATTTTGGACTTACTTGAGCGACCATATCCAGTTCATTCAGGACTCTTAGCGCCACAAGAGATTCGCACAGAATTGATCAAAAAAGAAGAAATCTAACAGTTTTAAAGTGTTTGATAACTAATACTATGAGATAGAAAGGAGGGGCGAAAGAGTAAGGACTAACTGCTGATTCGCCCCTTTTTACGGTAAAGAACAATGACCATTGCAACCATTGATATTGGAGGGACTGGGATTAAGTTTGCCAGTCTGACTCCTGATGGAAAAATACTAGATAAGACAAGTACTCCGACGCCAGAAAGTTTGGAGCATTTACTAGCTTGGCTAGACCAACGCTTGTCAGAGCAAGATTATAAGGGCATTGCTATGAGTGTTCCAGGCGCGGTCAATCAAGAAACAGGTGTGATTGAGGGAATCAGTGCCGTACCTTACATCCATGGCTTTTCTTGGTATGAGGCTCTTTCTCATCATCAACTACCTGTCCATCTAGAAAATGATGCCAACTGTGTTGGACTTAGTGAACTGCTGGCTCACCCAGAGATTGAAAATGCAGCCTGTGTCGTTATTGGGACAGGGATTGGTGGGGCCATGATTATCAATGGCAAGCTTCACCGAGGTCGTCATGGCTTGGGGGGAGAGTTTGGCTATATGACAACCATTGCACCTGCTGAAAAACTCAACAACTGGTCGCTACTAGCATCTACAGGGAACATGGTTCGATACGTGATTGAAAAATCTGGTCAGACTGACTGGGACGGACGCAAGATTTACCAAGAGGCCGCAGCTGGCAATGCTCTTTGTCAAGAAGCTATTTTGCGCATGAACCGTAATCTGGCGCAAGGCTTGCTCAATATTCAGTATCTCATCGACCCAGATGTCATTAGTCTGGGAGGCTCTATCAGTCAAAATCCAGATTTTATCCAAGGCGTCAAAAAAGCTGTCGATGACTTCGTCGAAACCTACGAAGAATACACGGTCGCACCAGTTATCCAAGCTTGCACCTATCATGCAGATGCCAATCTCTATGGTGCCCTTGTCAACTGGCTACAGGAGGAAAACCAATGGTAAGATTTACAGGACTTAGTCCCAAACAAGCGCAAGCTATTGAAGCATTAAAAAATCACATTTTTCTGCCAGATGTGGAAGTAGCAGTCGCTCAGTCTGACCAAACGTCTATCTCGATTATAGGTCAAGGTGGACACTATCAACTAACCTATCGCAAACCTCACCAACTTTACCGCGCCTTGTCCTTGTTGTCAACAGCTCTAGGAGAAGGTGATAAGGTAGAGATTGAAGAACAAGCTGCTTACGAAGAGTTGGCCTACATGGCAGACTGTTCGCGAAATGCAGTGCTGAATGTGGCTTCTGCCAAGCAGATGATTGAGGTCTTGGCTCTCATGGGCTACTCAACATTTGAGCTTTATATGGAAGACACCTACCAGATTGAGGGGCAACCTTATTTTGGTTACTTCCGTGGAGCTTATTCGGCTGAGGAGTTACAGGAAATCGAAGCCTATGCCCAGCAGTTTGACATGACCTTTGTGCCCTGCATCCAGACCTTGGCCCACTTGTCAGCCTTTGTCAAATGGGGTGTCAAAGAAGTGCAGGAGCTCCGTGATGTAGAGGATATTCTCCTTATCGGCGAAGAAAAGGTCTATAACCTGATTGATGGCATGTTTGCCACGTTGTCTAAACTGAAGACTCGCAAGGTCAATATCGGGATGGATGAAGCCCACTTGGTTGGTTTGGGACGCTACCTGATTCTGAACGGTGTTGTGGACCGTAGTCTCCTCATGTGCCAACACTTGGAGCGCGTGCTGGATATTGCAGACAAGTATGGTTTCCACTGCCAGATGTGGAGTGATATGTTCTTTAAGCTCATGTCAGCTGATGGTCAGTACGACCGTGACGTGGAGATTCCAGAGGAAACTCGTGTCTACCTAGACCGTCTCAAAGACCGTGTGACCTTGGTTTACTGGGATTATTATCAGGATAGCGAGGAAAAATACAACCGTAATTTCCGCAACCATCACAAGATTAGCCATGACCTTGCCTTTGCAGGGGGAGCTTGGAAGTGGATCGGTTTCACACCCAACAACCATTTCAGCCGTCTCATCGCTATCGAGGCCAATAAAGCCTGTCGTGGCAATGACATCAAAGAAGTCATCGTGACGGGTTGGGGGGATAACGGTGGGGAAACAGCCCAGTTCTCTATCCTACCAAGCTTGCAAATCTGGGCAGAACTCAGCTACCGCAATGACTTAGACCGTTTGTCTACTCATTTCCAGACCAATACAGGTCTATCGGTTGAGGACTTTATGCAGATTGACCTAGCCAACCTCTTGCCAGATCTGCCAGGCAATCTCAGCGGTATCAATCCTAACCGCTATGTCTTTTATCAGGATGTTCTCTGTCCGATCCTTGACCGACACATGACACCTGAACAGGACAAACCGCACTTCGCTCAGGCCGCTGAAACGCTTGCTGAAATCAAAGAAAAAGCTGGAAACTATGCTTATCTCTTTGAAACTCAGGCCCAGTTGAACCAGATTTTAAGTAGCAAAGTCGATGTAGGACGACGCATCCGTCAGGCCTACCAAGTAAACGACAAAGAAAGCCTGAAAGAAATCGCAAGACAAGAATTGCCAAAACTTAGAAGCGAGATTGAAAACTTCCATGCCCTCTTTAGTCACCAATGGTTGAAAGAAAACAAGGTCTTTGGTTTGGATACGGTTGATATCCGTATGGGCGGACTCTTGCAACGTATCAAACGCGCAGAAAGCCGTATCGAAGCCTATCTGTCTGAGCAGATTGATCGCATCGAAGAATTAGAAGTTGAAATCCTATCATTTACTGATTTCTACGCAGACAAGGATTTCGCAGCCACAACAGCTAATCAGTGGCACACCATTGCGACAGCTTCGACGATTTATACGACTTAAAAATAAGAGTACCCTACTACTAGTCTATAAACTAACTAAAATACTTGTTTAGAAGACTTGAGAGTAGATTAGGAGATCGAAGCTCAATTTATTGAGGTAATATGATTTAACAGATGGGAAAAGAAAGAAATGCTTAGAATTCTGTCTGGATTGTTGGAGGATTAAGAAGTGGAAGATGTATTGAATGTAAAAGATGAAGAATTCGAACCAATTTTTTCTGATATAGTATATAGATATTTATCAAAGACAAATTTTCCAAAGTTTATTGTAGGAACTGGTTTATCAATGGGGTTAGGTGTTTCTGGAATGTCCGGATTGGCGCATGAATTGGAGGAAAGATTTAATAGTGATGAATACAGTTCATATTTACAAACTTGGAAACAATATGAGGGATTGGTTAGTGATAAAGGTTTGGAGTATGCATTACTTAATATTAGACCAGAAGAAGAAGGATTTGTAGAGAGTATTCGTGAAATTACAGCTGAATTTATCTTAGATTCAGACTATAAAGCAAGAAAGAATATTTTATCTAATCATTCAGGGTTTGAAAATTTAATAGGTTTTTTATCAAGAACAGTAAGTGTAAATGACAAAGTTATTGATATAATGACACCTAATTATGATTTAATTATTGAGTTGATAGTAGACAAACTAAAATTAGAATCTACTTTAGGTTTCTATGGTTCTCTGTATCAGAATTTTAACCAAGATAGGTTGAAAAACCCTCAAAGCTATTTTTCTAAAGATGAAACCATAGTTCGGTTATTTAAACCACATGGTTCTATAAATTGGATTAAACAAGGAAGTAATGTTATCCAAACTAATGATTATAGCTATTTAAAAAAAGAGAGTAAAAACATTGAAATCATTACTCCTGGGAGTATGAAGTATCAGAGGGGATTAACACATGAACTTTTTAGAATCCATCGAGAGATTTTTAATGAACTAATCACAGACAATAAAAACAAATTTTCAATTTTTATCTATGGTTACGGTTTTAATGACCAACATTTTGATACCGTTTTTGAAAATACTACAAAGGATGTTATAGTGTTAACAATGAGCATAAAAAAAGAGATTGTCGACAAAGCTCTGAACAATCGTAATTGGACATTGTTTTACAAACATATTAATCAGGAAAAACCTGGACAGGATTCGTATATGGTTTATAACCAAAAACTATATAAGATAGATAGAGATTTGTGGGATATAAATGAGTTTTCAAAAATTTTTATAGGATAAGGAATTATATATGGCTAAGATTCAAGATTGTTTAACGACTACAATTGGTACTGTTCAAATTGTAGATACAAAAAAAATAACGGTAAGTGTTGAGGAAGAAGGAATCCTCAATCATTTAAAAATTAATGATTTACTTATTTTATCTGGTAATAATGATAACGAGAAATTAATTGGCATGGTCACGAAAGTTAGTAAGAAAAGGATAGATTTTGACGAAGAAAATGATGAGAGTATCGATTATTCATATAATTTTTGTAATGTGACATTGGTCGGTACTTTTTATGTAAAACTGTCTCCTGAAAAAGAGAATATATTCAGACGGGCTGTAAATACTTATCCTGAAATAAATAGCCCTGTATATTTAGCTGATAGTGATGTTCTTTCCATAATAATGAATTCATTGGATAGTGATATTGATAATGAAGGTTTAGTCATTGGAAAATATGCTAGTAATACAACTGTTAAAGCTATATTAGATGGAAACAAGTTTTTCCAACGTCATGCTTCTATAGTTGGAAGTACTGGTAGTGGAAAATCTTTTGCAGTTGCGAATATTTTAGAAAAGACGAATGAACTAGCATATTCAAATATAATAGTTTTTGATTTACATGGCGAATACAATGAACTCTCTTATGCAAAACAAATAAAAATCAACAGCAATAATGGATTACATATCCCTCTTTGGTTTTTCAATTATGAAGAAATCCATTCGCTTTTCATTGAATCTGCTGAAGGCACTTCATCAAATCAGAGAGCCATTGTTATTAAATATATTCTAGAAAAAAAGAAAGAATACATTGCGACTAATAAAAAGTCTTTGTCTCCTGAACTTATTACTGCAGATACACCAATTCCATTTTCTGCAGTCGGGCTAAAAGAATTTCTTGAAAGCGAAAATATTAAGGAAGACGAAACTGGGGAAGTGTATAAATCAGGAGACAAAAAGGGACAAAGCAAAACTAAACAAGGGCAATTCTATGGAAAACTGACAAATCTTATTACAAGATTACAGACAAAAATAGATGATAAAAAATATAGTTTTATTTTTAATGAAAAGTCCACAAGTAAGTCAGATTATCTGAACTATTTTATATCAGAAATTATGGGTGATACTGAAAAAATAAAAGTTATTGACCTATCCGAAGTTCCGTCTGATATACTTTCCATTGTAATTGGGATTGTTACGAGGCTAGTGTATGATGTTCAATTTTGGATGACTCCTCAGACTAATGAAACAAGACACCCTTTAGCGTTTATTTGCGATGAGGCTCATCTTTATATGCCAAGGGATACTTCAAAAATGAAAGCTGTCGAAAATAAATCACTTGAAATTTTTGAGAAAATAGCTAAAGAAGGAAGAAAGTATGGTGTTTCTTTAGTTATAGTTTCTCAGAGACCAGCTGAATTGAACTCAACAATAATTTCACAATGTAGTAATATCATTAGTTTGAAAATCACAAATGATAGGGATAAGTCAGCAGTCTCTACTATGCTAACAGATTCTTTAGTTGGCTTAGTAGATGTATTACCTAATTTAGATGTTGGTGAATGTATTGTTATTGGTGATTCGATTAAGCTACCCACAAAAATCGTTTTAGATAAACCGAAGGAAGAACCTAAGAGCTCGACTATTGATTTTTGGGATAGATGGTATGACAAGAAAAATACTGTTTTTGATATCGATTCTGCCATTAATAATTTGATACAACAATCAAGATAATTTTGGCATCTTTTTGGTAGCCAAAGGGACAAAATATATTATTTTTTCAAAGAGAATATAAAAAAGATGTTGATTTATCAACATTATCCTTCATTTAAACCTTAATCTCGGAATTATGAGCAAAGCGTTTCTCGTGAAACCTATTTCTTATAAAAAACTTCTCCACATAAAATAATTTGTGGAGTTTTTTCTATAATTAGTAGTTTAACCTGACCTTCAAATAGGAGTATACTAATAATGTAATCGTTATCAAACCTAAAAATTCGATGAAATCAGTTTTTAGGAATAAAAAGGGAGGAAATTATGAAAAAGTTTTCAAAGACCTTGAGAGATAACTGGATTTTTCTCTTGATGGTTTTACCAGGGGCACTCTGGTTGATTCTATTCTTTTACATTCCAGTATTTGGGAATGTGGTCGCCTTTAAAGACTACCATATGACCAGTAATGGTTTCATAGATAGTATTGTGAATAGTAAATGGGTCGGGTTAGATAATTTCAGATTCTTGTTTAGTTCAAAAGATGCCTTTATCATCACTCGAAATACCGTTCTCTACAATCTCGGCTTTATCTTTATCGGTTTGATTGTATCAGTAGGGATTGCCATCATCCTCAGCGAGCTCCGCTCTAAGAGAATGGTTAAGATTTTCCAAACGTCTATGTTGTTCCCTTACTTCCTGTCATGGGTTATCATCAGTTTCTTTACAGATGCCTTCCTAAACATTGACAAAGGGGTTTTCAACCATTTCCTAACATCCATTGGCATGAAGGAAGTCAACTTCTACGCTGACTTAGGCATTTGGCCATACCTTCTCCTTTTCCTAGGTATTTGGAAAGGATTTGGATATAGCAGTGTCATGTACTATGCGACAATCATGGGAATTGACCCAACCTACTACGAAGCAGCAACAGTGGACGGGGCGAGCAAGTGGCAACGTATTCGCAACGTAACCATTCCTCAGTTGACTCCACTTGTGACAGTTTTGACTATCCTTGCAGTCGGAAATATCTTCCGTGCAGACTTTGGTCTCTTCTATCAAATCCCACACAATGCTGGTCAGCTTTACAATGTAACCAACGTTTTGGACGTGTATGTCTTTAATGGTTTGACTCAGACAGCAGATATCGGTATGGCTTCAGCAGCCGGTCTTTACCAATCCGTTGTCGGTTTGATTCTGGTTATCCTATCAAACTTGCTTGCAAGACGAGTCGATCCAAACTCAGCTTTGTTCTAGAAAGGAGGAGAATATGGCAGAAAAGAAAATTAAAAAAGAAAAAATCGATAATGTCGGCATTCACTCCTTCAGTAAGAAAGCAGATATCTTCTTTAGTATCATCTCTGGTTTGATCGCTCTTTCTTGTATCTTGCCCTTTATCTTCGTTATCATCATTTCGGTGACAGATGAAAAGAGCATCCTCCAGTATGGATATAGCTTTTTCCCTTCGAAGTTCGGTGTAGATGGATTCCAGTTCCTAGCTCAGTTTAAAGATAAGATCCTCCAAGCACTCTTTATCTCAGTTTTTGTAACCGTAGTCGGAACAGTGACCAACGTCTTCATTACAACCACTTATGCCTACGCCATCTCACGGACAACCTTTAAGTACCGCAGATTCTTTACGATCTTCGCTCTTCTTAGTATGTTGTTCAATGCTGGTTTGGTACCGGGCTATATCGTGGTCACTCGCCTGCTTCAACTTGGTGATACCGTTTGGGCCTTGATTGTTCCAATGCTCCTCTCACCATTCAACATCATCTTGATGCGTTCCTTCTTCAAGAAGACCATTCCAGAAGCCATTCTCGAATCTGCTCGTATCGATGGTGCCAGTGAAGCTCGGATCTTCTTCCAGATCTGTTTGCCATTGTCACTTCCAGGTATCGCAACCATCACGCTTTTGACAGCTCTTGGTTTCTGGAATGACTGGTTCAATGCTCTTCTTTACATCAAGAGTGATAACTTGTATCCACTGCAATATTTGCTCATGCAAATCCAGCAAAATATGGACTACATTGCAAAAGCAGTCGGCCTATCTGGCCAACTGGGAGTTGCTCTACCGAAAGAAACAGGTCGTATGGCCATGGTTGTTGTTGCAACCCTTCCAATCGCGATTCTGTATCCATTCTTCCAACGCTACTTTGTTAAAGGTTTGACGATCGGTGGTGTGAAAGAATAGCACTTGCTGAGAAACACCGTTTCTCTCTTCCCAACTTCATCTTGGTGATTGAAGTAAAAATCATTAAATCGTTTATAAGTTTAAAAACAAAAAAAGGAGTTTTTATCATGAAAAACTGGAAAAAATATGCTTTTGCATCTGCTAGCGTAGTCGCTTTGGCTGCTGGTCTTGCTGCTTGTGGAAACCTTACAGGTAACAACAAAAAAGCTGCTGATACTACTTCAGGTGAAAAACCTGTAATCAAAATGTACCAAATCGGTGACAAACCAGACAACTTGGATGAATTGCTAGAAAATGCAAACAAAATCATCGAAGAAAAAGTCGGTGCTAAATTGGATATCCAATACCTTGGATGGGGTGACTATGATAAGAAAATGTCTGTTATCACATCATCTGGTGAAAACTATGATATCGCATTTGCATCTAACTATGTTGTAAATGCTCAAAAAGGTGCTTATGCTGACTTGACTGATTTGTACAAGAAAGAAGGAGCAGAGCTTTACAAAGCACTTGACCCAGCTTACATCAAAGGGAACACTGTAAACGGTAAGATCTACGCAGTTCCAGTTGCAGCCAACGTTGCATCATCTCAAAACTTTGCCTTCAACGGAACACTTCTTGCTAAATACGGTATCGATATTTCAGGTGTCACTTCATACGAAACACTTGAACCAGTCTTGAAACAAATCAAAGAAAAAGCTCCAGACGTAGTACCATTTGCGGTTACGAAGAACTTTATCCCATCTGATAACTTTGACTACCCAGTACCAAATGGACTTCCATTTGTTATCGACCTTGAAGGAGACACTACTAAGATCGTAAACCGTTACGAAGTGCCTCGTTTCAAAGAACACTTGAAGACTCTTCACAAATTCTATGAAGAAGGATACATTCCAAAAGACGTAGCAACAAGCGACACTTCATTTGACCTTCAACAAGATACTTGGTTCGTTCGTGAAGAAACAGTAGGACCAGCTGACTACGGTAACAGCTTGCTCTCACGTGTTGCTAACAAAGATATCCAAATCAAACCAATCACTAACTTTATCAAGAAAAACCAAACAACACAAGTTGCTAACTTTGTCATCTCAAACAACTCTAAGAACAAAGAAAAATCAATGGAAGTGTTGAACCTCTTGAACACGAACCCAGAACTCTTGAACGGTCTTGTTTACGGTCCAGAAGGTAAGAACTGGGAAAAAGTTGAAGGTAAAGAAAACCGTGTACGCGTTCTTGATGCTTACAAAGGAAACACTCACATGTCAGGTTGGAACACTGGTAACAACTGGATCCTTTACATCAACGAAAACGTTACAGACCAACAAATCGAAGATTCTAAGAAACAATTGGCAGAAGCCAAAGAATCTCCAGCGCTTGGATTTATCTTTAACACTGACAGTGTGAAATCTGAAATTTCAGCAATTTCTAACACAATGCAACAATTCGATACAGCTATCAACACTGGTACTGTAGACCCAGATAAAGCAATCCCAGAATTGATGGAAAAATTGAAATCTGAAGGTGCCTACGAAAAAGTATTGAACGAAATGCAAAAACAATACGATGAATTCTTGAAAAACAAAAAATCATAAGCTCGATTGATTTCGTGTATTCATTCCTAATTCCTAAAAATGTGATCACTGCCTTCTCTAGTTCTCTAGGGGAGGTAGTGATTTTTAGGATGCAAAAATAAAAACAGTGGTTCTGAGGGTTTATGCGATGTGATACACATACATCTATAGGGGATTTATTATGAAAAAATATCGTCTTCTTTTCAAAATGAGTGCTGTCTTCTCTTACCTATTTTTCGTATTTGGCCTTTCTCAGCTGACGCTTATTATCCAAAACTATTGGCAATTTTCTTCTCAGGTAGGAAATTTTTTCTGGATTCGAAATATCTTGAGTTTGCTATTTAGCGGAGTCATGATTTGGATTCTGGTTAAGACAGGTCATGGCTATCTCTTTCGAATTCCAAGAAAAAAATGGTTCTGGTATTCAATCCTGGCAGTCCTAGTAGCGGTAGTTCATATATCTTTTAATATTCAGACAGCTAAACATGTTCAGTCAACTGCTGAAGGTTGGGCCGTATTGATTGGTTATAGTGAAACCAATTTTGCTGAGCTAGGTATCTATATAACTCTGTTCTTTCTAGTGCCACTGATGGAAGAGTTAATCTATAGAGGATTACTTCAACACGCCTTCTTTAAACATTCGCGATTTGGTCTTGATTTGCTCCTTCCTTCTATTTTATTTGCTCTCCCTCATTTTTCAAGCCTGCCTAGTCTGTTAGATATCTTTGTTTTTACAACATCTGGAATCATCTTTGCTGGTTTGACCCGCTATACCAAGAGCATCTATCCTTCCTATGCAGTGCATGTGATCAATAATATTGTAGCGACCTTGCCATTTTTGCTGACTTTTTTACATAGGGTGTTTGGGTAAAATATTAGCATGAGAGTTAGGAATTATAGTTTTTCAATTTATAAGCGAATTTCAGGAGGGAAATGAGTATGACACCATTAAAATGGTTTGCTGGAGGAAGTGAAAGACGTTGTGAAGCGATGACCATCATTGATCATCTATTGGAAGATATAAAGGCTGCGCCTCAACTTACTCCCTTGAAAAATCAGTTAGTGATTTATAAAAAACGATTAGAGGATGATGGGACCTCTACTCCATTTATTCTGAGCCAAATGAATGTTGACATCTCACGTGTGTTGATTGACAACAAGCTGGGTTTGTCAGAAAATCAAGCGAAGCAAATAAAAAAATTGAGAGAATTATCTGCGATTCGCTATGGTTACTGATAAAGTGCAGGGGTAGGACTCTCTATATAATTTCCGGTCAAATAAATTGCATTCGTTTTCCCAAGTGGGTATACTAGTATAGTTGAATGAAAAATTCTGAAAATTTAAGAATAGAAAAGAGAACAAATCTTATGGCAAAAGATATTCGTGTCTTACTTTACTACCTCTATACTCCAATTGAAAATGCAGAGCAATTTGTGGCAGATCACTTGGCCTTCTGTAAATCAATCGGCCTTAAAGGCCGTATCCTAGTCGCTGACGAGGGAATCAACGGAACTGTTTCAGGTGACTACGAAACAACTCAAAAATACATGGACTATGTTCACAGCCTCCCAGGAATGGAAGACCTCTGGTTCAAGATTGACGAAGAAAATGAACAAGCCTTCAAGAAGATGTTTGTTCGCTACAAGAAAGAAATTGTCCACCTTGGTTTGGAAGACAACGACTTTGATAATGACATCAACCCACTTGAAACAACAGGTGCTTACTTGTCTCCAAAAGAGTTCAAAGAAGCCCTTCTTGACGAAGATACCGTTGTCCTTGACACACGTAACGATTATGAGTACGACCTAGGACATTTCCGTGGAGCTATCCGCCCAGACATCCGCAACTTCCGTGAGTTGCCACAATGGGTCCGCGACAACAAGGAAAAATTCATGGACAAGCGTGTTGTGGTTTACTGTACAGGTGGCGTTCGCTGTGAGAAATTCTCAGGCTGGATGGTCCGTGAAGGCTACAAAGATGTCGGCCAATTGCACGGAGGAATCGCAACTTACGGTAAAGACCCAGAAGTTCAAGGTGAGCTTTGGGATGGAAAAATGTACGTCTTTGACGAGCGTATCGCAGTTGATGTTAACCATGTCAACCCAACCATCGTAGGGAAAGACTGGTTTGATGGAACACCATGTGAACGTTATGTCAACTGTGGAAATCCCTTCTGTAACCGTCGTATCCTAACATCAGAAGAAAATGAAGACAAGTACCTTCGTGGATGCTCACACGAGTGTCGTGTTCACCCACGCAACCGCTACGTCTCAGAAAATGAATTGACACAAGCAGAAGTAATCGAGCGCCTAGCAGCTATCGGTGAAAGCTTGGATCAAGTCGCTACAGTATAAAGCAAACAGCCTTCAGGGGCTGTTTTTCTATGCTTTTTATCTAAAAATCTAAAGTTTGTTTCTGTATCTTTCAGGAAAATAGGGTATACTATGTGTAAACGATTTCAAAGGAGGCCAGTTATGGCGAAAACATTTTTTATTCCAAATAAAGAAAGCATTCTAGGACAACAGGAGGTCTTGACTGCCAAGTCTATCTTGGCCTTGGTAGAGGGCTTGGAGTCACACAGTTATGATGCGGTCTATCTCTGTCAGCCTCTCAATCGTCTCGAGTATATCGAGTGTGGGATTGTAGGTCAGTCGCAATTTCTTTTCAAAGTGAACTATGCGGATAGTCGAAAAGGTTATCAAGTGGTGATTCCAGATTTCCTTACTAGAGCGGACTGGGAGATTGTGGAGACTCTCCTCCAGGCCCTATCTGGCAAGTTGGGGCAAGTGGTAGAAGGGTTAGAAGGGTTTGAGTTTGAAGCTTATTTCCGACAAACGCTCCAGAATTATCTAGCTGACAAAGCAGCTCGTCTAGTATACTGCCAAGGGCTCTTGGCTCCTATCTATTTCAACAAGGAATACCTCGAGAGCTTTTTGGCTGAGGATGGATTGGCACATTTTGAAGAGTTGGTCAAGAAGGTTCAAGGATCTGATGCCTACCTTGCCAGTGTGAATTTTTACCCAGATATTCAAGGTAAGGTGCACGGTATCTATCACCTAGCCCAGGGAGTCAAGACGATTTTGCCAAAGGAACCCTTTGTACCAGCTCCTTATACCGAGCAGCTGGCAGGCAAGGAGCTTGTTTGGGAGATTGACCTAGTGAAGATTTCTGGTGATGGATCAAAAGCAGAAGACTATGAAGCCATCGCTCGCTTGGATTATGAAAAATTTCTAGAGTCACTACCAAAAGCATTTTACCAGCAATTAGATGCCAATCAATTAGAAGTTCAACCCATCCTAGGACAAGATTTTGAAGGATTGGCAACTATCAAGTAGACATTGTTCAAAAAAGAGTAAGCATAAAAATCCCTGCCATTAATAAATGGCAGGGATTTTGGTTAAAAGAATGTCAGGATGCGAAGGTAGTCCACTGTCAGCGCTAACTCTGCAATGAAGAAGGGTAAGAGAATAGCTCCATCAAGTAAGACAGCTAGCAGGAAACGATAAAATGGGTCCAGACTACTGGCCTTACTTGGCTTGCTAATCACAAAGAGATTGCCGAGGGCAAAGATGGCCATGCTTAGAAGAGTGAGGATACCAGCAAATCGTAAGCCACCAAAGAGTGCAAAGAAACTTGCTAGAGCCGTTAGGACAAGTGGGATAGCAAAGAGTCTGCTATACCGATCAAAGGCTTCTTGGAATGTGAAGTCGCTCTCCTGGTCCAACACACGTCGGACAGTAAAGCCTCCCAAAATGATGGAAAAGTAAAATAGAGCGCTAGCGACCAAGATAGAAAGCCCGGCAAAGAGATCTAAAGGTGGGAGCTGGTTAGGAGAACTATTAGCAATAGAAATCATATAGCCATAGTAGAGATGCTTGATATGATAGATACTAAAGAAAAGGTTGATTGACGACAGCAAGGTGAGTAGGGCAAAGACACTATAACGATGCTTTTGGTCCCTAGTCTTGCTGGCAGTTGGTTCTTGGATAGCGTCCAGCAGCCAAGTCCAAAATAGTGCGATTTCTTCTTTGAATCGAGCAGTTTTGCGGGGGTCAATGTCTGGGATATAGGGACTTTCTAAAGCCTTGCTGAGAATACTTTTCTCTTTTGCAGGGTTTTCTTGCTTGCCTTCCTCTTCAACTTTCCCTTCTCCCTCTTCCTCGGTTTGGGCTCCTTCTATCGTTTCGGGAGCTTCCTCCTCATGCCTTTCCGACTCTTTAGATAAGATAGGAGTTTCTTGGCTTGCTTGTAGTTCAGTCTCTACAGTTTCCAAAGTCTCTGGTTGGTCGGGTTGGATTTCCGATTTCGTCTGAGCTGATTTCTTCTCAAGATCGGCGCTTTCAAACCATTCTTGTGTCATGGTGGAACCTCCTTTTTAATGGTCGTTTTCTATTTTTAGATTAGCAGATGAAAGCGTTTTTGTCAATGATTGCTAGGTGGAGCAGAGTACTCTTCTTCCTTGGGGAGGTAGATATCCTGATTGGCTTTTATAATGAGCAGGTCCTTGACATCTGCTTTTTCCGTTTTATAAGGGTTGGCAAGTTCATTCTCTTTTTGTTTAGGATGCTCTCTTTGTGCTTTACGATAAATACCGCCGTGCTTAGAAGACATATCTAGATTGATTCGATCGAATTCTGTCTTAGAAAGAAAGAGTCTTAAGTCGTTATAAGAGTCTAGTTCTACCTTACCGCGGACCTTGATATTTTCAGCATAGATGTGTGCTCCCTCCGTCTTGACCTGACTATCTGTCAATTCGGCATCAAAGATATTGATGATATGAGATGCCGTTAGTGTACTGTTCTTGATAGAACTTTCTGTTAGTCTTAAGAGATAGCCTTTTGTTTTGATGGTTGCATTTTCAAGGTTGGCTTGACGAATATTAGTTTGTCCACGATTGGCTGAGACGGTGATAGCTTGCAGCTTTCTTCCTTTAGGTAGGGAGAGAACGACTTCGTCAAAACGATTAGAATAGTTGCTGGCGATACGAAGTAGGCTTTCGATTCCTGAACCGAGAAAACGATGTTGGGAGGCTTGTTTGTCAGTGACGCTCAGTGTTTTGTCACTCATGCCAGTAGTCAGATCGTGACGACCAGACACAGAAGGATGATAGGTGATGTGGATCTTGTCATCTACAGACTCTGTGATGGTTAGGCTATGTTCCTCAAGGGCTAAATCAAGTTTTTCCACTTCATTTCCAAAGGTCACTTCTTCGATACGATTGTCATAGACGGGGTCTTTTGACATGGCAAGTAAACTTTGAATACCATTGGACTGGGCGCCTACAATGATCATGATAAAACCAAGGATTGTAGAAACCACACCAAAGATGAGAAATCCTTTCGTCAATTTACGCATGTCTGTCACCTCTCTTTCCTTTTTTAAGAATCCATTGCACCAAGCGGACGACCAGAAGTCCAAAGAAACGAGCTACATAAGAGATGCCTAGTAGAACAAGAGAAGAAGCACCGATAGCAAGCAAACCAGCCCCGAAAATCAAGATAAAGGCAGATTTGGCTTCGACCAGGACGCTAAAACTCTCTACAATAAAGAGTCCACCCAGTAGGATACCCGTCACCGAAACGGTGAAAAAAGCTAGAATGACGGAGACAGCCGCGATAAAAAGCCCGATGATGGCCATGAGGATGCCGATCCCGACCGGAATTCCGATAGGGGCTGCTAGTAAGGCAAGTAGGGCAATGTGTAGCAGTTGACGGTCATTCTTTTGAGCAGGGGCTTCATTAACTTTTTTATCGAGGAGGTTAGAGAGGACATCATGAGCTGCTTCTTTTGGTGTTCCCAGACTAGCAATGAGTTCTTCTTCGCCCTCTGAACCTGCATCGTCAAATAGTTCCTTAAAGTAGTCCATAGCTTCGATGCGGTCAGCTTCAGGTAGTTTATGGAGATAGGTTTCTAACTGAGTCAGATAGTCAGTTCTTGTCATGGCGGATACTCCCTTCTATGATGCCGTTGACGGTGTCGGTATAGAGCGTCCACTCTTCCTTTAGAGTAACGAGCTGCTCTACGCCCCGATTGGTCAAGGAGTAGTATTTGCGCATACGCCCCTGAAACTCTCTAGAGTAGGTGGTCAGAAAGCCACTGGCTTCCAATTTTTTGAGAATGGGATAGAGCGTAGATTCTTTGATATTGGCGATGAGTTTAATGGTTTGACTAATCTCATAACCATAAGAATCCCCCTGCTCCAGTACAGCCAAGATGAGAAACTCAATCAAGGCAGAGGATGTTGGGAAGTACATGGGAAACCTCCTTTATATTATATAAAAATTTTATATATACTCTTTTCAAATATATTGTATCTCAATATGAAAGCCCTGTCAAGAAATATGTATAAAAATTTTATATATAAAAAACTCCTAGTAAAAACTAGAAGTTTAGAGGATTTTATCAGCCCGATCCACCATAAAGAGGGAGATGGTCATGATGATGTCAACAGCTAGAAGGGCAAGGACAGCTGGGATCCAAGATTGGAAAAGATCAAAACTGTAACCAAAAAAGGCAGGTCCAAAAGCAGCTAAGATGTAGCCCCCTGTTTGTGCTAGTCCTGATAGCTGAGCAGTCTTTTCAGGAGAACTGGTTTTAAGAGAAAAGCAAACCATGAGGTAGGGGAAGAGGGCACTGCAGGCCGTTCCAATCAAGATATGGACGACTAACCAGTAGAGGAAATTATTGGCTGGATACAAGAGCATGGCAATTCCCATCATACCAGCGATAGAGATAATTGCCAGCATGATTCGACGGTGGCCGTCTGACAGATGAGTTGTCAGACTTGGAACAGTCATTGAAAAAGGAATGCTGATCAGCGAGAAGATAGAAGCGAGAAGGGCCGCATCTTTATTAGAAAGACCAGCACTAATAGCAATCGTTGGCAGCCAGGTCATGCTCGTATAAAAGAGCAAGGACTGAAGACCACCAAAGATAATGATGGCCCAGACATCTTTACTTTTTAGAATGTTTTCTTTGACTTGCTTTTCTTTTTGGCCTTCTAGGTGGTGGTTGTGGCGATGATTTGGCAACCAGACTAGCAGAGTGACCAGACAGAGAAAACTGAGAACGAGGATGAGGCCCTTCCAAGAACTAGCTTGGGTGATAGGGACCGAAAGATAAGAAGCGATGGCAGTTGAAACCCCCATGGCGGTGACATAGAGCGTTGTTAGGAGACTGATCTTTTGAGGCTGATTTGCCTGGATTATACTTGGGAGGAGTACATTGAAAATGGCGATACTTGCTCCAATGATCAGAGTTCCTAGATAGAGAAGGGGAAGATTGAAGATACGAATGGCAGAGCCAACAGTTAAGAGGAGAAGACAGTAAGTAAAGAGATGTTCTAACCCGATCTTTTGTGCCAAGCGGCTTGCAAAAGCAGAGAAAAGAGCAAACATCAAGAGAGGGAGACTGGTTAAAATTCCAAGAGAGCTAACCTCCACTCCTAATCCCTGAGCGATATCTCCTAAAATAGTTGGTAGAGCAGTAAAGGGAGAACGTAAAACGGTCCCGATTAAGACAATTCCTAGAACAAAAAAGAGCGATTGTTTTTTCATGAAAACCTCGATAAGATGATTTTAATAACAGCTTATTTTAAGGTTTTTTCCTTATAATGTCAAGTAATGACAGCTAAGGAAGTTCGATTGATTTAAGCGAGAATAGAGTGAAAAGAGATACATTTCTTTACTAGAATTTTCCTTGATTTGATATAAAAATAGGAAAGTGAGAAAATTTGTGATAAAATAGTGGAAGGAAATCTATATATTGGAGAAAAACGGTGCCTGAAAAGCAAAAAATCAGCGTCTTGATGTCGGTCTATGTAAAGGAAAACCCGACGTTTTTGAGAGATGCTATCAAAAGTGTTCAAAATCAAACCTTGAAACCGAGTGAACTTGTTCTTGTTGAGGATGGGCCCCTCACGCCTGAGCTCTATCAGGTGCTAGATGAAGTGGAAACTCAGTCAGACATTCCAGTGAAACGGTGCCCCTTAGAGCAAAATCAAGGTTTAGGATTGGCTCTTCGTTACGGTGTTTTGCAGTGCCAGTATGGCATTATTGCCCGCATGGATACGGATGATTTAGCCGTTCCGGATCGTTTTGAGAAACAGCTTCAGCTAATGGAAAAAGAAAATCTCGATCTCTTAGGCGGGCAGATTGCAGAGTTTATTGATAATCCAGATGAGATTGTGTCTTATCGTCGTGTTCCAACTCAGCACGCAGACATTGTGGCTTATCAGAGAATGAGAAGCGCCTTTAACCATATGACAGTCATGTTCAAAAAGGACATGGTCCTCAAGGCGGGCAACTACGAAGACGGGCTTTATATGGAGGATGATCTCCTTTGGCTCAATATGATTACGGCAGGTGCCAAGACTGGCAACCTAGATCAAATCTTGTGTAAGGTTCGCGTAGGTGCCGGGATGTTTGAGCGTCGAGGTGGCTTGCGTTACCTTAAATTCTATCGTCAAGCTCGCCAACGGATGCTGGAGCGAGGGCAAATTTCTTACAGGGAATATGCTAAAAGTATATTCATTCAGGCAATTGTTGCACTTTGTCCAGGTTTTGTTCGTCAGTTTATCTTTGTCAAACTTTTAAGAAAGAGCAAGTAAGACCTGATAGATTGAACGATTCGGGTTATCATAACAATAGTATCATCTGACTCTTTTAAGGGGGAGTAAATTCCTATGAATAAAAAACTAACAGATTACGTGATTGATCTGGTTGAAATTTTAAATAAACAGCAAAAACAAGTATTTTGGGGGATATTTGATATTCTGAGTATGGTGGTTTCCATCATCGTGTCTTATATCTTGTTTTACGGCCTAATAAATCCTGCGCCTGTGGACTATGTGATCTACACTCTTTTAGCCTTCCTTCTCTATCAAATCATAATTGCATTTTGGGGGCTGAATGCTAGTATTAGTCGCTACAGTAAGATTACGGATTTTATGAAAATCTTTTTTGGAGTGACACTCAGTAGTGTTCTTTCTTATGGAATCTGCTATGCCTTTCTTCCATTATTTTCTATCCGTTTCATCGTGCTCTTCATTTTGTTGAGTACCTTCCTCATCTTGCTTCCTCGCATCACCTGGCAGTTGATTTATTCTAAACGTAAAAAGGGTAGTGGAGATGGAGAGCATCGCCGTACCTTCTTGATTGGTGCGGGAGATGGTGGTGCCCTCTTTATGAATAGCTACCAACATCCAACCAGTGAGCTTGAGATAGTGGGAATTTTGGATAACGATGAAAAGAAAAAAGGGCAAAAACTAGGTGGAATCCCAGTCCTAGGCTCTTATGACAATCTACCTGAATTGGCCAAACGTCACCAAATCGAGCGTGTTATCGTAGCAATCCCTTCGCTTGATCCATCAGAGTATGAACGTATCTTGCAAATGTGTAATAAACTAGGTGTCAAATGTTACAAGATGCCTAAAGTTGAGACAGTTGTTCAAGGTTTACATCAATCGGGTAGTGGTTTCCAAAAAATTGATATCACAGACCTTTTGGGCCGTCAGGAAATTCGCCTTGACGAATCACGTCTGGGTGCAGAAATTACAGGTAAGACCATCTTGGTGACAGGAGCTGGTGGTTCGATTGGTTCTGAAATTTGTCGCCAGATTAGCCGCTTCAACCCAGAGCGTATCGTATTGCTTGGACATGGTGAAAATTCAATCTACCTTATTTATCATGAGTTGATTCGTAAATTCCAAGGGATTGATTATGTTCCTGTCATTGCAGATATTCAGGATTATGATCGTCTTTTACAAGTGTTTGAACAGTACAAACCAGCTATCATCTACCATGCTGCAGCCCACAAACATGTTCCAATGATGGAGCGCAATCCAAAAGAAGCCTTCAAGAATAATATCCTCGGGACCTACAATGTTGCCAAGGCTGTTGATGAGGCCAAAGTACCTAAGATGGTCATGATTTCGACTGACAAGGCGGTCAATCCACCGAATGTTATGGGTGCGACTAAGCGCGTGGCAGAGTTGATTGTTACTGGCTTTAACCAACGTAGTAAATCAACCTACTGTGCAGTTCGTTTTGGGAATGTTCTTGGTAGCCGTGGTAGTGTGATTCCTGTCTTTGAACGTCAGATTGCTGAAGGTGGTCCTGTAACGGTGACAGACTTCCGTATGACACGTTACTTCATGACCATTCCAGAGGCTAGCCGTCTGGTCATCCATGCTGGTGCTTATGCTAAGGACGGAGAAGTCTTTATCCTTGATATGGGCAAACCAGTTAAGATCTACGACTTGGCTAAGAAAATGGTCCTTCTAAGCGGGCACACAGAAAGTGAAATTCCAATCGTTGAGGTCGGTATCCGACCAGGTGAAAAACTCTATGAAGAACTCTTGGTTTCGACCGAATTGGTTGATAACCAAGTCATGGATAAGATTTTCGTTGGTAAGGTAAACGTCATGCCTCTAGAAGCCATCGATCAAAAGATTGAAGAATTCCGTTCACTCAGTGGAGATGAGCTCAAAGAAGCAATTATTTCCTTTGCAAATGAGACAACTCACGTTGAGTAAGAGCACCCAACTAATTTTAAATAAAAGGCCAAGGTTCTGTTTGTACAGGACCTTGGCCTTTTTACTCTGTAATTTCAAATCGTTGTACTATTTATAGTTGCTTAATGATATCGTCAATGGCATGGGCAATCCAGTCAGGCTGATAGCTGACTAAATCAGCCTCTTCTCCAAATCCCCAAGTAACAGCAAACTTTTTGATGCCAGCTTCTTGGGCTCCAATCATATCAAACTTGGTGTCCCCGATGATGAGGACTTGGTCTGCAGGGAGTCGATGCGTCTGTAAGGCGTAACGGATGACATCAGCCTTGTGAGGCGTTTCAGGACTAGAGCCGTAAATGCCATCAAAGAAATGATGGATTCCTAGATTTTTAGTCATATCATGAGCAGTAGGAGTATTCTTTGTTGTAGTGATGTAGAGAGGGTAGTTTTGCGAAAGCTCTTGGAGTAATTCCGTTATTCGGGGGAAGAGTTGGGCTTCGTGGATTCCTTTTTTCTTATAGTAAGAACGATAGATTTGGACGGCTTCCGAGATTTGTTCCTTGGGAAGACAAGTTGCAAAACTACTTTCAAGGGGCGGTCCCATAAAACCACGAATGGTTTTGGCATCAGGACTCGGAACTCCTAGTTGTTCAAAGGTATAGGTAAAGGCATTGTGGATCCCGATGGAACTGTCAACCAGAGTTCCGTCTAGATCAAAAAAGATTGCTGAGATAGAGGGCATAGTTTCTCCTAATAGATATAGATAAGCTTATTCTCCGAAGATTTCTTTTTGTAGGCGGCGACCAGTAGGTGTGGCGGCGAGTCCACCCTCAGCCGTTTCACGAAAGGCAGTTGGGAGGCTTGATCCGACCTGATACATGGCATCGATGACTTCGTCAACAGGAATTTTAGACTCGATACCTGCCAAGGCCATATCAGCCGCGATAAAGGCAAAGCTAGCCCCCATGGCATTGCGTTTGACACAGGGAACTTCAACCAAACCAGCGACGGGATCGCAGATGAGGCCCAGCATATTTTTAATGACAAAGGCAATGGCTTGGCTAGCCTGATAGGGGCTTCCACCTGCAGCCAAGGTCAAGGCTGCGGCACTCATGGCAGAGGCAGAGCCAACTTCGGCCTGACAGCCACCTTCAGCACCTGAGATAGAGGCATTGTTTGCGATAACTAATCCAAAGGCACCAGCAGCAAAGAGGAAATCTAGCTGTTCTTCGTGGCTAAGGTCTAATTTTTGGATAGCAGCAGTGAGAACGGCTGGCAGACAGCCAGCACTTCCTGCGGTTGGAGTGGCGCAGACCAAGCCCATCTTCGCATTGTGTTCATTGACCGCGATGGCATTTCGGGCGGCTGATAGGATGGTAAAGTCCGACAAGGCCTTGCCACTTTTGAGATGGCGGTCTAGTTTGGCCGCGTCTCCGCCCGTTAGGCCACTACGGGATTTATTTTCACTGAGACCGAGCTCGACAGAGGCTTTCATGACTTCTAGATTGCGTTCCATGAGGAGGAGAACTTCTGGCCGTTCCCGACCGGTTAGTTGATATTCTGTCGCAATCATGAGTTCTGCGACATTTCCTTGGAAGTCTAGATCTGCCTGCTCGACTAATTCTTTGATAGAATAAAACATGTTTCCTCCTACTTAAAGAAATTGACATTGTGGAGATGAGGGATTTTTCGGATTTCTTCAATCGCTTCTTCGCAACTTCGACTATCGACTTCGATAATCATAATGGCTTTTTCTCCAGCTTTTTCTCGAGTCACATTCATCTGGGCGATGTTGATATCGAAACGAGAGAGGGCTTCTGTAACATGGGCAATCATCCCCGGAACATCCTGATGCACGATGATGATGGTCGGTGTGTTCATATTGAGAGAGACAGCAAAGCCGTTAAGCTCCGTAACTTGGATATTTCCCCCACCAATGGAAATTCCTGTCACACTGATGGACTTATGGTCATTCTTTACAGTGATTTTAGTGGTGTTTGGGTGAGGAGCGTTGCTGTCTTTCTGAATGGTCCAGACAATCTTGATACCACGTTTATGGGCAATTTCTAGGCTATTTGGAATGTCAGGATCGTCCGTATCCATACCTAATATACCAGCGACGAGAGCAAGGTCAGTTCCATGACCACGGTAGGTCTTGGCAAATGAGTTAAACAATTGGAATTCGACTTCTGTCGGCGTATCATCAAAGATGGAAGAGACAATTTTTCCGATACGAACAGCTCCAGCTGTGTGGCTACTTGATGGGCCAATCATGACTGGTCCGATAATATCAAAGACAGATTGAAAACGAAGTGATTGCATCTGTTTCCCCTTATAAAGATTCTTATAACTATTATATCAAAGAATGGACCTCTGCGCTTATTTCCCTTATCAAAAGCTCAAAATGATTAAAGATGGTATAAAACAAGGTCTTTTGTGACAAAAACCTCCTTAAAACGGTAAATATAAAATATTTTTGTAATATTTCTACATAAAACCGTTAAACAACGGTAATATTTAAAAGGTATCATAGATATATTCAATGGAAGGAGAATTTTTAGATATGTCATTAACAACTAAAAAAATCAAAACAACTATCGCAGGAGTAGCAGCTTTACTTGCTTTCTTTGCCCCAGCTCTTGCCTCTGCACAAGAAACTGTAACATACACTGTTAAATCAGGTGATACTCTTTCAGAAATCGCTGAGAAGTACAACACGACTGCTGAAAAATTGGCAGCAAAAAACAATATCAAAGATATCCACCTTATCTATGTTGACCAAGTTTTGGTCATCGAAGGAACAGCTTCAACTGTAGCTCCAGCTGCGACAACGGAAGAATCAGCTCCAGTAGCTACAGAAACAGTTGAAGAAGCACCAGCTGCACCTGCAGCTCCAGTAGCAGAAAGCAACACTGCAGCAGCTTCAACTGTAAGTGGTTCTGAAGCAGAAGCCAAAGAATGGATCGCTCAAAAAGAATCAGGTGGTAGTTACACAGCTACAAATGGCCAATACATCGGACGTTACCAATTGACAGATTCATACTTGAACGGTGACTACTCAGCTGAAAACCAAGAACGTGTAGCAGATGCCTACGTTGCAGGACGCTACGGCTCATGGACAGCTGCCAAGAACTTCTGGCTTAACAACGGTTGGTATTAAAAATACAAGAGTCCTTTAGGGCTCTTTTTTTGTTTCTCTATAACAAAAAGTGTAACGATCTTCTCAGCAATGCTCTATTTGTATAATTCCAACGAAATCCTTCAAATTGTTTTAAAACTCAAATAGTATAAATAAGCTTATTATATGTAAAAATACATCATATAATAAGCTTTTTCATGATTAAAATGAAATAAAATACAGTTTTCTCTTGACAAACAAGGGCGAGAAGAGTATTATTTATACAATAATAAAGCATAAAAATAAAAGGAGGCTTTTCTATGAATAAAGTGAAGAAGGTGTTGATGACGATGTTTGGTTTGCTTATGTTTCCCTTATTATTTGCTTGTAGTAACACTCAACCCCAAGGTGTTGAAGCCATTAAGGCTAAAGGAAAATTGGTGGTGGCCCTAAATCCAGAGTTTGCTCCATTTGAATACCAGAAATTGGTCGATGGGAAAAATCAGATTGTAGGCTCGGATGTTGAGCTCGCCAAAGCCATCGCAAAGGAACTAGGTGTAGAAGTGGAGTTCTCTCCAATGAGTTTTGACAATGTACTGGCTAGTCTTGATTCAGGTAAGGCCGATCTTGCCATATCAGGTGTTTCTAAAACGGAGGAGAGAAGTAAAGTTTACGATTTTTCAATTCCCTACTACACTTCGAAAAATAAGGTTATCGTAAGAAAATCTGAATTAACGAATTACCAATCAGTCAAGGATTTGGCTCAGAAAAAGGTTGGAGCGCAGAAAGGTTCTATCCAGGAAACTCTGGCTAAAGAAACCTTGCAGGATTCTTCTCTCGTTTCACTTCCTAAAAATGGAAATTTGATAACAGATTTGAAATCAGGGCAACTGGATGCGGTTATCTTTGAGGAACCAGTGGCGAAAGGATTTGTAGAGAATAATTCAGACCTAGCCATCGCTGAGTTTGATTTTGACAATGACAAAGAAGATTCCTACGCTGTTGCGATGAAAAAAGACAGTAAAGAATTAAAAGAGGCGGTTGACAAAACCATCCAGAAGTTGAAGGATTCTGGGGAGTTGGACAAATTGATTGACGATGCTTTTAAAGCCTCTATCGAAAAATAGAAAGAAGGAAGAGAAATGAGTAAGGAAAAAGTTATTTTAGCCTATTCAGGTGGATTGGATACATCAGTTGCTATTACATGGTTAAAAAAAGACTATGATGTGATCGCTGTTTGTATGGATGTGGGTGAAGGAAAAGATTTGGAGTTCATCCATGATAAAGCTCTCAAGGTTGGGGCTGTTGAGTCTTATGTCATTGATGTTAAGGAAGAATTCGCTAACGACTATGTTTTAGTGGCCCTTCAGGCTCATGCCTACTACGAACAAAAGTACCCCTTGGTATCTGCTCTGAGTCGCCCTCTTATTTCAAAAAAACTCGTTGAAATAGCTCATCAGACGGGGGCAACCACAATTGCCCATGGTTGTACAGGTAAGGGAAACGACCAAGTTCGGTTTGAAGTCTCTATTGCAGCTTTGGATCCCAATTTAAAAGTAGTTGCGCCTGTTCGTGAGTGGAAATGGTCTCGTGAAGAAGAAATCCAATATGCCAAAGAAAACGGCGTCCCAGTTCCTGCTGACCTAGGCAATCCTTACTCTGTCGATCAAAATCTTTGGGGACGTGCAAATGAATGTGGTGTCTTGGAAAACCCTTGGAACCAAGCGCCAGAAGAAAAATCCTGATATGGCTGAATTGATTCGAGGGAAGACAGGACGGGTTTACGGGCACTTGCTTGGACTATTGATCGTCATGAAGTCTTTGCCTCTGGCCTACAATAAGGATTTGCAAGAGGACAAGGAAGGCATGTTTGATACAGTAGAAACGATTTTAAATTCTCTGGATGTGCTGGCAGGTATGCTATCGAGCATGCAGGTTAATAAGGCCAAAATGCAGCAATCTACAGAGAATGATTTTTCGAATGCGACCGAACTGGCAGATTATTTGGCAGAAAAAGGCCTCCCCTTTAGAGAAGCGCATGAAATTGTAGGGAAATTGGTTCTAGACTCTATCAAGCATGGTAAAAATATCCAAGATTGGGATTTGAAGGAGTTGCAAGTCTACCATCCCTTGATTGAAGAGGATATTTATATCTACTTGCGTCCAGAAACCGCTGTTCAGAGGCGGAATTCCTTAGGAGGAACTGGCTTTGAGCAAGTGAAACACCAGATAGAACAAGCGAAGAAAGAACTTAAAGGGGAAAATTGATTCATTTGCAAAGTAAGAAAGAGAGGCTGAGATGATTTATCAGCCTCTTTCTTGTCTTCTCTAACCAAGCGTGTTATAATGAATACTGCTCAAGCGACCTTCAATCGTTAAAGCACACACGACCTTCAATCGTGAACTAGTCATTTCGTTTATCTTTTATTACGTCGTTAACTCGTCTTACCTAACTCGAGTTATGCCTGCGACTCGTTGCCTAGTACTAAAAGCAAACGAAATGACTATACTCAAATAAATTCTATTGAAAGTCTTAGTAAATAGAATTTTGAGGGGTATAAATAAACGAATAGATGGGAGACTTACCATGAGTGATAACTCTAAAACACGTGTTGTCGTGGGGATGAGTGGTGGTGTTGATTCGTCGGTGACGGCTCTCTTGCTCAAGGAGCAGGGCTACGATGTGATCGGTATCTTCATGAAGAACTGGGATGACACAGATGAAAACGGCGTCTGTACGGCGACCGAAGATTACAAGGATGTGGCTGCGGTGGCAGACCAGATCGGCATTCCTTACTACTCTGTCAATTTTGAAAAAGAGTACTGGGACCGCGTTTTTGAGTATTTCCTAGCAGAATACCGTGCAGGGCGCACGCCAAATCCAGATGTTATGTGCAACAAGGAAATCAAGTTTAAGGCCTTTTTGGACTATGCTATGACCTTGGGGGCAGACTATGTAGCAACTGGGCATTATGCTCGAGTGGCGCGTGATGAGGATGGCATCGTTCACATGCTTCGTGGCGTGGACAATGGCAAGGATCAGACCTATTTCCTCAGCCAACTTTCTCAAGAACAACTCCAAAAAACCATGTTCCCACTGGGGCATTTGGAAAAGCCTGAAGTCCGCAGACTAGCAGAAGAAGCAGGCCTTGCGACTGCCAAGAAGAAAGACTCGACAGGGATTTGCTTTATCGGAGAAAAGAACTTTAAAAACTTTCTCAGCAACTACCTACCAGCTCAGCCTGGTCGCATGATGACTGTGGATGGACGCGATATGGGTGAGCATGCAGGTCTGATGTATTATACGATTGGTCAGCGTGGCGGACTCGGTATCGGTGGGCAACACGGAGGAGACAATGCGCCGTGGTTCGTTGTCGGAAAAGACCTAAGCAAGAATATCCTCTATGTCGGACAAGGTTTCTACCATGATTCGCTTATGTCAACCAGTCTAGAGGCCAGTCAAGTTCACTTTACTCGTGACATGCCAGAGGAATTTACGCTCGAATGTACAGCTAAATTCCGCTACCGTCAGCCTGACTCTAAGGTGACAGTACATGTTAAAGGAGATAAGGCAGAAGTTATCTTTGCGGAACCGCAACGCGCGATCACACCAGGACAGGCAGTTGTCTTTTACGATGGTGAAGAGTGTCTAGGTGGCGGTTTGATTGACAATGCCTACCGCGATGGACAAGTTTGTCAGTACATTTAGATTGACAAATTTTCTCAATTTGCTACAATAATAAAAGCAATAGAAATGATGGTCAAAGCTCATGGATGTTGCAGGCTTTTTTGTCCTGCACTTCTTTGGAGTTTTGACTGTTTTTGTGTCGTTTAAGGGAAAGGATAAAAATGACTCAACAAGACTTTCGGACAAAAGCAGGAAATACGGTTTTTGGTGTTCGGGCGACAGCCTTGATTCTTCAAAATCGCAAGCTCCTAGTTACCAAAGACAAGGGCAAGTATTACACTATTGGTGGTGCGATTCAAGTCAATGAAAGTACGGAAGAAGCGGTAGTCCGTGAAGTGAGGGAAGAACTAGGTGTCAAAGCTCAAGCTGGGCAGCTAGCTTTCGTGGTTGAAAATCGTTTTGAACAAGACGGTGTTTCCTATCACAACATCGAGTTTCATTATCTGGTGAACTTGCTTGAGGATGCCCCATTGACCATGCAGGAAGACGAAAAAACGCAGCCTTGTGAGTGGATTGACTTAGATGAACTCCAGAATTTCCAACTAGTTCCAGCCTTTTTAAAAACAGCCCTACCAGATTGGGACGGCCAACTAAGACACATTCATCTTGAGGAATAGGAGAGAAACATGATGGTTAAGCTTATTGCCCATGTACTTGTTCATAGTGGTGGTGATTATTTGCTCATTCAGCGTTCGGAAATTAAAAGAGGAGAACCCAACGTTTATCCAACTTACTGGGATATTCCTGGTGGCGGGGTTGAAAAGGGTGAACTTCCGCGAGATGGAGCTCTTAGAGAATGCATTGAAGAAGCGGGAGTTAGGCTAGATAGCAGTTCGCTCAAACTTCTTCACGAAGATAGTCAACTGGATACCTCTAAGGATACGGTTTTTACTCGCTTAGTTTATAAAGCAGAGTGGGTTGGGGAGAAGCCAATTATCAGATTAGATCCTGAAGAGCATACACACTTTAAATGGGTTACTATGGATCAAGCTCTAGAGGAGGAGAAGTTAGTTCCTTATTTGCGAGAAATTTTTGAAAGGTTAAGAAATGACTTATAATTTTACGGAAGAATACGATATTATTGTAATCGGTGCGGGACATGCTGGGGTTGAGGCTTCCTTGGCTGCCAGCCGTATGGGCTGTAAGGTCTTGCTTGCGACCATCAACATCGAAATGTTGGCTTTCATGCCTTGTAACCCTTCGATCGGTGGTTCTGCCAAGGGGATTGTCGTGCGTGAAGTGGATGCCCTCGGTGGGGAAATGGCCAAGAATATTGACAAGACTTACATACAGATGAAGATGCTCAACACAGGGAAGGGGCCAGCTGTCCGTGCCCTTCGTGCGCAGGCTGACAAGGAACTTTACTCTAAGGAGATGCGCAAGACAGTTGAAAATCAAGAGAATCTGACCCTTCGTCAAACCATGATTGATGAGATTTTGGTGGAAGATGACAAGGTTGTCGGTGTGCGTACAGCTACCCATCAAGAGTATGCTGCCAAGGCTGTTATCGTGACGACAGGGACTGCACTTCGTGGTGAAATCATCATCGGAGACCTCAAGTACTCATCAGGACCAAACCACAGCCTAGCTTCGATTAATCTAGCTGATAATCTCAAGGAACTGGGACTCGAAATTGGTCGTTTCAAGACAGGAACGCCTCCACGTGTTAAGGCTTCCTCTATCAATTATGACGTGACAGAGATTCAGCCAGGAGACGAGGCACCAAATCACTTCTCATACACTTCACGAGATGAGGACTATGTCAAGGACCAAGTGCCATGCTGGTTGACCTATACCAATGGAACCAGTCATGAGATTATCCAAAATAATCTCCACCGTGCACCTATGTTTACAGGTGTGGTCAAGGGTGTAGGTCCTCGTTACTGTCCGTCGATTGAGGATAAAATTGTGCGCTTTGCGGACAAGGAACGTCACCAACTTTTCCTAGAGCCGGAAGGGCGCAATACAGAGGAAGTCTATGTCCAAGGTCTTTCAACCAGTCTGCCTGAGGATGTCCAGCGTGAGTTGGTTCATTCTATCAAAGGGTTGGAAAATGCAGAGATGATGCGAACAGGTTATGCCATTGAGTACGACATGGTCTTACCTCACCAGTTGCGTGCGACTCTGGAAACCAAGAAAATCTCAGGTCTTTTCACTGCTGGTCAAACAAATGGAACGTCAGGTTACGAAGAAGCTGCTGGCCAAGGAATTATCGCTGGTATCAATGCGGCTCTGAAAATCCAAGGCAAGCCTGAATTGATTTTGAAGCGCAGTGACGGTTATATTGGGGTCATGATTGATGACTTGGTGACCAAGGGTACCATTGAACCTTATCGTCTCTTGACCAGTCGTGCTGAATACCGTCTCATCCTCCGTCATGACAATGCCGATATGCGTTTGACAGAGATGGGGCGCGAGATTGGCCTCGTTGATGATGAACGCTGGGCACGCTTTGAAATCAAGAAAAATCAATTTGACAATGAGATGAAGCGCCTAGATAGTATCAAACTCAAGCCAGTCAAAGAAACCAATGCTAAGGTTGAGGAGATGGGATTCAAGCCGCTGACAGATGCGGTGACAGCTAAGGAATTCCTTCGCCGTCCAGAAGTGTCTTACCAAGATGTGGTGGCCTTCATCGGACCAGCTGCTGAAGACTTGGATGACAAGATTATCGAATTGATTGAAACAGAAATCAAGTACGAAGGCTATATTTCCAAAGCTATGGACCAGGTTGCCAAGATGAAACGCATGGAAGAAAAACGCATTCCAGCCAATATCGACTGGGATGATATTGATTCTATCGCGACAGAAGCTCGCCAGAAGTTCAAACTCATCAATCCAGAGACCATTGGCCAAGCTAGTCGTATTTCTGGAGTTAACCCAGCAGATATCTCCATTTTGATGGTGTATCTGGAAGGTAAAAATCGTAGTATTTCGAAGAATCAAGAAAAGAAAGCATAGAGAAAAACAGCTCCGAAGACGGGGCTGTTTTGTTGACTTATTCTTCATCTGGTGTGAGGATCATAGGGATGATGATCGGTTCACGTTCTGTATTTTCATAGAGGAAAGGACGAATGGCGTTGACAATGGCGCCATTGACAGATTGGACGCTGGCGTCCTTGTTTTTCAGTGCGATACGAATTGCATTGAAGAGGATGCGCTGGCTTTGGCGAATCAAGTCTCCAGACTCTCTCATGTAGACAAAGCCTCGGCTGAGGATGTCTGGGCCAGACAGAATCATCTGCGATTTGAAGTCAACAGTTGCGACTGCTAGAACGACACCGTCTTCAGATAAATCACGACGGTCTTTGAGGACAGCAGCACCGATTTCACCGATACGATTTCCATCGACATAGATGTCTTGGGCATTGAAGTGACCTGCGATACGAGCTGAGTTAGCAGTAAGAGCAAGCACATCACCATTGCTCATGATAAAGATATTGTCCTTCTCGACACCCGTATCCACCGCTAGTCCAGCGTGGACTTTCTGCATGCGGTATTCACCATGGACAGGCATGAAGTATTTTGGCTTGATCAAGCGGAGCATGAGTTTTTGCTCTTGCTGGCCACCGTGCCCAGATGTATGGATATTGTTCACTTTACCGTGGATAACTTCGACACCAGCTTCAGAAATAGTGTTAATCAATTTGTTGACGCTAGTGGTATTTCCAGGGATTGGGCTAGAAGAGAAGATAACGGTATCGCCGGGTTGGAGTTGCACCTGACGGTGAGTTCCATTGGCGATACGAGAGAGGGCTGCCATCGGCTCACCCTGACTACCTGTACAGAGGATAAGAATCTCGCCCGCAGGGTAGTCTTTGATTTCATTTGGCTCGATAAAGGTTCCCTTAGGAGCTTTGATGTAGCCAAGCTCGATCCCGTTGACAATGGCCTTTTCCATAGAACGACCAAAGACCGCAATCTTGCGTCCAGTCTTAACAGCAGCATCTGTTGCTTGCTGGAGACGGAAGATATTTGAGGCAAAGGATGCAAAGATGATGCGTCCTTCAATGCCTTGGATAATCTTCATGATGGACTGACCAACGACTTTTTCAGAGTTGGTAAAGGTTGGCACTTCTGCATTTGTCGAGTCAGAGAGGAGACAGAGCACGCCCTCTTCACCAAGGGCAGCCATCCGGTGCAAGTCTGCTGGTTCACCAACTGGTGTAAAGTCAAACTTAAAGTCACCCGTACAAACGATTTTCCCTTGAGGGGTATGAATAACAATCCCTAAAGGCTCTGGAATAGAGTGAGTGGTTCTAAAGAAAGTTGCCTTGAGATTTTTAAAGGTCAACTCAGTGTTGTGGTTGATTTCGTAAAGTTTGGCGTTGCGCAAGAGGCCGTGTTCTTCGAGTTTCCCACGGATCAAAGCCAAGGCAAGTGGTCCAGCGTAGATAGGGACATTTGCTTGCTTGAGCAGGAAAGGAATCCCACCAATGTGGTCCTCGTGTCCGTGTGTGATCAAAACAGCCTTGACGCGGTCAATATTGTCTACGATGTAAGAGTAGTCAGGGATAACATAGTCGATACCCAGCAAGTCATCTTCTGGGAATTTAATCCCAGCATCGACGATGATAATCTCGTCTTGGTATTCAATTCCGTATGTGTTTTTTCCGATTTCTCCCAGACCACCGATGGCAAAAACGCCGACTTCTTCAGGTTTAAGAGTATAAGCCATATTAGAACTCCGTGATTTCGAAGACGCCAGTTTCTTTTTCGTAATCTAGCAATTTGTCAGACAAGAGTTCGATGTACTCGATGTTGTACTCTGGGCGATTTTCTTCGACAAGTTGGCGAGCAGCGATACGGCCCTCAAGTTCTGAGCTGGCATCGATGTCTAGGTAAAGTGCTCGTGTTGTTTCACGACGTGGGCTACGTTCTTTTGTTTCTTGATAAAAAACTTTGTAAATCATATAGTTCCTTTCTATTTATAGGTCAACTTATTCCAAACGTTTAGCAGAGATTTGCTTAATTTCATTCCATTTTGTGTCTAGATTGACCTTGATTCGTTACAATTATTTCAATTATACCACAAAATGAAAAATTAGTAAAAGACGGAAATGGAGAAAGTAGGGAGGGTAAGAAGGAGCAAAAAGACAGGTAGGATTTGGTCGGAGAGCGCTTAGGTGTTATAATGAAAGGGGGAATCTATGGAGATAGTAGATTTAAGGAAGAATACAGTTTTAGTTTCATTAATCGTTGGAGTAGATGGTTGGGACAGAATGAGATCTTTGAAAAAAGAAAAAGCTCTTGAGAAATCTCAAGAGAAATAAAAAGGCTGAGACAAAACTCGAGGATTTTCCTGGAGCAGTCCAGATGGTAGCACCTCTACCTGAAGCGAATGCATCGCAACCTTTGAATGACTTGTCACCAAATCAAACTCGATCTCAGCCTTTACTTAATTCTATCATCTATGAGGCTAAGAAGTCAATCTATAAGTATAACGATGTAGAAATAGCAAGATGGAGTGGAGTGCTTACTAAACAGGCAAAGAAAAGCCCTTAATTTAAGAGTAAGCAAAAAGAGAGGACCAATGGTAGTCAGGGGTCTTTACAGCTCAAAGCTGAAGGCAGTCCCACACCCGTACCAGAAGTTGGTACCTTTGAACGCTCTGTTACCAGTCGCCCTACGTTATCCTCTCAATATCTATATTTTACTATAACTTACTGAGGGAATCAATTTTGAAAGCATCAAAAAGCTCCTGACCGAAGTCAAGAGCCATCTAACACTGGGGGCGAACTATTTAATCGCAATTCCAGTTCTTTAGAAACCGAAGTTTCAGGGATAGCACCGCAACCCGAAGAGTCAAAGACTCAACCTGATTTTCCTACCAATGTTTGGTTCTATCTTAACATTGACATACCAACATTGTCAACAGTTTATATAAAAATAGGAATACCAAAAGGAGGATTAAGAATGTTTAGTTTGTTTGAATTTGCAGTAGGGGTTCGCCTCTTGATGTTTATAGTCTTTGTAGCCTGTGTCTATGGGGGGAATGCCCTATTTGCGCATCTGGAACACCGCAAAACAAAGTTCCTTTGGAAGCTTGCTTTTGTGACGCTCTATTCAATTTTTCTCCTCCTGGTCACCTATGTTGTCTGGCTCGTTTTCTACTTTGGTTTAAATGCCTAGAGTCAATTATTCCTCTAGATATACAGAAAATCAACCTCGTCTTGGTAGAGGGGGCGGATTTTTCTATTTTCAGGTGATATCCTTATGTTTACGATGATCTCTCGTATCGAATATCGAGTCAAAGCATATATGTTTTATCCAAACTTCTTATGGCGATCCTTTCAATTCCTTGTTCACTTTTCTATTCAAAAAAAGCTACAATTTTTTTGAATTTTTTGTGTAGAATTGCTTGTCTAAGTGGCAGGCCCTTTTGTTTCAAAACAAAGAAAATTCCCATGTGTCTGCTTTTGTAGTATAATAGTAAACAGACAAAAAGATAGGAATGTGTTATGAAAGTATTAGCTTTTGATACGTCCAGCAAGGCTCTTTCTCTAGCCATTTTAGAGGACAAGCAGGTTCTTGCCGAGACGACGATTAATATCAAGAAAAATCACAGTATTACTCTCATGCCTGCCATTGATTTTTTGATGGCAAGTTTGGATTGGACACCCAAGGATTTGGACCGAATCGTGGTAGCGGAAGGGCCAGGTAGTTATACAGGTTTGCGAATTGCGGTAGCAACTTCCAAGGCCTTGGCTCATACCCTGAACATTGAGTTGGTTGGTATGTCGAGTCTATTGTCTCTGGTACCACACCAACAAGAAGGTTTACTTGTTCCCCTGATGGATGCGCGTCGCAACAATGTTTATGCAGGATTTTATGAAAATGCCAAACCTGTCATGCCAGAAGCACACCTGTCCTTTGCGGGAGTGCTAGAAAAAGTCAAGGATGCTGACCAGGTGACCTTTGTCGGAGAAGTTGGAGCCTTTGTGGGACAAATACAAGAACAACTACCACAAGCCAGCTACCAAGAAACCTTGCCAAATGCAGCTAATCTAGCTCTTTGGGCTTGGGATAAGGAAGCAGACTCCTTGCACGACTTTGTGCCAAATTACCTCAAACGAGTTGAGGCTGAGGAAAACTGGCTCAAGAATCACACCGAGTCTGGCGAGTCCTACATTAAACGCCTATGATAAAGATCAAACGAATCCAACAGCAACCTGACTTGGCTCAAGCTATCTATGCTGTTATGGTAGATGTTTACCCAGTCAGTCCTTGGACGCTGGAACAAATCCAAGCAGACCTATCCCAAGATCAGACTTGGTATGCTCTGGCTTATGATGGGGCAGAAGTGATTGGCTTTCTAGCTGTGCAGGAGAATCTCTTTGAGGCAGAAGTCCTGCAAATCGCTGTCAAAGGAGCCTATCAGGGTCAGGGGATTGCGTCAGCCTTGTTTGCAACATTGCCGACAGCCAAGGAGATTTTCCTCGAAGTCAGAAAGTCAAACCAACGAGCGCAAGCATTTTACAAGAAAGAAAAGATGGCGATCATCGCTGAGCGAAAGGCTTACTATCATGACCCAGTTGAGGACGCCATTATCATGAAGAGAGAAATAGATGAAGGATAGATATATTTTAGCATTTGAGACATCCTGTGATGAGACCAGTGTCGCCGTCTTGAAAAACGACGATGAGCTCTTGTCCAATGTCATTGCGAGTCAAATTGAGAGTCACAAACGTTTTGGGGGCGTAGTGCCAGAAGTGGCTAGCCGTCACCATGTCGAGGTTATTACAGCCTGTATCGAGGAAGCACTGGCAGAAGCAGGAATTACCGAAGAGGACGTAACAGCCGTTGCCGTTACCTACGGACCAGGATTAGTTGGAGCCTTACTAGTTGGTTTGTCAGCTGCCAAGGCCTTTGCTTGGGCACATGGCCTGCCACTTATCCCCGTCAACCACATGGCTGGCCACCTCATGGCAGCTCAGAGTGTGGAGCCTTTGGAGTTTCCTTTGTTGGCACTTTTGGTCAGCGGAGGACACACAGAGTTGGTCTATGTGTCAGAGGCTGGCGATTACAAGATTGTTGGGGAGACACGAGACGATGCAGTTGGGGAGGCTTATGACAAGGTCGGTCGTGTCATGGGCTTGACTTATCCAGCAGGTCGTGAGATTGACGAGTTGGCCCATCAAGGTCAGGATGTTTATGACTTCCCTCGTGCCATGATCAAGGAAGACAATCTGGAGTTTTCATTCTCAGGTTTGAAGTCTGCCTTTATCAATCTTCACCACAATGCTGAGCAAAAGGGAGAAAGCCTGTCTACAGAGGACTTGTGTGCGTCCTTCCAAGCTGCTGTCATGGATATTCTCATGGCAAAAACCAAGAAGGCCTTAGAAAAATACCCTGTTAAAACTCTGGTCGTGGCAGGTGGCGTGGCAGCTAATAAAGGTCTCAGAGAACGCCTAGCAGATGAAATTACAGATGTTAAGGTCATCATCCCCCCCCTACGCCTTTGCGGAGACAATGCAGGTATGATTGCCTATGCCAGCGTCAGCGAGTGGAACAAAGAAAATTTTGCAGGCTTGGACCTCAACGCCAAACCAAGCCTCTCTTTTGATACTATGGAATAAAGAGTCAGCTTAAGGCTGGCTTTTTTGCTCGCAGAAATGTCAGAATATTTTGACAAAAATGTAAAAATAATGATATAATATATAAAGAATAGGAGGCGGTCAGATGATTGAGAGAATGGAATTGGGAGAATTTTACAAGGAATTGCGGCTGGCGAGGAAACTCAAGCAGTCAGATGTGGCTTGTGAGGGTCTAACAGCTTCTCAGTTATCTAAGTTTGAACTGGGGCAGTCTATGTTGTCTGCGGATAAACTGATTCTAGCTATCCAAGGGATAAATGTAACCTTCGACGAGTTTGGACACAAGCTTAACAATTATCAAGAATCACCACATATGCGATTTGGACGAAAGGTTGTAGATCGCTTTGCCCATCAAGATATGGCTGGCTTAGAGCAACTATTAGAGGAAGTTGAGCAAGAACAGATGGCGAAGACCTATCGTCGTTTGAACGCTATTGTGATTAAAAACGCCATCCATTCTCTGGATAAAAACTATCTGCTAGAAGAGGAGGATAGCGAGTTTTTGACTAGCTATCTCTATGCTATCGAGTCTTGGACCTGGTTTGAACTCTATCTTTTTTGCAATACCATGCCTTTCTTAAGTAATCAAGATCTGATTTTTTTATCAACCTCTTTACTTGAAAAATCCAAGGAATTTAAAGAATTGGCACACAATAGACTGTATATGAAAAGTGGCTTTCTGAATATCATATCAGAGCTCATGGAGCGCAAACTTTTTTCTTATATCCCAATCTTTGAAGCCGAGTTGGAGAGTATGCTCCGACCATACGATGTTTTTGAGAAATTATTGTGGCAGTTTTTAAAGAAGATGAGCATTTTTCTTCAAACCAAGGGAAGCAATCAGAAAGAAATTGAACACTTTATCCAATCTCTGCAAATATTAGAAAATCCGCAATTAACAGCCCTTTTTGAACTACGCTTGCAGCAATATAAAGAACTTATCAATTAGCTAAAGATGGGAAATGATAATAATATCAGCAACGATTGTCAATAATGCTATGATTTGTTTCTTCATTTCATGTCCTCCTACATAATGGTAACTATATTATATCAGTGAAATAATCAAATCAATCAAAATCGCAAATCTGAAATTTCTATAAGAAAAAATATCAAATATGCGATTTTCTAAAATGTAGTGATTTCCGTGTTATACTATCGTTGTAAGACACTTGAAGCAAATCCTAGGTTGCAGAAGTGGTTTACAAATAAAAATAATTGAAGGAGTGTAAATATGTTGAATTTACAATTTGCAGAAACAATGGAACTAACAGAAGTGGAGTTGGAGAAGGTTTACGGCGGAAATTTCACTATGGCTTGTGTGGGTGAAAATATTGGTTGTGGTGGTAGTGCTTTGCCTGCTTGGGGAGGTAGAGGTATTAGTCCCAGACCTTATGGGGCATTTGATTGGTCGAATGGGCTGATTGAAGGACTGTTTGGAAAACGTCGTAACTAACATTTAGGAGAAAAAACTATGAAAAGGGAAGAAACGAAATTTTACCTAGGGACCATTTTGGTACTTATGTCTTATTACTTGATTTTTAATTTAGTAGTGAGATTAGAGTTCATGGATCAATTATCAGATTTTGGATTTTATGGGATTCAAATTTTATTGATAGTAATTGAAGGAATTGCTGCTACTGTGGTTCTTGTTAAGAGTCAACGTTGGAAAGAGTACGGTCGCTTCCAGTTTCGTTGGTCCTATCTGGGTCTCTTCTTTCTTTCCTTTATATTGATGTTTTTGTGGGTAAATATAACGACTCGAATCTTTCCCAACACGCAAAATGGTAGTGCTATAAAAGAAACCGTAGCCAATTTGACGGGAATTAGTTATTTTGTGACACGTATTCTCTACGGCAGTCTTATTGCTCCGATAGTTGAGGAGTTAGTCTTCCGTGGACTTCTGATGACAGCCCTATCTAAATTTAAAAAATACTATATTGATGTTATCATTTCTTCCACACTCTTTAGTCTCATCCATGTTTTACAATATGGATGGGTGTTAACAGACTTCATCGTTTATGCAGGAGCAGGTCTGCTACTCTGCATGCTCTTTCGTTATACACGTTCAATTTATTGGTCAATGGCCCTTCACATCTTGTGGAATACCTTTTTAATCATCGTCAGTTTACTGGTGTTTGGGTATTAGAAAGATGAAATATGAAAAAGACAACCTCACGCTACTACTTGATTATAGCCATTCTACTTGTCGTTGCTGACCAGTTCGTCATTCGTTTGCTTTTACATAGCGACCTTGCTGCGGGCCTATCTGACTTTGAATATTATTTGTCGGATATGCTGTTGAATTTTCTTGTGGTTCTGCTTGCTATTATTGTTATGATTCGGTCAGGGAAATGGCAGAAAATCAACAGTAGAAGATTTAAAGGATCCTATCTTTTCTATTCCTTCCTAGCACTTCTTGCTTTTGTGATTTGGAATTTCGTCACATTTTATCTTTTCCCATCTACCAAAAATGAAATTGCTTATCAACTGGATCTTCCTACTTTTACGGGAGCAACGGCATTCTTGATGTATTTTTTCTATCCTGTGATTGCAGGTCCCATTTTTGAAGAGATGATTTATCGTGGATTGGTGATGACCGCTCTGGAAAAAGGGAAGAAATGGGGTCTGGATGTGCTTGGTTCGGCTGCTTTGTTTGGAATCTTGCACATCAGTAACCACGGTTGGATTTTGACAGACTTTTTCTCATATATGGGTGGTGGTCTCATATTTGCAGTCTTATTTAGAGTGACAAAGTCCATTTATTGGCCTATTGGACTGCACATAGTCTACAATGGCATTGGTCAAATTTTACCGTTGCTGTAATTTTGGGTGCTTAGTAATATCGGTCTATCCTTGGGGAAAGATTCCCATTTGAATTAAAAAAGGAGTTGCGATGGAAGTATTTCTTCAAAATAGAGATTTTAGGCAATTAACCATCAACCAGTGGATTTCAACGGTTGGGGATACGATTTTTTATCTTGCTTTTTTGAATTATGTGGCAGATGCTTCGTTTGCCCCCTTGGCGATTTTACTCATCACGATTTCAGAGACTGTTCCTCAAGTCCTGCAAATCTTTATGGGAGTTTTGGCTGACTTTCAACACCATCGTGTTCTAAAGTATACGGTTATTAGTTTTGTCAAATTTGTACTTTATTCTATAGTGGCACTTTCGCTTTCAGGGCAGTCCTTTTCCTTATGGCTTGTATTCTTTATTTGTTTGATGAACCTCTTGTCGGATACATTGAGTTACTTTTCAGGAGCTATGCTAACTCCTATTTTTATAAGAATCATTGGGAAAGAACATCTGACAGAAGCCATTGGCTTTAAACAATCAACAGTTAGTTTAGTTCGGACAATCAGTAATATTCTAGGAGGGATTTTACTAGGAATTCTTTCCATTCAGTTCATTTCCTTGCTAAACGCTCTGACATTTCTGATAGCATTTGTAGGTATCCTCTTCATAAAAAATGATCTTTTGAAAGTAGAAAAAACGATTAGCTATCAAGAAGGTCTTTCTGTAAAATCGTTTTGCCAGCATTTGTTCCAATCATCGAAATTGATCTGGAATATGGATAGAGTAATCTTCATTTTATTTATCGTCTCTATCAGCCAAGCTGTGATCAATATCACTGTTCCTATTTCTACTCTTTTTTTAAGAAACCAACCGTTTTTGAATTTACAAACTGGTCAATCTCTTGCCTTGTTATCAACACTAGAATTGTTAGCACTTATTGTCGGAAGCCTTGTAAGTGGCTATCTGAAGAATACGATTTCTATAAAAACAGCTCTATACGCTTCGGTCGTCATCCAGTTACTCCTTCTAGTAGGATTTGCCACAGTTCATTTTGGCTTGATTCTGCTTTTCAGCTCCTTGGATGCCTTCATCGCAGGTATACTCTCTCCTAGATTGCAAGAACTCGTCTTTAAACAAATACCTGAGGAGTCAATGGGAGCGGTTCAATCCTCTATTGGTGCTATTACGGTTGTTTTACCAAGTCTATTCACAATTGTTTTCGTAACGATTGCTACAAGTTTTGGGACTCTAGCAGTCAGCTTTATTCTATTGCTATTACTCCTAACCGCATTTGTCATGCTCTTGAATATTCGTGAGAGTATCTAGAGGAGAATTTGTATAATAGGTATTTGAGACTGGATTGCCAGTCTTTTTATAACGGCCAAAATCAGCAGACTTTTTTCTCTTCTTTGAATATGTTATAATAGTCCGTGCTGTGGCTGTGATGACGAACAGCCTCAATTGGAGAGAATATGAGGAGAAGGATGAAAGAAAAAGGATTTTGGAAAGGTGCACAGGCGGCCATGCCGACTGCCCTTGGCTATGTCAGCATTGGTCTGGCTTGTGGGATTATCGGCGCGCCCTATGTGACACCTGTTGAGATGGGCTTGATGAGCCTCTTTGTTTATGCTGGGAGCGCCCAGTTTGCCATGTTGGCCTTGATTGCGGTCCAAGCGCCTGTCGCAGCTATTGCTATGACGGTCTTTTTGATCAACTTGCGACTCTTTTTGCTGAGCTTGCATGCATCGACCTATTTCCGTCATACTAGCCTCTGGCAAAATATTGGCATGTCCAGTCTCCTGACAGATGAGACCTACGGGGTTTTGATGGGAGAATTAGCCCATACAGACAAGGTCCATCCTATGTGGATGCACGGGAACAATCTCAATAGTTATATAGCATGGTTTATTGGGACAGTAGTCGGAACGGCTTTAGGTGGGCTTCTTCCAAATCCTGAGGTCTTTGGCTTAGACTTTGCCCTTGTCGGAATGTTTATCGGGATTTTTACTTCGCAATTTCAGATTATGCAAAGACGGGTTCCTGTACGGAATCTGCTGCGGATCCTAGCCGTTGTTGCGGTGTCCTTCTTTTTGCTCTTGACAGTGGTGTCTCAGTCGCTAGCTGTTCTTTTTGCGACCTTGCTAGGTTGTACCATGGGGGTGGTCTTAGATGGTCAGTAAATATCTTTTGTTAGCCGTTATCTTTTCAGGCCTAGTGACTTGGGTTCCCCGTATGATTCCTTTCATCTTGGTCAAGTACAAGGGTTTGCCAGCTATCGTTGAGCGTTTTTTGAAGTTCTTGCCTGTTTCCATTATCTTTGCCTTGATCCTTTCAAGCGTGGTGACAGGCAAGGTTGGAAGCCTTCCTCAAATCAAATGGCTGGACTTTTTAGCGGTCTTTCCAACGGCTTGGTTAGCCTTTCGCTACCGCAATCTAGTAGGTACGGTTCTTTTTGGGGTGGTCTTGATTGCAGTCTTGCGTCTGGCCTTTTAGTCAGCCATAAGAAAAACCTATCACCGAGATAGAAATCATATAATGGCGAAAAAAAATATTTTCTGTTAAGATAGTAAAGTATTCTATTTTGGAGGAAATGACATGAAAAAAATCGTTAAATATTCATCTCTTGCTGCTCTGGGACTTGTTGCCGCAGGTGTACTAGCAGCTTGCTCAGGTGGTGCTAAGAAAGAGGGAGAAGCAGCTGGTAAGAAAGAAATTATCGTTGCAACCAATGCTTCACCAAAACCATTCAACTATGAAGACAACGGTGAGTTGACTGGTTATGAGATTGAAGTAGTTCGTGCTATCTTTAAAGACTCTGACAAATACGACGTCAAGTTTGAAAAGACAGAGTGGTCAGGTGTCTTTGCAGGCCTTGATAGCGATCGCTACCAAATGGCTGTGAACAATATCAGCTATACCAAAGAACGTGCTGAAAAATACCTCTACGCAGCACCAATTGCTAAAAATCCTAACGTTCTTGTTGTGAAAAAGGACGACAACAGCATCAAGTCTCTTGATGATATCGGTGGAAAATCAACTGAAGTCGTTCAAGGAACAACCTCAGCTAAACAATTGGAAGAATACAACAAACAACACGCAGATAATCCAACTATCCTTAACTATACAAAGGCTGACTTCCAACAAATTATGTCTCGTCTAAGTGATGGACAATTTGACTACAAGATTTTTGACAAAATCGGTGTTGAAACAGTTATTAAGAACCAAGGTTTGGACAACTTGAAAGTCATTGAACTTCCAAGCGACCAACAACCTTACGTTTACCCACTTCTTGCTAAAGGTCAAGATGAGTTGAAATCATTTGTAGACAAACGAATCCAAGAACTCTACAAAGACGGAACTCTTGAAAAATTGTCTAAACAGTTCTTCGGGGACACTTATCTCCCAGCAGAAGCTGATATTAAATAGTCGTATGAAATCATCCAGTCTGAGAAAGACGGATGATTTCTCAATTTTCAGGTATATAGTTTCAAACTATATGTCTGCCTATCTAATAACAATTTGCTAATTCAAATAAAGTATGAGATACTATTACGGTATTATTTTTAAAGGAGATAGAATCATGAAAATTAAAAAATGGCTCGGTGTAGCAGCGCTTGCTACAGTCGCAGGTTTGGCTCTTGCAGCTTGCGGAAACTCAGAAAAGAAAGCAGACAATGCAACAACTATCAAAATCGCAACAGTTAACCGTAGCGGTTCTGAAGAAGCACGTTGGGATAAAGTCCAAGAATTGGTTGAAAAAGATGGAATTAAATTGGAATTCACAGAGTTCACAGATTACTCACAACCAAACAAGGCAACTGCTGATGGTGAAGTAGACTTGAACGCTTTCCAACACTACAACTTCTTGAACAACTGGAACAAAGAAAACGGGAAAGACCTTGTAGCGATTGCAGATACGTACATCTCACCGATCCGTCTTTACTCAGGTAAAAATGGGGAAGAAAACAAGTACACCAAAGTGGAAGAAATCCCAGATAACGGTGAAATCGCCGTACCAAACGATGCAACAAACGAAAGCCGTGCACTTTACTTGCTTCAATCAGCTGGTTTGATTAAATTGGACGTTTCTGGAACTGCACTCGCAACAGTTGCTAACATCACAGAAAATCCAAAGAACTTGAAGATTACTGAATTGGACGCTAGCCAAACAGCTCGTTCGTTGTCATCAGTTGACGCTGCCGTTGTAAACAATACCTTCGTTACAGAAGCAAAATTGGACTACAAGAAAGCACTCTTCAAAGAACAAGCTGATGAAAACTCAAAACAATGGTACAACATCATCGTTGCGAAAAAAGATTGGGAATCATCACCTAAGGCTGATGCCATCAAGAAAGTGATCGCGGCTTACCACACTGATGAAGTGAAAAAAGTTATCGAAGAAACATCAGACGGTTTGGACCAACCAGTTTGGTAATAAGACACAGGGAGGTGGGAGAGAGTTTCCACCTCTTGCTTTTGTATAGAGAATGGATTGTAAAGAAGACTATAGGTTCATAGAAAGGTAGAGAGAAAATGGTTTTTCCTAGCGAACAAGAACAGATTGAAAAATTTGAAAAGGATCATGTGGCCCAGCATTATTTTGAGGTTTTGCGTACCTTGATTTCTAAGAAATCGGTCTTTGCCCAGCAGGTCGGACTTAAGGAAGTTGCCAACTATCTGGGTGAGATTTTCAAGCGTGTAGGGGCTGAAGTGGAGATTGATGAGACTTATACGGCTCCCTTTGTCATGGCGCATTTCAAGAGTTCGCGTCCAGATGCCAAAACCTTGATTTTCTATAACCACTATGACACTGTGCCAGCGGATGGGGATCAGGTCTGGACAGAGGATCCCTTTACGCTTTCGGTCCGCAATGGTTTTATGTATGGGCGTGGTGTTGATGATGATAAGGGTCATATCACAGCTCGTTTGAGTGCTTTGAGAAAATATATGCAGCATCATGATGACCTGCCTGTCAATATCAGTTTTATCATGGAAGGGGCAGAGGAGTCTGCTTCGACAGACCTAGATAAGTATTTAGAGAAACACGCAGACAAACTTCGTGGGGCGGACTTGCTAGTCTGGGAGCAAGGGACCAAGAACGCCTTGGAACAACTGGAAATCTCTGGCGGAAATAAGGGCATTGTGACCTTTGATGCTAAGGTGAAAAGTGCTGATGTGGATATCCACTCGAGTTATGGTGGTGTCGTGGAGTCAGCACCGTGGTATCTTATCCAGGCCTTAAGTAGTCTGCGAGCTGCTGATGGACGTATCTTGGTAGAAGGCTTGTATGAGGATGTTCAAGAGCCAAATGAACGAGAATTGGCCTTGGTGGATACCTATGCCCAACGCAATCCAGAGGAAATTAGTCGCATTTATGGTTTGGAATTGCCTCTCTTACAAGAGGAACGTGCAGCCTTTCTAAAACGTTTCTTTTTTGAGCCAGCCCTTAATATCGAAGGGATTCAGTCAGGTTATCAAGGGCAAGGGGTTAAAACGATTTTGCCAGCAGAAGCCAGTGCTAAGCTAGAGGTTCGTTTGGTTCCTGGCCTAGAACCGCATGACGTTCTGGAAAAAATTCGGAAACAGCTAGACAAAAATGGCTTTGATAAGGTAGAATTATACTATACCTTGGGAGAGATGAGCTATCGAAGCGATATGAGCGCACCAGCCATTCTCAATGTGATCGAATTGGCCAAGAAATTCTACCCTCAGGGCGTATCGGTCTTACCGACAACAGCGGGAACAGGACCTATGCATACGGTCTTTGATGCCCTAGAGGTACCAATGGTGGCCTTTGGTCTAGGAAATGCCAATAGCCGAGACCATGGTGGAGATGAAAACGTGCGAATCGCCGATTACTACACCCATATTGAATTAGTAGAGGAGCTGATTAGAAGCTATGAGTAGAGATATTATCAAGTTAGATCAGATCGATGTGACTTTTCACCAAAAGAAAAGAACCATCACAGCGGTCAAAGATGTGACTATTCACATCCAAGAAGGGGATATCTACGGAATCGTTGGATATTCTGGAGCAGGGAAATCAACCCTTGTACGGGTGATTAACCTCTTGCAAAAGCCATCTGCAGGAAAAATTACCATTGATAACGACGTCATTTTTGATGGCAAGGTGACCTTGACGGCAGAGCAGCTGCGTCGTAAACGTCAGGATATCGGGATGATTTTCCAGCATTTTAACCTGATGAGTCAAAAGACAGCAGAGGAAAATGTAGCCTTTGCCCTTAAACACTCTGGACTCAGCAAGGAAGAAAAGAAGGCCAAAGTAGCTAAGTTGTTAGACTTGGTTGGCTTGGCGGATCGTGCTGAAAACTACCCTTCACAACTATCAGGAGGGCAAAAACAGCGTGTAGCTATTGCGCGTGCCTTGGCAAATGATCCGAAAATCTTGATTTCAGATGAGTCAACGTCTGCCCTCGACCCTAAGACAACCAAGCAAATTCTAGCCTTGTTGCAAGATTTGAACCAAAAATTAGGTTTGACTGTTGTTTTGATTACGCATGAAATGCAGATTGTCAAAGACATTGCCAACCGTGTGGCAGTTATGCAGGATGGGCGTTTGATTGAAGAGGACAGTGTCCTTGAAATCTTCTCAAACCCTAAACAACCTTTGACCCTGGACTTTATCTCAACAGCTACAGGTATTGATGAAGCCATGGTCAAGATTGAGAAGCAAGAAATCGTAGAGCACTTATCTGAGAACAGTATCTTAGTGCAGCTCAAGTATGCAGGGGCTTCGACAGACGAACCACTTTTGAATGAATTATACAAGCGTTACCAAGTAACGGCCAATATCCTCTATGGAAATATCGAAATTCTCGATGGCACTCCTGTTGGAGAATTGGTTGTGGTCTTGTCAGGTGAAAAAGCAGCGCTAGCAGGTGCTCAAGATGCCATTCGTCAAGCGGGTGTCCAGTTAAAAGTATTGAAGGGAGGACAGTAAGATGACAGAGTTGATTCAAACTTATCTACCAAATGTCTACAAGATGGGCTGGGCTGGTCAGGCAGGCTGGGGAACAGCTATCTACCTAACTCTTTATATGACAGTTCTTTCCTTCATCATCGGAGGGTTCTTGGGGCTGGTGGCAGGTCTCTTCCTTGTCTTGACAGCACCAGGCGGTGTCTTGGAAAATAAGGTTATCTTTTGGATTTTAGACAAGATTACCTCTATTTTTCGTGCGGTTCCCTTCATCATCCTCTTGGCAATCATGTCGCCACTGTCTCACTTGATTGTGAAGACTAGTATCGGGCCAAATGCAGCCCTTGTCCCCCTTTCTTTTGCAGTCTTTGCCTTCTTTGCCCGTCAGGTGCAGGTGGTCTTGGCTGAACTAGATGGCGGTGTCATTGAGGCAGCCCAGGCTAGTGGAGCGACCTTCTGGGATATCGTGGGTGTTTACCTATCAGAAGGTCTTCCAGATTTGATTCGTGTGACGACTGTGACCTTGATTTCCCTTGTTGGGGAAACAGCCATGGCCGGTGCGGTTGGTGCTGGTGGTATCGGTAACGTGGCCATTGCCTATGGGTTTAACCGCTACAATCACGATGTGACCATCTTGGCGACTATCATTATCATCTTGATTATCTTTGCAATCCAGTTCTTGGGAGATTTCTTGACCAAGAAATTAAGTCATAAATAATGGAAGGAGCCCAACGGGACTCCTTTTTGTTTTCTCGCCGAAATGCAAGAAGAGTAAAGCTTCTTTTTAGAAATATGCTATAATAAAGAAAGGTCCCTCAATTAGCAAATCGGAAAGTTTGCTGTAGAAGGGATGATAATGTAAAGGAGTTTGACTGGTATGAATTATTTCGAGGGGAATGAGTTTTTCCTTCTCTTGTTTGTAGTTTTACTGATTGGTTTTGTAGTAAATTTTTTTGAAAAACGTAAAGACTACTATATTTTGGCGCTCTCCCTCTTATTTGCAGGAGCTATTTATGGTAAGAGTCGAGCGATGATTGTCTATTTACTCGCCTTTATCGTTTACCAGTATTTTCTGGTTTTTCTAGCACAGAGGATAGAGGCAAAGCGGCTGAAACCACTGGTTTTCCTTTCTATTCTTCCCTTAGTGATTAATAAAGTCTTTGCCCTGACTTCTCTGCATTTGTTGGCCTTTATTGGCATTTCCTACATGTCCTTTAAAACCATTCAGATCATGCTAGAAATATCAGATGGTTTGATTAAAGAAAAGATTAGCATAAAAGACTACCTGCAATTTTTACTTTTTTTCCCTACGGTTAGTGCAGGACCAATTGATCGAAGCAGGAGATTTTTAAAAGAGATAAACGAGGTCATGCCTCGAAAAGAGTATCTAGAGTTAGCAGGGGACGGTGTGTATCGTATCGTTCTAGGCCTTCTTTACAAGGTTGTTTTATCAACCTATGTTTACCAGATGTTACTTGCTCTAAGCAATACGGGCACAGTCGTTTACTCAATCAAGTATATGTACCTCTATACCTTGTATCTGTTCTTTGACTTTGCAGGCTATAGTATAATGGCCGTTGGAAGTAGTAATATTCTAGGTATTCAGACACCGATGAACTTTAATAAACCTTTCTTGAGTGTCGATATCAAGGATTTCTGGACTAGATGGCATATCACCTTGTCGACCTGGTTGAGAGATTTTGTATTTTCAAGAGTATTGATGCAGGTTATCAGGAAAAAATGGTTTAAAAATAGACTACACAATGCAACCTATGCCTATATGGTCAATATGTTGGTCATGGGTTTTTGGCATGGTCTTAGTGTTAGCTACATTGTCTATGGTTTTTACCATGGTGTCTTGATGGCTGGATTTGAAGTGTATCAAAAGAAAAGCAATTTTTATAAGAAAAATAAAAACAAAAACTGGTATAAGCTACTAAGTTGGTTTGTGACCATGAATTTGGTTATGGTTGGTTTCTTTATCTTTTCAGGTGAACCCTATAAAATCTTGCTTACGATTTTAAAGAGATAAGAGATTGAAAAGAAGTCTGCCAGACCGAAGGGATAGGATAAAACGAGATGATTAAATTAAAAGCATTTTTACTATCGCTTGTGCTCGTAATTGCGACGCTTGCCCTTTTAAATGTGACATATGTCAAGAAGATTGATGATTATTATAAAGTCAAGGATAACAGTATTCGTTATAGCACCTCGTATGAAAAATATAAAAGTAGAGATATTTTAACAAGCAATATTACTCCCAATACACTGGTTTTATTGGGGTCATCCGAGTTGGTTGCGACAAAGGATGAAGATTATCATCCCAATAGAATTTTTAATTACAACGATTTCAATATCATGCAGATTGGAACTAGCTATTCTCAAAATATCATTCAAGCCTCTACTTTAGCCTCTATTGAAGGGTCTATGAGTAAGCGAAAAGTGGCTATAGTAGAGTCGGTTCAGTGGTTTGAAAAAGATGGGACTCATCAAGATGCTTTTTTGAATAAGGCTTCTCAGGAACATATTTTCCACATGCTAGATAATGACAAGATTAGTAAGGAAACGAAAGAAAAACTGATCAATCGCATTATTGAGATTACCAAGGGGAACAAGCAACAAAATGACATCTACAAAAAATACAAAAGTTATTTCATAGATGGAAAAGGAACCATTGTTGATAAAAAACTATTAGAGTTAGATAACGCGATGTATTCCTTTAAGCTCAAACGAAAATTTTATGAAAATCATGAGAAATCAGATTATCCCTCATCAGGAGACAAAACCCCAGACTATGATTGGGAAAAGATGACGGATCAGTTTGTGGAAGAGGTCAAAAAGAAAACAGACAATAATGACTATGCTGTTGATAATAACTACTACAATACTTACTTAAAAGATCGCTATGCATCGCTGAAAGATTCTAATAAAGATTTGAGCTATCTGGAGTCACCAGAGTATTCTGATATGGAACTTTTCTTGACAGTTGCTAAGGAATTGGGAATTGAAGTTGAGGTTATTATTTTCCCAGTAAACGGGAAATGGAATGACTACACAGGTGTCTCAAGAGAGATGCGAGAAAAAACTTATAAAAAAATAGAAGATGTCGCAAAAAGCCATGGTGCAACCGTATTAAACTATGGAAACAGAGAGTATGATGATTACTTTTTATTTGACGTGATGCACGTTGGAGTGAAAGGATGGATGGAAGTTGAAAAAGAACTTTACAAATTTGCAAACCAAGCTAACTAACACACACCGATTAATCTTGTGGACCCTATTTTTCTATACGGTTATCTTGAGCATCGTGATCTACTGTTTTGTGACCGATTTTTCGAATATTCAAGAATTTATCTATAGTGAATTTTAAGATTGTATACAAAAAGGCCCTGGAACTAGGCATTGCTAGTCTTCAGGGCTTTTATCTTATAGTTTATCAGCTATTTTTTGACTTAGAAATTGCCCAATAACAGCACCCATCAAGGCACCTAGGAGGATGCTTGAAACAAAGAGAAGGATTTTGTCCAACTCTGGAGCGACCATGATACGGTCGATGTATTCTTGGGATTTCCCACGCGAAAGTAAGGTTGCCACGTAAGCTTTGGGACGGATCCACATGAGGAAGATTGGGCCACTTGTGCTAAAAGCAAAGACGAGGAAGGAGAGGATGTTTTTGGTTCGGTCTTTGTAGTTTCCGAGACGAGCGATGGCATCTGCTGCAAGACCACAGGCGAGTCCTGGGAGAAAGGCACCAGCGCCATGTTTGCTAGCCAGGAAGAAAATTGCCATAAAAAGACCTAGAGTCGTAACAGCGCCAAAACGAGGGACCTTCGTCAAAAGAAGCATGTAGACACTGCCACCGACAAGTGCAGAAAAGGCAGGCGCGTAGAACATATTGCCTGTCTGGTCGACCAGATGTCCTAGGAAGACTCCAATCCCCACACAGAGGAAGTAGAGGACGGCGGCCAAGAGGGTGGTTAAGATATTTTTCTTCATGAGAATCTCCTTGATGCAAATTAACAAAACCAATTGTATCACGCTTTTTGAGGATTGTAAATGGGTGCTCTATGTTTTTGAAAACGTTTGAAATATGATATAATGGTTACATCGTTAGTTTAAGGAGAGTAGCATGGGAAAATTTCTAGAATTCGTCTTTAATCGTATCTTTTTGGGAATGATGGCGACGGCTTATTTCTGGCTATTAACACTAGCAGGAGGAGTGGTCTTTGGTTTGGCCCCAGCTAGTGCAACTCTTATGAGTTTGTATGCGGAACATGGTTATACCTATCGAGCCTACCATTTGAAGGAAGCTTGGGAATTGTATAAGAGTAATTTTGTCAAGAGCAATCTGGCTTTCTATAGTTTTGTGTTTGTTGATCTTGTCCTAGTTTATGGTTTGTATCTTCTAGTTCAATTGCCCCACCAGACGATTTTCCATCTCTTGGCGACCTTTCTCAATGTCCTTGTAGTTGCTCTTGTCTTTCTAGCCTATATTGTTTCCTTGAAACTTCAGGTGTACTTTGATTTATCCTACCAAAATACCTTGAAACTGTCCCTTATTGGGATTTTTATGAGCCTACCTGCGATTGCCAAGGTTTTACTCGGGTCTGCTCTCCTTGTAGGAGTTGGTTATTATATGCCTGCCTTGCTCTTTTTTGTAGGAATTGGAATGTGGCATTTCTTTATCAGTGATATGTTGGAACCTATTTATGAAAGTATCCATGAAAAATTGGCGACAAAATAGAATGAAGCAGTTTTGGCTTCACTCTCTTTTACGGATTTATAGTTTGGTCATGATCGTGGTCATTGCCAGTTTTGCGATTATGCTATCGTATGCTGACTGGGACTCGCGTGAGAAGGAGGCCCAAAGGGTTGCAGAACGTGTGACCACTCGGACAGTGAGTGAAGTGGAATATTATCACAGAGAGTCAACTCAACTCGCTCAGTCTTTGGTTGAAAATCAAGCCCGAATTGAAGGGATTTACAAGTATTTCAGTCTTAGCACCCCAGACTATTTCTATTGGCAATTAGAGCGTAAAACTTCGCCTTATATTTCTGTATCCTTGTATGAAAATATTGATAATATCTATGTTCGGAATGATTTTGTGACTGGAGTGGCTATTGTCCTTCAGGACTATAAGGAAGTGTATGTTTCGACTAGAGAAAAACGCAGCGGAGAGAAAGTTCCTGCGGAGGATTTTAAGCCGACAGCCAACAGTTTTGCCATTCCTGTTTCCGATCCTGTGTCTGACAAGGATTTAGGAGTGATCTATATCTCCTTATCGCCAACTGTTCTTTATGGAGCTATTGACAATACAAGGGGCCATATCCCGATGGCTGTAACAGTAACTTCTCCTTTCGAGACCGAGATGTTCCATATTGGGGAGAAGGTATCAGCCGAGAGGGAGAACTGGTTTGTAGGTGTCACCTCTCACGGTTATCAGGTTCGAGCTGCTGTTCCTAAAAATTTTGTTCTTACAGGAACTTTGACGAGCTCAGCTATCATTATTGGGCTAAGTATCCTCTTTATCATCATTTTGTACGTGACCCTTAGACAGACTTTCTCAAATTACCAAAAACAAGTCGTAGACCTAGTAGATTCGATAGAGGTGATTGCTCAAGGAGAAGAAGGCCTTCGAATCGATACCTCTGAAAAAGACCAAGAGTTGCTTCTCATTGCAGAAACAACCAATGATATGTTGGATCGCCTGGAAAAAAATATCCACGATATCTATCAGCTAGAGCTCAGTCAAAAAGATGCCAATATGCGAGCTCTGCAGGCTCAAATTAATCCTCACTTTATGTACAATACTCTGGAGTTTTTACGGATGTATGCTGTCATGCAAAGTCAGGATGAACTGGCAGATATTATCTATGAATTTAGTAGCTTGTTACGCAACAATATCTCCGACGAGCGGGAAACCACGTTGAAGCAAGAGTTGGAATTCTGCCGAAAATATAGCTATCTTTGCATGGTGCGTTATCCTAAATCCATTGCCTACGGTTTCAAGATTGCACCAGAATTGGAAGAAATGAGAATTCCAAAATTTACACTCCAACCATTAGTAGAAAACTACTTTGCCCATGGTGTTGATTATCGCAGAACAGATAATGTCATCAGTATCAAAGCCTTGAAGGGCCAAGGATTCGTTGAAATCCTAGTAGTAGATAATGGTCGAGGAATGCCCGCTGAGAAACTAGCTAGCTTGCAAGAAAAATTAACTCAACGAAGTTTTGAACACGAAGCAAGCTATAGTGGGGAGCGGCAATCAATTGGAATAGTAAATGTACACGAACGCTTTGTTCTCTACTTTGGGGATCGCTACCAAATCAGTGTAGAGTCAGCTGAGCAAAAAGGTGTTCGTTACCATATCACTATCCAGGATGAATAGAAAGGGTAGAAATGTATAAAGTTTTATTAGTAGACGATGAGTACATGGTGACAGAGGGGCTCAAGCGATTAATCCCCTTTGAAAAATGGGATATGCAAGTCGTTGCAACAGCTAATCACGCAGATGATGCTTTGGACTACGTCAAAGAAAATCCAGTAGATGTGGTCATTTCCGATGTCAACATGCCAGATAAGACCGGACTTGAGATGATTAGGGAAATGAAAGAGCTACTTCCAGATACCTATTATATCTTGCTGTCTGGTTATCAAGAGTTTGACTACGTCAAAAAAGCCATGAACCTTAGTGTCGTGGATTATCTGGTCAAGCCAGTAGACAAGGTAGAGTTGGGCAATTTATTAGAAAAAATTGCGCAACAGCTTCAGGAAAAGGTGGAGCAAAGTCAGACCCTCAGTCAAGAATTGGATGAGACAGGATTTATGAACTACCTGTCAGGTAAAGACAGCTGGTGGATAGGACTTTCAAAGGAAAAGCAGGGGTCTTTTACCATTCCTTACTATGTTTTGGGGCAAGACTGGCAGATTTTCATCTCTGATCAGCCGCTCGATGGCATCGTCGTGACACCATTTGAAGCACCCTACCAGCAGTCCTTTGAGAATTGGAAGATTAATGCTGAAAAAGCCCTCTTCTACGGTTCAGTTAATCTAGAAAAATCCGAGAGTTTATTTGCCTATTACGAGCCGATTTATCGGGTGATTATCCAAGGGAATATCAATCAAATCATCGAAGAATTAACCCTACTAGAGAAGGTTGTTTTGGAGAATACTCCGCGCGTGGCCATCACGAAGCAGCTCTTCACCCAGTTTGTCATGGATGTCTTTCATTTGTTTGAACACCTAAAAGCAGATGATATGACCGAGATTGTCAAAGCCATCCATGCCATTAACTCCTTTGAAGAATTGGTTGCCTATATCAAAGAAACCTTGACCAAGTTCTTTGGCCAGTACCGCATGAATGAAAATGTGGTGAGCGTTCTGGAGGTGATTGGGCGTGATTATCAGAAAGAGCTCTCGCTCAAGGATATCAGCAAGGATCTCTTTATCAATCCTGTCTATCTTGGGCAGCTGATCAAAAGAGAAACTAACTCAACCTTTGCGGAATTGCTCAATAAACAGCGAATTAAGGCGGCGCAGCAACTCTTGCTTTCGACCAGTGATAGTATCGAAGATATTTGCTATGCAGTTGGCTATAGTAATGTTGGATATTTCTATAAGGTTTTCCGTAAATTGTGCGGAAAATCACCGAAAGCTTATCGGAAACAAGTTGAAACCAGCTTGTAAAAGTTGTATTCCTGTACAAAAAATGCTATAATGTTCAAAATATCTTATGGAGGAAAACATGAAAAAGAATCCTATTTATCTTTGGGTCTTGTTAGTCCTATCAGCTCTCATTTCATCTATGTCACTATTTGGAATCTTGAGTCCATTGCCAAGTAAAGATGCTCTTCGTGCTAGCCTGGCGAATAGCGGGACGCTCACTACCCAGCAATTAGAAGACACGGTCAACTATACTTACAAAGTGTCAGAATCCTCTCACTCTATTTTTAATATGTCGTTGATTGTTTTATCTGCAATTTTAGTTGTAGTAGCCTTTGTATTTCTCGTACGTAAAAACGTACAATTCGCAAACTATACTTATGTTGGCTATGTTCTACTAGCTATTGTTGGTTTGGTTTATAGCTATATGAACGTTCAAGATGCGGTTCAATTAATCAAAGATAGTGCCCTTGGCTTAGGAATGGGAGCATTAGCAAAAGGGACGAATATTTTGTTCATCATCATCAATATTCTCTTTTTAGCCTTAGTCTTTTACAAGATGTGGCGCCAACAAAAGGACTTGGCTGAGGAAGTCGAAGCAGAAGAAGCTGCCTAAGTATTGACAAAAAAGAACTATCAAGTTACAATTTTGGTAGTTCTTTTTATATCGTAAACATAAAAATCGAGGTCAACATGAAAAAAATATCCTTAGTGTATATCAGTCTGAGTGGGAATACAGAAAGTTTTGTAACCCGACTCAAGGACTATCTCTTGTCCCAGTACGAAGGAATTGAGGTCCAAAAAATCCATATCAAGGATTTGATCAAGGAAGGCCAAGAATTCTTTGAAATGGAGCATCCCTATGTCGCTTTTTTGCCGACCTATCTGGAAGGTGGAAATGGTGTCGATAACGGCGATGTTGAGATTCTAACGACTCCAGTGGGCGACTTTATCGCTTATGGAGACAATGCTAGTAAGTGTTTTGGGGTAGTGGGATCTGGTAATCGCAATTTTAACAATCAATACTGCCTGACTGCCAAGCAGTACAGCCAACGTTTTGGTTTCCCCGTTCTAGCAGATTTTGAAATGAGAGGCATGCTGGGAGATATTAAAAAGGTTGCAGCGATTATCGCGGATTTGTATGAGTTAGAAACAGAAAAATAAAGTAGTACTGAGGGGCAGTTGAGATTTTCAACTGCTTTTGAGTATGCAAAAAGCACCCCGTAAGGGTGCCATTTTATGTACTATCCTGCTTTTCCGATAGCAAGTGCATAGATAAAGAAGATAGCGAAGCCAAAGAGGAAAATCAATCCTGCGATAGCGAGGAGTTTTAGCCAAGAAGGAAGATTTTTATTTTCACGTGTCACCAATACATAGTTCAAAAGAGCGAAGAATGGTGTTGTCAGGAAAGAACCAATCATGGCGAAGCGAAGCATAGTTGATACTTGACCAGCAAAGAACTTGATGATGATGATACCGATAACAGCTGTGAGGGTCATCCAGATGTTCAAAGATTTGCTATCATCCTCTTTTTGACTTAACAAGAGTCGTAGGGAAACCTGATTAACGCGGGAATAGCCATCGATAACAGTAATGACTGTTCCAAAGATACAGAGAAAGGCGATGAAGGTGATCAAGTAACGGGACCATTCTCCAAGAACAGAGGCATACATACCCACGAATTGAGAGATGTATTTGGCTGAAGCGGCCTCAACTGCTTGTCCTGTAGGATACTGAATGAGTGCTCCGAGTGCTACAAAAAATACAGCCAGGATAGCAGTTCCAATGTAACCTACGTTAAAGTCGAAAAGGGCGTCCTCTGTATTAAAGTTGACAGTCTTTTTCTTTTCAGCAGACCAGAGTGAGTTGATGGCTGAAATTTCAATAGGAGCAGGCATCCATCCTAGGAGGGAAACGATAAAAGGGAGGGCTGCCATTTGCCAAGGTGCCTTCTCGACAAAATCAGAGCTGTATTCTGGATGCTTAATTGCTGCAATGATAACTGCAAGAACAGTTGCAATAGTCAAAGCAGACATGATCCATTTTGCCATACCATCCAATAATTTGTAGCCACCAAAGAGTAGCATGGCCCAAATGACCGCAACAAGGATAAGGGACCATTGAGTGATGCTAAGACCGATCATTGGAAAAGCGCTAGCGATGATGGCTGAGCAAAGGATAGCGACCCCGGCTGTGTTGACCATAGCAGAAAAGACATTGAGGATAAAGAAAATCCAGAGATAGAGTTTCCCTTTTTCAGCGTAGCCTTCGACCAAGGTTTTACCAGTATCAGCAGTATATTCTGCACCAAAACGGAAAAATGGATATTTAAAAACATTGGCCAAGATAACCAAGAGGAGTAGTGACCAACCATAAGAACCACCAGCTTGAGTGGAGGATACGATGTGAGAACCTCCAACGGCGGCAGAAGCCATGAGGATACCTGGCCCCATTGCCTTTAGTTTGCTTGTCCAGGTTGACTGGCTTGATAAAGTAACTTGTGACATAATAAACACTCCTATTTTTGAATTTTCAGAATAATCTGAATAGATAGCTACTATTCTACAAAAAACTTAAAAGAAATGCAAGGATATTTTGAAAAAAGTTGGAAAATCCTGAAAAAATTCACAAAAATCATATAAGAATAACTGTGACTGTTTCAAGGGGATGATGTTTACTAGAGCGAATAAAAGTCCGAGAAGTTTTCTTCTCGGACTTTGGTCATTTTAATTGATCTGTGATGTCTTTTGATAGCAACATTCCCAGATGGTAAGTTTTATTGATATGTGCAATGACATCATTGATGTTGTCAGTCGTGTGAATTTTCTCTTTGATGTCTGACCTAAATGTTTCATCCTTCAAAAGTTGCTCTTGGTAGAGCTTTTGCAGTCTTTCTTTCTCGTACTTATTGAGCAGAAAAAGGAAAACCAAGCTAATTATAACGAGGATATAAGCATATTGGCTCATAGGAAATCTCCATGTATGATAAAGAAAATAGTAGTGAATAGATCGAATTAGTGAAGCGTTTAGGCAATTCGTACTGGTTACGACGTAAAGAAACATAAATCGACAATATTTATGTCCCAGAACTAGTTAAGCACCAAGCCAAATTACCATAGTTACTTAGACTGCTTTACAATCAAGTGATTAAAAGATTACGACATGAGCCTAACCAAATCGATATTATTTGGTTAGGTGAATTAGTGAAGCGCCAAGTCAAATCACCATAGTTACGACGTCATGGGCTCTAAATCGATTATATTTAGGGGCCATGACTAGTGAAGCAGTTAGCTAGTCTGCATATAGCGGCTAGCGTCTAACAACTAGGAACTTTAGTTCCAATTGTTAGTACTGAATCACATCTTCTCTGGCGCTTCTACTCCGAGCAAACGAAGAGCTTCTTTGAGGACGACTGCGGTTGCGTAGCTGAGGGCCAGACGACTGTCGCGCTCAGGACTTTCATCTAGGATACGTGTATGTGCATAATATTTGTTAAAGGCTTGAGCCAAACTAATCGCAAATTTCGCAATGATAGATGGTTCAAAATTATCTGCTGCACGATTGATAATACGTGGGAAGTCTTGGAGTAGTTTAATGATTTCCCAGCTTTCAGCATCATTCAGGCTGTAGTTGCCAGCTGTATCTGGTTTGAAATCGGCTTTGCGCAAGATAGATTGGATACGAGCGTAGGCGTATTGAACGTAAGGTCCAGTTTCTCCTTCAAAGGATACCATAGCTTCAAGGTCGAAGTCATATCCATTTGTACGGTCGGTCTTAAGATCATAGAACTTGATAGCCCCAACTCCAACAGCGTGGGCAATCTGGTCTTTATTTTCTAACTCAGGATTTTTCGCCTCGATTTGGGCCTTGGCACGACTAACAGCCTCTGCAATAGTAGGTTCTAGCAAGATGACATTTCCTTTACGAGTAGAGAGTTTTTTCCCTTCTTTTGTTACCAATCCAAATGGAACATGGACAATGTCTTGGCTCCAATCATAGCCCATCTCTTGTAGTACTGCCTTGAGTTGTTTGAAGTGGGCAGATTGCTCTTGACCAACAACATAGATGGATTTTGCAAATTGGTATTCGTTTTTACGGTAAAGGGCTGCAGCCAAGTCACGTGTGATATAGAGAGTTGCACCATCAGATTTTTTGATAAGGGCTGGATGTTCAATTCCATATTTCTCAAGATTGACAACTTGGGCTCCCTCTGACTCAACAAGAAGTCCTTTTTCAGCGAGAATGTCTACAACAGCATCCATCTTATCATTGTAAAAGGCTTCCCCGTTGTAGCTGTCAAATTCGACTTGCAATTCATTGTAAAGGCGGTTGAATTCCACTAAACTTTCATCACGGAACCATTGCCAGAGAGCGAGGGCTTCCTCATCTCCATTTTCCAGTTTGCGGAACCATTCGCGTGCTTCTTCATCCAAGCTAGGGTCTTTTTCAGCTTCAGCATTAATGCGAACGTAGAGTTTAAGAAGTTCATCGATTGGATGCGCTTTAACGGCTTCCTCATTTCCCCATTTCTTGTAGGCGACAATCAGCATCCCAAACTGTTTGCCCCAGTCTCCCAAATGATTGACCTTGACTGTTTGATAACCGATTTTTTGGAAAATATGTGACAAGCTATCTCCGATAACTGTTGAACGCAAGTGCCCAATAGAGAATGGTTTAGCGATATTGGGACTAGACATGTCGATAACGACATTTTCTTGCTTGCCAATGGTTTGGTCGGCATAGTGATCTTTTTCAGTGATGACATTCTGTAATACCTGAGCCGAAATAGCGTTTTTATCAAGGAAAAAGTTGACGTAAGGTCCTGTTGCGACAACCTTTTCAAATGCCTGACTATTGATTTTTTCAGCAATATCTGCTGCAATCATTTGCGGAGCTTTACGCTCGACCTTTGCTAGAGAAAAGGCAGGGAAGGCGATGTCTCCCATTTCTGAGTTTTTAGGTGTTTCCAGTAAATTTAAAATAGCCTCTTGATCTAGGCTATCAATGACGCTAGCCAACTCGCTAGCAATCAATTCTTTTGTATTCATAAGGGCTCCTTTTGGGCTTTTTTACTATTTTAACACAATTTACTACATTTTTTGAGAAAGAAAAGAATTTTTTTGAATTATCTATTTTTTTTGGTATAATATAGTTATAAAATAAATGTAAAATTTGTTATAAATATTCACTTAAGAGGATAATATGAGAAAAAGAGAACGGCATCAATTGATTAAAAAGATGATCACCGAAGAAAAACTTGGGACACAAAAAGAGATTCAAGATCGTTTAGAAGCTCGTAATGTTTATGTGACACAAACGACTTTGTCACGTGATTTGCGTGAAATCGGCTTGACCAAGGTTAAGAAAAATGATATGGTGTATTATGTACTAGCAAATGAGACAGATAAGATTGATTTAGTTGAGTTTTTGTCTCATCATTTAGAAGGAGTTGCAAGAGCAGAGTTCACCTTGGTACTTCATACCAAACTTGGGGAAGCTGCAGTCTTAGCAAACATTGTAGATGCAAACAAGGATGAATGGATTTTAGGAACGGTTGCTGGTGCTAATACCTTATTGGTTATTTGTCGAGACCAGCACGTTGCCAAGCTGATGGAAGATCGTTTGCTAGATTTGATGAAAGATAAATAAGGTCTTGGGAGTTGCTCTCAAGACTTATTTTTAGCAAGGAGAGACGGAAAATGGCAACAGAAAAGCTATCACCCGGCATGCAACAGTATGTGGATATTAAGAAACAATACCCAGATGCTTTTTTGCTTTTTCGAATGGGTGATTTTTACGAGTTGTTCTATGAAGATGCAATTAATGCAGCACAGATTTTAGAAATTTCCTTAACGAGTCGGAATAAAAATGCAGAAAATCCGATACCCATGGCGGGTGTCCCCTATCATTCTGCCCAGCAGTATATCGATGTTCTGATTGAGCAGGGCTATAAGGTAGCCATAGCCGAGCAGATGGAAGATCCCAAACAAGCAGTCGGTGTTGTCAAGCGAGAGGTGGTCCAGGTCGTCACGCCTGGAACGGTCGTCGATAGCAGTAAGCTGGATAGTCAGAATAATTTCTTGGTTGCCTTAGATCGTGATGGCGATCAATTTGGTCTAGCTTATATGGATCTAGTGACAGGTGATTTTTATGTGACAGGTTTATTGGATTTCACTCTCGTTTGTGGGGAAATCCGTAACCTCAAGGCGCGAGAAGTGGTGCTGGGTTATGACTTGTCTGAGGAAGAAGAACAAATTCTCAGCCGTCAGATGAATCTGGTGCTTTCCTATGAGAAGGAAGGCTTTGAGGATGTCCATTTACTGGATCCACGACTGGCAGCTGTGGAGCAAGCAGCAGCTAGTAAGCTGCTCCAGTATGTTCACCGGACCCAGATGCGGGAATTGAACCACCTCAAACCAGTTATCCGCTATGAAATCAAAGATTTCTTGCAGATGGATTATGCGACCAAGGCTAGTCTGGATTTGATTGAGAATGCCCGTTCAGGCAAGAAGCAGGGGAGTCTTTTCTGGCTTTTGGATGAAACCAAAACGGCTATGGGTATGCGGCTCTTGCGTTCTTGGATTCATCGTCCCTTGATTGATAAGGAGCGAATCGTCCAACGTCAAGAGGTGGTGCAGGTCTTTCTTGACCACTTCTTTGAGCGCAGTGATTTGACAGACAGTCTCAAGGGTGTTTATGACATCGAACGTTTGGCTAGTCGGGTTTCTTTTGGCAAGACCAATCCCAAGGATCTCTTGCAATTGGCGACCACCTTATCCAGTGTACCACGGATTCGTGCGATTTTAGAAGGCATGGAGCAGCCTGCCCTGGGCTATCTTATCGCACAGTTGGATGCCATTCCTGAGTTGGAGAGCTTGATTAGCGCAGCTATTGCTCCTGAAGCTCCTCACGTGATTACGGAAGGTGGCATTATCCGAACTGGCTTTGATGAAACCTTGGATAAATACCGCCGAGTGCTCAGAGAAGGGACCAGCTGGATTGCAGAGATTGAGGCTAAGGAGCGAGAAAACTCTGGCATCAGTACGCTCAAGATTGATTACAATAAAAAAGATGGCTACTATTTCCATGTGACCAATTCACAACTGGGGAATGTGCCTGCCCACTTTTTCCGCAAGGCAACGCTGAAAAACTCAGAACGCTTTGGTACCGAGGAATTAGCTCGTATCGAGGGGGATATGTTGGAGGCGCGTGAGAAGTCAGCCAATCTAGAATACGAAATCTTTATGCGTATCCGTGAGGAAGTCAGCAAGTACATCCAGCGTTTGCAGGCTTTAGCTCAAGGAATTGCGACAGTTGATGTCTTGCAGAGTCTGGCGGTTGTGGCTGAAACCCAGCATTTGATCCGACCTGAGTTTGGGGATGATTCACAAATTGATATCCAAAAGGGACGCCATGCTGTCGTCGAAAAGGTTATGGGAGCTCAGACCTATATTCCTAATACCATTCAGATGGCAGAAGATACCAGTATTCAGCTAATCACAGGGCCAAACATGAGTGGGAAGTCTACCTACATGCGTCAGCTAGCCATAACAGCAGTTATGGCCCAGCTAGGTTCTTATGTGCCGGCTGAGAACGCCCATTTGCCTATTTTCGATGCTATCTTTACCCGCATTGGAGCAGCAGATGACTTGGTTTCAGGTCAATCAACCTTCATGGTGGAGATGATGGAGGCCAACAATGCCATTTCTCATGCGACCAAGGATTCCTTGATTCTCTTTGATGAGTTAGGCCGAGGAACTGCGACTTATGATGGGATGGCTCTTGCCCAGTCCATCATCGAATACATTCATGAACATATCGGAGCCAAAACCCTCTTTGCGACCCACTACCATGAGTTGACCAGTCTGGAGTCTAGCTTGGAACACTTGGTCAATGTTCATGTGGCAACCTTGGAGCAGGATGGGCAGGTCACCTTCCTTCACAAGATTGAACCAGGTCCAGCTGACAAATCCTACGGTATCCATGTGGCAAAGATTGCTGGCTTACCAGCCGAACTTTTAGCAAGGGCGGATAAGATTTTAACGCAACTGGAGAGTCAGGGACAAGAAAACCCAGCTCCGATGAGGCAAACTAGCGCCGTCACGGAACAGATTTCTCTCTTTGATACGCCAGTAGAACATCCTATCCTAGCAGAATTGGCTAAACTAGATGTCTACAATATGACACCTATGCAGGCTATGAATGTCTTAGTTGAGTTTAAACAAAAGTTATAAAAAGAGCCCACTCATGCATTTGTGAGTGGGTTTTTCTCTATTACTTTTTATGGGCCAAAAGTTGATTGATGTGGTCCACTTTTTTAGCTTCTCTTTTATAGAGGATAGTCCAGATGATGAGGTATACAATCGCAAACTCTGGAATGAGCTGGAGATAGAAGGTCCAGTGGAAGGGGAACCAACCAGCCAGAGTTGCTAGTGGAACAAAACCAGCCAGCATGAGGAAGAAATGGGAAAGTGTGGCACGGAGCAAGCTCCAGTCACGATTGAATAAACGACCGCCAAAGCTAAAGAGAACTCCGATAGCTGACCAGATAATCGTGCAGTAGAGCAAGACGAGGGCACCGTGAACCTGATGTTGCACCATCACTTGGCCGATGAGAGAATCGGGACTAAGTGGAGAGTAGGTATTTGGTGCATAAATGAGTGAAAAGAGGATAGAGAGGATGAGGCCGATGAGTACACCAGCGGCTGCATCGTGAAAGATTTGTTTTTTCATAGTTCTAATTTCTCCTTGATGGGTTTTAGGTAGCGGCGTGAAGAGTAGGTGAAACTTTCGTTTTTTAAGAAAATTTCAACCAGACCGTTAGGCGTGAGTTTGAGATGAGAGATGGAGTCGATATTGACGATTTCAGATTGGGAAATTTGGATAAAAGTGGTCGGCAGAATTTCAAGAACCTGATAGAGCCGCAAATCAACACTGTAGGTCTGACTGGCAGTTTCTGCTAGAACCTTTCGATTCTCGATATAGAAGCGTTGTATCTTGCCAATCTTAACTAGATAAACCTGATCATCAATCTTTCCTTTGATTGTTTCTTTTTGGTCAAGATTTTCAGCGAACTCGATGACTTTTTGGACTTTTTTGGTTTCTTGAGGTGCTTGGACAATCAGCTTTTCTTCCTTGTAAGTCTCCTTAATCTGTAGTTCTACTTTCATAAATTTCTCTCCTTTTCAGTTATACAAGGTTAATCTCACTTCTTGTACACCTTTATTAAACACTATTTTATGACCTCTGGCAAGAGCTTTTGCCTATGTGGAGGGATTTGGAGTCTATGTGGTATTTGCTTTTTCTGGTAACATCTGAAATATGGTATAATAGCACTAATCAATTTCTAGGAAAATAGATACAGAAAGGGGCTGAAAGATGTCTCATATTATTGAATTGCCAGAGGTGCTGGCAAACCAGATAGCGGCAGGGGAGGTTATCGAACGTCCTGCCAGTGTAGTTAAAGAGTTGGTAGAAAATGCCATTGACGCTGGTTCTAGCCAGATTATCATCGAGATTGAGGAAGCTGGTCTCAAGAAAATCCAAATCACAGATAATGGTCACGGAATTGCCCACGATGAGGTGGAGTTGGCCTTGCGTCGCCATGCGACCAGTAAGATAAAAACTCAGGCAGACCTCTTTCGGATTCGGACGCTTGGTTTTCGTGGTGAAGCCCTGCCCTCTATCGCTTCTGTCAGTGTCTTGACTCTGTTGACGACGGTGGATGGTGCGAGTCATGGGACCAAGCTCGTTGCGCGTGGGGGAGAAGTTGAGGAAGTCATTCCAGCGACTAGTCCTGTAGGAACCAAGGTTTGTGTTGAGGACCTCTTTTTCAATACACCTGCCCGCCTCAAGTATATGAAGAGCCAGCAAGCGGAGCTGTCCCATATCATTGATATTGTCAACCGTCTGGGCTTGGCCCATCCTGAGATTTCCTTCAGTTTGATTAGTGATGGTAAGGAAATGACGCGGACAGCAGGGACTGGTCAACTGCGTCAAGCCATCGCAGGGATTTACGGTTTGGTGAGTGCTAAGAAGATGATTGCCATTGAGAATTCGGATTTAGACTTTGAAATTACAGGTTTTGTGTCCTTGCCTGAGTTGACTCGGGCCAACCGTAACTATATCAGCCTCTTCATCAATGGCCGTTATATCAAGAACTTCCTGCTCAATCGTGCAATTCTTGACGGCTATGGCAGTAAGCTCATGGTAGGCCGTTTTCCACTGGCTGTCATTCACATCCATATCGACCCTTATCTAGCGGATGTCAATGTGCATCCGACCAAGCAAGAAGTGCGAATTTCCAAGGAAAGAGAGCTAATGGCGCTGCTTTCAGAGGCTATTTCAAATAGTCTCAAGGAACAAGCCTTGATACCTGATGCTTTAGAAAATCTTGCCAAGTCGACCGTGCGCAATCGTCAAAAGGTAGAGCAGACCATTCTCCCACTCAAAGAAAATACGCTCTACTATGAAAAAACAGAACTCTCAAGACCTTGTCAAGCTGAGGTAGCCGATCATCAGGTTGAATTGACTAATGAAGGGCAGGATTTAACCTTGTTTGCCAAAGAAACCTTGGACCAGTTAACCAAGCCAGCAAAACTCCATTTCGCAGAGAGAAAGCCAGCTAACTATGATCAACTAGATCATCCAGAGTTAGATCTAGCAAGTCTCGATAAGACTTATGATAAGCTGGAGCGAGAAGAATCATCAAGTTTCCCAGAACTAGAATTTTTCGGGCAAATGCATGGAACCTACCTCTTTGCCCAAGGGCGAGATGGGCTCTACATCATAGACCAGCATGCAGCTCAGGAACGGGTTAAGTACGAGGAGTACCGTGAAAGCATTGGCAATGTTGACCAAAGCCAGCAGCAACTCCTAGTGCCCTATATCTTTGAATTTCCTGCGGATGATGCCCTTCGCCTTAAAGAAAGAATGCCTCTTTTAGAGGAAGTTGGGGTCTTTCTAGCAGAATATGGGGAAAATCAATTTATCTTGCGCGAACATCCCATTTGGATGGCAGAAGAGGAAATCGAGTCTGGGATCTATGAGATGTGTGACATGCTCCTCTTGACCAAGGAAGTTTCTATCAAGAAATATCGAGCAGAACTAGCCATCATGATGTCCTGCAAGCGGTCTATTAAGGCCAATCATCGTATCGATGATCACTCAGCCAGACAGCTCCTTTATCAACTCTCTCAATGCGACAACCCATATAACTGTCCTCACGGACGTCCTGTTTTGGTGCATTTTACCAAGTCAGATATGGAAAAAATGTTCCGACGCATTCAGGAAAATCATACCAGTCTTCGTGAGTTGGGGAAATATTAAGAACACAAAAAGCCTTTGTTCTTTTAGAACAAGGCTTTTTAGTTTTCTAAGGTTGGAACTTTGATTGGACATAGGCAACTTGACACGAGGTTTACACTTGATTGACAAGACCAGTCCTATAAAAAGTGTTGTGAAAACTGAAATAGGTGATTCAAGATTTTGTAGAGTCGTCATGGTCTAAAGGATTCTCAAGACCAATCCCCCTATCAAGATAACGTTGTTTGGTTTTGAGAGTTTTGTTGATAGCAATAGCTGAAGCAATCAAGAGAACGAAGGTCAGCCAAATCCAGGCGGTGAATTCGGCTGGGAAACTAGAACCAGCTAAAAAGAGATAGATAGCTAGAGCCAAGACGAAAATATAAATCACTTGCCAGAGACCAAAAGACTTAACTTCTTTATAGTATTTGTCCTTGCCTTCTTCCAAGATCACTGCTGTGGAAGCTTTTTCAGAGTTTTCATCTAGTAGTAGATAATCAGTTGTCACTTGAAAAATCTTGCTTAATTCAATAATTTTTTCGATTTCTGGAAGGACTTGTCCGGACTCCCATTTTGAGATGCTTTGCCGAGAAACATTGATTTGTTCTGCTAGCTTTTCCTGGGATCAACCTTTTTCCTTTCGAAGCTCAAATAGTTTTTCTGCGAGTTTCATGATTCTATCCTCCTTTTTCTACCTTTATCCTAACAATTTTTACTTATAATGAGAATACAATCTCCTGTATTATTTGTCAACCAGAGGTTGCACCTTTTGTTGCAGTCTGTCTTGGGGAAATATGATATACTAGATAGGCAAAATAATGGAGAAAAAACTATGTACGAATATCTAAAAGGAATCATTACCAAAATCACCGCTAAATATATCGTCCTAGAAGCTAACGGCATCGGCTACATCTTACACGTAGCCAATCCCTATGCTTACTCAGGTCAGGTCAATCAAGAAACTCAAATTTATGTGCACCAAGTTGTCCGTGAGGACGCGCATCTGCTCTACGGTTTTCGATCAGAAGATGAGAAAAAACTCTTTCTTAGTCTGATTTCGGTTTCTGGGATTGGTCCTGTGTCAGCTCTTGCTATTATTGCTGCTGATGACAATGCTGGCTTGGTTCAGGCGATCGAGACTAAGAACATCACCTACTTGACCAAGTTTCCTAAAATTGGCAAGAAAACAGCCCAGCAGATGGTGCTAGACTTGGAAGGTAAGGTAGTTGTGGCTAGTGATGACCTTCCTGCTAAAGTCGCAGTACAAGCTAGCGCTGAAAACCAAGAACTGGAAGAAGCTATGGAAGCCATGTTGGCATTGGGCTACAAGGCGACTGAGCTCAAGAAAATCAAGAAATTCTTTGAAGGAACGACGGATACAGCTGAGAACTATATCAAGTCGGCCCTTAAGATGTTGGTAAAATAGGAGAAGAGTATGCCAAAACGTTGTTCGTGGGTCAAGATGACCAATCCGCTCTACATCGCCTACCACGACCAGGAGTGGGGCCAACCCCTTCATGATGACCGCGCTCTTTTTGAACTACTCTGTATGGAGACTTATCAGGCTGGTCTGTCTTGGGAAACGGTACTAAACAAACGCCAGGCTTTCCGAGAAGCATTTCATGGCTATCAAATTCATGCAGTCGCAGAGATGACCGATACCGAATTGGAAGCCTTACTGGAGAATCCAGCTATCATTCGAAATAGAGCCAAGATTTTTGCTACACGCTCTAACGCCCAAGCATTTTTACGACTACAGGAAGAATATGGCTCTTTTGACGCCTACCTCTGGTCTTTTGTCGATGGACAAACCATCATCAATGATGTTCTTGACTATCGCCGGGCACCTGCTAAAACAGCCTTGTCTGAAAAGTTATCTCAAGATCTTAAAAAACGAAGTTTCAAGTTCACAGGCCCAGTTGCCGTTTTATCTTTTCTTCAGGCTGCAGGTCTGGTTGATGACCATGAGAATGATTGTGAGTGGAAAAACGGAAATTAGTGAGTGCAGGCGTCTAACTATCTGAGAATATAGAAAAAAGCTGAGAAATTCCTCTCAGCTTTTTGATTATATGCTAGTAATTTTTATAGTGCAGTAAGAAATGTCAGTCCACCTAAGACAACGCCAGCTGAGTTTGGAATAATTAGTATCCAATCCTTCTTAGGTTCTTTTGTCCATCCGTAAATAACCCAAATTAAACAAGATACTGCTGCGGATAAAGGCTGGAATGGTTGAGCTTTGTTGCCTTGTAAATTGGCAAAAATTTGTGGGATGTAGGCGATAAATACAATAATCCCGATAAAGGCCCCGATTGAACCGACAATTTGATTTATTTTTTGTTTAGTCATATATACCTCCTTCAAAAAGATATCATAAAAATAAGCAAAATGCAATAAATTCAGACACAAATTGTAACGAAAATCAATACCAAAGCACAAAAATGGAGAAATTGTTTATTTTTTGTTATAGTCAAAGCGAATGACTTGCTCCTGTGCATCTACATAAGCATGGACGCCAAAGGGAACAATGGCTCTTGGCGTTGCGTGGCCGACATTTAGATTATAGACAATCGGGATATTGTTATCAATGATATCCAATAGTGCTTCCTTATAGTCGTCATAGAAGGTTTCATCCATTGGCTTTCCGACCAAGAGTCCACTGATTACCTCAAATACTCCAGTTTCTTTCAAAGTCTGCACCATCTTTTTGAAGTTTTCCGGCTCAGGCTTTTCTTCGCTTGTTTCTAGCAAGAGGATCTTTCCTTCCCAGTCGGATAAGTCAGGGAAGAGTTTGTACTTTTGGCAGAGTTCAGTGCTGTCTGCGTATCGAGAGTTGTCAAAGATATCATAGAGAGATTCAAGGCAACCACCGAGGATTTCTCCCTCAAACTGGGCATTTCCTTGTAACAGGTCAAAACCAGTATTTACATGGCTGATACGAGCTGTTCCCAAAGCTTTGGGACTGAAGTCAGTTCTTTCCTCATACCAAACGTCGCTAGGGCGGATTTCTGAGATTCTCCCAGTCTCAATCAATTCTTTAAAGTAGTGAAAGCTATAGGGCAACATCTCCTTGTCCAATTCACAAATGTCTGCTAAAAAGGATTGCCCATAAAAAGTCTTGACCCCTAGTTTGTGCAACATAAGGTGGTTCATAGTAGTATCCGAGAAGCCAAGAAAAATCTTTGGCTTGATAACCTTTTGAAGCTGGTCGTTTTCAAAAAGATAAGGTAGCAAGCGATAGGTATCATCCCCACCGATGGCACATAGGATCATATTGATGCTATTGTCCGAAAAGGCCTGCATCAAATCCTCTGCACGCGCCTCAGGATGATCCTTGATAAAGTCCAAGCCCTTTAGCGAATGGGGTAAAAAGATAGGATTGAGTCCCAAATCCTTGAGACGTTGGAGCCCCAAATCGACTTCGTGTTTGACAAAATCCTCTCCGATAACACCACTAGACAAACTAACAATACCAATAGTAGAAACCATATCTCATCCTCCTAAAAATAGATTGAGCCTATTTTATCACAAAAGACGAGAGAAAACTATAAGAATGAAACTCAGAAGTGCTATTGAATCTCAAGAAAGCAAGTGAAAAAGCAACCGCCTTAGCAGTTGCTTTTCGTTTTTCTAATCTAACCAGATATGAGTTACTTGGTTAACTCTTGATTATAGGAGAGGGCTAAATCAATCCAGTAAGGAAGTTCTTTTTGACCTTCGATATCTAGGTCTATATAGCCATGATAAGGTCGCCCTCTCATCAATGTAGTATGAGCTCCTGTTCGGGGTAGGACTTGCTTTTCCATTTCTTTGCCAATTCTCACCATAACCAGCTCGTTCTTTCTGGAACTGACTGTAAGAACCATTTTCCCACGAATCATAAAGGCCAGGCCACCAAACAATTTCTTTTCTTCTAACTCTTCTTCGAAAATTTGGGGAGGAAGTTTGAGTGCTAGAGTTTTTCGAATCTGCTGGGCTAAAGATTGACTATATGCCATAGCTTTTCACTTTTCTTAATAACGTGATGGACCCGCGCTTGCGCTTCGAATATTGAAACGTTTCTTGAGATAGAAGCGAAGGGCGAGAAGGGCTGCTCCTAGGATAGCCAAAGGCAGTGGAGCAAGGATTGGATTTAGAGCTGCTGGTAGGAAGCTTGTTGCAAAGAAGACGGCCAACCAGAGAACCATAGCAGCTAGGATGACGAGGATTGATTTCCAGAATGGAGGACGTTGGCTACGGTCTGTGTCTGGTCCATAGTACTGGTAGACAAAGTAGTACATCAAGTAGAAGGCAAGTCCTCCTACAAGTCCAACCAACAAGAGGGTAATCACCCCATAGCCAATAGCCTGATCTGTAGAGAAGAAGGTAGTTAGAGCGCTAATCAATGCAAAGAGGCTGGTGATGAAAAGGGCTGAGTCCATAATCATGAGTTTTGGATCGTCATTTTCTTTTGGATGCTCTTTTTCGTATTGCTCCTTGACAGTGAAACTATGAGCCCAGTGGGTTGGGGCCCCGTAGAGGGAACGAGCTGTCGTTCCTTTGGCTTGCTCTTCAAGGATTTGGGGAATGACTTCCTCAAAGACAGCCTTGATTTCAGCGTCTGTCTTACCATCTTTGATAAATTGTTGGGTAGCGATGTGGATAAACTCTTGGTTTTTCTTGGTTAGTTTTTGTAAATCAATCTGAGACATAGGGATTCCTCTTAGAACCATTTTTTATGGATGAGATAGAGAGTGAGCGAGACACTCATAGCAAAGGCGATAAAGACGATTAACCAGAAGGCATGTGGCTCACCGTTCAAAGGGATTTCATTATCCTTAAAGTTCATCCCGTAGGCTGAGAAGATCATGGTCGGGATAGACATGACAATGGTCACGAGTGCCAAGGTTTTCATGATGTTGTTCTGGTTGTTGGAAATGATAGAGGCAAAGGTCTCTGTCATAGAGTGAAGGACATTTCCATAGATATCTGCCATCTCGATGGCCTGTTGGGTTTCAATCAGGGTATCCTCGAGCAGGTCTTCGTCTTCTAGGTATTTCTTGATATTGCTAGTTGCGCTAGTCAATTTCTTAATCACGCGCTCATTTGTTTTAAGTGAGGCCTTGAAATAGACGATGGTCTTTTCCAATTCCATGAGCTCGATTAGCTCTTCGTTTCGAGTAGATTTGTGAAGTTGACTTTCAATTTGTTCACTCTTACGGTCGATCGAACGAAGGGCAGTCAGGTAAAGCTCAGCATTGCGATAAAGGAGTTGAAAGATAAAGCGTGACCGCATGAAAGTGTAGAAGTTACGCAGTTTGCGGTTGATGAAGACATCGAGAACAGGGAGGGATTCCAAACAGGTAGTGATAATGGTTTCCTCTGTGATGATAATCCCCAGCGGAATCGTTACGTAGTAGGTGCGGTTGTTTCTCTCCTCTGTGATGGGGACGTCCACGATGATCAAAGTATACTCGTCTTCAATCGTAATACGAGACATTTCTTCCGCATCGAGTGGTGCTCGAAGGTCGGCAATATCAATGTCAAAGGCATTAGCAATTTCCAATGATTCATTTTGTGTAGGATTGACGAGGTTGATCCAAGTACCCGGTTCAAGCGTGTCGATCTCTTTAAATTCAGTTGTTGTTGAGAGAAAAACTTGTTTCATATCCCCTATCCTTTCCTACTATTTCAGTGATTCATTTTTTGCACCGTACTATTATACTACAAAAACAGCTTTTTGGGTAATAGAATTTCACATTTTTTGGTATAATGGAAAGCAATAATGGACTAGAAAGAACAAAGATGCAAGATAAAATTGTGATTCATGGGGCACGTGCCCATAACTTAAAAAATATTGATGTGGAGATTCCACGAGACAAGCTTGTTGTCGTGACTGGTTTGTCAGGTTCCGGGAAATCCAGTCTGGCCTTTGATACCCTCTATGCGGAGGGACAACGTCGTTATGTGGAGAGTTTGTCAGCCTACGCTCGCCAGTTCTTGGGCAATATGGAAAAACCAGATGTAGATGCTATTGATGGCCTCAGCCCAGCTATTTCCATCGACCAGAAAACGACTAGCAAAAATCCTCGTTCGACCGTTGGGACGACGACTGAAATCAATGATTATCTGCGTCTCCTCTACGCACGTGTGGGGACGCCTTACTGTATCAATGGGCATGGGGCTATTAAGGCCTCTTCAGTAGAGCAAATCGTGGATAAGGTCTTAGAATTGCCAGAACGCCAGCGCCTGCAAATTTTAGCTCCTGTCATTCGTAAGAAAAAAGGGCAACATAAGGGTGTCATTGAAAAGATTCAGAAAGATGGATATGTCCGCGTTCGAGTGGATGGGGAAGTCTATGATGTGACCGAAGTGCCTGAACTGTCTAAGAGTAAGCAACACAATATCGATGTCGTGGTTGACCGTATTGTTATCAAGGAGGGCATCCGTAGTCGTCTCTTTGATTCCATTGAAGCTGCCCTTCGTATCGCAGAAGGCTATGTGATTATCGATACTATGAACAACTCTGAGTTGCTCTTCTCTGAGCATTATGCCTGTCCAGTTTGTGGCTTTACTGTTCCAGAGTTAGAGCCACGTCTCTTCTCCTTCAATGCTCCTTTTGGCTCTTGTAGTGAGTGTGACGGCTTGGGCATCAAGCTGGAGGTGGATACTGATTTGGTAGTGGCAGATGCCAGCAAAACCTTACGTGAGGGAGCGCTGGCACCTTGGAATCCTATCTCATCCAACTACTATCCAAACATGTTAGAGCAGGCTATGACGGCTTTTGGAGTGGATATGGACACGCCTTTTGAGGACTTGTCAGAAGAAGACAAGAACTTGATTCTCTATGGTTCGGATGGCAAGGAATTTCATTTCCACTATGAAAATGAATTTGGCGGTGTACGGGATATTGACATTCCTTTTGAGGGAGTTGTCAATAATATCAAACGTCGTTACCATGAGACTAACAGTGACTACACGCGCACCCAGATGCGTCTCTACATGAATGAGTTGACCTGCGGGACTTGTCACGGCTACCGTCTCAATGACCAGGCCTTGTCTGTCCGTGTGGGTGGTGAGCAAGGGCCACATATCGGTGAAATCTCAGACCTGTCTATCGCAGACCACTTGGCTTTGGTGAGCCAGTTGACTCTGTCTGAAAATGAAGCCATTATCGCCCGTCCCATTCTCAAGGAAATCAAGGATCGCTTGACCTTCCTCAATAACGTTGGGCTTAACTATCTGACCCTGTCGCGTTCGGCAGGAACCCTTTCAGGTGGGGAGAGTCAGCGTATTCGCTTGGCGACTCAGATTGGGTCCAATCTATCAGGTGTCCTCTATATATTAGATGAGCCGTCCATCGGTCTTCACCAGAGGGATAATGACCGCTTGATTGCCAGTCTGAAAAAGATGCGTGACTTGGGCAATACTCTCATCGTGGTGGAACACGACGAAGATACCATGCGCGAGGCGGATTATCTGATTGACGTTGGTCCGGGTGCCGGTGTTTTTGGTGGAGAGATTGTTGCTGCAGGAACACCTAAGCAGGTGGCTCGCAACAGCAAGTCTATCACAGGCCAGTACTTATCAGGGAAACGTGCCATTCCAGTGCCAGCAGAGCGTCGTTCCGGAAATGGTCGTTTTATAGAGGTGACAGGAGCGCGTGAGAACAACTTGCAAAATATTACTGCTCGCTTCCCACTAGGAAAATTCATTGCAGTGACAGGGGTGTCAGGTTCAGGGAAATCGACCCTCATAAACAGCATCCTCAAAAAAGCCATTGCCCAAAAGCTCAACCGCACTTCAGACAAACCTGGTAAGTTTAAGACTATTACAGGGATTGAGCATGTAGACCGCTTGATTGATATTGACCAGAGTCCAATTGGACGAACGCCGAGGTCCAACCCAGCTACCTATACGGGAGTTTTTGACGATATACGTGACCTCTTTGCCCAGACAAATGAAGCCAAGATACGAGGCTACAAGAAGGGCCGTTTCAGTTTCAACGTCAAGGGAGGCCGTTGTGAAGCCTGCTCGGGTGACGGGATCATCAAGATTGAGATGCACTTCTTACCAGATGTTTACGTGGCTTGTGAAGTCTGCCACGGAACCCGCTATAACAGTGAAACCCTTGAAGTTCACTACAAGGAAAAAAATATCTCGCAGGTTTTGGACATGACCGTCAACGATGCGGTGGAATTCTTCCAACACATTCCTAAGATTCAACGCAAACTTCAGACCATCAAGGATGTGGGGCTGGGCTATGTAACGCTAGGGCAACCGGCTACCACCCTTTCTGGAGGAGAAGCTCAGCGTATGAAGTTGGCTAGTGAACTCCACAAACGCTCAACAGGGAAATCCTTCTACATTCTGGATGAGCCGACGACAGGGCTTCATACGGAGGACATCGCTCGCTTGCTTAAGGTACTGGCTCGCTTTGTAGATGATGGCAATACAGTCCTCGTCATCGAGCACAATCTAGATGTTATCAAGACGGCAGACCATATTATTGATTTGGGACCTGAGGGCGGAGTCGGTGGTGGAACCATCATCGCAACAGGAACTCCAGAAGAAGTAGCTGCCAACGAAGCCAGCTACACAGGACATTATTTGAAAGGAAAGTTACCTCATGAATAAACGCGTACAAGCATTTCTAGCTAAAATGCAAGAAAAAGAACTAGATGGCATCATCATCAATAACCTCAAAAACGTCTATTATTTGACTGGTTTTTGGGGGTCAAATGGAACAGTTTTTATCAGCCGTGACCGTCAGGTCTTGGTGACGGACTCTCGCTATATCATTGCAGCCAAGCAAGAAACCAGTGGTTTTGAGATTGTAGCAGACCGTGATGAATTGGCTGTTATTGCAGGCATTGTTAAGGATATGGGCTTGTCTCGTATCGGTTTTGAGGACGAGATTTCGGTCTCTTATTACCACCGTATGCAGGCAGCCTTTGAAGGGCTTGACTTACTTCCTCAGACTCAGTTTGTTGAAGCGCTTCGTATGATTAAGGATGAGAAGGAGATTACGACTATTCGCAAGGCTTGTTCCATCTCAGACCAGGCTTTCCGCGATGCGCTTGACTTTATCAAACCAGGAAAGACTGAAATTGAGATTGCCAATTTCCTTGACTTCCGTATGCGGGAGCTAGGAGCGGCAGGTTTGTCTTTTGATACCATTTTAGCGAGTGGTATCAACTCTTCTAAACCACATGCCCATCCAATGCACAAACCAGTAGAGCTGGGAGAAGCTATTACCATGGACTTCGGATGTCTCTACGACCACTACGTCAGCGATATGACACGTACCATCTATCTAGGCCATGTCAGTGACGAGCAAGCAGAGATTTACAATACGGTTCTGAAAGCCAATCAAGCTCTGATTGACCAAGCTAAGGCAGGTCTAGGTTTCCGTGACTTTGACAAAATCCCTCGTGATATCATTGTGGAAGCGGGCTATGGAGAATACTTTACACATGGTATCGGACACGGTATCGGACTGGACATCCACGAAGAACCCTACTTTAGCCAAACTTCGAAAGAAGTCATTAAATCTGGTATGGTCTTGACTGATGAACCGGGTATCTATATTGAAGGTAAATACGGGGTTCGTATTGAAGATGATATCCTGATTACAGATAACGGTTGTGAGTTATTGACACTTGCTCCAAAAGAATTGATTGTTATCTAAAAAATGAGATAAATCATTGACTTTTATATTTTAAAGGTTTATACTGATAGACGAAAACGGTAGGTGAGGCTACCATAGGGATACGGATGACTACCGCAAAGCAGTGGAGACACTACTCGTTGGTCAACAGTCCTGGTCGCGAAGGCCAAGACTAAGCTCATTTCATTGCCCTATGGAGTTAAAGCTTGAACGAAAAAACAGATAATTAGTTTTTTAATCCTGCCATTTTATGGCAGGATTTTCTACTGTTTTAGAACAGGGAAAGGAGACAGACGATGCAAATTGACGACCACCCAGAACCGCACATACACAGCCAATCGCTGATTTGTGTCGTTCTGCCCTTATAAAGTGATTGGTCTCTGTGTATGAAACACATCATTCATACAGATAGGAGAAACCAATGAAAACTACAAAAGAAAGATTAGCAGCAGCTATTCATACACCTTTAAACGAAACTCTATCTTTTTACAAGACAAGTCTAACAGGCTTGACTGAGGAACAGATAGAAAAGAATCGTGATTTATATGGTGAAAACACCATCACCAAGGGTCAAGAAGACAGTATCCTCAAAAAGATTTACGAATCTATTATCAATCCATTTACAATCATCCTCCTGGTCATCGCTATGATCTCCATGGTGACCAACGTCTGGTTGGCGAAGCCTGGGCAAGAAGATCCGACGACCTCTATCATCATCGTCGTTCTCGTTCTAATCTCTGGTGGCATACGCTTTGTCCAAGAATTGCGGAGTGACAAGGCTGCGACCAATCTATCAAAAATGATTGTGAATACAGCCACGGTTATTCGCGAAGGCCAGAGTTTAGAGGTCGCGATTGAGGATTTGGTCGTTGGAGATATAGTCAAATTAAGTGCTGGGGATATGATTCCGGCAGACCTCCTTTTGATTGAATCACGTGATTTCTTTGTTCAACAGTCTGGCTTGACAGGTGAAAGTGATTCAGTTGAAAAATTGGCTTTGCCAAAAATGAGTCAGTCAAATTTTGATAGTCTGCTAGAAGCAGAAGCACTCGCCTTCATGGGAACCAACGTGATATCAGGAAGCGCTAAGGCTTTGATTCTAGCGGTCGGTGATGACACCATGATGGGGGAAATAGAGCAGACTCTCAATACTTATGACGAGCCCACCTCTTTCGAACGGGATATGAACAGTATCTCCTGGCTCTTAATCCGTTTGATGTTGGTCATGGTTCCCATCGTATTTCTTTCCAATGGTTTGACGGATGGAGATTGGTTAGAAGCTGGCGTATTTGCTTTGAGCGTGGGTGTCGGGCTTACACCTGAGATGCTTCCCATGATTATCACGGCTAGTCTAGCAAAAGGCTCCATTATCATGGCCAAGGAAAAAGTGGTTATCAAAAAACTCAATGCCATACAAGACCTGGGTGCTATTGATATCCTATGCACTGATAAAACAGGAACCCTTACCCAAGATGAAATTGTCCTTGAATATCCTTTGGATATACATGGGGATTTGGATTTATCTGTGTTGAGACGAGCCTACCTCAATTCCTATTTTCAAACCGGTTTGAAAAACTTGATGGACCGTGCCATTATCAGTAGAACTGAAAAAGAAGCTAAAGAACACGCTATTCTACAAAATTTGGATACTAGCTTTCAAAAAATAGATGAATTGCCCTTTGATTTTGAACGCAGACGGATGAGTGTCATCGTCAAGGATGAGAACGAAGTTGTTAGTTTGGTAACCAAGGGTGCCCTAGAGGAAATGCTTGCGATTTCAACCCATGTGGAATATCAAGGTCAGATTAGCCCTCTGACGGATGATATCCGAGTGGAAATTTTAAAAGAAGTAGACCAACTCAATCAACAGGGCTTACGAGTCTTGGGAGTCGCTTATAAAACAGGCTTAAAGGAAGGTTTTGCTTACTCTGTTGAAGATGAAAAAGAGATGATTCTAACAGGATATCTTGCCTTCCTAGATCCACCAAAACCATCTGCAGCCCCTGCTATCCAAGCTTTATTAGAGTATGGTGTTCAAACCAAGATCTTGACTGGGGATAATGAGAAGGTCACCCAAGCAGTATGCGAAAAAGTTGGTTTAGACGTTGATCAAATCTTGTTGGGTTCTGATATTGATGCCATGACGGACGAAGAGTTGTCCCAAGCAGTTGAGAAGGTGACTGTCTTTGCTAAACTCTCTCCGGATCAAAAAGCACGAATCATTTTACAAATCAAATCTAATGGACATTGTGTCGGCTATATGGGAGATGGGATCAATGATGCCCCATCTATGAAAGTAGCCGATGTGGGGATTTCTGTTGATACAGCAGTAGATATTGCCAAAGAAACGGCTGATGTCATTTTGCTAGATAAGGATTTGATGGTGCTTGAAAAAGGGCTGGTAGAAGGACGCAAAGTCTATGCCAACATGACCAAATATATCAAGATGACGGTCAGCTCTAATTTCGGGAATATTCTGTCACTCTTAGTGTCTGGTATCTTTTTACCTTTCCTCCCTATGGCTCCGATTCACTTGATTGTGTTAAACCTAGTTTATGACCTTTCTTGTATCGCCTTGCCATTTGATAATGTGGATGAAGATTTTTTGAAGCATCCTCATAAGTGGGAAGCCAAGTCTATTACTCGCTTTATGATTTGGATGGGTCCGATTTCGTCTGCCTTTGATATTTTGACCTTTATCTTGCTCTATTTTGTCATTGTCCCAATGACGACAGGTCATGCTTATGTTCACGGAGCAGAGTCTGCAACGGGCTTTATCATCCTGTTCCAGACAGGTTGGTTCATTGAATCCATGTGGTCCCAAACCATGGTCATCCATATGCTTCGTTCAGCAAAACTCCCTTTCTTACAAAGCCGTCCGTCATGGTTGGTTCTTGGGACAACCTTGTTAGCAGCTAGTTTTGTGACCTTCCTTCCCTATTCTGCAATTGCTAACCTCCTTCGATTAACCCCTTTGAAACCAATTTATTTCCTCTTTTTGCTTTTGATAATTATTCTTTATATGATAAGTGTTACAGTTGTGAAACGAATCTATATCAAAAAATTTAGAAGTTGGTTATAAATTGAATTTGTCAAGAAAAAAGTACGAAAATTGCGAAAAAAGTTAAATTTTTTTAAAAATAGGTCGCAAGTCGGATGTTTTTTATGGTATAATAGACTAAACTGATAGTAACATGTAGCGAAAGGGGTAGGTACATGATCAAAATTTATACAGTCTCAAGTTGTACTAGCTGTAAAAAAGCGAAAACCTGGCTCAATGCCCACCAGTTAAGTTATAAAGAACAAAATCTCGGTAAAGAAGGAATTACGAGAGAAGAGTTATTAGACATTCTCACGAAAACAGATAATGGAATTGCCAGTATCGTTTCGTCAAAAAACCGCTACGCTAAAGCACTTGGAGTTGACATTGAAGATTTGAGTGTCAATGAAGTGCTCAACTTAATCATGGAAACACCACGGATCTTAAAGAGTCCGATTCTCGTTGATGAGAAGCGCCTGCAAGTCGGCTATAAAGAAGATGATATCCGTGCCTTCTTGCCACGCTCTGTCCGTAATGTAGAAAATGCAGAAGCACGTCTACGTGCAGCTCTATAAAACATCAAGGCTGGGAGTGACTCCTGGCCTTGTTTGCTCTTTTGTTTTAAAATCATGTGAGGAATTATGAAAAAGTTACTAATTGCCAGTTTTGCTCTCCTCTTTTTGCTTGCGGGATGTGGGCAAAAAAAGGAAACTCCTGCTGCTTCCACAACAGAATCTGAACCTCTCCAATCCAACCTTCCTGTTTTGGATAATGCCGAAAAGAATACGGTGGTCACCAAGACCTTGCTGATGCCAAAGTCGGAAAATGGAACGCAACAGACTCAAACGATTACTTATAAAGGCAATCAATTTTTGACCTTGACCATTCAGCAAAAACGACCTGTCGGGGATGAACTCAAGAACTTTATCTCTGAAAATGGCCTAGAGGAGACGCAAAAAGCGCTTCAAGAAGCTGAAGAGAAGGATGAGACCATCCAAGAGGCACGCAAACTAGCAGGATTTACACTGGAAACCAAGCTACTCAGCGAGACCGAAATCCAGACAACAACGACTTATGATTTTCAAGTATTGGATGTCAAAAAGGTATCTCAGATCGAATATTTAAAAAATATCGGTCTTGAAAATCTCTTAAAAAACGAACCTAGCCAATATATTGCAGATAGAGTGGCAAATGGGGCGACAGAACAATAGAAAATCCAAATTAATAGACTGACTTATTTGTAGAACGTCAGGGAATGTGCTATAATAGTACTATTCTAAGGAAAGAGGGTGTTAGAATGGGATTTACTGAAGAAACTGTACGGTTTAAATTGGATGATTCCAATAAGAAAGAAATTAGCGAAACATTGACAGATGTTTATGCTTCTTTGAATGACAAGGGCTACAATCCGATTAACCAGATCGTCGGCTATGTATTGAGTGGAGACCCTGCCTACGTTCCTCGTTACAACAATGCACGAAATCAAATCCGTAAGTATGAGCGTGATGAAATTGTTGAAGAATTGGTACGCTACTACCTTAAAGGACAAGGAGTCGATCTATAATCTATGAGAATTATGGGATTGGACGTTGGTTCAAAAACAGTGGGTGTTGCCATTAGCGATCCCCTAGGCTTCACTGCTCAAGGCCTTGAAATCATCCAGATTAATGAGGATCAGGGCCAGTTCGGTTTTGACCGTATCAAGGAATTGGTTGACAGCTATAAGGTGGAACGCTTTGTAGTAGGTCTGCCTAAAAACATGAACAATACCAGCGGTCCGCGAGTAGAAGCCAGTCAAGCCTATGGTGCCAAGCTGGAAGAACTCTTTGGTTTGCCAGTAGACTATCAGGATGAGCGTTTGACAACGGTCGCTGCGGAGCGTATGTTGATTGAACAAGCAGATATCAGCCGTAACAAACGCAAGAAAGTTATTGATAAGTTGGCTGCTCAGCTAATTTTGCAAAATTATTTAGATAGAAAATTTTAAGACAGAGGAGAAACTATGTCACACGATCACAACCATGACCACGAAGAACGTGAATTGATTACACTAGTAGATGAACAAGGAAATGAAACCTTGTTTGAAATTCTTTTGACGATTAACGGGAAAGAAGAATTTGGTAAAAACTATGTTCTGCTAGTGCCAGTTAACGCAGAGGAAGACGAAAACGGTGAAGTTGAAATCCAAGCTTACTCATTCATCGAAAATGAAGATGGAACAGAAGGCGAATTACAACCAATCCCAGAAGACTCAGAAGACGAATGGAACATGATTGAAGAAGTCTTCAACAGCTTTATGGAGGAGTAAAAATGTTCAGTGAACATTTTTACCCTTACGCTAAAAGTAAAGACCGTAAGTAAGTCCGGGGGATGTTTTTAGCCCTGCGCCAGAAATTAGAAACGCAGGAACGTCCGGGGGATATTTTTACCCCACGTTGAAATTCATAGTAGCTAGTGATTAGCTAACCAGGTAAGAGGTCGGGATTTTAGTCCCGACCTCGCTTTTTATTTGTAATCATACTTTGATGCGGTAGTTGATTGGACTTTTGTTAAGGAGACATGTATGTTTGAAGTAGAAGAATGGCTTCATAGTCGGATTGGTTTAAACTTTAGATCTGGACTTGGACGAATGCAGCGAGCCGTGGATTTGTTGGGGAATCCTGAGAAGACTTATCCCATTATCCATGTAACGGGGACTAACGGTAAAGGGTCAACTATTGCCTTTATGAGGGAGTTGTTTGTCGTCCATGGTAAAAAAGTTGGTACTTTTACCTCTCCTCATATCATTAGTATCCATGATCGAATCTGTATCAATGGACAACCGATCGCAGATGAAGACTTTATCCGTATAGCTAACCGAGTCAAAGAGATGGAGAAAACTCTCTTAGAAACATATGACCACTTGTCTTTCTTTGAGTTGTTGACCCTGATTGCCTTGCTTTACTTTAAAGAGCAGGAAGTGGATCTAGTTCTTCTAGAAGTGGGGATTGGTGGTTTGCTTGACACGACTAATGTCGTAACAGGCGAGATTGCAGTTATTACTTCGATTGGTCTAGATCATCAGGAGACCTTGGGCGATAGTCTGGAGGAAATAGCAGATCAGAAAGCTGGTATTTTCAAGTCTGGCAAGAAGGCGGTCATTGCCAAGCTTGCTCCAGAAGCGCAGCTTGTCTGTCAAAAAAGAGCGAGAGAGTTAGACGTAGACCTTTATCAAACCGGGCAAGACTTCACCTTAAATGCGGGGGATTTTTCAAGTAGGCTAGCAAGTTTTTCACGGCTTGAAATCGGGTTGGAAGGTGCCTATCAGCAAGAAAATGCCTCCTTGGCTTTACAAACTTTTCTTCTGTTTATGGCGTTAAGAGAGGAAGGTGTCGAAGAAGAGCTTGTCAGACAGGCCTTGAAAGAGACCCACTGGGCCGGTCGATTGGAACGGATTCGTCCGCATATCTACCTAGACGGGGCTCACAATCTTCCAGCTTTAAGTCGTTTAGTTGAGTTTATTCAGGAAAAAATCCGGCAAGGCTTCCAAGTTCAAATCCTTTTTGGTGCCCTTAAACGTAAGGATTATCAGGGGATGCTAGGCTATCTAACGGAGCAGTTGCCTCAGGTGGAACTTAAGGTAACAGGCTTTGACTACCAAGGCTCTTTAGAAGAAAGCGATGTTTCTGGTTATAAACTGGTTGACTCTTATCGTGATTTTATCAGAGAATTTGAAGAAAAGGCCAATGATCAGGACTTGCTTTTCGTGACGGGTTCCCTCTACTTTATCTCGGAAGTGCGAGCGGGTTTGGTAGGAAAGCGTGAGATTAGTTGACCTTCTGGACTTAAGTTGCTATACTGGGGATAGGAAAACTCGAAAACGGTTTCAGAAACACATTAGCACAAAAGAAAGGAAGTCGCTATGAAAACGAAAATATTCACACTTTCTATTGCTTCTTTAGCAATTCTTAGTCTTTTAGCAGCTTGTGGACCTAAGGCACAAGCCCCTACCCAGCAATCTACTCAGCAATCATCTACTCAACAAGAATCATCTTCTAGCACTGCTACAAGTGCTAGTCAACCACAGGCGTCCTCGAGTCAGGACACTACTGTAGCTCAACCTACGAACATTGATGGTACCTATACTGGAAAAGATGAGAATGACCAGATCACTCTAGTTGTAAAAGGTAAAACTGGTACATGGACTGAGGTCGAACCAGACGGAGATAAGGAAATCAAGCAAGTCAGCTTTGAGCCAGAAAATCAACGTGTCATTATCGGAGATGATGTTAAAATTTACGCGGTTAATGGTAATCAAATGATTATTGATGATATGGACCGAGAGGCATCTGACCGAGTGGTATTAACTAAGCAATAATGATTAAGTAGAAGTTCCAATGAGATGAAAGCTATCTTTTTGGAGCTTTTTTTCTTGAAAAAAAGGCTGGCGGTTCTTTACTAACTTTTTACTTAAAACGCTTACAAATATTTGTAAAACTTCTTATAAGGTCGTATACTTACAGTGAATAATCAATAGCGCAGAGGCGCAGGAGGAAACGCATATGGCTACATTTTACGTTCCATCAGTTAACCTTATCGGTAAAGGTGTTGTAAATGAAGTAGGCCCGTATATCAAGGAACTGGGGAATAAAAAGGCTCTTTTGGTGACAGACAAGTTCATCGAAGGAAGTGATATTTTACCTAAGGTCCTAAAACCACTAGATGCTGAAGGGATCGAATATGTGATCTTTAGCGATGTGGAGCCAAATCCTACTTGCAAGAACGTCACAGACGGAGTGGCTGCCCTGAAAGAGCATGGTTGTGACTTCATCATCAGTCTTGGGGGAGGGTCTCCTCAGGATGCGGCTAGCTGTATCTCTATCATCGCCACAAATGGTGGAAAACCACAGGACTACGAAGGTCTTCACAAGTCTGCTAAAAAAGGCTTGCCAGTGGTTGCGATCAATACAACAGCTGGAACTTCTGCAGAAATCACCATTAACTATGTCATTACTGACGAAGAACGTAAGGTCAAGATGGTAATGGTTGATAAGAACAGCCTCGCCCTCATCTCAGTCAATGATCCAGAACTTATGCTTTCAAAACCGAAAGGATTGACAGCAGCGACAGGTATGGATGCTCTTACTCACGCTGTCGAGGCTTTAGTAACACCAGGTGCTTATAATGTGACCAAGAAACTCTCTATCGGAGCGATTGAACTCATCAAAGAGTACCTTCCTCGTGCTGTGGTAAATGGCCAAGACATTGAAGCGCGTGAGGGTATGGTCAATGCTATCTTCCTCGGTGGTATGAGCTTTAACAATGCTGGTTTGGGCTACGTTCACTCAATGGCTCACCAACTTGGTGCAGTGTATAATTTACCACATGGTGTCTGCTGTGCCATGCTTCTCCCGGTTGTTGAACGTGAAAATGCCAAACGTGTACCAGAAGCTTTTCGCAATGTAGCCAAGGCCTTGGGGCTTCATGTTGAAGGGAAAACTGATGAAGAATGTGCAGCCTACGCCATCGCTGAGATTGAAAAACTATCTGAAACAGTAGGGATTCCGAAGAAACTCACTGAACTCGGTATCGAAGAAAAAGATTTTGACTTTGACTACCTTTCTAAGAATGCTTTGATCGATGCATGTGCACCAGGAAATCCATTTATGCCAACCTTAGAAGAAACCATTGCCTTCTACAAAGAACTCTTCTAATTTTTCTTTGAAACAAAGTATAAATTTCTAATTATCTTTTTATATTTTCTTAAATGCTCGTAAAGCCTTATTCTATGTGCTCTCGAGTATTTTTACTGTAGGAAGATACTTCACGTTTCTTTGCATATTTCCTCATGTCTTAGCTGTCAGAAGTGGTAAATAAGTAGTAAATTCATTTGTACTACTAAGCAACAAGACGCTCCTGTTGCTTCTCTTTATTCAAGCGTTTCATTTCTGCCATTGCAGAATCGAATGTTGCATGTGCGTAATAGTTCAGCGTCATGGCTATATTAGCATGTCCCATAATGTACTGTAATGCCTTTGGATTCATTCCTGCATTTGCATAGTTGGTACAGAATGTATGTCGCAAACTATGTGGAGTGATGTGTGGCAATTTATCCTCGTTATACTTATTGTATTTCTTAACAAGACCTTTCATCATGCCGTTGTAATCACTTGCCACTTTTGGATAGTTCTTTCTATTAAGAAAGAGGAAATCACTATATCCATCAATCTCAACACGCTTATCATTCTTTCGATTCGCTAACACTCGCTTAAATGCTTGATAGGCTTCTTCAACCATAGGAACTTGACGTTCGCCACTTTTGGTCTTTGGTGTTTCAATGTAGTACCCAATTTCAGTATCTCTCAATAGCTGATGGTCTATATTGACAAGACGATTCTCAAAATCTAAATCTGGAAGTGTCAAACCACCAAACTCTGAAATACGAAGACCTGTTTTTAAGAGTATCAGAATTTCATCATAATTTTTGCTGTAGGTTTTATCAGCTTTTGCAAAGGCTAACAGTTTTTCTTCCTGTTCTTCTGTTAGTACGGTCTTAGGGACAGTATCATCATCAAGAACTGCTTTCAGTTGAAAGTCAAATGGATTCTTCCGAACACAATCATCTTGTATAGCAATATAGAATGAAGCCTTTAAAGAACGTTTGTAGTTATTGATGGTTTGATAAGCATAACCATTTTCACTCATTCTAATAGCCCATTCTTTAGCGTCTGATGGCTTAATACTGTCAATACTTCTTACACCTAACTTGTCTTTCTTCAAAATATCCATAAGATATTTGCGTCCAGTTTCAGTGTTTTTTCTAACCTTTGGTCTTTGAGCGTTCTGTTTTGCGTAAAGCTGGCAGAGTGTCATTTTCTTTCCTACAACATCAATACCATCATGAATGTCTTTCTGTAACTCTGCGATTTTCTCTCTAAGTGAGATACAATCACGCTTTCCTGCTGGTACTCGGTCTGTAGCCACAAGTTTCCACGAGTAAACAAATTGCGGTTCTCCAAATGAATCTATATATTTGTATAAGTATCTTCCGTCTTTTCGTTGGCTCTCTCCAGTCTTTAAGATTCGACCTTTATTGTCACGTCTTTTTTCTGACATGGCATTTGCTCCTTTCCTTTATGGAAAGAGCCTTGATACGACTTAATACTATTTTATCATATACAAGACCCTTTGGCGACGCTAGATTGCGTCCAATGTATCTATAATTTTTTCAAATTGTTTTCGTTTAATCTGAATACGATTGCCATTCATAATCAGCCAATTTGCATTTTTATTTTCCTCTGCCAAGCGTCGTAGCTTGTTTTCGCCAATACGAAAATATTTTGACGCTTCTTCAATGGTTAGGGTATAACGTTCCCAAATAGGAATGTCAGTCTGCTTCATAAAATCCTCCTTTCCAAATCACTTATTTGGATTTCATAAAAGTTGTTTTACCAGCAATCGAACAGCTTTAGCAAAGCTCACGGGAGTTCCACCCCTGCATGGTTCTCATGTAGCCATACTCATTGCCTGCGACGGTTTTATCACGCTCGGACTATTGACTGTATGGGAGTATCATTATCACGATAAGAATGTCGTTGCAGGCAATCCTGCTAAAGATTGCTTCTCGGATCACTAACATGAATCGCTCGCTATCTTTATAAGATAGGTCATGGCGGTTAGTTCCGTTGGCTCTTTTCTTATCGAAACGTATTCGATTACTTTTATTCAGTTTTCAAAGAACAATGGCTCGTTAGCCTATCAAAACACATTGAAAGCTCAATATGCTTTGGTGGAATAACAAACCTCCCTGTTCGGGAAGCGTGGAATGGTTTAGCACGCTTCCACGAAAGGAGAGAGGATATTACTTAATTTCAAATGACAAAATCTTTGTAATCAGTCTGGTTTCCATTCTTCCACGTAAGACTTCATCAACGACCATACTTTGATTGCCATATTCATCTTTCATAAGTCGTAGGGAACGCTTCGTTATGTACCCTCTGTAATGATGTAGAATCTGGTTAATCGCTTCGGTATCGCCATCTGTTGCCTTTACAATGAGAGGAAAGGGAATCATAGGATATTGTGTTTTCATTCTTCAAATTCCTCCATAAACTTTTTAATTAAGGCTAGTCCACTGGTTCTATGCCGATAGACAGTAGAACGGTTCAATTTCAACAGGTCTGCAATTTCTGAATCGCTCATGTCCATAAAGTAAAACAGCAGTAGAATTTCACGTTTCTTGTCTGGCAACTCACGTAATGCTTCACTCAACAAATCATTTTCAACGCCTACTGATAACCCATTGAGTGTAAAAATCTGAAAGTCAGTTGAATAGTTATCTGTTGTCGCAAACTGGCTAACAAGATAATCGCCAACATCCGAAAAGGACACCTCACGCTTTGCAATCCTTGAAAGATAAAGCATATAATTCTTTCGCTCGTCTTCCATAGCACGTTTACAGATATAGTCAAACTGATTTTCTATTGTGGTCTGAAAAGAAGATGGTTTCATGTTTCTCACCCCCTTTCTGTCTAGGAAAGGAAGTGAGCCTTGCTCGTTTATCTCCTTTCACTCTTAGTCCCAATGTGAAAGGGGGATTTGTTGCATTACTGATAAATAAACTTTGTAAAAAAGTTCTGAATAGCCAAAAAAGCATATAAACAGATTTATTTCTCTGTTTACATGCTTCTGTTATTCTATCTATATGATTTATAAAACCACATTGGTGGACGTACTTATCTATTGCAGATAGACGACTTTTTTTGACAAGAACCCAATGTAAGGAAATTTATTGTATATGATGTACTTCATGGCGACGTTGACCTCCAACAAACCGCCATTTGGAAGTAATATACAATATTTTAACAGCGTAAATAGCACTACCATATAACGGTTTTTTTTATTGGCGTTTAGTAGTGCTTTTTATTAAATATAAACCTATAAACCATATAACACGTTTTTCTATACCTGTTTTTAATTCAGTAGGAACAATAAAATGTATAGAGGTGGTCTACTATGCGTAAAAAAGAAGATAAATATGATTTTAGAGCCTTTGGTTTAGCCATTAAAGAAGCTCGATTGAAACGAGGTTTAACTCGTGAACAAGTGGGAGCATTGATTGAAATTGACCCACGGTACTTAACTAATATTGAAAATAAAGGGCAACACCCCAGCATACAAGTTCTTTATGACCTTGTATCGTTACTTCATGTTTCCGTTGATGAATTTTTCTTACCTGCTAATAACTTGGTAAAAAGCACCCGACGATTACAGATAGAGAAATACATGGATAGCTTTACAGACAAAGAACTATCCTTAATGGAATCTTTAGCCAGCGGTATCAACGAAGCAAGAAACATCGAAGACTAATTAAAAGAATCCATACATAACGGAAAGAGCCGATAAAATGAGATTGTATTAATCTCATTTTATCGGCTCTGCGTCTTTGCGTCTGGCTCTGTAATCACAGTTACTTTGAACTGCTTTATTTCAATTAAATTTTCTTGTCTGCATTTCGGACAATAGAGGGGGAATTTTTTTAATTCAGTATCTTCCCTTATCTTTAATCGTGTTTTATTTCCACATACAGGACACAATATCCACTTGTAGTTTATAATAACTATCTCCTCCTTTACACTTTAATTCAAATCTTTATTAAAAAATATTTCATCTTATTTAACAAGAAACCATATTTATATAACAACATAAAATACACTAAGTTATTTTATTGAACATATATCGTACTTTATCTATCCGACTATTTGGACGACGGGGCTGGCAAACAGGTTCACCGGTAGTAACATGGTACCCTTTTAACTCTGTTAAACAAACACTACGTCCATTTGTAAAGAAAGTTAAATCACTACGATATTCTTGAATACACCGAGCAGGGATTTCTCCACTAAGAATGACCTCATTATTTTTCAATTGAGTGTCTACGATGTTCGCACAATATTTAGGAGCATCGTTGTATGCTCGTGAAAGATATTCCTGTGGCGCATAAATTTTAAAACTAAGATATGGCTCTAACAATTCTGTTCCAGCTTTTTTTAAGACTTGTTCCAATACAATAGGAGCAAGCATCCGAAAATCTGCTGGGGTACTAACAGGGCTATAGTATAAGCCATACTTAAAACAGATTTTACAGTCCGTCACATTCCAACCATACAATCCTTGTTCACAGCCATAGCGTATCCCTTCCATAACTGCATTTTGAAATGATTGATTTAAGTATCCAAGAGAAACCGAGCTCTCATACTGCATTCCACTTCCCAACGGAAGCGGTGATACAGATAAACCAATGGAAGCCCAGAAAGGATTTGGCGGCACTTCGATGTGAATGGTATATTCTGCATTTTTTAACGGTCTCTCCATATAAATGACTGTAGGCTCTTTTAGTTCTATCTCCACATGATACTTTTCTTGCAACAGTGCACTAATCACTTCCATTTGTACTTTCCCTAAGAAAGAAAGTATAATTTCATGTGTCGTAGAATCCACGTAATATCGTAGAAGCGGATCACTATCTGAGATTTCCAAAAGGGCATCAAGCAACATTTCTCTCTGTTCAGGTTTACTCGGTTCAACAGTCGTTTGCAGCAGAGGGAGGGGATTTTCAATTCTCTCTCTCTGTGGCAATAGCTTTGTATCTCCAAGAACACTATTTAACTTCAAAAACTCATTCTGCAAAATAACAATTTCCCCGGAATAAGCCTTATCGATTTTACATAATTCACCATTTATTGAAGTATACATTTCTGTAATTTTTATTTTTTCCTTTTCCGATATTCTAACCGAATCTCGCAAATGCAGTACGCCACTATAAAGACGTATATATGCAAGACGCTGTCTTTTTTCCGAATACTCAATTTTGAAAACTTTTCCGCAAAGTTCAGACTGACCTCGATGTGTTGATGAATAAAATTTATTCGTAATCACTTCTATAAGGTTATCAATCCCTATATTGTTTTTTGCACTTCCGTGATAAACAGGGAACAGGGAACAATTATGAAATCTTATGCTTTCCTCTTGTTCGAGTTCTAATGCTTCTAATGATTTACCGGACATATATTTCTCTAAAAGGTCATCGTTTCCCTCTATTACCGTATCCCATTGTTCAGATTCGGTAAAGTTCATTACACGCATATTAGGATGCAGTTCTACCTTCTGTTTGATTACAATTTCCGCAGAAAGTTTCTCTTTAATATCCTGATAAACCGTTGATAAATCAATTCCATTTTGGTCAATCTTATTGATAAAAAAGATTGTGGGAATACCTATTTTCCTAAGTGCATGAAACAATATACGAGTTTGTGCTTGTACGCCATCTTTTGCAGAAATCAGTAGAATTGCCCCATCTAAAACTGATAATGAACGATATACTTCTGCTAAGAAATCCATATGTCCTGGCGTGTCTATGATGTTCACCTTCGTATTTTCCCACTGAAAAGAGGTTATTCCTGTCTGAATTGTAATTCCTCTCTGACGTTCTAAAAGCGTATTATCCGTTTTCGTTGTACCTCTGTCCACGCTTCCTAATTCTGTAATCGCTCCACTGTTATATAATAAGCTTTCTGTTAAGGTAGTTTTTCCCGCATCAACATGAGCTAAAACTCCAATATTAATAATTTTCATGTGATTTTCCTCCATTCAAAAGCCCAAAAGGGCATAAAAATCCCAGTGATAAATACTCTTATCACTGGGATTTTTATGCATAACCATAGGCATACAAAGCATACAGATATTCTCCGGATACTTTAGAATCACATGATAAAGGTATTCTTAAACTGGGTACAAAAAACTAAGCCCTCCTAAAAAAGGACATCCAATTATTTGTTCCCACTATCAAATTGACAGTTTATTTAAGAATACCTTGCCGCATATTTATTAACTCCTTTTAAATAGATACTTAAATTATAGCACGTAAGAGCATATTTGTAAAGGAATCTCCAATTTTTTATCAAAGAGAGTACGTGATTACAAAATAGCTGTAATAATGTACCAATATTTGTTATTCTATAATCTTCCAATTACTCCCGTTCTTTTCAAGTACCAAATCAAATTGAGATACCTGCGTTGCTTTGGTCTGCTGGTCGATATACTCCACTGTCAGCGATACCGTGACTTGATTATCCTTACGATTGTGAATAGGATTTACCAGTTCTTGAAAGATGTACTCTTTTCCGATTGGTTTTAATATCCCGTCATTCACATAGTAGGAAAGTTCACTGGCTGTCGCTGTAGGATAGAGCTTGAAGAACGTCGTTAAAAACTCATTGATTTCATTGGTTGTAATGGAATCAACCGTCCCCTCACTTTCAATGGCTTTTGGTTTATAACTTGATTTCTTAGGTATGTTGGTAATGGTCGGATTCTTAACCAGTACCATATTTCCAGAACCATCTACATAGACACTCACTATATAAGCAGAGTGGACGGTCTTTGTATTTTCTCCCTCTGTAATGAGCTGGTCTACACTGTAGGTTACATTAAACTCATTGTCGCCAGTTGGCTCTACCGTCCATATCTGAAATCCTCTTACAGAAGACGATACAGGAATATCTTTGCGTACTGTATCAACATTGAGAGCTTGAAGTTCATCTGTCAGATAGCCTTTTAGACTTTCCATTCGATTATCAATGGACTTATCGGATTGCTCCCATGAATAGTAGACTTTCGCAAAGTTCTCTACAAAATTTTCTACATGATGAGTATCAACGTATTCCTTTTCTATGATAGTTGTTTCGTGAATAGTATGAGTATCTATAGCTGTAAAGTGCTTGAATATCGCAAAGCTGAAACTAAGCCCTAAAAGTACCCACAAGGCAATCACAACCTTTTTATGAGGATTGACCTTATAGACACGAGGTTTCTTTTCCTTTGGTATCTGTTTTTCTTTATTCTGATTTTTTCTAAATTTCATCATTAAATCTTCCTTTCTCATTGTTTGATTCGTCCTGCTCCCACTAAATGCTGTTGCCAGTAGGGGCTTGTTAAGTCGGCATAACCGATTGGGTCGCCTGCATGAAACATACGGTTATTGCCAAGGTATATCCCAACATGAGTAATATAAGAGCCAGCGTTATAGGTAGAATGAAAGAAAACCAAATCGCCAGCTTGTGCTTCCGATAGTGGGATATGCTGGGTCACATCATATTGCTGTTGTGCGGTTCGTGGTAAGTTAATTCCAGCTTTTCCATACGTCCATTGTGTCAGTCCGCTACAATCAAAAGAAGTAGTCGGGGAAGCTCCACCGTAAACGTATCGCCAGCCCTCATATTTCAGTGCTTCGTCCATGATGGCTTGTACCGTATCATCATCAAACTCTGTTGTGACAAGATACTGCGTTACCAGTTGCACATAAAACATATTGCCATAGTTGTATCGCCAGCCCCCATTGATAGGTATGGCTATGGGATTGGGGTAAGACACTTTTTCGCCACCTGAATACTCTTTTGAGAAACTTTGAGCCAGTTCAAAGGTATATTTATTTCCACGATTAGCCACATACCCTAAGAAACCACCACCATAATTGTAGGACTGGATAACCGATTCTAAATCTACACTGAGCCTTTCGCTACTGGCTAATAATTCACTGAAATACTTCACACCTTGCTTAATGGATTCTTCTGTACTCAATGAATTAGGTGGAAGACCGAGGGATTCCGAGGACTGCATAACATCTTCCGCAGTACCGCCCGATTCCACCTGTATAATCGCAAGAAGTATGTTGACATATTCTTCAACGCCATATTCTTTGGCATATTTTTCTACCATAGGCTTATGAGCCAGCACTTCTGCGGAAACATTCACACCTCCATAATGAATATTGGAAATTCCGCTGTCCTGTTCATCTGAAAATAAAATGGCAACAAACAGAAGCAGTGAGAAGACCATCAAGAATAATCCAGAACCACCAATCACTAAAGTTTTCAACTTCATGGTTTCTTACCGACTTTCTTAATGGTGGCGGTTTTGATTGGTGGTCTACTTCTTGTATTTTGTAGTGGTACTCTTTGAACAGTAGACGGACGTTCTTTTGTGATTGGACGTTGTGAAGTTCTATCTGCTGTAGTGGTTGAAGTTGCTGGCTTTTGAACGGTTTTTTCTTGAACGGTATTGCCTTGGCGTTCCACTTTTGGACTTGAAAAATCGGACTTAACTGCTGGACGCTCTTGTTTGGCTTGTTGAGATTCCTTATATGAAGTCTGAATATTAGACTGTTTTGAGGTCTGTTCATCATGATATTGTTCTTGTCTTGTAGTCGGTCTTTCATGAACAGAAGAAGCAGGCTGTTTTTTCTGTTTGACCTGTTCCATTTCAGAGCGACGCTTCGCAATGGTTTTTCGCCTTTGTTCCTGCTGTTCCTTGCGTCCACTGGCTCTGTCCGCTTTGGTTTGAGAAATACTACTGGTTAAATCACGGACATTCTCTTTTACTTTGGATTTTCCTTGATATACTGCATATCTTGCATTGGTCGGCAAATCTTTAACCTGTTCTTTCAAACCACTAGCAGTGTCTACCATTCTGTCTTTGGTATCAGCTACTGTACCGATGGTTTGACCGATACGTTTTCCAAGTGTTGATTTTTCCTTTCCGTCTGGTCGGGAGTGATCTGCTTGTGTCCTTGCAGAACTCCCCGAACCCGACTGTCCTTTTTTACCTGTAACAATGGCAGACCCAGCCCCTAGAGTAGTCATGGAACGTCCAAGTTTCCGCTGTAGACGGTGCATGTGAGCGTGCATAAGCATACGAGGTTTTCTCATCACACGACTTCCCACACTTTGAGAATCGTTACTCTGTAGAGAAAACATACTCATTAAATCGCCCAGCTTGAAGTAGATTCCTGCAAAGGTCACAATCTGTAGAAAAGCAATCAAAAAGAACGGATAACCAGCCGATAAGGTATAGAGCATGGTTGAAATACTAAATGCTGTCGTAATAATCAATGTGATTCCAGCTCGTGTCAAAATGGTATTAAAGAGCTTTGTTATGGCTCGTTTTGACATACCATCAAATGATGGAATCATGCTTAAAATAAAGCTCACAGGCAGAAACATAGCATAGATGATAAAAAGTACCTGCGAGAAAATCATGATTCCTGTTAATAGGAATACAAATATGGAAATCCCAATATTGAAGACAAATAGGAAGAAGACTGTACCTAAACGGTTAATGGTCTTTGTAATGGTTAGATTGGTATTGCTTCTGTCTTCAATTTCTTCCGCAACAATTTTTTCTCTGTCTTCGCCATTGTTGGAATCTGGGCTGGTGGAGAGCAGGCTTTCCACACGGTCAATACCGATACTTTCAATGTCTGAACTGTTGTATTGAAGCAGTAGCCACGGTTGCTGAACCTGTATGGAAAACAGGCTATCTCTGATTAAGTCCACGCTGTCCTTGCCTTGACTATCGGAATGGGGCATGACAATCTTCGTGCCAAGTGATAAACTGGCATTACTGATGTCTGATGAAAAGTCATTGATTTTTTTAATGTAGTCGGGAGCGTAGGCAATAAAGGAAGCCGATAGGATAAACACCAGCACAAAATTCATAATGGCATGAATTGCCTTTGTGGTTTCTCTCTTTATCAGTCCCGTATAGGCAACATAAACCCCAAGAACCAAAATCAAGAGTAAGAGGAATCCAACATAGAAACCCTCTGTTGAAAATCCGTTTGCACTCACACCAGCTAAGGTCTGCATATTCTTACCAATGGAATCTGCTGTAGCGGAAATGAAGTCTAAGGAATAGGCTTCCTGTACTAAGTAACCTGTCGCATTGGAAACATACAAACTGATTGTCCAAATAAAATTGGTAATGGCATATAGTCCATACATGACCTGTTTTCCAATCCCGTCCGACCAGTTCCACGGAAGCCAGCCCCAGCTATTATCCACATAAAAATCCAGTTGATAGTTTTCAAGTGGGTATCGGCTGTATTCATTTGCCACATTGACCGTATCATCTACCAAGCCCGCAGCTTGAACCACCGTTCCCAGCATGGCTAAAAGAAAAATGGCAATCACAAGTGTGAAAGCCACTGTCATTGCCACTTTACCTAGACGTTTCAGCGTCCAGTTTGATTTTATTCTGTTTACTATTGATGGTTTCACATTTACACCTCTTTTCGCACAGGTGGTCTGGTATCAAAGGCATGGAGCAGTTCTTCAAATACAGGGTGGAACTGTATCACACCGACACGACCATATAAATCACTGATAAGGCATTGCCCGTTTTCCAAATCACGCAATCGCTTCTGATTGTTTTCGTCCTCTGGGTCTACACCAAAAAAGGCTAAGGTCTTTTTAATCTCGTTAAGGTCAGTGGAACGAAATGCAAATTTTAAGCCGAGGTTATTTTTCAGTTTTTCATCTAAGAGGTCGTCTGTATTTTGGGTCACGAAATATACCCCAGCGTTCATAGCACGACCAGCCCGAACCAGCTTCATAGATAGTGTTTTTCCTTGTGCTACCTGTAAAAAGCTCCATGCTTCGTCTAAATCTACAATCTTGAAAATGCTTCGGTCTGTATGGATAAAGTCTAAAGCAAAGGTACTAATGACAATCAGCATAGCAACGGATAAAAGCTCCATAGTGGTATATTCCTCAAAGGAAGTTTCCTTGTCGGGAAGTACCAAGTCCGCAACCTGTATAATGTTCAGTTGTTTTTCTAAGCTGATAGACTGCTCCACATAACCATTACTGAATAATAAATGTGCAAAGTCATAGTCTGTAAAACTTTCGATATGGTCGGCTATACTGGTACTTAGTGGCGTATTCTCAACCCGTAATTCCTCAATCACTTTCATCAACCCTCGTACTTCACTATTGGTTACTGCACGAATGGCTTTTCTAAGGATTGGGAAGCGTTCCCCATCACGAGAGGAAATCCCCGTAAGGAATGTCAGAATATCAATAGCCAGTGATTCAGAATCTTTGGGATTTTTCATAATCACATAAGGGTCAAGTAAGCCTTTGTTTTTCTCATCAGAAGTCAGAGTGACGATATTGATTTCATGGGAAATCTCTGGCAAGGTTTCTTTCCATCTGCCACGTTCTGCTTTTGGGTCTACAATCACTGCTTGTGCCCCATAAAGCACCGCATAATAGACGATAAGGTTATTCGCAAAGGATTTACCACCACCCAGCGAACCAACAAAAGCCGACGCTAACGCATTGGTTACTGAACCCTTAACCCCTTGACTGGCAAGAGCAGGTTTCAGATAGACATTGCGTCCAGTATCTAAGCTGTAGCCAACATAAATCCCCTCATTTTCCCCCAGCATTTGAGTAGCACCAAAACCTAAACCAGCGAGGAAATCAGAGGTCACGTATTGAATATAATCATTCATATAACGCTTGCTGGCAGGTAAAAATTCTTCATGTAAGCCGAGCATATCCCCAAATGGTCGTACCAGTTTTACGCTTAAATCGTCATAAAAATCTTTCACTTCATTACAACGACGTTTGAGTTCGTCAAGATCATTTGCTGATACCCTTACAACATAGGACAGCTTATACATAGATTCCTTGCTTTGGTCTAAATTGGTTTCCAGCTCGTTCACACTTTCCAGAGCTTCCGCCACATTAGAGCTGGTTTCATTATCACTTTGCCATGCGTGGTTATCCAAGTCTTTCAGTTCTTTCTTTTTATTGCGGACAGTAGATAGGGCTTTACGATTCGCTACAATTTCCACATTCATTGACGTATCAATCGGGAATGTAAATTGCTGTTGCTGGTAGTAGAAGATTTCAGAGGACGGGAAGTCCAGTTCTCCGACAATGCTGTTAATGGTAAAGTAAGCTACATAGACGGTTTCATCTTCCTGCTGGATTTTCAAATATCGCTGTTTTTCTTCCACCAAACAGCGAGTAGGCTTAATCAAGTCATAGTATTTAATCAGCGTTTCATTATCCAGCTTTTTCTTTGATAGATGGTACTCATACTCTTCATAGGCAGTGCCTGTCTGTCCGTAAAGGTGTTCAATCAGATAGCCGAAGTCGTCCTTATCTAACCTGCGGATTTTGAAACGACGAGAGATTTTATTTTCTAAGAGCTTTTCCATCTTCTGAAAACGCAGGATTTCATCATTACTCATACTAACAAAATCGCCCATCAGCTTATGGTTCACATCATAGACAAAATCAGACAAAGCATTTTTTGCTTCAACGGTAAGACTTTTCATAGAAAACTCCTGATCGTTGAGAAGCAACTTAAAGCCGATAAAGAAACGGTAGTTCACTTGATTTTCGCCAATCATGGATATTAAAGCGTCTGTCTGTTGGTCGATTTTGTCATAGGCAACCGCTTTGAGCTTGCCAGTGACTTCATTTTTGGAACGCTCTTGTGCAGAACGTATGCTGGATTCTGTACTGATTTGTAAAGCATGAATTTTGCCATCACGATTTTGTGCGATAAGCTGTCTGAAAGAATCATGCACTTGTATTTTCTGTTCTGGACTTAGAAATGAGTAATTGTAAGGAACAAGCTCATAGTAAGCATAACATTCCCCGTCTTTATTCCAGACGAGATTGTTTTCAATGTATTTAATTGGATATGCCATAAAATTCACTCCTAACTGCTGTAATGGCTTCTTGTGGCTGGTTTCTGCCAAGCGTTACTTTTTTTCCTGCATAGGTCAGCTTTGGTCGCAGTGCATAAGCAATGACAGACTTCAAAAATCCATAAGGCTTTTTACCATCAAAAGTTTTTGTAGACATAAACCATGTGAAAGCCACAGGAATCCCAAAGTATTTGAGAAATGCTCCCTCTATCATGGAAAGAGGGGGCAAGTTGCCAAGTATCATCACTGCAAAGAGTGACACGACAAACCATGTCATTTGCGTAAAGGTTATGGGAAACGGAAGTCTAAAATCATTGATAGAATACAGTACCTTTTCCACAGACCAGATACTGGTATAGCTTCGTATTTTCTTCATGTAATCAATCCTTTCATAAAAAATAGGGGTAGCTGATTGAGCCACCCCGTAAAATAGAAAATCTGCCAGTAGTAATGTACCGACAGATTTAATAGACGATTTCAAAAATCCCATGATTGGTTGAGATAAACGTTCCTGAAAGGTCTAAATCCCGACCATAGGCTTGATAATCAATATAGTTTTGAAGACTAGCTGGTACTTCGCCTAAAGCACCCGTTTCTTCAATGTAGTAGCGTGCCACGTCATACATATCATCACAATCGGAATGAATGATAATATCCTCTTGATGTTCGCTTAGTTCTTCAATGCTTGAAAAATGAGTGAGCAGAGCAGATAGCTCCGATTGTAATTCTTCGGGTAATTCCGATACCATTTCCCATAGTCGATTGAGTTCGCCAATGGAAGTGTATTCGTCAACCGTAAAGGGTAACTCGTAGTCATGAATGGCGTATTCCTCATATTCATCATTCAAGCCGATTTTCTCTTTGACTTCCTCAAAGTCAATGGGAAAGGTAAACCACGCACCGACCAATTCGCCCTCATTGTATTTGCCTAAATTCGCAATATAGACTTGCATATCGTCCATATATTCACGTCCTTTCTTTGTAGAGATTCAAAAATCCCTACCGCACTTCGTTTGGTGTACCATTCCTTTGCGGAACATAAGAAAACCACTTATATTCCACAAAAGAACGGTTTTATTTAAGCACCAATAATGCGATTGAATAGCTCTAGTAAAATGTCTTTTACTCAAGCAGCGTTGAAGACTAAGCCAACCGCAATAATCGCAATAATTAAAAAGCCAATCAGTTTGCTAAACTCACGCTTGAAGCCAAGATACAAGCCAATCACAACGATTGCTAAAAGCACCAGTGATTGAGCGTTTGATAGAAACCAGTTATAAAGGTTTTGTCCAAAATTCATAAAAATGTTCTCCTCTCTATATTCAATGAATTTGTATTTGAGTTATTTTTTTGGGGTATACACTTTCTGGTATGGATAGAGATTCCATGCCAGATTTTTTTATACAAAAAAGAGGACATTTGCTGTCCCCTCGTTATACAATCAATTCACCACAAAAATCATGAAAGAAGGTTAAACAAATGTCCCATAATGATTCTATCCTAAATATTCTTGGAATTAAAGATAAAAATATTAAAATTATTTCTGTTGAAGAAGCTGAACACAACAACGATTCTGTTAAAGAGTATATAACGCTAATAACAGCTACTCTTTCTTATCCGATTAATCGTTGTCGTAACTGTGGCTTTCCCACAGTTAATAAGGATGGCTTTCGCAAAACTCATGTACGACTGGCAAGTTTAAATGGGAGAAGATATGAACTAGAGCTTCGTAAACAACGCTATAAATGTAAATCATGCCATACTACTTTTGGTGCTATTACTAATTTAACCAAAGAAAATCAAACCTTATCCAGTGATTTCAAAAATCAAATCATGCTTTTAGCTCGTAAAGGCTTATCTGGTCAGCTTATTGCTGAAATGTGTCACTGCTCTCCTAGCAGTGTTCGTCGAACAATCTTAGAGCGCATGGAACCACACTATCGTGTGGCTAAGTTGCCTAAGCATCTATGTTTTGACGAGTTTCGTTCAATTAAGTCTGTGATGTCCTTTATCTGTTGTGACGCTGAAACCCACCAAATTGTCACAAAGTTACAGGATCGTCTATCACCTACCATTGTTGATTATTTTGAAAGTCGTTATTCAAAAGCCGAACGCGAATGCGTTCAATCAGTTGTAATTGATTTAAATGCTCAATATCAAAGTTTTATCTATCGCCTTTTCCCTAATGCCAATATCATTATTGATCGCTTCCACCTTGTACAATTAGCTGGTCGCGCTTTGGACAATTGTCGTATCTCTATCCTAAAGCAACTTGATAAACAGAGCCAAGAATATAAAATTATGAAGTCACATTGGAAGCTATTCCATAAAAAAGCTGAAGATCTTCACCCTGAAGAAGTAGTTTTTCTTCGCGGCGTTAAACAATATATGACTCGCCAAAATGCTGTTGATCTCATTACTAGTAAATTTTCCAAGTTCGCTGAAGTATACCAAACTTACCAAGATATCACGAAAGCCCTAAACGAGCGCAATAGTGAATTACTAGAGTCAACCATCTTAGACTACCAAAAAACCAATACAGAAATGGATACTGCTATTCAAACCCTTCGTCAAAACAGAAAATATGTCTTAAATAGCGCTAAATTTGAATACTCTAATGGTCCTTTAGAAGGCATCAATCGCAAAATCAAAACCCTAAAACGAACTTGTTATGGTTTTGCCAATCAAAAATTTTTCTTTTTAAGAATCGATTGTATTTTTTCGTAAAAAAATACCCCCTACATTTTCGTAGGAAGTATTTTTAGTCAACCATACCAGTTGACAGATATCCCACTTAGGACATTTTCCTACAAGGGGTCCCGAGCGCTTAGTGGGAATTTGTACCCCTTATCGATACAAATTCCCCGTAGGCGCTAGGGACCTCTTTAGCTTCTTGGAAGCTGTCAGTAGTATATCTAATAATTTATCTCCATTCCCTTTAGTAACGTGTAACTTTCCAAATTTAAAAAAGCGACTCATAGAATTATTTCCTCCCGTTAAATAATAGATAACTATTAAAAATAGACAATACTTGCTCATAAGTAATGGTACTTAAATTGTTTACTTTGGCGTGTTTCATTGCTTGATGAAACTGATTTTTAGTAAACAGTTGACGATATTCTCGATTGACCCATTTTGAAACAAAGTACGTATATAGCTTCCAATATTTATCTGGAACATCTGTGGTATGGCGGGTAAGTTTTATTAAGACACTGTTTACTTTTGGTTTAGGATGAAAGCATTCCGCTGGCAGCTTAAGCAATTGCTGAATCGAGACTTGAGTGTGCAAGAGCAACCCTAGTGTTCGGTGAATATCCAAGGTACGCTTGTAGAATCCTTCTTCAACAATCAGATAGATGTCAGACGCACGGCTTTCAAAAACCACTTTTTTAATAATTTGTGTGCTTAAATGGTAAGGAATATTCCCAACAATTTTATACCTCTGTTTGTTAGGGAATTGAAACTGTAGAATATCTTGGTGAATTAAAGTGACACGAGTATTCAGTTTTAATTTTTCTGACGATAAGTTGAATAGATGACTGTCTAATTCAATAGACGTTACCTGTTTACTTATTTTAGCCAGTTTCGTCGTTAAATGCCCTTTACCTGTTCCAATTTCGTAAACGGTATCGGTTTCTTTTAAATTCAATTGTTTTATTATTTGGTTGAGTACTTTTTCACTCGTTAAAAAGTTTTGAGAATATTTTATATTTTTGTTCATGTAATCTCTCCTGAAGTGATTACATCTATAAACAAATACAGAAGTTAAACGATTTGTTTGTAATTTTAGTTATCTGTTTAAAAAGTCATAAGATTAGTCACTGGTAGGAATTAATCTAACGTATTTATTTATCTGCGTAATCACTGTTTTTAGTCTGTTTCAAAACAGTAGATGTTTTATCTACATTACGCATTTGGAATACCAACATGACGAATCCCTCCTTCTTAATTACAAATTTTTAGCATCTAATTTAACTTCAATTCCTATTATACAAAATTTTAAGATAATGCACTATCAACACACTCTTAAGTTTGCTTCTAAGTCTTATTTCCATAACTTCTTTTACGTTTCCGCCATTCTTTGCTGTTTCGATTTTTATGATATGGTGCAAGTCAGCACGAACACGAACCGTCTTATCTCCCATTATATCTTTTTTTGGATATCTGTCAACTGGTATGGTTGACAGATATCCTTTTTTTGTTGTTATCACGTCCTGTTCTTTTACTGACTGTTGCTTCAAAATCTGCTTGTGTCGGTCTGTCAGTTTCGCATGGTCGAGAATGTCTTTTACAACCTGCGTCTGGTTGATTTCATCAAGTTTAATCGCAACCTTTAAGGTCGGGGCAACTTGATGAGATAGCCAGTTCAGCGTCCTTTGGAAGGAGTAAGGCTCTGGTTTTGTGGTTAGTTTTAATCGTTCACGATTGTTCCCAATAAACCAAGCCCATTCTTCATTCAGTTTCCAATCAGAACGAGGTTTGGAATCGTCTTTATCTACAAAACGGATATACCGATTGATAATTTTAAAGGCGGTATGCTCTGGATTGTCATAGACGAGTAAATCACGGACTGCATAATAGGCACGCTCATTTTTCAATCGAATCTCAAAACGGTTTTTTACTTCTGCGTCTTCAATGGGAATATCATTTTTCTTGTACTGTTCGTAGTCCTTTTCATAGATACAGAAATAAACTTCACTTTGTAATGAACCGATATAGAGGGTGTTTCCCATACATTCCTTTTCCTCTTTGCGTACCAGTTCGCCACTGCGATAGCTTTTAAAACTGCGGAAGACGGAGATACATTCTTCCTGTTGGCACTTTTCAGTGAGTACAGGGATATTTAAAATCCCTGTCTTATCGTTAATGGCAAGGTCAAGGCGTTTCATCACACCGCCAGCCACCAAAACGTCCATAAAGAACTCATACCAGCTTCTTTGTTGTGCCAGAAGATAGCTTTCAAATTGTCTGCACCCACGACCTTTCAATTCCACCAGAACTCCTTTGTCCAGTTCATGGGAGCAAAGGACGAATATGTCGCCTAAAGCATAATGCTCTGAATAAGAATAGAAACCATAGTCCTCATGAAGAAAATAGGACAGTTTCAGTTGTAAGATGTTTTCGACCACCTGCTGTACGTCTGTTGTCGGAAAGCGAATCCTTACATAATCAAACAGCATTTCAAGGGGAGCGTCGGGATTGAAGCGTTCCAGAGCTTCCCAAAGGGACTGCTGTAAATCCTCTGATGGCTTGACTTTTCCTGTTTCAATATCGCTTAGATACTGCCTTGTAATACCAGTCGCAACAGCTAAACGGTTTTGAGATAGTCCATAAGCCAAGCGTTTTTCTTTTAAATGCTGTAACCAAGTTTGTTCATTCAGTAAAAATCCCTCCAATCAAAAAGGCGTATGTCAACTTTTAAAGCCCATTTGACATACGCTGAAATTTTGTAAATCCCTTGTAACCAAAGGATTTTCTAATGTTTTTTTGACTGTTTCCTGTCGATTTGTACCCCCCTGTTAGATACGGGGGGTTAAGTGCTGGCGTGGCTATTGCCACACCAGCCAGCAAGATCAGTCCACACCTGCGACTTCCGCTTCGCACGTCGCCTGCGTGGACTGTCTGCTGTTGGATAACTTTTTAATTTCCTCCAAGAAATCATATCCTTTTGGTACAAGGGGAGTATAAAACTCTGATATGACACTTGTTCCTACATCAACATAGCCACGACCTTTGATTCGCTTTAAGAAGAAATCCTTTTGTACGTCACTGCCAAACATCATGCCATAGCCCATTTCAGACATACGACCTAAAGCCACTCTGAAATTAAACTGATCACGGATTCCGTCGCCTAAATATTTTGCGTCTGGACGTTGACAAGCCAGTATTAGAAAGAAGCCAGCTTGACGACCTAACATGACAATCTGTTTCAGCTTATTCATAACTGCGGTGTTTTCTTTTGTTCCCAGCATTTCCATGAAAGCGACGTATTCATCAAAGATTAAGAAGTGTGCCGGGAGACCTAAGTAAGCATAATTTTTGCCAGTCTTATAGTTCTTCATCTGCTTCATTTCCTCACTACGTTTCATCATTTCTTCATAGAATGTTTCAATGCAAGAAAGCAAGTCTTCTTTTCTATAGTAGACATTTGCCATCACAGAACCTAAGTCCGCAAGGTCAGCATTTTTCGGGTCAAGAATATACAGTTTTGAATCTGTATGAAGCAAGGCTTCAATCAGTGTCAGTATAAAGTAAGTTTTACCGCCACCTGTACCACCAGCAATCAACATATGAGGGAGCTTATCATATTCCCACCATACGTTTTTCATTAAGCGAAGTTTACCATCTTTAGCTTCTACTTCATCAATAGAAATACGACTGGCTATGGTGTCATAGAGCAAAGTATATTCCACATAGGAATCCTTTAACTCTTTATCCGTCAGCTCACAGTACAAGCCACTCTCTAATTTCTTTTCCAAGTGTAAGAGTTTGTCTTGATATTTTCCCAGCGTGATTTCCACCCGTATCTGTATCAAGCCATTTTTAAGTCGATAATACATTTTAGGGAAGTAGGTTATCTTTTCCTTTGTACGACCAGCACTATCTTTAAAGAAACCCTCTGTTTTGACCTGTTCAGATTCATACCACTTGTTTTCAAGTATCATCTTTGCCAGTTTTTGACGGTGGTAAAGTTGTTTAACCGTATCATAGCGAACCCGTTTGAATACAAACGCTACCAGCAAGCAGATAAGAATTGCGACACTGAAACTGATAATTAAATAGGGAATGTCAATCTTATCTGCTTGTGATAGGTTAAAATCCTGCCAGTTGATCTGCTGGATTGTCTTCACATGAAACAGTCCGACAACCAGCAGGAAAACAGGCAGGAGTGACGCTATCGTAAAATGAAAGACTAAATCTTTACCAGATGGGCGAATCCTTTTACCACGCTGTTTCATGCGAAAAAGTCTCCTTTCTACCTAGCGACTATTTGTCTTGTGTCGGTTCTTTCTTTGCTTGTGGTTGAGCTTTGAATGAACTAGAATCCTTTGTCAGCACAATATCGTCTGCCTTGATATACCAGTCAACATCTGCTCCTTGATAGGTGGCAGTAGCAACGGTGTCCGCAATGGGATTGATAAGTTCCACCCGTGCGTTATAATCAAACTCTTTCAAAGGCACGCTGGCAGGAATACTTACTTGAATCATGCGTCCTTGTCCTTTGGATTTTAAGTCATAGGTACGTTCCTTGATTTCATCTGAAACCGACCCGTCTTCATTTTGGATTCTCACTTCACGACGTAGAGCAGAGAATTTCAATTCTCCAAAAGTCGTGTCTTTATCTAATACAATGCCATTTGCTAATCTCATCATTTTTCCTCTCTTTCTTTATTCTTTTATCATGTCGTCAGCATGTAAAAGGTAATTTGTAAAACCACGAGTGCCGATTTTGTAGCCCTCTGCGGTAATACGTGGATTGACTAACTTCACACGTTCCTCAAAGCCGAAATGTTTTTCGCCAGCTTCAGCAGGAAGCACCACCACAATATCATCTGCTCTTTGAACATCAGAATAGAGATTATAGCTTCTTGATAAGACAGTTAGCCGTCCGTTGATTCTTCGCTGAACGACTTTATCCTCGCCAGCAAATTCTAAATTGCCGAATGTTTTTTCCATGTTGGGAATCACAAATTTAAGTTCCATATTTTTACCTATCCTTTCTTTTTTATTGGCTGAATGAATGTTTGATGGTCTTAAAGAGTGGGGAACGACCTTTTGATTCTTGATTTTTTGTTTTCATAAGTTCACTTCCTTTCAAAATCGGGTAAAAAAATAGACACCTCATTTTTTGAAGTGTCTACCTATTAAATATTCAAATTTTATTGGAAGTATCTTTATATCTTCACTTTTCAAGGATAAATCGTCGTATCAAAGCTCATTCATAAGTAGTAAATTAGTAGTAAATTGAGTGGTTTTGACCTTGATAAAGTGTGATAAGTCCAGTTTTTATGCGGATAACTAGATTTTTATGCTATTTTTAAAGTGAAAAAGAAGCTAAATAATGCTGGAAAGAACTATCATTTTGGTAGTTCTTTTTAGGCCTCTTAATATCCTAGTTAATAATATAAAAAATGAACAGCGCCTCGTATAGTGAGGATGTAGTTTAAGAATCTTGCAGTTCTTGGAATAGTTTGAATAGAAAAAGGTAAAAGGTTGCCATCTACCCCTGAACTAAGGTATACTAGTAGAAACATTAGTTTATCAAGCAGTTAAGGAGAATGTTAGAAAAGGAAGGGGATGTATGACAGCTAGAAAAATGCAGCTACTCATGTCTAAGTATGGTTTTAGTATTACCATCATGTTGGCAGAGTTGTTTATCGTCTTTGGTTTATTTCTCTATCTAGGGCAGATGGCTCCGATTCTCTGGATTATCCTTGTCATTTTAGTGAGTATGGCGACCGTTGTATCGATTGTCAATCGATCCATGAATCCTGAGAGTAAGGTAACATGGCTGTTAGTAGCCTTTGTGCCAGTATTTGGCCCCTTACTCTATATCATGTTTGGAGAACGCCGTTTATCTAAAAAAGAAATGAAGCAGCTAAAGCAGCTCCAATCAATGGTTTACCGAGAGGATAATAGCAGAGCTCTCCGTTTGGAGTTAAAAGAACAAGACAAGTCGGCTTACGGGGTTATCAAATCTCTCCTCAGTATGGACACGAATGCAGATGTCTATAATCGAACGGATACCCAATTTTTTGCATCTGGTAAAAGCATGTGGCATCAGATGCTAGAGGATCTTAAAAAAGCCGAGAAGTTTATCTTTCTTGAATACTATATCATCGAAGAGGGTTTGATGTGGAATAGTATTTTAGAGATTTTGGAAGAAAAGGCGGCTCAAGGGGTAGAAGTGAAGCTCCTTTATGATGATATTGGTTGTATGGCAACCTTGCCTGGAGATTATACCATTCACCTTCGCGGTCGAGGAATTGAGGCTCATAAATTTAATAAGGTGATTCCGCGCTTAACCGTCGCCTATAACAACCGTGACCACCGTAAAATCATGGTTATTGATGGTCAAATTGCCTATACAGGTGGTATCAATCTGGCAGATGAGTATATCAACCATATCGAACGCTTTGGTTATTGGAAGGATAGCGGTATTCGCCTGGATGGATCGGCGGTTAAGGCTTTTACTAGACTCTTTTTATCAACCTGGTATATCAATCGTGGGGAAATTAGCGACTTTGACCAATACCATCTCGAAAATCAACCAAAAGATGGGATGGGGCTCTGTATTCCCTACAGTAGCGGTCCCAAACCCATCTACCGAGCCCAGGTTGGAAAAACGGTCTATCAAAACCTTATCAATCAAGCTACAGATTATGTCTACATCACGACTCCCTATCTGATTGCTGACTACGATCTAACTGAAAGTATCAAAAATGCAGCTCTGAGAGGGGTAGATGTGCGAATTGTGACGCCTTGTATCCCAGATAAGAAGGTTATTCAGTTAGTTACTCGAGGAGCCTATCCAGACTTGTTATCTGCAGGGGTTCGAATTTATGAGTATAGCCCGGGATTCCTCCATAGCAAGCAAATGCTTGTCGATGGAGAGGCGGCTACTGTGGGAACCATCAATTTTGACTATCGGAGTTTGCTTCACCACTATGAAAATGCCGTCTTGCTTTATAGGACGCAGTCCATCATCGATATTGAAAGGGACTTTGAAGAGATTTTTAAAGTTTCTCAAGAAATTTATCCCCACACTATCAAAACTAGCTGGTATCAAAGCCTAATCAAGGAAATTGTCCAGTTGTTTGCACCTATGCTCTAACTATCCATAAAGATCTAGCCCAAGGCTGGGTCTTTTTTTGTATTTTTACGAATAGATAAGTAAAGGAGAAAACCATGCTTAATCTAGAAGATGATGATTTTATCAGAGAGTATAGAAATAGTCGATTCCACCGTTTTCGTGAAATCGAACGCTTTGCGATATTGGATAAGAAATTCAGCAAATATCAATCCCAAGCTGACATTCATGTAAGATTTTGATATACTAAAACAGATAAACTTAGAGGAGAAATTGAATGAATGTATACGGGAAAATAGATAAGAAACAAGAAGAATCTCATTACCAAGACTGGTCCGTTCCAGAAAAGCGAGAAGGAGCTCCGATTCCCTTTTTTAGTATCTTGCTTTGGAGTTTAGTGGCTACAGCTATTTCTGTGGTTATCCCCCTTATTTTTGGTTTAGTAAGCCCGCAACAAACTCAGGATCTTTATACCGGTTGGGCCTTGCATCAAAATGGTCAAATGTATACCGATTATTTTGGGACGGAGGGATTGCTCTATTATGTGCTAAACTATCTTTTTCAAGGCAGTATTTTGCTTGCTTTGGCTGAGTGGTTGGCCTTGTTTGGAGCAGGTGTTTTTCTTTTTAAATCTGCGGATACTCTTACAGGCCGTGTAGAAGAAGCCAAGCAGCTTGTGTTTGTGTTTAATCTGTTGGTAGCAGGTCTCGCTTTTGGTGGTGGCTATGCTCTCTTGCTAGCCTTGCCTTTCTTATTTTATTCACTTAGCATTGTTACGAACTATCTAGCTTATCCAAACGATGACAAAGGATTTTTACGTGTTGGTATGAGCCTTGCACTTGCTTTCTTCCTTGCGCCCATCCCAACAGCCTTATTTGCAGCTACACTAGCCTTGGGAATTATCGGCTTTAACTTAGGCAAAGGTCACTTTGTTCATGGTTTATATCAATTTTTTGCGTCAGCCTTAGGGTTCTCACTCTTATTCTATCCTTTAGGCTACTATACAGTATTAACAGGTAGTTTTGGGGATGCCATTAGCCAGACCTTGTATCCGGTAAATACTCTTAGCCTCTTTTCAAATGCACATTTGCTTGAAAATGCAGCCTTCTACGGCTTACTTGCCATTGGGCTAGGTTCCCTTACTTTGCTCTTTTCTGGTTTGTTCCAGTCAAAACCAGCTAAGCAGTATTCCCTATCAATTGCTGCTAGTTTGGGCTTATTACTTTCTTTGGGGCTCTTGATTTTCTCAAAAGAACCTGTCAACGGTACTCATCTCGTTGCTCTCCTTCCTTTCTTGACCCTACTCCTTCTGACAGGGATTAAAGAAAATGTTTCTGATGGAGGCAGTCGTCGTAGAAGAAGACGTGAGAATAAAGCCTCTTTCCTCAAAGGAAATTTCTATCTACCACTGATTGCCCTTGTCTACCTCATTGTTCTCCCTATCGCGAGTCGCTACCTTTCGCACCCGGTGACTTATCAGGAGAGAGAGCGACTTGCTAGCGTAGTCAAACAACAAACGAGTTCTGAAGATCGTGTCTATGCATGGGATGATCGTCCTGATTTCTACCGTGCAAGTGAACGCTTGGCGCCGACCTCTCTAGTGACGCCAACACTTTATACTGCAAGTGACGAAAATAAAACCAAACTGATGAATGATCTGAAAGAGAATCAACCGAAGATGATTGTGGTCAATCAAAAAGTTGCCTTGTGGTCAGATTTAGAGAGCTGGCTCAGTGAAAACTATGAGCTTGTTCAGACAGATACTAGCGAGTTTAAGCTTTATAAATTCAAATAACAAAAATCAATATCTTGTGGAATTTTAAAAATTTTAGGATTTTTAACACAAGATATTGATTTTTATTTTTAGAGTGGTATAATACTGAATATAAACTATTTAACAATATTTTAGAAAAGAGCATGGATATGATTGTATTAGAAGAAAAGCTTGCAACCGTTCCCACCTTGTTCGTTGAAAAACGAGATGGTAGACGTGTAGTATTTGATGTAGACAAGATTGACAAGGCTCTCCACAAGGCGGCAGAAAAAGTTATGGACCTTACGCCTCTAGTAGAAAAACGCCTAAATGGTCTAGTTGAAAGAATCGTTACCGAAATTCACAGTCGTTTCCCTAAAGGTGTGAAGATTTATGAGATTCAGAATATCGTAGAACATGAACTTCTCGAAGCCAAAGAATATGCATTGGCTGAAGAGTATATCACCTATCGGACACAGAGGGATTTTGAGCGCTCAAAAGCGACAGATATCAACTTTAGCATTCATAAACTTCTCAATAAAGATCAAGCAGTTGTCAATGAAAATGCCAATAAAGACAGCGATGTCTTTAATACCCAGCGTGATTTGACAGCAGGGATTGTGGGGAAATCAATCGGATTGCAAATGCTTCCTAAGCACGTAGCCAATGCTCACCAAAAAGGGGATATCCACTATCATGACTTGGACTACAGCCCCTACACTCCTATGACCAACTGCTGTTTGATTGATTTTAAAGGCATGTTGGAAAATGGTTTTAAAATTGGGAATGCAGAGGTAGAGAGTCCCAAGTCTATCCAGACTGCGACAGCTCAGATTTCTCAGATCATCGCCAACGTTGCTTCTAGCCAGTACGGGGGCTGTTCAGCTGACCGTATTGATGAAGTCTTGGCACCTTATGCAGAGAAGAATTACCAAAAGCACCTCAAAGATGCGAAAGAGTGGGTCTTGCCTGAAAAACGGGATGATTATGCTTGGAAGAAAACCCAAAAAGATATCTATGATGCCATGCAATCTCTTGAGTATGAAATCAACACCCTCTTCACTTCAAATGGACAAACACCTTTTACTTCACTAGGTTTTGGTCTAGGAACTAGTCGTTTTGAACGGGAAATTCAAAAAGCTATCTTGACCATTCGTATCAAGGGTCTTGGCTCAGAACACCGCACAGCCATCTTCCCTAAACTCATCTTTACGCTTAAAAGAGGCCTTAACTTGGAAGAAGGGACTCCAAACTATGACATCAAACAGTTGGCCCTCGAGTGTGCAACTAAACGGATGTACCCGGATGTCTTATCCTATGATAAGATTATCGAGTTGACTGGTTCTTTCAAGGTACCTATGGGCTGCCGTTCTTTCCTTCAAGGATGGAAGGATGAGAATGGCGTAGAAGTCAATTCTGGTCGGATGAATCTAGGTGTTGTGACGGTCAACCTTCCTCGCATTGCTCTTGAGTCTGAGGGCGACATGAATAAGTTCTGGGAAATCTTCAACGAGCGGATGAATATCGCAGAAGATGCTCTAGTTTACCGTGTTGAACGGACCAAGGAAGCAACACCAGCAAACGCCCCTATTCTCTATCAGTACGGGGCCTTCGGACGCCGTCTTGGAAAAGACGAGAGCGTTGATCAGCTCTTTAAGAATCGTCGTGCGACAGTTTCGCTGGGCTACATTGGTTTGTACGAGGTAGCGACAGTCTTCTTTGGAAATAGCTGGGAACACAATCCAGAAGCCAAGGAATTCACGCTGGATATCATTCGCGATATGAAACGTCGGGTAGAAGAGTGGTCTGACCAATATGGCTACCATTTCTCTATCTACTCGACACCGTCTGAAAGTCTAACAGATCGCTTCTGTCGCTTGGATACAGAAAAGTTTGGTTCTATTCCTGACATCACGGATAAGGAATACTACACCAACTCTTTCCACTACGATGTCCGGAAAAATCCAACACCGTTTGAAAAATTGGACTTTGAGAAGGCTTATCCAGAAGCGGGTGCAACAGGTGGTTTCATCCACTACTGTGAGTATCCAGTTCTTCAGCAAAATCCTAAGGCACTGGAAGCTGTCTGGGACTACGCCTATGATCGTGTAGGGTATCTAGGGACCAATACTCCGATTGATCATTGTTATAAGTGTGACTTTGAGGGGGATTTTGAACCGACAGAGAGGGGATTTGCTTGTCCCAACTGTGGGAATAGCGACCCTAAAACAGTAGATGTTGTCAAACGTACGTGTGGTTATCTGGGCAATCCTCAGGCTCGTCCGATGGTCAACGGGCGCCATAAGGAAATCGCTGCGCGTGTGAAACATATGAATGGTTCAACCATTAAGACACCTGGACATAAAGTAACAAACTAGAAAGAGACGGAATGGGGAAATACCAATTAGATGATAAGGGACGCGCTCAAGTGACCCGTTATCACGAGAAACACTCTAAAGGTGGAACAGGCAAAAAAGAACGCTTGCTTAACCTCAGAGAACAGTTTTTAAACAAGAACAAGAAAAAATAAAAGTGAGAGTTCGCTCTCGCTTTTCTCTTAGGTGGGAGGTAAGGATGGAACTACGCAGACCAAGATTAGTAGATAAAGAAACAGTTTTAGAGATGATGGCAGAGTTTGAACAAGCACAGTCCCCTCACGACGGTGGATTTTGGGATGCTGAGAATTTTGTTTATGAAGAGTGGTTGGAAAGTAATCAGAATCATGAAATGGGGATTAATTTGCCTGAAGGGTGGGTACCTGATATTCAATTAGTTGCTTTTTCGAGAGATGGACAAGCCGTAGGGTTTCTTAATCTCCGATTGTGCCTCAATGACTTCTTATTGGAAGAAGGTGGTCATATTGGTTATTCCATCCGCCCGTCTGAAAGAGGCAAAGGCTATGCCAAAGAAGCTCTCCGACAAGGCTTGCAAGTCGCCAAGCAAAAAAATATTAAAAAAGCGCTCGTGACCTGTAGTATAGAAAATCCTGTTAGTAGAGCGGTGATTGTGGCAAATGGTGGGGCGTTTGAGGATGTTCGTAATGGCGTAGAACGTTACTGGATTGATGTCGATTAAGGAGGAAGCATGGAGCTAAGACGACCAACTTTGGAAGATAAAGAAGCGATATTAGAGATGATTGCGGAGTTCGATGTAGCAAAATCCTATATGCACGGTGGCATGGGCTCCGCTTGGAAGCGAGCAAAGGATTATGAGGATTGTTTAAAGATTGTAGAGCAGCAGGAGGATGCTGCCAACCTGCCAGTAGGCTGGGTTTCTGCAATCAAATTTTTATCCTTTGATGAGACTGGCTTGCCTTTGGGATTTTTAGCCCTGCGCTTGTCCTTGAATGACAAATTATTTGTGGAAGGCGGTCATATTGGCTATTCTATCCGTCCCAGTCAACGAGGCAAAGGATATGGGAAGGAGCAGTTGAGATTAGGACTAGCAGAGGCTCGAAAGCAAGGATTGGAACGAGTGCTGATTACCTGCGATGAAGACAACGAAGCCAGCCGCCGCACGATTCTCTCCGCTGGCGGTGTTTACGAAAATACAATCGATAGAAGTCAGCGCTACTGGATAGATTTGGAGTAGAAGGATGACATGGAATACACCAAAACCGGGTGAATGGAAAAGCGAGGAGCTTAGTAAAGGGCGAATCATTGATTACAAGGCCTTTAACTTTGTCGATGGAGAAGGTGTGCGCAACTCTCTCTATGTATCAGGCTGCATGTTTCACTGCGAGGGGTGCTATAATGTTGCGACTTGGTCTTTCAATGCAGGCATTCCTTATACAGCAGAGTTAGAAGAACAGATTATGGAAGACCTTGCCCAGCCCTATGTTCAAGGCTTGACCCTGCTAGGAGGAGAACCTTTTCTTAATACAGGAATTCTCTTGCCTCTCGTTAAACGCATTCGAAAGGAATTGCCAGATAAAGACATCTGGTCCTGGACGGGATACACGTGGGAAGAAATGATGCTGGAAACTCCAGATAAACTGGAACTCTTATCACTGATTGACATCCTTGTCGATGGACGGTATGATAAAAGCAAGCGTAATCTCATGCTCCAGTTTCGAGGTTCCTCTAATCAACGAATTATCGATGTGCAAAAATCCCTCAAAAGTGGGCAAGTGGTGATTTGGGACAAGCTTAATGACGGAAAAGAAAGCTATGAACAGGTGAAGAGAGAATGAAGAAAAAAGACCTGATAGAACAACTGGTTTCAGAGATTGAAACGGGAAGGGTTAGGGCACTGGGGATTTACGGTCATGGGGCTTCAGGTAAATCAACCTTCGCTCAGGAATTATATCAAGCCCTAGATTCTACTACAGTAAATTTGCTAGAAACAGATCCCTATATCACCTCAGAACGTCACCTGGTAGTACCAAAGCAAGCACTTGATCAAAAGGTGACAGCTTGTCTGCCAGTGGCGCATGAACTGGCAAGTTTAGAGAGATATTCTCGCCTTGCAGGCAGGTACAGATGTCTTAACAATCGATGAACCTTGGAAGGCTAGCGAGATCTTATTTGGAGCCAAACCAATTCTGATTGTTGAAGGGATGTCTGTGGGGTTTCTACCCAAGGAACTCTTTGACAAAACTATCTGTTTCTATACGGATGAAGAAACAGAATTAAAGAGGCGTCTAGCTCGAGATACGACTATGAGAAATCGCGATGCATCTTTTGTATTAGCTAGCCATCAGATGAGACGGGAGCAGTATCTGCGATACTATAGAAAAAACGAGTCTAAAGCGGACATTTTAGTAGATCAATCAGAAGATAAATTTGAAGTCAAAATGACACATATTATATAGAAGAAAAGATTGATTTTTATAGACGTAAATCAGTAATCATAGGAAGATGAAATAAGAAAACAGTTTCATCCTAAAAAAGTGAAAAAAAGCTTATAAATCCCTTGCAATCGCAGGGGCTTTGTGTTATTCTATTATGGTGCTGTAAATTACAGCTTTAGCTGTGATGCAAGAGGTTGCGACACGCTCGGTTGCATTGCCACGCAACGCGCGTCGGTTTTCTTGTGGAGCTAGCCTATTATCTTAAATAGACGAAAAGGAGAAAAAGATGGCAAACAAAAAAATCCGTATCCGTTTGAAAGCTTACGAACACCGTACGCTTGACACAGCGGCTGCAAAAATCGTAGAATCAGCTACTCGTACAGGTGCACAAGTTGCGGGTCCAATCCCACTTCCGACTGAACGTAGCCTCTACACAATTATTCGTGCGACTCACAAATACAAAGACTCTCGCGAACAATTTGAAATGCGTACACACAAACGTTTGATCGATATCGTTAACCCAACTCAAAAAACAGTTGATGCGTTGATGAAATTGGATCTTCCAAGTGGTGTAAACGTAGAAATCAAACTTTAATTTAAAGCTTGATACCTTGAGCATGAAAAACGCTCGTTAAAAACTTTTTGAATAAAAAATATAGAAAAGGAACTATTTTCTCATGACAAAAGGAATCTTAGGGAAAAAAGTGGGAATGACTCAAATCTTCACTGAAGCTGGCGAATTGATCCCTGTAACAGTTATTGAAGCAACTCCAAACGTTGTTCTTCAAGTTAAAACTGTTGAAACAGACGGATACAACGCTATCCAAGTTGGTTTCGATGACAAACGCGAAGTATTGAGCAACAAACCTGCTAAAGGACATGTAGCGAAAGCTAACACGGCTCCTAAGCGCTTCATTCGTGAATTCAAAAACGTTGAAGGCTTGGAAGTTGGTGCTGAAATCACAGTTGAAACATTCGCAGCTGGAGACGTTGTTGACGTAACTGGTACTTCTAAAGGTAAAGGTTTCCAAGGTGTTATCAAACGCCATGGACAATCACGTGGACCAATGGCTCACGGTTCTCGTTACCACCGTCGTCCAGGTTCTATGGGACCTGTTGCACCTAACCGCGTGTTCAAAGGTAAAAACCTTGCAGGACGTATGGGTGGCGACCGCGTGACAATTCAAAACCTTGAAGTTGTACAAGTTGTTCCAGAAAAGAACGTTATCCTTATCAAAGGTAACGTACCAGGTGCTAAGAAATCTCTTATCACTATCAAGTCAGCAGTTAAAGCTGGTAAATAATAAGGAAAGGGGAATACAGTCAAAATGGCAAATGTAACATTATTCGACCAAACTGGTAAACAAGCTGGCGAAGTTGTTCTTAACGATGCAATCTTTGGTATTGAACCAAACCAATCTGTTGTGTTTGATGTGATCATCAGCCAACGTGCTAGCCTTCGTCAAGGAACTCACGCAGTTAAAAATCGCTCAGCTGTTTCAGGTGGCGGACGCAAACCATGGCGTCAAAAAGGAACTGGACGTGCTCGTCAAGGTTCTATCCGCTCTCCACAATGGCGTGGTGGTGGAACTGTCTTCGGACCAACTCCACGTAGCTATGCGTACAAACTTCCTCAAAAAGTTCGTCGCCTTGCGCTTAAATCTGTTTACTCAGAAAAAGTTGCTGAAAACAAATTTGTAGCCGTTGATTCTCTTGAATTTACAGCTCCAAAAACTGCTGAATTTGCAAAAGTTCTTGCAGCTTTGAGCATCGATTCTAAAGTCCTTGTTATTCTTGAAGAAGGAAACGAATTCGCAGCTCTTTCAGCTCGTAACCTTCCAAACGTGAAAGTTGCGACTGCTACAACTGCAAGTGTTCTTGACATCGCAAATAGTGACAAACTTCTTGTTACTCAAGCAGCTATCTCTAAAATCGAGGAGGTTCTTGCATAATGAATTTGTATGATGTTATCAAAAAACCTGTTATTACTGAAAGCTCAATGGCTCAACTTGAAGCAGGAAAGTATGTATTTGAAGTTGACACTCGTGCACACAAACTTTTGATTAAGCAAGCTGTTGAAGCTGCTTTTGAAGGTGTTAAGGTTGCAAATGTCAACACAATCAACGTAAAACCTAAAGCTAAACGTGTTGGACGTTACACTGGTTTTACTAACAAAACTAAAAAAGCTATCATCACACTTACAGCTGATTCAAAAGCAATCGAGTTGTTTGCTGCTGAAGCTGAATAATCTAAGGAGGAAATATCGTGGGAATTCGTGTTTATAAACCAACAACAAACGGTCGCCGTAATATGACTTCTTTGGATTTCGCTGAAATCACAACAAGCGCTCCTGAAAAATCGTTGCTTGTTGCTTTGAAGAACAAGGCTGGTCGTAACAACAACGGTCGTATCACTGTTCGTCACCAAGGTGGTGGGCACAAACGTTTCTACCGTTTGGTTGACTTCAAACGTAACAAAGACAACGTTGAAGCAGTTGTTAAAACTATCGAGTACGATCCAAACCGTTCTGCAAACATCGCTCTTGTACACTACACAGACGGTGTGAAAGCATACATCATCGCTCCAAAAGGTCTTGAAGTTGGTCAACGTATCGTTTCAGGCCCAGAAGCAGATATCAAAGTCGGAAATGCTCTTCCACTTGCTAACATTCCAGTTGGTACTTTGATCCATAACATCGAATTGAAACCAGGTCGTGGTGGAGAATTGGTGCGTGCAGCTGGAGCTTCTGCTCAAGTATTGGGTCAAGAAGGTAAATATGTTCTTGTTCGTCTTCAATCTGGCGAAGTACGTATGATTCTTGGAACTTGTCGTGCAACAGTTGGTGTTGTCGGAAATGAACAACATGGGCTTGTAAACCTTGGTAAAGCAGGACGTAGCCGTTGGAAAGGTATCCGCCCAACAGTTCGTGGTTCTGTAATGAACCCTAACGATCACCCACACGGTGGTGGTGAAGGTAAAGCACCAGTTGGTCGTAAAGCGCCATCTACTCCATGGGGCAAACCTGCTCTTGGTCTTAAAACTCGTAACAAGAAAGCGAAATCCGACAAACTTATCGTTCGTCGTCGCAACGAGAAATAATTTAAAACTAGTCGCATAAGCGCTAGATAATCCGCCAGCTCGGTAGCGCTCCATGTGAGCGCAAGCCGCTGTGGTACAACATTTAAAGGAGAAAACATAAAAATGGGACGCAGTCTTAAAAAAGGACCTTTCGTCGATGAGCATTTGATGAAAAAAGTTGAAGCTCAAGCTAACGACGAAAAGAAAAAAGTTATCAAAACTTGGTCACGTCGTTCAACGATCTTCCCAAGTTTCATTGGTTACACTATTGCAGTTTATGACGGACGTAAACACGTACCTGTTTACATCCAAGAAGACATGGTAGGTCACAAACTTGGTGAATTCGCACCGACTCGTACTTACAAAGGTCACGCTGCAGACGACAAGAAAACACGTAGAAAATAAGGAGAACATAAATGGCAGAAATTACTTCAGCTAAAGCAATGGCTCGTACAGTACGTGTTTCACCTCGTAAATCACGTCTTGTTCTTGACAATATTCGTGGTAAAAGCGTAGCCGACGCTATTGCAATCTTGACATTCACACCAAACAAAGCTGCTGAAATCATCTTGAAAGTTTTGAACTCAGCTGTAGCTAACGCTGAAAACAACTTTGGTTTGGACAAAGCTAACTTGGTAGTATCTGAAGCATTCGCAAACGAAGGACCAACTATGAAACGTTTCCGTCCACGTGCGAAAGGTTCAGCTTCACCAATCAACAAACGTACAGCTCACATCACTGTGGCTGTTGCAGAAAAATAAGGAGGTAACATCGTGGGTCAAAAAGTACATCCAATTGGTATGCGTGTCGGCATCATCCGTGATTGGGATGCCAAATGGTATGCTGAAAAAGAATACGCGGATTACCTTCATGAAGATCTTGCAATCCGTAAATTCGTTCAAAAAGAACTTGCTGACGCAGCAGTTTCAACAATCGAAATTGAGCGCGCAGTAAACAAAGTTAACGTTTCACTTCACACTGCTAAACCAGGTATGGTTATCGGTAAAGGTGGTGCTAACGTTGATGCACTCCGTGCAAAACTTAACAAATTGACTGGAAAACAAGTACACATCAACATCATCGAAATCAAACAACCTGATTTGGATGCTCACCTTGTAGGTGAAGGAATTGCTCGTCAATTGGAGCAACGTGTCGCTTTCCGTCGTGCACAAAAACAAGCAATCCAACGCGCAATGCGTGCTGGAGCTAAAGGAATCAAAACTCAAGTATCAGGTCGTTTGAACGGTGCAGATATTGCCCGTGCTGAAGGATACTCAGAAGGAACTGTTCCACTCCACACACTTCGTGCAGATATCGATTACGCTTGGGAAGAAGCAGATACTACATACGGTAAACTTGGTGTTAAAGTATGGATCTACCGTGGTGAAGTTCTTCCAGCTCGTAAAAACACTAAAGGAGGTAAATAACCAATGTTAGTACCTAAACGTGTTAAACACCGTCGTGAATTCCGTGGAAAAATGCGCGGTGAAGCAAAAGGTGGAAAAGAAGTAGCATTCGGTGAATACGGTCTTCAAGCTACAACTAGCCACTGGATTACTAACCGCCAAATCGAAGCTGCTCGTATCGCCATGACTCGTTACATGAAACGTGGTGGTAAAGTTTGGATTAAAATCTTCCCACACAAATCATACACTGCTAAAGCTATCGGTGTGCGTATGGGATCTGGTAAAGGGGCACCTGAAGGTTGGGTTGCACCAGTTAAACGCGGTAAAGTGATGTTCGAAATCGCTGGTGTATCTGAAGAGATTGCACGTGAAGCGCTTCGTCTTGCTAGCCACAAATTGCCAGTTAAAACTAAATTCGTAAAACGTGAAGCAGAATAAGGAGAAGGCATGAAACTTAATGAAGTAAAAGAATTTGTTAAAGAACTTCGTGGTCTTTCTCAAGAAGAACTCGCGAAGCGCGAAAACGAATTGAAAAAAGAATTGTTTGAACTTCGTTTCCAAGCTGCTACTGGTCAATTGGAACAAACAGCTCGCTTGAAAGAAGTTAAAAAACAAATCGCTCGAATCAAAACAGTTCAATCTGAAGCGAAATAATAGACTAGGGAAGGAGAAATTTCAATGGAACGCAATAATCGTAAAGTTCTTGTTGGACGTGTTGTATCTGACAAAATGGACAAGACAATCACAGTTGTAGTTGAAACAAAACGTAACCACCCAGTCTATGGTAAACGTATTAACTACTCTAAAAAATACAAAGCACATGATGAAAACAATATTGCCAAAGAAGGCGATATCGTACGTATCATGGAAACTCGCCCGCTTTCAGCTACAAAACGTTTCCGTCTTGTAGAAGTTGTTGAAGAAGCGGTTATCATCTAATCAAGCCTGAAAGGAGAAAACTGAAATGATTCAAACAGAAACTCGTTTGAAAGTCGCAGACAACAGCGGTGCACGCGAAATCTTGACTATCAAAGTTCTTGGTGGTTCTAAACGTAAATTTGCGAACATCGGTGATGTCATTGTGGCATCTGTAAAACAAGCTACTCCTGGTGGTGCGGTTAAAAAAGGTGACGTTGTAAAAGCTGTTATCGTTCGTACTAAATCAGGTGCTCGTCGCGCTGATGGTTCATACATCAAGTTTGACGAAAATGCAGCTGTTATCATCCGTGATGACAAAACTCCTCGCGGAACACGTATCTTTGGCCCAGTTGCACGTGAATTGCGTGAAGGTGGCTTCATGAAGATCGTGTCACTTGCTCCAGAAGTACTTTAATTTTTAGAAACAAACTAGTCCCCTAGCTTCAAGCTAGGGTGCCCTTGTGGGCGTAAGAAAAATTAAGGAGAAACCTAATGTTTGTAAAAAAAGGCGACAAAGTTCGCGTAATCGCTGGTAAAGATAAGGGAACAGAAGCTGTTGTCCTTACTGCCCTTCCAAAAGTAAACAAAGTTATCGTTGAAGGTGTTAACATCGTTAAGAAACACCAACGTCCAACTAACGATCTTCCTCAAGGTGGTATCATCGAGAAAGAAGCAGCTATCCACGTATCAAACGTTCAAGTATTGGACAAAAATGGTGTAGCTGGTCGTGTTGGTTACAAATTTGTAGACGGTAAAAAAGTTCGTTACAACAAAAAATCAGGCGAAGTGCTTGATTAATCACGAAGGAAAGGAGAAGTATAATGGCAAATCGTTTAAAAGAAAAATATCTTAATGAAGTAGTTCCTGCTTTGACAGAACAATTCAACTACTCATCAGTGATGGCTGTGCCTAAAGTAGATAAGATCGTTTTGAACATGGGTGTTGGTGAAGCTGTATCAAACGCTAAAAGCCTTGAAAAAGCTGCTGAAGAATTGGCGCTTATCTCAGGTCAAAAACCACTTATCACTAAAGCTAAAAAATCAATCGCCGGCTTCCGTCTTCGTGAAGGTGTAGCGATCGGTGCAAAAGTTACCCTTCGTGGGGAACGTATGTACGAATTCTTGGATAAATTGGTTTCAGTTTCACTTCCACGTGTGCGTGACTTCCACGGTGTTCCAACAAAATCATTTGATGGACGCGGAAACTACACACTTGGTGTGAAAGAACAATTGATCTTCCCAGAAATCAACTTTGATGACGTTGACAAAACTCGTGGTCTTGACATCGTTATCGTAACAACTGCTAACACTGACGAAGAGTCACGTGCATTGCTTACAGGCCTTGGAATGCCTTTTGCAAAATAATATAGGAGGTAAATCTAATGGCTAAAAAATCAATGATTGCTAAGAACAAACGTCCAGCGAAGTTCTCTACTCAAGCTTATACTCGTTGTGAAAAATGTGGTCGTCCACATTCAGTTTACCGCAAATTTAAACTTTGCCGTGTTTGCTTCCGTGAATTAGCTTACAAAGGACAAATTCCTGGTGTAACAAAAGCATCTTGGTAATTTAAGATATCAAGGGCGTCCAAACTCCAAGTGAAAATAGGAAACTTGACAAAGAAACTAAAGTTTCTAGGAAAGTTTATCTTTTTCACGCAGAGTTTAGCCCGGGTTCAGTTGGGCTTGCCAATTTGAACACGAGCTACAACTTTGGCAAAAAAGACCAAATTGCTTTTGCTGTTACGCTCTTTATATCATGTATTAACTAGCAAGTGCAACTTGCAAACTACTAGTAAGAGGAGAAAAACAAAATGGTTATGACTGACCCAATCGCAGACTTCCTAACTCGTATTCGTAACGCTAACCAAGCGAAACACGAAGTACTTGAAGTACCTGCATCAAACATCAAAAAAGGGATTGCTGAAATCCTTAAACGCGAAGGTTTTGTAAAAAACGTTGAAATCATCGAAGATGACAAACAAGGCATCATCCGTGTATTCCTTAAATACGGACCAAACGGTGAAAAAGTTATCACTAACTTGAAACGTGTTTCTAAACCAGGACTTCGTGTCTACAAAAAACGTGAAGATCTTCCAAAAGTACTTAACGGACTTGGAATTGCTATCCTTTCAACTTCTGAAGGTTTGCTTACTGATAAAGAAGCGCGCCAAAAGAATGTTGGTGGTGAGGTTATCGCTTACGTTTGGTAATATTTAGCTTCCAATTTCTTTGTGACTCTTCGTTATCGTCTCTTGCCTAACCCAAAGTTATGCCTGCAAGACGATGCCTAGATTCACTTTGAAATTGAAACCTAAATGTTCCTTCAAATCGAGAAATCGATTTAACCCCGTGAAAACTGGCCGTCAAGGCCTGACAATTTAACAGGAGAAAATAAACATGTCACGTATTGGTAATAAAGTTATCGTGTTGCCTGCTGGTGTTGAAGTCACTAACAATGACAACGTAGTAACTGTAAAAGGACCTAAAGGAGAACTTACTCGTAAGTTCTCAAAAGATATTGAAATTCGCGTGGAAGGTACTGAAGTAACTCTTCACCGTCCAAACGATTCAAAAGAAATGAAAACTATCCACGGAACTACTCGTGCCCTTTTGAATAACATGGTAATTGGTGTATCAGAAGGATTCAAGAAAGAACTTGAAATGCGTGGGGTTGGTTACCGTGCACAACTTCAAGGATCAAAACTTGTTTTGGCTGTTGGTAAATCTCATCCAGATGAAGTTGAAGCTCCAGAAGGGATTACTTTTGAACTTCCAAACCCAACAACAATTGTTGTTAGCGGAATTTCAAAAGAAGTGGTTGGTCAAACAGCTGCTTACGTACGTAGCCTTCGTTCACCAGAACCTTACAAAGGTAAAGGTATTCGTTACGTTGGAGAGTACGTTCGTCTTAAAGAAGGTAAAACAGGTAAATAATGTTGAGTGGTTGATTTTCAACCACCAACCTATTTTCCTACTTTGTGCATAGCACGCGATTTAAAACTAAAGAGGTGAAAACTGTGATTTCTAAACCAGATAAAAACAAACTCCGTCAAAAACGCCACCGTCGCGTTCGCGGAAAACTCTCTGGAACTGCTGATCGCCCACGTTTGAACGTATTCCGTTCTAATACAGGCATCTACGCTCAAGTGATTGATGACGTAGCGGGTGTAACGCTCGCAAGTGCTTCAACTCTTGACAAAGAAGTTTCAAAAGGAACTAAAACTGAACAAGCCGTTGCTGTCGGTAAACTCGTTGCAGAACGTGCAAACGCTAAAGGTATTTCAGAAGTGGTGTTCGACCGCGGTGGATATCTATATCACGGACGTGTGAAAGCTTTGGCTGATGCAGCTCGTGAAAACGGATTGAAATTCTAATAGGAGGACACTAGAAAATGGCATTTAAAGACAATGCAGTTGAATTAGAAGAACGCGTAGTTGCTGTCAACCGTGTTACAAAAGTTGTTAAAGGTGGACGTCGTCTTCGTTTCGCAGCTCTTGTTGTTGTCGGTGACCACAACGGTCGTGTAGGATTTGGTACTGGTAAGGCTCAAGAAGTCCCAGAAGCAATCCGCAAAGCAGTAGAAGATGCTAAGAAAAACTTGATTGAAGTTCCTATGGTTGGAACAACAATCCCACACGAAGTTCTTTCAGAATTCGGTGGAGCTAAAGTATTGTTGAAACCTGCTGTAGAAGGTTCTGGAGTTGCCGCTGGTGGTGCGGTTCGTGCCGTTGTGGAATTGGCAGGTGTGGCAGATATTACATCTAAATCACTTGGTTCTAACACTCCAATCAACATTGTTCGCGCAACTGTTGAAGGTTTGAAACAATTGAAACGCGCTGAAGAAGTTGCTGCCCTTCGTGGTATTTCAGTTTCTGATTTGGCATAAGAAAGGGGATAAAATGGCTCAAATTAAAATTACTTTGACTAAGTCTCCAATCGGACGCATTCCATCACAACGTAAAACTGTTGTAGCACTTGGACTTGGCAAATTGAACAGCTCTGTTATCAAAGAAGACAACGCTGCTATCCGTGGTATGATCACTGCAGTATCTCACTTGGTAACAGTTGAAGAAGTAAACTAATGATTTTTAGGGGATGTGCAGTATACCATCCCCTAAAACTGGATATAGTCATCTATGATGACATCGTATAGGCGAGTTGATAAGGGAGACAACCTTTTCTACCTTATCGGCGCTAGCATTTTACAAAAGAGGAGAAAATAAAAATGAAACTTCATGAATTGAAACCTGCAGAAGGTTCTCGTAAAGTACGTAACCGTGTTGGTCGTGGTACTTCATCAGGTAACGGTAAAACATCTGGTCGCGGTCAAAAAGGTCAAAAAGCTCGTAGCGGTGGCGGAGTTCGCCTTGGTTTTGAAGGTGGACAAACTCCATTGTTCCGTCGTCTTCCAAAACGTGGATTCACTAACATCAACGCTAAAGAATACGCAATTGTAAACCTTGACCAATTGAACGTCTTTGAAGATGGTGCTGAAGTGACTCCAGTTGTGCTTATCGAATCAGGAATTGTGAAAGCTGAAAAATCAGGCGTTAAAATTCTTGGTAACGGTGAATTGACTAAGAAATTGACTGTTAAAGCAGCTAAATTCTCTAAATCAGCTGAGGAAGCTATCACTGCTAAAGGTGGTTCTGTAGAAGTCATCTAAGAGAGGTGACCCATGTTTTTTAAATTATTAAAAGAAGCTCTCAAGGTTAAACAAGTTCGCTCAAAAATTCTCTTTACAATTTTTATCATTCTTGTTTTCCGTATTGGGACAAGTATTACTGTTCCAGGGGTGAATGCAAAAAGTTTAGAAGCTCTCAGTGGTTTATCTTTCTTAAACATGCTTAGTCTTGTTTCAGGGAATGCCATGAAGAACTTCTCTGTTTTTGCACTCGGAGTAAGTCCGTATATCACTGCTTCTATCGTTGTTCAATTGCTACAAATGGACATTTTACCGAAGTTTGTAGAATGGGGCAAACAAGGGGAAGTAGGACGGAGAAAACTAAATCAGGCTACTCGTTACATTGCACTTGTACTTGCATTTGTTCAATCTATCGGGATTACAGCAGGGTTTAATACTCTATCTGGAGCGAAATTATTGACGACAGATTTAACTCCACAAGTCTTTGTTACCATTGGGATCATCCTAACAGCAGGTAGTATGATTGTAACTTGGCTCGGGGAACAAATTACAGATAAAGGATATGGTAACGGTGTTTCTATGATCATCTTTGCAGGTATTGTCGCTTCAATTCCTGAGATGATTAAGGGTATCTATGTTGACTACTTTGTCAATATCCCAAGTAGCCGATTGACTTCATCTATTATCTTTGTTGTTATTTTGATTATCGCTGTCTTGCTGATTGTTTACTTTACAACATATGTTCAACAGGCAGAATATAAAATCCCAATCCAATATACAAAGGTTGCTCAAGGAGCTCCATCAAGCTCCTACCTTCCTTTGAAGGTAAATCCAGCGGGGGTTATCCCAGTTATCTTTGCAAGTTCCATTACAGCAGCACCTGCAGCCATTCTTCAATTTTTGAGTGCTACAGGTCATGATTGGGCTTGGGTACGTACAGCACAGGAAATGTTATCTACAACGTCTCCGACAGGTGTTGCTATGTATGCCTTGTTGATCATTCTCTTTACATTCTTCTATACATTTGTACAGATCAATCCAGAGAAAGCAGCAGAAAACTTGCAAAAGAGTGGAGCCTACATTCATGGAGTCCGTCCTGGTAAAGGGACAGAAGAATATATGTCGAAACTTCTTCGTCGTCTTGCTACTGTCGGCTCTCTCTTCTTAGGTGTTATTTCTATCTTACCTATCGTAGCTAAAGATGTATTTGGCCTTTCAGAAGTTGTTGCTTTTGGGGGAACAAGTCTACTAATCATTATCTCGACAGGTATTGAAGGAATTAAACAATTGGAAGGGTATCTATTGAAACGTAAGTATGTTGGTTTCTTGGATACAACAGAATAGTTGTAATAGGAAATAAAATTGACTATTGCTCAGAGAGTGGAGTGTAAAAATCGAAGACTTTGTCAGATTTTTATCTCCTCTCTTCTATTTTGTTTTTAAATAGGGGTTGAAATAGATTTCTGCTTCTATTTAAAAACAAAATAAGGAGATCCTATCATGAATCTTTTGATTATGGGCTTACCTGGAGCAGGTAAGGGAACGCAAGCAGCTAAAATTGTGGAGAAATTCCATGTTGCACATATCTCAACAGGCGATATGTTCCGTGCTGCAATGGCAAATCAAACTGAAATGGGTGTACTCGCAAAGTCATACATTGACAAAGGTGAGTTGGTCCCAGACGAAGTTACAAATGGTATTGTTAAAGAACGCCTTTCACAGGACGATATCAAAGAAACAGGTTTCTTGTTAGATGGTTACCCACGTACGATTGAACAAGCTCATGCCTTGGATGAAACATTGGCTGAACTTGGTATTGAACTGGAAGGTGTGATTAACATCGAAGTGAATCCAGACTGTCTCTTGGAACGCTTGAGTGGCCGTATCATTCACCGCAAAACAGGTGAAACTTTCCACAAAGTTTTCAATCCACCAGTTGACTACAAAGAAGAGGATTACTACCAACGTGAAGATGATAAACCTGAGACAGTTAAACGTCGTTTGGATGTGAATATTGCACAAGGTGAACCAATCATTGCTCACTATCGTGCTAAAGGTTTAGTTCATGATATCGAAGGAAATCAAGATATCAATGATGTGTTCAAAGACATCGAAAAAGTATTGACAAATTTGAAATAAAGCGTTTTTCGTACTTGCAAAAAATCGCGACAAATGTTATACTGAGATAGTCTGACTTATAATTGTTGCCTCTGTGTCTTGAGGCATCGAATCGAAATTTATGGAGGTGCTTTTGCGTGGCAAAAGACGATGTGATTGAAGTTGAAGGCAAAGTAGTCGATACAATGCCGAACGCAATGTTTACGGTTGAACTTGAAAATGGACATCAGATTTTAGCAACAGTTTCTGGTAAAATTCGTAAAAACTATATTCGTATTTTAGCGGGAGATCGTGTTACTGTCGAGATGAGTCCATATGACTTGACACGTGGACGTATCACTTACCGCTTTAAATAATCGAAAAACTTGGAGGGATAAGAAATGAAAGTAAGACCATCGGTCAAACCAATTTGCGAATACTGTAAAGTAATTCGTCGTAATGGTCGTGTTATGGTAATTTGCCCAGCAAATCCAAAACACAAACAACGTCAAGGATAAGATAGAAAGGAGAAAACATGGCTCGTATTGCTGGAGTTGACATTCCAAATGACAAACGCGTAGTAATCTCATTGACTTACGTTTATGGTATCGGACTTTCAACATCTAAGAAAATTTTGGCTGCTGCTGGAATCTCAGAAGATGTTCGTGTACGTGACCTTACATCAGATCAAGAAGATGCTATCCGTCGTGAAGTGGATGCAATCAAAGTTGAAGGTGACCTTCGTCGTGAAGTAAACTTGAACATCAAACGTTTGATGGAAATCGGTTCTTACCGTGGTATTCGTCACCGTCGTGGACTTCCTGTCCGTGGACAAAACACTAAAAACAACGCTCGCACTCGTAAAGGTAAAGCTGTTGCGATTGCTGGTAAGAAAAAATAATATAGGAGGTAAAAGTCTTGGCTAAACCAACACGTAAACGTCGTGTGAAAAAGAATATCGAATCTGGTATTGCTCATATTCACGCTACATTTAATAACACTATTGTTATGATTACTGATGTGCATGGTAATGCAATTGCTTGGTCATCAGCTGGTGCTCTTGGTTTCAAAGGTTCTCGTAAATCTACACCATTCGCTGCTCAAATGGCTTCTGAAGCTGCTGCTAAATCTGCACAAGAACACGGTCTTAAATCAGTTGAAGTTACTGTAAAAGGTCCAGGTTCTGGTCGTGAGTCAGCTATTCGTGCGCTTGCTGCCGCTGGTCTTGAAGTAACAGCAATTCGTGATGTGACTCCAGTGCCACACAATGGTGCTCGTCCTCCAAAACGTCGCCGTGTATAATCATCGCATTACACTGCTTTTCGTTTAAGAGGGAGTAACTAAATGATTGAGTTTGAAAAACCAAATATAACAAAAATTGATGAAAATAAAGATTATGGCAAGTTTGTAATCGAACCACTTGAACGTGGCTACGGTACAACTCTTGGTAACTCTCTTCGTCGTGTACTACTAGCTTCTCTACCAGGAGCAGCAGTGACATCTATCAACATTGATGGTGTGTTACATGAGTTTGATACAGTTCCAGGTGTTCGTGAAGACGTGATGCAAATCATTCTGAACATTAAAGGGATTGCAGTGAAATCATACGTTGAAGACGAAAAAATTATTGAACTTGACGTTGAAGGTCCTGCTGAAATTACAGCTGGAGACATTTTGACTGACAGTGATATTGAGATTGTAAATCCAGATCATTATCTCTTTACAATTGGTGAAGGTTCTTCTCTAAAAGCGACAATGACTGTTAACAGTGGTCGTGGATATGTACCTGCTGATGAAAACAAAAAAGATAATGCGCCAGTTGGAACACTTGCTGTAGATTCTATTTATACACCAGTTACAAAAGTCAACTATCAAGTAGAGCCTGCTCGTGTAGGTAGCAATGATGGATTTGACAAATTAACCCTTGAAATCTTGACTAATGGAACAATTATTCCTGAAGATGCTTTAGGGCTTTCAGCACGTATCTTGACAGAACATCTTGATTTGTTTACAAATCTTACTGAGATTGCTAAGTCAACTGAAGTGATGAAAGAAGCTGATACTGAATCTGACGATCGTATTTTGGATCGTACGATTGAGGAACTGGACTTGTCTGTGCGTTCATACAACTGTTTGAAACGTGCCGGTATCAATACTGTGCATGATTTGACAGAAAAATCTGAAGCAGAGATGATGAAAGTACGAAATCTTGGACGCAAGAGTTTGGAAGAAGTGAAACTCAAACTCATTGACTTGGGTCTTGGATTAAAAGATAAATAAAGGAGGAATACATGGCTTACCGTAAACTAGGACGCACTAGCTCACAACGTAAAGCAATGCTTCGCGATTTGACAACTGACCTTTTGATCAACGAATCAATCGTGACAACTGAAGCTCGTGCTAAAGAAATCCGTAAAACTGTTGAAAAAATGATTACTCTAGGTAAACGTGGTGATTTGCATGCACGTCGTCAAGCAGCTGCTTTCGTACGTAATGAAATCGCATCTGAAAACTATGATGAAGCAACTGATAAGTACACTTCTACTACAGCACTTCAAAAATTGTTCTCAGAAATCGCACCTCGTTATGCTGAACGTAACGGTGGATACACTCGTATCCTTAAAACTGAACCACGTCGTGGTGATGCTGCGCCAATGGCGATCATCGAATTAGTATAAAATCATCAATTTTGTTGAGTGTTATGATGATGGAGTCTTGTGCTCTTAGTCTAGCTCTGGTCTACCGCTGGGACTTCGGTCCTAGCGGGAACACTCATCATCATTTGATAGGGTAGACGCTTGTTTACGAAATTGTTTTTTTGTTTAAGAACAACTTCGTAAGCAGGCGTTTTTTAGTATTTTTTACGGAAATATGCTATACTAAGGAAAAAGAAAATCAAAAACGTTCAGGTTTTCTAATAATCGTAGAATGGGAGTCTAAAGATGAAGGCTATTATTACAGTGGTTGGCAAGGACAAGACTGGCATTGTTGCAGGTGTGTCTACTAAGATTGCAGAGTTGGGTTTGAATATTGACGATATTTCTCAAACAGTACTGGATGAATATTTTACCATGATGGCGGTCGTTTCTAGTGACGAAAAGCAGGATTTTACCACTCTTAGAAATGAGTTTGAAAGTTTTGGGCAAACCTTGAATGTTAAAATCAATATTCAAAGTGCAGCGATTTTTGACGCTATGTACAATATCTAGGAGGTTATCATGGATATTAGACAAGTTACGGAAACCATTGCCATGATCGAAGAGCAGAACTTCGATATCAGAACCATCACCATGGGGATTTCCCTTTTGGACTGTATTGATCCAAATATTGAACGTGCTGCTGAAAAAATTTACCAAAAAATCACCACTAAAGCTGCAAATCTAGTGGCTGTGGGAGATGAAATTGCTGCAGAACTTGGGATTCCTATTGTTAATAAACGGGTATCGGTGACTCCGCTTTCCTTGATTGGTGCTGCGACTGATGCGACGGACTATGTCGTTTTGGCAAAGGCTCTTGACAAGGCTGCCAAGGAGATTGGTGTTGACTTTATCGGTGGATTCTCAGCTTTGGTACAAAAAGGCTACCAAAAAGGAGATGAAATTCTCATCAATTCTATCCCACGCGCTCTAGCTGAGACAGACAAGGTTTGTTCGTCTGTTAATATTGGCTCGACCAAGTCAGGTATCAACATGACCGCGGTCGCTGATATGGGACGTATCATTAAGGAAACAGCTGCGCTGTCAGATATGGGTGCGGCTAAGTTGGTCGTCTTTGCTAACGCCGTTGAGGATAATCCTTTTATGGCCGGCGCTTTCCACGGTGTTGGTGAAGCAGATGTTATCATTAATGTTGGAGTTTCGGGCCCTGGTGTTGTCAAGCGTGCCTTGGAAAAAGTTCGTGGACAGAGCTTTGATGTAGTAGCGGAAACAGTCAAGAAAACGGCCTTTAAGATTACTCGTATCGGTCAGTTGGTTGGGCAAATGGCGAGTGAACGCCTTGGTGTTGACTTTGGAATTGTCGACCTAAGCTTGGCGCCTACTCCTGCAGTTGGTGATTCCGTGGCACGTGTCCTTGAGGAAATGGGATTAGAAACAGTTGGTACGCATGGGACGACGGCTGCCCTCGCTCTTTTGAATGACCAAGTTAAGAAGGGCGGAGTGATGGCTTGTAACCAAGTCGGTGGCTTGTCAGGTGCTTTTATCCCCGTTTCTGAAGATGAGGGGATGATTGCTGCGGTGCAAGATGGCTCTCTGAATTTAGAGAAACTAGAAGCCATGACAGCTATCTGTTCTGTCGGGCTGGATATGATTGCCATTCCGGAAGATACGCCTGCTGAGACCATTGCGGCTATGATTGCGGATGAGGCGGCAATCGGTGTTATTAACATGAAAACAACGGCTGTCCGTATTATTCCAAAGGGAAAAGAAGGCGATATGATTGAGTTTGGTGGCTTGCTAGGGACAGCTCCAGTTATGAAGGTTAACGGGGCTTCGTCTGTTGATTTCATCTCTCGCGGTGGCCAAATTCCTGCGCCAATCCATAGTTTTAAAAATTAATAAAAAAGAGAGAGGATTTAAGTTGAGTTTAAGGATGACTGTGTATACTATAATCATTAAATAAAGACCTCCTAACTTTATTTAATAGAAATCCTAAACTTTTTCATAATAATCTCCTAGGGAAGCTACCATGAGGGTAGCTTTTCTTGTGGAAAAATTAAGAGAATGGGCCTTACTTTTGAAAGCCGAATATTTCTTTGATCCATGATATAATAGAAGAAATGGAGGATAGAAAATGTCTAAAGTAAGATTGTACTTGGTCCGTCATGGGAAAACGATGTTTAACACGATTGGACGTGCTCAAGGATGGAGTGATACGCCTCTAACCGCAGAAGGTGAGTTGGGAATCCATGAACTAGGAGTTGGCTTGAGAGAGTCTGGTTTACAATTTGACCGAGCTTATTCCAGTGATTCAGGGCGTACTATTCAAACCATGGGAATTATCCTAGAAGAACTTGGCTTGCAAGGGAAAATCCCTTACCGTATGGATAAGCGAATCCGTGAGTGGTGCTTTGGTAGTTTTGATGGGGCCTATGATGGAGACCTCTTTATGGGGGTTATTCCTCGTGTTTTCAAGGTGGATCATGTTCATCAGTTATCCTATGCAGAGCTAGCTGAAGGCTTGGTAGAAGTTGATACTGCTGGTTGGGCAGAAGGTTGGGAAAAACTCAGTGGTCGTATCAGAGAAGGTTTTGAAACGATTGCCAAAGAAATGGAAGAACACGGAGGGGGCAATGCTCTCGTTGTGAGTCACGGGATGACTATTGGTACGATGGTTTACCTCATCAATGGCATGCACCCACATGGCTTGGATAATGGTAGTGTGACCATCCTAGAATACGAGAACGGCCAGTTTACAGTCGATGTCGTCGGTGACCGTAGTTACCGAGAACTAGGGCGTGAGAAGATGGAAGAAATAAAAAATTGATAGAAGTTAGCTCCAAGTGGGAGCTAATTTTGAGTTAAAGGATATGATTTAAATCAATAGTTCCAAAAAAGTAAAAATTTTTGGGAGATGTTATGAAAGGAAGGTTAGAATCGTTTTGAAGAAATCCCAAAGTCCAATATAGTGGCATCCGATATAAACAGAGTGAAATCAAACTAAAAGGATTGAATCTTGTATAACGCAAAACTCAATCCTTCATCAAAGAAATATTTATCATGTTTAGTAATCAGTCAAATCTAGTTGAAAGGTATGTTATATTTGAATGAAATTACCAAATATAAGGGAAAATTCGATAGCGAACCTTTTGACAGTATGTTTCATATGCTTTTCCAAAATGATTGTGTAAGGCTTTTTCTTCTACCTTTAATCGAATACTGTAACCAACTACCAATAGAATGAGACAAATAATAATTGTGAGAGGATTTAATGAAACAATTGACAAGCCAAGTATGGATACGATGCTACCAGTATAGGCAGGATTTCTTACTATAGAGTAGGGACCTGCTTCTACCAACTGTTGACTATCTGTTGTTTGAACAGCAAGTGTAAAATTCTTCCCAAGATAATTAACTGCATAGATACGTAATATAAAGCCGGCTAGAGAAAGGAGAATTCCAATATAGATCAAAAAATGTGGCAATTGAGCTATAGAAGGTAGAAGTTGTTCATTCATTAATAGAAGACAACAAACAACACTACCAATAATGATGTAACGACTTCCTTTGTCTTCAGAGTTATTTTCATTGTTTGATTTTGTTTTCCTTTTAATCCACGTTTCTGTGATGATGAAAATGAGAATGAACCCATATGCAAAAATAGTTTGTAAATCCATGATTATTTCCTCCAGCTAGCATTATACAACTTTCAATTTTGGTGGTCAATTAAAAGGAAATAGTTAGAGTATGTTTTGTAATAGGTATCAATGGAAACTTCATGATTTCATCTGTAAAAATCTCTTGAAAATGGTATAATAGTAACATCATAAAATTGGAGAGAGACCATGAGTTTTTACAATCATAAAGAAATTGAGCCTAAGTGGCAGGGCTACTGGGCAGAACATCATACATTTAAGACAGGAACAGATGCATCAAAACCGAAGTTTTATGCTCTCGATATGTTCCCATATCCTTCAGGAGCTGGATTGCATGTAGGACACCCAGAAGGTTATACAGCAACCGATATCCTCAGCCGTTACAAACGTGCGCAAGGATACAAAGTCCTTCACCCAATGGGATGGGATGCCTTTGGTTTGCCAGCTGAGCAGTACGCTATGGACACAGGAAATGACCCAGCGGAATTCACAGCAGAAAACATTGCTAACTTCAAACGTCAAATCAATGCGCTTGGATTTTCTTACGACTGGGATCGTGAAGTCAACACAACAGATCCAAACTACTACAAATGGACTCAGTGGATCTTCACCAAGCTTTACGAAAAAGGTTTGGCCTATGAAGCGGAAGTACCGGTAAACTGGGTTGAGGAACTAGGAACAGCTATCGCCAACGAAGAAGTGCTTCCTGATGGAACTTCTGAGCGTGGTGGCTATCCCGTTGTCCGCAAACCAATGCGCCAATGGATGCTTAAAATCACGGCCTATGCAGAGCGCTTGCTTAATGACTTGGATGAGTTGGATTGGCCAGAGTCTATCAAGGAAATGCAACGTAACTGGATTGGGAAATCAACTGGTGCTAATGTCACTTTTAAAGTGAAAGGGACTGACAAGGAATTTACCGTCTTTACTACTCGTCCTGATACGCTTTTCGGTGCGACTTTCACCGTTTTGGCTCCTGAGCATGACTTGGTAGATGCCATCACAACAGCTGAACAAGCTGAGGGTGTAGCGGACTACAAACACCAAGCTAGTCTCAAGTCTGACTTGGCTCGTACAGACCTTGCCAAGGAAAAAACAGGGGTTTGGACGGGCGCTTATGCCATCAATCCTGTCAATGGCAAGGAAATTCCAATCTGGATTGCCGACTATGTTCTTGCTAGCTATGGAACAGGTGCTGTCATGGCCGTGCCTGCCCATGACCAACGTGACTGGGAATTTGCCAAACAATTTGACCTTCCAATCGTAGAAGTGCTTGAAGGTGGAAACGTTGAAGAAGCTGCTTACACAGAAGATGGTCTTCATGTCAATTCAGACTTCCTAGATGGCCTTAACAAAGAAGACGCTATTGCTAAGATTGTGGCTTGGTTGGAAGAAAAAGGCTGCGGTCAAGAAAAAGTCACCTACTGTCTCCGTGACTGGCTCTTTAGCCGTCAACGTTACTGGGGTGAGCCAATTCCAATCATTCATTGGGAAGATGGGACTTCAACAGCTGTTCCTGAAAGTGAATTGCCACTTGTCTTGCCAGTCACCAAGGACATCCGCCCTTCAGGTACTGGTGAAAGCCCATTGGCTAACTTGAGTGACTGGTTGGAAGTAACTCGTGAAGATGGCGTCAAAGGTCGTCGTGAAACAAACACTATGCCACAATGGGCTGGTTCAAGCTGGTACTACCTTCGTTATATTGACCCACACAATACTGAGAAATTGGCTGATGAGGACCTTCTCAAACAATGGTTGCCAGTAGATATCTACGTGGGTGGTGCAGAGCATGCTGTGCTTCACTTGCTCTACGCTCGTTTCTGGCACAAATTCCTCTATGACCTCGGTGTTGTACCTACTAAAGAGCCATTCCAAAAACTCTTTAACCAAGGGATGATTTTGGGAACAAGCTACCGTGACCACCGTGGGGCTCTTGTGGCGACTGACAAGGTTGAAAAACGTGACGGATCCTTCTTCCATGTAGAAACAGGAGAAGAGTTGGAGCAAGCACCAGCCAAGATGTCTAAATCACTCAAGAACGTTGTCAACCCAGACGATGTTGTGGAACAATACGGTGCTGATACCCTTCGTGTTTATGAAATGTTCATGGGACCACTTGACGCTTCGATTGCTTGGTCAGAAGAAGGTCTGGAAGGAAGCCGTAAATTCCTCGACCGTGTTTACCGTTTGATTACAAGTAAAGAAATTGCTGCGGAAAACAATGGTGCTCTTGACAAGATCTACAATGAAACAGTCAAAGCCGTCACTGAGCAAATCGAGTCTATGAAATTCAATACAGCTATTGCTCAACTCATGGTCTTTGTCAATGCAGCTAACAAGGAAGACAAACTCTATGTGGGCTATGCTAAAGGCTTTATCCAATTGATTGCCCCATTTGCACCTCACTTGGCAGAAGAACTCTGGCAAACAGTCGCAGCAACAGGTGAGTCCATCTCTTACGTAGCTTGGCCAACATGGGATGAAAGTAAATTGGTTGAAGACGAAATCGAAATCGTCGTCCAAATCAAAGGTAAAGTTCGTGCCAAACTCATGGTCGCTAAAGACCTGTCACGCGAAGAATTGCAAGAAATCGCTCTAGCGGATGAAAAAGTTAAAGCAGAAATTGACGGTAAGGAAATCGTGAAGGTGATTAGTGTCCCTAACAAGCTTGTGAATATTGTGGTGAAATAACCAATTTATTTGCTCATTTGCAACCTCAAACAGTTCCCTAAACTTTTTGAGCCAACTAAATTGGTTAATATCGTTGTGAAATAAGATAGGAATCCTTCAGAGTAGAATCTGGAGGATTTTTATTTGACAGGAAGTTTCTATTTTGTTAATATGATTAACAAAGAAAGGAGAGATTATGGATAAAAAAGAGTTTATTACATTTAATAATCGTTTCAATAGATTTATTTTAGCATTTGAACAGTTAAAAAAAAATCAACATAAAATTAGTACTGACAAATCCATTACGTTGAATGAGGTACATTTGATTGTTGTGATTGGGCAAAATCAGCCCCTAAATCTAGTAAAATTATCTGAATTATTAGAAGTTTCGAGAAGTGCAATAACTCAAAGTGTTAGGAGATTAATTCAAAAAAATTTAGTTGTTTTTGATTTTGCTCCGAATAATGGGAAAAATAAATATTTGAGATTATCTGAAAAAGGCATCGAAGTTTTTAAAATCCATAAGGAGCAACAAGCATATATTGAAAAATCAATCTTTTCAGTTTTAAACAACTATAGCGAGGAGGAGCTTCAGACAGTTGTGAAATTGATGGATGATATTGAAAAGGTATGGGGGAAATTACCGTGGTAAAAGTCACGGTAAATTTTAAATTTGGTTGTTAAGCATATTAACAAAAGGAGAAGATATGACTGTAAACATTGAACTGATTTCACAAACTGACTTAGCAGATGAATCTTTTTATATTACTATCAATGGTTTAGAACCAAGGACAAGGTATTGTGTAGAAATGTACCTATCTGATTATTACTGTATAAATGCTCCCTTGCTTTTAGATCATGATGTTATGTGGAAATCAACCGCAATTTTTTTGTCTGATCAGGGCGGTATGATTGATACCTCTCAGATAGCATCTATTTCGGGATCTTATAAAGGGATTTCAGGAATGGGCCTATTCTTTAATGCGAAACCGTTGAAGAATAGGAAAAGGAGATTACCCAGTTCTCTTGATAGAATTCCATTGCGAGATCGTTTTGGTGTTGAAATTAAAATCAAGCTGGGGAAAGATGTGGTCGCGGAGCAAAATTTTGTAAGGCGTTATATGAATCTGGGAATAAGGTATCAAGATATTTATGATAAGCATTTTCAAGGTCGCTTATTTTATGATGAAAAGTTAAGAAAGGCGCCAGCCGTGATTATTGTTAGTGGTAGTGAGGGAAGAATTGAAAAAGCTCAGAACATTGCCCAACTTTTATCTTCTAGAGGCTATATTTGTCTTGCGATAGCTTATTTTGGTTTAGAGGGATTACCCCAAAATTTAGAACGAATTCCGATAGAATATCTGGAGGAAGCGAAAGATTTTCTATATCATCATCCTCAAGTTGATAATACAAAAATAGGAATATATGGTCGCTCTAAAGGAGCCGAGCTTGTTCTGGCTGGACAAAGTATTTTGGATGATGTGCAATGTTTGGTACTCAATTCCCCCTCAAATGTAATATTTGAGGGAATAAAGGGAAAACTCAACTCTCATTCATCTTCTTGGACATATTTGCAAAAAGAACTTCCGTATCAAAAATTTCAACTAGGAAATTATTTGTTAAACAAGTTTTTTGGAAAACATATTCCTGAAGATAGTAGGGCTCAGATTGATGTGAGTAAAATTGCCTCTCCTTTATTATTACTAGGAAGCGATGTTGATGAAATATGGAATGCGTCATCCGCGATAGATGATATTATTTCACATTATAAAGGGAAATCCATTTTGTTTAAAAAATACCATGAAACGGGGCATATGTTGACGGTTGCTTATCAACCGAATCATCGTTATCGAAAAGATTGGCGCTTATTAATGAAAGAAAGTGTAGACTCTTGGTTTGCTACGATAAATTTTTTTGATACACATTTGAAAAATTTGTAGATAGTGCTGAACCGTGCTATAATAGTCCCAACTAAGATAAAAACACAGTTCTGGTTGGTAGTCCAGACGTAGGCAAGCCTATCAGTAACCTTCCTCCTTGGTTGTCCATTCTTAGGGATAGATTTAAGGAGGTGCTGTCGTGGAAATCGTTTCAATTGGCTTGACAGTTTATTTTGAAGATGGATTTTGGCATGGATTGTTTGAACAAGAGTACGAGGGAACTTATCAAGTTTGTCGAGTGACATTTGGTCAGGAACCAAAAGAGGATGAAATTTTGAAACTTTTACAGACTCAGTTTGTTCGGTTATCTTTTAGTCCAGAGGCAACAGTCAAACAGCATGTGAAGATTAAGAATCCGAAGCGTCTGCAGCGAGCTGTAAAGAAACAGGTGAAGCAGAAAGTTTCTTCTAAGTCACAAGAACTTTTACAGTTGCAGTTTGAGGAACGAAAAAAGCATTCAAAACAACAGTCTAGTCTCCAAAAGCAATTGCTCAAGCAAGAGAAATTTGAACGCAAACAGCAAAAACGTAGAGAGAAGCACAAGGGGCACTAGTGACTCTCTCTTTCATAAAATAGAACAGCTCTTCTTGGATAACAAGAGCTGTTTTTGCTTGTATTGAAGATTTCTTTCCTAATAGATAGACTTATCGTTAATGGCAGTTTCAAATTCAGGACCATACTTGCTTGCTTCAAATTCAATCCTGCCCCATTCAGCATTTTCATTTCACTAGAAGGGAGTGCGTGCCATGATTTCTGATTCATTTTTTATTGTTTGGTTTAGCGAGAACAATACTATTGACTCTTGGATTTTTCTGCCGGATGCTATAAAACATCTCTTTTATAGCGTATGTTTAAAAATATAATGTATGGTTATAAGTGCTTTTCAACATCCTCTAGTGATTCGATGGTAGAAAAACGGTTGCAGCCTGCACCACTTTAACTTAGCCCCATTATTTTACCACTTGGCCTTTCATTTTAACTGCTTATCTCAAAAGTCGATTTTTCTTTCATTCTTTTTGTTAAACTAGTGTGGTAAAGAGGAGGAAAAAATATGATTTTACAAGCGAAACATTTGACTAAACGGTACGGTAATCATATGGCCGTCGATGATATTCAGTTAGAGTTTGAAAAAGGAAGTTTCAATGCTATTTTGGGACCCAATGGTGCAGGGAAATCAACTACTATTTCCATGTTAATCGGTTTGAAAAAGCCGACACAAGGTCAGATTCGATATGCGCCAAATACGAAAATCGGAGTGGTTTTTCAAGCTAGTGTACTGGATGAGATGTTGACGGTTGGGGAAAATCTCACGACTCGTGCTCAGCAGTATAAGGAGATTGCAGCAAGCCGTGTGGATGATTTGATCCATCAACTGGGTTTGACGGCTTTCCAGAAACAACTCTATGGAACCTTGTCAGGTGGACAAAAACGTCGGGTTGATATTGCGCGTGCTCTTCTTTCGCGACCAGATATTCTTTTCTTGGATGAACCAACGACAGGTCTTGATATTCAAACTCGCAAATCCATCTGGGATCTACTGTATCGACTACAAAAGGATGAAGGGATGACTATTATCTTAACGACTCATTATCTGGATGAAGCAGATGAAGCGGATCAGATCTATATCGTTGATCATGGGAAAGTGATTGCGCAAGGTTCTGCGACTGCTATTAAAAGTCAGTATGCATCTAATATTCTAAAAATTCGTTTTAAGGAAATGAAGGATTTAGAAAAGCTGCTACAGACTGGAATGACAGTAGAGGAAGAAAATGAGTTGGAATATCTTTTTTATCCAAGGACGTCACAGGAAGCCATTGAATATTTGGCAAAAGTTCGAGAAGAAATTGATTCTTTTGAGTTTCGCCCAGGTACTATGGATGATGCCTTTATTGCACTTACAGGAAGAGAGGTTCGCTAATGCTAGCTTTATTGAAACGGAATTTTATCTTATATTTTCGTAATCGTTCGGGAGTATTTTTCTCATTATTGGGGGCATTGATTTCCTTTCTCCTTTATATCATTTTTTTGCAGAAGAATTTGACGGATTCTTGGGCCCAACTCCCTAATAGTACGAACCTTTTAAATAACTGGCTGATGGGTGGGACCTTGGCTGTGACTGGGATGACAACCAGTTTTACGGCTCTTAAACAAATGGTTCAGGACCGCGAAAATCAAGTGGATCAAGATCTATACTTGACTGATTTAGGTAACTGGGGCTTACAGGCGTCCTATCTAATCAGTAGTATTGTTATTTCTTTTGTCATGCAGGTGTTTATGTTTGCTGTTATGAGTTTTTATTTTAAAGAGAGCCCAGTTATCAGTCATTTACCGGAAATCGCTTTGATTATGTTGTTAAGCAGTCTGCTTTCAAGTTTGGTAAATGTTCTCTTGATTTACCGTTTTCAATCTGTAGATAGCCTTGGTAAACTGGCAACGATAGTGGGAACTGCTTCTGGATTTTTAGTAGGAACTTATATCCCCATTGGAGTATTACCTGATTCTGCACAGCTTTTCATGAAATGTACCCCTGCAACTTATATTGCTTCTCTCTATCGACAAGTCTTGATGAAAGAGCAGTTAGAGACCGCATTTTCAGGAAATAACAGTCTGTTACAGGAATTTCAAGAAAAAATGGGAATCCAAATCAACTGGCAAGAACTATTGACAAAGGAAGAAACATACTTTATAGTGGTTATTATCAGTCTCGTCGCTATTCTTCTTTGGCTTTTATTTGTTAAAGTGTTTAGCAAGAGAAAATAAAGATGTATTGGAGAGAAAATGAAGATTCGTTTTGAAATGAAGACAGAGTTTTCAGAAAAAGACCCACACATTTTAATTCAGGCAGCTCAGTTAACCGACCAAGCAAGAGAGGTCATGGAGTATTTAGAACAATTTTCAACGACTAATCAGGTGGTCATTCCTATTCGAACGGATGATCATCTGGTTATGGTGAAAATTGAGGATCTTATTCTAGCAGATATCGATAAGAATTTGTTGACCATTTATACGGTAGACGGGATTTATAAAACTAAGGAAACATTGACAAACTTTCAGAATCGAATTAATCGACGTAACTTTATACAGATATCGCGTCATTCAGTTATAAACATTGACCATTTAGAGTCATTATCGGATAGCTTTTCAGGGAACATGATGGCTAAGATGACTCGGGGTATCAAATCGAGTGTGAGTCGGAAATACGTTAAGTCCTTAATGGATTATCTAGGTTTATAGGAGAAAATCATGAAGCGATTGATTGCTTATTTTGTATCGGGAATGCGGACGGCCTCCTTTGTTTATTTGAGTTTGGTGTTATTGGCTCAGTTTTATTCAGGTATTACCTATCCCGCACCAACGACAAAAAATATTCTAGCTTTGTTTTTGATGAGTGGAATTATGGGGGTATTGACCTTAATCCTTGAAAGGCTAGAGTTTCTTGCTTATAGTATGCGTGTGGGAGTTCATTTGTTAGCGACAGCTACTATTTTAGTATTGACCTACCTATTTTTTGGCTGGGGTTCAGCATTGTTGAGTCCCTTGCTTTGGTTCTTTTTCTTATTAATTTATGGACTGATATGGTTGTACCAGATCTGGCAAACTCACAAACTAACCCAACGAATTAATCAAGCCTTAGAAGATAAAAGAAAGAAAACGAATCACTAATGTAGTGTTGAGGATGAGGTTTGAGGAGAACGCTAGTTTCCATATAGAGCAATTTAGGATATAGTATTTTCAGTGTAAAACAAGGAGAAAAACGATGCCAGTAAACGAATATGGTCAGATGATTGGTGAGTCAATGGAAGGTTATACTCCAGGTGAATTGCCTTCCATTGATTCCTTAGAAGGGCGCTACGCTCGGATAGAGGCTCTTTCGGTGGAAAAGCATGAAGAGGATTTGCTAGCTGTTTATGGACCCGATACTCCTCGGGAGATGTGGACCTACCTCTTTCAGGAGCCAGTGGCAGATATGGAGGAACTGGTTACCGTCTTAAATCAGATGTTGGCTCGTAAGGACCGTTTTTACTATGCGATTATAGACAAGGCAACTGGTAAGGCTTTGGGAACTTTTTCTCTCATGCGCATTGACCAGAATAACCGAGTAATAGAAGTGGGTGCCGTCACTTTTTCTCCAGAACTCAGGGGAACACGTATAGGGACAGAGGCTCAATATCTCCTAGCTCGCTATGTTTTTGAGGAGATTAACTATCGTCGCTATGAGTGGAAATGCGATGCTCTAAATCTGCCATCCAGACGAGCTGCGGAACGTTTGGGCTTTATCTATGAAGGAACCTTCCGCCAGGCAGTCGTTTATAAGGGACGCACGAGGGATACGGATTGGCTCTCTATGATTGATAAGGACTGGCCTCAAGTCAAAGCTCGTTTGGAAGCATGGCTGGCTCCTGAAAATTTTGATAAAAATGGACGGCAGTACAAGAGCTTAAGAGAATTCTGAGAGGTATTGATATGATAACTATTAGAAAGCAAGAAGTTGTTAAGTTAGAGGATGTTTTGCATCTCTATCAGGCAGTCAGTTGGACAAATTATACCCATCAACCTCAGATGTTGGAGAAGGCCTTATCTAACTCATTAGCAATTTATCTGGCACTTGATGGCGATGCCGTGGTGGGCTTGGTCCGTTTGGTCGGGGATGGTTTTTCATCGATTTTTGTCCAGGATTTGATCGTTTTGCCTAGCTATCAGCGCCAAGGGATTGGTAGCAACTTGATGAAAGAGGCTTTAGGTGACTTCAAAGATGCCTATCAAGTCCAACTAGTGACCGATCAGACAGAAAAAACCTTGGGATTCTATCGTTCTCTGGGATTTGAAACCTTATCTACTTATGATTGTACAGGAATGATTTGGGTGGATCGAAAAAGATAAAAAAAATTATTTTTTCTTAAGTAAAGTTTAAGTCTCCTCTTGTATCATATAGTTATTAAATAAAGACCTCCTAATACTTTTCGAAAATCTCATCAACCTTCGTTAGAGTCGACTTAGCTAACTATAGTTATGCTTGCGCCTATCTGCCTAGTCTGGTTTCGATTTTCATTGAGTACCCTTTATTTAATGAAATCCCAAACTTTTCTTTTTCATCATAATCTCCTAAAGAAGTCACCCAATCAGGTGGCTTTTTTATGGCTTGGAGAGGAAAATTCCATTCGAAAAAAATTTTTAAAAAAATGATCAATCAGAGAAAAAGTTAAGTTAGCTTTAAGATTCATCTTGTATTATATAATCATTAAATAAAGACCTCCTAACTTTATTTAATGAAATCCTAAACTTTTCTTTTTCATAATAATCTCCCTAAAGAGGCCACCCAATCAGGTGGCTTTTTTGTTTGTGGCTTGGATTTTTGATATAATAGAGCTATGAGTAGAATTTTAGATAATGAAATCATGGGGGATGAGGAGTTGGTAGAACGTACCCTCCGCCCTCAGTATTTACGTGAATATATTGGGCAGGATAAGGTCAAGGATCAGCTGCAAATCTTTATCGAAGCTGCCAAAATGCGGGATGAAGCACTGGATCATGTACTCTTATTTGGGCCTCCAGGTTTGGGGAAAACGACCATGGCCTTTGTTATTGCCAATGAACTGGGAGTCAATCTCAAGCAAACGTCTGGTCCTGTCATTGAAAAAGCGGGTGACTTGGTAGCGATTTTGAATGATTTGGAGCCTGGAGATGTCCTCTTTATTGACGAAATTCATCGCTTGCCCATGTCGGTGGAAGAGGTGCTTTACAGTGCCATGGAGGACTTCTACATTGATATCATGATTGGGGCTGGTGAGGGTAGTCGTAGTGTTCATTTGAACTTGCCACCATTCACCTTGATTGGTGCGACAACCCGAGCCGGTATGCTTTCAAATCCTCTGCGAGCACGTTTTGGGATTACAGGTCATATGGAATACTATGCCCATAATGATTTGACGGAAATTGTTGAGCGGACAGCAGATATTTTTGAGATGGAAATCACTCATGAAGCTGCAGCTGAGTTGGCCTTACGCAGTCGTGGAACTCCTCGTATCGCCAATCGTCTCCTTAAGCGCGTGCGCGACTTTGCCCAGATTATGGGGAATGGGGTTATCGATGATGTCATTACCGATAAGGCATTAACCATGCTAGATGTTGACCGTGAAGGTCTAGACTATGTGGATCAAAAGATTCTTCGTACCATGATTGAGATGTACGGTGGTGGTCCTGTCGGTTTAGGAACCCTTTCGGTTAATATCGCCGAGGAGCGTGAGACGGTCGAAGATATGTACGAACCTTACCTGATTCAGAAAGGCTTTATCATGCGAACTCGTTCTGGACGGGTGGCAACTGCTAAGGCATATGAGCATTTAGGCTATGAATACAGTGAAAAATGAGCAAGAAATTCTAGATGCTTTCAGAGAAAATCCAGATATGATGACCATTCTGACCATCATTCGTGACCTTGGTTTGAAAGACTCTTGGTTGGCAGCAGGTTCTGTCAGGAATTTCATCTGGAATCTCTTGTCAGACAAATCGCCTTTTGACTGTGAAACGGATGTGGATGTGATTTTCTTTAATCCAGATGTTTCTTATGAGGAAACAGTATCCCTAGAGAACAAGCTGAGAGAAGATTTCCCTCAGTATCAGTGGGAGTTGAAAAATCAGGTTTATATGCATCTACACAGTCCCCACACAGCGCCTTACACGAGTTCTCGTGATGCCATGAGTAAATATCCCGAGCGCTGTACAGCGATAGGGCTTCGCTTGAATGCCGACGCAACTTTAGAGCTCTTTGCGCCTTATGGTTTAGAGGATATTTTTAACTTTTACGTATCCCCAACTCCTCATTTCCTAGACAATGAGGACCGGATGAAGCTCTACCAAGAGCGCTTGTCCAAGAAAAATTGGCAAGAAAAATGGAAAAATCTCACTTTTTCAAAAAACTTAAGAAAAATTTAAGTTAGGGGCGGTATACTAAGTCCATAAGTTAAGAGAAACTTAACTTAAACTCCTAAAACTTTTTCATAATAATCTCCCTATAAAATAAGGTCGCCCAATCAGGCGGCTTATTTTTTGTTACTTACAAGTAATGATAGTAACTTAGCAATAGAAGAAAATAGGGAAGTATGGTATAATAAAACGATAGATTTTTGAATAGGAATAAGATCATGTTTGGATTTTTTAAGAAAGATAAAGCTGCAGAAGTAGAGGTTCCAATACAGGTTCCTAATCATATTGGCATCATCATGGATGGGAATGGTCGCTGGGCTAAAAGACGCATGCAACCACGGGTTTTCGGACACAAGGCAGGGATGGAATCCCTTCAAAAGGTGACCAAGGCGGCCAACAAACTGGGCGTTAAGGTTATTACGGTCTATGCTTTTTCTACGGAAAATTGGACTCGTCCAGATCAGGAAGTCAAGTTTATCATGAACTTACCAGTCGAGTTTTATGATAACTATGTTCCTGAATTGCATGCAAATAATGTTAAAATTCAGATGATTGGGGAGACGGACCGTTTGCCTAAGCCAACTTTTGAAGCTTTGACAAAAGCAGAGGAATTGACTAAGAACAATACGGGTTTGATTCTCAATTTTGCTCTTAACTATGGTGGACGTGCTGAGATTACACAGGCTGTTAAGCTAATTTCTCAGGATGTTTTAGATGCGAAAATCAATCCGGGTGATATCACAGAGGAATTGATTGGCAACTATCTCTTCACCCAACATTTGCCTAAGGATGTGCGAGATCCGGACTTGATTATTCGTACCAGTGGAGAATTACGCTTGAGCAATTTCCTTCCATGGCAGGGGGCGTATAGTGAGCTCTATTTTACGGATACCCTGTGGCCTGATTTTGACGAGGAAGCCTTACAGGAAGCAATTCTTGCCTACAATCGTCGACAACGCCGATTTGGAGGAGTTTAGGAGAAAATATGACCAAGGATTTACAAGAGAGAACACTGTTTGCCGGACTGGCTCTGCTTATCTTCCTTCCCGTCTTGTTTGTTGGCGGGCTCCTGTTGCAGATAGGGATTGGCTTGTTAGCAATGCTAGGCGTTCATGAGCTCCTGCACATGAAGGGACTAAAGAGCATGACCATTGAGGGCACCTTGACCCTCCTTGCAACCTTTGCTCTCACAATCCCCTTAGAAAATTACCTAACTTTTTTGCCGGTTGATGGCAATGTAGTTGCCTACAGTGTTTTGATTACAATAATGTTAGGGACAACCGTTTTCAGTAAAAACTATACAATTGAAGATGCTGCCTTTCCGATTGCTGTGAGTTTTTATGTTGGTTTTGGTTTCAATGCCTTACTAGATGCTCGTATAGCTGGATTTGATAAGGTTCTTCTGGCTCTCTTTATCGTTTGGGCGACAGATAGTGCAGCTTATCTGACGGGGGTGAATTTTGGTAAGCATAAGTTAGCCCCGAGGGTTTCTCCTAATAAGAGTATTGAGGGCTTCATCGGTGGTATTCTAGGTGCTGTACTGATAACGGTAATCTTCATGTTAGTGGACAGCACAGTTGCTCTTCCTTATGGGATTTATAGAATGAGTCTCTTTGCTGCCTTCTTCAGTGTGGCAGGTCAGTTTGGTGACTTAATTGAGAGTGCCATGAAACGCCATTTCGGTGTTAAGGATTCTGGAAAATTTATCCCTGGACATGGCGGTGTGTTGGATCGCTTTGACAGCATGCTGATTGTGTTTCCAATGATGCACTTATTTGGCCTGTTTTAAAGAAAGGAATATTGAATGATTGGATTGCTAACCTTTATCCTGGTTTTTGGGATTATTGTGGTAGTGCATGAGTTTGGACATTTTTATTTTGCCAAGAAATCAGGCATTCTAGTTCGTGAATTTGCCATTGGTATGGGGCCCAAGATTTTTTCCCATATCGGCAAGGATGGCACTGCTTATACCATTCGAATCCTTCCTCTAGGAGGCTATGTTCGTATGGCAGGCTGGGGTGATGATGCGGCAGAAATCAAGACAGGAACTCCAGTCAGTTTAACACTTGCCGACGATGGTAAGGTCAAACGGATCAACCTCTCAGGGAAGAAACTGGATCAAACGGCTCTTCCTATGCAGGTAACCCAGTTTGATTTCGAAGACAAGCTCTTTATCAAGGGTTTGGTCCTGGAAGAAGAAAAGATTTTTGCAGTGGATCATGATGCAACGGTTGTTGAAGAAGACGGAACCGAAGTGCGCATCGCTCCTCTGGATGTACAGTATCAAAATGCTTCTATCTGGGGTAAGCTCATCACCAACTTTGCAGGTCCTATGAATAACTTTATCTTAGGCGTTGTTGTTTTTTGGATTTTGATCTTTTTGCAAGGTGGTGTTAGAGATACTCAGACCAATCTCTTTCACGTCATGCCAGAGGGAGCTTTGGCTAAGGTAGGTGTAGCTGAAACTGCCCAAATTACCAAGGTCGGCTCGCATGAGGTTAAAAATTGGCAAGACTTAACCCAGGCTGTGGAAGAAGATACCAAGGACAAGACAGCTCCGACATTGGATGTGACCATTTCTGAAAATGGTAGCGAAAAACAAGTCACGGTGACTCCAGAAGAGAATCAAGGACGTTACATTCTCGGGGTTCAACCGGGAGTTAAGTCAGACTTTCTATCCATGTTTGTTGGTGGCTTTACAACCGCTGCTGACTCAGGGCTTCGCATCCTTTCGGCTCTGAAAAACTTGATTTTCCATCCAGATTTGAACAAACTCGGTGGTCCCGTTGCCATCTTTAAAGCAAGTAGCGATGCTGCTAAAAATGGAATTGAGAATGTCCTCTATTTCCTATCCATGATTTCCATCAATATCGGGATTTTTAACTTGATTCCGATCCCGGCTTTGGATGGTGGAAAGATTGTGCTCAATATCCTAGAGGCTATCCGCCGGAAACCCCTTAAACAAGAAATTGAAACCTATGTCACCATGGCTGGTGTAGTTATCATGGTTGTCTTGATGCTAGCTGTGACCTGGAATGACATTATGCGACTCTTCTTTTAGATAATCGAGGAATATTATGAAACAAAGTAAAATGCTAATCCCTACGCTTCGCGAAATGCCAAGCGATGCTCAAGTTATCAGCCATGCCCTTATGTTGCGTGCTGGTTATGTTCGTCAAGTTTCTGCTGGTGTTTATTCATACCTACCACTTGCTAATCGTGTGATTGAAAAGGCCAAGAACATCATGCGCCAAGAGTTTGATAAGATTGGTGCGGTGGAGATGTTGGCTCCTGCCCTTCTCAGTGCTGATCTTTGGCGTGAATCAGGCCGTTATGAAACCTATGGTGAAGACCTTTATAAACTGAAAAATCGTGAAAAGTCAGACTTTATCCTAGGTCCGACACACGAAGAGACTTTTACAGCTATTGTCCGTGACTCTGTCAAGTCTTACAAGCAATTGCCACTCAACCTTTACCAAATTCAGCCTAAGTACCGTGATGAAAAACGTCCACGTAACGGACTTCTTCGTACGCGTGAATTTATCATGAAAGACGGCTATAGTTTCCATGCTAATTACGATAGTTTAGATGTGACTTATGACGAGTACAAAGCGGCCTACGAACGTATTTTCACTCGTAGTGGCTTGGACTTCAAGGCCATCATCGGTGACGGTGGAGCCATGGGTGGTAAGGATAGCCAAGAATTCATGGCCATTACACCAGCCCGTACAGACCTCGACCGCTGGGTTGTCTTAGACAAGTCAGTTGCCTCATTTGATGAAATTCCTGCAGAAGTGCAAGAAGAAATCAAGGCAGAATTGCTCAAATGGATGGTTTCTGGTGAAGACACCATTGCCTACTCAAGTGAGTCTAGCTATGCAGCTAACTTAGAAATGGCAACAAACGAGTACAAACCAAGCAACCGTGTCGTTGCGGAAGAAGAAGTGATTCGCGTCGAAACTCCAGGTGTTAAATCCATTGATGAAGTGGCAGCCTTCCTTAACGTGCCAGAAGAGCAAACGATTAAAACTCTCTTCTACATGGCAGATGGAGAACTTGTTGCAGCCCTTCTAGTTGGAAATGACCAACTCAACGAAGTCAAGTTGAAAAACCATTTGGGTGCAGATTTCTTTGATGTTGCGAGCGAAGAAGAAGTAGCAAGTGTTATCCCAGCAGGATTTGGTTCGCTTGGCCCAGTTGCTTTGCCAGAGAATGTGAAAATCATTGCAGATCGTAAGGTGCAAGATGTTCGCAATGCTGTTGTGGGGGCTAATGAAGATGGCTATCACTTGACGGGCGTGAACCCAGGTCGTGACTTCACTGCAGAATATGTGGATATCCGTGAAGTTCGTGAGGGTGAAATTTCACCAGACGGACAAGGTGTTCTAAACTTCGCGCGTGGTATCGAGATTGGTCATATTTTCAAACTCGGAACTCGTTATTCAGCAAGCATGGGTGCAGATGTCTTGGATGAAAATGGCCGTGCTGTGCCAATCATCATGGGTTGTTACGGTATCGGTGTTAGTCGTCTCCTCTCAGCCGTTATAGAGCAACACGCTCGCCTCTTTGTCAACAAAACGCCAAAAGGTGAATACCGTTATGCTTGGGGAGTTAACTTCCCTAAAGAATTGGCAGCATTTGATGTGCATTTGATCACTGTCAATGTCAAAGATGAAGAAGCGCAAGTCTTGACAGAGAAACTTGAAGCCAACTTGATGGAAGCTGGTTACGAAGTCTTGACAGATGACCGTAACGAACGTGTCGGGGTTAAATTCAGCGATAGCGACTTGATTGGTCTTCCAATCCGCATCACTGTTGGGAAGAAAGCGGCTGATGGTATCGTAGAAGTTAAGATCAAGGCAACTGGTGACACAATTGAAGTTCACGCAGACAACTTGCTCGAAACCCTTGAAATCCTAAGCAAGAAATAAAAACTATAATCAGAAGAAAAACAAGGCAAAAATGTAACTAGTTTTTACCTTGTTTTTTCTATATAATGGGAAAAATGAGTAAACGAAGAGGTAAAGCTATGCTAAAATTTCCAAAGGATTTTGTTTGGGGTTCCTCTACTTCTGGACCACAGACAGAAGGACGAGTGCTTGGTGATGGTAAAGGAGATAATCTCTGGGATTATTGGTTCCAAGTAGAACCAAATCGCTACTACAATGGGATTGGACCTGACAAAACATCAACTTTCTATGAAAACTGGGAAAAGGATATTGAGTTTTTGGTAGAGACTGGGCATACAGCCTTCCGAACTTCTATCCAGTGGTCTCGTATTTTCCCACAGGGCCGTGGAGAGGTCAATCCGCAAGGGGTGGTTTTCTACCGTCAGGTCTTTGAAGCTATTAAGGCCAAGGGGATTCGTCTCTTAGTCAATCTCTATCACTTTGACCTGCCTTTTGCCCTCCAAGAAGATGGGGATGGTTGGGAAAATAAGACAACCGTCAAGGCTTATGAAGACTATGCTCGTTTTTGTTTTGAGACTTATGGTGACTTGGTGGACCAATGGATTACCTTTAACGAGCCCATTGTCCCCGTAGAATTTGGCTATTTTTACGATGCCCACTATCCTCACAAGGTAGATGCCAAAGCGGCGGTTAAGGTTGCTTATCATACGCAACTGGCTAGCAGTCTTGCGGTTAAGGTCTGTCATGAAGTTTTGCCTGATTCCAAGATTGGAATTGTCCTTAACTTGACACCAGCCTATCCACGTAGCCAGCATCCTGCAGATGTCAAGGCTGCTCGTATTGCCGACCTCTTCCAAGCCCAATCTTTCCTAGATCCGTCTGTCTCGGGGGCTTATCCACAGGAGTTGGTAGAAATCTTGTCTGAGCATGATTTGCTGCCAGATTCTACAGCTGAAGAGTTGGATCTTATTCGGGAGCATACTGTGGACTTTCTTGGAGTCAACTATTACCAACCCTTGCGCGTCATGGCTCCACGTTTTGCTAAACATCCTGATAGCCCGCTCTTGCCTGAACATTTCTATGAGCCTTACGTCATGCCGGGCCGTAAAATCAATCCTCACCGCGGTTGGGAAATCTACGAGCAGGGGATTTATGATATCGCTCAAAATATCAAGGAAAATTATGGTAATATTGAGTGGATGCTGACAGAGAATGGCATGGGTGTTGAAGGTGAAGAAAAATTCCGTCAAGATGGGATAATTCAGGACGACTATCGTATTGACTTTGTCAAAGGGCATCTGCGTGAACTACATCGTGCTATTGAAGACGGTGCTAACTGTAAGGGCTACTTGATTTGGACCTTTATTGACTGCTGGTCATGGCTCAACAGTTATAAAAACCGCTACGGTTTGATTGAACTTGACTTGGAAACACAGGAACGTCGCCTGAAGAAATCAGGCCATTGGTTCAAAGAACTCAGCGACCATAATGGATTTTAAGAATAAAAAGAGTGAGATGGTGTTCATCTCACTTTTTATTACAATATTATCACTAAGGTTCCGATCGTAATCAGGATACAGCCAATAATTGTTTTAAATGTCAGGATATCCTGTAGAAAGAAAAAGGCTAGAACAAGGGTAATGACGAGACTGAATTTATCGACAGCAGATACCTCAGTCGCATTGCCCATCTGTAGGGCCTTGTAGTAGCAGAGCCAAGAGGCGCCAGTGGCTAAACCAGATAAGATGAGAAAGAGCCAACTTTTTCTACTGATGTTGACAATTTCAGTCTGACTATTGGTCAAGAAAACCATGGCCCAGGCCATAAGAATGACGATGACCGTACGAATAGCAGTTGCTAGATTGGATGGAACTCCCTCAATCCCAATCTTGGCTAAAATTGACGTTAAGGCTGCAAAGACAGCTGATAAAAGTGCGAAGAAAAACCACATGGCAAATACCTCCTCTTTTTATTATAAGTAATTGATGCTGACTTGTCAGATATCAAGTGAAATCTTGATAAAATACCAGGTAGAAAAACTATACCAATTTTTATCCTTGACAAGTGAGAAAAACAAGTATATACTGTTTTTGCTGATTCTGTAAAAGGGAAATCAGACTATACCAATTTAAGGAGAAAGCACAGCTGGTCTGTGTCGTATATACTATGTGTGGAATTGTTGGTGTTGTTGGAAACACAAATGCAACTGATATTTTGATTCAGGGGCTTGAAAAGCTCGAATACCGTGGTTATGATTCTGCGGGGATTTTTGTCCTAGGTGGTGCTGAAAATCATCTAGTCAAGGCTGTCGGTCGTATCGCAGAATTATCTGCAAAGACAGCTGGTGTTGAGGGTACAACTGGTATCGGACATACGCGTTGGGCGACTCACGGAAAACCAACGGAGGACAATGCTCACCCACACCGCTCTGAGACTGGACGTTTTGTCTTGGTGCACAATGGGGTGATTGAGAACTACCTTGAAATCAAGGAAGAATACCTTGCAGGTCACCACTTCAAGGGGCAAACAGATACGGAAATTGCTGTTCACTTGATTGGGAAATTTGTTGAAGAAGATGGCTTGTCAGTTCTTGAAGCCTTCAAAAAAGCTCTTCACATCATCCGTGGGTCTTATGCCTTTGCCTTGGTTGATTCACAAAATCCTGAAGTCATCTACGTGGCTAAGAATAAATCACCACTTTTGATTGGTCTTGGAGATGGCTATAACATGGTCTGCTCAGATGCCATGGCTATGATTCGTGAAACCAACCAATACATGGAAATCCATGACCAAGAGTTGGTAATCGTCAAGGCTAATAGCGTTGAAGTGCAAGACTATGATGGCAATCGCCGTGAGCGTGCTAGCTATACTGCTGAGCTTGACTTGTCTGATATCGGTAAGGGAACTTATCCTTACTACATGCTCAAGGAAATCGATGAGCAACCGACAGTTATGCGTAAGTTGATCCAAGCTTACACAGATGAGGCTGGTCAAGTAGTCGTAGACCCGTCTATCATCAAGGCTGTTCAAGAGGCAGACCGTATCTACATCCTTGCAGCTGGGACATCTTACCACGCAGGATTTGCTTCTAAAAAGATGCTAGAAGAATTGACAGATACACCAGTTGAACTTGGTATCTCATCTGAGTGGGGCTATGGGATGCCACTTCTCAGCAAGAAACCACTCTTTATCTTTATCAGCCAGTCTGGTGAAACGGCTGACAGCCGTCAAGTTTTGGTTAAGGCCAATGAAATGGGAATCCCAAGCTTGACAGTGACAAACGTTCCAGGCTCAACTCTTTCACGTGAAGCCAACCATACCATGCTCCTTCATGCAGGTCCTGAAATTGCCGTAGCATCAACCAAGGCTTATACTGCGCAAATCGCAGCTCTTGCCTTCCTAGCAAAAGCAGTCGGAGAAGCAAACGGTAATGCCAAAGCTCAAGCCTTTGACTTGGTTCATGAGTTGTCAATCGTAGCTCAGTCTATCGAATCAACTCTTTCTGAGAAAGAAACCATTGATGCAAAGGTTCGTGACCTTCTCGAAACAACTCGCAACGCCTTTTACATCGGACGTGGTCAAGACTACTATGTAGCCATGGAAGCCAGTCTTAAGCTAAAAGAGATTTCTTACATCCAGTGTGAAGGTTTTGCGGCAGGGGAACTCAAGCATGGAACCATTGCCTTGATTGAAGAAGGAACGCCTGTCTTGGCCCTCTTATCAGATCCAGTCCTTGCCAACCATACTCGTGGAAATATCCAAGAGGTCGCAGCCCGTGGTGCCAAGGTTCTCACTATTGCAGAAGAGAATGTTGCTAAAGAGACAGACGATATCGTCCTTACGACCGTCCACCCTTACCTCTCACCAATCTCAATGGTCGTACCAACGCAATTGGTCGCTTATTTTGCAACACTCCACCGTGGCCTTGATGTGGACAAACCACGTAACCTTGCTAAGTCAGTAACAGTAGAATAAACCAAGAAAGTCTAGTTGATCTAGGCTTTTTCTAATGAGCAAATTTATTGAAAATAAAACTAATTAGTGATAAAATACCCTAAAACTAAAAGAGATAGCGAGGAAACAGGATGGTAGAATTAGGAATTTCAACATTTGGTGAAACAACAGCTCTAGAAGCGACTGGACAGATTTACAGTCATGATGAACGTATTCGTCAGTTGGTGGCAGAGATAGAGCTAGCTGATAAGGTTGGTTTGGATGTGTACGGGATTGGGGAGCATCATCGGGAGGACTTTGCGGTATCGGCGCCAGAGATTGTTCTTGCAGCTGGGGCAGTCAATACCAAGAAGATTCGTTTGACTAGTGCGGTCAGCATTCTCTCGAGTATGGATCCGATTCGCTTGTTCCAACAATATGCTACCATCGATGCCTTGTCAAATGGACGTGCAGAGATCATGGCTGGGCGTGGTTCATTCACCGAGTCCTTCCCTCTGTTTGGCTATGACTTGAAAGACTATGAAGCTCTCTTTGATGAGAAATTAGACTTGCTCCAGTTAGTCAATGAAAAGACCAAGATAGACTGGCAAGGTCAATTGACCCAAACGATTTCTGGCAAAGAAGTCTATCCTCGTCCTGTTCAGGACAAATTGCCATTGTGGGTGGCGACAGGTGGTCATGTAGAGTCAACAGTGAAGATTGCTCGGGCGGGGCTGCCGATTGTCTATGCCATTATCGGTGGCAATCCGCGCTATTTTAAAAAGCTGATTCAAGCTTATCGTGAGATTGGAAGGGATGCCGGTCATGCGGATAAAGACCTGAAAGTGGGTGCTCATTCTTGGGGCTGGATTGCTGAGGATGGCGAGCAGGCTGTCAAAGATTATTTCCATCCGACTAAGCAAGTGGTGGATGCGATTTCCAAGGACCGTCCACACTGGCAGGAGTTGACTTATGAGCAATATCTTGAACAGGTTGGACCAAATGGTGCCATGTTTGTGGGCAATCCAGATCAGGTAGCAGAAAAATTGATTCGCATGATTGAGGATTTAGACTTGGACCGTTTCATGCTCCATCTACCGCTTGGTTCTATGCCACATGATCAAGTTCTGAGAGCTATTGAGCTCTTTGGCACGCAAGTGGCACCCAAAGTACGTGCTTACTTTGCTATGAAAGAGAGGATATAAAAAAATTCAATCAGTTGAGTCGATTGGTGAGGAACACCCATGGATTCAGAAACAGGTGGAAGTGGTACAAGCGATAGAGCATACTATCTAGTGGAATATATACTGGTTTATACCAAGTACAAGATAAAATAATAAAAAAGACGATTTCCAAGCGGAAATCGTCTCTTTTTGATATTCTCACAAATACGATATCTTGTGGTTGGTGTAAACTGGTAGATAGCTCCCTTATTTTATTTATCAAAACCTTGTAAGTTTTTTTGGCGCTCTTCAGTTTGACCCTTGGCATCCAATTTATTACCATTGTAAACAGTGCTTTCCCATGATCCGTACATTGGGTTAGGGAAAATAATGAATTTCTCACCAAACTCTTTTTGTAATTCCTCTAATTTTTGGTCGCGCTCAGTTTCAGAGGTCTTTGAAAACTCTGCAAAGTCCACAAGATTGTCTCCTAGTAGCATGACTAAGTTGGTTTTTTCTTGGACTGCTTGTCTACGACCTTCTTTAGATTTGACGCCTTTTTCTAAGAACATGAGATGATCGCGGCTTTGTACAGGAATTCCTTCATTTTCTAGGTTTTTGATCGTATCATCTACCTGATCTATCGTACGGTCAGATACATAGTAAATTTGGACACCGTTTTGGTCTGCAAATTGGAGAAAGTCTTTAGCACCTGGTACAGCCTTGGCTGCGGCTTTTTTTACCCAGACATCCCAGTTTTCTGGGGTAAATGCTGTTCCATCTTTGACATTTTGCGCTTGATAAGGGCTATTGTCTAATACGGTTTCGTCCAAGTCCAAAACGATAGAGTAGGGTTTATCTGTCTGTGTTTTTAGTAGTTCTTTTAAACGACCAGTAGCGACATTATAACCTTGTAGATAGAGTGCCTTAGTTTCAGCTGCTTTTTGATACCAAAGAGTTGACATAGTGTTTTCTCTTGAACGCAACTGATCATAGGTCATGGTAACCTGATTATCAGATGTACTACTTTGTGTTGTCTGTGAATTTGCCGAATTTGTGCCACAGCCAGTCAGTAAAATGACGGAAGCAAGTGTAGAAGCAATTGTAATGGTAACTTTGGATATTTTCATAATCCCATCCTCCTAATAATAGTCTATTAATATTGTAGCGTTTTCATGGGATTTGTGCAAGGAAATATCGGGAGAAAATAAATTTTTCAGTAGTAATTTGGTATTAGGATAAAATTATGTACTTAATTTGGGAATGAAGATGGATATAAAAAAATTCAATCGGCTTGATAGAAAATCTATATCAGCTTCTTTTTGGAAAATAGATGAAAATAAAGTGAATCTTTGAAGGGCTAGTAACATCAAGCTTTTCAGGGATTTTTTCTTCATAGATATAGAAATTTTCAATCGAGTTGATAGTCAATATATATTGGGAAAAGGGGAAAAGGAGTGGTAAGATGGTTTCAATCCAAATGGAAGGAGAAAGGTATGGCAAGTAAAAGAGATCTAGTCTTTAGAGCGATTCGAGGTGATGAAGTGGAAAGAGTTCCTGTGGGATTTTGGTTTCATTTTGTAACACTCGAAGAAAAGGGACAGGGATTAAATAATCCACGTATCTTTCAAAAAAGTGTTGATGGGCATCGTAACTATGTGGAAAGGATTCACCCTGATTTTGTCAAAATCATGAGCGACGGTTTTTTCCTTTATCCAAGTAATGTCTATAGTTCTAAGGTTGCAAGCATTCAGGAACTGACTTCTATTGAGTCGATTGGTGAGGAACACCCATGGATTCAGCAACAGGTGGAAGTGGTACAAGCGATTCGAGAGACCTTTACCGAAGAAATCGCTTCTTTCTACAATATCTTTTCACCGATCTCCTACCTCAAGCGCTGGTTCCGTTCAGAAACTTCTCGAGGAGATAGGGAAGTGGCTGATCTATTGCTTGAAAATCCTGAGCGATTCAGAGCGATTCTAGATGTGATTGCAGGGGATATTGCTATCCTAACCCAAAAAATCATCCAGCAAGGCGGTGTTGATGGGATTTACCTCAGCACCCAGGAAATTCAAGATGAGCGCATCACACCAGCACTCTACAAAACCTATATCGAACCGAGCAATATAGCGATTTTGGAGGCAGCTAATCAGGTGGGTGGGACAAATATCCTCCATATCTGTGGTTTTGAAGGTGCGAGCAATGATGTGACGATATTTAAGGACTATCCAGCTCAAGTGGTCAACTGGGCGACTCATCATGAAGATGTTAGTTTGACACAGGGGCAAGAGTTGTTTCCAGGCAAGGCTGTTTTAGGTGGATTTGAAAATGGCAAGAAAAGTTTGCTTTATCAAGGTTCCAAGGCGGAATTGCAAAATGAAACAAGGCGGTTGCTGGCCGAAGCGGGTAGTAAAGGCGTTCTTCTGGGAGCTGACTGTACTGTTCCAGATGACTTTGACTTAGAGAGGTTGGACTGGATTCGGCAGGCAGCTGTTCTCTAAAAGGAGGAGCTATGAAAAGTAAAAGATGGGGCATCTTCATTGCAGTTGTCGGTTTGCTGGCCTTGGTCGCTATAAGCGTCGTAAAAAATGAGCACTGCAAAAATGGAGCGAGATGTCGTGGAGTTCAGGATTTTTCCAAGTCCAGTCTCCCCTTTCTACGCTCAAATGATATTGCAAGCAGTTTATTTGTTGAAAAAGTAAGAAATGGAGAATAAGAATGTCAGAAAAAAGAGAATGGGTTTTAAAAGCATTTAGAGGTGAGAAAGTTGATCGTGTGCCAGTAGGCTTTTGGCACCATTTCACATCAGAAGACGAATGGCTACACGGTTTCTCAAATCCAGCCATTATCGAAAAGAATATTCAAGGCCATAAGCGCTTTATCAGAGAAGTTCAGCCAGACTTTATCAAACTTATGAGTGATGGCTACTTTGCTTATCCAAATCCAGCGATTGCCAAAGGAAAATCACTTCAAGAATTGGCGGCCATTCAACCACTCGGACCAAATCACGCTTGGATAAAAGAGCAGGTGGACTTGATTAAGAAAATCAAGCAAGAGTTTACAGAAGATATCGTTGCGATTTACAATATTTTTGCTCCTGTGACCTATCTCAAGTGGCTGCTTGGGGAAGTATCTGGCGGGGATGACCTCATTGCTGATTTTTTGGTGGAAGATCCTGAAGCCCTTAAAAAGGTGTTGGATGTGATTGCAGAAGATATTGCGAGTCTCAGTCGAGCTGTCATCGAAGAGGCTGGTGCTGATGGAATCTACCTCAGCGTGCAGAGTATCCAAGATCAACGAGTGTCGGCAGCAGAGTATCAAGCCGTCATTGCACCTAGCGAGATAACGGTTCTGGAAGCAGCTAGTGCTGTTGATGGTGTTACTGTTCTTCATATCTGTGGCTACGAGGGAGCGCGAAATGATATTCACCTTTTTGCAGACTATCCAGCCCAAGTCTTTAACTGGGCTGTAGGACCAGAGGGAATCACTCTCAAGGAAGGTCGTGAGATTTTCAAGGGGCGTACGGTTCTTGGAGGATTCGAAAATGGCAAGACGGGCTTGCTGTATACTGGTAGCAAGGACGCCATTCAGGCTGAGGCAAAGAAACTAGTTGCAGAATCTGGGGAACAGGGCTTGGTACTTGGGGCAGATTGTACCATTCCAAGTGATATCGCAGTTGAACGTATCCAGTGGGTGAGAGAAGCGCTTGAAAACTAAAGGAGAAAAAGATGAGTAAAAAAGCATGGATTATCGGTGGTGTAGCAGTTGTTGCAGTAATTGGGGTAACGATTATCGGGAGAAGTTTAACTGGTGCTCCAGCCAAGGAGGGAGGAACGGCTTCGTCTGCTGAAGTCATAACCTTGAAGGTTGCCCATACACAAAACTACGTACCTTATGACTTTGTCAATGAAAAAGGGGAATCAGATGGTTATGAAGTAGCTGTTTTGAAGGCTGTTGATGAGAAGTTGGTAAACTATCAATTTGAATATACGGGTACCAGTGATGACGACCTCTTGATTGGTCTGGAATCAGGCAAGTATGACATCGGAACCAAGGGAGCTTGGTACACAGATGAACGAGCTAAAAAGTTTGTCATTCCATCTGAACCAGTCGGAGCGAGCATCATCGGATTTACTGTCAGAAAAGAAGATGAACAGAAATACAAAACCATTGATGACTTTGCTAAGAATAAAGGGAAATTGGTTCCCATCTCTCCACAGAATGCTCAATGGAATGTTATCACCAGCTACAATGAAAAACATCAGGACGCACCGATTGAGCTGACAGCGGCTGAATCCTTTAAGGTGGCAGATGCCTATGCCTGGGTCTTAGAAGGACGTTATGACGCCTTCTTTGATATCAAACTGTCCTTTGAAAAAGCAGTTACCGCAGAAGATGGCCCTTACCACCAATATGCGGACAAACTCAGCTGGTTCCCATACAAGGGTATTCCAACTTATCCCTTGATTCACCGTGATGAAAAGGGTGAGAAATTTGCTAAAGAATACGAAAAAGCAATTAAAGAATTGAAAGAAGATGGCACGCTTGCTAAGCTATCTCAGCAATACTTTAAAGAAGATGTCTTTAGTTACGTAGACAAAGACTAGACCAGAAATTCCAAGACTAGAAAGGGTTTTGCATGGTTTCTTATGATTTTTCCAAGGTCTTTCAGTTTTTGCCGACCTTATGGCAGGCACTTCCTATGACCTTGTCTATTCTCTTTTTTACCACTCTTCTTGGTTCCCTTTTTGGAGGTCTCTTGGCCTGGGCACAAGTAGGAGAAGACAAGAGTTTTACAGCGATTTCCAAAGGCTATATCTTTACCCTTCGTTGTACACCGCCGATTATCTTGCTTTTTCTAGTCTTTTATGGCTTGCCAGAATTTCTGAAATGGTGGCTTGGTTTGGATATCAACAACTGGTCTAAAACTATTTTTGTTCTCCTGACGATGATTCTCTTGTTTGCGGCTATTGTTGCCGAGGTTTTCAAGGCGGCCTATCAAGCTATTCCAAAGGGGCAGACAGAGGCTGGGCTTAGTATTGGTTTGACTCCAAGTCAGACTTTTTGGAGAATCATTTTTCCTCAAGCTTTTCAAGTTGCTCTTCCCAATATAACGACCGCTATTCTCAATCTTATGCGGGATGCTGCCTTGGCCTATACGATTGGTTTCGTTGATGTTATGGGGGCAGGCAATCTCTTGATCAGTCGTAATTTAGGGAACTACTCTCTGGAAACCTATACGGCAGTTGCGCTTCTTTACTGGGGCATTGCCTTGGTTATTTCTAGCTTGAGTCGTTTGCTTGAGAAGTCTTTGGAAACAAAAGGGAGGTAAGAAATGGATATAGACTATATTGTAAAGACCTTTCTGGAGACTTTGAAGGGTGTGCCGATCACCTTGATTATCATGATTGTGGCTATGGTCTTAAGCTTTTTACCGGCTCTATTTTTAGCCTTGGGGCAGATTTACAAGGTTCGAGGGGTGAGGAGTTTTTCTCTGGTCTATCTGGCCTTTATCCGAGCGACTCCACCGATTTTATTGATTCTCTTCTTTTATAGTTTGTTTCCAAGCCTGCTGAATCAATTTCTCAAAAGCATAGGAAGTGACCTTGATATTTTCAAGCTTGACCCTCTCTATTATGCCTTTATCATTTATAGTTTGATGACAGTCGGGAGTTTATCGGAGATTTTGCGTTCAGCGATCTTGACGGTGGACAAGGGACAACTAGAGGCAGCGCATGCGATTGGGCTAACTACGAGCCAGGCCTATCTAAGGATTGTTTTTCCTCAAGCCTTGCGCTCAGCCTTGCCTAACTTGGCCAATCTGGTGATCAATATCGTCAAAGGGACCTCCTTGGTCTTTGTCATGACCATCAAGGATATCACTGCTATTGCTCGTGTGGAGGCGTCCTACGGTTACCAGTATTTTGAGTCTTATTTTGTAATCTTTTTGCAGTATATTTTGATCTGTGGTTTGATTCAGTGGGGCTTCTCCCTACTGGAGAAAGGCTATGTGAAAAAAGAAAAGAGTGCCAAAGCATCTAGCGCACGTTTTGTATAGGAGGACAGGATGTTACAAGTAGAACATATCGCAAAAACATTTGGAGAGAGGCAGGTGCTGGAGGATGTCAATCTCCAGGTCAATCAAGGGGATGTCGTTGTTATCTTAGGACCATCAGGTTCGGGGAAAACGACCTTTCTCCGTTGTTTCAATCACTTAGAAAAAGCTGACAGTGGCCGTTTGACCTTGGCAGGAAAAACTTATGACTTAGCCAAATTAAGCAAGAAAGACATTCTAGAAATTCGCCAAAAAACAGCCTTTGTTTTCCAACACTACAATCTCTTTGCAAATAAAACTGCTCTGGAAAATATTCTAGAAGGCCTAATCGTAGCTCGTAAAGTTCCTAAGGAAGAAGCGCTCAAACGTGCAGAATCTGCCTTGGGGAAAGTTGGTTTACTGGCCTACAAAGACTACTACCCTTCCCAGCTATCTGGAGGGCAACAACAACGAATAGGAATTGCGCGTGCTATTGCCGTCAAGCCCGAGGTCATTTTGCTGGATGAACCAACATCAGCACTAGACCCTGAGTTGGTTGGAGATGTTTTGGATGTTCTGAAACAGTTGGCGGGAGAAGGTGTGACCATGGTGGTCGTCACGCATGAGATGGGATTTGCTAGAGATGTCGCTAACCACGTTATTTTCATGGATGGAGGCCGTATCGTAGAGGAGAACAATCCACATGATTTCTTTAGTCGTCCGCAAGAAGAACGTACCAAGCAGTTCCTGGCTCGTATCTTATCAGACGCTAGCTATAGTGTAGAATATATGATTTGATAGATAAGTGTATCATAAAAACAACACCCCATGACTAGAAGATACTTCTGACCATGGGGTATTTTTTCTATAGGAGGGCTAGGTTATTGCTTTTTCTTGTTTTTTATCAACCATCCAAGTCCGAGAAGGGCAAGGATGCTAAATCCAGCAAGGGCAAGAAGGGATTTGCTCTCAGTTCCTGTGTTTGGAAGGATTTTCTGAGAAAGAGCCTCTGCAGCAGTTTCTTGAGTGTCAGGATTTGCTGCTAGGTTTTGAGCTCGGCCTTGTTCTGGTTCAACTTCCAAGCTAGAAAGATCAAATTCTGGTTTTTCTTCCATAGCTGGAGCGACGATGGCGCCACCTTGAGACAAGCGGAGAACAACGGCAGTGAGAGCGTTCAATTTCAAGCCTTTTTCAGTCCATTCGAGACCTTGAGGTTTAGCGATTCCTACTGGTCCGGCTTGGTTTTCATCTGCGAGGACTTCGGCCTTTCTCAAGTGAGCAAAGGCAGTTCCCAAGTTGAATTCGCGAGCCTTATCATCTGCATTGACAAAGACTGCGTAGATATCTCCGTTTGGAGCTGTGATTTGGTAGCCGATGACCACGTCTTCTTTTTCAACACCATTTTGGCCTGGGACAGTGATGAGTTGGACGCGTTCTTTGATATCTTGTAGACTCTTGAGTCGGAAGGCGTCTGTAGATTGACGAAGAGCAATCAATCCTTTCATGTAGTCATGGCTCTTGACATTTTCAGGATATGCTTTGCTATCAGTAGCCTTGGTCCAATCAAACTTGTTGACAGCATCACTAGAGTCGTAAGAGTCATGGATAAAGTAAGGATAGACAAATGGTTTGCCGTCTTTGTCACGTAACAAGTGAGATTTGTTTGGCACCTTATCGTCTGGGACAGGAGTCTTGTAGGCTGGGTCAAGGAATTGTTTGGTACGTCCATATTCCTGCCCAGAGTGGATAAACGGAGTTCCTTGAGCAGTCAAGACCATGAGGTTTCCAAGTCGCAAACGACGATGGATCTCAGCGTAGTTTTCCGCCTTGCTTGGGTCTTTTTTGATAGACTGGGCAATGATGTCAAAGAGGGTCAAGTTATCATGGGCTGCGATATACTGGATCACATCTCCAGGACTGTCTGCTTCAAAGTTAGTTGGTTGAGCAATCAGATTTTTAAAGATGGTATTGATATCGCGTTTTCCACCTGTGATAAAGGCAGGCTGCCCTTCGTTTGGATAACCAGACTTGAGGTTGTTACGGATATCATCTGAAAAGACAGCGACAGTATCGGTATGTTTCATCCAATCTTGGTCAGCAGGCTTGGTAGGCATGTTCTCATCACCAGTATAGGTTCTCCAGCCTTCACCTAGCATGATAAGATTTGGATTGAGGGCGCGTGCAGCCTTGTAAGCTTCTTCGATTGAAGCTGCATCGTGATCACCCATCATATCGAAACGAAAACCATCCACTTTGTAGGTTTCAACCAGATACTTGATGGAGTCTACCAAGACACGCTTAGACATGTAGTGGGTTGTTCCTAAACGGCCGCCTCCAAAGCTAGTACGTGGAGTTCCGTCTGCGTCCATAAAGTGGTAGTAGTTTGGCTCAATATCTTCAAAAATATCAACATTGGCAGTATGGTTGTAGACCACGTCCAGGATAGCCCCCATGCCACGTTTGTGGATTTCGTTGATGAGGTTTTTGAATTCGGCAATACGTTTTTCTGGATTCTTAGGATCGCTTGAGTACATACCAGTCAAGGAGAAGTAGTTTTGAGGGTCATATCCCCAGTTGTAATTGCTGTTGCTTGAAGCGTAGGCAGACAAACGCTCATGGTTTTTCAATTCATTGACAAAGTAGTAAGACAAGACTGGAAGGAGCTGGATGTGGGTCACACCCAAGTCCTTGAGATAGTCTAGTTTTTCGATAAAGGCTTCAAAGGTACCAAATGGCTTGGTCAAGTCTTTTGCGATGGCAGGATCCGAAGTGAAGTCACGCACATGAGCTTCATATATAACGGCATCTTCACGCGATTTGAAGTTACGAATCTTCCCATAGGTCAAGTCTTGCGGACCTAGTTTGGATGGATCAACAAAGGCAGCCTTAGCGACCTTATGAGCGGCATCTGTTTTTGCTAGGTCACTGTTCCAAGCCGCTAATGATTTGGCATAAGGGTCAAGAACGAGGACAGTTTTACCTTGGCGCTCGATTTGGTAGTGGTAGTAATAGCCAGTGTAGTTGCTGATACCGAGACCAGAGTTTGCATCCAGAGTTTGTTTCCAGGTTCCTTTTTCTCCTTTTTCAAGGGCGACAGTTCCAACTACTTTTTCAGGGTCTTTCTTGTCATAGACAACAACGGAAACCTTATCAGCACTTGGAGACCAGAGGGTGAGATCAACCCGCTTGCCATCTTCTTTTAGAGTTGCGCCGAGTGGACCATCGTAACTGTAGGACTCATCCTTGAGGCGCCAGCTTGAACGTGTGGTAAAGCGGTCTGAATTGTAGCTGACAGTGTAAGGGTGTTGAGTGTCAGAGAAGTCGCCGATGTAAGTCACTTTTTTACCTGCCTCATCTACTTCCACGTCTGTGATAGCCACTTTATTTCCTTGGTAATCAGTGATGCTGGAGTGTTTGAGGATGTCGTCTTTCTTAGCTCCAACTAGGGTAGAAAAACTGCTTTCGATACGAGATTTAGCCACGTGTTGGGCACCAGTCATGCGGATATCGTGCACATAGTAGGGGTTGGTGTAGATGGTTTCGTCATCATCTTTGAGGAAAATCTGACTGTGATTTTTTAGATCAGTGAATTTATAATCCTCTTTTCTGATTTTCACATCATCGCCTTTCTTGCTTTCGTCTAGTAATAAAAATCCAAATTCTCTCGCAGCTTCATTGAGTGGGATATCAATGTAGCGACCATATTTTCCAGTTGCGGTAAAGTCAGTACCGTCAGGCCATTCTCCACTGCTTGGAGTCTTGACATCGCCCCAATACCAGAGAGATTTTTTGTCGTAGTTGCCATCGGTGCGGTCATAGTTGACACGGACAGTTCCTGCTGGCTGAGGACGGTAGTTGTATACCTTGTAGTTTTCATCTAGCCAAGCCTCATTCATTTTTGGAGAGAGACGCTCTACTGAACGGTCTCCGGTAAGGTTATCCCCCTTGGTATTGTTGATAAGGAAGCTGACTTTCTTGGCTTGCTCATTTTTGAGTTTGACATCGAGGTAATAGCCGTAGTCATCTTGCTTGGCATCCTTAAAGGACTTGGCTCCATTGGGCCAGTTTTCAGACGGTTTTTCAACATCGTCCCAAGTCCAAAGACCTTGAGAGTCTTTGTTTTCTTCAGGGAGTTTTTTTACATGGATGCGGAAGTGGTTATCTGCGATGGGTTCTTCAGAGGATGTATCAGCTTGTGGTTTTTGATCTGAAGTTGGCGTTGAAGTGCTGGCATTTACTTTCTCTTCCTTGCTGTCAGCCTGGTTTGTAGTAGCATCTTCTGTTTTAGGTGTTTCTGGCGCTGTAGTAGTTTCCGCAGCTGGGGCTTCCTTTTTAGAATCAAGGGAAGCGTTTGCATTCTTTTGTTCAGAAATAGGCGTTTCCTTTTGAGTTTGACTCGTTTCAGTCTCAGTAGGGGCCTTGGTCACAGCGCTGATATTTTCCTGAGTTTGAGGCAGGTTTTCGTTGGCCGAAATAGTTGGCATTGTAGCAGAAAGCAAGACAATGCTGGCACCAATGAGGACAGAACCAGTTCCGTTCTTCAAGGAACGGATACCATAAATCATTTTTTTCTCAGTTTGAGATGGGATCTTTTTCATCACAATTCTCCTTGTGTAGTTGTTCCCTATCAGTATAGCACGAGGTAAACATTAGTGCAAGCGTTTTCCTAACTTTTAAGAGAAAATATAATGCTTCATTCTCTTGAAATTTTAAAATAATATATAGGAAAAGATTGTTTAAAAAATAGTAAAAAAACCTTGAAAAATCTAGCTAAATAAGGTATAATACGAGTAATCATTTGTCGTAGGTTTTGTCTGAAATATTGTCCAGACAAGGCTCACAGCAGTTAAATCTTCTGAAAAAGTCAGATTTAGCTGCTCTTTTTGTGCTTTTTTTCAGGTTTTTGAGTGTTTGTAACAAAGATTTAAAGATTCTGAAAATTCATCAAAGGGACACGGTGATAGGGGTTTAAAAAACCATATGACGATTAGAAAAGCCTGATTGACAAGGCTTGGAATTTATTTACAAAGGAGAATCATCTTGGCAGGACATGACGTTCAATACGGGAAACATCGTACCCGTCGTAGTTTTTCAAGAATCAAAGAAGTTCTTGACTTACCAAATTTGATTGAAATTCAAACGGATTCATTCAAAGATTTCCTAGATCACGGTCTTAAGGAAGTATTTGAAGATGTATTGCCAATTTCAAACTTCACAGACACAATGGAGTTGGAATTTGTTGGCTATGAAATCAAGGAACCAAAATACACGCTCGAAGAAGCTCGTATCCACGATGCTAGCTACTCAGCACCAATTTTTGTAACCTTCCGCTTGATCAATAAAGAAACAGGCGAAATCAAGACCCAAGAAGTCTTCTTTGGTGATTTCCCAATCATGACCGAAATGGGTACTTTCATCATCAATGGTGGTGAACGTATTATCGTTTCTCAGTTGGTCCGCTCACCAGGTGTTTACTTTAACGACAAAGTAGACAAGAACGGTAAAGTGGGATACGGCTCAACTGTTATCCCTAACCGTGGAGCTTGGTTGGAACTTGAAAGCGACTCAAAAGACATCGCTTATACTCGTATCGACCGTACTCGTAAGATTCCATTTACGACCTTGGTTCGTGCGCTTGGTTTCTCAGGTGATGATGAAATCTTTGATATCTTTGGTGATAGCGAATTGGTTCGCAATACTGTTGAAAAAGATATCCACAAGAATCCAATGGACTCTCGTACAGACGAGGCTTTGAAAGAAATTTACGAACGCCTTCGTCCAGGTGAGCCTAAGACTGCTGAAAGCTCACGTAGCTTGCTTGTGGCACGTTTCTTCGATCCACGTCGCTACGATTTGGCAGCCGTTGGTCGTTACAAGATTAATAAAAAATTGAACATCAAGACACGCTTGCTCAACCAAACCATCGCTGAGCCATTGGTAGATCCTGAAACGGGTGAAATCTTGGTAGAAGCTGGCACCGTTATGACTCGTAGCGTGATCGAAAGTATCGAGAGTCACTTGGATGGCGACTTGAACAAGATCGTTTATATTCCAAACGATGCAGCTGTTCTGACAGAACCAGTTGTCCTTCAAAAATTCAAGGTTGTTGCTCCAACGGACCCAGACCGTGTTGTAACCATCATCGGAAATGCCAATCCAGACGACAAGGTTCGTGTTGTAACTCCTGCGGATATCCTTGCAGAGATGAGCTACTTCCTCAACTTGGCAGAAGGTATCGGACGTGTGGATGATATCGACCACCTTGGAAACCGTCGTATCCGTGCAGTTGGTGAATTGCTTGCTAACCAAGTACGTCTTGGACTTTCTCGTATGGAACGTAATGTCCGTGAACGTATGTCTGTTCAGGACAATGAAGTTTTAACACCGCAACAAATTATCAACATCCGCCCTGTGACAGCTGCGATCAAAGAATTCTTTGGTTCTTCACAATTGTCCCAGTTCATGGACCAACACAACCCACTTTCTGAGTTGTCTCACAAACGTCGTTTGTCAGCTTTAGGGCCTGGTGGTTTGACTCGTGACCGTGCTGGATATGAAGTACGTGACGTGCACTACACTCACTATGGTCGTATGTGTCCAATTGAAACACCTGAAGGACCTAACATCGGTTTGATCAATAACTTGTCATCATACGGTCACTTGAACAAGTATGGATTTGTTCAAACACCATACCGTAAGGTTGACCGTGAAACTGGTGTAGTCACAAACGAAATCGTTTGGTTGACAGCCGATGAAGAAGATGAATTTACTGTAGCACAGGCTAATTCAAAATTGAACGAAGATGGTACTTTTGCTGAGAAAGTTGTCATGGGACGTCACCAAGGGGTCAACCAAGAGTATCCAGCAGAAGTGGTTGATTACATGGACGTGTCACCAAAACAGGTAGTTGCCGTTGCGACTGCATGTATTCCTTTCTTGGAAAACGATGACTCCAACCGTGCCCTCATGGGTGCCAACATGCAACGTCAGGCTGTGCCATTGATTGATCCAAAAGCACCTTACGTTGGTACTGGTATGGAATACCAAGCAGCTCACGACTCTGGAGCTGCGGTTATTGCTCAGCATGACGGTAAAGTTACCTACGCAGATGCGGACAAGGTAGAAGTTCGCCGTGAAGATGGTTCCCTAGATGTCTACCATGTTCAAAAATTCCGTCGTTCAAACTCAGGCACTGCCTACAACCAACGTACCCTTGTTAAAGTTGGGGACATCGTTGAAAAAGGCGACTTTATCGCTGACGGACCTTCTATGGAAAAAGGGGAAATGGCGCTTGGACAAAACCCAATCGTTGCCTACATGACTTGGGAAGGTTACAACTTCGAGGATGCCGTTATCATGAGCGAACGCTTGGTCAAAGACGATGTCTACACATCTGTCCACCTCGAAGAATACGAATCAGAAACGCGTGATACAAAGCTTGGGCCTGAAGAAATTACTCGTGAAATTCCAAACGTTGGGGAAGATGCCCTTAAAAACCTTGACGAAATGGGAATTATCCGTATTGGTGCCGAAGTTAAAGAAGGGGATATTCTTGTAGGGAAAGTCACACCTAAGGGTGAAAAAGACCTCTCAGCTGAAGAACGTCTCTTACACGCTATCTTCGGAGACAAGTCTCGTGAAGTGCGTGATACTTCTCTTCGTGTACCACACGGTGCCGATGGTGTCGTTCGTGATGTTAAGATCTTTACACGTGCAAATGGAGATGAGTTGCAATCAGGCGTTAACATGCTGGTTCGCGTCTACATCGCTCAAAAACGGAAGATCAAGGTCGGAGATAAGATGGCCGGGCGTCACGGAAACAAAGGGGTTGTCTCTCGTATCGTTCCTGTAGAAGACATGCCTTACCTTCCAGACGGAACTCCAGTCGACATCATGTTGAACCCACTTGGGGTGCCATCACGTATGAATATCGGTCAGGTTATGGAACTCCACCTTGGTATGGCAGCACGTACTCTTGGTATCCACATCGCAACACCAGTCTTTGACGGAGCAAGTTCTGAAGACCTTTGGTCAACCGTTAAAGAAGCAGGTATGGACAGCGATGCTAAAACAATCCTTTACGATGGCCGTACTGGTGAGCCATTTGATAACCGTGTATCAGTTGGTGTCATGTACATGATCAAACTCCACCACATGGTTGATGATAAATTGCACGCGCGTTCAGTCGGACCTTACTCAACCGTTACTCAACAGCCACTTGGAGGTAAAGCTCAGTTTGGTGGACAACGTTTCGGTGAGATGGAGGTTTGGGCTCTTGAGGCTTATGGTGCGTCAAATGTTCTTCAAGAAATCTTGACTTACAAATCTGACGATATCAACGGACGTTTGAGAGCTTATGAAGCTATTACAAAAGGAAAACCAATTCCAAAACCAGGTGTTCCAGAATCCTTCCGAGTTCTTGTGAAAGAATTGCAATCTCTTGGTCTTGACATGCGTGTCCTTGACGAAGATGATCAAGAGGTGGAACTTCGTGACTTGGATGAAGGAATGGACGAAGATGTCATCCACGTAGATGACCTTGAAAAAGCCCGCGAAAAAGCAGCCCAAGAGGCTAAAGCAGCCTTTGAAGCTGAAGAGGCTGAGAAAGCAACAAAAGCGGAAGCAACAGAAGAAACTGCTGAACAAGAATAAGCAGTTCACTTAGAATAGAAAGGGAAGAAATAGTGGTTGATGTAAATCGTTTTAAAAGTATGCAAATCACCCTAGCTTCTCCAAGCAAAGTCCGTTCATGGTCTTATGGAGAAGTCAAAAAACCTGAAACAATCAATTACCGTACCTTGAAACCAGAACGTGAAGGACTCTTTGACGAAGTCATCTTCGGTCCTACTAAAGACTGGGAATGTGCTTGTGGTAAGTACAAACGCATTCGTTACAGAGGGATTGTTTGTGACCGTTGTGGGGTTGAAGTAACGCGTACAAAAGTTCGTCGTGAGCGTATGGGGCACATCGAGTTGAAAGCTCCTGTATCTCACATCTGGTATTTCAAGGGGATTCCAAGCCGTATGGGCTTGACCCTTGATATGAGCCCTCGTGCCCTCGAGGAAGTTATCTACTTTGCGGCTTATGTGGTGATTGATCCTAAGGATACACCACTTGAGCACAAGTCTATCATGACAGAGCGCGAATACCGTGAGCGCTTGCGTGAGTATGGCTATGGATCATTCGTTGCCAAGATGGGTGCCGAAGCCATCCAAGACCTGTTGAAACAAGTAGATCTTGAAAAAGAAATTGCTGAACTCAAAGAAGAGTTGAAAACAGCTACTGGACAAAAACGTGTCAAAGCTATCCGTCGTTTGGATGTTTTGGATGCCTTTTACAAGTCTGGGAACAAACCTGAATGGATGGTTCTCAACATCCTTCCAGTTATTCCACCAGATCTCCGTCCAATGTTGCAGTTGGATGGTGGCCGTTTTGCCTCATCTGACTTGAATGACCTTTACCGTCGTGTGATTAACCGTAACAACCGTTTGGCTCGTTTGCTTGAGTTGAATGCACCAGGTATCATCGTTCAAAATGAGAAGCGTATGCTTCAAGAAGCGGTTGACGCTTTAATTGATAATGGCCGTCGTGGTCGTCCAATCACAGGACCAGGTAGCCGTCCATTGAAATCATTGAGCCACATGCTTAAAGGTAAACAAGGACGCTTCCGTCAAAACTTGCTCGGTAAACGTGTTGACTTCTCAGGACGTTCCGTTATCGCCGTTGGTCCAACTCTTAAGATGTACCAATGTGGTGTGCCACGTGAAATGGCGATTGAGCTCTTTAAACCATTTGTTATGCGTGAAATCGTTGCGCGTGATATCGTACAAAACGTCAAAGCAGCTAAACGCTTGGTAGAACGCGGAGATGAGCGTATCTGGGATATCCTCGAAGAAGTAATCAAAGAACACCCAGTGCTTTTGAACCGCGCACCGACCCTTCACCGTTTGGGTATCCAAGCCTTCGAGCCTGTCTTGATTGATGGTAAGGCCCTTCGCTTGCACCCACTTGTCTGTGAAGCCTACAATGCCGACTTTGACGGGGACCAAATGGCCATCCACGTACCGCTTTCAGAAGAAGCTCAAGCAGAAGCTCGTATCCTCATGCTTGCTGCTGAGCACATCTTGAACCCGAAAGATGGTAAACCAGTTGTTACTCCATCTCAGGACATGGTTTTGGGTAACTACTACTTGACTATGGAAGAAGCTGGTCGTGAAGGTGAAGGAATGGTCTTCAAGGATCGTGACGAAGCTGTCATGGCTTATCGCAATGGTTATGTTCACCTCCACTCACGTGTTGGTATCGCGACAGACAGCCTCAACAAACCATGGACAGAAGAGCAAAAACACAAGGTCTTGCTGACAACAGTTGGTAAAATCCTCTTCAACGACATCATGCCAGAGGGTCTACCTTACTTGCAAGAGCCAAATAATGCGAACTTGACAGAAGGGCTTCCAGCTAAATACTTCTTGCCACTAGGTGGCGATATCAAGGAAGCCATTCGCAACCTTGAACTCAATCCTCCATTCAAGAAGAAAAACCTTGGAAATATCATCGCTGAGATTTTCAAACGTTTCCGTACAACAGAAACCTCTGCATTCTTGGACCGATTGAAAGACTTAGGTTACCATCATTCAACACTTGCTGGATTGACAGTGGGGATTGCTGATATCCCAGTGGTTGAAGACAAGGCTGAAATCATTGAAGAATCTCATAAGCGTGTAGAACAAATCACAAAACAGTTCCGTCGTGGTTTGATCACTGATGATGAACGTTACAATGCCGTTACAGCTGAATGGCGTGCAGCTCGTGAGAAATTGGAAAAACGCTTGATCGATAATCAAGATCCGAAGAACCCAATCGTTATGATGATGGACTCAGGAGCCCGTGGTAACATCTCGAACTTCTCACAACTTGCCGGTATGCGTGGTCTGATGGCCGCTCCGAACGGACGTATCATGGAATTGCCAATCCTTTCAAACTTCCGCGAAGGTTTGTCAGTACTCGAAATGTTCTTCTCAACTCACGGTGCGCGTAAAGGTATGACCGATACGGCCCTTAAGACAGCCGACTCAGGTTACTTGACTCGTCGTTTGGTTGACGTTGCCCAAGACGTTATCATCCGTGAGGACGACTGTGGAACAGACCGTGGTCTCTTAATCCGCTCTATCGCAGAAGGAAAAGAGATGATCGAGTCTCTCGAAGAACGTCTCAATGGTCGTTATACTAAGAAAACTGTTAAACACCCAGAAACTGGCGAAGTCATCATTGGTCCAAATGAGTTAATCACAGAAGACAAGGCGCGCGAGATTGTCAATGCTGGTGTGGAAGAAGTGACTATCCGTTCCGTATTTACATGTAACACTCGTCATGGTGTCTGCCGTCACTGTTACGGTATCAACTTGGCGACTGGTGATGCGGTTGAAGTTGGTGAAGCAGTTGGTACAATCGCTGCCCAATCTATCGGGGAACCTGGTACACAACTTACAATGCGTACCTTCCACACGGGTGGGGTTGCCTCAAATACCGATATCACTCAAGGTCTTCCTCGTGTCCAAGAAATCTTTGAAGCCCGCAATCCAAAAGGGGAAGCGGTTATTACAGAGGTCAAGGGACAAGTTACAGCTATCGAAGAAGACGCATCAACTCGTACTAAGAAAGTCTTTGTTAAGGGTGAAACTGGCGAAGGTGAATATGTCGTTCCGTTTACAGCACGTATGCGTGTTGAAGTTGGAGACCAAGTTTCTCGTGGTGCAGCATTGACAGAGGGTTCTATCCAACCAAAACATCTCCTTGCTGTTCGTGATGTCTTGTCAGTTGAAACTTACCTTCTCGGTGAAGTCCAAAAAGTTTACCGTAGCCAAGGGGTAGAAATCGGAGACAAACACATCGAGGTTATGGTTCGTCAAATGATCCGTAAAGTCCGTGTCATGGATCCAGGTGATACAGATCTTCTCATGGGTACCCTTTTAGACATCAACGATTTTACAGATGCGAACAAAGAAGTCCTTATCGCCGGTGGAGTTCCAGCGACTGGTCGCCCAGTCCTTATGGGAATCACCAAAGCTTCACTTGAAACAAACAGTTTCTTGTCAGCGGCTTCCTTCCAGGAAACAACTCGTGTCCTTACAGATGCAGCCATCCGCGGTAAGAAAGACCATCTCCTTGGACTCAAGGAAAATGTTATCATCGGTAAGATCATCCCAGCAGGTACTGGTATGGCTCGCTACCGTAACCTTGAACCACAGGCAATCAATGACGCAGAATATCTGGCTCCTGAACAAGAAGAGACAGAACTTGCTCCAGTAGATGAAACGGTGGAAATCCAATCTGAAGAAACTGTAGAATAAAAGCAAATAAGAGAACCTTCGGGTTCTCTTTGCTTTGTTTCAGAAAATTTTCCCACTTTTCCATAAAGTGTGGTAGAATAGAAGAACTAAAATGACAAGGGGATTTATATGGAACAAACATTCTTTATCATTAAGCCAGATGGTGTGAAGAGAGGTCTAGTTGGCGAGGTTTTGAAAAGAATTGAGCGACGTGGTTTCAAACTCGAAAAATTAGAGTTACGTTCAACCGTTTCAGAAGATTTGATTGACCAACACTATCGCGACTTGGTTGAAAAAAGTTTTTATCCTCCTATCCGTCAATTTATGACCTCAGGTCCAATAATTGTGGGAATCATTTCAGGACCAAAGGTAATTGAAAGCTGGCGTGACATGATGGGGGCCACTCGTCCAGAAGAGGCTCTACCAGGAACTATCCGGGGAGATTTTGCTAAGGCAGCAGGAGAAAATCAAGCCATTCAAAACGTGGTACATGGATCAGATTCAGAAGAGTCAGCTAAACGAGAAATCGCCCTCTGGTTTAGGGATTAGATTAGAAGAGAACAGTTCTGTGAATGACGGAACTGTTTTTTGTACCGTTCAGCGTCCTAATGTGACATTTTGGAAGTCATTTATCATTTTCTAATCCTGCCAGAGTATAATTTCTTATATGGAGGAAGAAAAGGAAATGATGAAATCAATTCGTGTTTTATTATTATTAGCTGTCGCTCAAATTTTATTTGGAAGTTGTTTATTGTGGAAGGAATCATTTTTATCCTTAAGAGAAGAAAATGTCTATTTTTTAATTCTCATAGTGGGAGTTTCTGGTTTTTGTGCTGGGATTAATTACTTCCATACTTTGGGTCAGAAAAGTCATAGTATTTTGCATTCTGCAGAGAAAGTGAAGCTTATCCATAATCTTCTTTTAATCATCAATCTTTTAGCCAGCTGTTTCATTTTATCAGAAAGTATCCAAGTTGGTACTGAGCTTCAGCAGGATCTAGTTGACCTCTTTTTGCCTTCATTCTTTTTCTTGCTGGGAGTAGATCTATGGATTTTCTTACCTTTTGATAAATATATTCGGGATATGGACAACCATCTCAACAAGAAGAGAACGGTTGTGATTTCCGTTTTAGGCACGATTATTTTCTTGAGAAATCCCGTAACGATCTCCTCCATTCTCCTTTATATCGGTCTCGGTTTTTTATGTGCGCGTTTCCTCTTTCCAAAATCCGTGCAAAGGGAAATTTCATTTTACGGACATGTGATTCGCGATGTTTTATTTGTTATTTGTATTTTTACCTTTTTCTGAGAAAGGCAAGGAGAACTATAAATTTAGCATAGTAAGTCTATAAAGAAAATTCACACAAAAGGAAACTTTTTGGTATAATAGTAACATGTACACAAAAAATGAAGAAGAGCTTCTAGCTCTCGGAGAAAGATTAGGTCATTTGCTCCAAAAAGACGATGTTCTGATTTTGACGGGAGAGTTGGGTGCGGGTAAAACAACCTTTACAAAAGGTATTGCCAAGGGTTTGGATATCCGTCAGATGATTAAAAGTCCAACTTATACTATCGTGAGAGAGTATGAAGGGCGTCTGCCGCTTTACCATTTGGATGTCTACCGTATCGAAGGAGATGCTGATTCTATTGACTTGGATGAGTTTCTCTTTGGTGGCGGTGTGACCGTTATTGAGTGGGGGCATCTTTTGGGTGAGGATTTACCAGATTCCTATTTGGAATTGGAAATTTTGAAAGAAGCTGAGGGTCGTTGTCTTCATTTTACGGCTCATGGCCCTCGGGCTGAACAACTCATCAAGGAGCTTCATGATGGAGTATGAGTTGTGCATTCGTGAGGCAGAGACTTCAGATGCTACAGCTTTGATTGCATTTTTAGATTGTGTCGGTCAAGAGACAGACTTCACTAGCCTAGATGAAAATGGTATCATGATGACAGCGTCTGAAATGGCTCTTTTTATCGAAAAACAAGCTGCATCGGAGAATCAAATTACTCTCCTCGCCTTACTGAATGATGAGATTGCAGGTATCTTAAATATCACAGCGGATCAACATTTAAGAGTTCGGCATATTGGAGATGTTTTTCTAGCAGTTCGCAAGAAATTTTGGAACCAAGGCTTGGCTACAATACTCCTAGAAGAAGGCATCGAGTGGGCTAAAGCCAGTGGTGTCTTGCGCCGCTTGCAACTCAGTGTACAAAAACGAAACGAGGCTGCTATCCACCTCTATTCAAAAATGGGATTTATCATAGAAGGCTTGCAAGAAAGAGGAGCCTATTTAGCAGAAGGGATATTTTTAGATGTTTGTCTGATGGGCAAATTGATAGATGAATAACAAGATGATCAAAAAATTAATTGGAATGGTGCTAGGTTTCCTGGCCGTAACAGTTGTAGGTGTAGGAATTTATGCCTACACAATCTATCAGCAGGGGACTGCAACCCTGAGTCAAAAAACTTACAAAAAAATTGGTGAAGAAACCAACGTTATAGAAGCAACTGAGCCTTTAACGATTCTCCTAATGGGGGTAGATACGGGAAATTCGGAACGTACAGATCCGTGGGCAGGAAATAGTGATTCTATGATACTCCTGACGGTTAATCCCAAAACAAAGAAAACCACTATGATGAGTTTGGAACGGGATATTCTGACTAAGATCGAGAATGGAAATGGTCAAGTTCAGGAAGCCAAACTCAATGCGGCCTATGCTAATGGTGGTGCGGAACTTGCAATTTCTACTATTCAAAAGATGATGAATATCCACATTGACCGCTATGTGATGGTTAACATGCAGGGACTTCAGCAATTGGTGGATGCAGTTGGTGGGATCACCGTCAACAATACACTTGGTTTTCCAATTTCTATCACTGACCAAGAAGAGTTTAATAAGATTTCCATTGGTGTTGGGGAACAAAACTTGAATGGTGAGGAAGCCTTGGTGTATTCACGGATGCGTTACCAAGATCCTGAAGGAGACTATGGGCGTCAAAAACGTCAACGTGAAGTCATTCAAAAAATCGTAGAGAAGGTTTTGAGTCTGAACAGTGTGAGTCATTATCAAGGGATTTTAAAAGCTTTGAGTGACAACATGCAGACCAATGTGGACTTATCAGCTAAGAGCATTCCACAATTGCTCGGCTATCAAGATTCTTTTAAGAATATCGAAACGCATCAATTGCGTGGGGAAGATGCTGAGATACAAGGGATTTCTTATCAGATTGTCACTTCAGAACATATGCTCGAAATGCAAAATCTCTTGCGTAGTTCACTAGGTAAAGAGCCAGTGACAGAATTGGAAACCAATGCGGTACTGTACGAAACAGCCTTTGGTCGGACAGCACCTTCGACCAGTACTAACGCTTCAAACGAAGAGGTAGAATAAAACAAAGAATCAAATCGTAGGAAATTTCCTGCGATTTTTTCAAAAAAATTCGAATAGATAAATAGGAGGAAAAATGAAAGCAGAAATTATTGCTGTCGGAACAGAAATTTTAACAGGGCAGATCGTCAATACCAATGCTCAGTTTTTATCAGAGAAACTAGCCGAAATCGGGGTAGATGTTTATTTTCAAACAGCTGTCGGAGACAATGAAGCTCGTCTTTTGTCCTTGCTTGAGATTGCGAGTCAACGTAGTAATCTTGTGATCTTGACAGGGGGCTTGGGACCAACCGAGGATGATTTGACCAAACAAACTCTGGCTAAATTTTTGGGAAAAAATCTAGAGTTTAATCCTCAAGCGCAGGAAAAACTAGATATCTTTTTTGCCCAAAGGCCAGACTATGCGCGAACACCAAATAATGAGCGGCAAGCCCAAATTGTAGAAGGGGCGACCCCACTACCAAATGAGACTGGTTTAGCAGTAGGAGGGGTGTCGGAAGTAGATGGCGTGACCTACGTAGTCCTTCCAGGACCACCTAGTGAATTGAAACCTATGGTCTTAAATCAACTCTTACCCAAGTTAATGACTGGTACCAAGTTATACTCACGAGTGCTTCGTTTCTTTGGGATTGGTGAGAGTCAGTTGGTGACTATTTTGGCGGATTTGATTGACCATCAAACAGATCCGACCTTGGCGCCTTATGCCAAGACGGGAGAAGTGACCTTGCGCTTGTCCACAAAAGCAGTCAGTCAAGAAAAGGCTGATCGAGTGCTGGATATCCTAGAAAATCAAATCTTGAATCGCCAGACTTTCGATGGACATTCACTGCGAGACATCTGTTATGGATATGGGGAAGAAACCAGCCTAGCAAGTGTCGTTGTAGAAGAGCTAAAGAAGAGACAGAAAAGCATTACTGCAGCAGAGAGTTTGACGGCAGGCCTCTTTCAGGCTACTTTAGCAGACTTTTCAGGTGTGTCAGCTATCTTTAATGGAGGATTTGTCACCTACAGTCTAGAGGAAAAGTCCAAGATGCTGGATATTTCTGAGCAAGAGCTAAAAGAACACGGAGTCGTTTCTGAGTTTACGGCTCGAAAAATGGCAGAGCAGGCACGACTCAAGACTCAGTCTGACTACGGAGTCAGTTTGACGGGTGTGGCAGGGCCAGATAGCTTAGAGGGGCATCCAGCTGGGACAGTCTTTATAGGATTGGCACAGGAGCAAGGAACTGAGGTCATCAAAGTTAATATTGGAGGCAGAAGTCGAGCAGATGTACGTCACATCGCGGTTATGCATGCCTTTAACCTAGTTCGCAAGGCTTTATTAAGTGACTAACTTTTGATATAATAGTAAATAGGTCTAAGGACCAGTAGAATATAGGAGAACAGAATGGCGAAAAAACCAAAAAAATTAGATGAAATTTCAAAAAAGTTTGGAGCTGATCGTGAAAAAGCCTTGAACGATGCTCTTAAATTGATTGAGAAAGACTTTGGTAAAGGCTCAATCATGCGTTTGGGCGAGCGTGCGGAGCAAAAAGTGCAAGTCATGAGTTCAGGGTCCTTGGCTCTTGACATTGCTCTTGGTTCAGGTGGTTATCCTAAGGGACGCATCATCGAAATTTATGGACCAGAGTCTTCTGGTAAGACAACGGTTGCCCTTCACGCTGTCGCGCAAGCACAGAAAGAAGGTGGTATTGCAGCCTTTATTGATGCGGAACATGCTCTTGACCCAGCCTATGCTGCAGCCCTTGGTGTGAATATTGATGAGCTGCTCTTGTCACAACCAGACTCAGGAGAGCAAGGTCTTGAAATTGCAGGAAAACTGATTGACTCAGGTGCAGTTGACCTCGTCGTTATCGACTCGGTTGCGGCCCTTGTACCTCGTGCGGAAATTGATGGGGATATTGGAGATAGCCACGTTGGTTTGCAGGCTCGTATGATGAGCCAGGCCATGCGTAAACTTGGTGCTTCTATCAATAAAACCAAAACAATTGCCATCTTTATCAACCAGTTGCGTGAAAAAGTTGGAGTCATGTTTGGAAATCCAGAAACAACACCTGGTGGACGTGCTCTGAAATTCTACGCTTCGGTCCGTTTGGATGTTCGTGGAAGCACACAAATCAAAGGAACTGGTGACCAAAAAGATACCAATGTCGGTAAGGAAACCAAGATCAAGGTCGTGAAAAATAAAGTAGCTCCACCGTTTAAGGAAGCTTTCGTTGAAATCATGTACGGAGAAGGGATTTCTAAGACTGGTGAGCTCTTGAAGATCGCAAGTGATCTCGATATTATCCAAAAAGCGGGAGCATGGTACTCTTACAAGGGTGAAAAAATCGGACAAGGATCTGAAAATGCTAAGAAATATTTGGCAGATCACCCAGAGATTTTTGATGAGATTGACCATCAGGTTCGTGTTCAATACGGTTTGATTGAAGATGAAGAGGGAACCACTCCTACCTCTGTCGCAGAAGATTTGGCACCTAACCAAGAAGTGACGCTTGACCTAGGCGATGGACTTGAAATCGAAATTGAAGATTAAAGATAAAACGGCTCTTTGTCAACTGTAGTGGGTTGAAATCAGTTAAGATCGAGAAAGGACGAATTTCGTCCTTTCTTTTTTGATGTTGAGAGCGATGAGAATTCTAGTTTTAAAGTTGTCAAAGTTCCGAAAGCCAAAAGCGTTTCGTTTGATGAGTTTAATGAGATTATTAGTCGCTTCCAATTTTGCGTTGGAATAAGGTAACTGAAGGGCATTGACGATTTTCTCCTTGTCCTTGAGAAAGATTTTAAAGACAGTCTGAAAAAGAGGATGGATCTGCTTTAGATTGTCCTCAATGAGTCCGAAAAATTTCTCGGGTTCCTTATTCTGAAAGTGAAAAAGCAAGAGCTGATAGAGATTATAGTGGTGTTTCAAGTCTTCTGAATAGCTCAAAAGCTTGTCTAGAATTTCTTTATTCGTCAAGTGCATACGAAAAGTAGGGCGATAAAATCGTTTATCGCTGAGTTTACGGCTATCCTGTTGAATGAGTTTCCAGTAACGTTTGATAGCCTTATATTCATGAGATTTTCGCTCAAACTGATTCATGATTTGGACACGCACACGACTCATAGCACGGCTAAGATGTTGGACAATGTGAAAACGATCTAGAACGATTTTAGCGTTTGGGAGTGAAACGGTCTAGGAGACTGTTTCAGCCTGAGCTTAGAAATTCGAAAGCGAAGCTGTTTAGCTAAGGCATAGTAGGGACTAAACATATCCATCGTAATGATTTTCACCTGACAGCGAACAGCTTGCTCGTAGCGAAGAAAGTGATTTCGGATGATAGTTTGTGTCCTACCTTCAAGGACAGTGATGATGTCGAGCTTTTCAAAATCTTGCGCAATGAAACTCATCCTTTCCTTAGTGAAGGTATACTCATTTCAAGACATAATCTCTGGAAGACGAGAAAAATCATGCTTAAAACGGAAGTCATTAAGCTTGCGAATAACAGTTGAAGTTGAAATAGACAGCTGATGAGCAATATCGGTCATAGAAGTCTTTTCAATCAACTTTTGAGCAATCTTTTGATTGATCATACGAGGGATTTGATGATCTTTCTTGGCGAGGGAAGTCTCAGAGACTATCACTTTCGAACAATGATAGCACTTGAAACGGCGTTTTCTAAGGAGAATTTTGGTAAGCATACCAGTTGTTTCAAGGTAAGGAATTTTAGACGATTTTTGAAAGTCATATTTCTTCATTTGGGTTCCGCAATCAGGACAAGATGGGGCGTCGTAGTCCAGTTTAGCGATGATTTTCTTGTGAGTATCCTTATTGATGATGTCTAGAATTTGGATATTAGGGTCTTTAATATCGAGTAGGTTTGTGACAAAATGTAATGATTTTATAAGATTCTTTCTAATGAGTTGTTTAGTCGCTTTTCATTATAGGTCATATGGGACTTTTTTCTACCTTGAATATACAATATAAGTGCACAAATAAAAACTCATAAGATTTTCTAGTAAAATAAGATTTTCTAGTAAAATATGTAGAATTGCCGTTTATATTTCCTGCCAATTACTGACATAGTATAACCAAAGCCTGTCTCTTTTGGAGAAATACCCGTCGGAACACAAGTATCTTGTTCATTCAGCATAGTTTTCTCTTTCTAATAAATGATCTGTATCTCAATTAGTAACCACACTTATAGTTAGTTGTAAAAGTATCTCAATTGTAGTAAGCAACTTCCGCCCTTTTCGCTTTACTATCTTATCGTATAAGTCAAGCAGTTCTTTATTAAGAACCTCATATATAATAAAGAATACACTAAACGGCTATAACGAAATCCATAATCTATTTTTGTTGAAATAGTATTATACAAAAAATCAGAATATAAATATTGCTTGCGTACAGAAAAATGCGTTCTAATAACCCAAAGAAGGGTTTTAAAAAAGGTAAAATAAGTGCGGCGACCAATCCATATAAACCAATCTTTATCAGCCATTCTATTGCCAAGAAGAAAACAGCTAACGAAGGTACTAATGCACTCATTACATCGGTCAATTGAAAAAGAAAAATGGCCAAGACGGTAAACTGTAAAATAGCAAATAGCAAGTGCAAGCGGCCGCTGATTGTTTTGCGGCTTCCTTCAATATCTGTTGGAAAAACCATAATTCCGAAATAGCCCACCAAGGCCAGTACCAATAACCAAATAGCTTTTTCTTTAAAGGCAGTCTCATAGTTCCAACAGATAAGAGCACCTATCAAGAAAATATTACGGAATGTACTGACAATTCCTGCCCAGTTAAAAAGATATTTATACTCCCCTACACCGTAGTCACTGACAGCATGTCTGACTGGACTGTAGATACCCTTATTTTTTATATGCAAGTCTAACATTAAATAGAAATAGACTAAAATACAAAGGATGACTAAAAAACTAAAACAGCTGGTCAACATATAAAAGAACCTTCTTCCTTAATAAATATAGAATTCAAAGCAGATGAAACAACCTCGGTTTAGGCATAGTCCCGTCTTTATATCAGCAAAAATATACTGGTATTATTGCTGATATGCACAGCAGATGAAAAAAGGAGATTATCTGTTTTGTAATAAGTATAAGCAAAGACAATACCTGACATAAAATGAGGTAAAACGCCTAACAATTCATTGGCTGTAAAATGATTGACATGAATCATGGCAAAACAAAGACTGGATAAAAAAATCGCCACTCCCACAGAGCAATATTTTTTAAAAAAATTTAGCAAAATATAACGATAGATAATTTCTTCAACAAAAGGTCCTAAGATACCTAAAACCAAGATTAGCAGAGGTACAGGAAACAAATTCATTGCCGATCCAATATTGGTATCGTTAGTTAAGTTTGCCTGGTCAATGTTAAAAAATGAATAGCCTAACTGAGCTAAAAAACTGCCTGCTATCGTAAAGAGGGTCATCGCTAAAAAAACAAGCAGTGTAATCCCCAAACTTTTCAGCTTATGCTGTTTTATCCACAACAAATTTTCCTTTAACCGATAGCGCAACACATAGAGCCCAAATAAAGCTAGGAAAATATAAGCCAGCAGCGGGATAATCATCCTAAGTGACTGATTTCCATATGAAAAATGTATAAAATGCGGAATTACAAAAAGAAGAAAATAAATACCCGCAATTAAGGCTAATCCTCTTGTTTCTTTCGTCATTTCTGACCTCCAATATTAATGATTGTATTTTTGAAAATGAGAATAGATGAAAAAGATTAAGAAGCAGAGAAAAAGGAAACTAAAAAATAGGATATTTGTCAGACTAACGAGCGAGCAGCATAGGAATACACCAACTAAGCCAAGCATTTGCCCGATTTCCACCTTACTAACCGAATGAGATGTCGATTTTAGCAAAACTGTCCGACCGCATAATTCATCTAGAGAAATATGATAAATATCTGCTAACTGTATTAGACTGATGCCATCTGGAATCGTTTTGTCATTTTCCCAGTTAGAAACTGTTTGCCGGGAGACACCAAGCAAATTAGCTACTTGAATCTGACTGTAGCCAAATACTTCTCTGCTTCTTCTTAACTGCTTTCCAAGCATTTCTCTTTTCATCATCATCATATCGTTTTTCTCCTTTTTGGTCTAGGTTAAATTCTTTGACATTTAGGGGGGAGCTAAGTCAAAATTCTTTGACAGGCCCTATTGTACAACTTTTAACCGATTAATCCGTTTTATGTTATTTTTTCTCAATTTTCTCTTAAGAGTAAAAGAATATCATTTTTAATATAATTCGTACTTCTTATCATCTTAATAAATTCGTAAGGATATTTAGTCCTCTTTCTAATTCTTCCATATTTTCTGGCGAACAGATGGATACTCGTAAGGCTGACTGCTCTATGATACCGCCGACAAAAAACCGTTCTGCACAAAGAATTTCTACACCATGCTGCCAGGCAAGAGTTTCAACTTCATATCCTTTCCATTTCTTTGGTAATGGCAGCCATTGAAATAAAGCAAAAGGATTCTCAGAAGTAACTTCAGGGAAGAACTGACGGTAAAGACGATTGCGTTCTTCTGACAATCGGTTTTTTTGCTGGATAATTTCTTGGGCTTGTCCACTTGAAATGAGTTCACTGGTAATTTCAGCATTTAACAAAGAGATATGAGTATTGATATTGTTAGCTGTAAGTGAAATCTTTTTGATAAATCGGTCAGGCACGACCATATAGGCGATCCGCAAGCCAGGAAACAACGCTTTTGAAAGCCCATGTATATAAAAGGTACAGTCAGGAATCAGGCTGGCTAATGGAGGCAGCTGTTGCTTATTGATAAAGGCATAGGTATCATCTTCAATTAACAAAAGCTGATGTTTTATGATGATATCAGCTAAAGTTTTTCGGCGCTGTGCGGTTAAGGTAGCACCAGTTGGATTATTGTTTGTCGGCACTAGATAAATTCCCTTAATCTGATGCTGTTGGCACTTTTTCTCCAAATCTTCAGGAAGAATGCCTTTAGTATCAGATATGATGGGAATCAATTCAATCCGAAACTGACGGGCTAGGGAGATGAAATTGGTATAGGTAAAGGTATCTGTGGCAATCTTATCACCAGCCTGAAATACCGTTAAAAAAAGCAAAACAAGTGCGTTTTGAGTGCCGGAGGTTAGAAAGATATTCTCTTGAGAAGTACTGAGAGAAAAATTTTTCAGCCAATACTGGGCAATTCTTGTGTGCCAGTCGGTATCATTAACCGTATCAAAGCGAAAGAGTCTATCAATAGAAGGGCTCTGCAGCAATCGCCTAACGGTATCTGATGCAATAGTGTTCAGTTGATAGTAAGGTCTCAGATTACCGAGTGGAATTAGTGACTGATTCTTTTCAAGCGCCCCTAAAGGAGTTGCTTTATTTGGCGACACAAACGTTCCCTTACCAATAACAGCATAAATGATTCCTTTTTGTTCGCATAGTTTAAAAGCTCGTGTAATAGTGCTGAGATTAATATCTAAAAAGTCTGCTAACTCACGCTGTGGCGGCAATTTGGTTTCAGATGCCAGCCGGCCGCTGACAATATCTTGCTCTAGCAACTCTGCCAGTGTAAGGTACAGAGGGGCTTTTAACAGTTTCTTATTAGGTTTCCACGTCATGGGATAATGTTCAAATGAATTAACAGACATATTCTCTCCTTATAAAATTATCTTGCCGACAATTTTTTGGATAATAAGAGCCAATTTTTTATTTATAATGATATTGTACGAATTGTATGGTTTTAATCTTATTATAGCAGATTAAAAGGAGAAAATAAATGACGGACTTAACTAAAGGAAATGAATTAAAAACTATACTCTATTTTTCTGTTCCCATCCTCTTAGGAAATTTATTTGAGCAATTATATAATGTGACAGACACTGCCATTGTCGGAAATCTTGTGGGGACAAAAGGATTGGCAGCTGTTGGTGCTAGTGCTCAAGTAGTAGCCTTAACAGTTGCCCTTTCAACAGGAATCTCCATTGGAGCCAGTGTACTTATCTCCCAGCTTTATGGAGCAAAACGTTTCCAAAAGATGAAAGATATTCTTGATACGAACTTGATTTTCACGAGTATTCTAGCTTTTATTTTAACAATTTTGGGGATTTTCTATTCGAGCATATTTCTAAAACAATTAAATGTACCTCAATCTTTATTAGCTGATGCGGATGTTTATTTAAAAATTATCTTTTTAGGCTTAGTGCCGCTTTTTGCATACAATACTTTAGCGAATTGTTTGAGAGGGATTGGAGATTCTAAGACACCAACTTATATTTTAATTAGTTCGGTTTGTCTGAATGCATTTTTAGATGTAGTTTTTATTGCTGGCTTTCATTGTGGTGTTGCTGGTGCCGCCGGTGCTACTGTCATCGCTCAGTACTTTTCTTTCTTTGTCTGTTTATTGTACATGAAGCAAAAATATCCAGACTTATTTCCTCATTTATCCGATTTAAAATGGAGCAGCAAAGAATTGCGTTCATCGTTATCTATTGGGCTTCCTGCTATGCTGCAGCAGGTTTTCATTAGTTTTGGCTTTCTGGTGATTCAGTTTCTTGTCAACAGTTTTGGAACAAGCGCTATTGCAGCCTATACAGCAGCGTCTAAGGTTGACTCTTTTGCAGAAATGCCTGCTGTTAATCTCGGACAGGCATTGATGAATTTTACAGCTCAAAATGAAGGGGCTGAGAAAAGAGAGCGCATTAGCAAGGGTGGTAGAAGTACCTTATTATTTTCAATCAGTTTATCAATCTGCATTTCTGTTATGATTTTTGTTTTTGCTCCAGCATTCATTTCCATTTTTAATCATGATGCAGCCGTCATTCAAATCGGTCAACAGTATTTGCGTATTGTATCAAGCTTTTATCTGATTTTCGGAGCGATGCAGGTGTTAAATGGCTTATTATTAGGTTATGGAAAATCTCTTCTTCCTTTGATTGCTTCTATCACAACTTTCTGTATTCTTCAAGTGCCTTTAGCCGTCTTGCTATCCCGTACTTCCCTAGGATTTAATGGCATTTGGATGGCCGCCCCTTTTGGCTGGACGGCAGGCTTTCTGATGCGACTGTTTTATTATAGATATATTTTAAGAAGAGCAAACTCTCTGTAGAATGAATAAGCATAAACTATGCTGGCTTTTCTATCTCTAATCCCTTTTTATTCTTTTTACAATGAAAAGGGATTTTATTATACTCTTAGAATTGACAAAACAATGTAGACAGTGTATACTAAAAATGTAGACGATGTATACTTTTGGAGGAGAGATATGAAACGCAACACAGCAGAATTGAAAGAAAGACTTATTCAGACAGGAGTGGAAGAGATCAAAAAACATGGCATTGATCAACTTTCGCTGAGAACTATTGCTAAATCTTGTGGTGTGACCCACGGAACTCCTTATCGCCATTTTGAAAGCAAAGAAAATTATTTAAAAGTGGTTTTAAAACGCCTCTCTACTTTTCTCAATCAAGAAATGCAACAGGAAATTGATTTGGAAGCTTCTGCTCGTCATCAATTGGCTAAAATGGGATTTAACTTCATCACCTTTGCCAAACAGTATCCATATTTCTTTGAAGCTCTCTTTGTTAAATTTCCTTTCAAATATATGAAGGTCACACAGGATACTATTTCGCTGGATTCAGATTTACCAGGTTTTGAAGAATTTAAGCGTATTGTTTTGAAGCTCCGTAAAGAGGAACAGTTCACCAATAGTGAAGCTGAAACATTGTTTCACTTTTGGAGTTTCATTTCAGGTCTTGCCGTTCTGGCGAACAGTCCCATTGGTTATGATTTTGATAACAAAGCGATTCAAACTACTATTGAGCATATGCTTGATATTTATATCAAAGGAGAACGATCATGAATATTTTAATCATCTATACTCACCCAACCCATCAAAGTTTTAACGGAGCGATTCTCAAGCAGGTTCAAGCTAACATTTCGAGCAAACATTCTGTTAAAACCTTAGATTTATACAATGAGCAATTTGACCCGATATTACGATTTGATGAAAGTCATAAACGGCGTGACTTAGACAAAGTTGTTGAAATGGAGGAATACCGTGATTTGGTTACTTGGGCAGATCATCTAATCTTTATTTTCCCTCTTTGGTGGAGTGGCATGCCTGCCATACTTAAAGGGTTCATTGATCGTGTCTTTGTAGCTGGTTTTGCTTATTCTTATAAAAAAGTCGGTCTTGAAGGACATTTACAAGGAAAATCTGCTTGGATTATCACGACTCATAACACACCTTCTTTTGTAACACCTTTTGCTCAGGACTATGGTAAAGTCCTGAAAAATCAAATTTTAAAAACTTGTGCTGTTTCACCGGTTAAATTGACTCAATTAGCAGGTGTCGAAAAGATTTCCGATGATAAACGCCAACAATTTTTGGAAGACATAGCTCAGATCGCCAGCTGCATTTGATAAATGTCAATAAAATTATAAAAACAGACTTTTCTTGGAATTTTGACTGTATGTCAGGTAGAGAGCAAGAAGAGAGGAGATGCTGATGTTAGAATTAAAGCATATTACAAAGATTTACAATAGTGGTGAGGAAGAAAACCGAGTACTGAATGATGTATCCATCCGTTTTGGTGAACATGAATTTGTCTCTATCCTAGGCGCTAGTGGCAGCGGCAAAACAACTCTCCTCAATATTATTGGTGGTTTAGATAGTTATGATGAAGGAGATATGATTGTAGATGGCACTTCTACGAAATCTTTCAAAGATAAAGATTGGGATAGTTATCGTAATGGGACCATTGGTTTCATCTTTCAAAATTACCAGCTCATCAGCCATTTGTCAGTATTAGAAAATGTTAAAATAGCTCTATCTATCTCAGGTTTATCCAATAAAGAAAGTCAGGAAAGAGCTGTTGTAGCTCTGAAAGATGTTGGACTGGAGCAGCATATTCACAAGAAACCTAATCAATTATCTGGTGGTCAGATGCAGCGAGTGGCTATTGCTCGGGCCTTGGTAACCAATCCTAAAATTATTTTAGCTGATGAACCTACTGGCGCACTAGACGGTAGCACTAGTATACAAATTATGGAATTGATTAAGAAAATCAGTCAGGGTAAGTTGGTTATCATGGTGACTCATAATCCTGAGTTGGCAGAAAAATGTAGTAGTCGAATTGTCCGATTATCAGATGGAAAGATTATCGAAGATACAGCCCCAAATCCTCAAATTGATTCCAATAAGGGTTACAAGCTGGGCAAAACTTCTATGTCTTTTGCTCGGGCAATTAGCTCTAGTTTTAAAAATTTGCTGACTAAGAAAGTTCGGAGTATCTTAACGATTTTTGCAGCAAGTATTGGAATTATAGGTATTACTTCTGTTTTAGCGATTTCATCTGGGATGAATGGCTATATTAAAAGTATGCAGGAAGACACCCTTTCCACTATGCCCATAACTATATCAGCAGCAGACTCAGGAGGAATTCGAACCTTATCCGATCGATTAGCAGAAAAAACTGAAAACCCAATCAAAGAAATCAAGGTAGCTGAGCAAGGGAAAACACATCAGAATCGTTACACTGAAGATGCTCTAGGGGGAAAAGACGGCGATTTCATCTCATATATGAAAAAGCATGCTAAATCTTACTACAAAAGTCTAAATTTCAATACTGGTTATACTCTTAAGGCTTTTGTCAAGGATACAGATGGTCAGATCCATCAGATTCAAGATAATGTGGTACGAACTTTAATGGCAACTACTACCAACTTTGCAGTTCTTCCAACAGATGAAACCACCATTACGGATAAGTACCGATTAGTTGCTAGCGAAGATAAGATATTTAAGTATCCAACTGGTAATCAAGCTATTCTATTTTTAGATTCAGATGGTAGTTTAAGCGAACAACAACTTGCTATGTTAGGTTATAAGGGAAAAAATAAAGTAAAGGTAGAGGAACTTCTTGGTAAAGAAATCCATGTTCTTACAAATGACCAATATTTCCGACAAATTGGAGAGCGCTTTATTCCTAATGAAGTGACAGACAGCCTTTATCAAGAAGGGCAAACTCTGAGAATAACAGAAATCATGCAGCTAAAGGATGCCACCACAACCCCATTTAATGGAACGATTGGCTATAGTCAAACTTTTCTCAATCAATTATTGGAGGTAGAAAAAAGTTCAGCTATTGTTCAAGCACAGGAAAAAAGCCAGACCCGTAGTGTCTTGGACATCAGTGGCGAGGTTCTGTCAGAAGAAAGCTACCAAACAATGATGCAACAACTAGGAGGTGATAACACACCAACAAGTTTAAGTTTTTATGCCAAGTCTTTTGAAGATCGAAAGAAGATCCTGCAAACTATACACACATTTAATGAAGATGTAGCCAAAAAATATGGCAAAAACAGCAATGATTATGAACGCTATTCTGTCTCCTATACGGATATGGCAAAAACAGTATCAGAGGCTTTTACTGATATTATTGGTTCTGTAACCTTTATTCTAACTGCCTTTTCAGGCATCTCACTGTTAGTTTCTTCCATTATGATTGGAATTTTAATCTATGTTTCTGTTGTAGAGAGAACGAAAGAAATCGGAATTTTGCGAGCTCTGGGAAGTCGTAAGAAAGATATTTCGCGCATTTTTAATGCTGAAGCAGGGCTGTTAGGTTTGAGCTCTGGGGTATTAGGTATCGGAATCGCAACACTTCTGACTATTCCCATTAACCAATTGGTAGCTGATTCGTTGAATATCAAAGGTTTCACAGCTAACCTCTCTCCTGAGAATGCAGCTGTATTAGTGGCTCTTAGCATTATTTTGACATTCTTTGCCGGCTATATTCCTTCCAAGATTGCCGCTCGCAAGAATCCTGTTGAAGCTCTTCGAACCGAATAGAGCAATGCATGAATCGGGAAATTCTATTCCTTTGGGTAATCTGAGATAGAGTCCTAAGGAGTATCTAAAAATAGTTTCATAATTTCTGTAGTAAGTAAAATTATCTTACTTCACTAATTTCTCAGACCATTCGTAAAAACCAATAAAAAACCGATAAGTATTTGAAATAGGGAATAGAGAATATTGGTTAAAATGATAGAAATTGTCTTGCCGCACTAACAGATTTGCTATTTTCATTTCCTCAAATCAACTAGCTGTTAAAGTAGGATAATTATAACTGCTAATGACTCTGATGGTGAAGTAATTGACAAATGAAATCACAACACCGGATAAAGATTGATGATTTCTTAATTCAAAAAAATAGGAAGAAAAACTAAATCATAGAGCTCAGAAATGTCTAAATTGAATAATATCTTATGAAGTATCTATGAGGAATTTGTGCACCTAGTTTGATAATTCAGTACCTAATAAATAGGGAGAAAAATATAGATGAAAACATTAATCATAGTGACACACTCAGATATGGAACATTCAACCATTAATAAACGTTGGATTGAGGAATTGGGGAAATATCTAGAAGAATATACAATTTCATGAATTATATAAAGAATGCCCAGAAGGTACTATAAATAAAAAAAGAGAATAGTAATTAGTTGAATCTCATCAAAACTTAGTTTTTCAATTTTCTATATTTAATTTTTCTAGTCCGTCATTGCTAAAAAGTGGATAGATAATGTATTAATTTATGGTTGGTCTTATGGTAAAAATGGAGGAGATAAATTACAGAGGAGAAAAATAGCATTAGCAGTATCTGCTGGGATTCAGGAAAAGGATTATCAACCTGATGGGAAATATTATTATACTCTTGAGCAGGGATTAGTTCCTTTTAAGATTTTATTTAAATTTTTATTGTCGCTGAAATTATCGTGATCTCTTTGCTTTTTATGGTTCAGAGAGGACACCCGGTTTCAACAAAGTAAGAAATTGAGAGAAGCGCATCTGCCTATATTCAATTTTTAAAACATATATAATATTGGTCGTTAGGAGGTATTTATTATGGCTGTTTTGCAACTTCATAGAAAATTAAGTTTTGTCAATGACAGAGGCTTGCTTTATCTGATAGTGGACGATGTCAATCAAGGCAAAGTTACTGCAATTGTAGATAAGCAAATTGAACTATCGGCAGGAAAACATTCTCTTTATATTAAAGACATTCTGGGATTTACAAGTCAGACATTACTTCTAGATATCAAAGAAAATGACAATGTCTCTGTTACAGTTGGAAACGCCCCCTCTTTCATTGTGTTAGTTGTTTTACTCCTTATCTTATTTATTCTGTTTAAGACTATGCCGTTTACAGCTGGTCTTTCTCTGGTGAATTGGGGGCTTCCAATTTTATGGATTATTTTCTTACTTTATTTAGTAGTTTTTCGCCGCCATAATCTTTATGATATTTCAAAATAAGGCAAACTTGCAGAGCAGTATGCTCAGTTCTCCTAGTTTTGTTTAAAGAATAGAATGAACAAGTTGAGAATTTGGCAATCAGATATTTTAGGTTGGGAATAATATATTGTAAGTAAGGGATTTTAGTAGTATAATGAGGACAGCCCGTTTGAATAACTACCACATTTTTTCTTACGGTATAATACAACAGGTTTTTTGTTAACTTATTCCACCTATCACTATGAATATAAACTATATAAATTAGCCAAAATTTGATGATAGAGTGATAAGCTAAAAATCTGGATTTAGTCATATAAATTAAGACTGTTATGAACTAAATTATTAGTGATCCCTTTGTGGAAGGATGTAAAGAGACGACTATCACGGAAGTGTTGTTTGCGATTGCCGTCGGAAACAGATCTCACAGTAGCATATTGTACAATTCATTGGCAATCATTAACAAGGAGGAGTTTAATTAGACGATGAAAACAATCGGTTTAATCGGGGGTATGAGTTGGGAAAGCACCACTTCTTACTACCAAATTATCAACGAAACTATCAAAAGGGAACTAGGCGGTCTGCATTCTGCTAAAATCCTGCTTTACAGTGTGGATTTTGCAGAGATTGAGCATTATCAGGCTGTTGGAGACTGGGACAAGAGTGCGCAGGTGCTGGCGGACATTGCCCAGCGCTTAGAGCAGGCGGGTGCGGACTTTATCGTCATCTGTACCAATACCATGCACAAGGTTGCGCCGCAGATTCAGAAGAAAATTGCAATTCCAATTTTGCACATTGCGCAAGCAACTGCTCAAGCCCTGGTAGATGATGGTATTCGAAAGGTTGGACTCTTGGGGACTAAGTACACCATGACCCAAGACTTTTACAAGGAGAAATTACTAGAATCTGGGCTAGAAGTGCTGATTCCAGACCAAGCAGGCATTGCGGACGTCAATCGGATTATCTATGATGAACTCTGTCTGGGAGATATCAGAGAAAGTTCAAAACAGACATATCTTACCGTTATAGACGATTTAAAAAATGCTGGTGCAGAAGCCGTTATCCTAGGCTGTACAGAGATTGGTCTTCTAGTAAAGCAATCTGATATAGCTCTTCCTCTTTATGACACAACAGTTATCCATGCAGAGAAAGCAGCGAAGATGGGGATTGAGTGAAAGAATGGTTGTATTTAGCTTAAGTTCTTAAGACTATGAGTCAATTATTGGGGGATTTACCCACTACAAATATTATAGAGCCATCATAAAAACGCATAATATCAGGTATTCATAACCTTGATATTATGCGTTTTATTGTGAGAAAGTTCATTAGACTTCTCTTCCTTGAAACAACTAATGATCACTAAAGCGTCTGTATTTGATATGAAAATCAAAATAATGCTCATCTTGTAATTTTTGGAAGATGTCGCGATAGGCTTCCTCGTCGAAATGGTCACCGCGGTAGAGAATTTCAAAACTCAAGCCATCATACTCTAGAAAAGCGTTAGCTGTTTTAAAGCCATTTTGTTGATAGAAGCTCATACGAGCTTTTCTTTGTTCCAAGTTATCGCATTCTTCATCCAATCGCTCCACTTCAAGCAACATGGTCCGCTGATAAAAATCAGTTAGTTTGTCGATAATTTCCTTCCCATACCCGTGACTTCTTAAGTGAGGCATGATGGCGAAAAAGCTAATATAGAAGGCCTTTTGGTTGGAGATGGCAAAAGCAAAGCCAACAAATTCTTCTTCGTTATAAAAAGCAAAAAAGTGGGCGTCATCTCGGTCCTGATAGCGCAAAAACTCAGAAAGAGGGACCCGTTCTTCCTCGGGGAAAGCTTCGTTATTTAGCTTTTCAACTTTATCAAGATCTGGAAACACATCGGTTATTAATTGACTGGTCAAACTCATAAATGACCTCCTTTTCTTGATTATAGCAAATTGTCTCTCTGTAAGCAATTGATTTCAGGATTCGTTAAAGAATCTTGTCGGTCCTCTGGAAAGCTGATATAATATCTTTATGAATAAAAAACGAACAGTGGACCTGATTCATGGCTCCATTCTCCCCTCGCTTTTGAGTTTTGCCCTTCCAATTCTGTTGTCCAATATCTTCCAACAACTGTATAATACAGCTGACGTCTTGATTGTAGGGCGGTTCCTTGGACAAGAATCTCTAGCAGCAGTAGGAGCAACGACGGCTATTTTTGATCTGATCATCGGCTTTGCCCTCGGAGTTGGAAATGGGATGGGAGTTGTCATCGCTCGCCTTTACGGTGCTCGTAATTTTGCTAAGATTAAAGAAGCTGTTGCAGCAACTTGGATTCTGGGTGCCATCCTGAGTGCTCTTGTCATGTTGATGGGTTTCTTCGGTCTTTATCCACTCTTGCAGTACCTAGAAACACCTGTAGAAATCCTTCCTCAATCCTACGAGTACATCTCCATGATTGTTACCTGTGTAGGGGTTAGTTTTGCTTACAATCTTTTTGCAGGCTTACTGCGCTCGATTGGTGATAGCCTTGCGGCTCTTGCTTTTCTTATCTTCTCAGCTATCGTTAATGTGATCTTGGATTTGTATTTTATTACGCAACTGTATCTGGGTGTTCAGTCTGCTGGTCTTGCGACTATTATCTCGCAAGGTCTGTCAGCTATTCTCTGTTATTTTTATATTCGTAAGAGTGTTCCAGAGCTTCTTCCAGGCTTGAAACATTTCAAATGGAATAAGTCTCTCTATGTTGATCTCTTGGAGCAGGGGCTAGCCATGGGTCTGATGGGGTCAATCGTCTCTATCGGAAGTGTCATTTTGCAATCCTCTGTCAATAGTTTTGGTGCAGTCATTATCAGTGCTCAAACAGCAGCGCGCAGAATCATGGCCTTTGCCTTGCTGCCAATGACGGCTATTTCAGCATCGATGACGACTTTTATCTCTCAAAATTTTGGGGCGAAACGTCCCGAACGTATTGTCCAAGGCCTTCGTTTAGGGAGTTATTTGAGTATGTCTTGGGCAGCCTTTGCCTGTATTTTCCTATTTTTTGCCAGTCCTAGCCTAGTTTCTTTCTTGGCGAGTTCGACAGACAGCTATTTGGTAGAAAATGGGACCTTGTACTTACGTATCAGTTCGGTATTCTATCCATTTTTAAGCCTTTTATTGATTTATAGAAATAGCTTGCAGGGACTAGGCCAAAAACTTTTGCCACTTATATCTAGCTTTATCGAGTTGTTTGGGAAAATTATTTTCGTAGCTTGGATTATTCCATGGACAGGCTATACAGGTGTTATTCTCTGTGAACCGCTACTCTGGGTTGTGATGACTGTCCAACTTTACTTCTCCCTTTCCCAACACCCTTGGATAAAAGAAGGCAAGAAAATCGTGGCAGTCGGAGGGAAATCCTAGCTTGCTTTGCAAAAGAAAATCCATCTCCTCTAGTGAAAATCAGCTAGACTTGTGTTATAATAAGAAAGATTAAAATGTGAAAAAAGGAGATTCCTAATGGGACGTAAATGGGCCAATATCGTAGCCAAGAAAACGGCTAAAGATGGAGCTAACTCTAAAGTATATGCAAAATTTGGTGTAGAAATCTATGTAGCAGCTAAAAAAGGGGAACCAGATCCAGAATCAAACACTGCTTTGAAATTCGTTATCGATCGTGCTAAACAAGCGCAAGTGCCAAAACACGTTATTGATAAGGCTATCGATAAGGCAAAAGGGAACACAGATGAAACCTTTACAGAAGGACGTTACGAAGGATTTGGACCAAATGGTTCTATGCTGATTGTGGATACCTTGACTTCAAACGTCAACCGTACAGCTGCGAACGTTCGTGCTGCTTTTGGTAAAAATGGCGGGAACATGGGAGCTTCAGGTTCGGTTTCTTACCTCTTTGACAACAAGGGTGTGATCGTATTTGCTGGTGATGATGCGGATGCTATCTTTGAATTGTTGCTTGAAGCAGATATTGATGTGGATGATGTAGAAGCGGAAGAAGGAACAATCACTGTTTACACAGCTCCAACAGACCTTCATAAGGCTATCGTTGCCCTTCGTGAGTCTGGCGTCGAAGAATTCCAAGTGACTGAATTGGAAATGATTCCTCAGTCAGAAGTAGAATTGTCAGGCGAAGACCTTGAAATTTTTGAAAAACTTTACAGCGTTCTTGAAGATGATGAGGACGTCCAAAAGATTTATACGAACGTCGATGGATTCTAATAAAAAAGCGAACAGCTAGCAAGTCTGTTCGCTTTTTATATTTGAGATTAGATTCTGGAACCAGAATCTCTTTGCTGCTGGCTTTCTCCTAGGCCTACAGCTATCTTATGAACTAGTAAGAGTTGACCATTATCCTGTTTTACAAAGGTTAGAGTAACGGTTTTGATTCTATCATCAATGCCAATATAGGTAATTTTCTTTGTGTCGTAGCCCTCAATAGTGGAATCAAACTCGGAGTCTGGCAGTCCGTGTTTTTTGATAATATCCTTGTAATTGGTACCACCTTTTCCTTTGTTATCAAGGTCACCTTCGATTAAAGCGTCGAACTGTTCTTGGGTCCAAGTGAAGGTATCGTCTTCTTCCTCCTCTTCAGGGAGTGAATCAATGGTATCATCTGTCAAGTCGCGTTCCATTGAGGAGCTAGCTTCTCTATAGGAACGGTTAAACACTCTGACAAACTCTTTGTAGACATTAGCATACAACATCTGGGTCGTAAGGAAGAGTATAATAGAAGCAATTGACAAGGATGTTCCGATAATGGCCATTGTTTTCCGTTTTTTGAGATTGGCAATAAGTCCGATAATACCTAAGATCAAAGCGACAATAGCGATGAAAAACGATAGATAGTTAATAAACGGGATCCAAGATCCTAAAAGTGCGATGGCTCCAAAAATGGTTGCTAAAATCCCTAAAACTTTTTGTTCTTCTGGTTTCATTTGAACGTTTTCTCCCTTCGTCAAGTGAATGGATTCCTATCCACGGTAGCTAGTGCTTATTATAGAGAAAATATTCTCCAATGTCAATTCAGACTAAAATAGTTCTCTAGGGAACTTTTTTCTTGACATCTCTTCTGAAAGTGATAAAATAGTTCTCATGGAAACTTAATTAGTTCTCCAGAGAACTATATTTAATAGTGAGAAAGGAGCAATCATGGACAAATCGTTGTTGATTTTTAAACGTTTTGGGTACCAGATCCACCTGATGTTGCAGAAAGAAGCCAAACGTTGCGGTATTGAATTTATGGGGGGACCGCAAGGACAGGTCCTGCAGTTTTTAGATCGTCGTGAGCATGATCAGGAATTAACGCTTATCAAGGATATTGAGACAGAACTCAATATCACCAAGTCAGTTGCAAGCAACTTGGTCAAGCGTATGGTACAAAATGATTTAGTCGAGTTAGAGGCCAGTCCAAGTGATAAACGAGCAAAACTTGTTCGTTTGACCGATAAATCACGATCTCAGATGCAAGAAGTTAAGGCGCTTTTTGATCGGATTGCCAGTGGCCTACTGGAAGGAATTTCAAAGGAAAAGCTAGCCGTTTTTGAAGAAGTTCTCGGACAACTACAAGCTAATGTAGAAAGAATAGGAGGAGAGAATGAAGAAACTTGCTAAACGTATTACAGGAAAAGAGTGGGGGATGATCCTACTCACTGTTCTTTTCACTTGTTTCTCGGTCTATCTCGAGTTAGAGGTACCGACCTACATTTCAGAAATAACAGAATTGATTGGAACACCGGGTACGGAGTTAGGACAACTATGGTCTCCTGCTGCCAAGATGATGGGCTTATCTCTCCTAGCCTTTCTGTCTTCTGTAACAGTTGGATTTTTTGCTTCTCGTGTTGCAGCGTCTTACACGACTCACTTGCGAAGAGATATTTTTAATCGTGTTCTAGATTTTTCGCAAACGGAAATCAAACGTTTTTCAATCCCCAGTCTTTTGACTCGAACGACCAATGATATTACGCAGGTTCAGATGCTCTTTACTATGGGCTTACAGGTAGTGACTCGTGGGCCTATCATGGCCATCTGGGCCATTGGAAAAATCCTTGGGAAGTCGGAATACTGGCTCTGGGCAGTAGTGGTGGCCGTCATTGTCAATGTCTTGATGACCACTGTTCTCATTACTCTAGCCTTTCCAAAACAATCTGTCATTCAAAAATTGACAGATAAACTCAATAGCATCACTCGCGAAAGTTTGACTGGGATTCGGGTTGTTCGTGCTTATAATGCCGAGGATTACCAAGATAAGAAATTTGAAGAAGCCAATGATGAGGTGACTCGTCTCAATCTCTTTGTCAATCGATTGATGGCGATTATGAACCCTATTATGATGGCGATTTCCAGCGGTTTGACCTTAGCCATTTACTGGATTGGTGCCTATATCATCAACGATGCAAGTTTGGCAGAACGTCTGCCACTCTTTAGTGATATGGTGGTCTTCATGTCCTATGCTATGCAGGTCGTGATGGGCTTCCTTCTCATGGGAGCACTCTTTATCGTTCTTCCTCGTACCTTGGTTTCTGCAGGACGTATCAATCAAGTATTGGATTTGCATTCTTCTATTGAAAATCCTAGTCATGCACAGACAGCGGACCCTTCAGTTCAAGGACAAGTGGAATTTCGTGATGTGACTTTCCGCTACTCTAAAAACTCTGAAGCAGTCGTGGAACATGTCACTTTCAAAGCAGAAGCGGGTCAAACTGTGGCCTTTATCGGTTCAACTGGTTCTGGTAAATCTACTCTGGTCAACCTACTACCTCGTTTTTACGATGTATCCGCGGGAGAAATTCTAGTAGATGGTGTTAATGTGCAAGATTACGACTTGGTAGACTTGCGCAATAAGGTTGGCTATATTCCGCAGAAAGCAGTCCTCTTCTCAGGAGATGTTAAGGACAATCTAGATTTTGGTAAGAGCAAAGAAACTCCTCTAGGCGAAGCTGCTATGTGGCAAGCTCTGGAATTAGCCCAGTCTAAAAACTTTATCGAGGATAAGGAAGCAGGTCTGGCCTCTGAAGTAGCCCAAGGCGGAACCAACTTCTCAGGAGGTCAAAGACAGCGTTTGGCCATTGCGCGTGCCTTGGCTCGTAAGCCAGAGATTCTTATCTTTGATGACTCTTTCTCAGCCTTGGACTACAAGACAGACCGGATCTTGCGCCAAGAGCTAGCAGAGAAAACAAAATCTATGACCAAGCTCATCGTAGCACAGCGGATTTCTACCATCATGGATGCCGACCTGATCTTAGTATTGGATCAAGGTAAAGTCGTGGGGCAAGGCACCCACAAGGAACTTCTAGCTACCAATGAAGTCTACCAAGAAATTGCCTACTCACAACTATCGAAGGAGGAATTGGAACATGGAAAATAAGAAAATGTCTTTTTGGAAACACTCTAAACCTTTTCTAGCAGGTCTCCAACTTCCCCTACTAGTAGCGGTTGTAGCAGCTGTATGTTCAAGCATCATCACGGTTTATGGACCGACTAAGATAAAAGAAATCACCAACTTAATCTCAGATGGTTTGATGACGGGAATTGACCTAGAGGCTGTTTCAAGTATTGCTAGCTTTTTAGTGATTCTCTATGTACTTGGTGCTATCCTTAACTATACACAGGCCTATATCTTTTCAACAAGTATCCAACATTTTTCAAAACGCTTGCGGACGGCAATTGCTGAAAAAATCAATCGTTTGCCCCTTGGCTATTTTGATCGTCATTCTCAAGGAGATACCCTTTCGCGCGTGACCAATGACGTTGATACGGCCGCTCAATCTCTCAATCAAAGTTTGGGAACAGTACTCTCAGCTAGCTTCTTGTTGATTGCTGTTTTGGTGACCATGTTTAGCATGAACTGGATTTTAGCTCTGGTAACGGTTGTTTCTACGCTTGTTGGTTTTGCGGCAGTTTCCGTAATTATGGCTAAGTCACAAGGGTACTTTAGAGCTCAGCAAAACAACTTGGCGGCTGTCAATGGTTATGTAGAAGAAATGTATTCGGGACACAATGTTGTAACGAGCTACAACGCAGTAGACACCTCTAAAGCGAAATTTGCAGGTTTGAATCAGAACTTGCACGACAGCATCTGGAAATCTCAGTTTATCTCTGGTATCATGATGCCAGCCATGTTCTTTGTTGGGAATTTTAGCTATGTTTTGGTCATCATCGTTGGGGCCGCGCTTGCTCTAAAAGGGCATATCACTATCGGGGTTATTGTAGCCTTTATGGTCTATGTTCGTACCTTCTCACAACCCTTATCACAAATTGCTCAAGGGATTACCAGCTTGCAACAAGCCAGTGCAGCCATGGGACGTGTCTTTGAATTTCTAGGTGAAGCTGAGATGCAGGATGAATCCCATAAGGAAAGACAATTGACTGGCATGAGGGGAGAAGTGGTCTTTGATCGCGTATCCTTTGGCTATACACCAGAACGCACCATCATCCATGACTTTTCTGCGACAGCTCATGCAGGCCAAAAGGTCGCTATCGTTGGGCCAACTGGAGCTGGTAAGACAACCATTGTCAATCTTTTGATGAAGTTCTATGAGGTTGATAAGGGAAGTATCCGTATCGATGGCGTGGATACTAAGGACATGAAGCGTTCGGAAGTGCATGATGCCTTTTCAATGGTCTTGCAAGATACTTGGCTCTTTGAAGGAACCATTCGGGAAAATCTCATCTACAATCAAACGGGCATCAGCGATGAGCGGATGATGGAAGCTAGCAAGGCTGTAGGAATCCATCACTTTATCATGACTTTGCCAGATGGCTACGATACTCTTTTGGATGACACAGTGACCTTGTCTGTCGGACAAAAACAACTCTTAACCATTGCTCGTGCCCTTCTTAAGGATGCACCACTCTTGATTTTGGATGAAGCAACATCCTCAGTCGACACACGTACAGAGGAATTGATCCAAAAAGCCATGGACCGTTTGATGGAAGGCAGAACTTCCTTTGTCATCGCCCACCGCTTGTCAACTATTCGTAATGCAGATTTGATTCTTGTCATGAAAGATGGCAATATCATCGAACAAGGCAATCACGAGGAGCTGATGGCCCAAGGTGGCTTCTATGCGGATCTCTACAATAGCCAATTTACAGAAGATGATGCAGAAGAATAAACCAAAAGAAGGCTTGACGGCCTTCTTTTTCTGCACTATACTAGAAGACAAACGCCTCACTTCTAGGCCAAAATAAAGTGTTAATGAGAAGAATACATGAAAAATTATCAAGAATGGTATAGAAACGTTAGCTCCAAACTAACTAGCCATCCAACCCTTTTATTTCTATTGCTTAGTTTTAATCGTTTGATGACAGTAGCTATGCCTCTGGTCTATCTAACCTTGCTAGTCACCACTTACCTGCAGCTAGGATTTGGTCAGCAAGTTGGGGTCTATTTGCTTGTTCCTGCTACAGGCTTTGTCATTTTGTCCCTCTTTCGTAAGAAAATCAATCACCCACGCCCCTACGAAACTTGGGACATTGCCCCCTTACTTGACAAGGATAGTTTGGGACAGTCTATGCCCAGTCGCCATGTTTTTTCGGCAACCATCATCTCCATGGCCAGTCTGCATGCTAGTCTACCTGTTGGTTTAGTATGTTTGCTCTTTTCAGCTTTGCTGGGCTTGGTGAGGGTTTTAGGGGGTGTTCATTATCCCAAGGATGTCATCGCTGGCTATGCTTGTGGTCTGGTGTGGGGATTCCTTTTCTTCCTATTCTGACATGTAAGTTAAGCTAGTCTTACAACCACTTACTGCTTCAAATTGACCACTTGCTTTTTTGCCCTTGTATTCCTAACTTAGCTTTGATATAGTAGAGTCAGAAAGGAGATGTGATGAAGTTACGAATTGAGATTGACGGCAATTTAGAAGAAACTGAAATTGTCATCAAGACCCCCACTTTGACAGATGAAATTGCCGACTTGCAACGGTTCTTGCAAGAGTCGACAACTCCGAGGTTAACTTTTTACAAGGGAACAGGTGAATATTATCTAGACCTATCAGAGATTCTTTTCTTTGAAACCGACGGTAGCAAAATCTACGCCCACACTCAGAAAGAAGCCTATGAAGTCCGTCTCAAACTCTATGAGTTGGAGACCATCTTGCCTCGCTATTTTAGCCGAGTGTCCAAGTCAACTATCGCAAACATCCGTCAGATTTACTCAGTGGACAAGTCCTTTTCAGGAACGGGCACCATTTCCTTTTATCAGACCCACAAGGAGGTTCATGTGTCACGACATTACCAGTCCCTCCTAAAAGAAAATCTAAGAAACATGAGGTAAAAGACATGAAAAAGAAAGCATTTGGTATTGTTTTATTGGTTTTAGCAGCCTGGATCTTGCTGCAAGGAAATTTTGGCATTCCTTCTTTGGATGGTAAGATATGGCCTTTGCTAGGAATTGTTTTTTTTGCTTATAAGTCCATTGAGTCCATCCTTAGACGCCATCTAACTGCGGCAGTTTTTACAGGTTTACTGGCGCTCATCATTGCAAATTACGCTTATGACTTGTTGCCGGTGCCTAATCATTCTCTCATCTGGGCTAGTATCTTAGTGGTACTCGGTGTTGGTTATCTGACGCATTCAAGTAAGTTCTGGCATGAAAAAAAGTGGTGGTACAATGGAGAAAAAACAGTCATTACGGATAAGGAAGTCGTATTTGGAAGCGGGACTTTCTATAAGCAAGATCAAGATATTGTAGACGACCAAGTGGAAGTCGCTTTTGGGGACGCTAAAATCTACTATGACAATGCAGAGATGTTAGGTGATTTTGCAACTTTAAATATTGAAGTGGCCTTCGGGAATGCAACTGTCTATGTTCCGCAACACTGGCGTGTCGATTTGAAAGTAGAAACCTCCTTTGGTGCAGCTAAGGCAGACGCTCCTGTGGCGCCAACAAACAAAACCTTGATTATTCGTGGGGAAGTTGCTTTTGGTAAACTTGGAGTTGTTTACGTTAAATAAAAAAAGTCTCCGAATTTCCTTGCCAAAATAGAGAAAGTGTGATAACATAGTACGGTATGTGGTGCTAGCACATCCGCTATATTAGATCTAATAGGAGGAAAACACAATGGCTAAAGTATGTTACTTTACAGGTCGTAAGACTGTATCAGGAAACAACCGTTCACACGCGATGAACCAAACAAAACGTGCCGTAAAACCAAACCTTCAAAAAGTTACTGTTCTTATCGATGGTAAACCTAAAAAAGTTTGGGCTTCAGCTCGTGCTTTGAAATCAGGTAAAGTTGAACGCGTTTAATAAAGATGAAAAGACCACTTAGGTCTTTTTCTTTTGCTCCATGGATAAAATCATTTGAAAAATAGAGTAAATATCCGCCGATACAGCATTCTGCTTTTACACTTGGGCTGAAATATGATAAAATAGAGTATCAACTAGTTGAGGTAAAAAAAATGACTGTAAAAATTAATACAAAAGATGGTCAAATCGAACTGACAGATGAAGTGATTGCAACCGTAGTAGGTGGTGCCGCAACTGAGATTTTTGGAGTGGTCGGTATGGCTAGTAAAAATGCCCTCAAAGACAATTTCCAAGCCCTCCTTGGTAAGGAAAATTATTCTAAGGGTGTTGTCGTGAAGGCAGCCGAGGATGGTAGCATCGCGGTTGATGTTTATACCGTGTTGAGCTACGGAGTAAAGATAAGCGAAGTGTCAAAAAACATTCAAGAGCGTGTTCGTTTTAGTCTAGAAAATCAACTAGGAATTACTGCTCAGACTGTGAATGTCTACATTCAAAATATCAAAGTTGTAGGAGAATAATCGTGTCAAAAATTACTACCAGTTTATTCCAAGAGATGGTGCAAGCTGCATCAACTCGTTTGAATAAGCAAGCAGAATATGTCAATTCATTAAACGTCTTTCCAGTTCCAGATGGAGATACTGGGACAAACATGGGAATGACCATTGAAAATGGTGCGAAAGAAGTAGCAGACAAGCCTGCTTCTACAGTTGGAGAAGTAGCGAGCATTCTTGCCAAAGGGCTCTTGATGGGTGCGCGTGGGAACTCAGGGGTTATCACTTCTCAGCTCTTCCGTGGCTTCTCTCAGGCTATCAAGGGAAAAGATGAATTAACAGGTCAAGACTTGGCTCTTGCCTTCCAATCTGGTGTCGAAGTAGCTTATAAAGCGGTTATGAAACCAGTTGAAGGAACCATTTTGACTGTTTCTCGTGGTGCTGCCATTGGGGCTAAGAAAAAAGCCGAGGAGACAGATGATGCTGTTGAGGTCATGCGTGCAGCCTTGGAAGGCGCGAAAGCAGCTTTGGCTAAGACACCAGAAATGCTTCCAGTTTTGAAAGAAGTTGGTGTTGTGGACTCAGGTGGTCAAGGTTTGGTCTTCATCTACGAAGGTTTCCTATCAGCTCTTACTGGTGAATACAGTGCGTCAGAGGACTTTGTAGCAACTCCAGCTAATATGGGTGAAATGATCAATGCAGAGCACCACAAGTCTGTAGCTGGACATGTCGCAACAGAAGATATCACTTTTGGTTACTGTACTGAGATTATGGTTGCCCTTAAACAAGGTCCAACTTATGCCAAAGATTTTGACTACGATGAATTCCGTAACTACTTGAATGACCTAGGGGATTCTCTTCTTGTCGTCAATGATGATGAAATCGTCAAAGTTCACGTCCATACAGAAGATCCAGGTCTTGTCATGCAAGAAGGTCTCAAATATGGTAGCTTGATCAAGGTCAAAGTGGACAACATGCGTAACCAACACGAAGCGCAAGTTGAAAAGGAAGCGACCCAAGGCAACAAGCCTAGTGAAACAAAAGAGTATGCCCTTATCGCAGTAGTAGCTGGTCAAGGTTTAGCAGATATTTTCCGTGCTCAAGGTGTGGATTATGTTATCGAAGGTGGTCAGACGATGAACCCTTCAACAGAAGACTTTATCAAGGCTGTTGAACAGGTCAATGCTCGCAACATTATCTTCTTACCAAACAACAAAAATATCTTCATGGCGGCTCAGTCTGCGGCTGAAGTGCTTGAACAACCTGCTGTTGTGGTAGAAGCGCGAACAATTCCTCAAGGATTGACCAGTCTTCTTGCCTTTGATCCAAGCAAATCAATCGAAGAAAACAAAGAACGTATGACTGCAGCCCTCGATGATGTCATCAGCGGTAGTGTAACAACAGCCGTTCGTGATACAACTATCGATGGATTAGCAATTCATGAAAATGACAATCTTGGTATGGTTGATGGGAAAATCCTCGTGTCAAACCCTGACATGCACCAAACCTTGACAGAAACATTGAAACATATGTTGGACGAAGACAGTGAAATCGTGACTTTCTATGTTGGTGAAGACGGAAGCGAAGAACTTGCTAATGAAATTGCCCAAGAAATCGCAGAAGAATTTGAAGATGTAGAAGTAGAAATCCACCAAGGACAACAACCTGTATATCCATATCTTTTCAGTGTAGAATAAAAATTTAATCGATTAAAAAGAAAGTTGATTTTGCAGCTTTCTTTTTTTATGACATTTGTCATATTTCCTAGTGACAGAAGCATCTAGCTCCGCCAATTTCAAAAGTCTATAATTGAAGTATGAAATGGAGGAAGAAGAAATGAAAAATAAAATGATTGTCGCAGTGAGTTTAGTAGCAGCAGGAGTTATGACCTATCTCATGTTTTCAGGATTGGACGAGGGTTTCTACCATTTTCCTTGGGAGCTCTTTGCTGGCTTTGGAATGATGTCTTGGCTTGTCAGAGAGGGTTTGAAATTAGTCAGAGATGTAAAAAAGGAGTTTGAGGAATGAAAAAAGCAATCATCTGTCTCTTTATCGGCCTGTCACTCTTGGTATGGTTAGTGGAAATGTTTACTGGTTGGTTTGATCAAAACTTGCTTCGCCAATTTATTCGTGGTGCTTGGGGTTTTGGATTTATGATTTTCATTGTTTTCCCTATGGGAATGAAGTGGTTGAAAGGAGAATCTCATGACTGTGATTAAAGTTGAGAAATTGAGTAAGAAAATAAAAGACAAGGAGATCTTGCGGAACATCTCCTTTGAAATCAACGATGGTGAATGTGTCGCCTTGATCGGGCCTAACGGAGCAGGGAAGACAACCTTGATCGATTGCCTCTTGGGCGACAAGTTCATGAGCGCAGGTCAGATAGTCATTCAAGGATTTGCACCAACAGATCCTCGATTAAAGCAGCTTATTTCTGTCTTGCCCCAAGAAAATGCAGTCGTTCAAAGCTTGAAAGTGAAAGAACTTTTATCATTTTTTAAGTCACTTTATCCTGACAGTCTTTCAGACAAAGAAATTGATGACTTGCTGAGATTCTCAGACAAGCAGAAAAATCAGCTAGCGGGCAAGTTGTCTGGTGGGCAAAAACGTTTGTTCTCTTTCGTGTTGGCTTTAATAGGTCGTCCGAAAATTCTATTTTTAGACGAGCCAACTGCTGCTATGGATACCTCGACACGTCAGCATTTTTGGGAAATTGTCAATCAGTTAAAGAAAAATGGTGTCACCATTGTCTATTCTTCTCACTATATCGAAGAGGTAGAGCATACGGCTGACCGCATTTTGGTTCTCCACAAGGGAGAATTGATTCGCGATACGACGCCTTATGCCATGCGTGGTGAAGAACAAGAAAAACACTTTACGGTGCCTCTAACCTATCAGGATTTTGTTAGTACCTTGACTATGGTTCAAGAGCTTGAAATCAAGCAAAATGCTCTTTCCTTCACCACCAAAGAAGCCAGTCAGGTATGGAAAGCCTTGCAAGAACAAGGTTGCACGATCGAAGAAATTGAAGTTCGCAATCGAACTCTCTTAGACAGTATCTTCGAAACGACTCAAGACTAAAGGAGATTGACGATGAAAAATATGACAAGTCTCATGAAAATGGAAATCATTCTGATGAAACGGCAGGCAGTCTACTACTTGCTATCCATCGGACTCCCAAGCGTGTTTTACCTTATATTTTCTGGTATGATGTCAGGGTCAGACATTCCAGAAATCGCTCTTCAAGCCTATCTCTTTGCCATGACGGTCTTTAGTATCATGTCAAGCGCCTTTTTCAGTATTCCTAGCACACTCGAATCTGACAAGACAAACAACTGGCAAAAATTGATTCAACATTCTCCGGTTTCTATGGTAGAATACTATGTATCAAAACTGTTCAGTACTCTACTGACTTTCTTGTTATCAATTATAGTTGTCTTTTCAGTTGGTCATTTTGTCCGTGGAGTTACGCTACCTTGGCTTGACTGGTTAGTAATCGGTGTTATTTTGCTGGTCGGAAGCGTGGTCTTTATCAGCATGGGTGTCTTGGTGAGCCTGCTTCCCAGTGCTCAACTGATGACGGTTATTGGAAATATTGCCTATATTGCTTTGGCTGTCCTAGGTGGACTCTGGTTCCCTTTGAGTTCCTTCCCAGAATGGCTCCAATCCATTGGAAAATTGACTCCAACCTATCAATTGATGCAGGTCGTCTCTGCTTACTTGGAGCACCACGAGTTTAATGTTCTTTCCGCCTTGGTTGTACTAGGCTATACAGTTTTCTTTAGTGTACTGGTAATTCAGCTGAAAAAACGGATCGAGGTAAAATAAATCTATGTTGGAAAAATTAAAAAACACTCATTATATGTTTCATATTTCGTTAGTGTTTATCATCTTTCCCATAGCGGGTGTCATCGTTGGAGAGTACCCGCTTTTAACCTTGTTATGGACCTTGATATTTGTCCTAGCCTTCTATTCGGTTTTAGTCAGTCAAAATCGAACTGTGCAGTGGTTGGCTTGGTGGATCATGCTTGCCTACATTTTTTACAGTTCCGTCTGGTTAAATGTGGGCTTCGCTTGGTTTATCTTTTATTTATCAAACCTCCTCGTTTACCAACTGGATGGGATTTCTTTTCACTCTTGGCGTTTTGTCAGTTTTATTGTCTTGCAACCCTTGATTTTGACAGGGATTTATCTGGTTAATCAAGTTAGCCCCTGGCAACTGCTCTTTTTCTTGGTGACTTTTATCTTTTCTGATGCCTTTACTTTTGGTCTTTATCGAATTCGGATGACGGAAGAACTAAAAGAAGAAAAGAGAAAGCAAAATGCCAAGCTCAATCTTTTCTTGACTGAAAATGAGCGCAATCGTATTGGTCAGGATCTCCATGACAGTCTAGGTCATACCTTTGCTATGCTTAGTGTCAAGACAGATTTGGCAATACAGTTATTGCAGATGCAGGCTTATCCACAGGCGGAAAAGGAATTAAGAGAAATACAGCAAATTAGCAAAGAATCAATGCGTGAAGTTCGAACGATTGTGGAAAATCTTAAGTCTAGAACTTTGACATCCGAACTAGAGACTGTGAAAAAGATGTTAGAAATTGCTGGCATTGAGGTGGAGACAGATAATCAACTAGATACTGCTAGCCTAACTCAGGAATTGGAGTCAACTGCTTCCATGATTTTGCTTGAGTTAGTGACCAATATTATCAAACATGCCCAAGCGTCGAAAGCTTACTTAAAATTAGAGCGAACAGGGAAAGAACTCATTCTAACGGTGAGAGATGATGGCTGTGGCTTTGTTTCTCTAAAAGGGGATGAGCTCCATACAGTCCGAGATCGTGTCCTTCCATTTTCAGGAGAGGTAAAGGTAATCAGTCAGAAGCGGCCGACTGAAGTGCAGGTTCGACTACCTTATAAGGAGAGAAACTAAGATGAAACTACTTGTTGCAGAAGATCAAAGTATGTTGCGAGATGCCATGTGCCAGTTGCTTGCCTTTCAACCAGATGTAGAATCTGTCTTACAAGCCAAGGATGGGCAAGAAGCAATCCAACTTTTAGAAAAGGAGTCCGTAGATATCGCCATTCTTGACGTAGAAATGCCTGTTAAGACAGGCCTTGAAGTCTTGGAGTGGATACGAGCAGAAAAGTTAGAAACAAAGGTGGTTGTGGTGACAACCTTCAAGCGCCCTGGTTATTTTGAACGTGCGGTCAAGGCTGGAGTGGATGCCTATGTCTTAAAAGAAAGAAGTATTGCAGATCTCATGCAAACCTTGCACACCGTCCTCGAAGGACGCAAGGAGTATTCGCCTGAATTGATGGAGGTGGTGATGACGCATCCCAATCCGTTGACAGAGCAAGAAATCGCTGTTTTAAAGGGAATCGCTCAGGGCTTGTCTAACCAAGAAATCGCAGACCAACTCTATCTATCAAATGGAACCGTCCGAAACTATGTCACCAATATTCTTTCGAAACTAGAGGCTAGTAATCGAACAGATGCAGCCAACATCGCAAAAGAATCTGGTTGGCTTTGATAAGAAGGGTTAAAAAATTCTGAAACGATAGCTTGAATCGAAGGAAATCCATACTAGAATGTAGGAGACAGATTGCCTCCTTTTTTTTGTTTAGAAAAGCGGTGAAAGCTAGTGTCAAAGAGTTAAAAGATCAGAATAAAAATGAAAAATATCTTGACAATGAAGGAAAAATTGTGTTACAATAATAGACGGTACTTTTTACTTTTGGTCTCTCAAAAGTGTACAGGGACGTGCTGACAAATGTTGCAAAAGTACACACAGATGGTAGCTGTCACCAAGTGTATCATCACCAAAAATAAAAAAATACAGGAGTATGTAGATGCCTACAATTAACCAATTGGTTCGCAAACCGCGTAAATCAAAAGTAGAAAAATCTAAATCACCAGCTTTGAACGTTGGTTACAACAGTCATAAAAAAGTTCAAACAAACGTTTCTTCACCACAAAAACGTGGTGTTGCAACTCGTGTTGGAACAATGACACCTAAAAAACCTAACTCAGCCCTTCGTAAATTCGCTCGTGTACGTTTGAGCAACCTTATCGAAGTTACTGCCTACATCCCAGGTATCGGACACAACTTGCAAGAGCACAGCGTGGTGCTTCTTCGTGGTGGACGTGTAAAAGACCTTCCAGGGGTACGTTACCATATCGTCCGTGGTGCACTTGATACTGCAGGTGTTAACGATCGTAAACAAGGCCGTTCTAAATACGGTACTAAACGTCCAAAAGCATAAGGAAAGGGGATAAAGAGAAATGAGTCGTAAAAATAGAGCTCCAAAACGTGACGTATTGCCAGATCCGCTTTACAATTCACAACTAGTTACTCGTCTTATCAACCGCGTTATGCTTGATGGTAAACGTGGTACAGCTGCTTCAATCGTTTACGGTGCTTTTGAGCAAATCAAAGAAGCTACTGGCAACGATGCACTTGAAGTATTTGAAACAGCTATGGAAAACATCATGCCTGTACTTGAAGTACGTGCACGTCGTGTTGGTGGATCTAACTACCAAGTCCCAGTTGAAGTTCGTCCAGAACGTCGTACAACACTTGGACTTCGTTGGTTGGTAACAATCGCTCGTCTTCGTGGTGAACACACAATGCAAGACCGTCTTGCAAAAGAAATCTTGGATGCTGCTAACAACACTGGTGCAGCAGTTAAGAAACGTGAAGACACTCACCGTATGGCTGAAGCTAACCGTGCCTTCGCACACTTCCGTTGGTAAGATAGGATACGAAAGCGTTAAGAAAGTCCCAGAGAAAATAGGGAATCAAAGCGGGTTGCGATTGCAACCAATGAGATTTATCTTTTTCTCCAGACTTTTAGCTTGAGTTCAACTAAATCATGATGCTAGGAACGGTAAGGATGCAAGGTGAAAATAGTAAACTGACGCAGTATTCGACGAATACAAGGAAGTTTATCTTTTTCACACAGCATCCCGTTCCGGCTCAAATCGGCTAGCTAACTTTAGCCCGAGTTCAATTCAACTTGTCTACAAGTTGAAACCAACAAAAACAAGATAAACATTGAGAACGGGTAGGTCCTGCCTATCCGTTTTTATTAAAATCGTGTTATAATAGAATAGAAATCAAAAATAAATAGGAGAAACAAACCTCATGGCACGCGAATTTTCACTTGAAAAAACTCGTAATATCGGTATCATGGCTCACGTCGATGCCGGTAAAACAACAACTACTGAGCGTATTCTTTACTACACTGGTAAAATCCACAAAATCGGTGAAACTCACGAAGGTGCGTCACAAATGGACTGGATGGAGCAAGAGCAAGAACGTGGTATCACTATCACATCTGCTGCGACAACAGCTCAATGGAACAACCACCGCGTAAACATCATCGACACACCAGGGCACGTGGACTTCACAATTGAAGTACAACGTTCTCTTCGTGTATTGGACGGTGCGGTTACTGTTCTTGACTCACAATCAGGTGTTGAGCCTCAAACTGAAACAGTTTGGCGTCAAGCAACTGAGTACGGAGTTCCACGTATCGTATTTGCCAACAAAATGGACAAAATCGGTGCTGACTTCCTTTACTCAGTAAGCACACTTCACGACCGTCTTCAAGCAAACGCACACCCAATCCAATTGCCAATCGGTGCTGAAGATGATTTCCGTGGTATCATCGACTTGATCAAGATGAAAGCTGAAATCTATACAAACGACCTTGGTACAGATATCCTTGAAGAGGATATCCCAGCTGAATATCTTGAACAAGCACAAGAATACCGTGAAAAATTGATCGAAGCAGTTGCTGAAACTGATGAAGATTTGATGATGAAATACCTCGAAGGTGAAGAAATCACTAACGAAGAATTGAAAGCGGGTATCCGTAAAGCTACTATCAATGTTGAATTCTTCCCAGTATTGTGTGGTTCTGCCTTCAAAAACAAAGGGGTTCAATTGATGCTTGATGCGGTTATCGACTACCTTCCAAGCCCACTTGACATCCCAGCAATCAAAGGTGTTAACCCAGATACAGATGAAGAAGAAACTCGTCCAGCATCTGATGAAGAGCCATTTGCAGCTCTTGCTTTCAAGATCATGACAGACCCATTCGTAGGTCGTTTGACATTCTTCCGTGTTTACTCAGGTGTTCTTCAATCAGGTTCATACGTATTGAATACTTCTAAAGGTAAACGTGAACGTATCGGACGTATCCTTCAAATGCACGCTAACAGCCGTAAAGAAATCGACACTGTTTACTCAGGTGATATCGCTGCTGCCGTTGGTTTGAAAGATACGACAACTGGTGACTCATTGACTGATGAAAAAGCTAAAATCATCCTTGAATCAATCGACGTTCCAGAACCAGTTATCCAATTGATGGTTGAGCCAAAATCTAAAGCAGACCAAGACAAGATGGGTATTGCCCTTCAAAAATTGGCTGAAGAAGATCCAACATTCCGCGTTGAAACTAACGTTGAAACTGGTGAAACAGTCATCTCTGGTATGGGTGAGCTTCACCTTGACGTCCTTGTTGACCGTATGCGTCGTGAGTTCAAAGTTGAAGCGAACGTAGGTGCTCCTCAAGTATCTTACCGTGAAACATTCCGCGCTTCTACTCAAGCACGTGGATTCTTCAAACGTCAGTCTGGTGGTAAAGGTCAATTTGGTGATGTATGGATTGAATTTACTCCAAACGAAGAAGGTAAAGGATTCGAATTCGAAAACGCAATCGTCGGTGGTGTGGTTCCTCGTGAATTTATCCCAGCGGTTGAAAAAGGACTTGTAGAAGCAATGGCTAACGGTGTCCTTGCAGGTTACCCAATTGTTGACGTTAAAGCTAAACTTTACGATGGTTCATACCACGATGTCGACTCATCTGAAACTGCCTTCAAGATTGCTGCATCTCTTGCACTTAAAGAAGCTGCTAAGACTGCACAACCAGCTATCCTTGAACCAATGATGCTTGTAACCATCACTGTTCCAGAAGAAAACCTTGGTGATGTTATGGGTCACGTAACTGCTCGTCGTGGACGTGTAGATGGTATGGAAGCACACGGTAACAGCCAAATTGTTCGTGCTTACGTTCCACTTGCTGAAATGTTTGGTTACGCAACAGTTCTTCGTTCTGCATCTCAAGGACGTGGTACATTCATGATGGTATTTGACCACTACGAAGATGTACCTAAGTCAGTACAAGAAGAAATCATTAAGAAAAACAAAGGTGAAGAATAATCTGTCTTCGCAATAGAAGGAAGTCACTTGGTGGCTTCCTTTTTTTGTCTTTAACTATTCATTTTTGCTGAATATAGTATACAAATTTGGTCGCTAAGTGAGAGAGTTACTAATTTTATCCAGAAAGAAAATATTCTAATTTGATAAATTAAAGTAAATAAAGGTTCCTAATTCCGTAGAAAAGTTAATAAAAATGAGAAAAAAATTCATAAATACACTTTTAGATAGAAAATTCAGAAAATTGCTTCTTTTACCTTGAAAATTTTTGAAAAAATGGTATGATAGTAACAAGCTATTTTTAAGAGAAGAGAAAGGGGAACAATGGAGAAAATCAGTTTAGAATCTCCTAAGACGGGGTCGGACCTAGTTTTGGAAACACTTCGCGACTTAGGAATTGATACCATATTTGGCTATCCTGGTGGTGCAGTCTTGCCTTTGTATGATGCGATATATAATTTTAAAGGCATTCGCCACATTTTAGGACGCCATGAGCAAGGTTGTTTGCACGAAGCTGAAGGATATGCCAAATCAACTGGAAAGTTGGGTGTTGCTGTCGTCACGAGTGGACCGGGAGCTACAAATGCCATTACAGGGATTGCAGATGCCATGAGTGATAGCGTTCCCCTTTTGGTCTTTACAGGTCAGGTGGCGCGTGCAGGGATTGGGAAGGATGCCTTTCAGGAGGCAGACATCGTGGGCATTACCATGCCAATCACTAAGTACAATTACCAAGTTCGTGAGACGGCAGATATTCCTCGCATCATTACGGAAGCTGTCCATATCGCAACGACAGGTCGTCCAGGGCCCGTCGTGATTGACCTACCAAAAGACGTATCTGCCTTAGAGACAGATTTCATCTATTCACCCGAAGTGAATTTGCCAAGTTATCAACCGACTCTAGAGCCAAATGACATGCAAATCAAGAAAATCTTGAAGCAATTGTCAAAAGCCAAGAAACCTGTTTTATTGGCAGGTGGTGGAGTTAGTTATGCAGAAGCAGCTACAGAACTCAATGAGTTTGCTGAACGTTACCAAATTCCAGTCGTGACCAGTCTTTTAGGGCAAGGTACGATTGCGACGAGTCATCCGCTCTTTCTTGGAATGGGAGGCATGCACGGGTCTTTCGCAGCTAATATTGCCATGACGGAAGCCGACTTTATGATTAGTATTGGTTGCCGTTTCGATGACCGCTTGACTGGAAATCCTAAGACCTTTGCGAAGAATGCTAAGGTTGCCCACATTGATATTGACCCAGCTGAGATTGGCAAGATTATCAGAGCAGATATTCCTGTGGTGGGCGATGCTAAGAAAGCCTTGCAGATGCTACTAGCAGAACCAACTGTTCATAACAATACTGAGAAATGGATTGAAAAAGTCACCAAGGACAAGAATCGAGTTCGTTCTTATGATAAGAAAGAACGTGTGGTTCAACCGCAGGCCGTTATTGAACGCATCGGTGAGTTGACAAATGGGGATGCCATTGTTGTCACAGACGTAGGGCAACACCAAATGTGGACAGCTCAGTATTATCCTTACCAAAATGAGCGTCAGTTAGTCACTTCAGGTGGTTTGGGTACCATGGGATTCGGAGTTCCTGCAGCTATCGGAGCCAAGATTGCCAATCCAGAAAAAGAAGTCATCCTTTTTGTCGGTGATGGTGGTTTCCAAATGACCAACCAAGAGCTAGCAATCCTAAATATCTACAAGGTGCCGATTAAGGTTGTCATGTTGAATAACCACTCACTAGGAATGGTTCGCCAGTGGCAGGAATCCTTCTATGAGGGTAGAACTTCCGAGTCAGTCTTTGATACACTTCCTGACTTCCAGCTGATGGCACAGGCTTATGGCATCAAAAACTATAAATTTGATAATCCAGAGACGATAGAGAAGGATCTAGAAGTCATTCTGGAGGATGTGCCCATGTTTATCGAGGTGGATATTTCTCGTAAGGAACAGGTCTTACCGATGGTACCAGCTGGCAAGAGCAATCATGAGATGTTGGGGGTGAAGTTCCATGCGTAGAATGTTAACAGCTAGATTGCAAAACCGTTCAGGAGTTTTGAATCGTTTTACAGGTGTCCTTTCTCGTCGTCAAGTCAATATTGAGAGTATCTCAGTTGGTGCGACAGAGAACCCCAATGTATCTCGTATCACCATCATTATTGATGTAGCATCTCATGATGAAGTAGAGCAAATCATTAAACAGCTCAATCGTCAGATTGATGTGATTCGCATTCGAGATATCACAGATAAACCACACTTGGAAAGAGAAGTTATCTTGGTAAAAGTATCTGCTCCTGCTGAGAAGCGTGCAGAAATCTTGGCCATTATCCAACCTTTCCGTGCAACGGTAGTAGATGTGGCTCCAAGTTCAATCACTATCCAGATGACGGGAAATGCTGAGAAGAGTGAAGCTTTATTGCGAGTGATTCGACCATATGGTATTAAAAATATCGCTCGTACGGGTGCAACTGGATTTACCCGCGACTAATACTCTTAGTATAAAATCCAGCATAAATTTGTTAAACCAGCCTATAAGGCAATAAAAATAGAAAAGAGAGAAAAACTATGGCAGTTCAAATGGAATACGAAAAAGATGTTAAAGTAGCAGCGCTTGACGGTAAAAAAATCGCCGTAATCGGTTATGGTTCACAAGGACATGCGCATGCGCAAAACTTGCGTGATTCAGGTCGTGATGTCATCATCGGTGTGCGTCCAGGTAAATCTTTTGACAAAGCAAAAGAAGACGAATTTGACACTTACACAGTAGCAGAAGCAACTAAATTGGCTGACGTTATCATGATCTTGGCACCAGACGAAATCCAACAAGAATTGTACGAAGCAGAAATCGCTCCAAACTTGGAAGCTGGAAATGCAGTTGGATTTGCTCATGGTTTCAATATTCACTTTGAATTTATCAAAGTTCCTGCAGATGTAGATGTCTTCATGTGTGCTCCTAAAGGACCAGGACACTTGGTACGTCGTACTTACGAAGAAGGATTTGGTGTTCCAGCTCTTTATGCAGTCTACCAAGACGCTACAGGAAATGCTAAAAACATTGCTATGGACTGGTGTAAAGGTGTTGGAGCAGCTCGTGTTGGTTTGCTTGAAACAACTTATAAAGAAGAAACTGAAGAAGATTTGTTTGGTGAACAAGCCGTACTTTGTGGTGGCTTGACTGCCCTTATCGAAGCAGGCTTTGAAGTCTTGACAGAAGCAGGATACGCCCCAGAATTGGCTTACTTTGAAGTTCTTCATGAAATGAAATTGATCGTTGACTTGATCTATGAAGGTGGATTCAAGAAAATGCGTCAATCTATTTCAAACACTGCTGAATACGGTGACTATGTATCAGGTCCACGTGTGATTACTGAGCAAGTCAAAGAAAATATGAAAGCTGTTTTGGCAGATATCCAAAATGGTAAATTTGCAAATGACTTTGTAAATGATTACAAGGCTGGACGTCCAAAATTGACTGCTTACCGTGAACAAGCAGCTGACCTTGAAATTGAAAAAGTTGGTGCTGAATTGCGTAAAGCAATGCCTTTCGTTGGTAAAAACGACGACGACGCTTTCAAAATCTACAACTAATTCTTGTGAAGAAAAACAGAAGGCGAGTTGGGGGTACCTAACTCGCTTTTTATCTTAAAAAGTATTTGAGGAGGAGACAATGCTAAGTGCAAAAGACGTGGTGAAAGCCCACAAAGTATTGAGTGGTGTAGTAGTCAATACTCCACTTGATTATGATCATTATTTATCGGAGAAGTATGGTGCTAAGATTTATTTGAAGAAGGAGAATGCCCAGCGTGTTCGTTCCTTTAAGATTCGTGGAGCCTATTATGCCATTTCTCAACTATCAAAAGAAGAACGTGAGCGTGGTGTAGTCTGTGCCTCTGCAGGAAATCACGCCCAAGGTGTCGCCTATACTTGTAATGAGATGAAGATTCCTGCAACCATCTTTATGCCCATCACAACACCGCAACAAAAGATTGGACAGGTTCGCTTTTTTGGTGGTGATTTTGTGACAATCAAGTTAGTTGGAGATACCTTTGATGCCTCAGCTAAAGCAGCTCAAGAATTTACAGTTTCTGAAAATCGTACCTTTATTGATCCCTTTGATGATGCTCATGTCCAAGCAGGTCAAGGGACTGTCGCCTATGAGATTCTTGAAGAAGCCCGTAAAGAGTCTATCGATTTTGATACAGTACTTGTACCAGTAGGAGGTGGCGGATTGATTGCCGGTGTTTCTACTTATATTAAGGAAACCAACCCGACTATTGAAGTGATTGGGGTAGAAGCTAATGGTGCTCGCTCTATGAAGGCTGCCTTTGAGGCGGGAGGTCCAGTTAAACTCAAAGAAATTGATAAGTTTGCTGATGGGATAGCTGTACAGAAGGTTGGACAGTTGACCTATGAAGCGACCCGTCAGAATGTTGAAACGCTGATTGGGGTGGACGAGGGCTTGATTTCTGAAACCTTGATTGATCTTTATTCCAAGCAAGGAATTGTAGCGGAACCAGCAGGGGCTGCAAGTGTTGCAGCCTTGGAAGTTTTATCAGACTATATCAAAGGAAAGACGATTTGTTGTATCATTTCTGGAGGAAATAACGATATCAACCGTATGCCAGAGATGGAAGAACGTGCCTTGATTTACGATGGAATCAAGCATTACTTTGTAGTGAATTTCCCACAGCGTCCTGGAGCTCTACGAGAGTTTGTAAATGACATTTTGGGGCCAAATGATGACATCACTCGTTTTGAATATATCAAACGAGCAAGCAAGGGGACGGGTCCTGTATTGATTGGGATTGCTCTTGCCAATAAGCATGATTATGCTGGATTGATTCATCGAATGGAAAAGTTTGACCCGTCTTATATTAATTTGAATGGAAATGAAACATTGTATAATATGTTAGTTTAAACTAAAATAAAATTATTATCATATTATTTGCGTAATGATAACGATGGTGTTATAATGAGGGTGATGAAAGGGGGAGATTCCCATGGTTTTACAAATTTTACTTGTTGTATTGATTTTAGTGGTGATTGCATCAGTGATTACGATTAGTTCTGTATATGTGGTTCGACAACAATCTGTCGCTATCATAGAACGCTTTGGTAAATACCAAAAGTTGAGCAATAGTGGTATTCATTTGCGGGCTCCCTTTGGGATTGATAGGATTGCGGCAAGAGTTCAACTACGTTTGTTGCAAAGTGAGATTGTTGTAGAGACAAAGACGCAAGATAATGTATTTGTAACGATGAATGTAGCAACTCAGTATCGAGTAAATGAAAACAACGTCACAGATGCCTATTATAAATTGATGCGTCCAGAAGCCCAAATTAAATCCTATATTGAAGATGCTTTGCGTTCATCTGTACCAAAGCTAACCCTAGATGAGTTGTTTGAGAAGAAGGATGAAATCGCCTTAGAAGTTCAAAAACAAGTGGCTGAAGAAATGTCTACGTATGGGTATATCATTGTCAAAACGCTGATTACTAAGGTTGAACCTGATGCTGAAGTAAAACAATCCATGAATGAAATTAACGCAGCTCAACGTAAGAGAGTTGCGGCGCAAGAACTTGCTGAAGCAGATAAGATTAAGATCGTGACCGCGGCAGAAGCAGAAGCAGAAAAAGATCGCCTACATGGTGTAGGGATTGCAGAACAGCGTAAAGCGATTGTTGACGGACTGGCTGATTCTATCAAAGAGTTAAAGGGAGCTAATGTTGAGCTAACTGAAGAACAAATCATGTCTATCCTATTAACGAACCAGTATTTAGACACGTTGAATAATTTTGCAGAAAAAGAAGGAAATAATACAATCTTCCTACCAGCAAATCCTAATGGAGTTGAGGATATAAGAACTCATATATTATCGGCTTTAAAAGCTAAATAAAAATATGCAGAATAATATAGTTGTGACGAATATATGTTTTTTTATTGACAGATGAAATAAAAACGTATACAATTAGGAATTGTAAAGAATAATTCAGGAGAAGAACATGGTTAAGTCAAACTTTGAAAAGGTAGAAGCAGTTGTTGGCTGGGTTCGTGATAAGAAGATCACAGGTTACCGTATCTCTAAAGAAACGAATGCGCGTGAAATGTCTATCATTGCCCTAGCGCAAGGACGCGCAAAAGTTAAAAATATTTCATTTGAAACAGCTCTTAGTTTAATCGATTTCTATGAAAAAAATCATGAAAAATTTGAAGATTGAACTGTGGTTACGGGCAGATTCCTGAATCGAGTCTGCCTTTTCTTTACAATTACAAACTAAAAAGACTGCATTCTGTATGCAGTCTTTATTTATTAATTGAGATAACGCTGAAGGAATTCTTTTGTCCGTTCTTCTTTAGGATTCGTGAAGAGTTCTTCAGGTTTATCTTCTTCTGCAATGATTCCCTTGTCCATGAAGATGACACGATGGGAGACGTCGCGAGCAAATTCCATTTCGTGGGTTACAACAATCATGGTCAAGCCTTCTTGAGCTAGGTCCTGCATAATTTTGAGGACTTCTCCGACCATTTCGGGGTCAAGGGCAGATGTAGGTTCGTCAAAGAGAATGGCGTCAGGATTCATGGAGAGTGCACGAGCGATAGCTACACGTTGCTTTTGTCCACCTGAAAGTTGTTTAGGCCTGGCTTGCCAGTAACGTTCTCCCATACCAACTTTTTCAAGATTCTCTTTGGCAATTTTTTCAGCTTCAGAGCGTTCTCGTTTAAGGACAGTCGTTTGGGCGACGATGGTATTTTCGAGGACATTCAGATTTTCAAAGAGATTGAAAGATTGGAAAACCATACCGAGCTTTTCACGATAATGGGTGAGGTTATAGCCTTTTTCCAGGACATTTTCTCCGCGATAGAGAATCTCTCCTCCTGTAGGTGTTTCTAGTAAATTAATCGAACGAAGGAAGGTTGATTTTCCGCTTCCCGAGCTTCCGATGATGGAAATAACCTCTCCTTTATGGACGGTGAGAGAAATGTCTTTTAGTACTTCGTTTTGCCCATAGGATTTTTTTAGGTGTTTGATTTCAAGGATTGGTTGTGTCATTTTTTCAAATCCCCCGTTTGCATTTGGTTAGCACCTGTAGTGTAAGTGTCCATGTCCATATAGTGTTCGATAAAACGTAGGATACGAGTCACAGTGAAGGTGAGGACAAAGTAAATCACTGCAATGATGGTAAAGGTCTGGAAGTATTGATAGGTTTGAGTCGCTACAGTATTTCCTGAGAAATAAAGCTCGACAACTGAAATAACGTTCAATACAGAGGTATCTTTGATATTGATGACAAACTCATTACCAGTAGCAGGTAGAATATTACGGACAACCTGAGGAAGGACAATCTTACGCATGGTTTGATTGTGGGTCATACCAAGAGCAGTTGCAGCTTCGAACTGTCCCTTGTCAACTGCTAGAATACCACCACGAACGATTTCTGTCATGTAGGCACCCGTGTTGATTGAGACGATAAAGATAGCAGCCAGTGTCCGGTCGAGATTGATACCGAAAGCTTGAGCAGTCCCATAGTAGATAACCATGGATTGAACAATCATCGGTGTACCACGGAAGATTTCAATATAGACATTGAGAATCCAACCGACTAGTTTTTGTAGGCCGTAAATGGCTTTGTTTTCAGAGAGAGGAGCCGTACGGAAGACACCAATGGCAAGACCGATAATGAGACCTACGATAGTTCCGATGATTGAGATTAAAAGAGTGACACCTGCACCACGCAAGAGCTGTTGCCAGTTTTCAGAAAGAATTTTAGCAACTTGATTGAAGAAATTACTGCTACTTTCTTCAGTTGCTGTGGCTTCGGCAGGTTGCTCCTGAATCATACGATCCATCAGTGCAACTTGTTCATCTTTGGAGATGGTTTCAATACTAGCATTGATTTGGCTGATACGACCGTCATCTTTACGAAGTCCAATGGCAATAGCAGTATCTTCTTCTCCAGTCTTGAAACCGGGTTCTACTTGGACCATCTTGAACTTAGAGTTAGCGGCTTCGGCAGTCAGTGCTTCAGGGCGTTCCGAAACATAGGCATCAATAACACCAGCCTCAAGAGCTTGGCGCATTTGGGCAAAGTCGCCCATAGCTGTTTCTTTCTTGACACCAGGGATTTGGGAAATCAAATCATAAAGGTAAACACCTTGTTGAGAAGTGATTTTTGCTCCGCTAAAGTCCTCTAAAGATTTGGCATTCGCATAGGCAGAGTCCTTTTTAACCAATAGAACTGGCTCGCTAGTATAGTAACTGCTTGAAAAAGCAATTTCTTGTTTACGTTCAGCGGTTGGGCTCATACCAGCAATGATCATATCGATTTTGCCAGAAGTAAGGGCTGGAACAAGTCCTTCCCATTTGGTTTTCACAACCAAAGGTTCCTTGCCTAAGTCTTTGGCAATCTTTTTAGCGATTTGAACATCGTAGCCGTTGGCATATTGGTTGGTACCGTCGATTTTGACGGCGCCGTTACTATCGTCGTCTTGGGTCCAGTTGAAGGGAGCGTAGGCTGCCTCCATCCCGATGCGTAAATATTCGTCGGCTTGGACTTGGCTAACTAGTCCTAAGGTAAGGGCTAGGCTAGCAAGGATAGATAAGCATAATTTTTTCATATTTTCTCCTATTTCTAGTCTAAAAATGACTTCTCTCTATTGTATCTAAAAATGGTGAGATTTTCAATACAAGTAAGCCTTTACTTATAAAAAATGATATAATGGTGAAAAGATTGAAAGGGAATCAATTATGAAAAAAAGATGGTTGGTGACTTTGGTATTTGCTTGTTTATTATTTATACCGAGCCTAGTTTTTGCAGTAGACTTTGATATCTTATCCTATCAGGGTGATTTGAATATTCATGCAGATAATACTGCGATTTTTAAGGAAACAATTACCTACCGTTTTGGAGATGATTATAATGGTCAGCTGGTTGGACTGGGAAAAGCTGGGAAAATGCCAGAAGGATTTGACATTGATCCTGACCCAACTGTTCAGGTCTCTAAAAATGGAAGAATTGTTCAAAATGTTTCCTTCTATACTATGGAGGAAGAGGACGGCTACAAGGTAAAAATTTACAATGCTGGATATGCCGGAGATACTGTTCGGGTGACGGTTACCTGGCAACTATCAAATCTTCTCTTCTTATACAAGGATATAGCGGAGCTAAATTGGCAACCCTTGACAGATAGTTCTGGAGATATTAAAGAATTTGAGTTCAAGGTCAGCTCTGAAAATCCAGCAGAGAAACTCTATTTCCATACAGGAAAACTCCTTAAGGAAGCTAGTGTCAAAAAGGTAAATGATTTCTACCAGGTCAAGATGAAAGATCTTCCGAGAAATCGTCAGGTGGAACTACATGCTTACTGGCCGAGAAGTGCTTTTTCAGAAGCTCCAGATCAAGGATTAGAGGAAGAACGTTTAACGGATTTTAACCGGATTGAAAGCAATATAGCGACAGAAAAAGCGCAAAGTGAGATTATGATGAAATGGGTGTTCCCTGTCATTTTTATGAGTCTCTTGCTTTTAGTTCCTCTCTTCTATAGGATGTTTCGTCAGAGTACAAGCATAAAAAAGGTCTTTCCAAAAGATCACAGGCTTTATGATCCACCGATGGATTTGCCTCCAATGGTTCTAGCAGAAGCAGTGTATTCAACTTCCTTAGAGGAAGTCAATCCCCTAAACAAATCAGGGTTTGGTAAATTTACTTTTGAACGTTTGATTCAGGCAACCTTATTGGATTTAGTCGATCGAGGTCATTTATCTATTTTTCAAGGGGATGAGGAACCTTATGTGCGCATTATCAGTGAAAAGGGTTTGTCCAATTTTGAGAAGGAATGTCTTCGCATGACTTTGTCAAATAAGAAAGAATTGGCTATTTCAGAGCTCTTCCCTGATTACCAAGTTTCATCTTCCCTTTATCGTGGTGCCAAAGAGTCAGATGAAAAACATATCCGAGAAACAGGCTTGCGCCTCAAACGCTCCTTTGAAGGAAGACTTCAACGCATTCAGTCTTGTGTCAAGGATAAGGTCCATGTACTTCGTATCCCAAGCTACTATCGTCCCTTGACAAGCGAGGAACGCCGTCTTGCTCTTGGGATGCGAGTTTGTTCAGCCATAACGGCTCTAGGTGGACTGCTTTTCTTTTACTATAGCTGGAAAACACATGGCTTCTTTTCGATCCCATTTCTACTCTTAGGATTGACAGGATTAGGGGCTAGTTTCTGGGTTTACCTTGTCACGCGAGGGGCCTATCGCGATGGAGTTCTAACAGAGGAAGGAGCGGAAATCTTCTATCTCTGGACGAGTTTTGAAAATATGCTTCGCGACATCGCTCATCTGGATCAAGCCGAGTTAGAGAGCATCGTCCTTTGGAACCGTCTGCTGGTCTATGCGACTCTCTTTGGTTATGCCAAGAAGGTGAGCAAGTTAATGAAAGTCCGCCATATTCAGCTTGAAAATCCAGATTTGAATCTTTATGTAGCCTATGGTTGGCACTCACAGTTCTACACCTCAACTGCGCAAATCAAGCAATACACAGCTGTCGCAAATACAGCTAGCAATTACTCTGTATCTTCTGGAAGTGGTTCTTCAGGAGGAGGATTCTCAGGAGGCGGAGGCGGTGGTAGCATCGGCGCCTTCTAAAAAATCTATCGCAACATCCAAAATTATGCTATAATAGAGGACAGAAAAAGGAGTAATGTATGTATTTTATTGAAATTTTGAAGTCAATCTTTTTTGGGATTGTTGAAGGAATTACAGAATGGTTGCCCATTTCAAGTACAGGACACTTGATCTTGGTTGAAGAATTTGTACAATACAAGGATCAAAATGAAGCCTTCATGTCTATGTTTAATGTTGTCATTCAGCTTGGTGCCATTTTAGCAGTTATGGTCATTTACTTCAACAAGCTTAATCCCTTCAAACCTGGTAAAACTAAAGTCGAAGTTCGTAGAACTTGGCAATTGTGGTCAAAAGTCTTCGTTGCGACCTTGCCTTTGCTATTAGTCTTTAAATTAGATGATTGGTTTGATGCCAACTTCCATAACATGGTTTCAGTTGCGGTCATGTTGATTATCTATGGGGTTGCCTTTATCTATCTTGAAAAACGAAATAAGGCGCAAGCCATTGAACCAACAGTAACAGAGTTAGACAAGTTGCCTTATAAAACAGCTCTTTACATTGGGCTCTTCCAAGTCCTCGCCCTCTTCCCAGGAACGAGCCGTTCAGGTGCGACTATCGTTGGTGGTTTGTTGAATGGAACAAGTCGCTCTGTCGTAACAGAGTTTACCTTCTATCTCGGAATTCCTGTTATGTTCGGAGCCAGCGCTTTAAAGATTTTCAAATTTATTAAAGCAGGTCAACTTTTGAGTTTTGGACAACTGTTCTTGCTCTTGGTTGCCATGGGTGTTGCCTTTGCAGTCAGCATGGTTGCCATTCGTTTCTTGACAAGCTATGTGAAGAAACACGACTTTACACTCTTTGGTAAATACCGTATCGTACTCGGTAGTATCTTGTTGCTCTATAGTTTTGTGCGTTTGTTTGTATAAGTTGAAAATAGAACAAAATAGGATAGTTCTCCAAAAAAACATTTGGGGAACTATCCTATTTTTTTAATTGTTTAGCTTATTTTTTATTACCTTATTATATCACCTTGTCCTACGTTTATCCAAGGCTTTAAAAGTAAACGAAAAGATTGTATTTAATTTGATTGACTTAAAATTTCTTGGATCAAAGATTCATCAAAAATATCTAAGCCGATGGATTGAAGCATAAATTGTAAAAAATAGATACGATCAACTATTTTTTCGGAAGAATTTTCAAAAATACTCCCTTCTACCCAAAAGTTAGTCAAAAGCAAGATTGTCTCGGCCACTTCATTAGGGAAGGGAATGGGTTGAATGGACTGATCTTCTATTCCTTTTTTTATAATATCTGCAATAAGGGGAGTTCCTATACGCAGATTGTAACGGATAGTAGTCAGCATGAACTCTGCATCAAGAGGCGCGTGATTCAACATTTCGTAGTTAGTTTTCTGACTTTTTAAACTAAACTGAAAGATTTCTTTGAGCTGTTCTCTTCCAGTTAAATGACTGGTGGATTCAAGCCAGTCTAGCAATTCCTTTTCCATCAATTGATAACGCTGTTTTAAAACTGCAAAAAGAATTTCATCTTTTGATTGAAAATGGTGATAAATGGCTCCTTTTGAAATACTAGCTGTTTGCGCTATGTTTTGTATACTTGTTTTTTCATAGCCGTTGTGAATAAAGAGCTGTGTAGCTGTTGATAAAATTTTTTCAATCATTGCTTGAGATTTTTCTGTTTTTGCGACCATTGAGTTCCTTCTCTCTGTTTTATTAAATTTATTTTATCAAAAAAAGAAGAAAAGGTAATATTTGAGCGTTTAACAAGCCTCCTTCTTAAGAAAACCACTCTACTTTTTTAATTTTGCTTCTATATGTTTGATGTGATACAAGTTTGAGAGAACTGAAATCCCACCGATGGCCATTATTCCTAAACCATTCCGAGGACTAAATAAAGTAGTGATGAGTCCACCAGTTATTGTAGCATACCCACATTTCACTCCCAAACGAGAAAGTCGGATACCACTCTCTCCTTGTGATAATCGATCAAACAGTTTTTTTTGCAGTTTTATTTGCTTTTTTATTTGCTTTTGAATGGTTTCGTGATGACGTATTTGTTGTTGACGTACTCGTTGATTTTGTTTTTCAATAGAATCGATTGTTTTTTCTAGCATAGTTTTTTTCATGTTAAGTCCTTTCTCAAAAACCGACCGGTCGGTACTTTTATATTTTCTAGTTTAACAAATAAAAATGAAGGTGTCAACCCCTACCACTTATGAGAAAAAGTTTTTTTTACTAGGAACTATTTGAAATCTATCTCACATTTTTAGTTTTAAGTGTTAGAGTTAATACTTAATTAAGACCAACTGTTCCTTTTCATTAATAAACTGTCAAAAAAGATTGTAGTCCAAGTTTATGCGTGGGAATGTTGATTGAAAATTATAGTATATATCCAGTACAAATGTGGTAGGGCATCAAACTAAACTATATTTCCCAAAAGCATTCAGTTTTCTAGTAAAAGAGAGAGGGAATAAGAGGAAGAAGCTTTCTTGAATTAGGAATTTTTAGAGTCTAAAAGGGGAATAATACTGATACAGCCTGCTGCATGTTGGTCAGCAATTTAGGATAGTACCTATGACTGTTTTAGTGGTTAGCTATGACGCTCTAAGAATTATTTTTAAAAAACAGAATGAGGCTGAAACACTTTTGTTTCAACCTCATTTGATTTAAAGCAATGCCCCCCTTCGAGGATTTAAAATCCTGTCACCGTAATTCCTAGTAAACGGATACCTTTTTCTTTTTCAGCTAGCTTTTCGTAGAGTTGAAGGGCAGTTTGAGAAATCTGACTAGCGTCCTGTGTTGCTTGTGGGAGGCTTTTTCGTCTAGTCAGAGTGGAGAAGTCAGCATATCGTATTTTTAGGATAATGATTTTTCCAGCTTTGCCTTGTTGGCTGAGATTGTGAGCTACCTTTTCTGAGAGAAGAGTCATCTCTTTTTTGATGTCTTCTTCTACTTGCAGAATCTTCCCATAGGTTTTCTCCTTGCCAATGGACTTACGAATGCGATCGGACTTGACTGGAGAATTGTGAATACCACGAGCCTTTCGATAAAGCTCATAACCGAGTCTGCCAAACCGATCGATTAAAGTGACTTCTGAGACGTCCAATAAGTCTGCGCCAGTATAAATGCCCATTTCATGAAGGCGTTCAACTGTTTTTTTGCCCACGCCATGAAATTTAGCAATGTCCATTGGTTTGAGAAAGTCTTGGGCTTGATCTGGGAGAATCACTGTCAAACCATGTGGTTTTTGATAGTCACTAGCCATTTTAGCTAGGAATTTGTTATAAGAAACACCTGCAGAAGCAGTCAGGTGTAGTTCCTGCCAGATATCCTGTTGGATGAGGCGGGCAATTTTGACGGCTGACTTGATACCGAGTTTATTTTCTGTCACATCCAAGTAGGCTTCGTCAATACTCATAGGTTCAATCAAATCAGTATAACGTTTAAAAATAGCTCGAATCTCAAGTCCTGCAGTCTTATACTTTTCATAATTTCCTGAGATAAAGACAGCTTGGGGACAGCGCTCATAAGCTTCTTTAGAGCTCATGGCTGAATGAACACCAAAAGCCCGTGCCTCATAGCTACAGGTAGAAACGACACCACGCCCACCTGTTTGTCTGGGGTCGCTCCCAATGATGACAGGTTTTCCTTTGAGTTTAGGATTATCTCTGATTTCCACCGCAGCAAAAAATGCATCCATGTCGATATGGATGATTTTTCTGGACAAATCATTTATCAATGGAAATATGAGCATTTTTGTTCCTTTCTAGTGTTATTTTCTATTCATTATACCTTTTTTTCCGAAAAAATGGAAAAGAGTAATTCTGCTTTCAAAAATATAATACAGATTGTGTTAAAAAATAGACTGTATTATAAAAGAAAGCGCTAAAAAGGCTGTTTTCTTCTTGTTGAAATCGGTTACTGTGTGGTATACTTGATTTATGAATGTAACAGATAGTTGTTACTAGAAAGAAAAATGAGGACATTAACATGGTTGTTAAGACAGTTGTTGAAGCGCAAGATATTTTTGATAAAGCTTGGGAAGGCTTCAAAGGAGTAGATTGGAAAGAAAAAGCAAGTATTTCTCGCTTCGTTCAAGCTAACTACACACCTTACGATGGAGATGAAAGTTTCCTTGCTGGCCCAACAGAACGTTCGCTTCACATCAAAAAAATCGTAGAAGAAACAAAAGCACACTACGAAGAAACTCGTTTCCCAATGGACACTCGTCCAACATCTATTGCTGATATTCCTGCTGGATTTATCGACAAAGAAAACGAATTGATCTTCGGTATCCAAAACGATGAACTCTTCAAATTGAATTTCATGCCAAAAGGTGGTATCCGTATGGCTGAAACTACTTTGAAAGAAAATGGATACGAACCAGATCCAGCTGTTCATGAAATCTTCACAAAATACGTAACAACAGTTAACGACGGTATCTTCCGCGCTTACACTTCAAATATCCGTCGTGCTCGTCACGCTCACACTGTAACTGGTCTTCCAGATGCTTACTCACGTGGACGTATCATCGGTGTTTACGCACGTCTTGCTCTTTACGGTGCAGACTACTTGATGCAAGAAAAAGTAAACGACTGGAATGCAATTAAAGAAATTGATGAAGAAACAATCCGTCTTCGCGAAGAAGTAAACCTTCAATACCAAGCATTGCAACAAGTTGTTCGCTTGGGTGACCTTTACGGTGTTGACGTTCGCAAACCGGCGATGAACGTCAAAGAAGCTATCCAATGGGTGAACATCGCCTTCATGGCTGTCTGCCGTGTTATCAACGGTGCTGCAACATCTCTAGGACGTGTGCCAATCGTGCTTGACATCTTTGCAGAACGTGACCTTGCTCGTGGTACATTTACTGAATCAGAAATCCAAGAATTCGTTGATGATTTCGTTATGAAACTTCGTACAGTTAAATTTGCTCGTACAAAAGCTTATGACCAATTGTACTCAGGTGACCCAACCTTCATCACAACTTCTATGGCTGGTATGGGTAACGACGGTCGTCATCGTGTTACTAAGATGGACTACCGTTTCTTGAACACTCTTGACAATATCGGTAACTCTCCAGAACCAAACTTGACAGTTCTTTGGACTGACAAATTACCTTATAGCTTCCGTCGCTACTGTATGCACATGAGCCACAAACACTCTTCTATCCAATACGAAGGTGTTACAACAATGGCTAAAGACGGATACGGTGAAATGAGCTGTATCTCATGTTGTGTATCTCCACTTGACCCAGAAAATGAAGAACAACGTCACAACATCCAGTACTTCGGTGCTCGTGTTAACGTATTGAAAGCCCTTCTTACTGGTTTGAACGGTGGTTACGACGATGTTCACAAAGACTACAAGGTATTTGACATCGAACCAATCCGTGACGAAGTTCTTGAATTCGAATCAGTTAAAGCTAACTTTGAAAAATCTCTTGACTGGTTGACTGACACTTACGTAGATGCTTTGAACATCATCCACTACATGACTGATAAGTACAACTACGAAGCGGTTCAAATGGCCTTCTTGCCAACTAAACAGCGTGCAAACATGGGATTTGGTATCTGTGGATTTGCCAACACTGTTGATACATTGTCAGCAATCAAATATGCTACCGTTAAACCAATCCGTGACGAAAATGGCTACATCTACGATTACGAAACAATCGGTGAATACCCACGTTGGGGTGAAGATGATCCACGCTCAAACGAATTGGCAGAATGGTTGATTGAAGCTTACACAACTCGTCTACGTAGCCACAAACTCTACAAGAACGCAGAAGCCACAGTATCACTTTTGACCATCACATCTAACGTTGCTTACTCTAAACAAACTGGTAACTCACCAGTCCACAAAGGCGTATACCTCAACGAAGATGGTTCTGTGAACTTGTCTAAACTTGAATTCTTCTCACCAGGTGCTAACCCATCTAACAAAGCTAAAGGTGGATGGTTGCAAAACTTGAACTCACTTGCTAGCCTAGACTTTGGTTACGCAGCTGACGGTATCTCATTGACAACTCAAGTTTCTCCACGTGCTCTTGGTAAAACTCGTGACGAACAAGTGGACAACTTGGTAACAATCCTTGATGGTTACTTCGAAAACGGTGGACAACACTGTAACTTGAACGTAATGGACTTGAAAGATGTTTATGACAAGATTATGAATGGCGAAGATGTCATCGTTCGTATCTCAGGATACTGTGTAAACACTAAATACCTCACTCCAGAACAAAAAACTGAATTAACACAACGTGTCTTCCACGAAGTTCTTTCAATGGATGATGCATTGAGCTAAGATTTTAAATTAAATAGAAAAGGCCAGTTGGAAACGACTGGCTTTTTGCGTTCTTGAAAAATTTTAAAAAAATAGTCAAATTTAGTCAAAAAGTTATTGACTTTTACTGACCAATGTGATATAGTAGAAACATAAGGAAAGTGACTTCCTTAGAAAAACTCATTTTCAATGATTCTATTTCTTGAAAATGTATAATAGATACCCTAGAAAGGGGTGAGGCCTATGTTAAATCTAACAGACTTTGAAAAGAAAATGATAAAAGGCTTATTTAAAAAAGAAAAACCAGAAGTTATTCTTAGGGTAGCAAGTTAGCTAGTCTAAAATTTTTAAAACAAATGTCAAAGATAGTCAATATCAGAGATCGTATCTAATTAAGAATAAACGAGGTAAAGAATATGAACAACAACTTTAATAACTTTAACAACATGGATGATTTATTTAACCAATTGATGGGTGGCATGCGAGGATACAGTTCTGAGAACCGTCGCTACTTGATTAATGGACGAGAAGTGACACCTGAGGAATTCGCTCACTATCGTGCAACTGGTCAATTACCAGGAAATGCAGAATCTGAGGTGCAAATGCAACAACACGCTTCAGGTATGAAACAAGACGGTGTCCTTGCTAAGCTAGGTCGTAACTTGACAGCAGAAGCTCGTGAGGGCAAGTTGGATCCTGTTATCGGACGAAACAAGGAAATTCAAGAAACAGCTGAAATCCTCTCACGTCGTACGAAAAATAATCCTGTTCTGGTCGGAGATGCAGGTGTTGGTAAGACAGCCGTTGTCGAAGGTCTAGCACAAGCCATTGTGAACGGAGATGTTCCAGCTGCTATTAAGAACAAGGAAATCATTTCTATTGATATCTCAGGTCTTGAGGCTGGTACTCAATACCGTGGTAGCTTTGAAGAAAATGTTCAAAACTTAGTCAATGAAGTAAAAGAAGCAGGAAATATTATCCTCTTCTTTGATGAAATTCACCAAATCCTTGGCGCTGGCTCAATCGGAGGTGAAAGTGGTTCTAAAGGTCTTGCGGATATTCTCAAACCAGCTCTCTCTCGAGGTGAGTTGACCGTTATTGGGGCAACGACTCAAGACGAATACCGTAACACCATCTTGAAAAATGCAGCTCTTGCTCGTCGTTTCAACGAAGTGAAGGTCAATGCTCCTTCAGCAGAGGATACCTTTAAAATCCTTCAAGGGATTCGTGATCTCTATCAACAACACCACAATGTCATTTTGCCAGACGAAGTCTTGAAAGCAGCAGTGGATTATTCTGTCCAATACATTCCTCAACGTAGCTTGCCAGATAAGGCTATTGACCTTGTTGATGTAACGGCAGCTCACTTGGCAGCTCAACATCCTGTAACAGATGTGCACGCTGTTGAACGGGAAATTGAGGCAGAAAAAGACAAGCAAGAAAAAGCAGTTGAGGCAGAAGACTTTGAAGCAGCTCTTAATGCCAAAACACGTATTGCAGAATTGGAAAAGAAAATCGAAAACCACACAGAAGATATGAAGGTGACTGCAAGTGTCAACGATGTGGCTGAATCTGTGGAACGTATGACTGGTATTCCAGTTTCACAAATGGGAGCATCAGACATCGAACGTTTGAAAGATATGGCTCATCGTTTGGAACACAAGGTTATCGGCCAAGATAAGGCGGTAGAAGCTGTCGCTCGTGCTATCCGTCGTAACCGTGCTGGTTTTGATGAAGGCAATCGCCCAATCGGTAGCTTCCTCTTTGTAGGGCCTACTGGGGTTGGTAAGACAGAACTTGCTAAGCAATTGGCGCTCGATATGTTTGGGACCAAGGATGCGATTATCCGTTTGGATATGTCTGAATACAGTGACCGCACAGCTGTTTCTAAGTTAATCGGTACAACAGCAGGTTATGTGGGTTATGATGACAATAGCAATACCTTGACAGAACGTGTTCGTCGCAATCCATACTCTATCATTCTCTTGGACGAGATTGAAAAGGCGGATCCTCAAGTAATCACCCTTCTCCTCCAAGTCTTGGATGATGGTCGTTTGACTGATGGTCAAGGAAATACCGTTAACTTTAAAAACACTGTCATTATCGCAACATCAAATGCTGGATTTGGCTATGAAGCCAACTTGACAGAAGATGCAGATAAACCAGAATTAATGGATCGTTTGAAACCCTTCTTCCGTCCAGAATTCCTTAACCGCTTTAACGCAGTTATCGAGTTCTCACACTTGAATAAGGAAGACCTTTCTAAGATTGTGGACTTGATGTTGGCTGAAGTTAACCAAACCTTGGCTAAGAAAGACATTGATTTGGAAGTCAGCCAAGCAGCTAAGGACTTTATCACAGAAGAAGGCTATGACGAAGTTATGGGTGTTCGTCCTCTCCGTCGTGTGGTTGAACAACAAATTCGTGATAAGGTGACAGACTTCCACTTGGATCATCTAGATGCCAAACATCTGGAAGCAGATATGGAAGATGGTGTTTTGGTTATTCGTGAAAAAGCCTAACACAAGATTTTGAGAATAAAAAAAGAAGGAACTAGCTAAAAAGCTGGTTCCTTTTGTGTTTAGATGACATGACGTTCAAAGGCATCATCTGAGATTCCTTGTTCCAGGATGAGCTTCGCCCATTCCTTAGCAGAAAAGAGGCTGTGGTCCTTGTAGTTTCCGCAAGATTCGATGGTTGTTCCAGGAACATCTTCCCAAGTAGTGGTTTCAGCAATTTCTTTGAGAGAATCCTTGATAACAGCCGCGATTTCAGCACTGGTATGTTGACCCCACATAATCATGTGGAAGCCTGTACGGCAACCAAATGGTGAACAGTCAATCATGCCGTCAATACGGGTACGAATGAGTTTGGCTAAGAGATGCTCAATGGTGTGAAGGCCAGCGGTAGGGATTGAGTCTTCGTTTGGTTGCACCAAGCGAATATCAAAGTTGGAGATGACATCTCCCTTTGGTCCTGTTTCTTCCCCAATCAAGCGGACATAGGGTGCTTTAACAATGGTGTGGTCAAGTTCAAAACTTTCAACAATAACTTCTTTTGACATGGTAAATCCTTTCAGTTTTCTTCTTTCATTATATCATAAAGGGTGCTCTTGATGAAGTTTGATAAATGACTTTTTGAGACTAGCATTATAACAAAGTCTCCATACAAAACTCGCAGAATTATAAAGAAAAACTGAGTTCTTTCTAATGAAGCTATAGCGACTTTTGAAAGGTGGAGTCAACTTTTAGAATTTTTGCTTGATTTCTGAACTAATTCTGAACTAGATTGGATATACTGTAGAAAATAAAGATAAAGGAGTTCAGTATGGAACATATGGTGAAAATAGAAGGCGTTTGCAAAAAGCATGGCAGTAAGCAGATTTTAGAAGATATTTCTTTTACAGCTAGAAGCGGGCGGATTACAGCTTTTCTGGGCCCGAATGGTGCAGGGAAAAGTTCGACCTTGAGGATTCTCTTGGGGTTAGATCGGGCGACAGCAGGAGCGGCGACTTTTGATGGGCAAACCTATCAGTCAATGATCTATCCGCTCAGAACGGTAGGTGCAGCCTTTGACGGCATTGGCGGTTTGCCAAATCGAAAGGTCTATGACCACTTGAGAATTATTGCGGCGAGTAATGCTATTCCCAAGTCTCGGATTGATGAGGTTTTGGAGATGATTGGAATCGCTCATAAGAGGAAGGACCTCTTGTCAAGCCTGTCTCTGGGGGAGGGTCAGCGGTTGGGTTTAGCAGCAGCTTTGCTAGGTGATCCTCAGTTTCTTATATTAGATGAACCGACCAATGGACTGGATCCAAGTGGGATTAAGTGGTTTAGAAAGTTCATCCGTCAGCAGGCTGATTTAGGGAAAACGGTACTTCTATCATCCCACATCCTGTCAGAGGTGCAAATGGTGACAGATGATGTGGTCTTGATTCATCATGGGCGAATTATTGAGCAAGGACGATTGGAAGAGGTGCTGCAAGATTCAGACAGTCTAGAAGATCTCTTCTTTGATTTGACAGAGGAGGTTTAAGATGAAAGAAACGCTGTCCTTATTGCATTCAGAATGGTTGAAAATTCGCTCAACCAAGGCTTTCAAAGTGAGTATGGCCTTCATGCTGCTATTGGTGCCTGTCGTATCCTGGTTGGAGGGCCAACAGTATCTGTCTATCGGCTTGGATGCTACGCCTGAGACGGTTCCTAATCTGATAAACGCCATTGATCCGCTGGAATATCTAGGTCTCAACGGGGCTTCTATGGCGGTCATGGTTTTGGTCATTTTAGCTGGAATTTTGGGAGCTATGGAATTTCAGTCTCATAGCTTGAGAACCAGTCTCTTGACCTGTAATAACCGCCTGAAGTTGCTTGTGGGGAAACTCATGACCTTTACTTGCTTTTCTCTTGCCACTAGCTTTTTATCAATCTACTTTAGTTATATGGTCATGCATCTCGCTTTAGGAAAGGAAGGACTTGATCCGATTCTGCTCAATCAGGCAGCTTGGAGTTTGATTTTGTGGAAAACCTTATCTCTGACCTTATTGGGAATCCTTTCGTTTTTGTTAGGTTTATTGGCTCGGACCATGCTAGTTCCTCTGCTTTTTCTCGTACCACAGATCTATAATCTGGGAAATTACCTGGCAGCTCACACGAGTTGGGGGACTTATTTGCCACAGCCAGCAGGAGAGTTGTTTGCTGCAACGCCAACTTCCCAATATGCTAACAATCCCTTGCAAGGGCTGTTGATACTTGGTGCATGGTTACTAGTCATCGGCGGCATGGCCTCTCTGCGCTTTTTGAAGACGGATTTAGGAGGGCGATACTGATGATAAAAGCTCTGCTTAGAAGTGAATGGATTAAGTTCCGTTCTTATTATCTCGCACTTGGTGCAGCCTTAGTGGCTCTGGTAGCTGTTCCATTTTTTCTGATGAATCTTGACTATAGTCAGACAGCAGTTGGTCAGACAAAGGCTCTGAGCGAGGCTTTGCATGCCCTCTATCTGGCGCAGCCTGTCATCGTCATCTTTACTTCTCTCTATTTTGCCCAGGAGTTTGTCAAGTCGGGGATGCGAACGAATTTTCTAACCGTATCAAATAGAAAGGCTTGGTTGGCTGGGAAATTCCTTTTTCTGGTCTTGCTGCTCTTAGTCCTCTACAGTATCATGGTAGGCAGCTGTTTCCTTGTTATGCTGGCTCGTTTTGACCTAAGCTTTAGCTGGTCCTTGCTAGAGAAATTCCTCTATTACAGCTCTTTTGGTCTTCTCAGCAATATTTTTCTGGCTTTTTTAACTGCTGGCCTCGCTTTGCTATTTCAATCTTGGGTAGTGCCGGTGTCGGTGCTCTTTCCTCTCTTGATTGGTCTCAGCCGTTTATTGGCGACTTTCATCAAAGAAGCAAAATACCTGCCCGATCTGGCTACGCTAAATCTTTTTGAGTATGAAGGACTTCAGCATTCAATAAATCTCTCAGGGCTGGGAATACAGCTGTTATGGTTAGCTTTGGTTTGGAGCTCTGCTATATTCTTAACCTTGAAACGAGATGTTCGCTAGAGGTATGCTATAATGGAACTCATGAGACAGTATCGTATTTTGGTAGTTGATGACGACCGGAGCATTTTGAAGCTAGTAAAAAACGTCCTAGAGCTCGATGCTTATGATGTGACGACGCTTGATTGGATAGAAGAGCTAGATTTGACGCATTTTGTTGGATATGACTTGATTCTGCTGGATGTGATGATGGAGCCTGTTAACGGTTTTGAGCTGTGTTCCTACATTCGTCCTCATCTTTCGTGTCCGATCATCTTTTTGACGGCTAAGGAATTGGAGGCGGACAAAGTGGAAGGGCTCTTTCGCGGAGCAGATGACTATATTGTCAAGCCTTTTGGAACCAAAGAATTGCTGGCGCGTGTCAGAGCTCATCTTCGGCGGGAGGAAAGACGGGAGGAGCGATATTCTGAAATTGCTTCTTGTCAATTTTATCCAGAGCGCTATGAAGTTGCCTGTTTTGGTAAAGTCTTGAAATTTTCAGAGCGTGAGTTTAAGTTACTGCATTTACTTGCTAGCAATCCCAAGCAGACCTTCTCAGCTGAACGCCTGCATACCTTGCTTTACCCAGAAAGCTCAGAAACACAGCTTCGCTCCATCTCAGAATACGTATATCAGATTCGCCAAAAATGCAAACAAGAAGGGCTGCAAGCAATCGCAACAGTGAGAGGAGTAGGCTATAGATGGCAATTAGAACCCGAAATTTCAAAAGCCTAGTCTGGACAACCAGTTTAAAGATCGTCTTTTTCCATGTTTTGATTTTTGTGCTTATAGGTTATGAATTTACGCAAGGAAGTGATCACGTTCTTTTCGCCTTGTTCTTCTGGGCAGGGAGTTTGCTGCTGATTACTTTTTATCATATTTTGAAAGTGCTCCGAAAAATCGACAGGGAAATAAAAATGCTAACGAGCAAGAAGCTTTTAGAAGAAAATCAAAGCCAGCTTTTTCGGATCGAGGAAATGCTCAAAGTCTATAGCGATTTACGGAGCAGCCACCAAGAAAATGCTCGTCTTCTAGAAAAAGAGCAGCAGTATAATCAAGAGTTGATTTTACAGCTATCAGCGACATCGCACGATTTGAAAACGCCCCTAACTGTGATTAAGGGGAATGCTGAGCTCTTGGAATTGGCGCAGTTAGGCCAGCCACAGGCAGACTATGCTGCTGAGATTTTGCAAGCTAGTTACAAGATGGAAGAATATTGTGGCTCTCTTATTGATTACGCTAAGGCTTTTCAGATTGATTCTAATCAGTTCAGTCAGCTTTCCTTAGAGGACTTTTTGGCTTATCTCCAGGACGATTGGGCACTGTTCAGTAAACAGGAAAGCTATCGTTTTTATCTCCAAGAAGATTGTGATCTTAGTCTAATTTTGTCGATTCATTTGGACTATCTCAAACGGGCTTTGCTCAATATTTTACTGAATGCGCTTGAACATGCAGACCAGGATCAAAAGGAAGTCAAGCTAATGGTATCAGTGCAGCAGGACCAGTTGGTTTTTGCTATCTGGAACAACGGCCCTTCATTTTCAGAGGAGATGCTGCTGGGAGCGGAACGGCTCTTTTATCAGAGTGACCAAAGCCGCAATTCAGCTAATCCCCATCATGGAATCGGCTTAGCCTTTTCTAAGCAAGTAGCTCTCTTGCACGGTGGTCGTCTGACCCTGCTCAATCCAGACCAAGTAGGAGCCTGTGTCGAGTTGACAATTTCATTGAAATAAATGAGAATGGAAAATCATAAAAACGCATAATACCAAGTGTCCAAAAGACTTGATATTATGCGTTTGATTTTTTTATTATGTAAAGATTTACTGGATTTTTATCTCGAATTGAGTTTTTGTCCAGCCTTGTTTATTTATTTGCGATACAAGCGATCGTATTGGTAGAATGGGTCAAAGGTTACGTTGATACCCAATTTTCGTAGGACATTCTTGTCTTCATCGGTCAGGATGATGGTTGAATGAGCTTCGCTTCCTTTGAGATTCCCAAGTTCTTCCATGGCACGCGCAGCATCAGGATTTTCCATAGCTGTGATTGCAAGTGCAATCAAAATTTCATTTGAGTGGAGGCGAGGATTGCGGCTACCTAGGTGATCGATTTTAAGACCTTGAATTGGTTTGACGACTTCAGGCTCGATTAATTTTACTTCCTTAGCGATGTTAGCTGATTTTTTGATGGCATTGATCAAGGCAGCAGCTGTAGGACCAAAGAGTTCAGAGTTTTTACCAGTCACGATTTCCCCATTTGGCAATTCAAGGGCTAGGGCAGGGCCACCAGTTTCTTCTGCTTTTTGGCGTGCAGCGACAGCAACCTTACGGTCTGCAGGTGTGATGCCGAGGTCGTTCATGAGAAGTTCAATCTTCTTGACAGCAGTTTCTCCGACTTTTTCAGCTTTAAAATCAAGTACAGTCTGATAGTAGCGACGGATGATTTCTTGTTTTGAAGCTTCGATAGCAGCCTCATTATCTGTAATAGCGAAGCCAACCATGTTGACGCCCATGTCTGTTGGTGAAGCGTATGGAGATTCGCCGAGGATGCGCTCTAACATGCGCTTGAGCACTGGGAAGATTTCGATATCACGGTTGTAGTTGACAGTGGTTTCTCCGTAGGTTTGGAGGTGGAATGGGTCAATCATGTTGACATCATCAAGGTCTGCGGTTGCAGCCTCGTAGGCCAAGTTGACTGGATGATGAAGGGGCAGGTTCCAAACTGGGAAGGTTTCAAATTTAGCGTAACCAGACTTGATACCATTGATTTGGTCATGGTACATATTGGACATACAAGTGGCCAATTTTCCAGAACCAGGTCCAGGAGCGGTTACGACAATCAAGTTGCGACTGGTTTTGATGTAGTCGTTTTTCCCCATGCCTTCTGGAGAAATGATGTGGTCCATATCAGTCGGGTATCCTTTGATTGGATAATGAAGATAAGAATCAATCCCGTTTTTATCTAATTGGTTGCGGAAGGCATCTGCAGCGGGTTGGCCAGCGTATTGTGTGATGACAACAGAACCGACAAAGATCCCCAGTTCATTGAATTTATCAATCAAACGAAGAACTTCTTGGTCATAAGAAATGCCTAGGTCGCCACGTGCTTTGGAATGTTCGATGTTGCTAGCATTAATGGCGATCACAACCTCAACCTGTTCTTTCAATTCTTGCAAGAGCTTGATTTTGTTGTCAGGCTCATAACCAGGAAGAACGCGAGCAGCGTGGAAATCTTCTAACATTTTGCCACCAAACTCCAAATAGAGCTTGCCGTCAAATTGGTTAATGCGCTCCAAGATATGGTCGCGTTGTAGATTCAGATATTGTTCAGAACTAAAAGCTTGTTTTTTCATTTTTTTACCTCTGACCTCTATTATAATAAAAAATTGGAAGTTAGGAAACTACGGAGCTAAAAAAGAAATTAAAAAGATTAAGCAAACGCTTGCACAAAATTTTAAAAAGCGCTATCATAGACTATAGATTATTAAAATAATGAGGTAAGAAGATGCAAGAAAAATGGTGGCATAATGCCGTAGTCTATCAAGTCTATCCCAAGAGTTTTATGGACAGCAACGGAGATGGAATTGGTGATTTGCCAGGAATTACTAGTAAGTTGGACTATCTAGCTAAGTTAGGAATCACAGCGATTTGGCTTTCTCCCGTTTATGACAGTCCTATGGATGATAATGGCTATGATATTGCTGATTATCAAGCGATTGCAGCTATTTTTGGAACTATGGAGGACATGGATGAACTGATCGTAGAAGCTAAGAAGCGTGATATTCGAATTATCATGGACTTAGTGGTCAATCATACTTCGGATGAACATGCTTGGTTTGTCGAGGCCTGTGAAAATCCTGACAGCCCAGAGCGCGACTACTATATCTGGCGGGATGAGTCTAATGATTTGGAGTCTATCTTTAGTGGGTCTGCTTGGGAATACGATGAAAAGTCAGGTCAGTACTATCTCCACTTTTTCAGCAAGAAACAGCCTGATCTCAACTGGGAGAATGAAAAACTGCGCCAGAAAATTTATGAGATGATGAACTTCTGGATTGATAAGGGCATTGGCGGTTTCCGTATGGATGTTATTGACATGATTGGGAAAATTCCTGACGAGAAAGTAGTCAATAACGGTCCTATGCTCCATCCCTATCTCAAGGAAATGAATCAGGCGACTTTTGGAGATAAGAATCTCCTGACAGTAGGGGAGACCTGGGGAGCAACGCCAGAGATTGCTAAGCTCTACTCGGATCCAAAGGGACAAGAATTGTCTATGGTCTTCCAGTTTGAACACATCTGTCTTCAATATCAGGAAGGGCAACCTAAGTGGCATTACCAAAAAGAATTAAATGTAGGGAAGTTAAAAGAGATTTTTTACAAATGGCAGACAGAGTTAGGAGTTGAAGACGGCTGGAATTCCCTTTTCTGGAACAATCATGACCTCCCTCGTATCGTCTCTATCTGGGGAAATGACCAAGAATACCGTGAAAAATCCGCCAAAGCCTTTGCAATCTTGCTTCATCTTATGAGAGGGACTCCTTATATCTACCAAGGTGAGGAGATTGGGATGACCAATTATCCATTTGAAACACTGGACCAAGTAGAAGATATTGAATCCCTCAACTATGCGCGTGAAGCTCTTGAGAAAGGAGTTTCTATAGAGGAAATCATGGACAGCATCCGTGTCATCGGTCGTGATAATGCACGTACTCCGATGCAATGGGATGAGAGTAAAAACGCTGGCTTCTCAACAGGTCAACCTTGGTTGGCAGTTAATCCAAACTATCAAGAAATCAACGTTCAAGAAGCACTGGCAAATCCAGATTCTATTTTCTATACCTATCAAAAACTCGTTCAAATCCGTAAGGAGAACAGCTGGCTGATTCGAGCTGATTTTGAATTGCTTGATACAGCTGACAAGATCTTTGCTTATATCCGTAAGGACGGTGACCGTCGTTTCTTAGTTGTGGCTAACTTGTCCAATGAAAAACAAAACTTTTCAGTAGAAGGAAAAGTTAAATCTGTCTTGATTGAAAACACTACTGCTAAAAAAGCAGTTGAGAAACAGACCTTGGCTCCATGGGATGCCTTCTGTGTGGAAATGACTGACTAAAATGAGAGAACCTCAAGCTTCAAAAGCTTGAGGTTTTTTACTAAAAATTGTATAGAAAAATCTTTAAAAAATATTTGTTAGAATTTTCTAAAAAATCTGTCGAAAGTCCTTGCTTTTATGAAAAAATAGAGTATAATGGTGAAAATACTATCTTTAAGGAGATTACTTATGAGATCGAAAAAGTGGCTCTTAGGAGCAGGTGCCGTCCTGAGCACAGCCCTTCTTTTAACTGCTTGTGGGCAAAGTGAAAAGAAGGCTGAAGCGCCCAAGACATTCTCTTATGTCTATGCTATGGATCCATCGTCTTTGGACTACAGTGTGACGAGCAAGAGTTCAACCTCTGATGTTATAGCGAACGTTGTCGATGGCCTTTTGGAAAATGATAAGTATGGAAACTTAATTCCATCGCTTGCAGAAGACTGGTCCGTTTCTAAAGATGGCTTGACTTATACCTACAAACTTCGTAAGGGTGTAAAATGGTATACTTCTGAGGGAGAAGAGTATGCTGAAGTCAAGGCTCAGGATTTTGTTACTGGTCTAAAACACGCAGCTGATGGAAAATCAGATGGTCTTACTTTGATTCAAGATTCTATCAAAGGCTTGGCTGCCTACATCAGTGGAGAAAGCAATGACTTTTCTACTGTAGGAGTGAAAGCTGTTGACGATTACACGGTTGAATATACGCTCAACAAGCCAGAAAGTTTCTGGAACTCTAAAGTCACAACTGCGACCATGCTTCCAGTAAATGAAGAGTTTCTGAATTCTAAAGGGAGCGACTACGGTGCGCCAACCCCATCAAGTATTCTTTATAACGGTCCTTATTTCTTGAAATCATTGACTTCAAAATCAGTCATCGAATATGAAAAGAATCCGAACTACTGGGATAAGGACAATGTTAAGATTGACAACATTAAACTAACCTTCTACGATGGATCAGACCAAGAATCTTTGATTCGTAGTTTTACGCAGGGTGCTTATACAACAGCTCGTCTCTTCCCAACAAGCTCAAATTTTGAGTCAACTAAAAAAGAGTACGGCGATAAGATTGTCTACAGTCCACAAGAAGCAACAAGCTACTACCTCACTGTTAACGTAAATCGCCAGTCTTACAATAAAACAGCTAAAACAGACGAAGCTCAAAAAACATCAACAAAAGAAGCTCTTCTTAATAAGAACTTCCGTCAGGCGCTGAACTTTGCCCTTGACCGCCATTCTTACACTGCTCAGTTGAATGGTGAAGAAGGTGCGGACAAAATTATCCGTAACAGCCTAGTGCCTCATGACTACGTTCAAGTAGGTGAAAAAACTTTTGGAGAGTTGGCTCAGGCAGAGCTCGTTTCATATGGAGACCAGTGGAAAGATGTAGCTCTTACAGATGGCAAAGATACGATTTACAGTCCTGAAAAGGCTAAGGCAGCCTTTGCTAAAGCCAAGGAAGAATTGCAGGGCAAAGGGGTTACCTTCCCAATCCATTTGGATATCCCAGTTGAACAAACAGATGTAATCGCGGTTCAACAAACCAACTCACTCAAGCAGTCTATCGAATCATCGCTTGGTACAGAGAATGTCATTGTCGATGTCCTTCAAATGACCGATAATGAAAAGATGAGCATTACGTCTCAAGCCAAGGTGCCATCTCAAAAAGACTATGATTTGAACGGAACTGGTTGGGGACCAGACTATCAAGACCCAGCTACCTACCTCAACATCCTTGATGCTAAGAAGGGTTCTGCCCTTAAACACTTGGGAATCACTCGTGGAAAAGATCCAGAAGTGATGGCTCAAGTTGGACTGGACGAATACAAGAAACTCTTGGATGATGCTGCAGCTGAAACCAGCGACCTTAATAAGCGTTATGAAAAATACGCCAAAGCTCAAGCTTGGGTATCAGATAGCTCACTCTTAATCCCAGTTGCTTCTTCAGGTGGTTCTCCAACGGTTAGCCGTACTGTACCGTTTACAAAAGCCTACTCTCAAGTCGGGATCAAGGGAGACCCATTTGTGTTCAAAGGTTTGGAGTTGCAAAATGACGTCGTGACTGCAAAAGAATACGAAGAAGCCTTCAAGAAATGGCAACAAGAAAAAATCGAAACAAATGCCAAATACCAAAAAGAACTTGAAAAACACGTCAAGTAATTTATAAACAGAAAAGGAAGTTGCAGGAAACTGTGCTTCCTTTTTTGTTTTGAGACACCAGTTGTCATAAAAGCAGTAACTTTACATTTTTGAATAAATTTGATAAAATACGGCTATGTTATAAAAAGTGACATAAAGGAGTGAATGATGATCAAAATGAAAAAAAGACTAATCGGGACAGCTCTTGTCTTAGCGACAGGGATTTTGATCTCTGCATGTGGACAGTCCAACACAGGTACTAGCACTTATTCATCAACATTTAGTGCGAATCCAACAACTTTCAACTATCTTCTAGATTATTATGCAGATAACACTGCCGTTATTACCAATCTCGTAGATGGTTTGCTAGAAAATGACAGCTATGGGAACCTCGTACCTGCTCTTGCGGAGGATTGGTCTGTTTCATCAGATGGTTTGACCTATACCTACAAGCTTAGAAAAGATGCCAAATGGTATACAGCTGACGGTGAGGAATATGCATCAGTCAAGGCTCAGGATTTTGTCACTGGGATCAAATATGCCGCTGACAACAAGGGACAAGCCATGGATCTGATCCAAAATTCAATCAAGGGATTGAATGACTATGTGACGGGTGTGACCAATGACTTTTCAACTGTTGGTGTCAAAGCATTGGATGATTACATAGTCGAGTACACCTTGACTCGACCAGAGCCGTACTGGAATTCAAAGACGACCAATAGTATTCTTTTCCCAGTTAACGAAGAGTTCTTGAAATCAAAGGATAAAGATTTTGGTACCTTGACACCAGACAGTATTCTTTATAACGGTCCGTATTTGTTAAAGGATTTCACATCAAAATCTTCGATCGAGTATGTGAAGAATCCACACTATTATGACCATGATAAAGTAACCATTGAAAAAGTTAAGTTAGCCTACTTTGATGGGTCCGATCAGGAGATGACCATTCGAAACTTTGAAAATGGCGCCTACTCGATTGCGGGAGTCTATCCAAATAGTTCGAACTATGCCAAGACAAAAGAAAAATACCAAGACAATATCGTTTATAGCTTGCAAGACAAGACATCTTGGTACTTTAACTTTAACGTCAACCGAAAAACCTATAATCATACCGCTAAAACAACGGACGAACAAAAGAAATCAGCTCAAACAGCTATCTTAAATAAAAATTTCCGTCAGGCTATCAACTTTGGTATTGATCGAACAGCCTACTCTGCTCAATCTAACGGTGAAGAAGCAGCAAGCAAGACCCTTCGTAATACTCTAGTTCCACCAACATTTGTCCAGGTGGGAGATAAGACCTTTGGAGAAGTGACAGCTTCTAAACTTATAAACTATGGAACTGAGTGGGCAGGTATCAATTTGGCGGATGCTCAAGATGCTTACTTCAACAAGGAAAAGGCCCAAGCAAAATTTGCAGAAGCTAAAAAGGAATTGGAAGCCCAAGGCGTGACTTTCCCAATCCATTTGGATGTTCCTGTTGATCAGACGAATAAAAATGCGGTTTCTGGTATGAACTCGGTTAAGCAAACCCTTGAAACAGTACTAGGTTCTGACAATATCGTCATTGATGTTCAACAGCTTTCTACAGATGACTTTGGAAATGTTGCCTTCCTAGCACCAAATCCAGCAGCTCGTGACTACGACCTAAACTTTGATGGTTGGGTTGGTGATTACCAGGATCCATCAACTTATCTAGACCCCTTCAATGCTGAAACCGGCTTCTATCTCAAGATTTTTGGCCTTGATGCCAAGGAAGACCAAGAACTCATTAAGAGTCTAGGGTTAGATACCTATACACAACTCCTGAAAGAAGCAGATGCCGAGAACAAAGATGTCGCTAAGCGTTATGAAAAATACGCTGAAGCTCAAGCTTGGATGATTAACAATTCTTTAGTCATGTCTGCCATGTCAAATGGTGGTACAGCCTCTGTAACCAAAGTAACTCCGTTTACACGTGCCTACTCCCTAGTGGGTATCAAGGGTGACGGAAATAATTATAAGTACATGAGATTGCAAAAAGACCCTGTTACCAAGAAACAATTCGACGATGCCAAGGCTAAGTGGGAAGCAGAAAGTAAAAAGGCTATTGAAAAGAGCCAAAAAGAGTTTGAAAATCATGTCAAATAAAAACAGAAATGGGGCCTCATAATAAGGGGCCTTGTTTTTGTTTTATCAAGGATTCCGTTAATGGAAGTCATAAATTCAAAATATAGCTAAGAAAAAATGAATGAAAACGCTGATAATAGCAGGAATGGATGGAATTTCTTTCATGATTGTGATATAATAATCATAATTATTAACGTGTATAGGGGATTGCCATGAGTAGACGTTCAAAGAGAAATCGTTCAGGAAATGTGAAGCGAAGTATTAATATAGCCTTATTAGCCATTTATTTATTATTGAGTGGCTCTTTGTTGTTCTTAATTTTTAGACATAATATCCTAGCCTTTAGGCATCTCAATATCTTAGCTGCAGTTCTAGTTTTACTATCTGCTATCGTAGCTCTACTTTTGATAGTATATAAGAAAGCCGAAAAGTTCACGATTTTCTTTTTGGTACTTGCGGTGTTGACTAGTTCGGTTTCGCTATTTGCTCTGCACCAATTTGTGGGCTTGACTAATCACATCAATGCGACATCAAACTACTCAGAGTATTCGATGAGTGTTGTGGTTTTAAAAGATAGTGAAATCAACAACGTTACCCAGTTGGAAAGTGTAACAGGTCCGACTGAAACGGATAATGACAATATCCAAAAATTAATAGCGGATATTAAGACGACTCAGAGCAAAGACTTGGCGGTTGAACAAAGTGCATCTTACTTAGCAGCCTATAAGAGCTTGATTTCAGGTGATGCGAAAGCGATTGTCTTGAACAGTGTCTTTGAAAATATCATTGAAGCAGAGTATCCAGATTATGCTTCGAAGATTAAGAAAATCTATACGAAAAAACTAACCAAAGATGTTGCGGCACCAAAGGTATCTAAAAATCAGTCCTTTAATATTTATATTAGTGGTATTGATACCTACGGACCTATCAGTTCAGTTTCGCGTTCAGACGTCAACATCTTGATGACTGTAAATCGAGATACTAAGAGAATCCTTCTCACCACAACACCTCGAGATTCTTATGTTCCGATCGCGGACGGAGGAAATAATCAAAAGGATAAATTGACTCACGCAGGGATTTATGGAGTGGACTCATCAATTCATACCTTGGAAAACCTATATGGAGTTGATATTAACTACTATGTTCGTTTGAATTTCACCTCTTTCTTGAAATTGATTGACCTTCTAGGTGGTGTGGATGTTTATAATGACCAAGATTTCACTTCTTTGCATGGGCAGTACCATTTTCCTGTCGGGAATGTCCATCTAGACTCTGAAAAAGCCCTTGGTTTTGTCCGCGAACGCTACTCTCTAGCGGATGGAGACCGCGACCGCGGTCGGAACCAGCAAAAAGTCATTGTTGCCATCATTCAGAAGTTAACATCAACGGATGCTTTAAAGAATTATGACAACATTATTCAAGGATTGCAAGATTCTCTTCAAACCAATATGCCTTTGGAAACCATGATGGACTTGGTTAATACACAGTTGGATAGTGGCGGTCAGTATAAGGTCAATTCCCAAGACTTAAAAGGAACTGGAAGAACGGACCTTCCATCCTATGCTATGCCAGATAGCAACCTCTATATGATGGAAATTGATGAAAGTAGCTTGGCTGCAGCCAAGGCAGCTATCAAAGATGTGATGGAGGGCAAGTAGCATGATAGACATCCATTCACACATCGTTTTTGATGTGGATGATGGTCCAAAGTCGATAGAGGAGAGTAAAAACCTTTTAAGAGAAGCCTATAGTCAAGGGGTTAGGACCATTGTTTCCACATCTCATCGTCGGAAAGGGATGTTTGAGACACCAGAAGAGAAGATAGCAACTAACTTTTTGAAAGTTCGCGAAATGGCCAAGGAGGTGGCAGATGATCTTGTCATCGCCTATGGCGCAGAAATATACTATACGCCAGATGTTGTCGAAAAATTGGAAAAGAAATTGATTCCAACCCTCAATGATAGTCACTATGCTTTGATTGAGTTTAGCATGAATACACCCTATCGAGATATACATAAAGGACTGAGCGATATTCTCATGTTAGGGATTACACCAGTTGTTGCCCATATTGAGCGCTATGATGCTCTAGAAAATAATGAAAAGCGAGTTCAGGAACTGATTGATATGGGGTGCTATACCCAGGTCAATAGTTCTCATGTTTTGAAACCAAAACTCTTTGGAGAAACTTACAAATTCATGAAAAAGAGAGCTCAGTATTTCTTGGAACGTGATCTAGTTCACGTCATCGCTAGTGATATGCATAACTTGGATCGCAGACCACCTCATATGGAAGAAGCCTATGATATCATTGCTAAAAAGTATGGCGAAGATAAGGCGAAGGAACTCTTCAAAGATAACCCACGAAAAATAATAATGGATCAATTGATTTAGGAGAAACAATGAAAGAACAAAATATGATGGAAATTGATGTATTTCAATTACTTAAAATCCTTTGGAAACGGAAAGTTCTAATTGCACTGGTAGCAATCGTAACTGGGGTAGTAGCCTTTGCCTACAGTAGCTTTATCGTAAAACCTGAATATACCAGTACGACACGTATCTATGTAGTTAATCGTAATCAGGGAGATAAGCCTGGATTGACAAACCAAGATTTGCAAGCAGGATCTTACTTGGTTAAAGACTATCGCGAAATTATTCTATCACAAGACGTTTTGGAGAAGGTCGCAACGGATTTGAAACTGGATCTTCCTTCAAAAGGTTTGGCTAGTAAAATCAAGGTGACCGTACCGGCTGATACACGTATCGTATCGATCTCTGTTACAGATCGTGCGCCTGAAGAAGCAAGTCGCATCGCCAACTCATTGAGAGAGGTTGCAGCTCAAAAGATTATAAGTGTTACACGGGTTTCGGATGTGACGACACTTGAAGAGGCTCGCCCAGCAACCTCACCATCTTCACCAAACATTCGTCGTAATACCATGATTGGATTTCTCGCTGGAGCGGTTGTGATGATTGTCGCGGTTCTCCTTATTGAACTCCTAGATACACGTGTTAAACGACCAGAAGACGTTGAAGATGTTATGCAAATTGCACTATTGGGAGTAGTTCCAAATTTGGATAAATTGAAATAGGAGAGAAAAATGCCAACGTTAGAAATTGCACAAAAAAAATTAGATTTGGCAAGAAAAGCAGAGGAGTATTACAATGCGCTTCGTACCAATATACAATTGAGCGGAAATAACTTAAAAGTTATTTCAATTACATCAGTAAAGCCAGGGGAAGGGAAGTCAACTACTTCTACCAATATTGCTTGGGCTTTCGCGCGTGCTGGATATAAGACGCTTTTAATTGATGCCGATATTCGTAATTCTGTCATGTCAGGTGTTTTTAAATCACGTGAAAAGATTACGGGATTAACAGAGTTCTTATCTGGGACAACAGATTTATCACAAGGGTTATGTGATACGAATGTTGAAAATTTGTTTGTCATTCAAGCTGGTTCCGTTTCTCCCAATCCAACAGCTTTGTTGCAAAGTGAGAATTTTAAGACTATGCTTGATACTTTGCGAAAGTACTTTGATTACATCATTGTGGACACCGCTCCTATCGGGGTTGTGATTGATGCGGCTATCATCACTCAGAAATGTGATGCTTCGATTTTGGTGACTGCAGCTGGTGAAACAAATCGACGTGATATCCAAAAAGCCAAAGAACAATTGGAACAAACAAGTAAACCATTCTTAGGGATTGTATTAAATAAATTGAATACCTCGGTTGAAAAATATGGATCATATGGAGCTTATGGATCTTACGGGAAAAAATAAGAGATAGCTTAGGGAAGATATTATGGAAGAAAAAGGATTGAAGATTACTTTGGCGGTAATCCAGAGTTTTCTTGTCATTATATTAGCTTATGTACTTAGTTTTGTTAGAGAAACAGAGATTGTGAACACCTCTGTTATTATCTTGTTCATTCTACATTTTGTTGTTTTTAGCGTTAGTGATTATGAGCGTGATTTTTTAAAAAGGGGTTATTTGGCTGAGTTTATCAGCACTACAAAATACATCGTTTTCTTTGCTTTAGCCATCAGTATTTCAAACTTCTTTTTGGAAGATCGTTTTAGTATCTCTAGACGAGGCATGATTTATTTTTTGACAATACATTCTATTTTGTTGTATTTGTTGAATCTGTGCATTAAACGCTATAGGAGACGTATCTTTCCAAATTTCAAGGGGAGTAAAAAGATATTCTTGATAACAGCTACTTCCAGAGTTGAGAAAGTTGTAGATAGACTGATAGAGTCGGGAGATATTTTTTGGGAATTGGTGGCGGTCAGTGTTTTGGATCAGCCCAATTTTCAGCATGCATCCGTAACCGTTGTACCTGCAGAGAACATCTTAGACTTTGCTACCCATGAAGTTGTTGATGAAGTTTTTATCAATTTACCAAGTGAAGAGTATGACATCGGGGAGTTTATCTCTCTTTTTGAAACAATGGGAATTGACGTGACAGTCAACCTGAATGCTTTCAATAACTATCTGGGTAGCGATAAAAAGATTCGCGGAATGGCAGGCTTGAATGTCATTACATTTTCTACAAAATTTTATAAGACAAGCCACGTCATTGCTAAACGCTTCATTGATATCATAGGTTCAATTATCGGACTACTTATTTGTGGCTTGGTGAGTATTGTTTTGGTTCCGGTGATTCGAAAAGATGGCGGACCCGCTATTTTTTCTCAAACTCGTATCGGAAAAAATGGTCGACATTTCACTTTTTATAAATTTAGATCTATGTGCGTGGATGCTGAGAAAAAGAAACAAGAGCTCCTTACACAAAATACCATGCAAGGTGGTATGTTTAAAGTTGATGATGATCCTCGTATAACAAAGATAGGGAGATTTATCCGTAAGACCAGTCTAGATGAACTCCCTCAGTTTTGGAATGTTTTAATGGGAGATATGAGTTTGGTTGGGACACGTCCCCCAACAGTTGATGAGTATGAAAAATATACTCCTGAACAAAAACGTCGTCTTAGTTTTAAGCCAGGAATTACTGGTCTATGGCAGGTGAGTGGTCGTAGTAAAATCACGGACTTTGATGATGTTGTCAAGCTGGACGTAGCTTATATTGATGATTGGACTATCTGGAAAGATATTGAAATATTGTTAAAGACCGTCAAAGTGGTATTTATGAGAGAAGGGGCGAAGTAAAATTATGAATAAAGTGAGGGAAATTCAACTAGGAGAATTATCTTTATTGAAAAGTTTTATTGCTATTTGTAGTAAGCATGATTTAAGATATTATGCTTTGGGAGGAACATTACTAGGAGCAATTCGTCATAAAGGATTTATTCCTTGGGATGATGATATGGATTTAGGGATGCCTCGAAAAGATTATGAAAAATTTTTGTCTATTTGTAACAAGGAACTTCCAGAACATGTTGTTTTGAGACTTCATGATGATAATTTAGGTAATACCTCTATTATGGATACATCCTTACAAATTCCATTTGGAGATGAACTATGTAGTCCATTCATAGATATTTTTCCTTTGGATGGATATCCAGATGATAGTTTTCGCTATTTTATTCATACAAACAAAATTAAATTCTATCGTGCACTTTCTAAAATTTCTGTAATCGATCGTCTTCATGACAGAGATAGGGGAAACTTTGAAAATGCCATTGTGAGTATATCAAAAATTTTAAAATTAAATAAATATCTAAAAACATCCATTATTAATAATAAATTACAAAATCTAATTAAAAAATATGATTTTGAAACAAGTTCAATAGTTGGTAATGTATTAGGTTCCTACAGAGAACGTGAACTTGCTAGAAAAGAAGTATTCGGTGAACCGCAATTACTAGAGTTTGAGAACTTAGAAATAAGTTGCCATGCTAACCCAGATGAATATTTAACAAAAATATACGGTGATTATATGAAGTTACCAAAAGAAGCTGAACGTAAGGGTCACTTCGAGTCTACATGGGGAGATTAATTTGAATAGTTTTGATTTAATGGGGGTCAGGATTGACCCCTTAACAATGGATGAAACAGTAGAGGCGGTTGAGAATTTTGTCATTGAACAACGTCCTCTTCATTTAATGGGCGTAAACGCTGATAAGATTAATCAATGTCAATCAGATGACGTCATTAAAAAAATAGTTAACGATTCTGAAATTATCAATGCAGATGGTGCATCAGTAGTTCTAGCCTCTCGATTTTTGGGCTACCAAGTTCCAGAGCGAGTTGCTGGAATTGATTTAATGCAAAGATTATTAAAATTAGCGGATGAGAAATCTTATTCTGTGTATTTCTTTGGTGCTAAAGAAGAAGTTTTGCAGGATATGTTACAAAATTTCAAAGAAGAGTATCCAAATCTACGAGTTGCTGGACATCGTAATGGTTATTTTTCGGAGGAAGATGAGCAAGATATTCAGGAAGATATTCGTGAAAAGAACCCTGACTTTGTATTTGTTGGAATCACCTCTCCGAAAAAAGAATACATCATTCAAAAATTTATGGGCAATGAAGTGAATTCCATTTTTATGGGTGTAGGTGGTAGTTTTGACGTATTGTCCGGTCATATTCAACGAGCACCACTTTGGATGCAAAAATCAAATCTAGAGTGGTTGTTTCGAGTCGCTAATGAACCAAAGCGTCTCTTTAAACGATATTTTGTGGGGAATATTACCTTTATTAAGCGAGTTTTAGATGAGAAACGAAAAACGAAAAAATAATATTTTACATATTTCACGAACAATGGATATTGGTGGCGCTGAGAGGATTGTGTACCAGTTGAGTTCTGATTTGCAAGATGAGTTTGATAGTGTACACATTGCTTCTACAGGAGGCCTTTGGGAACGAGAATTAGCAGCCCAAGGAATTATCCATCATAAAATTCAGGATATAGACAGCAAAAATCCTTTTACAGTGTTGAAGTTGATTCTTAGTATCTATCAAATTATTAATAATAATGATATCACTCTGGTCCATACTCATCATCGAATGGCTGCTTTTTATATTCGTTTATTAAAACTGATTAATCCCAAATTAATCCACGTTTATACTGCCCATAATGTTTTCAAAGATAAGTTGTCTTTATATAGATTTTCACTGAAAAATGCCTACAGTATTGCAGTTAGTCAAGCAGTCGATAAAAATTTGAAAGATGATGTGGGGATTACCGACAGTACTGTCATCTATAACGGAGTAATCTTAAAGCAGACAAATAAACAGGTTGATGAGATTATGAAGTTTGATGGAATCAAACTTGGTTGTATTGCAAGATTATCTGAACAAAAGGGCTTGACCTATCTTATTGATGCGATGTCTCTGATTTCAAAAGAAAATATTCATTTATTTATCGTTGGTGATGGAGAGCTTAGAACTGAACTAGAAAATAAAGTTAAAGATCTCAATCTAGAAGAGAAAGTAATTTTTTTGGGCTATAGACAAGATATTGTTGAGTGTATTAATAGTTTTGATTTTTGTGTCTTACCCTCAGTATTTGAGGGACTTGGCCTAGTTGCTATTGAAGCATTTATGAATGGAAAAACAATGATTGCAACAGATATTTCAGGATTAAATGAAGTTGTTACGAAAGAAAATGGTGTGTTGGTTCCGCTTAAAGATGCTAGAGCCTTAGCTTCTGCTGTTGAGGGACTGTCGACTGACTTGCAACTTAGAACAAAGTTAGCTACTCAGGCTAAAAAAGATTATGAGGAGAAATTTAGTTATCCTTTGTTTCTAGAGAATTATCGTAAATTTTATCAAAAACTAATGGGAGATCCAAAATGAAAAAAGTAATGTTAGTTTTTGGGACGCGTCCAGAAGCAATAAAAATGTGTCCTTTAGTCAATGAGTTGAAGAAAAACAACTCGATAAAAATACTTGTGTGTGTAACTGGTCAACATAAAGAAATGTTAGAACAAGTTTTGGATGTCTTTAAAGTTGTTCCTGATTATGACTTAGGAATTATGAAGACAAATCAAACATTATTTACAATCACGACAAGTATTTTAGATAAAATTCAAGCGGTTTTAGAGCAGGAGAAACCAGATATTGTTCTTGTTCATGGAGATACTACAACCACTTTTGCAACAGCTTTAGCTGCATTTTACATGGGAATTAAAGTTGGACATGTAGAAGCAGGATTGAGAACTTATAATCTTCAAAGCCCATTTCCTGAGGAATTCAATCGCCAGACTACTTCAATTATTGCGGATTTCAATTTTGCTCCGACAGAGGTGGCTAAAGAGAATCTCTTAAAAGAGGGAAGAGGGAATATCTATGTTACTGGGAATACAGTTATTGATGCCTTGAAAACAACTGTTCAAGATCATTATGACCATCCTATTTTAGAGTGGGCGAAGGACAGTAAACTAATCATGTTGACAGCACATCGACGTGAAAATCTTGGCCAACCCATGGAAAATATGTTTAACGCAGTTAATCGTATCCTGAATGAATTTGAAGATGTTAAAGTCGTATATCCTATTCATAAGAATCCTAAGATTCGTGAGTTAGCAAGTAAGGTATTTGGCGACAATGAACGTATGAAAATCATTGAACCTCTAGAAGTCATTGATTTCCATAATTTTATGAATCAAAGCTACATGATTTTAACAGATTCTGGTGGTGTACAAGAAGAAGCACCTTCTTTAGGTAAACCAGTATTGGTAATGCGTGATACAACAGAACGTCCAGAGGGGATTGCTGCGGGAACATTGAAGTTAGTAGGAACAGAAGAAGAAAATATTTATACTAATTTCAAACTTCTTCTAGAAGATGAAACAGAGTACAGCAAGATGAGTAAAGCAAGTAATCCATATGGAGATGGAAAAGCTTGTGAGCGTATTGTTGATATCATTTTGGAAGGATTATCATAATGGATCAGATTTCTATTGTTATACCAGTGTACAATGTCGAGGACTATCTTCAATATAGTGTAGGCAGTTTAAGAAAGCAGACCTATAAGAATGTCGAGATTATCCTGGTAGACGATGGTTCGACGGATAGTTCTGGAGAAATTTGTGACCAATATGCTCGAGAAGATGACAGAATTAAAATTCTGCATATTGAAAATGGCGGACAATCTAGGGCTAGAAATATAGGAGTAAAAGAGGCTTCCTCTGATTGGATTATGTTTCTAGACTCAGACGACTATTATGATTTAAGAGCGGTTGAATATTTAGTTGATTTAAGAGACAAATATGACGTTGATTTGGTTGTGACTTCAATTGTTGAAGTGAGAGATCATAAAATAAATAATATAGGCGAAAGTCTTTCATTAGAAAATAGTAAGAAACTAGATAAAGATGAAGCCCTTGTTCAAATGTTTTACGGGAATAGTGTAGGAACTCATCCTGGAGGAAAACTTTATAAGAAAGATATTTTATTAAAATATCCTTATCCAGAGGGAATGATATATGAGGATTTAGCTATTGCCTATGAACATATTGCCGCTAGCGGAGAGATTGCGGTAGGATCTATTAATCTATATAAATATTATCGGAGATCAGGTAGTACCGTGAATTCTGCATATAGTACAAAACTTCTAGATTTTTACAAGGCAATGGATTGCAATAGGAATTATGTAGAACGAGACTTTTCAACCAACCAAGAGATGCGAAGAGCCTTAAATGTACGATATGTTTTTAATGGTCTTCACATTGTCCATGCATTACTTGGTTCCAATATGTATCAAGAGGTTAATAAGGTACGTAAAGAATACGTTCAGTATTTCAAGGACGTTATTCCGAATCCAAATGTCACAAGGAAAAATAAATTGAAATATATATTGTTTCTCGTATCTGCAAAACTGTATAAAAAAGTCAGAGGGAAAATGGGTTAGATAGTCATGAAAGTTTTGAAAAACTATGCTTACAATCTCTCTTATCAATTATTAGTGATTATTCTTCCGATTATCACAACACCTTATGTTACTAGAGTTTTTAGCTCAAACGATTTAGGAACTTATGGATATTTCAACTCAATTGTTACCTATTTTATTCTCTTAGCGACTTTAGGAGTTGCTAATTATGGGACAAAAGAAATTTCAAGTCATCGGAAAGATATTCGAAAAAACTTCTGGGGTATCTATACCTTGCAGTTTGGTGCAACATGCTTATCAATTTTATTATATATAATTTTGTGCTTTGCATTTCCATTTATGCAGAATCCAGTAGCGTATATTTTAGGCTTAAGTTTATTATCTAAGGGAATGGATATTTCTTGGCTTTTTCAAGGCTTGGAGGATTTTCGTAAGATAACAGTTAGAAACATCACTGTTAAACTGGTGGGAGTTGTTTCAATATTTTTATTTGTCAAAACCCCAGGTGATTTATATCTATATGTTTCCTTATTGACAGTATTTGAATTATTAGGCCAGTTAAGTATGTGGTTTCCAGCACGTGAATTTATTGGCAAGCCTCACTTGGATTTATGTTATGCAAAGAAACATCTTAAACCGGTAATTTTATTGTTTTTGCCTCAAATAGCAATTTCTTTGTATGTTACTTTAGATAGAACAATGCTCGGTGCTTTAGCATCAACTACTGATGTTGGTATTTATGATCAAGCTTTAAAATTGGTGAATATTTTACTTACTTTGGTAACTTCTCTGGGAAGTGTCATGCTTCCACGTGTTTCAAATCTTTTATCAAAAGGAAATAATGAAGCCGTGAATCGAATGCATCAGGTATCTTTTTTAATTTACAATTTGGTAATTTTTCCAATTATTGCGGGCATGCTAATTGTTAATAATGATTTTGTAAAATTTTTCTTGGGCAATGACTTCCAAGATGCCAGGTATGCTATTGCAATTATGATTTTTAGAATGTTCTTTATTGGGTGGACGAATATTATGGGAATTCAAATTTTGATACCTCATAATAAGAATAAAGAATTTATGACTTCAACCACGGTTCCAGCAATTATTAGTGTAGGATTAAATCTGCTCTTACTACCTAAATTTGGCTATATTGGTGCATCAGTTGTATCGGTACTAACGGAAGCCTTAGTATGGTTCATTCAATTGTATTTTACAAGAGAATATCTGAGAAAAGTGCCAATTTTTGCTTCAATGTTTAAAATATTTTTAGCGTCTATCCTTATGTATTTTGTTCTTTCATTATTAAAGACAGGTATGCATTTTGTACCGTTGGTTAATGTTGTTATATGTGCAGTTGTAGGGGGAATACTTTATGTTCTGCAAATTTTATTATTTAGAGTAGTTAGTCTAAAAGAGCTAAAAGAGCAATTATTCAATAAATAGAATGGTAAGAATATCACTATAAATTAATTAAATTTTTTTATAGATGAGAATTTGTTTTAGATAATATTGTAAAGGGTTAAAAGTTTAGGAAAGTGAGGAAGGGAGATTGTAGATGAGCTAAAATTTCTATGATTTAAAATAATCAGTTTAGTTTATTCTATATTATTCTTTATCAAAAAATGAAAAAAATAAATATTGAAAACCTACTGGTTAACATTGTTGTAGCGATAGTGGTATTTTTTAATGCTATATCTACAACAATGTTGGATAGGACTTTTTTTCAAGTCAAAGCAAATTATCTGTTTGTAGTTGTATTGCTTTTAGGACTTCGATTTTTGTATAAAATGAGGATTTCTTACAAATATCTGGTATTATCTATCTTACTTCTCTTAACAGGAATTGTAGTATATTTACAAACTGGTAGGCTTAATTTTTTTGTCTATTCGACATTACTAGTTTTTTTAGTTAATGTTGATATGAAAGTAATTTTGAAAAATTATATTTTTGTCTCTAGTATAGTATTGATAGTTGTATTTATATTATCACTTTTAGGAATAGTACCAAATTTACAATATAATCGAGGGGGAGTGATTCGAAATTCCTTTGGCTTTATTTATCCGACCGATTTTGCTTCTCACTGTTTCTATCTATTTATAGCTTATTCCTATCTATTAAAGGATAGATTGATTTGGACAAGAACAATAGTGGGGATTCTACTAGCTGGCTTTGTCATTAAATATTGTGACGCACGCTTAAATGCATTGTCTATTTTATTAGCAACGGTTATCTTTATATATTTTTATGTTGTTGGAGAAAAGAAACTTCGTATTTATGCAATACTGCCATATTCAGTACTGATTTTCTCATCATTAATGATGTATTTATCTTATACGTTTTCTTGGAGCTCACCTTTTCTGGTTTCAATTAATAAATTAATTACGGGTAGGTTGGCGTTAGGAAGAAATGCATTTACTTCCTTTAGTGTAAATTTATTTGGTACCAGAGAAGTTTTGTTTATCGGTTCAGGTGGAAAGACGGAAGCTGTAATGGGATATAACTATGTAGATTCCTCTTATGTCCAGATGCTGTTTACATATGGTATTGTTCCCGTAGTGCTATTAATTATAATTTATATCATTTCAGCAAAAGAGCAGTCTAAAAAAGGTCAATATTTATATGTAGCAATTCTATCTATAATTGCTCTAAACTGCATGATTGAAGCATTCTGGTTTGTGCCCTCGTACAATATTTTTATGTTTATGTTGTTTTCAAAAAATACTTTTGATAGGATTAAATTAAATGATAGTTTTTCGCAAATTAACACTTAAGTTTTTTAATTAGTAGAGAGATTGTTTTAAATGATATAATATTTTTGATCTGTCAATTTTGGTAGTCTAATATCACCTCATTTAATTTAGTTATTAAAAAAGGAACTTTATTGTTTGATAATGGAGATTTAATATGTATGATTATCTAATCGTTGGTGCTGGTTTGTCGGGAGCAATTTTTGCTTATGAAGCAACTAAGCGTGGAAAAAAAGTAAAAGTGATTGATAAGCGTGATCACATTGGTGGGAATATCTACTGTGAGAACGTTGAAGGTATCAACATTCACAAGTACGGTGCACATATCTTCCATACTTCAAACAAAAAAGTCTGGGATTATGTTAATCAATTTGCTGAATTTAACAACTACATCAATTCGCCTGTAGCTAATTACAAGGGTAGCCTTTATAATCTACCTTTCAATATGAATACTTTTTATGCTATGTGGGGGACAAAAACTCCTCAAGAAGTGAAAGATAAGATAGCTGAACAAACGGCTCATATGAAAGATGTTGAGCCTAAAAACTTGGAAGAACAAGCTATTAAGTTGATTGGTCCGGATATCTATGAAAAGTTGATTAAAGGATACACCGAAAAACAATGGGGACGTTCTGCTACTGATCTTCCACCATTTATCATTAAACGCTTGCCAGTTCGTCTAACCTTTGATAATAATTATTTTAATGACCGTTATCAAGGAATTCCAATTGGGGGTTACAACGTTATTATCGAGAATATGCTGAAGGGTGTAGAAGTGGAACTTGGCGTTGACTTTTTTGCCAATTGCCAAGAATTAGAAGCTTCAGCTGAAAAAGTTGTCTTTACAGGAATGATTGACCAATACTTTGATTATAAACATGGTGAGTTAGAATACCGTAGTCTTCGTTTTGAACATGAAGTTCTAGATGAGGAAAATTATCAAGGAAATGCAGTTGTAAACTATACAGAACGTGAAATTCCTTATACTCGCATCATTGAACACAAGCACTTCGAATACGGAACGCAACCAAAGACAGTTATTACGCGTGAATATCCTGCTGATTGGAAACGTGGTGATGAACCCTATTATCCAATCAATGATGAGAGAAACAATGCTATATTTGCTAAATATCAAGAAGAAGCGGTACAGAATGATAAGGTGATTTTCTGTGGACGTTTAGCAGATTATAAATACTACGATATGCATGTGGTAATCGAACGTGCCCTGAATGTGGTAGAGGAAGAGTTTAAATAAGATAATAAAGGATAAAATTAATCGATGAAATATTATCTAAAAGAAGAATTTCTGAAGGATTCTGGTGCACGAAATGCGGGGAACAAGGCACGAAATGATGTCGAAGAAATAGTAGTTCGCGAGGGCTATAGCCCTTTGCTATTGATGGTAGATGATTGGTATCAAATGGGGACTATTAGAGCCCAACGACACAAGGCTCAAGCTCTATCTAAAGCTTTGTCTAAGTTAAAGAAAGGAGATCAGCTACTTATTCAATTTCCTATGCTTCATCATAGTTTCTTTACGACCCATTTAGTAAAAAGAATGCAACGTAAGGGAGTAAAGGTTCACTTTATTATCCATGATTTAGAAGTTTTGCGCTATGCTAATTTGGATACAGTGCCCTGGAAGCATAAAATCCGAGTTCATCTTCAAGAATCTAGTCTTTTGAAACAAGCTGATGGTCTTATTGCTCATAATCCAATTATGAAATCAGTGCTAGTGGACAAGGGAATTTCTGAGAAAAAAATAGTTAGTTTAGGTATTTTTGACTATCTTATCCCGAATTATCAGGATAAAGAAAATCTATCGAAGGAAGGGGCTATTATTGTAGCTGGAAATTTGGCCCAAGAAAAAGCAGGTTACTTATATGAGTTGCCTGCAAGACCGGCATATAACCTCTATGGTGTTGGTTTTGATGAGGCTAGAAAGCTATCCAATGAAACTTATTTTGGTTCATTTCTTCCAGATGAACTACCGTCAGCATTGGAAGGAAGCTTTGGTTTGGTTTGGGATGGTGATAGTTCTAAAACTTGTAGCGGAGTATTTGGTGAGTATTTGAGATACAATAATTCCCACAAGGCCTCCCTTTATTTGGCTTCTGGTTTTCCTATTATTGTTTGGAGGCAATCAGCCTTGGCTAATTTCGTTTTAGAAAAGGAGTGTGGAATTAGTGTTGAGAGCTTGCTTGATTTAGAAAAGGAACTAGAACATTTGTCTGAAGAAGAGTATCAGAATTTGGTAAATAAGGCTAAGTCTGTAGGTCAAAAGATTCGAGAGGGTGCTTACCTCTTTTCTGCATTAAAAAAGTTAAAATGATTGATTGAAATATTATTTTAAGTTATGTATTTCATAGATATTGAAACAAAAGTCAATAACTATGCTTAGAGCAGTTTAAAACTGATTAAATAGATGGGAAGGAGAATCGTTAGATTTTCTCTTTTCTTAAAGTAGTTGTTTTTTAATTGAATTATTGGAATACTTTGTTAAAAAATTAGTGTATTGTATAAATTATTTTAAGATAATTTTTCAGAAAATGCTAAAATCATTCAAAAATTCTGAAAATTCTGTTGACAACTTTCTGAAAAGAGTCTATAATGGGATGTAAATTTTAAAGGAGAAAATGATGAAAAGTTCAAAATTACTTGCCCTTGCGGGTGTGACATTATTGGCAGCTGGCACTCTGGCTGCGTGCTCTGGATCAGGTTCAAGTGCTAAAGGTGAGAAGACATTCTCATATATTTATGAAACGGATCCTGATAACCTAAACTATTTGACAACTGGTAAGGCAGCTACATCAAATATTACGAGCAACGTTATCGATGGCTTGCTCGAAAATGACCGCTATGGTAACTTTGTACCATCCATGGCTGAGGATTGGTCTGTATCTAAGGACGGCTTGACTTACACATATACGCTTCGTAAGGATGCAAAATGGTATACCTCTGAAGGTGAGGAATACGCAGAAGTCAAAGCTCAAGACTTTGTAACTGGTCTAAAATATGCTGCTGATAAGAAATCAGATGGTCTTTACCTGGTTCAGGAATCTATCAAGGGATTGGATGCCTATGTCAAAGGAGAAATTACAGACTTCTCTCAAGTAGGAATCAAGGCCCTTGATGATTATACAGTTCAGTACACATTGAACAAGCCAGAAAGCTTCTGGAATTCTAAGACAACGATGGGAGTTTTGGCTCCAGTAAATGAAGAGTTCTTGAACTCTAAAGGGGATGACTTCGCTAAGGGAACTGATTCAAGCAGTATTCTCTATAATGGTCCATTCTTACTCAAATCAATTGTTGCTAAATCTTCTGTTGAATTTGCGAAAAATCCTAACTATTGGGATAAGGACAATGTCCATATCGATAAGGTTAAATTATCATTCTGGGATGGACAAGACACCAACAAACCAACTGAAGCTTTCAAAGACGGCAGCTTTACAATGGCTCGTCTCTTCCCAACAAGCGCTAGCTACACAGAGACTGAAAAAGCATTTAAAGACAATATTGTTTATACACAACAAGACTCTACTACTTATTTAGTCGGTACGAATATTGATCGTCAGTCCTATAAGTACACTTCTAAGACAACGGATGAAGAAAAAACATCAACCAAGAAAGCTCTTCTAAACAAAGACTTCCGTCAAGCTCTTGCTTTTGGTTTCGATAGAACAGCCTATGCTTCTCAAGTAAATGGTGCAAGCGGGGCAACTAAACTGCTTCGTAACTTGTTTGTTCCTCCTACATTTGTACAGGCAGATGGAAAGAACTTTGGCGAAATGGTCAAAGACAAATTGGTGACTTATGGTGATGAGTGGAGCAACGTGAACTTGGATGATGCTCAAGATGGACTCTACAACCCAGATAAGGCCAAAGCAGAGTTTGCTAAAGCTAAGACAGCCCTCCAAGCGGAAGGTGTGAAATTCCCAATCCACTTGGACATGCCTGTAGACCAAACCAATACAACAAAAGTTCAACGTGTTCAATCTTTTAAACAGTCAGTTGAAGAAAACTTAGGATCGGATAATGTGGTTGTCGATATTCAACAGCTCCAAAAAGATGATGTTCAAAACATTACCTACTTCGCTGAAACTGCGGCTGGAGAAGACTGGGATATCTCAGATAACGTGGGTTGGTCTCCAGACTTTGCAGACCCTTCTACCTACCTTGATATTATCAAACCATCTGTAGGGGAAAATACAAAGACTTACCTAGGATTTGACTCAGGAACAAACAATGCTGCTGCCAAGCAAGTTGGTTTGGAAGACTACGAAAAAATGGTTGTGGAAGCTGGGGAAGAAACTACTGACGTTTCAAAACGTTATGAAAAATATGCTGCTGCCCAAGCTTGGTTGACAGACAGTGCCTTGCTCATCCCAACAACTTCTCAAACTGGTCGTCCAATGTTGTCTAAGATGGTACCATTTACACTTCCGTTTGCATACTCTGGTAACAAGGGTATGAGCGAAGCCCTCTTGTATAAATACCTAGATGTACAAGATAAGGCGGTAACAACAGAAGAGTACCAAAAAGCTCAAGAAAACTGGTTGAAAGAAAAAGAAGAGTCTAATAAGAAGGCTCAAGAAGACCTCGCAAACCATGTGAAATAATTTTACAGGATATGAGAAAGGATTTAGTATTCCTCTTGGATGCTAAGTCCTTTTTATATCTTTAAAGCGAGCTTTTAAATTTGGGGTGTCTTGAGAAATTTTTGCGAATTTTCCTTTTTCCTATTGCTTTCTTAGATATTATTTGTTATATTAAAAGCATAATTATTTTTTATTTATGACAGTTAAGCACGGTACTTTCAGAGAAAGGAGTATTTTTTAAAAAAGAAATGTAAACGCTTACTGTGAAGTGAAAGGATTAAGGAGTTTATGGATAAACAATTTTTTGAAAAACGCTGTAAGTTTAGTATTCGTAAATTTACGCTTGGAGTAGCTTCGGTGATGATTGGAGCGACTTTCTTTGCTACTGCCCCAGTGTTGGCTGATCAAGCAAGGGTTGGTTCAACAACTAATTTACCGAGTGAGCTAGCTGATTTGGATAAGAAGGCTAGTGATGAGGGGCACGATTTTGACAAGGAAGCTGCTGCTCAGAATCCTGGTTCAGCTGAAACTACTGAAGGCCCTCAAACAGAAGAAGAGTTGTTGGCTCAAGAAAAAGAAAAGTCTGAAAAGCCAAGCAATCTGCCAAAAGAATTAGAAGATAAGTTGGAGAAAGCTGAAGACAATGGGCGCGAAGTTGACAAGGATCAATTGGCCCAAGATACTGGGAAGCTCGTCCCAGAAGATGTGGCTAAGACTACCAATGGGGAATTAAACTACGGCGCAACTGTTAAGATCAAGACGCCATCAGGAGAAGGTAGTGGTATTGTCGTTGCAAAAGACCTTGTCTTAACGGTTTCTCATAACTTTATCAAGGACAGCCAAGACGGCAATATCCGTAAGGTTGTGGATAATGACCAAGGGGATGGAGATATCTATAGTATCTCTTATCCAGGATTGCCAGATGTCAAGTTTAGCAAGAAAGATATTGTTCATTGGGATCGTGAAGGCTACCTGAAGGGCTTCAAAAATGATTTGGCCCTTGTGAGATTGCGTACAGTTCTCGAAAACACGCCTGTTGAAGTAACCAAAAAGCCAGCAGTTAAGAAAATCGGAGATAAGCTCCATGTCTTTGGTTATCCAGAAGGGAAATTGAATCCGATTGTCAATACTACAGTTGATTTTGTGGAACCATACGGAGAAGGTGTCCAAGGGATTGGTTACCAAGGAGGGAAACCAGGCGCTAGTGGTGGCGGTATCTTTGATACAGAAGGAAAACTGATCGGTGTACACCAAAATGGTGTAGTTGGAAAGCGGAGCGGCGGTATTCTCTTCTCACCAGCTCAACTAAAATGGATCCAAGACCACATGCGGGGAATTTCAAGTGTGAAACCAGCAGACTTGGAAGAGAAAGAAAAACCGGCTGAGGAAAAACCAAAAGAGGAGAAACCTGCAGCTGCTAAATCTGAAACACCTAAGACGGTAACCCCTGAATGGCAAACAGTAGCGAATAAAGAACAACAGGGAACAGTTACGGTTCGTGAAGAAAAAGGTGTCCGCTACAATCAATTGTCTTCAACTGCACAGAACGACAATGGGGATAAACCAGCCTTGTTTGAAAAACAAGGATTGACAGTTGACGCTAATGGAAATGCGACGGTTGATTTAACCTTCAAAGATGATTCTGAAAAGGGCAAATCACGCTTCGGTGTCTTCTTGAAATTTAAAGACACCAAGAACAATGTTTTTGTTGGTTATGACAAGGACGGCTGGTTCTGGGAGTATAAATCTCCAACCGATAGCACCTGGTATAAGGGCAACCGTGTAGCAGCACCAGAACCAGGTTCTGTAAACCGTCTTTCTATCACCCTCAAATCAGATGGACAACTCAATGCAACGAATAATGATGAGAAACTCTTTGATACGGTCACTTTGCCAGCAGCTGTTAATGAAACTCTCAAAAATGAGAAGAAAATCGTCCTAAAAGCTGGTTTCTATGGCAATGAGCGTACAGTTGTCAGCGTTAAAACAGACAATCAAGAAGGCGTAAAAGCGGATGATACTCCTGCCCAGAAAGAAACAGGTCCGGCCGTTGACGACAGCAAGGTGACTTATGACACTATTCAGTCTAAGGTCCTCAAGGCAGTGATTGACCAAGCCTTCCCACGTATTAAAGAATACAGTTTGAACGGGCATACCTTGCCAGGACAAGTCCAACAATTCAATAAAGTCTTTATCAACAAACACGAAGTCACACCTGAGGTTACCTACAAAAAAATCAATGAGACAACTGCAGAGTACTTGATGAAGCTTCGCGATGATGCTAATCTTATCAATGCAGAAATGACGGTCCGTCTGCAAGTTGTTGATAATCAGTTGCACTTTGATGTGACCAAGATTGTCAACCACAATCAAGTTACTCCAGGTCAAAAGATTGATGACGAAAGAAAACTACTTTCTTCTATTAGTTTCCTTGGTAATGCTTTAGTCTCTGTTTCGAGTGATCAAGCTGGTGCTAAGTTTGATGGGGCAACCATGTCAAACAATACCCATGTCAGCGGAGATGATCATATCGATGTAACCAATCCAATGAAAGATTTGGCTAAGGGTTACATGTATGGATTTGTTTCTACAGATAAGCTTGCTGCAGGTGTTTGGAGCAACTCTCAAAACAGCTACGGTGGAGGTTCTTATGACTGGACTCGTTTGACAGCTTATAAAGAAACCGTTGGAAATGCCAACTATGTAGGAATCCACAGCTCTGAATGGCAATGGGAAAAAGCTTATAAGGGCATTGTTTTCCCAGAATACACGAAGGAACTTCCAAGTGCTAAGGTTGTTATCACTGAAGATGCCAATGCGGACAATAAAGTCGATTGGCAAGATGGTGCCATTGCTTATCGTAGCATTATGAACAACCCTCAAGGTTGGGAAAAAGTCAAGGATATTACAGCTTATCGTATCGCGATGAACTTTGGCTCACAAGCACAAAACCCATTCCTTATGACCTTGGATGGTATCAAGAAGATCAATCTTCACACAGATGGTCTAGGACAAGGTGTTCTCCTTAAAGGATATGGTAGCGAAGGCCATGACTCTGGTCACTTGAACTATGCTGATATTGGTAAGCGTATCGGTGGTGTTGAAGACTTTAAGACCCTAATTGAGAAGGCTAAGAAATATGGAGCTCATCTAGGTATCCACGTTAACGCTTCAGAAACTTATCCTGAGTCTAAGTACTTCAATGAAAAAATTCTTCGTAAGAATCCAGATGGAAGCTATAGCTACGGCTGGAACTGGCTAGACCAAGGTATCAACATTGATGCTGCTTATGACTTGGCGCATGGACGTTTGGCTCGCTGGGAAGACTTGAAGAAAAAACTTGGTGAAGGTCTCGACTTTATCTATGTGGACGTTTGGGGTAATGGTCAATCAGGTGATAACGGTGCCTGGGCTACCCACGTTCTTGCAAAAGAAATCAATAAACAAGGCTGGCGCTTTGCGATCGAGTGGGGACACGGTGGTGAGTACGACTCTACCTTCCATCACTGGGCAGCTGACTTGACCTATGGTGGCTACACCAATAAAGGTATCAACAGTGCCATCACGCGCTTTATTCGTAACCATCAAAAAGATGCTTGGGTAGGGGACTATAGAAGTTACGGTGGTGCAGCAGATTACCCACTTCTAGGTGGCTACAGCATGAAAGACTTTGAAGGATGGCAAGGACGGAGTGATTACAATGGCTATGTAACCAACTTATTTGCCCATGACGTCATGACTAAGTACTTCCAACACTTCACTGTAAGTAAATGGGAAAATGGTACACCAGTTACCATGACCGATAACGGTAGCACCTATAAATGGACTCCAGAAATGAAGGTTGAGCTAGTCGATGCAGCAGGTAACAAGGTTGTTGTAACTCGTAAGTCTAATGATGTCAATAGCCTACAGTACCGTGAACGTACAGTAACGCTCAACGGACGTGTCATCCAAGATGGTTCAGCTTACTTGACTCCTTGGAACTGGGATGCAAATGGTAAGAAACTTCCTACTGATAAGGAAAAAATGTACTACTTCAATACGCAGGCCGGTGCAACAACTTGGACCCTTCCGAGTGATTGGGCAAAGAGCAAGGTTTACCTTTACAAGCTAACTGACCAAGGTAAGACAGAAGAGCAAGAACTAACTGTAAAAGATGGCAAGATTACTCTAGACCTTCTAGCTAATCAACCATACGTTCTCTATCGTTCGAAACAAACCAATCCTGAAATGTCATGGAGCGAAGGCATGCACATCTATGACCAAGGATTTAACAGCGGAACCTTGAAACACTGGACCATTTCTGGTGATGCTTCTAAGGCAGAAATTGTCAAATCACAGGGTGCAAATGAAATGCTTCGTATCCAAGGCAATAAGAGCAAGGTCAGCCTTACTCAGAAATTAACTGGCTTGAAACCAAATACTAAATATGCCGTTTATGTTGGTGTCGATAACCGTAGTAATGCCAAAGCAAGTATCACAGTGAATACTGGCGAAAAAGAAGTGACTACCTATACCAATAAGTCACTTGCTCTCAACTATATCAAAGCATATGCTCATAACAATCGTCGTGACAATGCTACAGTTGACAATACAAGTTACTTCCAAAACATGTACGCCTTCTTTACAACAGGATCTGACGTATCAAATGTCACTCTTACTTTGAGTCGTGAAGCTGGTGATGAAGCAACTTATTTTGATGATATTCGTACCTTTGAAAACAATTCAAGCATGTACGGAGAAAATCATGATACAGGTAAAGGCACCTTCAAACAAGACTTTGAAAATGTTGCTCAGGGTATCTTCCCATTCGTAGTGGGAGGTGTCGAAGGTGTTGAAGACAACCGCACTCACTTGTCTGAAAAGCATGATCCATATACACAACGTGGTTGGAACGGTAAGAAAGTTGATGATGTTATCGATGGAAATTGGTCACTCAAGACCAATGGACTGGTTAGCCGTCGTAACTTGGTTTACCAAACCATCCCACAAAACTTCCGCTTTGAAGCTGGTAAGACCTACCGTGTAACCTTTGAATACGAAGCAGGATCAGACAATACCTATGCCTTTGTAGTCGGTAAGGGAGAATTCCAGTCAGGTCGTCGTGGTAGTCAAGCAAGCAACTTGGAAATGCATGAATTGCCAAATACTTGGACGGATTCTAAGAAAGCCAAGAAGGCAACCTTCCTCGTGACAGGTGCAGAAACAGGCGATACTTGGGTAGGTATCTACTCAACTGGAAACGCAAGCAATACTCGTGGTGATTCTGGTGGAAATGCCAACTTCCGTGGTTATAACGACTTCATGATGGATAATCTTCAAATCGAAGAAATTACCCTAACAGGTAAGATGTTGACAGAAAATGCTCTGAAAAACTACTTGCCAACTGTTGCAATGACTAATTACACCAAAGAGTCTATGGATGCTTTGAAAGAGGCGGTCTTTAACCTCAGCCAGGCTGCTGATGATATCAGTGTGGAAGAAGCGCGTGCTGAAATTGCCAAGATTGAAGCCTTGAAGAATGCTTTGGTTCAGAAGAAAACAGCCTTGGTAGCAGAAGACTTTGAAAGTTTGGATGCGCCAGCTCAACCAGGTGAAGGCCTAGAGAATGCTTTTGATGGTAATGTATCTAGCCTATGGCATACATCTTGGAATGGAGGAGATGTAGGCAAGCCTGCAACTATGGTCTTGAAAGAGCCTACTGAAATCACAGGACTTCGTTATGTACCACGTGGTTCAGGTTCAAATGGGAACTTGCGAGATGTAAAACTGGTTGTCACAGATGAGTCTGGCAAGGAGTATACCTTTACTGCAACTGATTGGCCAGATAACAACAAGCCAAAAGACATTGATTTTGGTAAGACAATCAAGGCTAAGAAAATTGTCCTTACTGGTACCAAGACTTACGGAGATGGTGGCGATAAATACCAATCTGCAGCGGAACTCATCTTTACCCGTCCACAAGTAGCAGAAACACTGCTTGACTTGTCAGGATATGAAGCAGCTTTAGCCAAGGCTCAAAAATTGACAGATAAAGAAAATCAAGAGGAAGTGGCTGGAGTTCAGGCGAGCATGAAATATGCGACGGATAACCATCTCTTGACGGAAAGAATGGTGGAATACTTTGCAGACTATCTCAACCAATTAAAAGATTCTGCTACGAAACCAGATGCTCCAACAAGTAGCAAGGGTGAAGAACAACCACCAGTTCTTGATGTACCTGAATTCAAAGGCGGCGTCAATGCAGCAGAAGCAGCTGTACATGAAGTCCCTGAGTTCAAGGGCGGTGTCAATGCAGCAGAAGCAGCTGTACATGAGGTCCCTGAGTTCAAGGGTGGAGTCAATGCAGCAGAAGCAGCTGTACATGAGGTCCCTGAGTTCAAGGGTGGGGTTAATGCAGTTGAAGCAGTTGTCAATGAAGTCCCAGAGTTTAAGGGAGGAGTCAATGCGGTCCAAGCCTTGGTAAACGAGAAACCAGCCTACACAGGTGTATTGGCTACTGCTGGAGATCAAGCAGCTCCAACAGTTGAAAAACCTGAGTACCCGCTCACTCCAAGTGCAGTAGCTACTACCAAAACTCCAGGAGCTAAAGATGAAGAGAAACTTCCTGCTACAGGAGAACACAGCTCAGAAGTGGCCCTCTTCTTAGCAAGTGTGAGTATCGCTTTATCTGCCGCAGTTCTTGCGACACGAAAAGAAGACTAAAGAGATTTGATTTTAGTAGTCAAAAAGAACTCGAATCAAATAGGATCAAACAGCCGGAGAGGACCTCTAGGTTCTCTCCTTTTTTCAAAGGAGAAATGATACCGCTTACTCATGTATGCGGATGAAAGGAATAGGAGAAAGATGGATAGACATTTTTTTGAGAAACGCTGTCACTATAGTATAAGAAAATTTGCAATCGGTGCAGCCTCCGTTATGATTGGTGCTAGTATCTTTGGAGCCAATATGGTTCAGGCAGCAGAAACAGCAACACCTTCAGAAACAGAGGGAAGTATTACCCATGTTCAAGCCCTGGATAAGTTACCAGATGATTTAGCCGCTGCGCTTGAAAAGGCGGATGCAGCAGCTGCAACAGAAGCAAGTCATGAAGAAACTCCAGCGACTGATGAGGGAACCAATCCTCCAGCAAGTGAAGAGGCAAAACCAGAGACAAGTCCTGCAAGTCCCAAGCCAGCAGAAACGCCGAAACCGGTTGAAACACCAAAGGCAGACAATAAACCTGCGGAAACCACTACGCCCGCAACAAAACCAGCTGAAAAGACAATCGAAGATAGAGAAGATGTCAACCATCTCGAGGGTGCTACTGCCCAGGCGAGCAACCATGAAACTGGTACCAGCTTTACTGCAGATAAGGCTATCGACGGAGATGACAATACTCGTTGGGCTACGGATAAAGATGTACCAAAACCAACCTTCGAATTAACTCTTCCAAAAACTACTCTCATCAAACATGTAGAAATTGACTGGGATCGTCGTCTTCGTAATGGGCAAAATGACCCCAATATCAAATCTTGGAGTCTCTACTACGCAGGTCAAGAAGACGTGGGCGCTAACGGAGAAAAACAATGGAAACTCGCTCATACCAAGACAGGAGAACCTGTTTTAGATGAGAAAGTTGACCTAGCTGAAAGTATCCAAGCTAAGTACCTCAAATTGGAGATCAATGATTACCAAGCGGGAACAATGGGCTGGAGAAACGTTGGAATCCAAGAAATCCGAGCCTATTCGAATGTTCCGGACCATAGTAAGGTAACGGATATCCGCCAAGTAACAGAACTATCAGTAGCAGAAGACGGACGATCTCTTGTTCTACCAACTTTACCAGGAAAAGTCAGTCTTATCGGAAGCAATAAACAAGGTGTAATTGACCTTCAAAATCGTATCTATAAACCTTTGACAGATCAACGCGTCAAGGTCATGGTCCAACAAATCAGAGACAGTCATACCTTTACCAAAGAGTTTGAAGTAGTCATCAAGGGTCTACATCAGGACGAAGGTGTGGGTGTGAAACCAAAAGTAGCGCCAGCTGTTCAACAATGGTATGGAAAAGAAGGCCAATCCTCTATCACTTCAGATACAGTCCTTGCGACAGGAGATTCTGGCTTTGATCAGGCTGCAACCTTCTACCAGTCAGACCTTGCTAGCCGTGGATTAGAACTTGCAACAGGTGACAAACAGGCTCAAAAACGAATCGAATTTAAAAAGGTTGAAAACAAAGGTTATGGTAAGGAAGGCTATGGCATCACTATCCAAGATGATGTGATTACCATCGAAGCTGCAACGAACACAGGAGCCTTCTACGCTACTCGTACTCTTCTTCAAATGGGAGAAACAGACCTCCAAAATGGTGAAATTCGTGATTTCCCAAGTTTCAGCCACCGTGGCTTTATGCTAGATACAGGCCGTAAATTTATCCCTTATGACACTCTTGTAGACATCATGCTCAACATGGCTTACTACAAGATGAACGACTTGCAGTTGCACCTTAATGATAACTATATTTTCCTTAAGGAACACTTGGCAGGTAAGAATTTAAGTCCAGAAGAACAACTCAAGTATGTACTTGAACATGCCAAGACTGGTTTCCGTTTGGAGACAGATATTGTCGGTAAGAATGGTCAAAAATTGACATCAGATGAGCATTATACTAAGGAAGAAATGCAAAATCTGATTAAATTGGCCAAGGCCTTGCATATCAACCTAGTACCAGAAATTGACACACCAGGTCATGCACTATCATTTGTCAAAGTTCGCCCAGACCTCATGTATCAAGGTAGTCTGAGCGATTATGCAGGCAAGCATAATGTCGAGCGCGTAGCCATGCTCGATCTAGACAATAAATACGAAGAAACTCTTAAATTTGTCAAATCCGTCTATGACAAACTCCTAGATGGACCAGATGCACCGCTTCATGGGGTATCAACTGTTCATATCGGAACGGATGAATACTATGGCAGCAGAGAAAGCTATCGCCGCTATGTCAATGACCTTATCAAATACATTAAAGGAAAAGGCTATACCCCTCGTATCTGGGGCTCGCTCAGTGCGAAACGTGGGAGCACTCCTGTTGATTGGAACGGAGTAGAAGTTGATATCTGGAGCATTGGCTGGCAACGACCAAATGAAGCCATTGCTCAGGGAGCTAAGATTATCAACATCACGGATGTACCGACCTATAGTGTGCCAAGTGGAAGCAATAGTCAAGCAGCCTACGGGGACTATGCTAACTACGAACGCCAGTACAATAGCTGGACACCGAATGATTTCCAAACAGGTGGAGGTCCACTTCTACCAGCTTCTCATCCAAGTATCCTTGGTGGTGGTCACGCAGTTTGGAATGATAATATTGACCTTCATGAGACCGGTTTGACCTCTTATGACATCTTCAAACGCTTCTTCAAGAGCATGCAAACTACTGCAGAACGTACTTGGGGATCCGATCGTGCAGCTGCAACCTTTGCAGAACGCACCCTACCAACAAGCCCTTATGCGCCACAGTCAAATCCTGATAAAGAGATTGATCAAAGCGACTTGTTTACCATCAATCCTAAGACAGTGAAGGACTACGCAAGTAAGAAGGTGAAGACAAGCGAGCAAGGATTGGCATTTGAGAAAGACAGCAGCATCGAAGGCTTAGCAGGTGATGTTGGTCCAAGTCATGTCTTGAAGTTTGATGTGACTGTCACTGGAGATGGTGAACAAACCTTCTCAACAAGTGGGGACAACCGTATCTATCTAGCTGATAAAGACGGCTATCTTGCTTATCAATTTGAACAGTTCCATATCCAATTCAATAAAAAACTTGAAAAGAACAAACGTTATCAAATCTCCATCGTAACCAAACCACAGTCAACAGAAGTCTATGTGGATGGTGAAAAGATTGAGCGTATCGCGGATCCTGCGCATCCACGTTTGGCTCATACAAGCTTGGTATTGCCACTTGAAAGTATCGGTGGCTTCAAGGGAATCTTGCACAGCGCTGAGTTGACTGATAAGCCTTTTGTAAATCCTCGTTTGATTTCAAATGATAAGATTACTGCAACCGCAAGCAGTCAGCAACTTCCAGGAAATGCGACTGAAGGCGCTGTTGAAAAGGCCTTTGACAATGATCCAAATACCTTCTGGCATACTAAATGGACTGGTGACACTGCGCCATACAGTCTGACTATGACCTTGAAAGAAGCAGAAAAAGTCAATGGCTTGACTTATCTCCCTCGTCCAGGTGGTGGAAATGGTGTCGTTACCCGCTACGAAATCTACGCACAAAAAGATGGCCAAATGGTCAAGGTTTCAGAAGGAAACTGGGACAACAATACCCAAGAAAAAACAGTTAACTTTGCCGCGGTACATACCAACAAGATTGAGTTAAAAGTATTGGAAGGTGTTGGTGGTTTTGCAAGTGCAGCCGAAGTTCATCTATTGAAACCTGTCAAAGAAGAGCAAGAAACGCCTGCACCAAGTCAACCAGAAAAACCAACTACTCCTGAAAAACCAAAAGTAGACCAAACAGGTGATGGAACAGTTGAATTGGCAGATCAATTCACTGCAAGTAAACCAGCTAGCGAAGACAGCATTGCAGCTGCCAGCAAGAGCGCAGACTATCTCAAGAAAGAGTACAAGGTCTTCCCAACTCCACAAAAAGTGACCTATGGCGAAGGCGTGACAGCCCTTCGCAAGCAAGTCAATCTGGTCATGGGCGATCAACTCGATATCTATACTCGTAATCGCTTGAAGAGTGTCTTGCAGGACAATCAAGTATCTTATACAACTGGTAAGGCAGCAATCGCTGGCGCAACCAATATCTATCTTGGAGTGCATGGACAAGGTTCACAAGCAGAGCAAAACTTGTCCAATGTTTCAGCAGGCCTCTTTGACAAGATTGACGCCTATGTCTTGAGCATCAAGGATAATTCGATTTCCATCGTCGGAAAAGACACAGATGCGGTCTTCTATGGTTTGACAACCTTGAAACATATGCTCAAGGAAAGTCAAGTTCCAGTCCTTCGCAATGTGACAGTAGAAGATTACGCAGAGCTCAAGAACCGTGGTTTCATCGAAGGTTACTATGGAAATCCATGGTCTAACGCAGATCGTGCAGAACTCATGCGTTTTGGTGGCGATTTGAAATTGAACCAATACTTCTTTGCACCAAAAGATGATCCATACCACAACAAGAAATGGCGAGAACTCTATCCAGAAGAAAAACTAGCTGAAATCCGTGAACTTGCTCGTGTCGGCAATCAAAGTAAAACCCGCTATGTCTGGACCATCCATCCATTCATGAACAACCGCATTCGCTTTGGCAATGAAGCGCACTACCAAGAAGATTTGGCAACCATCAAGGCTAAATTTACCCAGTTGATGAAAGTGGGTGTCCGTGAGTTTGGTATTCTAGCAGATGATGCACCGAGCCCAGTCGGAGGCTACAATAGCTACAACCGCTTGATGAAAGACATGACGGATTGGTTGACTGAAATGCAGGGAACCTACAGTGGTCTTCGTAAAGAAATGATTTTTGTTCCTGGCCAGTATTGGGGTAATGGACGTGAAGATGAGTTGAAATCCCTCAATGAAAATCTCCCAAGTTCAGCATCCATGACCTTGACGGGTGGTAAGATTTGGGGTGAAGTCTCTGAAAGCTTCCTTTCCACTCTCAAGAACAATCTATCCGCAGGAGGCAAGACCTATCGCCCAGTTTCACTTTGGATTAACTGGCCTGTAACAGATAACTCTAAACAACACTTGATTCTAGGTGGTGGTGAGAAATTCCTTCATCCAAATGTGGATCCAAGCTTGCTATCTGGTATCATGTTGAACCCAATGCAACAGTCTGAACCATCTAAGATTGCCCTCTTTTCAGGAGCTCAATACTCATGGAAACAGTGGAAATCAGAAGAAGAAGCTAAGAAAATCAATGACATTGCCTTCAACTTTGTTGAAAATGGTCATTTTGAAGATAGCAAGGTATCAGCAGCCTTCCGCGAACTTGGTAAACATATGATCAACCAAAACATGGATGGCCGTGTCGTTAAATTAGAAGAATCTGTAGACTTAGCTCCAAAATTGACAGACTTCATGACCAAGCTCAAAGCAGGTCAGGATGTGACTGCTGAACGTGCAGCCTTGCGTGCAGAATTTGCCAAGATTAAAGAAGCAGCCGAACTCTATAAAGCATCAGGCGATAAAAAAATGGTCGCCCAAATCCACTATTGGTTGGATAATGCAATCGATCAAATGAATGCTCTCGATGCCTTCCTTACAGGAACTGAAGCCATGGCTACAAACGATGCAGCCAAACTTTGGGATAGCTACTATAAAGGTTTGAAATTGTACGAACAGTCTCAAACTCACACCTTCCATTATGTAGACCATATGGAAAAAGCTGAATTGGGTGTTCAACATATTCGTCCATTTATCCTATCCTTGAAAGAAGTTCTAGCGTCTGAAGTTCAAAAAGTCTTGCATCCAGACCAAATCATCAGCACCTTTATCACCAATCGAACAGGTGTAGAAGGTGGTTTAGCAGAAGTAACGGATGGCGATTTGGCAACTCATGCGATTATTAAATCACCAAATAGCATCAAGACAGGTGATTATATTGGTATGAAGTTCAACAAACCAGTAGCGATTCAAACCTTGACCTTTGCTATGGGAACGCAGGCCAATCCACGTGATACCTTTAGTAAGGCAGAAGTGCAGTATCAAGATGAAAATGATAACTGGGTAACCTTGAAAGAGCCAAGCTATGTCGGAAATGAATCCCTTCTTAAGTTTGAAAATCTCAATATCAAGGCCAAGGCAGTTCGTATGATTGCGACAGCAGACCGCGAAAACACTTGGTTTGCAGTTCAGGAAATTGCAGTTAACCGTCCAGTTGAAAAAGCTCGTAGCCAACAAGCAACGACAGTTAGTCTAAGTTCAAACTTAGTTTACAAACTAAATACCTCAGCTCGTCAAATCACTGATGGCAAGGACAATACAGAAGCCATGATGGCAAATGCTGATGGAAGCAATACAACACCAGTAGATGCTTGGGCACAACTGGACCTCGGTGAAGTCAAGTCAGTTACTAAAGTTCGCCTTCGCCAAGGAATGGGTGATAAGCTTGCCGCAGGTGTACTTGAGTACTCTACAGATGGAACTGCATGGCAAGAGTTGGATCGCCTATCAGGAGAACAAACCAAGGAAGTGACCAGAGCTATAAATGCTCGCTACATCCGAGTCCGCAATACTAAGGCACTCGACCTCTGGTGGCGTATCCAAGACTTCTCTGTTGAGACACGCTCTGGAAATAGTGAGTTAACGGACACCAACGTTGATTCCTTGAAGGAAACACCAGTAGTGGATAGCTTGGGCAGTTATGAGCTTCAAATTCCAGCTGGAACCAAACTCCCTGCTCATAGCTATCTAGGAATGAAGCTTGACCGTATCCATCAGATTAAGAGCATCCAACTCCAAGGTCAGGATAACCCAGCTCTTAGCCTAGAGTACTCTGCAAATGCGCAAGAATGGACGTCAGCTAGCCAGTTGACAGACAGATCTGTAGCGACCCACTTGGTACGTTACGTTCGTCTGGTCAATAAAACAGATCAGGAACAAACTGTGACAGCCACTTCTCTCCTTGTGACAACCAAAGAAGTGCAACCAACCAAACTAGAATCTACAACTATGGGAATTCACCCAACATACGGAAGCAATGATGTTCGTAAACTGAACAACCTAGATCAACTATTTGACGGTGTTTACAACAACTTCGTTGAGTTTTCAGACTACGCCCATAAAGATGGTCACGTAACCTTGAAACTTGGCAGCGAACGAACTATCAAGAAGATTAGAGCTTACATCCAAGACGGAACTCAAAACTATCTTCGTGATGGTAAGATTCAAGTCAGCCAAGATGGTAAAACTTGGACAGATGTCGTGACAGTAGGAGATGGTGTGGCCAATAGCCAACACGATGATTCATTGACAGATGGTTGGACACATGATTCTAAGATGCCAGGAAATCGCTACATCGAAGGTGAATTGACGACACCAGTCAAAGCTAACTATCTCCGTGTCCTCTATACGGCAGACTATGATGCCCGTTTTGTAGGTTTTACAGAATTGGTCATCAACGATGGTGAATTTGTCAAACCAAACAATGATCCAACAGTAGAAGGAAGTAGTGGAGAAAGCCAAGGCAACCTTTATAATAATCTTGTAGACGGCAAAGTCTTGACCAGCTACAAGTCTGAAAAAGACAAGGGCGAATTGGTGTATCACTTGTCTGAGCCAACTAATGCCAACCATCTTCGTCTTGTCTCTAGTCTTCCTGAAGGAGCGAAAGCACGCATTCTTGCTAGAACACTCAAGGATGGTCAAGACAGCTGGACAGACCTTGGTGCCATTACATCTAGTCTCCAAACCTTCGCTATCCGAAATGGTGGCTCTCTTCTAGACGTCAAATTAGCCTGGGAAGGTGGCAAGGCCGAGTTTTATGAATTGGCGAGCTTCTATCAAGAATTAACAGAAGAACCGGTTCAATCAAGTAAGGGTGAAGATCCAGCACCCGTTCTTGAGGTTCCTGAATTCACAGGTGGTGTCAATGCAGTTGAAGCGGCAGTGCATGAGGTACCAGAATACACAGGCCCACTTGGAACAGCCGGAGACCAAGCGGCACCGACAGTTGAGAAGCCTGAGTTTAATGGTGGTGTCAATGCAGTTGAAGCCTTGGTACATGAACTTCCAGAATACACAGGCCCAGTAGCAACAGTAGGCGACCAACCAGCTCCGACAGTTGAGAAGCCTGAGTTTAATGGTGGTGTCAATGCAGCTGAAGCTTTGGTACATGAGCTTCCAGAGTACACAGGCCCAGTAGCAACAGTAGGCGACCAACCAGCTCCGACTGTAGAGAAACCTGAGTTTAAACTTAGCTCTTTAGCTTCCGATCAAGGTAAGACGCCAGATTATAAGCAAGAAATAGCTAGACCAGAAACAGCTGAACAAATCTTGCCAGCAACTGGTGAGAGTCAATCTGATTCGGCCCTCTTCCTAGCAGGTGTTAGCCTAGCCCTATCTGCTCTCTTTGTAGCAAAAACAAAGAAAGACTAGTATTCAACAAAACCTCTTAACAAGATTACAAAATCAGTTTCTCATCTTTTCCAATGAGGTTTATAGTACGCAGAAAGCCTGAGAAGATTTCTTCTCAGGCTTTTGCTAATCATATAAATACGATACTGCTATGAAAAAATCACCCAGAATACTCTGGGTAATAAATGTTATGGTTGTGCTGGTTGCGGATTCTGGTTTTGTTGGCCAGGGGTTGTATTTGATTGTTGCGTATTATTGTTAGGATTGGTAGTCGTACTATTATTTGTGCTTGGAGAAGTTGTGCTAGACTGTGAAGTTGAGCTTTCTGATGTCGAGCTTGAACTTTCAGTTGATGGGGCTTGCTGTGGAGCAGGTGTAGTCCATGTAGAACGAGCACCATTTTTAAATACGAATTCTCCACTTCTGTAGAGACCCTCAGGTATCGTCCAATCCCCTGGATGATCATCTTCAGAGAGATAAGTCATCATTGAACGATAGACCTTAGCTGCAACATAGAAGCCATCACCAACGATAGGAGTAAGACGATTTGAGTAACCAGTCCAAACGGCCATTGAATATTTACGAGTATAGCCAACGAACATTTCGTCTGGAGCTACATAACCCGTATTTTTAATGTAGTTTTCAATCTCATCATCTGTATAGTTTGACGTACCAGTTTTACCAGCCTGTGGTAGCCAAGGGAGGTAGGCTCCTCGACCAGTTCCGTATGCCAAGACAGTTTTCATCATATCTGTCATCATATAGGCTGTCGTTTCTTTCATAGCACGTGTACCAGAATCAGAGAATTCTTTTGAACTGCCATCACTAAAGACAATCTTGTTGATATACATAGGTTTGCGGTAGATACCGCCATTGGCAAAAGCAGCATAAGCCGCAGCCATCTTCTCGCTACTTGCTCCATACTTTTTGTCAGATTCGGTTGTATTACTTGAAATAGCATTAGCATAGTGTATGCTTGGGTAGTCAATACCGAGTCCATTTAGAAACGTCTTGGCACGATCAAGTCCTACTTTCTCTAGCGTTTCTACAGCCGGCACATTCCGTGATTGCTGGAGAGCATACTGGAGTGTTATGTTTCCAAAGTAACTCTTATCCCAGTTATAGACAGGGGTAGAGGTTCCAGGGTAATTATAAGGACTATCGTGAACAATCGCAGCAGTTGAATCATAAACGCCGTATTCCAAAGCAGGAGCATAGTCTGTAATAGGCTTCATGGTAGAACCCCAGTCACGGTTAGTTTCTACAGCCTGGTTTATTCCAAAGGAAACGTTACTTGATTGGTGGCGAGCACCTAATTGGGCAATGACTTTCCCGTTTGTGACATCAACGATAGTAGAGGCCACCTGTAACTCATCATCTGGATAGTTGACATACTCGTCCGTATTGTAAATATCCCAGAGACGTTGTTGGACCTTAGAATCAACGTTTGTGTAGACTTCCATACCCGTAGTTAAAAGGTTGTAACCTGTTTCCTGTTCAACTTGGTCAATCACCTCTTTGAGGTAATTATCCATGTATGGAGGATAACTGTTAGCTGATTTTAGGCTTTGAAGTCCATCTGTAATCGGAGTATTAATCGCTTTTTCGTATTGTTCGGCTGTAATGTAACCTTGCCCCTTCATCTCAGAGAGGACGAGATTACGACGTTCTTGAGCAGCTTCTGGATGCGAGTATGGATCATACTGGTTTGGAGCCTGAGGCATTCCGGCAAGGAGGGCCAATTGAGGGATACTCAAATCTTTGAGGTCTTTGCCATAGTAACTTTGAGCAGCCGTCTGCATTCCGTAGTTCCCGTTTGACATGTAAACCTTGTTGATGTAGTAGGTCAAGATCTCTTGTTTAGTCGCTTTTTGTTCTAGCTGGACGGCGAGCCATGCTTCCTGAGCCTTACGAGAAAGGGTTTGGTCAGAAGTTGACGTAGAGAAATAGGTTAACTTGATCAACTGCTGCGTCAAAGTTGAAGCTCCTTGAAGGCCTCCGCCACCACGAAGATTTCGTAGGGTGGCACCTAGGATACGGATAGTATCAATTCCTCGGTGATTAAAGAAGCGATGGTCTTCAATCGAAACAATAGCGTTGACCAAATCGGTCGGTATTTCGTTTGCTTGTGCATTGACCCGACGTTCTGAACCAAGATCAGCGATGAGTTCATCGTTATTGTCATAAATTTTACTAGACGTTGTAGCGACTAGTTTACTTTCAGATAGGGCTGGAGTCTTGCTAACATAGTAGAGAAAGAGACCTCCACCCAGCATAATAGCTGCGATAAATACAGTTAAGAAGCAGATACTGATATATTTAGTTATTCGCAGGATAGTTTGTTTGTTCATCTTGTTTTACCACCTAGTAAATGTTCTTTGATAATATCGAGATAGGGAATCTGGGGAAAGGCACCCAGCTCAATCCTATATCCATTTTCTCGAATATATCCAAGTGGCATTGACTTTTGTCCCTTATCTTGATGATAGAAACGAATCAGGTCAACAGCCGGCAATAAATAAGTTTCTTGCTGAGAAGCAAAGTGAAGAAGGACAAAGCAGATTCCTCGCTGGGCAAGGACCTGTTCCATATGCTGAATCTGATGGTGATGGAAATTCTTCATCGGAATCGCATGTTTTTGCCTAGTTTCCTTTGCTTCAAAGTCGATGTAGTATCCATCATAAACCCCTGAATAGTCAGTAGTTGAAGCTTGTCTAAAGTAGGCTTCAACGATCTTGGCTCGACTTCGTTGGGGATAGTCGACACGTACGATTTGGATGGGAGTCGGTTTCTTGTGAATAACAGCTACCCCATGCGACAAATAGTAGTCGTTCGTAGCATTAATCATCTTTTCAAAAGACATTCCCCGATTTGCGAAATTTTTAGTTTGTGACAGGGGTACTTGTCTCTTTTGAGATGAAATTTTATGTGGATAGTTGACCATAATTCTCCTTATTGGTACAATAACATCACTCTATTATATCATAAATTTACAAAGAAAGGGTTAAAAATGACATCAGCCTTGATTTTAGGCTATTCAGCCTTCGACCTTGGTCTTTTTAATGACAAGGATATTCGCGTTGATATTATCAAAACAGCTATTCGGAGAGACCTGGAGCGTCTAGCAGAGGAAGGGGTGACTTGGCTTGTCTTTACAGGGACTTTGGGCTTTGAGTACTGGGCGCTTCAGGTGGCAAAAGACATGAAAAGAGACTATGGATTTCAGCTGGCGACTATTTTTGATTTTGAAACCCATGGCAGCAACTGGAATGAAGCCAATCAAGTGAAGTTGAGCGAATTCAAGCAAGTTGATTTTGTTAAATATGCCTATCCACAATATGAACACAAGGGGCAACTACGTGATTATCAGAAATTTTTACTGGAGAACACAGATATTTGCTATCTTTTTTATGATGAGGAAAACAAAACTAAGTTACAATATTTTTACCAAATGATGAAAAATCAAGCGGACTATGTTACAAGGCAATTAACATTTGATGAGTTAAATGAACTAGCAGAAAATTTTTCTGAAAAGTAACCCTTTGACCTTGATTTTTACTTGTCTTTTTTTATATAATAATACTAGTAACCCAGAATGGAGAGAGACATGGCAAGTATTATATTTTCAGCAAAAGATATTTTTGAACAAGAGTTTGGACGCGAAGTGCGTGGATATAGCAGAGCAGAGGTGGATGAATTCTTAGATGATGTGATTAAGGATTATGAAACTTACGCAGCGTTGGTCAAATCCCTTCGCCAAGAAATTGCCGATTTGAAGGAGGAGTTGTCTCGTAAACCACAGGCGGCTCCAACTCAACCAGACTCTATTGAAGTAACAGCTTCTACTTCAATGACAAATTTTGATATTTTGAAACGCTTAAATCGTCTCGAAAAAGAAGTATTTGGTAAGCAAATCTTAGACAATCAAGATTGATAATTGACTAAGGAATGAGTGCAATTTTTGGATAATCGCGTGAAGAGGTTCTCTTTTCATGAGGAAAGTCCATGCTAGCACAGGCTGTGATGCCTGTAGTGTTTGTGCTAGGCGAATCCATAAGCCTAGGGACGAGAAATCGTTACGGCAGTCGAAATGGCTAAGTCTTCGGATAGGTCAGAATAGGCTTGAAAGTGCCACAGTGACGGAGTCTTTCTGGAAACAGAGAGAGTGGAACGCGGTAAACCCCTCAAGCTAGCAACCCAAATTTTGGTCGGGGCATGGAGTGCACGGAAACGAACGTAGTACTCTGACTGCTAGCAGCTTCGTGCTGTTAGCGGTAGACAGATGATTATCGAAGGAAGTGGTCCTAGTCACTTCTGGAACAAAACATGGCTTATAGAAAATTGCATATAGGTTGGGGCTGAGAAATCTTTCTCAACCTCATTTTTTAAAGTGAACAAGAGAAAGGTCTTGCAAGACTAGAAATGAAAGAACAATTTAATTTAATCGCAACTGCTGCGGCGGGTCTTGAGGCTGTCGTTGGACGTGAGGTGCGAGACCTTGGTTATGATTGCCAGGTTGAAAATGGGCGTGTCCGCTTCCAAGGAGATGTGAAGGCAATCATTGAGACCAATCTTTGGCTTCGTGCAGCGGATCGCATCAAGATTGTAGTCGGAAGCTTTCCAGCTAAGACCTTTGAAGAGCTTTTTCAAGGTGTTTTTGCTCTAGATTGGGAAAACTATCTCCCGCTAGGAGCACGTTTCCCGATTTCAAAGGCCAAATGTGTTAAGTCAAAACTTCATAACGAGCCCAGTGTTCAGGCCATTTCTAAGAAAGCTGTTGTGAAGAAATTACAAAAACACTATGCCCGCCCGGAAGGAGTTCCTTTGATGGAAACTGGTCCTGAGTTTAAGATTGAGGTGTCCATCCTTAAGGATGTGGCAACTGTTATGATTGACACGACAGGTTCTAGCCTCTTTAAACGTGGTTATCGTACGGAAAAAGGTGGAGCGCCTATCAAGGAAAATATGGCAGCGGCCATTTTACAACTATCTAACTGGTATCCAGACAAGCCCTTGATTGATCCGACCTGTGGTTCAGGAACTTTCTGTATCGAGGCGGCTATGATTGCCAGAAAGATGGCGCCAGGCCTTCGCCGTTCCTTTGCTTTTGAGGAATGGAACTGGGTCAGCAATCGGTTAATCCAAGAGGTCCGTACTGATGCTGCTAAGAAAATCAATCGTGAACTTGAGCTGGACATTATGGGCTGTGATATTGATGCTCGTATGGTAGAAATTGCCAAGGCGAATGCCCAAGCAGCAGGTGTTGCAGGAGATATCACCTTTAAGCAAATGCGGGTACAGGACTTGCGCACAGACAAGATCAATGGCGTTATCATTTCCAATCCACCATATGGGGAGCGCTTGTCCGATGATGCAGGAGTTACGAAACTTTATGCTGAGATGGGACAGGTCTTTGCACCACTGAAAACCTGGAGTAAGTTTATCCTGACGAGTGACGGAGCTTTTGAAAGTAAGTACGGAAGTCCAGCAGATAAAAAACGAAAACTCTATAACGGGACCTTGAAAGTGGATTTGTATCAATACTTTGGTCAGCGTGTGAAACGCCAAGAGGTAAAATAGAAAGGTAAACTCATGAGCAAGAAAAGACATGATCGTCATAAAAAAGAACAGCAAGAGCCACAATTCGACTTTGACGAAGCAAAAGATTTGACTGTTGGTCAAGCAATTCGTAAGAATGAGGAGGTTGAGGCTGGAGTATTGCCTGAAGACAACATCTTGGACAAATACATCAAACAGCATCGCGAAGAGATCGAGGCAGATAAGTTTGAAACTCGTCAGCTTGAAAAAGGAGAGTTGGCTTCTACTCAAAACTTAGAGGAATTGATCCAAGATGTTCGTGAATCAAGTGAACCTTCGGATCAGGTAGAAGGTTCAGATGTGGTTTCCGAGGAATCTATTGAAGAGATAGACAATGAAGAAACTACTCAGTTTGTTCCACCACTTCAAGATGAGGAAAGTACTGAAATAGAGCCTCTCGTTTTAACAGAAACAGCATCCAAGGAAATGAATGAGGAAAATGAGGAACAAGAAGAAACCTATACTTCCCTATCACGATCAGTACAGACGGAACCTGAAACAGGCTCTAAAAAGAAACGTGTGATTACCATCGTTTCTGTGGTAGCTGCAATTCTTGTTCTTGCTGGGACGTATTATGTCTACCGTCAGGTATCTCGTTCAAACCAAGAAATTCAGTCTTCTCAAGCATCTTCAGGAAATCAAGAATCGCAAACCGACTTGCAAGAGTTCAATACGCTTTATGATGCCTTCTATACAGATGCCAATAAGACTGCTTTAAAAAATAGCCAGTTCGATAAGTTAAGCCAGCTAAAAAACTTACTGGATAAGTTAGAAGGTAGCCGTGATTATACACTAGCTAAGTCAAAATACGATAGCCTAGCAACTCAAATCAAGGCCATTCAAGATATCAATGCCCTCTTTGAAAGTCCAGTTATTACTGATGATGTCTTGGATACCAATGCTAAAGCCAAGGCGGATGCTAAGTTCACGGAAGTTAAAACGGGAAATACAGAGCTTGATAAACTGTTAGCTCAGGCGATTAGCCTTGGTAAGAGCCAACAAACCAGTGCTTCCAGCTCAAGTTCCAGCTCAAGTCAAGCAAGTTCAAGTTCCGCTACAGAAAACAATGCAAGCAGTACGACGCCTTCAACAAGCACCACAGCACCGGCTAGAGATACAAATGGTGGTTTATCTGGTGATGGTGTAAATCTACAGAGAGGACTTAGTCGTGTACCCTATAACCAATCAGCTGTAGACGATAGCAACAATCCTGCCTGGACGTTTGCAGATGGTGTATTGGAACAGATCCTAGCAACATCACGTGCACGTGGCTACATCACTGGCAACCAATACATTCTCGAACGTGTCAATATTGTAAACGGAAACGGCTATTACAACCTCTACAAACCGGATGGAACCTACCTCTTCACCCTCAACTGTAAGACGGGTTACTTTGTAGGGAATGGTTCTGGTCATGCAGATGACTTGGACTATTAGGAGTCCGTTACAAAATTCTTTCCTTTCATAGGTAAAAATGATAAAATAAAACAAATGAAATAAGAGGAGTGTCAAATGACAAAAGCTAACTTTGGTGTTGTAGGTATGGCCGTAATGGGTCGTAACCTTGCCCTAAATATCGAATCTCGTGGTTATACAGTTGCCATTTACAACCGTAGTAAAGAAAAAACAGAAGACGTGATTGCTTGCCATCCTGAAAAGAACTTTGTGCCAAGCTATGACGTGGAAAGTTTTGTAAACTCAATCGAAAAACCTCGTCGTATTATGCTCATGGTTCAAGCTGGACCTGGTACAGACGCAACTATCCAAGCCCTTCTTCCACACCTTGATAAGGGTGATATCTTGATTGACGGAGGAAACACTTTCTACAAAGATACCATCCGTCGTAATGAAGAATTGGCAAACTCAGGGATCAACTTTATCGGTACTGGAGTTTCCGGTGGTGAAAAAGGTGCCCTTGAAGGTCCTTCTATCATGCCTGGTGGACAAAAAGAAGCCTACGAATTGGTTGCTGATGTTCTCGAAGAAATCTCAGCCAAAGCACCAGAAGATGGCAAACCATGTGTGACTTATATCGGTCCTGATGGAGCTGGTCACTATGTGAAAATGGTTCACAACGGTATCGAGTATGGTGACATGCAATTAATCGCAGAAAGCTATGACCTCATGCAACACTTGCTTGGCCTTTCTGCAGAAGATATGGCAGAAATCTTTACTGAGTGGAACAAGGGTGAATTGGACAGCTACTTGATCGAAATCACAGCTGATATCTTGAGCCGTAAAGACGATGAAGGCCAAGATGGACCAATCGTAGACTACATCCTTGATGCTGCAGGTAACAAGGGAACTGGTAAATGGACTAGTCAATCATCACTTGACCTTGGTGTGCCATTGTCACTTATCACTGAGTCAGTATTTGCTCGCTACATCTCTACATACAAAGAAGAGCGTGTGCATGCTAGCAAGGTTCTTCCAAAACCAGCTGCCTTCAAATTTGAAGGTGACAAGGCTGAGTTGATCGAAAAGATCCGTCAAGCCCTTTACTTCTCAAAAATCATTTCATACGCACAAGGTTTTGCCCAATTGCGTGTGGCTTCTAAAGAAAATAACTGGAACTTGCCATTTGCGGACATCGCATCTATCTGGCGTGATGGCTGTATCATCCGTTCTCGTTTCTTGCAAAAGATTACAGATGCCTATAACCGTGATGCAGACCTTGCAAACCTTCTTTTGGATGAGTACTTCTTGGATGTTACTGCTAAGTACCAACAAGCAGTGCGTGATATCGTAGCTCTTGCTGTTCAAGCTGGTGTACCAGTGCCAACCTTCTCAGCAGCTATTACTTACTTTGATAGCTATCGTTCAGCAGACCTTCCTGCTAACTTAATCCAAGCACAACGTGACTACTTTGGTGCCCACACTTACCAACGTAAAGACAAAGAAGGAATCTTCCACTACTCTTGGTATGACGAAAAATAAGTAGGTCTGCCATGGGGAAACGGATTTTATTACTTGAGAAAGAACGAAATCTCGCTCATTTTCTCAGTCTGGAACTCCAAAAAGAGCAATACCGTGTTGATCGGGTCGAGGAGGGGCAAAAAGCCCTCTCCATGGCTCTCCAGACAGATTATGACTTGATTTTACTGAATGCTCGTCTGGGGGATATGACGGCCCAGGATTTTGCAGAGAGGCTGAGTCGAACAAAACCAGCCTCAGTGATCATGGTCTTGGACCATCGCGAAGAATTGCAAGACCAGATTGAGACAATCCAGCGCTTCGCCGTTTCTTACATCTACAAGCCAGTGATTATTGATCAGCTGGTGGCTCGTATTTCAGCGATTTTCCGAGGTCGGGACTTTATCGACCAACACTGTAGCCAGATGAAGGTCCCAACGTCTTACCGCAATTTGCGTATGGATGTAGAACATCATACCGTTTATCGTGGCGAGGAGATGATTGCTCTGACGCGCCGTGAGTATGACCTTTTGGCCACTCTCATGGGAAGCAAGAAGGTCTTGACTCGTGAGCAGTTATTGGAAAGTGTTTGGAAGTACGAAAGTGCGACAGAAACCAATATCGTGGATGTTTATATCCGTTATCTACGTAGCAAGCTTGATGTAAAAGGTCAAAAAAGCTACATTAAAACCGTGCGTGGTGTCGGGTACACCATGCAAGAATAGAAAAGCAGTTGCAGTTGTGTAACTGCTTTTTTTGAGCAATTTCTATATATTGACATACAGTAGAGTCTTTGCTACAGTCAGTTATGGAGGAAAGATCGAATGAAAAAATTTAAAATAATGATGCAAGTTGGACTAGCAGTCTTTTTCTTTGGTTTGCTAGCGACAAGTACAGTATTGGCGGATGATGCTGATTCAGAAGGCTGGCAATTTGTCCAAGAAAATGGTAGAACCTACTACAAGAAGGGAGAACTCAAAGAAACCTACTGGCGAGTGATTGATGGGAAGTACTATTATTTTGATCCTTTATCTGGAGAAATGGTTGTCGGCTGGCAATATATACCTGCTCCACACAAAGGGGTTACGATTGGTTCTTCTCTAAGGCAAGATGTTGCTTTTAGACCAGATTGGTTTTACTTTGGTCAAGATGGGGTACTACAAGAATTTGTTGGCAAGCAAGTTTTAGAAGCAAAAACTGCTACAAATACCAACAAACATCATGGGGAACAATATGATAGTCCAGCAGAGAAACGAGTCTATTATTTTGAAGATCAGCGTAGCTATCATACCTTAAAAACTGGTTGGATTTCTGACGAAGGGCATTGGTATTATTTACAGGAGGATGGTAGCTTCGATGCTCGTATCGACAGCTTAACGGTTGGGGAGCCAGTACGTGGCTGGATCAATGATAACTCAACTTGGTACTATCTAGATCCAACAACTGCTGCAATGCAAACTGGTTGGAAACAACTTGGAAATAAGTGGTACTACCTCCGTTCATCAGGAGCCATGGCAACTGGTTGGTATCAGGAAGGCTCAACTTGGTATTATTTAGACGATCCAAATGGCGATATGAAAACGGGCTGGCAATACTTTGGGAACAAGTGGTACTACCTCCGTTCATCAGGAGCTATGGCGACTGGCTGGTATCAGGAAGGTTCGACTTGGTATTATCTAAACGCAAATAATGGTGACATGAAGACAGGCTGGTTCCAGGTTAATGGTAAATGGTACTATGCTTATAGCTCAGGTGCTTTGGCAGTGAATACGATCGTAGATGGTTATTCTGTCAACTATAATGGCGAATGGGTTCAATAATGAAAGAAGCGATTGTGAAGGAAACAATCGCTTTTTTTGTGAAAATATAATAAAATAGATAGGAGGAAATACTACTGTATGAAAAGCAAGACGGTCTTTCCGTCTGGTTAAAGGAGAACATGACAAAAAAAGTTGGTGTCGGTCAGGCACATAGTAAGATTATTTTAATAGGAGAGCACGCTGTCGTATACGGCTATCCTGCCATTTCTCTGCCTCTCTTAGAGGTGGAGGTGACATGTAAGGTGGTCCCTGCTGAAAGTCCGTGGCGTCTTTATGAGGAGGATACCTTGTCCATGGCGGTATATGCCTCGCTGGAGTATTTGGATATCAAAGAAGCCTGCATTCGCTGTGTGATTGACTCTGCTATCCCTGAAAAACGGGGAATGGGTTCGTCAGCAGCTATCAGCATAGCAGCTATTCGAGCAGTTTTTGACTACTATCAAGCCGACCTGCCTCATGATGTACTAGAAATCTTGGTCAATCGGGCTGAAATGATTGCCCATATGAATCCAAGCGGGTTGGATGCTAAGACCTGTCTCAGTGACCAGCCTATTCGCTTTATCAAGAATGTTGGTTTTACAGAACTTGAGATGAACCTATCTGACTATTTGGTGATTGCAGATACAGGTGTGTATGGTCACACTCGTGAAGCCATCCAAGTGGTTCAAAGCAAGGGGAAGGATGCTCTGCCGTTTTTGCATGCCCTGGGAGAATTGACCCAGCAGGCAGAAGAGGCAATTAGACGAAAAGATGCTGAGGGACTGGGACAAATCCTCAGTCAAGCGCATTTACATTTAAAAGAAATTGGTGTTAGTAGCCCTGAGGCAGACTCCCTCGTTGAAACGGCTCTGAGCCATGGTGCTCTAGGTGCCAAGATGAGTGGTGGTGGGCTAGGAGGCTGTATCATCGCCTTGGCAACCAATTTGACTCAAGCTCAAGAACTAGCAGAAAGATTAGAAGAGAAAGGAGCTGTTCAGACATGGATCGAAAGCCTGTAACAGTACGTTCCTACGCAAATATTGCCATTATCAAATACTGGGGAAAGAAAAAAGAAAAAGAGATGGTTCCTGCTACTAGCAGTATCTCTTTGACTTTGGAAAATATGTACACAGAGACGACTTTGTCGCCTTTACCGACGGATGCGACTGCTGATACCTTTTATATCAATGGTCAGCTTCAGAGTGAGGCTGAGCATGCCAAGATGAGCAAAATCATCAACCGTTACCGTCCGGCTGGGGAAGGTTTTGTCCGTATTGATACCCAAAACAATATGCCTACCGCAGCGGGCTTGTCATCCAGTTCTAGCGGTTTGTCCGCCTTGGTCAAGGCCTGTAATGCTTATTTCCAGCTTGGTTTGAATCGGAGCCAGTTGGCGCAGGAAGCTAAGTTTGCCTCAGGTTCTTCCTCTCGGAGCTTTTATGGACCACTAGGTGCCTGGGATAAGGATAGTGGGGAAATTTACTCTGTTGATACAGACCTGAAACTAGCTATGATCATGTTGGTGCTAGAGGATAAGAAAAAACCAATCTCTAGCCGTGATGGGATGAAACTCTGTGTGGAAACCTCGACGACCTTTGATGACTGGGTACGCCAGTCTGAGAAGGATTATCAGGATATGCTGGTTTATCTCAAAGAGAATGATTTTGCAAAGGTTGGGGAACTAACGGAGAAAAATGCCCTAGCCATGCACGCTACGACAAAAACTGCTAGTCCAGCCTTTTCTTATCTGACGGATGCAACTTATGAAGCGATGGACTTTGTCCGTCAACTTCGTGAGCAAGGAGAAGCCTGCTACTTTACCATGGATGCTGGTCCCAATGTCAAGGTCCTCTGTCAAGAAGAAGACTTGGAGCATTTATCAGAAATCTTCGGTCAACGTTACCGCTTGATTGTGTCAAAAACAAAGGATTTGAGTCAAGATGATAGCTGTTAAAACTTGCGGAAAACTCTATTGGGCAGGGGAATACGCTATTTTAGAACCGGGGCAGTTGGCCTTGATAAAGGCGATACCTATCTATATGAGGGGAGAGATTGCCTTTTCTGATAGCTACCGTATCTATTCAGATCTGTTTGATTTTGCAGTGGACTTGACGCCAAATCCTGACTACAGCTTGATTCAGGAAACGATTACTTTGATGGGGGACTTCCTCGCCAATCGTGGTCAGACTTTGCGACCTTTTACCTTGGAAATCCGTGGGAAAATGGAACGAGAAGGCAAAAAGTTTGGTCTGGGTTCTAGTGGTAGCGTCGTTGTCTTGGTGATCAAGGCCCTGGTGGCTCTATATGATATTACGGTTGATCCGGAACTCTTGTTCAAGCTGGCAAGCGCGGTCTTGCTCAAGCGAGGCGACAATGGTTCTATGGGAGATCTTGCCTGTATCGTTGCAGAGGATTTGATTCTCTACCAGTCTTTTGATCGTCAGAAGATAGCTGCTTGGTTGGAAGACGAAAGCTTGGCGACAGTTTTGGAGCGTGATTGGGGATTTTCCATCTCACAAGTGAAACCAACCCTAGAATGTGATTTCCTAGTGGGATGGACCAAGCAAGTGGCCGTATCTAGTGACATGGTCCAGCAAATCAAGCAAAACATCAATCAGAATTTTTTAACTTCCTCAAAAGCAACGGTATCTGCTTTGGTAGAAGCCCTGGAGCATGGGAATGCAGAAAAAATTATCGAGCAGCTGGAAACAGCCAGTCAGCTTTTAGAAGGTTTGAGCCCAGATATTTACACACCCTCGCTGAGACAGTTGAAAGAAGCCAGTCAAGATTTGCAGGCTGTTGCCAAGAGTAGTGGCGCTGGTGGTGGTGACTGTGGCATTGCCTTGAGTTTTGATGAGCAATCAACTGAAACCATAAAAAATCGCTGGGCCAATCTGGGGATTGAGCTCTTATACCAAGAAAGGATAGGACATGACGACAAATCGTAAGGACGAGCATATCCGCTATGCCCTTGAGCAGAAAAGTTCCTATAATAGCTTTGATGAGGTGGAGTTGATTCATTCTTCCTTACCTCTTTATGATTTAGATGAAATTGATCTGTCGACAGAGTTTGCTGGTCGAAAGTGGGCCTTTCCTTTTTATATCAATGCCATGACAGGTGGGAGCGAAAAAGGTAAAGAAATCAATCAAAAGCTAGCTCAGGTGGCAGAAGCTTGTGGGATTTTGTTTGTGACGGGTTCTTATAGCGCAGCCCTAAAAGATCCAACAGATGGCTCTTTTTCTGTCAAATCTAGCCATCCAAATCTCCTCCTTGGAACCAATATTGGATTGGACAAGCCTGTTGACCTAGGACTTCAGACTGTGCAAGCAATGGATCCTGTTCTCCTGCAGGTGCATGTCAATGTCATGCAGGAATTGCTCATGCCCGAGGGAGAAAGGAAGTTCAGAAGCTGGCAATCGCATCTAGCAGATTATAGCAAGCGCATCCCTGTTCCTCTTGTTTTAAAAGAAGTCGGTTTTGGCATGGATGCCAAGACCATCGGGAGAGCCTATGAACTGGGTGTTCGAACCTTTGACCTGTCGGGTCGTGGTGGCACCAGCTTTGCTTACATTGAAAACCGTCGCAGTGGCCAGCATGATTACCTTAATCAATGGGGCCAATCCACCATGCAAGCCCTTCTCAATGCCCAAGGCTGGAAAGACAAGGTCGAACTCTTGGTCAGTGGAGGTGTTCGGAACCCGCTTGATATGATTAAGTGCCTGGTCTTTGGAGCCAAGGCTGTGGGACTGTCACGTACCGTTCTAGAGTTGATTGAAACCTATTCCGTCGAAGAGGTGATTGGCATTGTCCAAGGCTGGAAAGACGATCTGCGTTTGATCATGTGTGCCCTTAACTGTGCCACCATAGCGGATTTGCAAAACGTAGACTATATTCTTTATGGCAAACTCAAAGAAGCAAAAGATCAGATGTAGAGAGGTCGGGACAAGAATCCCGCCCTTTTTTGTAGCCTTTTGTCAACTGTAGTGAGTTGATAAAACCAAGCTTGTACGAGCGATTTCTGTCCCATCTCCTTTTTCCATCCTCAGACCGAGGTGACTTTTTTGAATTGTGATAAAATAGAAGGGAGAGGATGCAGCTATGAAAAAATTTCAAATCTTTTTATTTATTGAAGCCTGTCTATTGACGGGAGCTCTGATTTTGATGGTATCAGAGCATTTTTCGCGTTTTCTGCTGATTCTATTCCTCTTTTTGCTCTTGCTCCGTTATTATACAGGTAAAGAAGGCAATAACGTTTTCCTCCTTGTGGCGACTATTCTTTTCTTTTTCATCGTCATGCTCAATCCCTTTGTGATATTAGCTATCTTTGTGGCAGTGATTTATAGTCTCTTTCTTCTCTATCCGATGATGAATCAAGAAAGAGAGGAGACCGACTTGGTCTTTGAAGAGGTGGTAACGGTTAAAAATGAACGCAATCCTTGGTTTGGCAATCTCCATCATTTTTCTAGCCACCAGACCTGCCAGTTTGACGATATCAACCTCTTTCGCCTCATGGGCAAGGACACCATTCATCTAGAAAGAGTTATCCTAACCAATCATGACAATGTCATTATCCTTAGAAAAATGGTCGGAACGACTAGGATTATCGTACCTGTTGATGTGGAAATCAGCCTCAGTGTCAACTGCCTCTATGGAGATCTAACTTTCCTCAATCAACCCAAGCGAGCCCTTCGCAATGAACACTATCATCAGGAAACCAGAGACTATCTCAAGAGTAACAAGAGCGTCAAGATTTTCCTAACTACTATGGTTGGCGATGTGGAGGTGGTCAGAGGATGAAAAAGCAATCGTATCTGTTAATCGGTCTGACTTCTTTCCTCTTTATCCTCTTTTTGACTAATAGTCTACTTGATATTTTTGAACTGGATTGGTCCTATTTGCTACAAGATATCGAAAAAACAGAGAAACTCATCTTCTTGATCTTGGTCTTTAGCCTTTCCATGACCTTCTTTTTTGTCCTTTTTTGGCGCGTGATAGAAGAAGTCTCTCGCAGAAAAATGCAGGTCAATCTCAAGCGACTGCTAGCAGGAAAAGAGGTGATCCCCTTTGCAGATCCAGACTTGGACACCAGTTTTAAGTCCTTGTATGGCAAGCTTAACCTCTTGACAGAAGCTGTTCAAAAGGCTGAAAATCAAAGCCTAGTTAAGGAAGAAGCAATCATCGAGAAAGAACGAAAGCGGATTGCACGTGACCTGCACGATACGGTTAGTCAGGAGTTGTTTGCGGCTCATATGATTTTATCAGGTGTCAGTCAACAGGCTTTGAAGCTGGATAGAGAAAAGATGCAGACCCAGTTGCAAAGTGTTGCAGCCATTCTCGAAACAGCCCAGAAAGATCTGCGGGTCTTGCTCCTACATTTGCGACCTGTTGAGTTGGAAGAGAAGAGTTTGGTTGAGGGGATTCAAATCCTCTTAAAAGAGCTTGAGGACAAGAGCGATCTCAAGGTTAGTCTCAAGCAAAATGTGTCTAAATTGCCCAAGAAGATTGAAGAACATATCTTCCGCATTTTGCAGGAATTGATTAGCAATACCCTCCGCCATGCCCAGGCATCTTGCTTAGATGTCTATCTCTATCAGACAGATGTTGAATTGCAGCTGAAGGTGGTGGACAATGGAATTGGTTTTCAGTTGGGGAGTTTAGATGACTTGAGTTATGGACTGCGAAATATTAAGGAGCGGGTCGAAGATATGGCAGGTACTGTTCAACTCTTGACAGCACCTAAGCAAGGACTAGCGGTTGATATCCGTATTCCCTTGCTAGATAAGGAATTATAAAGGAGTAGAGATGAAAATTTTACTGGTAGATGACCATGAAATGGTCCGATTGGGCTTGAAAAGCTACTTTGACCTCCAAGACGATGTAGAAGTTGTGGGCGAGGCGGCCAATGGGTCTCAAGGTATTGAGTTGGCCTTGGAACTGCGCCCAGATGTCATTGTCATGGATATTGTCATGCCTGAGATGAATGGAATTGATGCTACCTTGGCCATCCTCGAAGAATGGCCTGAAGCCAAGATTTTGATTGTGACTTCATACTTGGACAATGAAAAAATCATGCCAGTCTTGAACGCTGGTGCCAAAGGCTATATGCTCAAGACTTCTAGTGCAGACGAACTGCTTCATGCAGTTCGTAAGGTTGCTGCTGGCGAGCTAGCTATTGAGCAAGAAGTTAGTAAGAAGGTCGAATACCACCGCAATCATATGGAACTTCATGAGGAATTGACTGCTCGTGAACGTGACGTGCTTCAACTCATCGCCAAGGGCTACGAAAATCAGCGCATCGCAGATGAACTCTTTATCTCTCTCAAGACGGTCAAGACCCACGTGTCCAACATCCTTGCCAAGCTTGAGGTCAGCGATCGCACTCAGGCAGCGGTCTATGCCTTTCAGCACCACTTGGTAGGGCAGGAGGACTTTTAGATGAGTCTTGCAGATTTACTTGAGGAGCTAGAAGCGGCAAAAGATCCGCATAAAGCAGGCCCAATGGAAGCCTATATGCGCCATCAATTTCCCTTTCTAGGCATTGCAGGTCCTGAAAGAAATTCACTCTATAAAAAGTATTTTCCAGAAGCGAAAAAAACAAAGATTATCGATTGGGATTTTGTAGACACTTGCTGGGAAAAGGAGCCTAGAGAATACCAATATGTGGCTGCCAACTATTTGAAAGCCATGCAGTCTTATCTAACGAAGGACGATTTGCCTAAGCTTGAGCGCCTGGTCGTGATCAAGTCTTGGTGGGACACGGTAGATATTCTAGATAGAGTAGTTGGGAGTTTGGTGGCTAACCATCCGGAACTTGAAGAAGTGCTTTTAAAATGGAGCCTATCAGACAATATCTGGCTGAGACGAGTCGCTATTGACCACCAGTTGTTAAGAAAAGAGAAAACAAATGTCCAACTGATGGAAAAGATCCTGCTCAACAATCTGGACCAGACAGAATTTTTTATCAACAAAGCCATCGGCTGGGCTCTAAGAGACTACTCTAAAACCAATCCCGAATGGGTAGCACGTTTCATTGAAAAAAATAAGAAACGAATGGCTGAACTCAGTATCAGGGAAGCAAGCAAGTACCTTTAGCATCATTGAAAAGCGCATTCATTACTTGAAAAAAGTCGCTATTATATGGTATAATGGACTGTATTAAAAATTTTAAGGAGAAATGACAGAATGTCTGTATCATTTGAAAACAAAGAAACAAACCGTGGTGTCTTGACTTTCACTATCTCTCAAGACCAAATCAAACCAGAATTGGACCGTGTATTTAACTCAGTAAAGAAAACTCTTAACGTTCCAGGTTTCCGTAAAGGTCACCTTCCACGCCCTATCTTCGACCAAAAATTTGGTGAAGAAGCTCTTTATCAAGATGCAATGAACGCACTTTTGCCAAACGCTTATGAAGCTGCAGTAAAAGAAGCAGGTCTTGAAGTGGTTGCACAACCAAAAATTGACGTAACTTCAATGGAAAAAGGTCAAGACTGGGTTATCACAGCTGAAGTCGTGACAAAACCTGAAGTAAAATTGGGGGACTACAAAAACCTTGAAGTATCAGTTGATGTAGAAAAAGAAGTAACTGACGCTGACGTTGAAGAACGTATCGAACGCGAACGCAACAACTTGGCTGAATTGGTTATCAAAGAAGGCGCTGCTGAAAATGGCGACACTGTTGTCATCGACTTCGTTGGTTCTATCGACGGTGTTGAATTTGACGGCGGAAAAGGTGAAAACTTCTCACTTGGACTTGGATCAGGTCAATTTATCCCTGGTTTTGAAGACCAATTGGTTGGGCACTCAGCTGGTGAAACTGTTGACGTTGTCGTAACATTCCCAGAAGACTACCAAGCAGAAGACCTTGCAGGTAAAGAAGCTAAATTCGTAACAACTATCCACGAAGTAAAAGCTAAAGAAGTTCCAGCTCTTGACGATGAACTTGCAAAAGATATCGACGAAGAAGTGGAAACTCTTGACGAATTGAAAGAAAAATACCGCAAAGAATTGACTGCTGCGAAAGAAGAAGCATACAAAGATGCCCTTGAAGGTGCAGCAATCGATAAAGCTGTAGAAAACGCTGAAATCGTAGAACTTCCAGAAGAAATGATCCACGAAGAAGTTCACCGCTCAGTAAATGAATTCCTTGGAAACTTGCAACGCCAAGGTATCAACCCTGACATGTACTTCCAAATCACAGGAACTACTCAAGAAGACCTTCACAAACAATACGAAGCAGAAGCTGAGTCACGTACGAAGACTAACCTTGTTATCGAAGCAGTTGCCAAAGCTGAAGGATTTGACGCTTCAGAAGAAGAAATCCAAAAAGAAATTGAGCAATTGGCAGCAGACTACAACATGGAAGTTGCACAAGTACAAAACTTGCTTTCAGCTGACATGTTGAAACACGATATCACTATCAAAAAAGCTGTTGAATTGATTACAAGCACTGCAACAGTAAAATAATCTTAAAAGAGAAAAAGCCCACCTGTCTAGGTGGGTTTTCTGCTGCACTATTTTCCGAAAATCTCTTTTAAGTCTGCATCTGTAATCCCAATCATGGCTGGGATGCTAGACCAGTTTTCCTCGGTGAGGATGCAGGATTGTTCAGAGTCACTTGCTGTGGCAGTTTCAGAGAGGGCTTGTTTACTTTCTTCAATATTATTTTCAATTAAATCACAGAAGCGCTCAATCAAATAGGTCTTACGGGCAGTTCCGATATGTTTGACTGCGTAGTCAAAGGCCTGTAACTCGCCAATAAGGATGAGCTTGCTCTTGGCCCGCGTGATAGCTGTGTAGATGAGATTGCGTTCCAGCATGCGCTTGCTAGCACTGGTGATAGGAAGGATGACAACGGGAAACTCACTCCCCTGCGACTTATGAATACTCATGGCATAGGCTAGTCGAATCTTGTACCATTCGTTTCGTGGGTAGATGACCTCATTGCCATCGAAATCAATGACAATCTCATCTTGTTTGGACTCGGTGTATTTTCCAGGAATCAAATCTGTGATGTAGCCTAGGTCTCCGTTAAAGACATTGACTTCAGCGTCGTTGACTAGGTGAATGACCTTGTCCCCTGTTCGATAGTGACACTGAGTTGCTTCAAAGCTAACTTGTCCTTTTTGAAGAGGATTGAGCAGGTCTTGCATGAGTAGGTTGATGGCGTCAATACCAGCAGTTCCTCGATACATAGGCGCCAGCACCTGAATATCACGAGCCGGAATGCCACTTCTGAGGGCAGCACCAAGAATTTTCTCAATGGTAGCTGGGATATGGCCACTAGCGATTTCAAAGTAGGAGCGGTCAGCTTTTTTCTGGATAAAGTCGGCTGGCAAGATGCCTTGTCGAATTTGACTCGCCAAGGTAACGATAGTTGATTCTTCGCTTTGTCGATAAATTTTTTCTAAACGAGTCTGCGGAATCAGGGGGATCTGGAGCAGGTCAGCCAGGACTTGTCCGGGACTAACAGAAGGCAACTGGTCGCTATCGCCCACGATGAGAATTTTACTGTTAGAAGAAATGTTGGAGAAGAGTTGGTTGGCTAGCCAAGTATCCACCATGGAAAACTCATCTACAATGATAAAGTCGGCATCCAGATAATCTTCCAGATGGCTGGTATCATCGTCGCCTGTCATTCCCAAGTGGCGGTGTATAGTAGCGCTAGGCAAACCTGTCAATTCATTCATGCGCCGAGCCGCTCGACCAGTTGGGGCAGCGAGAAGAATAGGTAAGTTGCTCTTTTTCCTGAGGTCAAGTCCTTCTAAGAGGGCATAAACAGCGATAATCCCATTGATAACAGTCGTCTTACCTGTACCAGGCCCACCTGTCAAGATAAAGACCTTGTTCTGGATAGCGTCGCAGATAGCCTGTTTTTGAATGGTATCGTACTGAATCCCCAGTTCTTGCTCGACAGTAGCGATATGCTTTTGAATGGTTTCTAAATCCTGGCTTTTCTGCTTTCCTTTTTCGAGGATACGAACCAAGTGACTGCGAATGCCTTCTTCGGCGAAAAAGAGGCTGTTATCAAAGATTTTGGTATCAATCTGCTGAACCTTGTCTTCTTCGATGAGGTGGGAGAGTTCCTGAGCTACTTGGCTGGGATCGAGTTCCACGGGACGGGAAGATTCGAGGAGAGTCAGAGTTTGTTCCAGCAAATCTCGGGCTTCCATATAGGTATCGCCCGTATCCATACATCCCTGAAAAAGACTGTGGACAAGGCCAGCACGGAAACGTTCAGGGGCTTGACTTTCGATGCCTAGTTCGGCAGCTAATTGGTCTGCAATGGTAAAACCCAAGCCCTTGATATCTTCAACCAGTTGGTAGGGATAGTTTTCAACCACATCAAGTGTTTCTTCCTTGTAAAAGTCTTGAATCTGAAAGGCTAGTTTATTGGGAATGCCGTAGTTGGCAAGTTTAGCCAAAACCATTTCTGTCCCATAGTTGAGACGGAGGGTGGAAACAAAAGCCTCACGGTTTTTGGCAGAGAGTCCTGAGATGCCTTCCAGCTTTTCAGGATGCTCCAGAATTTCGTCTATGGTATTGTCACCATAGGTATCAACGATTTTTTGGGCCGTTTTGAGACCAATCCCCTTGAAATGGCTACTGGAAAAGTACTTGACCAGCCCATTTTTAGTTGGTTTTGCCCGCTCATAACGGCTGATCTGAAGCTGTTCCCCATACTTGGAGTGCTGAACGATTTGTCCCCAAAAAGTGTAGTCTTCACCCTCAATCACGTCTGCTATGGTTCCTGTAACGATGATTTCAAAATCGTCAAAGTCCTCCGCATTGGTGTCTTCGATATCTAGGAGGAGGATGCGATAAAAATTACTGACATTTTCAAAAATAATGCGTTCAATGGTGCCTGAAAAATAAACTTCCATAGGTTTCCTTTACATGAGTTCGTGAGAATTGGTCTCTTGGTAACTTTGAAAAAACTAGATGATTAAAAGGTATTTTCTCACAATAGAAAAAGAGACTGAGACTTAGCATTCTCGGCCTCTTCCTTATCTTAAAATGTTCCGATACGGTTAAGTGGCCAGAAACGGAATTTTGCTTCGCCTTTGATTTCGCTAGCCTTGAAGGTACCAACATGGCGACTGTCACTAGAGACGAGACGATCGTCACCAAGGAGAAGGTACTCGCCTTGAGGGACAGTAAAGCTGAAGCTGGTATTGGAATTGACATCGACCGTAAAGGCTTGTGCTTTTTGAGCAAGTTCTCTAAAGTAGACTCCCTTATTGCCTTCAAATCCTTTGCCGGTATAGGTGTTTTGCAACTTTTCTGTTTTGAACAAGTTGAGGTATTCAGCTAGGTAGGGTTCATCCGTTTCTTCACCGTTGATGAAGAGTTTGTCATTTTCGTAGCGGATGGTATCTCCAGGCATACCGATGACCCTTTTGACAATGTCTTTATTTCCTTCTTCCTCATGGGCAACCACGATGTCGAAACGGTCAATTGGGAGGTGTTTAACAACGAAGAGGACCTCTCCGTCGGCTAGGGTAGGATCCATAGAGTGTCCTTCCACACGGACATTGCTCCAAAGAAAGATACGGCTAAGGCCGACCAGCGCGATAATCAGGAAGAAAACTCCCCATTCTTTTAGAAATGTTTTAACCGAATTCATAACTCACCTTTCTAGAAGTGCTTTGGCTTTTTCAGTGTTTTTAAAATGCAGTTTGGCGCAGAAATGAAGTCCCTTCATGCCATAGGATTGAAGGATTTTGCTAGCGACCTTATCAGATGCAGTTCCAGCGCCACTTGGCAGTTGATAGCCCAGTTCTCGTCCAAGATTTTCCAAGTTTTCGAGGAAGAGATCCCGCGCGATGATGGAGCTAACGGCAACAGCCAGGTATTTTCCCTCGGCTTTTTCTTCCAAAGTGATCTTGTTTGGAAAACGGTTGGCTTCTTGCGCCAAGTACTTGTCATAGTTTTTAGGGCTTGTAAAAGCATCAATCACGATTTTTTCTGGCTGGACTCCTTTTTGAAGCAGGAGAAAGATAGCCTGGTTGTGAAGGGCAACTTTTACAGAAACAGCATTGTAACGCTCTCCGATAACTTCGTTGTACTTGCTAGGTGAAAGAAGGAGCGCTTGGTGCTGGATTTTTTCCTTGAGGATAGGAGCAATCTGACGAATCTTTTGGTCTGTCAGAGTCTTGGAATCCCCCACACCAAGTTCTCGCAAGAAGTCGTGCTGGTCAGGTGTTACGAAGGAAGCCACGACAGCCAGTCCACCAAAGTAGGAACCATTTCCCACCTCATCGGTCCCAATCATAGGGAAATCTTGTCCACTGTTTTCTTGTTGAACTTGGTAGCCAAAGAAATTGGCGTACTGCTCAGCAGCTTCGCCTTGCAGGAGGACTTTTCCAGAAGTATAGATGGAAACTGTTGCCTGAGGCAGTCGCAAAAAATAGCGAATATAAGGATTTTTACTAGGACTGAGAGCCTTCTGATACTGACTTAAAAAGCTCTGAATTTCCTGTTCACTTGGTGTGAGTGTGATACTTGCCATAGTCTCTATTGTACCACAAAAGCAGGAGAATTGGTAAAAACTGACAAAGTTAGCGAAATTTGGTATAATATCGTGAGGTGAATTTTATGGCAAATCTAAATCGATATAAGTTTACATTCGGAAAAAAGACATTAACCTTAACTACCGAGCATGACAATCTCTTTATGGAGGAAATTGCCAAGGTTGCGACTGAAAAATACCAAGCAATTAAAGAACAAATGCCTGGGGCGGATGATGAAACCATTGCGCTTCTTTTAGCGGTCAATTGCCTGTCTACACAACTCAACCGTGAGATTGAATTTGATGACAAGGAGCAAGAGTTGTTAGAACTCCGGCACAAGTTGATTGCTGTCAAACAAGAACAGAGCAAGATTGAGGATTCCCTATGATTTCAATCCTACTCTTATTGGTTCTTGCTTGGGGCTTTTACATCGGCTACCGTAGAGGTTTGGTGCTGCAAGTTTATTATTTCCTCGTTGCAGTGATTTCAGCCTTTGTTGCGGGACAGTTTTATAAATCACTGGGAGATCACTTCCACTTGCTTGTCCCTTATGCCAATCCTCAGGAAGGACAGGGCACCTTTTTCTTCCCTTCAGACCAGCTTTTTCATCTAGACAAGGTCTTTTATGCGGGTCTAGCCTACCTTTTAGTTTTCGGAATTTGTTACAGTATCGGACGTTTTATCGGTTTGCTCCTACACTTGATTCCAACTAAAAAGCTCGATGTCAAATGGTTTCGTATCGGAGCAGGCCTATTGTCGCTATTGGTAACCTTATTTGTTTTGCAAATGGCTCTGACCATTCTTGCAACAGTGCCTCTGGCAGTCATTCAAAATTCACTCGAAAAAAGTATAGTAGCCAAAAACATCATCCAAAGTGTCCCTTTTACGACAAACCTTATCAAACAACTCTGGGTGACAAATTTAATCGGATAAAAAGGGCGGGATTTTTCCTAGCCCTTTGTTTACAGATTGGACGACTAGGTCAAAACCTCTAGTTGCTACAATCTTGTAAACAAATATACAAGGAAAAAATATGAATACAAAAATACTAGAAACCTTAGAATTCAATAAAATCAAGGCCTTGTTTGAACCGCATCTCTTAACAGAACAAGGACTGGAGGAGTTAAAAGGCTTGGCTCCAACTGCCAAGGCGGATAAGATCAAACAAGCCTTTACAGAGATGGAGGAGATGCAGGCGCTTTTTGTGGAGCAACCTCACTTTACTATCCTAGCGACGCGCGAGATTTCAGCTGTCTGCAAGCGTCTGGAGATGGGAGCGGACCTCAATATTGAGGAGTTTCTACTTCTCAAACGTGTCCTGCTGGCTAGCAGAGAGTTGCAAGGTTTTTATGCCAATCTTGAAAATGTACGCTTGGAGCAGTTGGCGAGATGGTTTGAAAAACTACATGATTTCCCACACTTGCAAAGGAGTCTTCAAGCCCTAAATGATGCAGGATTTATCGAAAATTTCGCCAGTGAAGAGCTAGCACGCATCCGTCGGAAAATCCATGATAGCGAGAGCCAAGTTCGAGATGTCTTGCAAGACTTGCTCAAGCAAAAAGCGCAGATGTTGACGGAAGGCATAATCGCTAGCAGAAATGGCCGTCAAGTCTTACCAGTCAAGAACACCTATCGTAATAAGATTGCAGGTGTTGTCCATGACATCTCTGCTAGTGGTAATACGGTTTATATTGAGCCGCGTGAGGTGGTCAAGCTGAGCGAAGAAATCGCTAGTCTGCGAGCAGACGAACGCTATGAGATGATTCGCATCCTGCAGGAGCTCTCAGAACGGGTTCGTCCTCATGCTGCAGAAATCGCTAATGACGCTTGGATTATCGGCCATTTAGACTTGATTCGTGCCAAGGTGCGTTTCATTCAAGAAAGACAAGCAGTTGTTCCTCAACTTTCAGAGAATCAAGAGATTCAACTCCTTCATGTTCGCCATCCTTTGGTTAAAAATGCTGTCGCAAACGATGTACACTTTGGTAAGGAATTAACGGCCATTGTCATTACAGGTCCCAATACTGGTGGGAAGACCATCATGCTCAAAACTCTGGGCTTGACTCAACTTATGGCCCAATCTGGATTGCCCATTTTAGCTGATAAAGGAAGCCGTGTCGGTATTTTCGAGGAAATCTTCGCGGATATTGGGGATGAGCAGTCTATCGAACAAAGCTTGTCTACCTTCTCCAGCCACATGACCAATATCGTAGATATTCTTGGTAAGGTCAATCGGCACTCGCTCTTATTGCTAGATGAGCTCGGGGCTGGTACCGATCCGCAGGAGGGAGCAGCCCTTGCTATGGCTATTTTGGAGGATCTTCGTCTACGTCAGGTCAAGACCATGGCGACGACCCACTATCCAGAGCTCAAGGCCTATGGTATTGAAACAGCCTTTGTGCAAAATGCCAGCATGGAGTTTGATACAGCCAGCTTGCGTCCGACCTATCGCTTTATGCAGGGAGTTCCTGGTCGAAGCAATGCCTTTGAAATTGCCAAACGCCTAGGCTTGTCAGATGTCATCGTGGGAGATGCCAGCCAACAGGTTGATCAGGATAATGATGTCAATCGCATCATTGAGCAATTAGAAGAGCAAACGCTTGAAAGCCGTAAACGCTTGGACAATATCCGTGAGGTGGAGCAAGAAAACCTTAAGATGAACCGAGCGCTCAAAAAACTCTACAACGAACTCAATCGTGAAAAGGAAACTGAGCTCAACAAGGCGCGTGAGCAAGCTGCTGAGATTGTGGAACTCGCTCTAAGTGAGAGTGACCAGATTCTCAAGAATCTTCACAGCAAGTCTCAACTCAAACCCCATGAAATCATTGAAGCCAAGGCTAAACTGAAAAAACTAGCTCCTGAAAAAGTCGACTTGTCTAAAAACAAGGTCCTTCAAAAAGCCAAGAAAAACCGAGCTCCAAAGGTTGGGGATTATATCATTGTTCTCAGTTATGGTCAGCGTGGTACCCTGACCAATCAGCTGAAGGACGGCCGTTGGGAAGCCCAAGTTGGTTTAATCAAAATGACCTTGGAAGAGAAAGAATTTGACCTTGTTCAGGCTCGGCAAGAAGCCCCAGTCAAGAAAAAACAAGTCAATGTCGTCAAACGTACATCTGGGCGTGGTCCGCAAGCCAGACTGGATCTCCGAGGCAAACGGTACGAAGAGGCCATGAATGAGCTGGACGCCTTTATCGACCAAGCCCTGCTCAATAACATGGCGCAAGTCGATATCATCCATGGTATCGGAACAGGAGTCATCCGTGAGGGCGTCACCAAATACCTGGAAAGAAATAAGCATGTCAAGAGTTTCGGCTATGCTCCTCAAAATGCTGGAGGCAGTGGCGCCACCATTGTAACCTTTAAAGGATAGAAAAAAAGAGTGCTTCTCTTTTTTTGAAAAAGAAGTGAAAATCCATCTTTTTTCAAATAATATATTGACAAAGGCTAACTTTTCTTGTAAAATAATAAAAAATAAAATACCAACACCGAATGAAGTTTAATAGAAGTGGAGAAATGTTTGATTTTCCATGACTGTAAATGGACGGAACTCTGGAGAGACCGTAAAGGCACCGAAGGGGCAAGGCAGGCAACTGCTCAAACTCTCAGGTAAAAGGACAGAGCTAGGATAGACCGCTTTTTGGCATTTATCTAAGCATTCCAGAGTACATGTATCTTGCATGTGCTCTTTCTTTTGGGGTTGAAAGATAGGAGAAGGATATGTTAGAATTGCTAAAAGCGCTTGATGCTTTCGTTTGGGGGCCTCCCCTCTTGATCTTATTGGTCGGAACGGGTATCTATTTGACCATCCGACTAGGCCTTTTGCAGATAGCTCGTCTCCCAAAGGCCTTTCAGTTGATCTTTACCAAAGACAAGGGACATGGCGATGTGTCGAGCTTTGCAGCTCTCTGTACGGCTCTAGCAGCCACCGTTGGTACGGGAAATATCATCGGGGTCGCGACAGCCATTAAGGTTGGTGGGCCAGGTGCTCTCTTTTGGATGTGGATGGCAGCCTTCTTTGGGATGGCAACCAAGTATGCAGAAGGCCTGCTGGCTATCAAATACCGTAGCAAGGATGCAAATGGGGCTGTAGCTGGAGGGCCCATGCACTACATTCTTTTGGGAATGGGAGAAAAGTGGCGACCCCTTGCAATCTTCTTTGCCCTAGCTGGTGTATTGGTGGCCCTTCTAGGGATTGGTACCTTCACCCAAGTCAATTCAATTACAGAATCTATCCAAAATACAGCTCAAATTGATCCAGCTATCACAGCTCTTATTTTATCTATTTTTGTAGGAATTGCCGTCTTTGGTGGCCTCAAATCCATATCAAAAGTTTCGACAGCAGTTGTTCCATTTATGGCTATTGTCTATATTCTAGGAACTCTTACAGTTATTCTCTTTCATATTGAGAAAATCCCAGCCACACTTGCCCTAATCTTTACCTCTGCTTTTAGCCCTGTAGATGCGGTAGGTGGTTTTGCAGGTGCTAGTATTCGGATGGCTATCCAAAATGGTGTGGCGCGAGGAGTCTTCTCTAACGAATCTGGCCTTGGTTCTGCTCCCATTGCGGCGGCTGCAGCTAAGACAAATGAACCTGTCGAGCAAGGCTTGATTTCCATGACAGGAACCTTTATTGATACTTTGATTATCTGTACTTTGACTGGTTTAACAATCTTGGTAACTGGGGTTTGGAGTGGTGAATTGAATGGAGTTGCCTTGACCCAGTCAGCATTTTCTATGGTCTTTTCAGATTTTGGCTCAATTGTCCTAACAATCTTCTTGGTTCTCTTTGCCTTTACGACAATTCTCGGCTGGAATTACTACGGGGAACGCTGTTTTGAGTTCCTCTTCGGTGTTCGTTTTATCTGGCTCTATCGTGTAGTCTTTGTAGTCATGGTCTTGTTGGGAGGATTTATCGAGTTGGATATGGTATGGATTATCGCAGACATTGTCAATGCCTTGATGGCTCTACCAAACTTGATTGCCCTCTTAGTCTTGTCGCCAGTCGTCATTGCTGAGACTAAACAGTATTTTAAACACTAACCCAATCACACTTTTAGTGTGATTTTTTCATTTCATAGACATTTCTTATCAAGGCGATTGAAAATATATATTATCCAAGGGGGAAATTCTATGATAGACTAAATGACAATAAAATGAAAAGAGGTTTCTTATGACAACATTTACCATCCACACAGTAGAATCAGCACCAGCAGAAGTAAAAGAAGTTCTTGAAACAGTACAAAAAGACAACAATGGCTATATTCCCAACCTAATCGGTCTCTTGGCCAATGCTCCAACGGCGCTTGAAGCCTACCGAACTGTCGGAGCCATCAACCGCCGCAATAGCTTAACACCAGTTGAGCGTGAAGTGGTGCAAATCACAGCTGCCGTAACCAATGGTTGTGCTTTCTGCGTGGCTGGCCATACTGCCTTTTCAATCAAACAAATCCAGATGAATGATGATCTTCTCCAAGCCCTCCGTAACCGTACTCCAATCGAGACAGACCCAAAACTAGATACTCTAGCTAAGTTTACCTTGGCGGTTATCAATACCAAAGGGCGTGTAGGAGATGAAGCCTTGGCTGAATTTTTGGAAGCTGGCTACACGCAACAAAATGCCTTGGATGTGGTTCTCGGTGTTAGTCTTGCTAGCCTTTGTAACTATGCAAACAACCTAGCCAATACGCCTATTAACCCAGAATTACAACCTTATGCCTAGTTCGAATCAGAAAGAAAAAATGAAGACTGAGCAATCCAGTCTTCATTTTTCTATGCTATTTTAAGCGCTTTTATGCTATACTAATAATAACATGATTATTGGAGGATCGGATGAAAAAGCTCCCCTTGGTATTTTCTGGCTGTTTATTAGGTCTAGCAGGTGCAGGAAATCTGATTGCAGATACTTGGCCAGTTCTGTCGCATTTATTGAGTCTGACTGGATTAGTTTTGTGGCTTTTCTTTCTGATTCTTCATCTTTTTAATTGGGGAGAAACCAAGCAAGAATTGACCAAGTCCCCTCTTTTGTCTGGGATGGCTACCTTTCCCATGGCTGGGATGATTTTGTCGACCTATGTCTTTCGCGTATTCCCTGCTCTTCCTTTGGTAGCACAAGGGATCTGGTGGTTTTCATTTCTCTTGGATTTAGCTTTGATTGCTACTTTTACCATCAAATTTGCCTGTCCTGGTCGGAGGGTCAATGCGACTCCTAGCTGGACGGTGCTCTATGTGGGGATAGCAGTGGCTGCCTTGACCTATCCAGTCGTTGGTCTAATACAGATTGCCTACCTAACAGTGACTTTTGGTTTTCTCCTAACCTTCTATCTCTATCCGCTTATTTATAGCGATTTAAAGAAACATCCACTCCCAGTGGCCTTGCTTGGACAGGAAGGAATCTACTGTGCTCCCTTTTCTCTACTCCTGGCATCCCTAGTTCGAGTTGGAGGAGCAGGCCTACCGACTTGGCTCTTGATCGTCATGATTTTGGCATCTCAGTCCTTCTTTTTCTTTGTTTTAACTCGCTTGCCTAATATTTTAAAACAAGGATTTCAACCAGCCTTCTCAGCCCTCACTTTTCCAACCATTATCACAGCTACTTCGCTCAAGATGGCTCAGGGAATTTTGAAACTTCCATTTCTGGATTATCTGGTGTTGGCTGAAACTGTTATTTGCCTAACTATTTTATTCTTCGTATTGGGTGCTTATCTGATTTGGTTACGAAAAAAGGTCTAGCTAGAAATAGCTAGGCCTTATTTTTTATGGTTTAATCACTTCAGCTCCACCCATATATGGACGAAGAACTTCTGGGATGGTCACAGAACCATCTGCGTTTTGGTAGTTTTCAAGAATTGCAGCCACTGTACGTCCAACTGCAAGTCCAGAACCGTTCAAAGTGTGAAGGAGTTTTACCTTGCCATCGGCTTCATCTCGGTAACGGATTTGAGCACGACGGGCTTGGAAATCTTCTGTATTTGAACAGCTTGAGATTTCACGGTAGGTATTTTGGGCTGGAATCCAAACTTCCAAGTCGTAAGTTTTGGCAGCTGAGAAGCCCATATCCCCAGTAGAGAGGGCAACGACACGGTATGGAAGATTGAGTTTTTGAAGAATATTTTCAGCGTTGGCTGTCATTTTTTCTAATTCTTCATAAGATTCTTCTGGTTTGGCAAATTTGACCATTTCAACTTTGTGAAATTGGTGTAGACGAATTAAACCACGAGTATCACGACCAGCAGAACCAGCCTCAGAACGGAATGATGGGCTCATAGCAGTGAAGTAGATTGGTAGGTCCTTTCCGTCAAGGATTTCATCGCGATAGTAGTTTGTCAAAGGCACTTCAGCGGTAGGAATAAGGACATAATTAGTGTCTTTCAATTCAAAAGTGTCTTCCTTGAATTTTGGATATTGACCAGTACCAAACATAGAATCATGGTTAACCATGTATGGTGTGATGACTTCAGTATAGCCCTCTTTTCCATGTTCATCCAACATAAAGTTGTAGATAGCACGTTCCAAACGAGCACCAAGCCCTTTATAGAAGAGGAAGCGAGCACCAGTAACTTTTGCTCCACGTTCCCAGTCAAGGATATCAAGATCTTCACCAAGATCCCAGTGAGCTTTTGGTTCAAAGTCAAACTCGCGTGGAGTCCCCCAACGGCGAACTTCCACATTGTCATCTTCATCAGCCCCAACAGGAACACTGTCAGCAGGGATGTTTGGAAGAGTAGTGGTAAATTCTGTCAATTTAGCATCAATGTCCGCCAATTCAGCATCCAATGCTTTGACTTCAGCAGATAGGGTTTGCATTGCAGCAATCTTGTCATCGGCATTTTCCTTGTTTCGCTTGGCTTGGGCAATCTCAGCTGAAACTGTGTTACGTTCTGCTTTGAGGTTTTCAACCTTGACTAAGATGTCACGACGTTTAGCATCGATTTCTTTCATCTCATTTAAGATAGCAGCATCTACACCACGTGTAGCCAATTTTTCTGCGACAGCATCAAAGTCTGTACGAATACGTTTAATATCTAACATAAGAACTCCTTTATGAAGAAAACACACCTGACAAAGCGTTGGAGTGGCAGGGCCACGGTTCCATCCAACTTCACAGGTGTGCACTTGATTGTGTATGTAATTGTTACTAACGGTAGAATTTCACCTACCCCTCCTATCTGCTCGCAGCACCCGCAGACTTTCTGAAAGAAGAAGATAACCTACTTATCCGTTGCTATGATTATACTAAAGTTTCTACTTTTTTGCAAATAGATTTTTAAATTTTTGACCAATGGTCTGAAGCAAAGTCGGAAGCTTGACAACCTTGCCATTGCCCAGTTTTTCGCGAGCAATTTTAAGAATGGCACCTGAGTCTTTTGAAGCAAAGAGGAATTTTCCTTGATCAGTAAAGACTTCGAAGTGGCGGCTGATTTTGCGACCAGTTACGTTGGCTCCGATTTGTTGAATGCTGGACCAGGGAATTTGGATATATTGTTCGACATTGACATCAGGATAAAACTCTAAGGCTTGATCCCCAACTAGAAATTTTCCGACTTTTCCAGAGATGGAAAGATAGGATGTTCCAGTGGTTTGTAGGTCAATGACTTTATTGAGTGATTGGGCCATGATTAATCTTCCTTACTTTCATCGAAAAAGGCGTGGTAGAGAGCCTTGATAGCTGCCTTTTCTTGCTCTTTATTGACAACAAACATGATGGAAACTTCACTTGAGCCTTGGGACATCATCTGGATGTTGATTTTGTTTTCAGATAGAGCGCGTGTTGCAGTAGCAGTTACCCCGATATGGCTCTTCATCTTTTCTCCGACAATCATAATGATGGAAAGGTCATGTTCGATTTCAGCATGGTCCACTTCGGCTTTTTGAACTAACTGACGCAGAATTTCTTCTTCCTTGATAGGAGTCAATTCACGGGAACGAAGGATGATTGAAAGATCGTCGATACCTGTAGGCATGTGTTCCCAACCGATATTGAGGTCCTCAAGAATTTGCAGAATCTTACGACCGAATCCAACCTCGCGGTTCATGAGGTATTTTGACATGTTGATGCTGACGAATCCAGAATCACCAGCGATTCCAACGACTGGGAATTTATCGCTACTGTGTTTCAGAACGATACGAGTTCCTGGATGATCAGGATTGTTGGTATTCTTGATGACAAGAGGGATTTTTCCGCGGTAGGCAGGTAGAAGGGCTTCATCATGAAGGACAGAAAATCCAGCGTAAGCCAATTCACGCATTTCACGGTAGGTTAATTCAGGAATGGAGTGGGGTTGATGAATAATACCAGGGTGGGCAGCAAAGATACCGTCTACGTCTGTAAAGTTTTCATAGAGATCAGCCTTAACACCTGCTGCAATGATAGAACCTGTGATATCTGAACCTCCACGTGAAAAAGTACAGATTTGATTTTCCTTAGTCACACCAAAGAAACCAGGGATGACAAGGACTTCGTTGCTATCAGCCAAGCCTTCAATCTTGTCATAACTAGATGGAATGATACGTGCGTTTCCTGGTTCACTTGTGACAACGATTCCAGCTTCTCTTGGGTGAACATAGCGTGCATCAATGCCGTTTTGGTTAAAGTAGGCTGCAATGAGTTTGGCATTGTTATTTTCTCCAGCCGCTAGGAAGGTATCATAGAGAAATTCATTGTCCTCTATAGGAAGAGTTGCCAAGGCCCGAATACTTTTAGAGATTTTTTCTAAAACAGCAGGTTTTAACCCTAGTTCACTCACCATTGCCGCATAACGGTCAATGATCCAGCTTTGGCTAGCACTGATGTCATTTCCAGCCACATAGTCGCGATAGTATTTGATCAAGGCATCAGTTACCTTGGTATCTTCAGCATTGCGTTTTCCGGGTGCAGAAACGACTACAAAATGGCGTTCCTTATCACTTTTAACGATGTTTAAAACTTTTTCTAACTGACCAGCAGAGGCAAGCGAACTTCCACCAAATTTTACAACCTTCATAGGGACTCCTCGAGTAAGTATTTTATACGATTATAGCAGAAAGAGGGGCATTTTTCAATGAAGAAAATAGCTCCCTATTGTAATAGAAGTAAATGCTAACTTATTCTGAAAAGATACAACAGTTTAAAAATAAGTGGTCAACTTTCACTCACATTCATGAACGAAAGTGAAATAATCAGCTGAGACACTTTCCTTTAGTTTTTCCTTGCCTCTTTATCTAAAAAAAGGTATACTTTGAAAATAAAATAATTTCATTATCTTACAAAAGAAAAGGAGAAGCTATGAATCATATCTTATATCAAATCGTAGATGATCTTGCTATTATTACTTTGAATCGTCCCGAAGTGGCAAATGGTTTCCATATCCCAATGTGTGAGGAGATTTTAGAAGCTTTGACCCTAGCAGAGCAGGATCAAGCTGTTCAGTTCATCTTGATAAATGCGAATGGCAAGGTCTTTTCAGTTGGGGGAGATTTAGTTGAGATGAAACGAGCAGTGGATGAAGATGATATCCCATCTTTGAATAAGATTGCAGAATTAGTCAATACAATTTCTTTCAAAATCAAGCAAATTCCTAAACCTGTTTTGATGGAGGTTGATGGAGCGGTTGCAGGTGCTGCGGCAAATATGGCAGTAGCAGTTGATTTTTGCTTGGCGACTGATAAGGCAAAATTCATTCAAGCTTTTGTTGGAGTTGGCTTGGCGCCAGACGCTGGTGGGATTCATCTCTTGAGTCGTAGCATCGGGGTAACACGGGCTGCACAACTTGCCATGACAGGAGAAGCCTTAACTGCGGAAAAAGCGCTAGAATGGGGCGTGGTTTACCGTGTTTGTGAAGCTGATAAATTAGAAAAAACAAGAGAACAAGTTCTGAAAAAATTAAGACGAGGTTCAGCAAACTCATACGCAGCGATTAAAAAGTTAGTTTGGGAAAGTCAATTTAAAGATTGGCAAGATTATGCCGAATTGGAATTGAAACTGCAGGAATCTTTATCTTTAACTGAAGATTTTAAAGAAGGGGTTCGAGCACATTCTGAAAGAAGAAGACCAAAATTTTCAGGAAAATAAAAAAATACTTGCACAAATCTTTGAAGTTTGTTATACTTTTTCTATCAAATGTTTTGATTGTGAAAGTTTTTTGAAGAGGAGGGAAAAAGTTTGGACTACCAACAAGTAAATGATTATTTAACATCTATTTTCAATAACGTCCTTGTGATTGAGGAGGTTAGCTTACGAGGTAGTCGATTCAAAGACATCTCCATCAAAGAAATGCACACGATCGATGTGATTGGAAAGTTCCCTGAGGCGACGCCTAGTAAGGTTTCAAAAGAACTGATGGTAACTCTTGGGACAGTGACGACGAGTTTGAATAACCTGGAGAGAAAAGGTTATATTGAGCGTATTCGTTCTGACCAAGACCGTCGCGTGGTCTATCTGCATTTGACAAAGAAAGGTCGTTTGGTTCACCGCCTTCATAAGCGATTCCACAAGGCCATGGTCGAAAGAATTATTGATGGCATGAGTCCTGAGGAAAAGAAAGTCATGGGCAGAGGCTTGACGAACCTTTATCAATTTTTGGAGGATTTGAAATAATGGCCTTTGCTAAAATAAGCCAGGTTGCTCATTATGTTCCAGAGCATGTGGTCACTAATCATGACTTAGCCCAAATCATGGACACAAGCGATGAGTGGATTTCAAGTCGGACAGGAATTAAACAGAGACATATCTCAAAATCAGAGTCTACAAGTGACTTGGCGACAGAAGTTGCTAAGAGCTTGCTGGCTAAAGGGAGCTTAACAGCAGATCAGATTGATTTTATCATTGTAGCGACGATTACTCCCGACTCGATGATGCCTTCTACGGCGGCTCGGGTTCAGGCAAATATCGGAGCTCATAGAGCTTTCGCCTTTGATTTGACAGCAGCTTGCAGTGGCTTTGTATTCGCTCTCTCAATAGCTGAAAAGTTTTTAAGCTCTGGACAGTTCAAGAAAGGAATTGTTATCGGGGCTGAGACCTTATCCAAGGCAGTTGATTGGTCTGATCGTTCGACAGCTGTTCTCTTTGGAGATGGTGCTGGTGGGGTTCTCTTGGAAGCGAGTGAAACACGACACTTCCTCGTTGAAAGTCTCTATACAGATGGCTCTCGGAGCGAGTGTTTGACTTATGGTCAAACGGCTTTAACTTCGCCCTTCTCAGAACAAGAAGCAGTTCCTGCTTTTTTGAAGATGGATGGACGAGCAGTTTTCGATTTTGCAAATCGAGATGTTGCTAAATCAATCAAAGAGACCATTGAAAATGGTCCAATCGCAGCATCGGAATTGGATTATCTCTTGCTTCATCAGGCAAATATCCGTATTTTGGATAAGATGGCTAAGAAAATCGGTGTAGACCGAGACAAGCTTCCTGCCAATATGATGGAGTATGGAAATACCAGTGCTGCAAGCATCCCGATTTTGCTCTCAGAGTGTGTGGAGAATGGCAGGATTCATTTAGATGGTAGCCAGACGATTCTCCTATCAGGCTTCGGCGGAGGTTTGACATGGGGCACACTCATTCTTACAATCTAGGTAATCATGTGGTAAACACATAGTTATAAAATTTTATATTTTAAAGGAGTCCTATCATGGCAGTATTTGAAAAAGTACAAGAAATTATCGTTGAAGAACTTGGGAAAGACGCATCAGAAGTAACACTTGAATCTACTTTTGATGATTTGGATGCAGATTCATTGGACTTGTTCCAAGTAATCTCTGAAATCGAAGATGCTTTTGATATCCAAATCGAAGCAGAAGATAACTTGAAAACAGTTGGTGACTTGGTTGCCTACGTTGAAGAGCAAACAAAATAATTAACATATTACTAGAAGGAGTAGGGGAAACCCACTCCCTCTTGTTTAGGTAATAGTTTGAAACTCAAATGATAAACTTATCGAACTATTACGTAAGCAAGGAATGATGGAGGCACTATGAAAACACGTATTACAGAATTATTGAACATTGATTATCCTATTTTTCAAGGAGGAATGGCCTGGGTTGCGGATGGTGACTTGGCTGGTGCAGTATCAAAAGCTGGTGGTCTAGGGATCATCGGTGGTGGGAATGCACCGAAAGAGGTCGTAAAGGCTAATATCGATAAAATCAAATCACTTACGGATAAACCTTTTGGTGTCAACATCATGCTCTTGTCACCTTTTGTAGAAGACATCGTTGATCTCGTGATTGAAGAAGGAGTTAAGGTAGTTACAACTGGTGCTGGAAATCCAAGTAAATACATGAACCGTTTCCATGATGCAGGAATTACAGTGATTCCTGTTGTTCCTAGTGTTGCTTTGGCAAAACGCATGGAAAAAATTGGTGCAGATGCCGTCATTGCAGAAGGTATGGAAGCTGGTGGGCATATTGGGAAATTAACAACTATGACCTTGGTTCGCCAAGTTGCTGCAGCTGTTTCAATTCCAGTTATTGCTGCCGGTGGTATTGCAGATGGTGAGGGGGCAGCGGCTGGGTTTATGCTTGGCGCAGAAGCTGTTCAAGTAGGAACTCGTTTTGTAGTTGCCAAAGAGTCTAATGCTCATCCAAACTATAAAGCTAAAATTTTAAAAGCTCGTGATATTGATACAACGATTTCAGCACAACATTTTGGCCACGCAGTTCGTGCCATTAAAAACCAGTTGACTCGTGATTTTGAGCAGGCTGAAAAAGATGCCTTTAAACAAGAAAATCCAGATTTAGAAATCTTTGAGCAAATGGGAGCTGGTGCTCTTGCTAAAGCCGTTGTTCATGGAGATGTAGAAGGCGGATCTGTCATGGCAGGCCAGATTGCAGGTTTGATTTCTAAAGAAGAAACTGTTGAAGAAATCTTAAAAGATATCTACTACGGTGCAGCTGAAAAAATTCAAGAAGAAGCTGCTCGTTGGGCAGGAGTTACAAGAAATGACTAAAACAGCCTTTCTATTTGCGGGCCAAGGTGCTCAGTATCTAGGGATGGGACGTGATCTTTATGATCGCTATCCTATCGTCAAGGAAACAATTGACCAAGCTAGCCAAGTCTTAGGGTATGACCTTCGTGACTTGATTGACAATGATGAAGCAAAGTTAAATCAGACTCGTTACACGCAACCAGCTATTCTAGCTACATCCGTTGCTATTTACCGACTATTGAAAGAAAAAGGCTATCAGCCAGATATGGTGGCAGGACTATCTCTTGGGGAATATTCTGCTCTTGTAGCAAGTGGTACCTTGGACTTTGAGGATGCAGTTGCCTTGGTTGCTAAGCGTGGTGCTTATATGGAAGAGGCTGCACCAGCAGGCTCTGGAAAGATGGTTGCCGTTCTTAATACTCCAGTTGAAGTGATTGAGGAAGCTTGTGAAACAGCCTCTAAAGTTGGAGTAGTGACTCCAGCCAACTACAACACCCCAAGCCAAATCGTTATCGGTGGCGAGGTGGCTGCGGTTGACCGCGCAGTTGAACTCTTGCAGGAAGCAGGAGCAAAACGATTGATTCCTTTAAATGTATCTGGCCCTTTCCATACAGCACTTTTAGAGCCAGCCAGTCAGAAACTAGCTGGAGCTCTTGAGGGAGTGAGTTTCTCTGATTTTACTTGCCCACTAGTCGGCAATACGGAAGCTACTGTTATGGAAAAAGATCGAATCCAAGAGCTCTTGACGCGTCAGGTAAAAGAACCTGTTCGTTTTTATGAAAGTATTGCTGTGATGCAGGATGCTGGGGTAACCAACTTTATTGAAATCGGCCCTGGAAAAGTCCTATCAGGATTTGTCAAAAAAATCGATAAAACTGCTCAGCTAGCTAACGTTGAAGATCAAACAAGCTTGGATGCTTTGCTAGGAAACTAGTGACCCCTTCTCCCAGAAAATACAACAGGAAATAGGAGAATAGAATGCAACTAAAAAATAAAAATATCTTTGTTACAGGTTCAAGTCGTGGTATCGGACTTGCCATTGCTCACAAATTTGCCAAACTAGGTGCGAATGTAGTCTTGAATAGTCGTGGAGCAATCTCAGAAGAATTGCTGGCTGAGTTTTCAAACTACGGCGTCAAAGTGGTACCAATCTCAGGTGATGTTTCAGACTTTGCAGATGCCAAGCGTATGGTAAATCAAGCAATTGCAGAACTCGGTTCTGTCGATGTCTTGGTCAACAATGCTGGGATCACTCAAGATACGCTTATGCTCAAGATGACCGAAGAAGACTTTGAAAAGGTGATTAAAATCAACTTGACAGGTGCCTTCAATATGACGCAAGCAGTCTTGAAACAGATGATAAAGGCACGTGAAGGTGCGATCATCAATATGTCCAGTGTGGTCGGTTTGATGGGAAATATTGGGCAGGCCAACTATGCAGCTTCTAAAGCAGGTTTGATTGGTTTTACCAAGTCAGTAGCACGTGAAGTTGCCAATCGCAATGTACGCGTAAATGCTCTTGCCCCAGGGATGATCGAATCGGATATGACTGCTGTTTTGTCTGATAAGGTCAAGGAAGCGACATTGGCACAAATCCCAATGAAACATTTTGGACAAGCAGAACATATCGCAGATGCTACAGTGTTCCTGGCTGGACAGGATTATTTGACAGGACAAGTTCTCGCTGTTGATGGCGGACTTAGCATGTAAAAAATAAGGAAAGATATAGGTAAGACAGATGAAACTAAATCGAGTTGTAGTAACAGGTTATGGATTGACCTCTCCTATCGGAAATACTCCAGAAGAATTTTGGAACAGTTTGCAAACTGGGAAGATTGGAATTGGAGAAATCACTAAGTTTGACCACAGCGAATTTGCTGTGCACAATGCGGCAGAAGTTCAAGATTTCCCCTTTGATAAATACTTTGTCAAAAAAGATACCAACCGTTTTGATAACTATTCTTTGTATGCCTTGTACGCAGCTCAAGAAGCGGTGACAAATGCAAATCTTGATGTAGAAGCAATTGATAAAGATCGTTTTGGTGTCATCGTTGCCTCAGGTATTGGGGGAATTAAAGAAATCGAAGACCAAGTTATCCGTCTTCATGAAAAAGGCCCAAAACGTGTTAAGCCATTGACACTTCCAAAAGCCTTGCCAAATATGGCTTCGGGAAATGTTGCCATGCGCTTTGGAGCAAACGGTGTTTGTAAATCAATCAATACAGCCTGTGCCTCATCAAATGATGCTATTGGCGATGCCTTCCGTTCAATCAAGTTTGGTTTCCAAGATGTTATGTTAGTTGGTGGATCAGAATCATCTATCACTCCTTTTGCTATTGCTGGTTTCCAAGCGTTGACTGCCCTATCAACTACGGAAGATCCAACTCGTGCTTCTATCCCATTTGACAAAGATCGTAATGGTTTTGTGATGGGAGAAGGTTCTGGAATGCTGGTTCTTGAGAGTCTTGAACATGCTGAAAAACGTGGAGCGACTATCTTGGCTGAAGTAGTTGGTTATGGAAATACCTGCGATGCTTATCATATGACTTCACCTCATCCAGAAGGTCAGGGTGCAATCAAGGCAATTAAATTAGCTTTGGAAGAGGCAGAGATTTCTCCAGAACAAGTGGCTTATGTCAATGCCCACGGAACTTCAACTCCTGCTAATGAAAAAGGAGAAAGCAGTGCCATCGTAGCTGTCCTTGGTAAAGAAGTACCTGTATCTTCAACCAAGTCCTTTACAGGACACTTGCTTGGTGCTGCAGGAGCGGTAGAAGCAATTGCTACCATCGAAGCCATGCGTCATAACTATGTACCAATGACAGCTGGAACAAGCGAGTTGTCAGACTATATCGAAGCGAATGTCGTTTATGGACAAGGCTTGGAGCAAGAAATTCCTTATGCTATTTCAAATACATTTGGTTTTGGCGGACACAACGCGGTTCTTGCTTTCAAACGTTGGGAGAATAAATAATTATGAATTTAAATGAGATCAAGGACTTGATGGCTCAATTCGACCAATCAAGTTTGAGAGAATTTTCTTATAAAAACGGAACGGATGAATTGCAGTTCAGCAAGAATGAAGCAAGAATAGTTTCTGAAGCACCAGCTCCAGTTCCTTCAGCGCCAGCTGCAGTGGTTGCTAGTTCAGCGGTTTCAGCTCCTTCGACTCCAGTAGAGAGTCCAGTAGCAGAAGCACCAGCACCAGCTGAATCGACTGTTGCTCCAGAGGGTGATGTCGTTGAGAGTCCACTTGTAGGGGTGGCTTACTTGGCTGCTGGACCAGATAAACCTACCTTTGTGACGGTTGGTGACAGTGTCAAGAAAGGCCAGACTTTGGTAATCATCGAAGCCATGAAAGTCATGAATGAGATTCCTGCGCCTAAGGATGGCGTGGTAACAGAAATTCTCGTTTCAAATGAAGAAATGGTTGAGTTTGGTAAAGGATTGGTACGTATCAAATGATCGATATTCAAGGAATTAAAGAAGCTCTACCCCATCGCTACCCTATGCTCCTAGTGGACCGTGTCTTGGAAGTGAGTGAAGATACTATTGTTGCCATTAAAAATGTCACGATAAACGAACCTTTCTTTAATGGTCATTTTCCTCAATATCCAGTTATGCCAGGTGTTCTTATCATGGAAGCTTTGGCACAGACTGCTGGTGTCTTGGAATTGTCCAAGCCTGAAAACAAAGGAAAGCTGGTCTTTTACGCTGGCATGGACAAGGTCAAGTTTAAGAAGCAAGTTGTACCAGGTGATCAATTAGTCATGACGGCTACTTTTGTTAAACGTCGTGGTACAATTGCTGTGGTTGAAGCAAAGGCTGAAGTAGATGGTAAGCTTGCAGCGAGTGGTACTCTTACCTTTGCAATTGGAAACTAAGGAGGTTCTCCATGTTTCGTAAAATTTTGATTGCCAACCGTGGTGAGATTGCGGTTCGCATTATTCGAGCTGCGCGTGAATTGGGCATTGCGACCGTAGCAGTTTATTCAACTGCTGATAAGGAAGCTCTTCACACACTCCTAGCGGATGAAGCTATCTGTATCGGACCTGGTAAGGCGACAGAGTCTTATCTCAATATCAATGCAATTTTGTCTGCTGCAGTCTTGACAGAAGCAGAAGCCATCCACCCAGGTTTTGGTTTTCTTAGCGAAAACTCCAAGTTTGCCACGATGTGTGATGAAGTGGGGATTAAGTTTATCGGCCCTTCTGGCGCTGTAATGGATACCATGGGTGATAAGATCAATGCGCGAGAGCAAATGATCAAGGCTGGGGTTCCAGTTATTCCAGGATCTGATGGTGAAGTTCATACGGCTGAAGAGGCCCTTGCAGTTGCAGAAAAAATTGGCTATCCAGTTATGCTTAAGGCATCAGCAGGTGGTGGTGGAAAAGGGATTCGTAAGGTTGAAAAGGCAGAAGACTTGGTCGCAGCCTTTGAAACAGCATCCAGTGAAGCCAAGGCCAATTTTGGAAATGGCGCAATGTATCTTGAGCGTGTGATTTATCCAGCTCGTCATATCGAAGTTCAGATTCTTGCAGACCAAGAGGGTCATGTTGTCCATCTTGGTGAACGGGATTGTTCACTTCAACGTAATAACCAAAAGGTCTTAGAAGAAAGCCCATCCATTGCGATTGGCAAAACCCTTCGTCATGAAATTGGTGCAGCAGCTGTTCGTGCAGCAGAGTCTGTAGGCTATGAAAATGCAGGGACGATTGAATTTCTGCTCGATGAAGCCAGTGGCAATTTCTACTTCATGGAAATGAATACTCGTGTGCAAGTTGAACACCCAGTCACAGAGTTTGTTTCAGGTGTTGATATCGTGAAGGAACAGATTCGCATTGCGGCTGGGCAACCCTTACCTTTCAAACAAGAAGATATCGTCCTACGAGGTCATGCTATCGAGTGCCGGATTAATGCAGAAAATCCAGCATTTAACTTTGCTCCAAGCCCAGGGAAAATTACCAATCTCTATCTACCAAGTGGTGGAGTTGGCTTGCGCGTGGACTCAGCAGTTTATCCAGGTTATACCATTCCCCCTTACTATGATAGTATGATTGCTAAAATCATTGTCCATGGGGAGAATCGTTTTGATGCCTTAATGAAGATGCAACGGGCACTTTATGAACTTGATATTGAAGGAGTGCAAACCAATGCAGACTTCCAGTTGGATCTGATTTCAGACCGCCGAGTTATCGCTGGTGACTACGATACTTCCTTCTTGATGGAAACTTTCTTGCCACAATACCAAGAAAAAGAATAGACTTTCAAACAGTATGAGAACTAAAAGGGGGAGTTATGGCTTTATTTAGTAAAAAGGATAAGTATATTCGGATCAATCCTAACCGTTCCGTAAGGCAGAAACCACAAGCCAAGCCTGAGGTTCCGGATGAACTCTTCTCCCAGTGTCCTGGTTGTAAACACACCATTTACCAAAAGGATCTCGGGAGCGAACGAATTTGTCCCCATTGTAGCTATACTTTCCGCATTTCAGCTCAGGAACGCTTGGATTTGACGATTGATTCTGACAGCTTTGTGGAGATGTTTACGGGTATTGAAACTCAAGATCCATTAAACTTTCCTGGCTACCAGAAAAAACTGGCTACTATGCGTGAAAAGACAGGTTTGGATGAAGCAGTATTGACTGGTACAGCTAGCATCAAGGGACAAAAAGTTGCCCTTGGGATCATGGATTCTAACTTTATCATGGCTTCTATGGGAACCGTTGTGGGTGAAAAAATCACGCGCTTGTTTGAGTATGCAACAGTAGAAAACTTACCAGTCGTACTCTTCACAGCTTCTGGTGGAGCCCGCATGCAAGAGGGAATCATGAGTTTGATGCAAATGGCTAAGATTTCTGCGGCGATTCAACGCCATTCTAAGGCAGGACTTTTTTACCTGACGATTTTGACGGATCCGACAACAGGAGGTGTAACTGCTTCTTTTGCTATGGAGGGTGACATTATCCTAGCAGAGCCCCAGAGTTTGGTTGGTTTTGCAGGTCGTCGTGTTATCGAAAATACAGTTCGTGAGACCTTGCCGGATGACTTCCAAAAAGCAGAATTTTTGCTTGAACATGGATTTGTTGATGCAATTGTCAAACGTAGAGAACTACCAGAAACAATTGCTAAATTAGTGAGATTGCATGGAGGAAGTCGCGGATGAATATTGCAAAAATAGTCAGAGAGGCACGCGAGCAGAGTCGATTGACAGCCCTTGATTTTGCCAATGAAATTTTTGACGAGTTTATCGAATTGCATGGAGATCGCTCTTTCCGCGATGATGGTGCGGTTATCGGTGGAATTGGCTGGTTAGGTAAACAGGCAGTAACTGTCGTTGGTATCCAAAAGGGAAAAAGTCTTCATGACAACCTCAAACGAAATTTCGGGCAACCTCATCCAGAAGGCTATCGTAAGGCTCTTCGCCTGATGAAACAGGCAGAAAAGTTTGGCCGTCCAGTTGTGACCTTTATCAATACGGCGGGTGCTTACCCAGGTGTTGGAGCCGAGGAACGTGGACAAGGTGAAGCAATTGCCCGAAACCTGATGGAAATGAGTGACCTCAAGGTTCCAATCATCGCGATTATTATCGGTGAAGGTGGATCTGGTGGGGCCCTAGCTCTAGCCGTAGCTAACCGTGTCTGGATGTTAGAAAACTCAATCTACGCCGTACTTAGCCCTGAAGGATTTGCCTCTATCCTTTGGAAGGATGGAAGTCGTGCTATGGAAGCAGCGGAATTGATGAAAATCACTTCACATGAACTTCTAGAAATGGGAATTGTAGACAAGATAATTCTAGAAGAGGATTTCTCAAGTAAAGAACTGCTAGCTTGTGTTAAAAGTGAATTGCGTGCAGAACTAGATAGGTTACAAGGATTACCACTCGACCAACTTATTGAAGAACGTTACCAACGCTTTAGAAAATACTAAGAATGGCTAAATGAGACTAGAAAGGTCTCATTTTTTTCTAGAGACTATACATTTCAGGACGAAAAATTAACAGTTGAGGAGATGGATGGCACACTGGTCAAAAATGATTTATACTAGATATAGAAGCTTGTACTGTTTGAATGATTTTAAAATTTGAAAGGAAATTAGAAATCGAAATAACGTGAATAAGTTAAATAGCGGAATAAGAAGTTAAGGAAGTTTATAAAAATGAAAAAACTAGGGCATTTGGGAGTCTCTACATCACTGGTATTTTTATCGGTTTATCTACCAGAGTTAGGGATTGTGCATCTAACTAAGTTTTTAGGATGGGGGATAGATGGCTATTCTATCTTTTTAACAGTTGAAGTAATAGCTCTTTTGCTATTATTTATCTACTGGCTCAAAAAGAAAGAGATGCTCTATATTTTTGAAAAAAAGGGTTCAAAGAAGTTAAGATTCTTTTACCTTGTAGTTGGTCTAGTGGCTACTTATTTTGATCGTCAATTGGTGGATGCTTTTCAGTTACAGTTTCATCACCTAATTGATAATAAGTATATCTTTCAAGACCTTCTTTCGATCCTATATTCCAATGGGCAACCAACTTTTCTATCAACTGTTCTCAGTTTTAGTTTAACAGTAGTCGTCGGACCTATATTGGAGGAACTGATTTATAGAGGGTACTTTATGAACACCTTCTTTCCCCAGTCCAAGTACTATCTGGATGTTATCCTATCTGCTCTTATCTTTGGACTTAGTCATTTAATCCTAACTCACCGAGATCCTATCAGTTTGATTATTTATAGTTTAGGCGGTCTCTTCTATGCCCTTGTCTACCGTTGGACAAAGAACTTAAAAATTACTATCCTGTGCCATAGTTTTTTCAACTTTCTTATTTATGCAAAGCTCATCTGGATTTTTGTTTATAATTTTATCTATTACCACTTTTTTAGATAGTGGAAGGCAAAGAAAAAAGTGTTTGATAGCTGTCAAACACTTTTTCTAATTTGATAGTAAGATTGAGAGAGGCTTTCTTATGTTATTGATAGTCGTACCATTCAGGTTGAAAAATTGACAGTTGAGGAGATAGACTATAAAATAGACAAAAAAAGAAATATACTATAAATGTGAGCCTACAACAATCTATTTTAAGAAGGTACTTGCAATGACAGGTACAAATACATTTACAGTTCTTTCAACTGAGGACTTGGAGCAAACTTCAGGTGGTCTTGCTGTTTGGGAAGATGGATATAGTAGATGGTTATATTATAGAGAATTTGCTCCCTATATGGGGCAAGGGGCACTTAATTCTTATAGAGATGCTTGGAAGTACGGTTTCCGAGCAGGATAATCTTTCAAAAAAAGTACGATGAGAAACACAAAGAAACTAAGACAATTTGGAATATTTTTGCTTATTATTTTACTATCTACCTATTTACCACAAACAATTGGATTGTATGTGACGATCATTTTAGGGTTAGGCGCTGATGTCTATTCTCTTATTTTAACAATGGGATTAGTGGGAAGTTTCCTTCTATTAATTTGGTGGTTAAAAAAGAAAAAGATGCTCTTTATCTTTGAGAAAAAGAGCTGGAACTGGTCATTTGTCTTCTACTTATTTGCAACTTATGTGGTTTATCAGATTCTCGGTAATTTTTGGGCACGCTATGCTCATTTGATTAATCATAGGAATATTCATGATGAGTATTTTACCGTGGTTCTTTCAAATGGACAACCAACCTTTTTATCGTCTATCTTATCTTTTGTCTTGCCTGTAATCATCGGGCCCGTTTTTGAGGAGACTCTTGATAGAGGGTATTTTATGAACACCTTCTTTTCTAAGTCAAAGTACTATTTAGATGTCATCTTATCAGGCCTTATCTTTGGACTTAGTCATTTGATACTATCTCACAGAGACCCAATTAGTTTATCATATTATAGTCTGATTGGTCTCTTTTTCGCTCTTGTTTATCGTTCTACCGACAATCTGAGATTAACGATTCTCTGCCATAGTTTTTTTAACTTTCTCAATCATGCAAAACCTATCTGGATTTTTGTTTACAATTATATCTATTATCATTTTTTTAGATAGTGGGAGGCAAAGAAAAAGTGTTTGATATTTGTCAAACACTTTTTCTTTTTACTGTTCTTCTGTTACAAACTGGCTGAGCAGTCCATTGATAAAACGAGCAGATTTTTGATCTGAGAAGTCCTTTGCAAGCTCGATAGCTTCATTAACAGCAACCAGCTGAGGAGTGTCAAATGAAGTGATTTCAAAGACTCCTAAGCGAAGGAGGTTTCTCTCCACGAGCGTTAAACGTTCAATAGTCCAACCTGCTTTTAAATGCTGAGTGATTTGCTTGTCTAGTTCTTCCTTTTTAGCTTGAACACCAGAAACGAGGTCTGTCAAAAAGGCTGGAAGTTGTACATCCGTATCTTCACGATCATGAGTATAGGCGAAACGACAAGCAGTTTCGACATCCGTACCGAATTCAAGGCTCATGAGAGCTTGAAAAGCGCATTTACGGAGTTGGCGTCTAGATTCTAATAGTGGACTAGTCATTGAGGAAGTCCTCGTCAAATAGATCTTTCAATTCTGGTTTTGGTGTTTTATCTGGGACGATACCTGCAACGTGGATATTGATAGCAGCGAGTTCTACATCAGCCATATTGCGGACGGCATCTTTGACAGCTTTCTGGATAGCAACAGCTACCTTAGGAACTTTTACTCCGTACTCAAGGTAGAGATAGATATCAGCTGTGAGTTCTTCGTCCACGTTTTTTAGATAAACACCACGGCCAAGAGAAAGTTTTGAAAGGGTGTCAGATACTGATTTGTTTGAAAAAGAGTGAACACCCTCTACTTTTGCAGTAGCAATAGCAATGATTTTTTCAAGTACACGTGGGGCGATAACGATTTCGCCAAGTTGTTCTTCAATTCCCATAGAATGACCTCTTTCTAGAGATTAGGCACGAGAAACGTAAGTTCCTTCTGCAGTGTTGATAACGAGTTTTTGTCCTGCTTCGATGAAGTCTGGAACGTTTACGACAAGTCCAGTTTCCATAGTTGCTGGTTTACCAGAACCTGTAACAGTAGCACCTTTGATAGATGGTTGAGTTTCTGCAACTGTCAATTCGACAGTAGTTGGTACAGTTACACCGATCACTTCAGTTCCGTAGAATTGGATCTTCACATCTGAGTTTTCAAGGATGTAAAGTAATTCGTTTTCAACGTTGACTACAGGGATTTCGTATTGGTCGTAAGTTTCTGTATTCATGAAGTAAGCAGTGTCATCCATTTTGTACAAGTATTGAGCTGGAACAGTCTCGATGATGGCTTGTTCAAATTTTTCCTCTGGACGGTAGCTTGTGTCAAATGTAGAACCAGTACGGACATCGCGCAATTTCATACGCATGATGGTGTTTCCTTTACCTGGTTTGTGGTGGCTAGCTTCCAAAACGCGGATCAATTTTCCGTCAGCTGTTTCAAAGGTCATACCAGCCTTTAATTTACTTGCTTCAATCATGTTTTTACCTCTTTAATAAATATTATTACTCTTCATTTTACCATAAAATACTCTGGAAATAAAGCCAAAATAGTTATTGGGAGTTGGTAGAGAAGAAAAAACCAACCTTAGGGCTGGTTTTTTCTGTCTAGTTCTCTTTCAACTTCGCCAATTCTTGTGCAAGCAGTTTAAGGGCAACTTGTGGGTTGGCTTGACCTTTGGTTGCTTTCATAAGGAATCCTGTGAAGGCCTTGTCTGCGTTGCGTTTGCCTGACTTGAAGTCGGCAACAGCAGCTTCGTTATCCGCAAAGACTTGGTGGATAATTGGAATCAGAACATCTGGATCAGAGATTTGCACCAAGCCTGCTTTTTCCACGTATTCACGCGCGCCACCGCCATTTTTAGCTAGGTGGACAAAGACTTTCTTGGCAATCTTAGAAGAGATCGTGCCGTCTTCGATGATGGCAATCATTTCTACCAAGTTTTCTGGTGTCAATTCGATTTGTTCCAGTGTCTTGCCTTCAGCATTCAAGAATTGAGCAACTTCCCCTTGGAGCCAGTTAGAGACTTGTTTAGCATCACCACCGAGAGCAACAGCTTTTTCAAAGAAGTCAGAAGTAACTTTGTTGGCAGTCAACTGACTAGCATCGTAGTCTGACAAGCCAAGGTTAGCAACGTAGCGAGCACGGCGTTCTTTGGGAAACTCTGGCAACTCTGTCCGCATTTCTTCGATCCACTCATCAGAGATTTCAAAGAGGGGTAGGTCTGGTTCTGGGAAGTAGCGGTAGTCTGCAGCCCCTTCCTTGACACGCATGAGGATGGTTGCTTTGTTAGCTTCGTCGTAACGGCGTGTTTCTTGGCGAATTTGACCACCTGAGCGAAGGATTTCGGCTTGACGTTGGACTTCGTATTCAAGACCCTTGCGAACATTTGAGAAGGAATTCAAGTTCTTCAACTCAGTCTTGGTACCGAATTTCTCTTGACCATAAGGACGAAGGGAGATGTTGGCATCCACACGCATAGAACCTTCCTCCATCTTAACGTCAGAAATGCCAGCGTACTGGATAACTTCCTTGAGGGCAGTCAGATAAGCATAGGCTTCTTCAGGAGAACGCATGTCGGCTTCAGATACAATCTCAATCAATGGTACCCCTTGGCGGTTGAGGTCAACATAAGAGTAGCCATCTGTACCGTGGGTGTTTTTACCAGCGTCTTCTTCTAGGTGGGCGCGTTCAATACCGATTTTCTTGGTCGTACCGTCTTCTAGCTCCACTTCAATCCAGCCGTTGTAGCCGATTGGCTCATCAAACTGAGAAATTTGGTAGGCTTTTGGATTATCAGGATAGAAGTAGTTCTTGCGGTCAAAGTGCATGTGCTTGTGGATGTCCATGTTGAGGGCAAGAGCTGCCTTGATACCGGCATCGACAACACCTTTATTGAGAACTGGCAGAACTCCTGGGAAAGACCAGTCAATCACGTTGGTGTTGGCGTTTTGGTCATTTCCGAAGTGGGCAGAAGTTGGTGAGAAGATTTTTGAATTGGTGTTGAGCTCTACGTGGACTTCAAGTCCAATGACTGTTTCAAAGTTCATTAGTTATCACCTCCAAAAATCACGGGTTGTTGTTTGTGGTAGTCTGTTGTCGCTTCAAAAGCAGCAGCAACTTGGTAAATAGTTTCTTCTGAGTATTTAGGACCGATCAATTGGAGACCAACAGGTAGACCTTGAGCAAATCCAGCAGGAATTGAAATTCCTGGGAGACCAGCCAAGTTGACTGGGATGGTCAAAAGGTCAGCTAAGTACATAGCAACGGGGTCATGGTTGAGTGAGTCCAAGTCATAGGCAACACTTGGAGCTGTTGGTCCCAAAATCAAATCGTAATCCGCAAAGACTTTTTCGAAATCTTGGATGATGAGGGTACGGACTTGTCCAGCTTTTTTATAGTAGGCATCATAGTAACCTGATGAAAGGCTAAAGGTACCCAGCATGATACGGCGTTTCACCTCTTCACCGAAACCTTGACTACGGCTGTTTACATAGATTTCATCAAGATTAGTCGCATCCTCTGCGCGGTAGCCGTAACGGATACCGTCAAAACGTTGCAAGTTTGATGAAGCTTCTGATGAAGCGATAATATAGTAAACGGCAACACCGTATTTAGAGTGAGGAAGGCTGACTTCTTCGACGATGGCACCAAGTTTTTCAAAGTGTTTAGCGGCATTCAGAATGGCTTCCTTAACCTCTGGGTCAATCCCTTCACCGAGATATTCCTTAGGCAAAGCTATTTTCATGCCCTTGATATCATGCCCGATTTTTGAAGTAAAGTCGGCAATGCGGACAGGAGCAGAAGTCGAGTCTTTGGCATCTTCGCTGGCAATAGCGTTGAGCAAGAGGGCATTTTCCTTAACAGTTGGTGCAAAAGGTCCAATCTGGTCTAATGAGCTACCGAAGGCAATGAGACCGAAACGTGAAACTGTTCCGTAGGTTGGTTTGAGACCAACAATCCCGTTGAAGGCAGCAGGTTGGCGGATAGAACCACCAGTATCAGAACCAAGTGACAAACGAACTTGTCCTGAAGCTACAGAAGCCGCAGAACCACTTGATGATCCACCAGGAACCTTGCTATGGTCCCAAGCATTTTTAGTGGCACCATAGTGTGAAGTCTCACCAGAACCACCCATGGCAAACTCGTCCATGTTGGTTTTCCCAACGACAATCATGCCCTTGGCTTTGGCATTGGCAACGGCTGTCGCATCAAAGATAGGCTCGTAGTTGTAAAGCATTTTTGAGGCTGCAGTTGTGAGGATACCGTCTGTAGAGATATTATCCTTAACAGCCAGTGGAATTCCTGAAAGGACATTATCCGCGTCAATTCCAGCTTCATCAATAGCTTTAGCTTGTGCAAGGGCTTGCTCTTCTGCGATAGTGACAAAAGCGTTGATAGTTGTCTCGCGAGACTTGATATCTTCTAGCGTGGCTTGTGTCAATTCAGTTGCAGAAATTTCCTTAGAGACAAGGAGGTTGTGCAAGTCTTCAATAGTTTTGTTATTAAAAGTCATTAGGCATCTCCTCCATCATCTAGGATAGCTGGTACCTTGATATAATAGTTGTCTTTTTCAGGTACATTTTTAAACAAGCGGTCACGGTCTGTTCCTTCTTCGGCTACATCAGGGCGGAGTACGGTCTTGCGGTCAGCCATGGTCGTAGTAGGTGCGACACCAGTTGTGTCGACTTCGCCCAGCAATTCAACCATGTCAACAATCTTAGACAAGGTTGTCGCAAAGGCAGCAGTTTCTTCTTCAGAGAATCTTAATTTTGAAAGATTGGCAACGTGTGTTACCTCTTCTTGCGTAATTTTCATCTTGCATCCTTTCGTGAAATGATGATTTTTAGTCTGTTCTATTTTACCATATTTTCCTATAAATAAGGGAGCCAAACTGAAAAGAAATAGAAATTGAAAAATCGCTTTTAATTCGCTATAATGGTTAAACTAGAGAATAGAGAAAATAAGGGTTAGGATAAAAATATGTTCCATCAATTTATCACCAGATCTCAGACGGTTCCTCCTCCCATTCCACTCTTTTGGTATGGGATCATGATGCTTCTCTTAGTGCTTTGCATTTATGGAGCACTTGCTTATCACAAAAATCCGAAATTTGTCCGCTTGTTTAAGGGGATTCAGATCCTCCAGTTACTAGCCCTATATAGCTGGTATGTTGGCTTTGGAATTCCATTTTCTAATAGCCTTCCATTTTACCATTGCCGTTTGGCTATGTTTGCGGTAGTTTTCTTGCCAGATAAATGGCGGAGCAAGCAGTATTTTGCTCTCTTAGGGGCTAGTGGAGCGGTCTTTGCACTGGTTTATCCGGTTTTTGACCCCTATGATTTTCCCCATATCACCAGTTTTTCGTTTTTGATTGGGCACTATGCTCTTTTGGTGAATTCCTTGGTCTACTTGATGAATCACTATGACAAGACCTTGCTCAAGAAATATATGATTGTAGCCTATACCTTTATTCTCAATCTCTTTCTAGTTGGTGTTAATCAGGTGACGGGTGGAAATTACGGTCTCTTAAGAGATACACCATTTATCTCGAATGCTCCTCTATGGATAAAGTACCTTCTTGTGTCCGTCATCCTCTCACTGGCTCTGGTTCTTTTTGATATCTTGTTCAAAAAACGGTGGAAAAAGAGAAATCAAGCACAATCTGTACTCTAGCTTGTCTTTTCATCGGATGAGCAATTGAAAAACTCCCCAAAATCCGCTATAATGGAGAGTTGAAAGGAATAGTAAAATCCAATGTAGAGATCATTCTTAGCTACTGAAACAACTAAAATAGAAAATCAAAGAAAGAGAACTTATGACTATTCAAGAAGAAATCAAGAAACGCCGTACCTTTGCCATCATCTCCCACCCGGATGCCGGGAAAACAACTATTACTGAGCAGTTGCTCTATTTTGGAGGCGAGATTCGTGAGGCTGGTACGGTTAAAGGAAAGAAAACAGGGACTTTTGCCAAGTCTGACTGGATGGATATTGAGAAACAACGTGGGATTTCGGTCACTTCATCTGTTATGCAGTTTGACTACGATGGCAAGCGCGTCAATATCCTAGACACACCAGGGCACGAGGACTTCTCAGAAGATACCTATCGTACTTTGATGGCGGTGGATGCTGCGGTCATGGTCGTGGACTCTGCCAAGGGTATCGAGGCCCAAACCAAGAAATTGTTTGAGGTTGTGAAGCACCGTGGCATTCCAGTCTTTACCTTTATGAACAAGCTGGACCGTGATGGCCGTGAACCACTAGATCTCTTGCAAGAATTGGAAGAAGTCCTAGGTATTGCGAGCTATCCTATGAACTGGCCAATCGGGATGGGGAAAGCCTTCGAAGGCTTGTATGACCTCTATAACCAACGCTTGGAACTCTATAAAGGAGATGAGCGTTTTGCCAGTCTGGAAGAAGGGGACAAGCTCTTTGGAAGTAATCCTTTCTACGCTCAGGTTAAGGACGATATCGAACTCCTTCAAGAAGCAGGAAATGAATTTTCAGAAGAAGCTATTCTTGCAGGAGAACTGACGCCAGTCTTCTTTGGTTCAGCCCTGACTAACTTTGGAGTGCAGACCTTCCTTGAGACCTTCCTTAAGTTTGCTCCAGAACCACATGGACACAAGAAAACAGATGGCGAAATTGTGGATCCTTATGACAAGGATTTCTCAGGATTTGTCTTTAAAATTCAAGCCAACATGGATCCTCGTCACCGTGACCGTATCGCCTTTGTCCGTATCGTATCGGGTGAATTTGAGCGAGGTATGAGTGTCAATCTGCCTCGTACTGGTAAGGGTGCCAAACTATCGAATGTGACTCAGTTTATGGCGGAAAGTCGTGAAAATGTGACAAACGCTGTTGCAGGAGATATTATCGGGGTTTATGATACGGGGACTTATCAGGTTGGAGACACCTTGACGGTTGGAAAAAATAAGTTTGAATTTGAACCACTGCCAACCTTTACACCTGAGATTTTCATGAAAGTTTCTGCTAAGAACGTCATGAAACAAAAATCCTTCCACAAGGGTATCGAACAATTGGTGCAAGAAGGAGCCATTCAGCTTTACAAGAATTACCAAACTGGTGAGTACATGCTAGGAGCTGTCGGACAACTCCAGTTTGAAGTCTTTAAGCACCGCATGGAAGGCGAATACAATGCGGAAGTAGTCATGAGCCCAATGGGTAAAAAGACCGTTCGTTGGATCAAGCCTGAGGACTTGGATGAACGGATGTCCTCAAGCCGCAATATCTTGGCCAAGGATCGTTTCGACCAGCCAGTCTTCCTCTTTGAAAATGACTTTGCTCTCCGCTGGTTTGCAGACAAATATCCAGACATAGAGTTGGAGGAGAAGATGTAACTCAGCACCAACAATTGGAACTAAAGTTCCTAATTGTTGGACGCTAGTCGCTATTTGGCGAACTAGCTAACTGCCTTACTAACTACGTTTGGCAAATAGAATCGATTTGCCAAACTCCGTGTCGTAGTGTAAAATCGGCTTACCTAAACGCTTCACTAGGAATAATCCACGAATTTTATCGATTCGTGGATTTTTCCGTCGTAATGGCAAGGAATTGAACTGCCTAACTGCCTCACTAACTGAGTTTTACAAATGAAATTGATTTGTAAACCCCAGTGTCATAGTTCAGTAAATTTATTTGAATGTGTAACAATCTAAGTAACTAACGCCAAGTTTCTATGGAACTTGGCTAGGCGCTCCACTAGGCAAAAGATTTTTCTAATTACTCTCTAAATTCTGCATAGAATAAGGTAGGCTGGACTAATCTCTGCACAGTAAAGATAATTGGAATTAAAGAATAACAAAAACCTCAGAAGTGTTCACCTTTAGTGAATTCTCTGAGGTTCTTTGCGTTCTAGTTTCCATATTTTTGGTAAAAATCGACCTTAACCTGGATAAAAGTTTCGGCTTCGCGTAGTAGTTGCAGGAGGGTGGCACGGGTTTCAAACTCCTCACGTGTTTTAGGGAGGCTCCGATTGCGGAAGACTTGCAGATAGCGTTCGATGTCATCAAGTAGGTCATGAGCAGGATTGGTCTGACTTAGCTGGGCAGCAATCTTTGAAAAGAGCTGGGCCAAGATCAAACTCTCACTTGCGGCCAGGTGACAGGTATTGATCTGCTGGGCCATATTTCGCAGGATGCGACTTTGTCGCTGTCTCATCTCAAAGTAGTGGATGTGGTAGTCCGTCTGGTGAAAGAGATGGTCCGAGTGATCCAGGTAGACCAGTTTGAGAGCTTCATCGAGGAGCTTGTCTAATTGGTCAACGAGTTGGGCTTGATTGCGTCCGTCTCCTCTTGACAGATAGTATTTAAAACGAAGCAGGATGTCTTTTAACTTTTCTTCGACCTGAAGGTGGTAGCTTTGGATGGCTTTCTCACGAGAGGGCATATAAAGGTTGACCAATAGAGCAAAGCTTGTCCCGATGAGAAAGAGGAGCACTTCATTGAGCAAGAGAGCTGGAGAAGTAGACTCCTGTACCAAGAGATGACCGACCAAGACACTGCTAGGGGTGATGCCGATTTCCCAACCCATTTTATAAGCAAGAGGGACATAGAGAGCCAGATAGAGGCCCAAACTCTAGATGTGAAAGCCTGTCAGCTGAAAGGCTAGAACACCGATAGCGAGCGCTAGGAGCATGGAAAAGAGGCGGTTGCGTGCTAATTTCAGCGTGCTTCTGCGTGTGTCGGAGAGGCTTAAGAGAGCGATGATTCCAGCTGAAACTGCTGATGATAAATCTAAAAAATAAGCGAGTAAACAAGCGAGACAGGTCGCTAAGATCAGTTTGGTCGTACGTTGAGTGAGAGACATGAAAATTTCCTAAACTAATAGAGTCAAGTGTTTAACGAGGAATCAGAGACTAGGGGCGAAGTTTTCGGTTTGTAGCATACTCGGCAACCGCTGTAAAGAGGACATCTGTTGAAGAGTTCAGGGCTGTTTCGCAGGAGTCTTGCACGACTCCGATCACAAATCCGACTCCGACAACCTGCATAGCCAAGTCGTTGGAAATCCCAAAGAGGCTACAAGCGACAGGAATGAGGAGAAGGGATCCCCCAGCGATCCCAGAGGCCCCGCAGGCAGAAATAGCAGCCACGACACTGAGCACAAATGCTGTCCCAAAGTCTACCGAGATTCCGAGTGTATGACAGCAGCCAGGGTCAGGACATTTATGGTAACGGCAGCGCCAGCCATATTGATGGTCGATCCAAGCGGGATAGAGACAGAGTAGGTATCAGGATTCAGTCCCAAGTCTTGGCAGAGTTTCATATTGACAGGGATATTGGCAGCAGAGCTACGAGTGAAGAAGGCTGTAATACCACTGACACGTAGGCATTTCAAAACAAGGGGATAGGGATTTTTCCTCATAAAGAGAAAGGCGATGAGTGGGGTGACGATGAGAGCTACAAAGGCCATGGTAGCAATCAAAAGTCCTAGGAGGACACCGTAGTTTGCCAGACTGGCAATGCCCTTGTCAGAGATGGTCTTAAACACCAAACCTAAAATCCCAAAGGGAGCTAGATTGATAATCCATTCCACGATTTTAGAGGTGACATCCGCCATGGTTTTCAGCAATTCTTTACTATGTTTACTTGCCTCTCTCATAGCCAGACCAAAGACGACTGCCCAAGAGAGAATCCCGATATAGTTGGCTTCAACAATGGCATTCAAGGGATTGTCCACCAGTTTGAGCAAGAGGTTGCTGAGGACTTGACCGATACCGTCAGGAGCAGCAACTTCAGTATTTGCACTGGTCAGGGTGATTTGAACAGGCAGTAAGAAACTAGCTAGAACGGCCACCAATGCTGCAGCAAAGGTTCCGAGCAAGTATAGGAAAATAACCGTCTTCATATTGGTGTTTTGTCCCTTTTGGTGCTGGGAAAGGGCATTGGCAACAAGGGTAAAAACTAGAATAGGAGCGATAGCTTTCAGTCCACCTACAAAGAGATCTCCAAGCAGACCAATTCCTGTAAGGTTTGGAAAGAGCATCCCCAATGTCGATCCAAAAATCATTCCAATAAGGATTCGTTTGATGAGGCTTGCCTTGGTCCAGGCTCTAATGATTCGTTTCATAGCAGTCTCCTTCAAATGTATTGTTTATAATTATAGTATAAATATGCTGTAGAGGCAAGTGATATTTTGAAAACATGGTCTATAATTGAATAATTATGAAAGAAAAGAGAAGGACGATTTTATGGTATAATAGGAAAAAGGAGTTTTATATGCAAGATTTTTTTCAACGCTATTTTGATAAACTTGATTTAACAACCATGTTAGAGAATCTCTTGACCAAGGTGATTTCTCTTTTGATTTTGTTTTTGCTATTTTATATAGCAAAAAAGATGCTTCATGCAACTGTACGAAAGATTGTCAAGCCCTCGCTTAAATTTTCCAATCGAGATGCGGGAAGACAAAAAACCATTTCTCGTTTGCTAGAGAATGTCTTTAACTACATTCTTTATTTCTTCTTGCTCTATTGCATCCTGTCTATTTTAGGACTTCCAGTTTCTAGCCTCCTTGCTGGTGCGGGGATTGCTGGGGTGGCCATTGGTATGGGGGCGCAAGGCTTTCTATCCGATGTCATTAATGGCTTCTTCATCCTTTTTGAACGCCAGCTTGATGTGGGTGATGAAGTGGTTCTCACAAATGGACCGATTACCGTTTCTGGAAAGGTCGTTAGCGTAGGGATTCGTACAACGCAACTGCGAGGTGACGATCAAGCCCTTCACTTTGTTCCCAATCGTAATATCACCGTCGTCAGCAATCTATCTCGTACTGAATAGGCCGGCTATTTTAGCAGATTTGTGGTACAATAGAAGGAGTTTGGTAAAGGAGAGAGTATGCTATTTGTAGAGAAAAAATTAGGTCACGATTGTACGTGGATAGACCTTGATGTGGACAAAATTAAAAACATGGAAGACCTTTCGGATGTCTATGGATTGGACAAGGAAACTATCGAGTATGCTCTGGATAGAAATGAGCGTGCCCACATGGACTATCACCGTGAAACGGGAACGGTAACCTTCATTTATAATGTTCTTGACTTAGAAAAAGACAAAGAATATTATGAAGCGATTCCGATGACCTTTATCGTTGAAAAACAACGATTGATCACAATTAGCAATCACAAGAATAGTTATGTGATTAAACGCATGACAACCTACCTTGAAAGCCATGAAGTTGTTTCCATCTACAAATTTCTTTTTGCCAGTTTAGAGATTATAAGCAATGCTTACTATCCAGTGATTGAAGAGATGGATAAAGGTAAGGATGAAATCAGTGCACTTCTTCGTCAAAAAACAACTAAAAAAAATCTCTTTGCCCTCTCTGACTTGGAAACTGGTATGGTTTACCTAACAGCAGCTGCTAAACAAAATCGTCTCCTCTTGGAACACATCCAAGGGCATGCTCTTTATCGCAATTTTAATGAGGTAGAAAGAGAGCAGTTTGACGATGCCATGATTGAAGCGCATCAGTTGGTTTCGATGACAGACTTGATTTCTCAAGTTTTGCAACAACTCTCAGCCTCTTACAACAACATCCTAAATAATAATCTAAATGATAATTTGACAACTTTGACAATTATCTCAGTATTGCTAGCTATCCTTGCGGTTATTACAGGATTCTTCGGAATGAATGTTCCCTTACCGTTTGCAGATGAACCAAATGCTTGGATTTATATTTTGATAGCTAGTCTCATTTTATGGGTAGTCTTAGCCCAATGTTTAAAGAATATTGCTAGAAATTAAAAAGAAAAGGAGCCAGAATGGCGATTGAAAATTACATGCCAGATTTTGCTGTGGAAGCAGTCTATGATCTGACAGTCCCAAGCCTGCAAGCGCAGGGAATCAAGGCTGTTTTGGTTGATTTGGACAATACCCTCATTGCTTGGAACAACCCTGATGGGACACCAGAGATGAAGCAATGGCTACATGACCTTAGAGACGCGGGTATCCGCATCATCGTGGTCTCAAATAACACCAAAAAACGGGTTCAACGCGCAGTTGAGAAGTTTGGGATTGATTACGTTTATTGGGCCTTGAAGCCCTTCACATTTGGGATTGACCGTGCCATGAAGGAATTCCACTACGAGAAAAATGAAGTGGTCATGGTCGGCGACCAGCTCATGACGGATATACGAGCAGCCCATCGTGCAGGTATTCGCTCAATTTTGGTCAAACCCTTGGTCCAACACGACTCCATCAAAACGCAGATTAACCGGGCTCGTGAGCGCCGTGTCATGAAACAAATTACTGAAAAGTACGGACCAATCACATATAAAAAAGGAATCTAACTATGGAAGAAATTCTCTGTATTGGTTGTGGAGCAACCATTCAGACGACAGACAAGGCTGGTCTTGGATTTACTCCCCAGTCGGCACTCGAAAAAGGTTTGGAGACAGGCGAAGTCTATTGCCAACGCTGTTTCCGTCTCCGTCATTACAATGAAATCACAGATGTTCAGTTGACGGACGATGATTTCCTCAAACTCTTGCACGAGGTTGGAGACAGTGATGCCTTGGTGGTCAATGTCATTGATATCTTTGACTTTAATGGCTCTGTCATCCCAGGCTTGCCACGCTTTGTATCGGGTAATGATGTCCTCTTGGTTGGAAATAAAAAAGATATCCTGCCCAAGTCTGTTAAACCGGGCAAGATTAGCCAGTGGCTCATGGAACGTGCCCACGAGGAAGGACTTCGTCCAGTAGATGTCGTTCTGACATCAGCCCAAAACAAGCATGCCATTAAGGAAGTCATTGACAAAATCGAGCACTATCGAAAGGGCCGTGATGTCTATGTAGTCGGTGTGACCAACGTAGGAAAATCAACCCTCATCAATGCCATTATCCAAGAAATAACGGGTGATCAGAATGTCATCACGACTTCACGCTTTCCTGGGACAACCTTGGACAAGATTGAGATCCCACTTGATGACGGATCTTATATCTACGATACACCGGGGATTATCCACCGTCACCAGATGGCCCACTACTTGACGGCTAAAAACCTCAAGTATGTCAGTCCTAAAAAGGAAATCAAGCCCAAAACCTATCAGCTCAATCCTGAACAAACCCTGTTTCTAGGTGGTCTCGGACGCTTTGACTTTATTGCAGGAGAAAAGCAAGGTTTTACAGCCTTCTTTGACAATGAACTAAAACTCCACCGTACCAAGCTCGAAGGAGCGAGTGCCTTTTACGACAAGCACCTCGGAACCCTTTTAACGCCACCAAATAGCAAGGAAAAAGAAGACTTTCCAAAACTAGTCCAGCATGTATTTACTATCAAGGACAAAACAGACCTAGTCATCTCAGGACTCGGCTGGATTCGTGTAACAGGAAGCGCAAAAGTCGCTGTCTGGGCACCAGAAGGCGTCGCAGTTGTCACACGAAAAGCAATTATTTAAACACAGAAAGGAAAGGGTTGTCTTTATTAAGGCGAGCATTGCGAGCCCCATGGATAATACTTTTCGCCGTGGTGTCAGTTAGTACAAGTGATTGTACCAATTGCGGAAAATTTGAGACCTTAGGCTCAAATTTTAGTCATGAAAGTCCGAAGGACTTTGCTGACGTCCGTCACCACTTTAGAAAAGTATAAAAAGAAACTCTTTTAAAGAAATTATGTCATTAACATCGAAACAACGTGCCTTCCTCAACAGCCAGGCACATACCCTCAAACCCATCATCCAAATCGGGAAAAATGGACTCAACGACCAAATCAAAACCAGCGTTCGCCAAGCTCTTGACGCCCGTGAATTGATTAAAGTTACGCTCTTGCAAAACACAGATGAAAATATCCACGAAGTAGCTGAAATCTTGGAAGAAGAAATCGGTGTGGATACTGTCCAAAAAATCGGACGCATCTTGATCTTGTTTAAACAATCCAGCAAGAAAGAAAATCGCAAGATTTCTAAGAAAGTTAAAGAAATCTAAAATTGAAACTCCAAGAAACTGTTTTTACAGAGAATTAAAGGAAGACGAGCCTATGGCAATCGAATTATTGACTCCCTTTACCAAGGTAGAGTTGGAGCCAGAAATCAAGGAGAAAAAACGCAAACAAGTCGGGATTTTAGGCGGAAATTTTAACCCTGTTCACAATGCCCATCTTGTTGTGGCGGACCAAGTACGACAACAGTTGGGACTAGATCAGGTCCTGCTTATGCCCGAATACCAACCACCTCATGTAGATAAAAAAGAAACCATCCCTGAACACCACCGTCTCAAGATGCTTGAGTTGGCGATAGAGGGGATTGAAGGCTTAGCCATTGAAACAATCGAGCTAGAGCGAAAGGGCATTTCCTACACCTACGACACCATGAAGATTTTGACCGAGCAACATCCAGACACGGATTATTACTTCATTATCGGGGCTGATATGGTGGACTATCTGCCTAAGTGGTACCGAATTGATGAACTGGTTGACATGGTTCAGTTTGTGGGAGTCCAGCGCCCACGCTACAAGGCAGGAACTTCCTATCCAGTTATCTGGGTAGATGTGCCCCTCATGGACATCTCGTCAAGCATGGTGCGTGATTTCCTTGCCCAAGGTCGGAAACCCAACTTTCTCCTACCTCAGCCAGTGCTAGACTACATCGAGAAGGAGGGGCTCTACTGATGGCCTATCAAAACTATATCAACTGCTCCCGTGAGGCTTTGTTGGAAAAAATGGCAGAGCTTCTGCCTGAAAAACGGTTAACCCATTGTTTGGGGGTGGAGCGTGCAGCCATAGAACTAGCCAAGCGATTTGGAGTCGATGCTGAGAAAGCTGGTCTAGCAGGTCTTCTCCATGACTATGCTAAAAAGTTGTCAGATCAGGAATTTCTAGACTTGATTGACCGTTACCAATTAAACCCTGACCTCAAAAACTGGGGCAATAATGTCTGGCATGGGATGGTTGGAATTTACAAGATTCAGGAGGACTTGGATTTGCAAGACTCTGAAATCCTGCGAGCTATTGAAATCCATACAGTCGGGGCTGGTCAGATGACGGACTTAGACAAGGTCATCTATGTAGCAGACTACATCGAGCACAATCGTGCCTTCCCTGGAGTGGACCAGGCGCGTGAGATTGCAAGTTCATCGCTCAATAAGGCAGTGGCCTATGAGACAGCTCGCACTGTGGAGCATCTAGCTCATAAGGGATTTCCTATCTATCCCCAAACCCTTGAAACCTATAACGCCTATGTGCACTATTTGAAAGAGGACTAAATGAACGAAAAAGAATTACTAGAACTAGTCGTGAAAGCGGCGGATGAGAAACGTGCGGAGGATATCCTTGCACTTGATGTACAAGATTTGACCAGTGTGACAGACTACTTTGTTATCACTAGCTCGATGAATAGCCGTCAGTTGGACGCAATCGCTGATAACATTCGTGAAAAAGTAGCCGAAGCTGGTTTTAAAGGCAGTCACGTCGAAGGTGATGCAGCGGGAGGCTGGGTTTTGCTAGACCTCGGTGGTGTCGTTGTGCATATCTTCTCAGAAGAAATGCGTGCCCACTATAACTTAGAAAAACTATGGCATGAGGCGGAGTCTGTAGATATTTCTGAAGCCTTGGCCTAGTAGATGAACTCAGTTGCAGTCAACTGGGTTTATTTGCTTAGTTTAGAAAAAAATGGATAGAAAGGTGAGGGCGTCGTGTTTTGTTCATCTCGAAACTGAACACGAGCTAAAAGATGCGAGAAAAAGAGTAACTTCCTTTGTATCTGACGATACAGCAGAAAGTTTCCTATTTTCTCCTTGCTTTTAACGCTCTTTGTATCTTAGAAAGGATTTGAACCCGTCCTGTAATTCTCGGAAAATAGATAGCCTCCCTTGGAGCTCGGCTCCATCGTCAAGCTCCTAATTTTCATTCCGATTACGGGCGGACTTGGTATCATGTTTTATGACAACTTATGAAACCTTTGCGGCTGTTTATGATGCAGTCATGGATGATAGTTTATACGACAAATGGACGGATTTTTCGCTGCGACATTTGCCTAAGACTAAGGAGAGAAAGAAACTCTTGGAATTGGCTTGTGGGACAGGCATCCAGTCCGTTCGCTTTTCTCAGGCTGGTTTTGAGGTGACTGGACTGGACTTGAGCGCGGATATGTTGAAGATTGCGGAGAAGAGAGCGACTTCAGCCAAACAAAAGATTGATTTTATTGAAGGCAATATGTTGGATTTATCCAAGGTGGGTAAATATGACTTTGTCACTTGTTATTCTGACTCTATCTGTTACATGCAGGATGAGGTGGAAGTAGGGGATGTCTTTAAGGAAGTGTATAATACCCTCAACGAAGATGGTGTATTCATCTTTGATGTGCATTCAACCTACCAGACTGATGAGGTTTTTCCAGGCTATTCTTACCATGAAAATGCAGAAGACTTCGCCATGCTCTGGGATATCTATGAGGACGCAGCACCTCACTCTATCGTGCATGAGTTGACTTTCTTTATCAAGGAGGCTGATGGTTCCTTTAGTCGCCACGATGAAGTGCATGAGGAGCGGACTTATGAGGTCCTGACCTATGATGTTTTACTGGAACAAGCTGGCTTCAAGTCTTTCAAACTCTATGCGGACTTTGAGGACAAGGAGCCGACAGAGACCAGTACCCGTTGGTTTTTTGTCGCGCAGAAGTAGGATGGCTGAATGATTTGGCAAAATAAATTGAGGTAATAATGTTAGAATTCTTTTTGATTGTGGTTGTGGTCATATTAGAGTGTATTATGCTTAAGAGCTTTTTTTCAATGAATTTGAAAGAATATCAAGGATTTAGTACGAGATTTTTTTCTTCTTCTAGTGGTGGTAAAATAAGTACGAACAGCATAATCTTTTGGATATTTATTTCGCCATTTTTTTCTATCCTAGGCTATGTTTGTTCTTTGTTTTTGAATTCTGCTTTTAAAACATGTCATGTTTCATATAACTATTTATGGACGATAAGTTTAGTTTTTTGGATAGTTATCTATCTGATAATTTTGATATTAGGTCGTCGAAAATTAGTGAATCACTTATTTATTTTAATAATAGCGATAGCTTCAATTGTTTTAAATTGGTATATTGCTCGAATAGCTTTTACAGGAAATGTAAATGATATTTCGCCTGATTCCAGTAATACGGCATTTCAATTCTATTTAGCTATAGGGTTATCTTTAATTTCGATTGTTCAGGTGATATATGAAAGTGAAAATTACAATTTGAAACGTACGCGTTTTATTAGAGAGAAGATTCAGAAGTATCTACGAGAATACAAAGTAATATATTCTTTGAAAGGAAATATAGAGTTACTTTATTTGTCACTTGCAATTTTGGTACTAGAAGATTTTGAACGGCCTAAATTTATCAGAATTATAGAAAATATTTTGAGAACAAAAACAAGAAATATTGCTCAAAATGATTCCATTGATGATATTGATAGCGTTAGTATTCTTGTGAAACAACTTCAAGATTTGGCTGTTAGTTCAAAAGAAAAGGATAAAATAAAAAAATTGAGGTTTATTATTAAAGAGATAAATTGTTCAGATCAATATGTTACTAATGTTATGGAATTGTTTAATACAATTTCTCGATTAGATAGAGATTTTAAAATAGTTGAATCTAATAAATATAATGAGAAGTAAAGTCTAGTAGTAGGAGATTACCATGACCATCACAGGTATTATCGCGGAGTTCAATCCTTTTCATAATGGGCACAAATATCTGCTTGAGCAGGCGGAGGGACTGAAAATCGTTGCCATGTCTGGGAATTTCATGCAGCGTGGAGAACCTGCTATCGTGGACAAGTGGACACGGGCTCAGATGGCGCTTGAAAATGGAGTGGATCTGGTAGTGGAATTGCCCTTTTTAGTCAGTGTTCAGGCGGCAGATTTCTTTGGCCAAGGAGCTGTGGATATCTTGGCTCGCTTGGGTATTGATAGGCTAGCTTTCGGGACAGAGGAAGTTCTGGATTATCAAAAGATATCTGACTTATACACAGAGCAAGGTACTGAGATGGAGAAATTTGTGGAAAATCTGCCTGATTCACTATCTTATCCCCAGAAAACCCAAGCTATGTGGAAGGAATTTGCAGGTCTTGATTTTTCTGACCATACCCCCAATCATGTTCTGGCTTTGGCCTATGCCAAGGCGGTTGCGGGACGTAGAATCAAACTCCATCCGATTCAGCGTCAGGGGGCTGGTTATCATTCTGTGGATAAGGATGTGGACTTTGCCTCGGCAACAGCCCTCCGTCAGCATCAATCAGACAAAGATTTCTTAGAACGCTTTATGCCTTCTGCTGTCCTCTTTGAGCAGGCCAGTAAGGTGAGTTGGGATGACTATTTTTCCTTGCTCCGCTATCAAATCTTATCAAATCCAGACCTGACGACCATCTATCAGGTCAATCAAGAAATGGCTGTGCGCATCAAGGAAGCTATTAAAACAGCCCAGTCTGTGGATGAATTGGTCGAGGCAGTTGCCACCAAGCGTTATACCAAGGCGCGTGTCAGACGCCTCTTGACCTATATTTTGGTGCAGGCCAGAGAAAGCGACTTGCCAGAAGCCATCCATATCCTTGGCTTTACTGAAAAAGGCAGACAACATCTCAAGTCACTGAAAGAGCAGGTCCATCTAGTCAGCCGAATTGGCAAAGAACCTTGGGATACCATGACACAAAAGGCAGACCAGATTTACCAACTAGGACACCCAAGTATAGCAGAGCAGAATTTCGGAAGAGCGCCGATTAGAATAGAAACAAACTAAGTCTACTGAAAGGTGGACTTTTTTGCTTCGTTTTTCGTGGAAATTTAAATTTTTAAAGATTCTTAATTTTGCTTGAATATCCAAGGGATTTCTTCCAAAATTCACACAAAACTCTTCAATTTGGGTTTGTGAAAATCGGTTTTTTATGATAGAATATTAAGGAATGTATGTCATTCGATAAACAAATTTAATGAGGTAAAAACATGGAAATCATGACACTTGCGATTGCTGTTTTTGCCGTCATCATTGGTTTAGTCATTGGATATGTCAGCATCTCAGCTAAGATGAAATCATCTCAAGAGGCTGCAGAGTTGATGCTTCTAAATGCTGAACAAGAAGCAACTAATTTACGAGGACAAGCTGAGCGCGAAGCGGATTTATTGCTAAATGAAGCCAAGAGCGAAAGCAAGTCTCTTAAAAAAGAAGCACTATTGGAGGCCAAAGAGGAAGCCAGAAAATACCGTGAAGAAGTGGACGCTGAATTTAAGTCAGAACGTCAGGAGCTCAAGCAAATTGAAAGTCGTTTGACGGAGAGAGCTACGAGCCTTGACCGTAAAGACGACAATTTGACGAACAAAGAAAAAACACTTGAACAAAAAGAACAAAGTATTTCTGATAGAGCAAAAAACCTTGATGCACGTGAAGAGCAATTAGAGGAAGTCGAAAGACAAAAAGAAGCTGAACTTGAACGTATCGGTTCTCTTTCCCAAGCTGAGGCTCGAGATATTATCTTGGCTCAGACAGAGGAAAATTTGACCAAGGAAATTGCTAGTCGCATTCGTGAGGCTGAGCAAGAAGTGAAGGAACGTTCAGACAAGATTGCGAAAGATATCTTGGTTCAGGCTATGCAGCGTATCGCTGGTGACTATGTAGCAGAGTCAACAAACTCTACAGTTCATCTACCAGATGATACCATGAAGGGACGCATTATCGGACGCGAAGGTCGAAATATTCGTACCTTTGAAAGTTTGACAGGGGTCGATGTGATTATCGACGATACACCGGAAGTGGTGACCTTGTCAGGATTTGATCCAATTCGTCGTGAAATTGCTCGTATGACCATGGAAATGTTGCTCAAGGATGGCCGTATCCACCCAGCTCGTATCGAGGAGTTGGTGGAGAAAAACCGTCAAGAGATTGACAATAAAATCCGTGAATATGGTGAGGCTGCTGCCTATGAGATTGGTGCGCCAAACCTCCATCCAGACTTGATGAAGATCATGGGACGTTTGCAGTTCCGTACTTCTTATGGACAAAATGTCTTGCGTCATTCGATTGAGGTTGCTAAGTTATCTGGTATCATTGCGAGTGAACTTGGTGAAAATGCAGCTCTTGCCCGTCGTGCGGGATTCCTTCATGACATAGGGAAAGCCATTGACCGCGAGGTTGAAGGTAGCCACGTTGAGATTGGTACAGAGTTGGCTCGTAAGTACAAGGAACACCCAGTTGTGGTGAATACTATTGCTAGCCACCACGGGGATGTCGAAGCTGAAAGCGTCATTGCGGTGATCGTTGCTGCAGCAGATGCCTTGAGTGCAGCGCGTCCAGGTGCTCGTAGTGAATCTCTTGAAAACTATATCAAGCGTCTCCACGATTTGGAAGAAATCGCCAATGGCTTTGAAGGAGTGCAAAATAGCTTCGCCCTTCAAGCAGGACGTGAAATTCGCATCATGGTAAATCCAGGACAAATCAAAGACGACAAAGTCACAATCTTGGCTCACAAAGTTCGTGAGAAAATTGAAAACAATCTCGATTACCCAGGAAATATCAAGGTAACCGTGATTCGCGAACTTCGTGCAGTAGATTATGCTAAATAAATAAAAAAGAGCAGTTGAAAAATTACTGCTTTTTTGTTACACTAGATAGAAAGACTGTGGGAGGATAACTGACGCAATTATCAGTATCCGAGAGAGATTTCACTTTATTTCACAGACTAACTAAAGGAGACATAATGGCAGACCGAGGCTTGCTAATCGTTTTTTCTGGTCCTTCAGGAGTTGGGAAAGGAACGGTTAGAAGAGAGATTTTTGAGAGTTCTGAGAATCAATTTCAATACTCTGTATCGATGACGACGCGTGCGCAACGTCCTGGTGAAGTGGACGGAGTGGACTATTTCTTCCGTACTCGTGAAGAGTTTGAAGAGCTGATCCGTCAAGGTCAGATGTTGGAATATGCAGAATATGTCGGTAACTACTATGGAACTCCTCTGACTTATGTCAATGAAACTCTGGATAAGGGAATCGATGTCTTTCTTGAGATTGAAGTCCAAGGAGCCCTTCAGGTTAAGAAAAAGGTTCCAGATGCTGTCTTTATCTTCCTGACACCACCAGATTTGGATGAATTACAAGATCGTTTGGTAGGTCGTGGAACAGATAGCGCTGAAGTGATTGCCCAACGAATCGAAAAAGCCAAGGAAGAAATTGCTCTCATGCGTGAGTATGATTATGCCATTGTCAACGATCAGGTGCCCCTCGCTGCTGAACGTGTCAAACGTGTGATCGAAGCAGAGCACTTCCGTGTGGACCGTGTCATTGGTCACTACCAGGAGATGTTGCCGAAATCTCCAACTACTCGATAAACTATAGGAAATAGGTACAAGCAAATGATGTTAAAACCCTCTATTGATACCTTGCTCGACAAGGTGCCATCAAAATATTCACTCGTAATCTTGGAAGCAAAACGTGCCCACGAACTAGAAGCAGGCGCGCCAGCAACTCAAGAGTTTAAGTCTGAAAAATCAACTCTTCGTGCTTTAGAAGAAATCGAGTCTGGAAATGTAACCATTCACCCAGATCCAGAAGGAAAACGTGAAGCGGTTCGTCTCCGTATCGAAGAAGAAAAACGCCGCAGAGAAGAAGAAGAAAAGAAAATCAAAGAGCAAATTGCTAAAGAAAAAGAAGATGGTGAAAAAATTTAAGGTTGGGGGGACTCAATCTTATTTTTTCTATTGCAAGAATTTGCTGACAAGAAGGAGGTGAGAAGATGGCTATTGCAAAGATTATCGTGGATGTTCCCCTGATGCAGACGGACCAGCCATACAGTTACAAGATCCCAGAGGAATTTGTAGAGATGCTAGAAGTCGGTATGCGGGTTCATGTGCCTTTTGGCAAAGGCAATCGTTTGATACAAGGGATTGTTCTTGGCTTGGAGTCCCAGTCGGATGAAGAGATGGAAGGTCAGGACTTGAAAGAGATTGCAGAGGTGCTAGACTTTTCTCCCGTCTTGACTCAGGAGCAACTCTGGCTGGCAGAGGAGTTACGCAAATCTGTCTTTTCTTACAAAATCTCCATCCTAAAAGCTATGTTGCCGGGATTTTTAAACTCCAGTTATGATAAGATTCTCTATCCTCTGGAAGGTCTGAGTCAGGAGGACCGAGAGCGCTTGTTTGGTTCAGAAGATTCGCTAGCCTTTTCTTCTCTAGATTTGGCCAAGCAGGCAGAAATGATGCGATTGACCAGGAAAGGTCTGCTCCGCTTAGAATACCAGGCAGTCGATCAAAAGAAGGTCAAGACTCAGTCTTGGTATGTGGTTAATGCTAATCGACTAGAGCAGATTGAGATTTCTGCGCGTGCCAAGAAAAAGTTAGAATTGAGAGACTATCTGCTGTCTCATCCTGAAAGTGCTCCTCTGGCTAGCTTGTTAGAATTCTACTCGCGCGAGCAAGCCAACTTCTTTGTGGAGCAAGGAGCTGTGTCCATAGTCCAAAAGGAAGTGCAACGCTCAGCTGCTTATTTTGAAGGCATTGAAGCTAGTACACCTTTGGAATTGAATCCTGAACAAAGACAGGCGCGTGATACGGTTGTCAGTGCTATTGGCAGTCAACAGCCTCCATTCCTCCTTCAAGGGATTACAGGAAGTGGGAAAACTGAGGTTTACTTGCAGATTATCCAAGGAGCCTTGGACAAGGGTAAGACGGCTATTTTACTGGTACCTGAGATTTCTCTGACGCCACAAATGACGGAGCGCTTCATTGCTCGTTTCGGCGAGAAAGTAGCTATCCTCCACTCAGGCCTGTCCAATGGTGAAAAGTACGACGAATGGCGCAAGGTCGAGCGTGGAGAAGCTCAAGTTGTGGTTGGTGCTAGATCAGCTATCTTTGCTCCTCTGAAAAATCTGGGTGTCATGATTATCGATGAAGAACATGAATCTAGTTACAAGCAAGATAGCAATCCGCGTTACCATGCCAGAGAGGTAGCCATCTTACGGGCCCAGTACAATCAAGCAGCCCTGGTCCTTGGTTCGGCGACACCGAGCTTAGAGAGCCGTGCGCGGGCTGGAAAAGGTGTCTATCAACACTTACGTCTGACCCAACGGGCCAATCCTTTAGCCACCATTCCTGAGGTTCAAGTAATTGACTTTCGTGACCATATCGGACAGAATGAGACATCGAACTTTACGCCCCCTTTGCTAGAAGCGATCCAAGACCGTCTGGATAAAAAAGAGCAGGTGGTCCTCATGCTCAACCGTCGGGGTTATTCTAGCTTTGTTATGTGTCGGGAGTGTGGGACGGTAGATAGCTGTCCCAACTGTGATATTTCTCTCACTCTCCACATGGATACCAAGACCATGAACTGCCATTACTGTGGTTTTTCTAAGGGGATTCCTCATGTTTGTCCCAACTGTCAGAGCCGAAGTATTCGTTACTACGGGACAGGGACTCAGAAAGCATACGATGAGTTAGCAGCACTCTTTCCTCAGGCCCGCATTCTGCGGATGGATGTGGATACGACCCGTAAGAAAGGCAGTCACCAAGCTCTTCTTGACCAGTTTGGTCAAGGCGAAGCGGATATCTTGCTGGGAACTCAGATGATTGCCAAGGGCTTGGATTTTCCAAATGTGACCCTAGTCGGAGTGCTCAATGCGGATACGGCCTTGAATCTGCCTGATTTTCGTTCTTCCGAGAGAACCTTCCAACTCTTAACTCAGGTGGCTGGTCGTGCAGGTCGAGCGGAAAAAGCTGGGCAGGTCTTGATTCAGTCATACAATCCTGAGCACTATGCCATTCGTTTTGCAAAAGATCAGGATTACGAAGGTTTTTATGCCTATGAAATGAGTATTAGGCGCCAACTCGGCTATCCGCCTTATTATTTCACTATTGGGATTACCCTCTCTCACAAGAAAGAAGAAGAGGTTGTCAAACGTGCCTATGAAGTCATGGGAATTTTGCGCTCAGGTTTATCGGAAACTAGTAAAATCCTTGGACCGACACCAAAACCCATTGCCCGTACCCACAACCTTTATCATTACCAGATTTTGATTAAATACCGTTTAGAAGATGAGCTAGGACCAACCCTTAATCGAGTTTTGGCCTTGACTCAAGAACGGGAAAATAGCGAGCTTCGTCTCAGCATTGACCACGAACCGCAACAATTTTTATAAGAAGGAGAAGAAATGACAAAACTAATCTTTATGGGGACACCTGATTTTTCAGCGACAGTTTTGAAGGGATTGTTATCGGACGACCGTTACGAGATTCTAGCTGTTGTGACCCAGCCAGACCGCGCTGTCGGCCGTAAAAAAGTGATCCAAGAAACCCCAGTCAAGCAGGCCGCCAAAGAAGCAGGTCTTCCTATTTACCAGCCTGAAAAATTATCTGGAAGTCCAGAGATGGAAGCCATTATGAATTTAGGAGCAGATGGAATTATCACTGCTGCTTTTGGACAGTTTCTCCCAAGTAAACTCCTTGATAGCATGGATTTTGCGGTCAACGTTCACGCTTCCCTTCTTCCCAAACACCGTGGTGGCGCACCCATTCATTATGCCTTGATTCAAGGGGATGAGGAAGCTGGTGTGACCATTATGGAAATGGTTAAGGAGATGGATGCAGGGGATATGATTTCCTGTCGCAGTATTCCCATCACAGATGAGGACAATGTCGGCACCTTGTTTGAAAAATTAGCGATTGTTGGTCGTGACTTGCTTTTGGACACCCTTCCTGGCTATATTGCTGGGGAGATCAAACCTATGCCTCAAGACCCAAGTCAAGTCACTTTCTCGCCAAATATCAAGCCAGAGGAAGAAAAACTCGATTGGACTAAAACCAATCGCCAACTCTTCAACCAAATCCGAGGGATGAATCCTTGGCCTGTTGCCCACACTTTCCTTAAGGGCGACCGCTTTAAGATCTATGAAGCTCTACCAGTAGAAGGTCAGGGTTCTCCGGGTGAAATCCTCTCAATTGGCAAGAAAGAATTAATCGTTGCAGCGGCTGAAGGAGCTCTATCTCTCAAGCAAGTGCAGCCAGCAGGTAAGCCTAAGATGGACATTGCTTCCTTCCTCAACGGAGTTGGACGGACTTTGGCAGTAGGAGAGCGATTTGGTGACTAAAGTAGAAACGGCTAGAAGTCTAGCTCTAACAGTGCTAGAGAATGTTTTTGTCAACCAAGCATACTCCAATATTGCCTTAAACAAATACCTCAAGGGCAGTCAACTCTCGGCAGCAGACAAGGGGTTGGTGACCGAGCTGGTCTATGGAACGGTAGCCCGAAAACTAACTCTGGAATGGTATCTGTCCCACTTTATCCAAGACCGAGACAAGCTAGATAACTGGCTCTATATCCTACTCCTTCTGAGCGCCTACCAACTTCGGTATCTGGATAAGATTCCTAATCACGCTGTAGTCAATGAAGCAGTAGAACTCGCCAAAGCCCGTAAAAAAGGCAGTGAAAAATTGGTCAACGCCGTCCTGCGTCGTGTTTTGCGAGAGGGCTGGCCAGATGTTGACAGCATCAAACGCAAAAACAAGCGTGATTCCATTGCCTATTCTCTCCCGGTTTGGCTAGTATCTAAGCTCAAGGAAGAGTACGGTGAAGAGCGAGCACAAGCCATCTTTAAAAGTCTCTTGGTGCGCAACAAAGCCAGCATTCGTGTGACTGACTTAAGCCGAAAAGAGGAGATCAAAGCTTTGTTAGAGGTGACCGTTTCCCCTTTGGCGGCCACTGGTCTGGTCAAGGAGCAAGGCCACTTTGCAGGACATGATTTGTTCGCAGAAGGGGCTATAACCATCCAAGACGAGTCCAGTCAATTGGTTGCTCCCACTCTTCATCTACAAGGTGATGAACAGGTCCTAGATGCCTGTGCCGCTCCGGGTGGGAAAACAGCCCATATGGCTTCTTATCTCACGACAGGTCAGGTTACTGCTCTGGACTTGTATGATCATAAGTTGGACTTAATCCAAGAAAATGCGGAGCGTTTAGGTGTGGCAGATCGAGTTCAAACGCAAAAATTGGATGCCAGAAAAGTGCATGAGTTTTTCGGTCGGGACTCTTTTGATAAGATTTTGGTAGATGCTCCCTGTTCTGGTATTGGGCTCTTACGTCGCAAACCAGACATCAAATACAATAAAGAAACAGCAGATTTCACGTCCCTACAGGAAATTCAGCTGGAAATATTAGGTAGTGTTTGTCAAACGCTACGAAAAGGTGGTATAATAACGTATAGTACCTGTACTATTGTCTCTGAGGAGAACTTTCAAGTCGTTGAGGCATTTTTAGAAAGTCATCCCGAGTTTGAGCAGGTTAAACTAGAACACGAATGTAAAGATATCCTGAAAGATGGCTGCATCCTGATTACTCCAGAATTGTATGGAAGTGATGGATTCTTTATCAGCCAATTTCGCAAGATATCAGAATAGGAAGGAACTGACACAATGGAAATAGCATTATTAACAGATGTTGGTCAGAAACGGACAAATAATCAGGACTATGTCAATCACTTTGTCAACCGTGCAGGACGCACCATGATCATCTTGGCTGACGGGATGGGAGGACACCGTGCAGGAAATATCGCTAGTGAGATGGCGGTAACAGACCTCGGTGTAGATTGGGTGGATACCCAAATTGACTCAGTCAATGAAGTTCGTGAGTGGTTTGCCCACTACCTGGAGATTGAAAATCAAAAAATTCATCAACTAGGTCAGGACGAAGCGTACAGAGGCATGGGAACAACGCTAGAAGCTGTTGCGTTTATTGATAACCAAGCCATCTATGCTCACATTGGAGATTCTCGTATCGGTTTGATTCGTGGAGAAGAATACCACCAGTTGACGAGTGACCATTCCTTGGTCAATGAATTGCTCAAGGCTGGTCAATTGACTCCAGAAGAAGCAGAAACTCACCCTCAAAAGAATATCATCACACAGTCTATCGGACAAAAAGATGAAATCCAGCCTGATTTTGGGATGATTACACTGGAGTCAGGAGATTATCTCTTGCTCAATAGTGACGGTTTGACCAATATGATTTCGGCAAGCGAGATTTATGATATCGTAACCAGCGATATTTCCCTAGCAGACAAGGCGGCCACCCTCATTCGTTTTGCTAACAATGCAGGAGGTTTAGACAACATTACGGTTGCCCTTGTTTACATGAACGAGGAGGCGGCAGAATGATCCAAATCGGCAAGATTTTTGCCGGGCGGTATCGGATTGTCAAGCAGATTGGTCGAGGAGGCATGGCAGATGTTTACTTGGCCAAGGATTTGATCCTAGATGGGGAAGAGGTGGCAGTTAAGGTCCTGAGGACCAATTACCAGACGGACCCGATTGCAGTGGCACGTTTCCAGCGGGAAGCGAGGGCTATGGCGGATCTGGACCATCCTCATATCGTTCGGATAACAGATATCGGTGAGGAAGATGGCCAACAGTACCTAGCTATGGAATACGTAGCAGGACTTGACCTCAAGCGTTATATCAAAGAACACTATCCTCTTTCAAATGAAGAAGCGGTTCGGATTATGGGACAGATTCTTTTGGCTATGCGTTTAGCCCATGCTAGAGGAATTGTTCACCGAGATTTGAAACCTCAAAATATCCTCTTGACGCCAGATGGAACTGCTAAAGTCACTGACTTTGGGATTGCAGTGGCCTTTGCGGAGACCAGTCTGACCCAGACCAACTCGATGCTGGGTTCGGTTCATTATTTGTCACCTGAGCAAGCGCGTGGTTCAAAAGCGACCTTCCAGAGTGATATCTATGCAATGGGAATTATCTTCTATGAAATGCTGACGGGTCATATCCCTTATGATGGGGATAGCGCGGTTACGATTGCCCTCCAGCATTTCCAGAAGCCACTTCCGTCCGTCATAGCTGAAAACCCATCTGTCCCTCAGGCTTTAGAAAATGTTGTCATCAAGGCAACCGCTAAGAAACTGTCAGATCGTTATCAGTCTGTTTCGGAAATGTATGTGGACTTGTCAACTAGCTTGTCTTATAATCGTCGGAATGAACCGAAACTGGTCTTTGACGATGCGAGTAAGGCGGATACGAAGACTTTACCTAAAGTTCCACAAAGTACACTGACATCGATTCCAAAAGCTCCGGCGCAGGAAGAACGTCCTCAGTCAAAGAAATTAACCCCAGAGCAAGCACCTACGCAAAAGCCAACTAAAAAACGGAAGTTTAAGGCTCGCTATATGATTCTTTTAGCTAGTCTTCTATTGGTTGCAGCCTCTTTAATCTGGATTTTGTCCAGAACACCAGCAACGATTGCTATTCCTAATGTAGCTGGACAAACCGTTGCAGAGGCTAAGGAAGCTCTTAAAAAATCTAAGTTTGAAGCCGGTGAAGAGAAGTCAGAGGCTAGTGATACCGTAGCAGAAGGACGTGTTATTCGAACGGATCCAGAAGCTGGTAGTGGCCGAAAAGAAGGAACCAAGGTTAATTTGATCGTTTCTTCTGGTAAGCAATCCTTCCAATTGAGCAATTATGTTGGACGCAAGTATACGGATGCCGTAGCTGAACTCAAGGAGAAGAAGGTTCCTGAGAATCTAATCAAGATGGAAGAGGAAGAATCCAGTGAAAGCGAACCTGGAACCATTCTCAGACAAAGTCCTGCGGCAGGTACGACTTATGATCTTTCAAAAGCCAGCACAATTACTTTAACGGTTGCTAAGAAAGTAACAAGCGTTTCTATGCCAAGTTATATTGGTTCAAGTCTCGAATTTACAAAGAATAATTTGACTCAGATTGTCGGTGTAAAAGAGGCCAATATTGAGGTTGTCGAGGTTTCGGCTGCTCCTGAAGGGACAGCAGAAGGTACAGTTGTAGATCAAACACCAAAAGCGGGTGAAAAGGTTGACCTTGCTAGCACGCGTATCAAACTTTCCATCTACAAACCGAAAACACCACCGTCAACTTCATCTTCTAGTTCTGCACAACGTGGGAACCAAGGTTCTTCTACAACTCCAAATCAGGGGAACCAACAAGGAAACACTCCTTCAACTAGTCAATCAAATAGTGAAGGAACCCGTGAAAGTTCTCGAGATTAAACGAATCTTTGTCATGATTTCATGACAAAGATTTTTTTTCATTGATTTTTGTGATAAAATATAGGAAGCAGAAAAGGAGGAGAAAATGGACGAATCAAGAGAGTTGAATGCCGTTATTGATGTCATTATGTTAGCTGGAACCATTCTCTTAAAAAGCGGTTCGGAGATTTATCGGGTTGAGGACACCATGATCCGTATCGCTCATTCACAGGGAATAGTGGATTGCAACGTTCTTGCCATGCCAGCAGCTATTTTCTTTTCTATTGAGAATACCAATATTTCTCGTATGAAACGAGTCACTTCTTCTTCCTACAACATCGAAAAAGTCTGCGATGTCAACCAAGTATCACGGGAGCTTGTCGGAGGCCAGATTGATCTCTCTACAGCCTTTGAAAGGCTAAAGGAAATCAGAAATCAAGCTCTTCCTTATACCAAGTTCCAAGTGACTATTGCAGCAACTCTCAGTGCCCCTTTTTTCTCGATTATGTTCGGGGGGAATACTTATGATGCTTTTGGTGCAGCCATTGCGACCTTACTTGGTTTTGCTTTTTCTCTCTATGTAGAGAAGTTTGTCCGCATTCCTTTTGTAACCGCCTTTGCGGGTGCCTTTGTTTTTGGATTGATTGCCCAGTTCTGGGCCCGCTATACAGGATTTCCTTCGACGGCAGACTTGATCATAGCGGGAGCCGTCATGCCCTTTGTTCCGGGCATTGCCCTGACAAATGCAGTTCGGGATATCATGACCAACCATATCAACTCTGGTATGAGCAAGATGTTTGAATCCCTGCTCATTACCCTCGCTTTAGGGGCCGGTACCTCCGTCGCCCTAGTTTTGATGACATAAGATGACTCTAACAAGTATTTTACTCCAAGCAGTAGCGAGTTTACTCGCCATTATCACCTTTCTAATCGTACTAAATGTTCAACGCTCTATGCTCCTACCTGGTGGTGTTCTGGGAATGGGTGTCTGGCTCCTCTACCTTGTACTTAAAGAACCAACCAATGTTATTGTTGCGACCTTTATTGCAGCAGTGGTTGGTTCTTGCATCAGCCAGATTCTAAGTATTGTCTATAAGACGCCAGCAGTGGTCTTTGTCTTGGCCATTCTTGCCCCCTTAGTGCCCGGTTATCTATCCTATCGAACGACAGCTTTCTTTGTGACAGGCGATTACAGTCATGCCCTTACCAGTGCAACGCTAGTAGTTATGTTGGCTCTGGTCATTTCTATCGGGATGGCAAGTGGAACAGTGATTCTAAAGCTTTATTACTATATCCGAAAACAGCGAGGCATATCCTCCTAATGCTGTCAAAGCAAAGACTTGATTTGTTGAATCAAGTCTTTTTTCTCTCATTTGTTTCTATTTGTGATAAAATAGAATAGAACGATTTTTTACAATGAATGAAAAAACAGAGGTAAATATGACAATCGGTATTGATAAGATTGGTTTTGCGACCAGTCAATATGTCTTGAAATTACAAGACCTAGCAGAAGCAAGAGGAGTTGATCCGGATAAATATAGTAAGGGTCTCTTGTTAAACGAAATTAGCATTGCACCATTGACTGAGGATGTTGTCACCTTAGCTGCAAGTGCAAGCAACTCTATCCTCACAGATAAAGAAAAAGAAGAAATCGATATGGTCATCGTGGCGACCGAGTCAGGAATTGACCAGAGTAAGGCAGCAGCGGTCTTTGTTCACGGTCTATTAGGTATCCAGCCGTTCGCTCGCAGTTTTGAAATCAAAGAAGCTTGTTACGGAGCAACAGCCGCCCTCCATTATGCCAAGTTGCATGTGGAAAATTCTCCAAAGTCCAAGGTCTTGGTCATCGCCAGCGATATTGCCAAGTATGGTGTAGCGACTCCAGGTGAACCAACTCAGGGAGCTGGGAGTGTGGCGATGTTGATTACGCAAAATCCGCGTACCATGGCCTTTAACAATGATAATGTTGCCCAAACGCGTGATATTATGGATTTCTGGCGTCCGAACTATTCAACCACTCCTTATGTAAACGGCTTGTACTCAACTCAGCAATATCTTGACAGTCTTACGACGACTTGGGATGAATACAAGAAACGTTATGATTGGACTATGAATGATTTTGCGGCCATCTGCTTCCACTTACCTTACCCTAAGTTGGCCCTAAAAGGCTTGCGCAAGATGATGGATAAGACTTTGTCTCAGGAGAAAAAGGACAGTCTGCAAGAAAACTTTGATAAGTCCATTCTCTACAGTCAGATGATTGGGAATATCTACACAGCTTCCCTCTTCCTTGGGCTTCTCTCCCTTTTGGAAAATGCAGAAAATTTGAAGGCTGGAGATAAAATTGTCCTCTACAGTTACGGAAGTGGAGCGGTTTCAGAGTTCTTTAGTGGAGAACTGATTGAAGGTTATGAAGCTTACCTTGATAAGGATCGCTTGAGCAAACTCAAGCAACGTACAGCATTGTCTGTTGCGGACTATGAAAAAGTCTTCTTCGAAGAGGTAGAGTTGGATGAATCTGGTTCAGCCCAGTTTACAGGTTTTGAAAATCAAGACTATGCCTTGGTTGAAATTCTCGACCACCAACGTCGTTATAGCAAGGTTGAAAAATAATGAAGAGAAGTTGGAATGGATTTTCTAAAAAGTCATACCATGAGCGCCTTGAGTTACTGAAAGCTCAGGCGCTCCTTAGTCCTGAAAAGCAAACCAGTCTGGAGCAGGATGAACAAATCAGCTTGGCAATTGCAGATCAGCTGAGTGAGAATGTAGTGGGAACTTTTTCTCTGCCTTATTCGATCATTCCAGAGCTTTTGGTGAACGGTCAGGACTACACAGTTCCCTATGTGACAGAAGAGCCGTCAGTGGTTGCTGCGGCCAGCTATGCAAGTAAAATCATCAAGCGAGCAGGTGGCTTTACTGCTCAAGTACATGAGCGCCAGATGATTGGTCAGGTAGCCCTTTATCAAGTTGCTAATCCAGATCTAGCGCAAGAGAAGATTGCCAACAAGAAAGCGGAGCTCTTAGAACTTGCCAATCAAGCCTATCCGTCCATCGTTAAACGTGGTGGCGGGGCGCGTGATTTGCATGTAGAGCAGATCAAAGGTGAAACAGACTTTCTCGTTGTTTATCTCCATGTCGATACTCAGGAAGCCATGGGAGCCAATATGCTTAACACCATGCTGGAAGCCTTGAAACCAGTCTTAGAAGAACTCAGTCAGGGACAGAGTCTTATGGGAATTTTGTCCAACTACGCGACCGATTCTCTGGTGACTGCAAGCTGTCGTATCGCCTTTCGCTACTTGAGTCCCCAAAGGGATCAAGGACGAGAAATTGCGGAGAAAATAGCTTTGGCTAGCCAGTTTGCACAGGCTGATCCCTACCGAGCAGCTACTCACAATAAAGGGATTTTTAATGGTATTGATGCCATTTTGATTGCCACTGGTAATGACTGGCGTGCCATCGAAGCTGGGGCCCATGCCTTTGCCAGTCGAGATGGACGCTATCAAGGTCTTAGTCAATGGACACTGGACATGGAAAGAGAAGAATTGGTCGGTGAGATGACCCTACCCATGCCGGTAGCGACCAAGGGTGGCTCAATCGGTCTCAACCCGCGTGTAGCCCTCAGTCATGAACTACTGGGAAATCCTTCTGCCAAAGAATTAGCTCAGATTATCGTGTCTATCGGTCTCGCCCAAAACTTTGCGGCCCTCAAAGCCTTGGTAAGTACGGGCATCCAGCAAGGCCACATGAAATTGCAGGCCAAATCCTTAGCTCTCCTAGCAGGTGCTAGTGAGTCCGAAGTTGCTCCCCTCGTTGAGAGCCTCATCGCAGATAAAACCTTTAACTTAGAGACAGCCCAGCGTTATCTCGAAAACTTAAGATCATAAAAAACTCAGACAAATCAGTCTGAGTTTTCTTGTGCTTATAGTCAATGAAAATCAAAAAGAAAACTAGGAAGCTAGCTGCAGGCTGCTCAAAGCACTGCTTTGAGGTTGTAGATAAGACTGACGAAGTCAGTTACATATATCTACGGTAAGGCGACGCTGACGCGGTTTGAAGAGATTTGCGAAGAGTATTAAATACTTTTTCCTGGTAATAGGGTGACTGGTAAGAAATAACCAGTTGTCGCGACTTCCTTACCTTCAATCTTCTGCAAGAGGAGATCAACAGTGAGGTGGGCAATCTCTTTCATAGGTTGCTTAATCGTTGTCAAATGAGGATAGTAGTTCTCGATAAAGTAGGTCCCATCATAGCCGATGACCTTGAGCTCTTCAGGAACAGAAATTCCCAGCTCCTGAGCGATTTTGATAACCAAAATGGCTGTCAGATCATCTGAAGCAAAAATCGCATCTGGTTTCTGATGGGTCAAGATATTCTTGATTTCCATTTCTTTTCTGACGGGAGAAAAGTCACTCGAAACATTGATAATAGGCGCTTTCGGGAGAACAGAGGCAAAGCCAGCATGGCGCAGTCCAGTCGGTGAGTTAGAGTTATCATTCCCTGTAATCATGATGATAGACTGAGCGCCTGTCTTGACCAGAGTTTGGGCTGCGAGGACCCCGCCACCGTAGTTATCAGAGGAGACGACAGGGATGTCTGGTGATAGGTTTCGGTCAAAGGAAATGATCGGTGCTGTCACACGATTGTAGTCTTCGATTCCCAAGTTGTGACTTCCAGAAATGATACCGTCTACCTGATTGGCCTCCAGCATTTCAATGTACTCCCGTTCTTTTTCAGAGTCATGTTCGCTGTTACAGATGATGGTCTTGTAGCCATTTTTGAAGAGTTGGTGTTCCAACTTGTCAATCAACTCCGCATAAAAGACATGACTGATGTTTGGAAAAATGAGTCCAATCAACTTGGCAGATTTTCCTTGGAGACTTCGAGCCAGATTGTTAGGCTTGTAGCCTAGCTCTCGCATGGCTTCATTAACCTTTTGAATGGTTTTCTCAGATAGATAACCCTTTTTATTGATGACCCGTGAGACGGTAGTAGGGCTGACGCCTGCAAGTTTTGCGACATCAGTTAGTTTTGCGACCATAATCTAATTCATAGTAAGTTCCAGTTGGGTTTCCAGACTTGATGAGGATCCCATTTTGGTCCGCATGTGGGAAGACACGACCAGAAAATACTTTTTCTCCTTTATTGATGAAAATTTCAAAGACAGAGTTATCGATGAAAATTGTAGCAGTAGTAGCCTGATTATCGATAGGGCAAGAACGAGTCGTCCCAAATTCTTGGGCATACTGTTCTCCAGCCTGGCTACGATCCACTGTCACTTGACCATTGGCAAGGTCAAAGTTGATGGAAAGTCCCTTGCCTTCTTTATCAGCAAGTAAGACAATCTCGCTCTGGCTATTGGCCTCCAAGTTGAGCTCGAGTTCATAGGTGTTGTTGGTTTGAGTACGATTTGAGAAGACCTCTTCAGAAGAACGAAGTTCTTTGACGGCTGAGACAGGATATTGGTAGAGTTTGCCATCTTTGATAGTGAGTTCTTTGACCAATGAGAAGGTTCCTTGGTGGTCAAAACGGTCAGATGGATAGGAAACATCTGGCAGTCCAAGCCAACTTACTGCCAATGCATGTCCATCTGGAGCGTTGAAGGCTTGAGTTGCATAGGCTTCGAAACCATAGTCTAGATTATGAAGTTGAGACACATCTACCATTTTAGCATTTTCAGGATCAAAGGAAGCCCCGATTTTGTACATATTTGGAAAGATATTATCGTAGTCTAGAACTTTTTTATCCAATCCTTGTGGACAGTAGAGAAGGACAGGTTGCTCGCCTACAAAGACCAGATTTGGGCATTCCATCATGTAGGCAGTGCGATCGTTAGCGAAGTCAAGGTCGCCAACTGCTTGCCAGTTTGTGTAGTCGTTGTCCACAGCCTTGTAGAGACGGACGAAGCCTTTTTTCTCCAAATCCTGTCCACCGACGATAGCATAGTATTGACCTTTGAAGTTAAAAATTTGTGGGTCGCGGAAGTGGTCAGTAGAGTCAGATGGTTGGTTAATCAAGATCTTGTCAATTTTCGTGATTTTGCCACTTTTGTCCAAAAGAGCACCAATCTGGTAAGGGTGACGAATCCAATTTTCATCACGGACATTTCCTGTATAAAATAGGAACAAGTTATCGCCAAATTGCATGGCAGAACCAGAGTAGGCACCGTGGCTATCTAATGGAGTATCAGGCAAAACTTTGACTCCAGTTTCTCTAAAGTGAACCAAATCATCACTTTCTAGCTGTGCCCAAGATTTCAAACCGTGGGCTGCACCAAAGGGGAAGTTTTGGTAAAAGAGGATCCACTTGCCATCAAAGTAAGAAAAGCCATTTGGGTCGTTGAGAAGTCCTGTTTTTGGCTCAACGTGGTAATGAGTATGCCAGGGAGATTGTACCATCTTTTCCTTTATATGTTGAATTTCTTCTTGCGTCCAATCTTCATAGGGTCTATAACGACGCTCAGTTGTCCATTCCATTTTATCTTTCCTCCTAAAGTTCTACTATCTTAATAGTAAACGTTTTCGGCAAAAAAAGCAAGCATTTTATGTTAAAAAAGAGAAAAATATGTCAAACGATTGCCAGAAATCAAACAAAGGGAATCTGGAAAATTTTCACAAAAAAATGAAAGAAAATGTAAATAAAAGCCTTTATTCCTCAAATATAAAGATATTTTTTGAGGAAAAAGAGAATTTCCTCAAAAACGAGCAAAAATAATCAGATAAAAAATAAAGGAAATAAAAAGTTCTGCAAAACGCTTGACATATTTTAGAAACGTGATAAAATAATAGTCGTAGGGCGAATAAAATCGCTTTCAAATAGGAACAAAATTTTATAAGGAGATTTTTGCTATGGATTATAGTAAAGTTGCTGCCGAGGTCATTGAGGCTGTCGGCAAAGAGAATCTTGTAGCTGCAGCACATTGTGCGACCCGCCTTCGTCTGGTGTTAAAAGATGAAACAAAAGTGAACCAAGCAGCTTTAGATAACAATGCTGATGTTAAAGGTACATTTAGCACAAACGGACAATACCAAATTATTATTGGTCCCGGAGACGTTAACTTTGTATATGCAGAAATCATCAAAAAAACAGGTTTGAAAGAAGCTTCCACAGATGATTTAAAAGAGATTGCGAATAAAAACAAAAAATTTAATCCATTGATGGATTTGATTAAGCTTTTGTCAGATATCTTTGTCCCAATTATTCCTGCATTGGTTGCAGGTGGTCTTTTGATGGCATTACGTAATTTCTTGACATCACCAGACTTATTTGGACCTCAATCGATTGAAGACATGTACCCTGCTATCAAAGGTATTTCAGCGATGATTCAATTGATGTCTGCAGCTCCATTTATGTTCTTACCTGTTTTAGTAGGGATTTCAGCAGCTAAACGCTTTGGAGCAAACCAATTCCTTGGTGCAGCTATTGGTATGATTATGACCACACCAGATTTGGGTGGTAAAGAAGCTTTTTGGGATATTTTAGGTTTCCATGTTACACAAACAAACTATGCTTATCAAGTAATCCCAGTCCTTGTAGCTGTCTGGTTGTTGGCAACTTTAGAAAAATTCTTCCACAAGAAATTGCCTTCTGCGGTTGACTTCACCTTTACTCCGCTTTTATCAGTTATGATTACAGGATTCCTAACTTTTACAGTTATTGGTCCTGTGATGTTGGTGGTTTCGGATGCGATTACTAATGTTATTGTATGGCTATACAATACTACAGGTGCATTTGGTATGGGGCTCTTTGGTGGAACATACTCATTGATTGTTATGACAGGGCTTCACCAATCATTCCCTGCTATTGAAACACAGTTGCTATCAGCATACAATAATAATGGTACTGGATTTGGTGACTATATCTTTGTTGTTGCTTCCATGGCAAACGTTGCGCAAGGTGCAGCCACTCTTGCTATTTACTTCTTAACTAAAAATGCTAAAACTAAAGGCTTGTCAAGTTCAGCAGCTGTCTCTGCTTTCCTTGGTATTACTGAGCCTGCCCTATTTGGGGTGAACTTGAAATACAAATTCCCATTCTTCTGTGCTCTTGCTGGTTCAGCAGTTGGTGCCTTTGTTGCAGGCTTGACCCATGTCATTGCTGTTTCTTTGGGAGCAGCTGGATTTATCGGATTCCTATCTATTAAAGCAGGTTCAATCCCTATGTATGTAGTTGCAGAAGTGATTTCATTTGCCGCAGCCTTTGCTTTGACTTATTTCTATGGTAAAACAAAAGCAGCAGGTGTCTTTGCTGATGAAGCCGCAACAGCAACTGCGGAAACAGTTACTGAAACTACAGTAGAAGCACCAGTAGTGGAAGAGTCTGATACTCCTCAAAACGAAACAATCCAAACTCCTATCGTTGGTGACGTAGTTGCTCTTGAGAATGTTAATGATTCAGTCTTTTCAAGTGGTGCAATGGGACAAGGGATCGCTGTAAAACCAAGCCAAGGTGTGGTTTACGCACCAGCTGATGCAGAAGTATCGATTGCCTTTGCCACAGGACATGCTTATGGTTTGAAGACAGCAAATGGAGCTGAGATCTTGATCCACGTTGGTATCGATACAGTGACTATGAACGGTGAAGGCTTTGAACAAAAAGTTGCTCAAGGCGACAAGGTCAAAGCTGGTGATGTTCTCGGAACTTTTGACTCAAGTAAAATCGCTGCTGCAGGTCTTGACGACACAACAATGGTTATCGTAACCAACACAGCAGACTATGCTTCTGTGACACCAGTCGCAAGCGGTTCAGTTGTCAAGGGTGACGCTATCATCGAAGTGAAAGCCTAGTCCTCTTCAAAAATCAAATCTAAAAACAAAACGAACAAATATCATGTTTGTTCGTTTTTACTTGGATGGTAAGATTTACAGAGGAAAATCTAAAATATTGAGAAATCTAGCCCTTTAAAATGTGCTATAATAGAGAAAACAAAGATAAGAGGTTTATCATGACAAAATTATATGGAAGCTTAGAAGCGGGCGGTACAAAGTTTGTCTGTGCTGTCGGAGATGAAAATTTTAACGTTGTGGAAAAAACACAGTTTCCTACAACAACTCCTATCGAGACCATCGATAAAACCATCGAATTCTTTTCAAAATTCGATAATCTTGCAGGTCTTGCCATCGGTTCCTTTGGTCCTATCGATATCGACAAAAACTCAAAAACCTATGGCTTTATCACAACGACTCCAAAACCTCGCTGGGCAAATGTAGACCTACTTGGTGCCCTTCGTCGTGCCCTCAACGTACCCATGTATTTCACAACAGATGTAAATAGCTCTGCCTATGGTGAAGTGGTTGCTCGCAACAATGCAGGTGGCCGTATCGAAAACTTGGTCTACTACACGATCGGTACAGGGATCGGTGCAGGTGTTATCCAACGTGGTGAGTTTATCGGTGGTGTCGGTCACCCTGAGATGGGTCACTACTATGTGGCTAAACACCCAATGGATGTAGAAAAAGAATTTAACGGCGTTTGTCCTTTCCACAAGGGCTGTTTGGAAGGCTTTGCTGCTGGACCAAGTTTGGAAGCTCGTACAGGTGTTCGTGGTGAAAACATCGAACTCAACAGTTCTGTCTGGGATGTTCAAGCCTACTATATCGCTCAGGCTGCGGTCAATGCTACAGTGACTTTCCGTCCAGATGTCATCGTCTTTGGTGGCGGGGTTATGGCCCAACAACACATGCTGGACCGTGTGCGTGAGAAATTTACAGCTCTTCTCAACGGCTACCTACCAGTACCAGACGTGCGTGACTATATCGTGACACCAGCAGTCGCTGGAAATGGTTCTGCCACACTTGGGAACTTTGTCCTTGCTAAGAGTGTCGCAAAATAAAACAAACAGAAAATCCGCTTGGAAAACCAAACGGATTTTTCTATTCTCAAAACATCTGCCAGAAGAAATCAATGATATAAGTCAAACCATAAGTGTAAACCACTAGGGTAAAGGGCTTGGTCAAAATGATGATAATCATATAGCGCTTGAAGGTCATCTTGGTCAGGGCTGCCAGCATACACAGAAAGTCAGCCGGGCTAACTGGCCAGATCATCATAAAGATAAAGAACCGCTCGAAACGATTGCCCTTATCTAGCCAACCGATGTACTTGTCATAGGTGCGCTTGCTGACGACGGACTGGACAAAGGCAGCTCCATAGAGACGCACCAGGTAAAAGATAATGGCACAGCCAATCACGATGCCGATATAGTTATAGATGGTTCCAATGATATGGCCGTAAATAAAGACCCCAGCCACTGAGGTCAAAGCTCCCGGAATGATCGGAACGACGGTTTGTAGAATCTGTAAAAAGATAAAGAGTGGCGGCCCCCAAACCCCAGCTTGCTGGATAAAGGCCGATAGGGTTTCCTTGGACTGTAACACTCCCGCCTGATAGGCCCAAATACAGAAAATCAAGGTGCCGACTCCCCCGACGATAGATGAAATATTGATGACTTGCTGTAGAAGGGGAGAAACAGCTTTCATTTGCTTATCCTGTGACATGTAAACTCCTCATAGATAGTATGATTCTACTATACCATATTTTGATAAAAGAAGGGGGAATTAAAGATAAACATGTTATAATAAAGAAAGTAGAACATCGTTAAAGGAGAGAATGATGCAAGTAAAACCAGAACTGGAGATAGAAAAACAACTGATCACCCAATTGGTAACTGGGGGAAGTCAATGGACTTATAGAGAAGATCTAAAAACAGAAGAACAACTATGGGAGAACTTCTTTGAGAAACTAGCCCAAAATAACGTTGCCCTGCTAGCAGACTATCCTTTGACAGAGCAGGAAAAACGTCAAATAAAAAACCAACTCAACTTTATCAGCTACTACGATGCTGCCAAGTGGTTGGTCGGTGAAAACGGAATTGCCAAAGTCGAGGTTCAAAGAGAGGATGCCAGCCTAGGAACCATCCGATTATCCGTCATCTGGCGAGATAATATCGCTGCTGGTAAGTCTAGCTATGAAGTTGTCAATCAAGTCCAGAGAGAAAAAGTGAATCCTCTGGACCAAGACCGCAGGCTAGATGTGACCCTGCTCATCAACGGCTTACCCATGATTCAAATCGAACTTAAAAGTCCTAGTGTTGCCTTTTTAGATGCCTTTCATCAGATTAAAAAATATGACCGCGAAGGCAAGTTCCGTGGCATTTTCTCTAGCTTGCAAATGTTTGTTGTGACCAACAAGGTCGATACTCGCTATATCGCTGCAGCTAGGGAAAATAAACTCAACAAGCAATTTCTAACCAAGTGGGTAGATAAGGACAATCGTCCTGTGACAAATTTGACTAGCTTTGCTCACGAAGTCCTTTCCATCCCTCGTGCTCATCAGATGGTCATGCAGTATTCTGTCATTGATGATAGCAAGAAAGCTCTCATTCTCTTGCGCCCCTACCAGATCCATGCTATCGAAGCGGTGCAGGAAGCCTCTCGCCAGCAAGCATCAGGCTATGTTTGCTGGCGAGAGGTTCAGGAAAAACGCTGACTTCCTATAAGGTAGCTCGGAATCTCCTTCAGATTCCTTCCATCCAAAAGACAATTTTTGTCGTTGATCGTAGGGACTTGGACCAACAGACCACTTCGTCTTTCCTCTCTTATGCGACCAATGATGTCATTGATATTGATGAGACGGATAATACCCATGATTTGGTCAAGCGCTTAGGAAGCAATGATAAACGTGTGGTGGTAACCACCATCCAGAAAATCACCACCATGATGCGCAAGTTTGAACAAGGACTTTACCAGCGTGATGCGGACAAAATCAAGGGACTCCGAGTGGCCTTTGTCGTGGATGAATGCCACCGTGCCGTTACGCCACAAACACAAAAAGACATTAAAGCCTTTTTCCCCCAGTCCCTCTGGTATGGATTTACAGGCACCCCCATCTTTAAGGAAAATAAACGCCAACAGGTCGGCGACCTAGCCCAAACTACCCAGCAACAGTATGGAGACCGTCTACATGAGTATACAGTCAAGGAAGCCATCCATGATGGCGCAGTTCTAGGCTTTAAGGTCGATTACCGTAATACCCTCATCACAGACCAGTCTGAAAACGAAATACCAGATACCGTCTATGAAAATGAGGAGCACATGCTGGAAGTCTTGGATGCCATTATCAATAAATCCCGCCAACAACTAGGTTTTCAAAAAGGAGTCGGCAATACCTACAATGCCATCCTGACGGTCAAGTCCATCCCTCAAGCCCAAGCCTACTATGACCTTCTCAAAAGAGTCAAGGCTGGTCAGACACGAGTCAAGGTATCAGAGAGAGTCAAGATGGTTCTTCCAGACTTTCCAAAGGCGACCATCACCTACTCTGTTACAGAAAATGAAGAGGACTCAAGAGCCGACCAAGACCACATGAAACAGGTCTTAGAGGACTATAACCAAGAGTTTGATACTCATTTTACCATGGCGGATCTTCGTGGTTTTAATACAGATGTCAATAACCGTCTAGCTCGAAAACAGGATAAATACCTCTATCGAAATGAACAGTTAGACTTGGTTATCGTGGTCAATCGTCTCTTAACGGGATTTGATGCGCCTTGTCTATCGACTCTCTTTATCGACCGCAAACCCTTGCAACCGCAGGATTTGATTCAGGCCTTTAGTCGTACCAACCGTATCTTTGATTCTAGTAAATCCTATGGTCATATCATCACTTTCCAAAAGCCTCTAGCCTTTAAGGAAGCAGTGGATAATGCCCTCAAGCTCTACTCAAATGGTGGAGAAAACGAGGTCCTAGCCCCTAGCTGGGAAGAGGAAAAGAGGAACTTTTTGAGAAGTTGTAGCGACTTCCAAAACCTCATCGCTAACGAGCCACTAGAAGGCTTCCTGTTAGAACAAATGTCTACTCCTCAGTTGAGAAAAATTGCCAAGGCATATCAAGCATTTGATAAGTATCTAGCTTCTATCCGAGTATACAAGGAATATGATGAAGCTGAGATTTACCAAGAGACAGGCTTAACTGATGAATTGCTCGAAACCTATCTCGGCCTCTACAAAAACATCCTTGCTGAACTCAAAGCTCGTGATGGGGAAGGAACTGGCGGTGGCGACGATGATGGACCTTTTGATATCCACTATGAGCTAGAGTCTATCCAAGTCGATGAGATTAACTACGCCTATATCCTGACCTTGATCCAAAGCCTGATCGAGCAAGAGCAGAGTCAGGAAGAGAGTCTCAGCTCACAGGACAGAGAAGCAGTAGATACCTATATCCAAAGTCTGGAGAAGACTAATCCAAACCTTGCCCAGATCACCTCAGAACTTTGGCAAGAAGTACAGGCAAATCCAGACCGCTACAGAGGTCAATCCATCGCCAATATCCTTGACCAGATGATTGAAGCAGTCATCCAGCAACATATCCAAGTCTTTGGCAAACGTTGGTATGTCGGAGAGGATGAACTCCGTTACTATGTCGAGCACTACCGAAAAGGAGCCAAGAAACAACTAGGAGAGAGCCAGCTGACCAAGAGTCAGCGCTATCAGGACTATAAGATAGAAGTGGCAGATGCCCTTAATCCCCTCCTCTATAAAAAACAAATAAAAGAAGCCTATACCCAACTGATTGAAGAGGTGATTGAGCCGTTGAGGGTGGGGAGGTAGGAGAATATCGGAGGAAAAATGGCGGATACAATATTAATTCTAGGAAATGGATTTGATTTGTCCATGGGACGAAAAACGAGTTATAGTGATTTCATAGAATTTGCCGATAATTTATTTTTAGAAAAAGTAGATCATTTGCAATCATTTCTTAACAGTAATAATATTGATATTGAGAAATATAAAGATAATTATTATCTCAGATTTATAAATGAGAATAGATCTACCCTTGGAGAAAATTGGTGTAATTTAGAAATCATGATTTCACAACTTGCTGAAGCCATAGATTATTTTAAGTTAAATGCTGATATTTTATATCGTAAGGATGAAAACTCTTTAAGAGTAATCCATGTCGATTTTCTTCAGGGCTCTATGGTATCTCAGGAAAATTTTGCATCGAAGTTTTTTGTTGCTAAAATATTCTATGAACTATTTAATATTTTGGAGTGGAATAAATTAGAAAGAAAGGTAGCTTTATCAAAATTAAATGAGAAATTTATTTATCATCTAGAGTTGTTAACAGATCTATTAGAAATATATCTTTCATATAGAGACTACCTAGATTTTGAGATTAATAAAATAGCTCCAGTAGAAACTGCACTAGATGCAATCAATAATATTTCAGAGTCTAGTGTAATTAGTTTCAATTATACCCATACTCCATATGAACTTTTCAAAATTCCTATAGAAAATACACATTATATTCACGGGGAAATTGATTTAAATAGAAATAAATCAGCAGTAAATACATTGGTTTTTGGTATAGAAGATAAGGAGAATAATGTTAATTCTGATTTAATACCTTACCAAAAATACTATCAACGTGTTGTTAAAGAGACTGGGAATTTATATGAAAAATTTTTTATTTCTAGAAAATTATCAGAGTGGGGTGCAGCAGTTTCAAAGAATATTATTGTGTTTGGACACTCGGTTGATCCACTTGATAAAGAGATATTTGAAAAATGTTTTAAAATAGCTGATTTAAAAAGATATAATTATCGATTTATTTTTACCTATTACAACGAGTCTGCTAAACGCTCTATCGTTAAGAATTTAGCTATCATTCTAGGAAAAGATAAACTTGTTGAATTAACCGGAAATAGAAATGTTGTATTTATTAAAAGCGATGATATTGATGGGATGAGAGAAGTTCTTTTGGATTAAATAATCTTTGAATAGTATGTAACTTGCAATAATATTATTAATACTTTATACTTAGGGGAAATTACAATAAATGGATTTTATAATTACATTTCTTAATTCTCAGTTTATTAGTTCCATGATGGGGGCTTTACTAGGTGCTGGTGTAGCAGTGTATGTTGCGAAGCTTCAAAATAAGCAGCAACTTAAACAGCTACAAGATGAACATAAGTTACAACGAGAATTTTTTGAAAAACAAGAAGAGAACGAAAGAGAACGTATTTTCTTACAATATACAATTGAGCGAGCAGAGCGTTCATATGAGATATTGAGCGATTTAAGAATTGCTAAAAATTTATTTGCAGATGCAATATTTGAATTCGTAAAGATGATCCCTAAAGAAGTAGAATCAGATGAAAATATTGAGTTTGAAAAAATTTTTCCTTTATTATATTCAGATTATTTGCTTCCTAATATAATTCAATTATAAAATTAAGAGATTTATTATTGCTAACTCTGGTTATACAAGATGATATCGAATTATCTAGGTTAAAAGAAGAGGTTCGTAAGGAAGTTTTAAATTTTGTAGACTATCATAAAAGAATAAGCCAGGTGAAGAGTTTTGAAGATTATCAAGAAGTTACGGATGACTTTATGAAAAAGTCTAAATTAACTGAAAAATGTGATGAGTTAAGGACTTATTTAACTAAGTATATAACAGAAACTACATTTAGGTTAGTTTCTCCAGAGAAAATGGCAGAAAAAATAATAAAACAAGAATATAATGTATCTAATTTAAAATTTAAAATAGCGAGAAAGCAGGATACGGATGGAGAAGCCAAAAATTAGGTTCTTAAAAAATAAACATTCATGGGTAAGAAGTACTTTTGAAGAAATAGCTAAAAGGAGAACTAAAAGTTCTGATAACCCTGATTTACCAAGAATTGAATATCAAGATATTCTTTCTGGAGAAGGGAGATTAAACAAAGAATTAAGTAAAAATATTGATTGTCGCAAAGGAATAGTATTTGAAACACATGATATTTTATATGGAAAGTTACGTCCATATTTAAAAAACTGGCTACACCCAAATTTTAATGGTATTGCGTTAGGAGATTTTTGGGTCTTGCAGGCAAGAAATTGTGATTCAAAATTTCTGTTTTCGTTAGTTCAATCGCCAAAATTTCAAAGAGTTGCAAATGATACATCTGGAACAAAGATGCCACGTTCTGATTGGAAGACAGTTTCACAGACAGAGTTTAGTATTCCTGCTTCTAACGACGAACAATCCGCCATTGGTTCCCTTTTCCGTACTCTCGACGACCTTCTTGCGAACTATAAAGATAATCTCGTCAACTACCAATCTCTCAAGGCGAGCATGCTTTCCAAGATGTTTCCCAAAGCCGGACAGACAGTCCCTGAGATTCGTTTAGATGAATTTGAAGGCGAGTGGGGTAAGTATTACCTAGGTGATATTTTTGAACAAGTATCAAATTATATTGAACCTTCTGTAGAAAACGAGTTATGGAGTTTAACAGTTGAGAATGGATTAATACCTAAAACAAATCGTTATAAAAGAGATTTTTTGGTAAAAAAGAATGATAAATTTAAAAAGGTTGATGTAAATGAGTTTGTTTATAATCCAATGAATCTTACATTAGGTGCTTTGGATTTAAACGATAATGAAGTTACTATTTCAGTTTCTGGTTATTATGTTGTGATGAAAAATAGAGATATAGAAAAATTTGATAATGATTTTTTAAAAATTCTATTGAAAACAACGTACGCAATTTATCAATATAAACAGTTTGCTACAGGAACTCTGATTGAAAAACAACGTGTACAGTTTCCAACTTTTTCGGAGATTCCATTTTATTTACCGCCAATAGCTGAACAACAAGCCATCGGTGCCTGTTTCTCAAACCTTGATAACCTCATCAGCTCTCACCAAGAAAAAATTTCACAGTTAGAAATACTTAAAAAGAAACTCTTGAAGGATATGTTTATATAGAATTTTGTTATGAAAAAATTTAAAAGATTGTGTTTGTCGTTTTGTTTATCAATTTGTTCTTTTTCGCCAGGTTTAGTCTTGTATCTATTTACTATAGACATTTTTCCCTCACATGATACTTGTGCATGTAGTTTTCTAAAAATAGGGGTGTTGATTTTATTGATGCTTTCTTTTTCTTTTGGAGCCTTACAGTATTTGATAAGATTTAAAGAAGCAAATGATACTGCTCAAGTTGAAAGTATACAACCAGTAGAAAATGAAATCATTCCAACTTACCTAGGCCTTTTTGTAATTATGCTGGGTTTAGGTGAATTAACATTCTTATATCAGATTGTAGTAATAGCTCTCATTTTTCTAATATGGTGGATTCTGATGGAGAGATCGTATTATTTCAATTTGATATGGTTACTTTCATATCGTTATTACAGAGTCACTGATAAAAACGGCAATGTCTTTATTATCTATAGTAAGAAAAAAGATGTTAAAGAAACTGGGACTATAAAAGGACTAGTTAGAATAAATAATTTTACTTTTTTGGAGAAGGAATAGTATGTTTTTAGTAAAAGTTGGTCGGACATATAGAAAATTGGATAACACGGATGATATTTCTGAATTAGTTGCTCCGGAGATTGATTCTGAAAATAGTAGAGAATTTGATCCAGAAATAAAATTAGAACATGAGGAATGGTTCTATATTGAAATTGATGATAAGCATATGTCTATGGTTAAAGAATATGAAGATAAATTTTTAAATACTGCGGGTCTAAATGATGTGAATGAAGAAGAGTTCTCGAAAATTGATTTGATTTTTCGAAAAGTTGAAAATGACGGTTTAGTTTTTCAAAAAATTACACAATCAAAGAGACTGGTTGATAAGTCAATCTTAAAATTGAGACATAGAAGAGCTGAAAGAACAATTATTGAAAATGGTATAGAATTAAAATCTGAGAACGATGCCTATTATGATGGAAATAATAAATTGTACTTTAGAAGTTTTAGGACGATTCATAGCCTATTCAAAGGTATTGATGATTATTACCGTATAGCTAGTCTTGCAGAAGTTGATGAATTAAAAAGAATTGATTTAGTTAGTTTCTCAGATTTTGAAATTAAATCTAATAATTTAAAGATGGTGGCAATTCTAAAAGATGATGAAATTAACCTATCTGATACCTCAATAATTAGCACCTTATTAACATCATATGAACAATATCCAGAGCAGGATTTTAAGGTCTCAGAAGGAAAATTTATTATTGATACCAACAAACGATTGACAAGTTTTTTAAAATTGGCGTTAGGGAGATTATATACTAATCCAATTACAAGTCATCAGATGGAAGCCAGCTCTGCTAGGCGATTACGGAAGAAGGAAAACTGAAGTAACATTCCTTAAAAAATTATCTATAAAAAGGAGCATTCATGGTATCTGTAACACAACGTATCAAAGAAATTAACCAACCTCGAGGTGGTTATCTGCCCATCAAGTTATTTTCAGTAGAGCAGTTCGAAGATCACAGAGTTATGCATCCTGTAGAGTCTGTATTTCCTAGTTTAGTAGGGATTTGTGTGGACTACTTGACTCGATTTATGAAAGGGGCAGAAGCCAATGATGCTTTTAGAATTTCTCTCATGGGAGCTCAGATGGTGGGCATGGGAGACCTAGCAGAAGCACTGCTCGATTTGGTGACGGGATTGGACGATTTATCGATAGAAAGTGCGTGTCGTTTGGCTTCTTTTGATGTTGTTTATCGTGCGGGGATTAAGTATTATAAGCCTTTTGAGGAAATTTTGGTGGATGCAGAAACGATAGAGAATATTCGTATCATGGTAGAACGAAGTCTTTGCTTTTTCGACCTCTATGGTCCTTTAGTAAAGGATGGCTTTCATTTTCTTGGAGGCTATACAGATACGATTGACAAGGGTGATGGAGATTTTCTTACCAAGGATACACTGTGGGATTTTAAGGTGACTAAAACAGCTCCAAATAAAGACCATACGCTACAAGTCCTTGTATACTATATCATGGGCTTACATTCCTTTGACCCTGACTTCCTGTCTATCGAAAATCTTGGATTTTATAACCCTCGAAAAAATATCGTTTATCAACTTCCTGTTTCTGATATTCCTTTGGACTTGATTCAAACGGTGGAAAGAGAAGTGATTGGTTATTCCTAAACACTCACTTTTTGAAGAATAGAAGAATATTTGTAAAACTTAGAAAGAAACAATATGGAAACAACACAAACTTCCCAGTCGCTTTACCAAGCCCTGTGGAACTCAGCGGATGTTCTCCGCTCTAAGATGGATGCCAATGACTACAAGTCCTATCTTTTGGGCATGGTCTTTTACAAGTATCTGTCGGACAAGATGCTCTTTTTCGTGGCTGAGACTATGGAAGAGGGGACAGATAGTCTTGAGGATGCACTTGAGGTCTATCGCAACTATTACGAGGATGCGGATACCCATGAGGACCTGTTATCAGTTATGAGCGACGAGCTCAACTATAGTATCAAGCCAAGCTTGACCTTTACGGCTTTGGTAGCACGTGTCAATGAGGGAACTTTCCAGCTGGAAGACTTGGCTCAAGGTTTTCGTGATATTGAGCAGAGTGACGACCTCTATGAAAATCTCTTTGAAGACATTGACCTCTACTCTAAAAAGCTAGGGGCAACTCCACAAAAGCAAAACCAAACGGTGGCAGCAGTCATGAAAGAGTTAGCTGTGCTAGACGTGGCTGGTCATGCTGGGGATATGCTGGGGGATGCCTATGAGTATCTGATCGGTCAATTTGCGACTGACTCGGGTAAAAAGGCTGGAGAGTTTTATACACCGCAGCCTGTTGCTAAGCTTATGACTCAGATTGCCTTTTTAGGTCGTGAGGACCAGCAAGGCTTTACCATCTATGATGCGACCATGGGGTCTGGCTCTCTCTTGCTCAATGCCAAGAAATACTCTCATAAACCGCAGACGGTGGTCTACTTCGGTCAGGAGCTCAATACCTCCACTTATAACTTGGCTCGGATGAACATGATTCTACACGGGGTTCCAGTTGAGAATCAATTCCTACACAATGCCGATACACTGGATGAAGACTGGCCGACTCAAGAGCCGACCAACTTTGACGGTGTTCTCATGAATCCTCCATACTCAGCCAAGTGGTCAGCAAGCTCTGGCTTCCTGAATGATCCTCGTTTCTCTCCTTTTGGGAAACTCGCGCCTCAGTCCAAGGCTGACTTTGCCTTCCTCTTGCATGGATATTACCACCTCAAGCAGGATAATGGAGTCATGGCTATCGTCCTTCCCCATGGTGTTCTTTTCCGTGGCAATGCGGAAGGGACCATTCGTAAGGCCTTGCTGGAAGAAGGGGCCGTTGATACGGTTATCGGTCTACCAGCCAATATCTTCTTTAATACCAGCATTCCGACCACGGTCATCATTCTCAAAAAGAACCGCATCAATCGTGATGTCTACTTTATCGATGCTTCTAAGGAATTTGATAAGGGTAAAAACCAGAATATCATGATGGATGTTCATATCAAGAAGATTCTGGAAGCCTACAAGTCACGTGAGGAGATTGACAAGTTTGCCCATCTGGCGATCTATGAGGAAATCGTCGAAAATGACTACAACCTCAATATCCCTCGCTATGTGGACACCTTTGAGGAAGAAGAAGTCAAACCACTGACAGACATCGTTAGCAAGATTAACACGACAAATGAAGCAATCCAAAACCAAACAGCTTCATTACTTGAAATGCTAAGTCAACTCTACGGAACCACACCAGAAGCTGATGCTGAACTCAAAGAGTTTTTGAAAAACTTTAAAGGGTGATGGAGCCAATTGATTCGCTCATATTCCGCTCATAATTCGCTCATTTTTAAGATACAACTTTGTTTCCATATTTCCTGGAAACTGATAGAAAGTTAGGAGAAAGATGGAACAAACTAATCAAAAATCCCAGTGCCAGCAACTCTGGGCTAGAAACAAATACCTCGTTTTGAGCCATTCCAGCAATATTTATAATGAGATTCGCCAATATCTCAAGAATGAAGAGGTGGAGGTAAGTCATGTTCAGGAACTGATCGACCGTGCCTGTCAAATCCCTGAGCATAGAGGTCAAGTCTGCAATGCCTTTCAGCATATATGGGGCTATTTTAAAAAGCAAGCCAGTCCTGATGAGTGCAAGGACTATATGCTCTTGCTGGATCGCTATCGCTTTGGTCAGGCTTCAAAGGAAGACCTGATTGCTAGAACTAGAGATTTGCTTGAACGCTATCCAAATGCTTATCTGCAAGATTCGACCTTGTTGAAAGGAGACTCCCATGAGACTTTGGCATGAGGCTTTGATCCCGCAACTTCCCCGTCCTCAGCTCTTGGGACAACATCGAGAGTGCTGCGCCCTGCGTGGCAATGGCTGGGGCAGAAAGCATGCGACAGTTGACTATGTCTTTACCCACTCGCCCTATCATCTCTATGCTTATCATCGTTTGATCATGGAGGAGATGGCTAGCCGTGGCTATAATGTCAGTCCAGAGTGGCTAGATAAGAACTACCGTGGCAAGACCTGCCCGTCTTATCAAGACTTAGCTGAGGAAAAGCTGAAAAGTCCTATCTATAGCGAACATGACGCTGCCTACTATGAGGAATGTCTGGCTAATCTCCTAGAGAAAGGCATTGAGCTGAAGTAAGAGTCAGGATTGGCTCCACATTATAACTCTTCTCGTCATTTTTTCGAATAATAAAGATGAGACCTTTAGAGTTTTTCTAAGGTCTCCTTTTTATGAGTATTAGGATTTACTTTTAATAACTTTTAAGTTATAATTTAATTGAAAAGAGGTTGCTTGGTACATACAATTTACTTCTATAAGGACAAAAATGGAAATGAGCCAGTCTTAGATTATATGAGAGAATTGGCTGGAAAGAAGAGTAAGGATAGTCGCATTAAACTGAACAAACTAAACGACTATATTGAGTTGTTGAGTCAGCATGGGACTAGAACTGGTGAACCCTATATCAAACATTTGGAAGAAGAGATTTGGGAACTAAGACCTCTGAGGGATAGGATATTATTTGTGGCTTGGCTTGATGGGAGTTTTGTTCTCTTACATCATTTTATCAAAAAGACTCAGAAAACTCCTAGGAAAAAAGACTCAGAAAACTCCTAGGAGAGAAATTGAAAAAGCCAAGCGTGAACTGAAGGACATAAAAGAAAGAGGGTTAAGTGATGAAGAATAGTGCCATTGGAAGTAATTGGAAAGATATCCGATCTGAACTCTTTACCAAGGAGGAAATTCTTGAAAGTGATATGCGAGTGGCTATCATGAGTGAGTTGATAGAAGCTAGACATGAGCAAGGTATCAGTCAGAAAAAGCTAGAGGAACTCAGTGGAGTAAGCCAGCCTGTTATAGCTAGGATGGAGACAGGAAAGACCAGTCCTCAGTTGGATACGGTCTTAAAAGTTTTAGCCAGTTTAGGAAAGACACTAGCAGTCGTTCCACTTGAACAGGAAAAAAGTTGATAGAGATGAGATTACTTGGTTGGATAAAATCATCCACAGAACAATTTTATCTCCCGTCCGCACTTTTTCAGGGAAATATCAGAATTACAAAAGAAAACCAACCTATAGTCTTTTCTAATAACAAGCCATAGTCACTGATGAGAATCGTCAATAGCTCGTTTGAGCATTCTAACTAAAATACAGCAATAAAACAAGCAATACAAAGGATTTGAGACACTGGTCTCAAGTCCTTTTCTTTTGTCTAAAAGAGAGATATAGTTTCAAACTATATCAAAGCCTAATTATTTACAATTATACAGACCCTTTCTTTTCTGTTAAGATAGTTTCAACAACAAATTTTGGAGGACACATCATGTCAACTACAATCATCGGTTTCCCTCGTTTGGGCGAATTCCGCGAATTAAAATTTACAACTGAAAAATACTTTAGAAAAGAAATCTCAGAAAAAGAACTCTTGGCTGCGGCTAAAGAATTGCGTGCTAAACACTGGAACATTGTCAAAGAAAAAGGCATCACTGAAATTCCATCAAATGACTTTTCTCACTATGACAACTTCCTAGATGCAGCTTTCCTCTTCAACGTGGTTCCTGCTTCTGTCCAAAACTTAGACTTGTCTGAGCTTGAGCGCTACTTTGCTTTGGCACGTGGTTACCAAGGGGAAAAAGGGGATGTTCGTGCCCTTCCGATGAAGAAATGGTTCAACACCAACTACCACTACATCGTTCCTAAATTTGAAAAAGACACTCAAGTTAAACTTGCTGGTCACAAGATCTTTGATGAGTTCCAAGAAGCAAAAGAACTTGGATTGAACACTCGTCCTGTTCTTGTAGGTCCATTCACTTTCCTTCAATTGTCAGACTTTGAAGAAGACGTGAAAGCTGAAGACTTCGTAGATAGCTTAGTGGCTGCTTACCAAGAAGTTTTTGCTAAATTGGCGGAACTTGGTGCGACTCGCATCCAACTCGACGAAGCGGCTCTTGTCAAAGATTTGACAGCTGAAGAAAAAGCTCTCTTCTTGAACCTCTACAACAAACTTTTGGCTGATAAAAAAGGTCTTGAGGTCTTGATTCAAACTTACTTTGGTGATGTGCGTGACGTTTATGCTGACCTTGTGAAATTGCCAGTAGATGCGATCGGTCTTGACTTCGTTGAAGGTAAGAAAACTCTTGAACTCGTTAAAGGTGGTTTCCCAGCTGACAAGACTCTCTATGCAGGTATCGTCAATGGTAAAAACATTTGGCGTAACAACTATGAAAAGAGCTTAGCTATTCTTGAGCAAATTCCAGCTGAAAACATTGTCTTGACAAGCTCATGCTCACTTCTTCATGTGCCATTTACAACTGCTAACGAAGAATTTGAACCTGCTATCTTGAACCACTTTGCCTTTGCAGTTGAAAAATTGGAAGAACTTCGTGACTTGGATGCTATCCGCAATGGTCAAGGTGCAGAAGCACTTGCAGCTAACAAAGAACTCTTTGCGATTGAGCGTGTGGGTGAAAATGCAGAACTTCGTGCGCGTATCGCTGGATTGACAGACGCTGACTATACTCGTTTGCCAGCCTTTGCTGAACGTGAAGCTATCCAAGAAGAAGCTTTCAAACTTCCAGCACTTCCAACAACAACCATCGGTTCATTCCCTCAAACTAAGGAAGTCCGTGCCAAACGTTTGGCTTACCGTAAAGGTGAATTGTCACAAGAAGAATACGACGCTTTTCTTGCTGAAACTATTGATGAATGGATCAAATGGCAAGAAGAAGTTGGATTTGACGTGCTGGTACACGGTGAGTTCGAGCGTAACGACATGGTTGAGTACTTCGGTCAAAACTTGTCGGGTTACCTCTTCTCTAAGAATGGTTGGGTACAATCATACGGTATGCGTGGGGTGAAACCACCAATCATTTGGGGTGATGTCACTCGTCTCAACCCAATCACTGTTAAATGGTCTAGCTACGCACAAAGCCGTACAGACAAGCCTGTCAAAGGTATGTTGACTGGACCTGTTACTATCCTTAACTGGTCATTCCCACGTGAAGACATCTCTATCAAGGATTCTACTCTTCAAATCGCTCTTGCCATCAAGGATGAAGTTCTTGACCTTGAAGCTGCTGGCGTGAAGATTATCCAAATCGACGAAGCTGCTCTTCGTGAGAAATTGCCACTTCGTCGTAGCGACTGGTACGAAGACTACCTTGACTGGGCAATTCCAGCCTTCCGCTTGGTACACTCTACAGTTGCGCCAGATACTCAAATCCACACTCACATGTGTTACTCAGAATTTACAGATATCATCCCAGCTATCGACAACATGGATGCGGACGTTATTTCTTTTGAAGCAAGCCGTTCGAACCTTGAAATCTTGGACGAACTCAAAGCGAAAAACTTCCAAACAGAAGTGGGACCTGGGGTTTACGATATCCACTCACCTCGTGTGCCAAATGAAGGCGAAATCGACCACACAATCGATGCTATTCTTGCCAAAGTTCCAAGCAAGAAAGTTTGGATCAACCCTGACTGTGGTTTGAAAACACGTGGTATTCCAGAAACAAAAGAAAGCTTGATCCGCCTTGTCGAAGCAGCAAAAGCTGCGCGTGAGAAATTGTAAGATAGGATTTCTCTCTTGACCCTGACTGATCAAGGAACTGCTTGGCCCAAGCCGGCTTAGCAATCATGAAATCAAAAAGAAAAGGATAATGACTATGTCACGCCAAACTCCGTCACTTTCATTTGAAGTGTTCCCTCCAAACCCAGCTGTGGGTAATGATAAAATTATTTCAGCTTTGCAGGATATGCGGGAGCTGACACCGCACTTTATCAGTGTGACTGCCAGCAATAATAAGTTTAATATCAAGGAAACAACGGTTCGTTTGGCTGACTTTATCCAGAATGACTTGGCGATTCCAACCATTGCCCACTTGCCAGCTATCTATCTGACCAAGGAAAAGGTTGCTGAAACCATTGCGGACTTGGACAAGGTTGGGGTACAGAAAATCTTGGCCTTGCGTGGGGATATTATTCCTGATGTGGAGCCTCAAAAAGATTTCCGCTACGCAACGGACTTGATCGAGTTCATCAAGGAACAAGCCCCTCACTTTGATATTGTTGGCGCTTGCTATCCAGAAGGGCACCCTGACTCGCCAAACCAGATCTCGGATATTCAAAATCTCAAGAAGAAAGTGGATGCAGGCTGTTCAAGCCTCGTAACGCAGCTTTTCTTTGACAATGAGCGTTTCTATGATTTCCAAGATAAGTGTACTTTGGCAGGGATTGATGTTCCTATTCATGCGGGGATTATGCCAATTCTTAACCGTAACCAAGCGCTTCGTCTCTTGAAAACGTGTGAGAATATCCATCTTCCACGCAAATTTAAGGCCATTTTAGACAAGTATGAGCATGACCCTGAGTCGCTCAGAGCAGCAGGACTTGCCTATGCAGTGGATCAGATCGTGGACTTGGTGACCCAGGATGTCGCAGGTGTGCATCTCTACACCATGAATAATGCTGAAACAGCCAAATACATCCACCAAGCAACCCATGCCTTGTTTAATCATCAGTCTTTAGGGTAATTGATTCTTTTAGCACTGAGACGATAGCTTGTCATTCACTTGCTTTTAAATAAAAAATGACAGATGTGAAAGCCAAAGAATTTGCTAAATAAAATAAACAACAAACCATTCCTCTTTTCATGGGGGAATGGTTCCTTTTTAATAGAAAAGCCCGCACTTTTTAAGAAAAATATGATAAAATAGACTCTGTACGTACTTGATACAAAGATGAGGGTATAAAATAATACAATGCATTCAAACTGCAAGGTTTAGCGACACGAGCGAGTCAAATCGATATTATTTGACAAGGGAGTTAGTAAAGCATTTAGCTAATCGCATGATAGCGATTAGCGTGAAAGGCATAGATGCTTTAGCATCAATCCTTTCTAATGATTTGTATCTTGATAATTGAACATGCCTACAACTCTGTGGAAAAAGATAAATCTGCCTAGGAGCAGTCGCTCCGTCGTTCGATTTCCTATTTTCCTTTGAGTTGCTTAACGGCTTGGTATCTTGTGTAATTGAACACGGCCGAAAAGCCGTGTAAAAAAGATAAACTGTCTTGTCTTCATCGAAGACTTCGCCAGTTTCCTATTTTTACTTTGCTTTTGACGTCCTTAGTATCTTGTGTAATTGAATTTTGGTCTCATTTCTTAGGAAAAAAGATAAGCTTCCTAGCACTCATCGAGTGCAGCGTCACCTTCCTATTTTTCTACAGAAATGTTCGGCAAACCGAACCGTCCAAAATATCTTGATCTTTGTAGGCAAGGCGTATAATATTATCAATCCAAAGGGGATTAACATGACAAAACAAGTGTTTCAAACGACTTTTGCGGGTCGTGAGTTGATCGTAGAGACTGGTCAGGTTGCTAAGCAAGCAAATGGCGCTGTTGTCGTACGTTACGGTGAGTCAACTGTCTTGACTGCTGCCGTTATGTCTAAGAAAATGGCAACTGGAGATTTCTTCCCACTCCAAGTCAACTACGAAGAAAAAATGTATGCGGCTGGGAAGTTTCCTGGTGGCTTCATGAAACGTGAAGGACGTCCTTCAACAGATGCGACTTTGACAGCACGTTTGATTGACCGTCCGATTCGTCCGATGTTTGCGGAAGGTTTCCGTAACGAAGTGCAAGTGATCAATACGGTCCTTTCTTACGATGAAAATGCATCTGCACCAATGGCAGCTATGTTTGGTTCATCCTTGGCGCTTTCTATCTCAGATATTCCGTTTGACGGACCAATCGCTGGGGTACAGGTGGGGTATGTAGACGGTGAAATCATCATCAACCCTAGTCAAGAACAAGCAGAGCGTTCGCTTCTTGAATTGACAGTAGCAGGTACCAAGCACGCTATCAACATGGTTGAGTCTGGTGCCAAAGAATTATCAGAAGAAATCATGTTGGAAGCTCTTCTTACAGGGCATGAAGCAGTCAAAGAATTGATTGCCTTCCAAGAAGAAATCGTCGCTGCGGTTGGTAAGGAAAAAGCAGAAGTGGAATTGCTTCATGTAGATGCTGAATTGCAAGCTGAAATCATCGCAGCCTACAACAGTGACCTCCAAAAAGCGGTTCAAGTAGAAGAAAAATTGGCTCGTGAAGCTGCAACTCAAGCAGTTAAAGACCAAGCAACCGCAGTTTATCAAGAAAAATATGCAGACCACGAAGAATTTGACCGTATCATGCGTGATGTGACTGAAATCTTGGAACAAATGGAACACGCTGAAGTGCGCCGTTTGATCACGGAAGACAAGGTGCGTCCTGACGGTCGTAAGGTCGATGAAATCCGTCCTTTAGATGCGCAGGTTGACTATCTTCCTCGTGTACATGGTTCCGGTCTTTTCACTCGTGGACAAACTCAAGCTCTTTCAGTCTTGACTTTGGCTCCGATGGGGGAAACTCAAATCATCGATGGTTTGGACCCAGAGTACAAGAAACGCTTTATGCACCACTATAACTTCCCTCAATACTCTGTAGGGGAAACTGGTCGTTACGGTGCGCCAGGTCGTCGTGAAATCGGTCACGGTGCTCTTGGTGAGCGTGCTCTTGCTCAAGTCTTGCCAAGTTTGGAAGAATTTCCATACGCGATTCGTCTAGTAGCAGAAGTTTTGGAATCAAACGGTTCTTCTTCTCAAGCTTCTATCTGTGCGGGTACTCTTGCCCTTATGGCTGGTGGTGTGCCAATCAAGGCGCCAGTAGCAGGGATTGCCATGGGTCTCATCTCAGATGGAAACAACTATACAGTTTTGACAGATATCCAAGGTTTGGAAGACCACTTTGGAGACATGGACTTTAAGGTTGCCGGTACTCGTGACGGGATTACAGCCCTTCAAATGGATATCAAGATTCAGGGGATTACAGCAGAAATCTTGACTGAGGCCCTTGCTCAAGCCAAGAAAGCTCGTTTTGAAATCCTTGATGTGATTGAAGCAACCATTCCAGAGGTTCGTCCAGAATTGGCTCCAACTGCACCGAAAATTGATACCATCAAGATTGATGTGGAAAAGATTAAGATTGTCATCGGTAAAGGTGGAGAAACCATCGACAAGATTATCGCTGAAACAGGCGTTAAGATTGATATCGACGAAGAAGGTAATGTGTCCATCTACTCTAGCGACCAAGATGCCATTAACCGAACTAAAGAAATCATCGCTGGCTTGGTTCGTGAAGCCAAAGTGGATGAAGTCTACCATGCTAAAGTTGTTCGTATCGAGAAATTTGGTGCCTTTGTCAACCTCTTTGATAAGACAGATGCACTTGTGCACATTTCTGAAATGGCTTGGACTCGTACCAACCGTGTAGAAGACTTGGTAGCTATCGGTGATGAAGTAGATGTTAAGGTTATCAAGATTGATGAAAAAGGCCGTATCGATGCCTCTATGAAAGCTCTTCTTCCTCGTCCGCCAAAACCTGAGCATGATGAAAAAGGTGAAAAGTCTGAGAGACCTCACCGTCCACGTCATCACAAGGACCACAAACCTAAGAAAGAAGTTACAGAAACATCAAAAGATTCAGAATAAGAAAAGGAGAAATGTATGGGATGGTGGCGCGAAACCATTGATATTGTAAAAGAAAATGATCCAGCGGCACGCAACAGTTTGGAAGTTTTGCTGACTTATCCAGGTGTCAAGGCCTTGGCTGCCCACCGTCTCTCGCATTTTCTATGGAAGCACGGCTTCAAACTCCTGGCTCGCATGCACAGTCAGTTTTGGCGCTTTTGGACTCAAATTGAGATTCATCCGGGTGCCCAGATTGACTCAGGTGTTTTTATCGACCACGGTTCAGGCTTGGTGATTGGGGAGACGGCGATTGTTGAAAAAGGCGTTCTTCTCTATCACGGAGTGACTCTTGGTGGAACAGGGAAGGATGTTGGTAAACGCCATCCGACTGTCCGAAAAGGGGTTCTCATATCAGCCCATGCCCAAGTCATCGGACCGGTAGAAATCGGCGAAAATGCCAAAGTCGGTGCTGCTGCAGTAGTCGTGGCAGATGTTCCGAGCGATGTGACAGTTGTCGGTATTCCAGCTAAGATTGTTCGCGTTCATGGACAGAAGGATGAACCAACGATCCACGAAGTCGAAGAAAAACGGGAGTACTACGTCAATAAACTAGAGCAGGCTAGAGAAGCCAGTCACAGATCGTCGGGGTTGTAGAGGATACCTATATGATTCAAGCAAGAAATAAGTTAAGCCAAGAGGAGTTATCTGAGGCGAAAAAACTAATTAACTGTTGCCAAGCCTATGATGGAACTTATCGTGCTCCTTATCTCTCTAACATGCTTAATTTTGAGCCAAACATGCCCGCCTTTTTCCTTTATTATGAAAAAGGCGAACTTGTTGGTTTATTAACTGTCTATGCGGATGACCAAGATGTGGAAGTGACGATACTGGCTCATCCAGATCATCGCCGTCAGGGACTTGCGCGTGCATTGTTTACTAGTTTTGAGAAAAAAATGGCTTCTTTCCCTATTCGTTCAGTTACTTTTCAGACAGAGCGTGTTTTTCTAGATCGCCATCCTGATTTTGTCAGCAACTGGGGATTGGTCGAGGATGAAGAGACAGAAACTTGGTTAGGTAAGGATAGAAAACCTTATCCGTTAGCAAATGTTTCCAATCTTGAAGTTTTGTTAGCAGATAGTTCGTATCAGGAGCAAATTAGCCAGTTAAAATTTCAGGCATTTTCAGAGGAACATGAATCGAGAGAAGTTGTGGATAGATATGTCGCTGAAGCTCTGAAGGATTCAGAAAGTCGCCTATATATTTTATTAAAAGACGGTCAGGTTATTGGGACTTGCACGGTAGATTTATCGACTAATACGAATTACTTCTACGGTTTAGCAATATCAGAACTTGAACGTGGCAAAGGCTACGGAAGCTATTTAGCAAAATCCCTAGTCAACCAACTGATTGAGCAAAATGATAAGGAATTTCAGATTGCAGTAGAGGACTGCAACGTAGGTGCCAAGAGCTTGTATGAAAAAATCGGCTTTGTCAAACAGACCCAGGTGGTTTATCTGAATGAGAAAGAGTAGAAAAATGCTATTAGAAGAATTCGAAAATGTACCTGCTGTTATCGAACCAACTGATCGAAGTATTCGTGGTGGTGGAGAAATTTGTGAGACGATTATTTTATCTTTTAATGGAGAAATCGTTGAACGAGTAAAGCAGTTTGAAGATGTTTACGAAGGTGGCTATCTAACCAATTTAAATGGCAGACTTCCATGGTATATCTATGAAAAAGATGGGAGTAAGGTAGCAGTTGCTATAGCTACGATTGGAGCCCCGATGGTTGTTGGACTCTTAGAAGAACTCAAAGCAAGAGGATTTAAGAACTTTATTGTTTTGGGTTCTTGCGGAGTTCTAGATCAGTCTATTCAGGCAGATAAGATTATTCTACCAAGTTCAGCTCTACGTGATGAAGGTACAAGTTATCATTACGCTCCTGCAAGTGATGAGATAGCTTATGACGAAACTTTGCTTTTAACCATGGAAGAAGCTTTGAACAAATCTTGCATTGAGCACATTCGAACAAAGGCTTGGACCACAGATGCTTTCTATCGTGAAACAGCCGATAAGGTCAAACGTAGATTAGCAGCAGGTGCGACTGTTGTGGATATGGAAGCCTCAGCAATCATGGCTTGGGCACAATTTCGACAAGCAAAAGTTTATCAATTTTTTTATACGGCTGATTATGTTGACCATCACAATCATGAATGGGATGCAAGACATGAAGAAAGAAAAACAGATGCTATGACTTTCTTTGAAATAGCATTAGTAATTGCTAGAGAGTTGGACTGAAACTACTTTTTACGATAAACAAGAAACAGAAAGGAGACAGTGAATGATTAAAATCTATGACACCATGTCTCGTGATTTGCGAGAATTTCTCCCTATCGAGGACGGCAAGGTCAAGATGTATGTCTGTGGGCCAACCGTCTACAACTATATCCACGTGGGGAATGCCCGTTCAACAGTGGCTTTTGATACCATTCGTCGTTACTTTGAATACCGTGGCTACGAAGTTGCCTATATTTCCAATTTTACGGATGTGGATGATAAGATTATCCATCGCGCCAGGGAAGAAGGCATCACGCCTCAGGAGGTTGCGGACAAGTACATCGCGGCCTTTCGTGAGGATGTAACGGCCTTGGGCGTGAAACCTGCGACTCGCCACCCACGTGTAGTAGAGTTTATGGCTGACATCATTCGTTTTGTAGCTGACTTGATTGAAAAAGGCTTTGCTTATGAGAGTCAAGGGGATGTTTACTTCCGTGTGGAAAAATCCCACAACTACGCCAAATTGGCTAATAAAACCTTGGAAGACTTGGAACTGGGTGCTTCAGGTCGTACAGATGAAGAAACAGCTCGCAAGGAAAATCCTGTAGACTTTGCTCTTTGGAAAGCTGCAAAACCAGGCGAGATTTCTTGGGATAGTCCTTGGGGGCCTGGTCGTCCGGGTTGGCATATTGAGTGTTCGGTCATGTCGACAGAGATTTTGGGAGATACCATTGATATTCACGGTGGTGGAGCCGATCTGGAGTTTCCGCATCATACCAATGAAATTGCCCAGTCAGAAGCTAAAACAGGCAAGACTTTTGCGAACTACTGGATGCACAATGGTTTTGTCAATATTGACAATGTCAAGATGTCTAAATCCTTGGGGAATTTCATCACAGTCCATGATGCCCTCAAAACCATTGATGGTCAAGTGTTGCGTTTCTTCTTTGCGACTCAGCATTACCGTAAACCAATCAACTTTACTGAAAAGGCAGTGCGTGATGCAGAGACCAATCTCAAATATCTGAAGAACACTTACGAGCAACCATTTTCTGGGACTGTAGATGCTCAAGAGTTACAGGACTTTAAAGAAAAGTTTGTAGCTGCTATGGATGAGGACTTTAACTCTGCCAACGGTATCACAGTTGTCTTTGAGATGGCCAAGTGGATCAACTCCGGCAACTATGATGCAAGTGTTAAGGAAGCTCTTGCGGCTATGTTAGAAGTCTTCGGAATTGTCTTTGTCGAGGAAGTTTTGGATGCAGAGATCGAGGCCTTAATCCAAAAACGCCAAGAAGCGCGTGCCAATCGTGACTTTGCGACAGCAGACAAAATCCGTGACCAATTGGCGGCTCAAGGAATTAAGCTCCTTGACACCAAGGATGGAGTGAGGTGGACTCGTGATTGATGTCAATCTCATTAATGGGATTGCGCTAGCTTTTGAAGGAGATGCAGTTTACTCCATGTATATCCGTCGCCATCTCATCCTTAAAGGCGTGACCAAGCCCAATAAACTCCACCAAGAGGCGACTAAGTATGTATCTGCCAAGGCTCAGGCGCGCTTGATTTCCCTCATGTTGGACGAGCAAGTCCTGACGGAAAAAGAAGAAGAAATCTACAAACGAGGTCGCAATACCAATAGTCATACAAAAGCTAAAAATGCTGATGTGGTGACTTACCGCATGTCTACAGGTTTTGAAGCAGTGATGGGCTATCTCCATCTGACTGAAAATGTGGAGCGGCTAGAAACCTTAATTTCTTGGTGCATCCAAAAAGTGGAGGGCTAGAATATGATTGCAAAAGAACTACAGGACTGGTTTCCTGAAGCTCAGATTTCAGATCAGCCAGTAGAGAAACCGGGCTATCTCACTCTCCCTTTAGCTTCTCAACAGTGGATTTTACTGGAGGAAGCTGGGCTCAGCGAGCGTGAAAAGCAGCTGGTTGCCCTTTTGACCCAGCAGGAGCAGGCTCGTTCGCTCAATCCTTGGTATCCCTATCTGATTGAGGGGAAGGGGCAGGCGCCTCAAACTTTTAAAAAGATTCAACTGGTTTATTGCCATCTGTCTTATTACCAACAGGAGAATCTAGCTTCTTGGCTGGATATGATGCAGACTCTCTTTCCAAACTGCCAGACAGTGCTACAGGTCGGTGCTCAGGACTATGTTTTCGTGCTTCAACAAGATAAGTACAGCTCTGTCCGCTCTATCTTATCTGATACGATTGAAGCGGTTGAGTATGACTTTGGCTTTCGTCTGTCTATCATGTTAGGCCAGGTGTGGTCTCAGACAGGCCCTCAAGCCCTATCAGACTTAATCACAGTAGAGCGAGATTTGTTTAAGACTTGGTGGCGCCAGGGTCACCAAGGTGTACACACCTTTTCACAACTCTATCTTTGGAGTATGGGAGAAAGACTAGTGGACCTGAGAGTCATTAAAGAATGCCTGCACCAGATGATCTTGGATCAGGATCAGATTCAGGAAATTATCCTTTCTCTTTGGGAAAATAGTGCTGTCCTAACTAAAACAGCCCAGCAACTCTATCTGCACCGCAATTCTCTTCAATACAAGATTGACAAATGGGAAGAATTGACAGGGCTTCAGTTGAAGGAGTTAACGGACCTTACCTTGTGTTATCAGTTGATTTTACCAGATATTCTCTAAAGTTTTGTGCAAGTTGCACAGAACTTTTTTATTTTTTTGGTCACCTTGCCATAGAAATGTAAAGCGTTTTCATTTATAATAAAACTATCAAAAAATAAAAGGAGTTCACCTTCCATGGTAGAATTAAATCTTAAAAACATTTACAAAAAATATCCAAACAGCGAACACTACTCAGTTGAAGACTTTAACTTGGACATTAAAGACAAGGAATTTATCGTTTTCGTAGGTCCTTCAGGATGTGGTAAGTCTACAACTCTTCGTATGATCGCTGGTCTTGAAGACATTACAGAAGGTACTGCATCTATCGATGGCGTGGTTGTCAACGACGTAGCTCCAAAAGACCGTGACATCGCCATGGTATTCCAAAACTACGCTCTTTACCCACACATGACTGTATATGACAACATGGCTTTCGGTTTGAAATTGCGTAAATACAGCAAAGAAGACATCGACAAACGTGTACAAGAAGCAGCTGCAATCCTTGGCTTGAAAGAGTTCTTGGATCGTAAACCAGCTGACCTTTCTGGTGGTCAACGTCAACGTGTTGCCATGGGTCGTGCAATTGTCCGTGATGCAAAAGTGTTCTTGATGGACGAGCCTTTGTCAAACTTGGATGCCAAACTTCGTGTATCAATGCGTGCTGAGATTGCGAAGATTCACCGTCGTATCGGAGCTACAACTATCTACGTAACGCACGACCAAACAGAAGCGATGACACTTGCAGACCGTATCGTTATCATGTCAGCAACTAAGAACCCTGCTGGTACAGGTACTATCGGACGTGTAGAACAAATCGGTACACCTCAAGAAGTTTACAAAAACCCAGTTAATAAATTTGTAGCAGGATTTATCGGAAGCCCAGCTATGAACTTCATCAATGTGAAATTAGAAGGCAATGAAATTGTTTCAGACGGTTTCCGCTTGAAAGTGCCAGAAGGTGCTTTGAAAGTTCTTCGTGAAAAAGGCTACGAAGGTAAAGAATTGATCTTCGGTATCCGTCCTGAAGATGTGAATGCGGAACCTGCTTTCCTTGAAACTTTCCCAGAATCAGTTGTCAAAGCAACAATCTCTGTATCAGAATTGCTTGGTTCAGAATCTCACCTTTACTGCCAAGTTGGTAAAGACGAATTTGTTGCCAAAGTGGATGCTCGTGACTACTTGCAAACAGGTGCAACAGTTGAACTCGGATTCGACTTGAACAAAGCACACTTCTTCGACGTGGAAACTGAAAAAACTGTCTACTAAGCAAATGAAATGTCAAAACACTGCTAGAGAAATCTGGCAGTGTTTTTTTAATGATTGGTATTGGCATAAAAACAGGCTTTTCTAGTTTTCATATCCTTAAAAAAGTGATAAAATGGTAGGAAGAATTGGAGAGTATAGATGCCGAAAGAAGTGAATTTGACGGGCGATCAGGTAGTCGCTTTAACGAGAGAATATTTAACAAAGGAAGACGTTGCTTTTGTACAAAAAGCATTGATTTATGCGGTAGATTGTCATAGTGGGCAGTTTCGGAAATCAGGTGAGCCCTATATTATCCATCCCATTCAGGTAGCAGGAATTCTGGCTAAGCTCAAGCTGGATGCCGTAACCGTCGCCTGTGGTTTTTTGCATGACGTTGTTGAAGACACAGATGCGACACTGGATGATTTGGAGCGGGAGTTTGGTCATGATGTTCGGATTATCGTTGATGGTGTGACCAAACTTGGTAAGGTTGAGTACAAATCACTCGAGGAACAATTGGCTGAAAATCACCGCAAGATGCTTATGGCCATGTCTGAGGATATCCGTGTTATCTTGGTTAAATTATCGGACCGTTTGCACAATATGCGGACTCTCAAACACCTTCGAAAGGACAAGCAAGAACGTATCTCCAGAGAAACCATGGAAATTTACGCACCACTAGCTCATCGTCTAGGAATTTCCAGCGTCAAGTGGGAGTTGGAAGATTTATCTTTCCGTTACCTCAATCCAACTGAGTTTTACAAGATCACTCACATGATGAAGGAAAAACGCAGAGAACGTGAGGCCTTGGTCGATGAAGTTGTAACCAAGTTAGAGGAGTACGCTACCGAACGCAATCTCAAAGGGAAAATCTATGGTCGTCCTAAGCATATCTATTCGATCTATCGCAAGATGCAGGATAAGAAGAAACGCTTTGAGGAGATTTATGACCTGATTGCCATTCGCTGTATCTTAGATACCCAGAGTGATGTTTATGCCATGTTGGGTTATGTGCATGAACTTTGGAAACCTATGCCAGGCCGCTTCAAAGACTATATCGCCAATCGTAAGGCCAATGGTTACCAGTCTATCCATACAACCGTTTATGGGCCAAAAGGGCCAATTGAATTCCAGATTCGGACCAAGGAAATGCACGAAGTGGCTGAGTACGGGGTAGCAGCTCACTGGGCCTATAAGAAAGGCATTAAAGGGCAGGTCAACAGCAAGGAATCTGCTATTGGGATGAACTGGATCAAGGAGATGATGGAGCTCCAAGACCAGGCTGATGATGCCAAGGAATTTGTGGACTCTGTTAAGGAAAACTATCTGGCTGAGGAGATTTACGTCTTTACCCCAGATGGTGCGGTCCGCTCCCTTCCAAAAGATTCAGGACCGATTGACTTTGCCTATGAAATCCATACCAAAGTCGGTGAAAAAGCGACTGGTGCCAAGGTCAATGGCCGTATGGTTCCGCTCACAACCAAGCTTAAGACAGGGGATCAGGTTGAAATTATCACCAACCCCAACTCCTTTGGTCCGAGTCGTGACTGGCTCAACATGGTCAAGACCAGCAAGGCGCGCAACAAGATTCGCCAGTTCTTTAAAAATCAAGACAAGGAATTATCTGTTAACAAGGGCCGTGAGATGCTGATGGCCCAGTTCCAAGAAAACGGCTATGTAGCCAATAAGTTTATGGACAAGCGTCACATGGACGAGGTCCTTCAAAAGACCAGCTACAAGACAGAGGAGGCCCTCTATGCAGCCATTGGTTTTGGAGAAATTGGCGCTATTACCGTCTTTAACCGTTTGACCGAAAAGGAACGCCGTGAGGAAGAGCGTGCCAAGGCCAAGGCGGAGGCAGAAGAACTTGTCAAAGGTGGCGAAGTTAAGGTTGAAAATAAAGAAACCCTCAAGGTCAAGCATGAGGGTGGTGTGGTCATTGAAGGTGCTTCCGGACTCCTAGTGCGGATTGCCAAGTGTTGCAATCCAGTACCGGGTGATGATATTGTTGGCTATATCACCAAGGGCCGTGGTGTGGCCATTCACCGTGTGGACTGTATGAATCTCCGTGCTCAAGAAAACTACGAGCAACGTCTCCTTGATGTAGAATGGGAAGACCAATACTCAAGCAAGGAATATACTGCCCACATTGATATCTATGGTCTCAACCGTACAGGGCTCTTAAATGATGTTCTGCAAGTTCTCTCCAACACAACTAAGAATATCTCAACCGTTAATGCTCAACCAACTAAGGATATGAAATTTGCCAATATCCATGTGTCTTTTGGAATTTCAAACCTTTCTATGCTGACAACGGTCGTAGACAAAATCAAAAGTGTGCCAGAGGTCTACTCTGTCAAACGGACCAATGGCTAATTCTCCCCTCAGTTACTAGAAAGGCTATTATGAAAATCATTATCCAACGGGTTAAAAAAGCCCAAGTGAGTATCGAAGGTCAGGTTCAGGGGCAGATAGACCAAGGTTTACTGTTATTAGTCGGTGTTGGCCCAGAGGACCAAGAGGAAGATCTGGACTATTCTGTGAGAAAGCTTGTCAACATGCGGATTTTTTCAGACGCAGAAGGCAAGATGAATCTGTCTGTCAAGGATATTGAAGGAGAAATTCTCTCTATTTCTCAGTTTACCCTCTTTGCGGATACCAAGAAAGGCAATCGTCCCGCCTTTACAGGAGCAGCCAAGCCGGATATGGCAACTGCCTTTTATGAGGCTTTCAACCAAAAGCTAGCTCAGGAAATGCCCGTTCAGACAGGTATCTTTGGAGCGGATATGCAGGTGGAGCTGATCAATGACGGACCGGTCACCATTATCCTTGATACTAAAAATAGATAAGAAAACCAAGCCAGCTGGCTTGGTTTTTGTTTATAGGCACTCCCATAAAGAGGTATGTTTGTTGTAAAAGTCTGGATAGTTTTCTCTTAGGTGGCTAGCCGTTATATAATATAAAGTAGAATGACAGGAAGTAAAGACTGGAGTAAGAGAGTAGAAATATTGAGGGCCAGTGATGGCTAAAAAGACAAATAATAGAAGGTCAACAGAGAGAATCGCTAAGTAATAAAGGCGAATTTTTTTGTTCATCTGAGGATAAATCTCAGAGAACTGTTTTTTGAGTCGGAAGACCAAGCGAGACAGCAGTAGTCCCTGAGCGAGGATGAAAATGAAGCAAAAAATCAGACCTCTCTCCAAAGAAAGTTCGTATCGGGGTCTGAAAGTTACCAACAGTAGCAAATCGCTGACTGCAATGGCTGCAAAATGGATTCTAAAGAGCTTTTTCATAGGAAGACCTCCCTCTTTTATCTAGCTTCATTCTACACAAAATGAATGGAACTTACAAGCAAAATAATAAAAAATCCCTGAAAGGAATTTCTTTCAGGAATAAGGGGTTAGTTGATTTTTTTGACATAGAGTTGTTTGGCGATATCAATGCTAACTTGGAGGTCTTCACCTTTGTTGACCAGTGTAAAGGTATTGGAAAAATTATCAAACTGCTTGACCTGGACTTGGTCACCGATATGAATTTCATGCTTTTCTAAGTATTTAAGCAAGTCAAAACTATCGTGAACCCGAGTCAGAAGATAGGTTCCAGCTTCCTTGGTCTCTGCTAGAGGTAAGTTATTGATTTCGACCAGGAGATCTCCCTTAGCCGGGATGGTTCCTCCGTGGGGACAGGTTTTAGGGAAGCCCAGGAGTTTATCCAGTCTCTCTACGAAGAGATCGGATACAGTGTGCTCTAGGACCTCAGCTTCTTCGTGGATCTGGTCACTGGTATAGTCGAGATGGTGAACCAGAAAGACTTCAATCAACCGGTGTTTGCGATAGAGTTCGGAGACTAGTTTGAGGCCGATATCTGTCAATAGATAGCCATTCTCCTTGTCCTTGAGGATGAGATTTTCACTTTTCATACGTTTGATCATCTCTGTTACGGCAGGTGGAGAGACCTGCATACGGGCAGCAATTTCCTTATTGGTGATTTTTTGCATTTCCGTACCGATTTCATAAATACATTTTAGGTAGTCTTCTTTATTTGGCGTCATTCGTTTCCTCTTGTCTTTTCTCTCCATCTAGTATATCAAAAAAAGCTAGATTTCTCTAGCCTTCTGCCCTAATGGCTTTGATTTTAGTCCAGTTCTTTCACTGCAGCAATGGCAGCTTCAAAGTCTGGTTCCGTGTTGATGTTGTCAACGTATTCTACGTAACGGATGACATTGTCAGTATCGAGAACAAAGACAGCACGTGCAAGGAGATGCCATTCGTTGATCAAGAGGGCATAATCACGCCCGAAAGAATGGTCAAAGTAGTCTGAAAGCATGATGGCATTGTCAAGACCTTCAGCCCCACACCAGCGTCCTTGGGCAAATGGTAGGTCCATAGAAACAGTAAGGACGACGGTATTGTCGAGGTTAGCTAGTTCTTGGTTGAATCGACGTGTTTGCGTTGAGCAGATACCAGTATCGATAGAAGGGACAACACTCAAGACTTTTTTCTTTCCATCAAAGTCAGCTAGCGTTTTTTTAGAGAGATCGGTTGTCGTAAGAGAAAAATCAAGTGCCTTGTCTCCGACTTGCAGTTGTTTACCTGTAAAAGTTACAGGATTTCCGAGAAAAGTGGTCATGAAACTACTCCATTCTTTTTTCTTTTATTTTACCGAGAATTGTCAGATTTTTCCAATGATTTGACTGGAAATTAAAAGAGAAAAAAACGACCGTTCATGTGAGAACGACGTTTTTAATGGATTACTTAGACAAACCTTCAGCAATCTTGTCAAGGTTGTATTTCATCATGTTGTAGTAGCTGTCACCTTCTTTACCTTCTTCAGCAATTGAGTCAGTAAAGATTTGCGCGTAAATTGGGATATTTGTGTCTTGTGAAACAGTCTTCATTGGACGGTCATCGACACTTGATTCAACAAAGAGTGATGGAACTTTTGTTTGGCGAAGTTTTTCAACCAAGGTCTTGATTTGTTCAGGTGTTCCTTCTTCTTCTGTGTTGATTTCCCAGATGTAGGCACTTGGGACACCGTAGGCTTTAGAGAAGTATTTGAAGCATCCTTCGCTGGTTACGATGAGTTTTTTCTCAGCAGGGATATTGTTAAATTTCTCTTTGGCTTCCTTGTCCAGTTTGTCTAGTTTTTCAGTATAGTCTTTGAGATTTTTTTCGTAGAATTCCTTGTTGCTAGGGTCCTTGGCAATCAGTTGTTTAGCGATATTTTTAGCATAAATCATCCCATTTTCAAGGTTGAGCCAAGCGTGTGGGTCTTCTTTGCCTTTCTCGTTTTGGCCTTCAAGGTAGATGATGTCTACACCGTCGCTGACTGCAAAGTAGTCTTTGTTTTCAGTTTTCTTGGCATTTTCGACCAATTTGGTAAACCAAGCATTGCCACCTGTTTCAAGGTTGATACCGTTATAGAAAATCAAGTCAGCTTGAGAAGTTTTCTTAACGTCTTCAGGAAGTGGTTCGTATTCGTGTGGGTCTTGACCAACAGGAACGATACTGTGAAGATCAATCTTGTCACCAGCGATATTTTTGGTAATATCAGCGATGATTGAGTTAGTAGCAACAACTTTTAGTTTTTGACCAGAAGTAGCATCTTTTTTTCCGCTAGCACATGCTACCAGTGCAATGACGGAAAGAAAGAGTACAAGCAATGTACCTAATTTTTTCATTAGATTCCTCCAGAAAGGGTCTCCCCTTATTTATTGATTTTTTTATGTTTCAGTTTCAAATATCGTTGTTTTGGAGCGATAAAGAAGCTAATGAGAAAGAAACTGGCAGATGTGAGCACGATGCTGGATCCTGCTGCGAGATTGAAGCTATAGCCGATAAAGAGTCCCACAACAGAAGCCAGGGCTCCTAGACTTGATGAAAGGAAAATCATGCTTTTTAGGCTATTAGCATAGAGATAAGCAGTCGCAGCTGGGGTGATCAGCATGGCCACGATAAGAATGGTTCCAACACTTTGCATGGCGGTGACAGACACAAGGGTCAAGAGCACCATGAGCAGATAGTGGTAGAAATTGACAGGCATTCCCATGGCTTTAGCCAGGAGCTCGTCAAAGGATGTAATCAATAGTTGTTTAAAGAAAATCCCGATAATCAAAAGAATGACTGCGCCCACACCAATGGTAATCCACATGTCCATGTCTTGGACAGCGAGGATATTCCCGAAAAGGATATGGAAGAGGTCTGTCGAACTCTTGGCAACACTAATCAAGATGACACCTAGGGCTAAGAAAGATGAAAAGGTAATACCAATGGCAGTGTCACTCTTGATGATAGAGTTTCCCTTGATGTAGGTAATGATGATGGAGGCCATCAAGCCAAAGATAATGGCTCCAATAAAGAAATCAATTCCCAGGATAAAGGAAAGGGCTACGCCGGGCAAAACTGCGTGAGAGATAGCATCTCCCATGAGAGACATCCCACGTAGGATGATAAAACATCCCACAGCTCCAGCAACCACTCCGATGACTATAGCTGTTATCAAGGCGTTTTGTAGGAAATGGAAATGTTGCAATCCATCGATAAATTCTGCTATCATAGGTCACCTCCATTGAAAAAGAGTTTGCTACCGTAGGCCTTCTTAAGATTGGCTTCGGTAAAGGTTTCTTTAGTCGGACCAAGGTCTATTAATTCTCGATTGAGAAGCAAAACTTGATCGAAATAATGGGGGACTTTGCTGAGGTCATGATGGACGATGAGAACTGTTTTACCAGCTTTTTTAAGGTCTCTCAGCGTGTTCATGATAATCTCTTCACTAACCGAGTCAATCCCGACAAATGGCTCATCTAGAAAGATGTAGTCAGCTTCCTGCACTAAACAGCGGGCAATCAACACACGTTGAAATTGTCCTCCTGAGAGCTGGCTGATTTGGCGATCAGCATAGTCTGAGAGCCCAACGATTTCAAGGGCATCTGCCACTTTTTTCCAGTGACTGGCCTTTAAGGTGTGAAAGAGTGGGATAGATGGATAGAGTCCCAGAGAGACGCATTCCTTGACCTTGATAGGGAAATTGTAGTCGATATGGATTTTTTGCTCGACATAGGCAACCCGATGTAAAGATTTCTTGAATTCTTTGTCATCGAGAAAGGCCTGACCTTCATGTGGGATAATTCCCAACATACTTTTTAATAAAGTTGATTTTCCAGCACCGTTTGGACCAATAATTCCGGTAATAGTTGGTCCTTGGAGCACTAGTGAAATATCCTTTAGTGCCAACGTTTCTTTGTAGGAGACACTGAGGTTTTCGATACGTATCATACAGTTGTATTCCTCCTGTCTTTTAATATACCTTAAAAAAAAAATTAAGTCAAGTTAATTTTTGAAAAATTTAAAATAATAACTGAAAAATGAAGTGAAAAGAGAAACCATTTTTAATTGCATTCCCAAGTGTTTTTTGCTAAGCTAAGAATAAGTGAAAAAATGAAAGCGAGAACAAGATGACACGTTATCAAGACGATTTTTATGATGCAATCAATGGCGAATGGGAAAAAACAGCTGTCATTCCAGCTGACAAATCTCGAACAGGTGGTTTTATTGACCTTGACGAGGAAATTGAAGAGTTGATGCTGGCGACTACAGACAAGTGGTTGGCAGGTGAAGAAGTCCCAGAGGATGCCATCCTCGCAAACTTTGTTAAGTACCATCGTATGGTACGTGATTTTGACAAGAGAGAAGCAGATGGGATTAATCCTGTTTTGCCAATGCTCAAGGAATACCAAGATTTGGAGAGCTTTGCAGATTTCACCAGCAAACTGGCAGAGTTTGAACTAGCAGGGAAGCCAAACTTCCTTCCATTTGGTGTATCACCAGACTTTATGGATGCCAGAACCAATGTTCTCTGGGCCAGTGCACCAGGGACGATTTTGCCAGATACGACTTACTACGCTGAAGACCATCCTCAGCGTGAGGAGCTCTTGACTCTTTGGAAGGAAAGTACTACGAATCTTCTCAAAGCCTATAATTTTTCAGATGAGGAAATCGCAGACTTACTAGAGAAACGATTGGAATTGGACCGTCGCATTGCGGCTGTGGTACTTTCTAACGAAGAAAGTTCAGAATATGCCAAACTCTACCATCCATACGCTTATGAAGATTTCAAGAAATTTGCTCCTGCCCTACCTCTAGATGACTTCTTCCAAGCTGTTCTTGGGCAAGTGCCTGACAAGGTTATCGTAGATGAGGAACGTTTCTGGCAAGCAGCAGAGCAATTCTATAGTGAAGAAGCATGGCCTTTGCTTAAGGCGACTTTGATTTTGGGCGTAGTCAATCTTTCAACCAGCTATCTAACTGACGAGATTCGTGTTTTGTCAGGTGCCTACGGACGTGCCCTTTCAGGTGTGCCAGAAGCACAGGACAAGGTCAAGGCAGCTTATCACTTGGCCCAAGGTCCTTTCAAGCAAGCTCTTGGTCTCTGGTATGCGCATGAAAAATTCTCTCCAGAAGCCAAGACAGACGTAGAGAAAAAAGTAGCGACAATGATTGACGTTTATAAGGAACGCTTGGCTAATAACGACTGGCTCACACCTGAAACGCGAGATAAGGCCATTGTCAAACTTAATGTCATCAAGCCTTATATTGGTTATCCAGAGGAATTGCCAGAACGCTACAAGGACAAAGTAGTAGATGAAACTGCCAGTCTCTTTGAGAATGCCCTAGCCTTTGCGCGTGTGGAAATCAAGCACAGCTGGAGCAAGTGGAACCAACCGGTTGATTACAAGGAGTGGGGTATGCCAGCTCACATGGTGAATGCCTACTACAATCCTCAGAAGAACTTGATTGTTTTCCCAGCGGCTATTTTACAGGCTCCATTCTATGACTTGCATCAGTCATCTTCAGCCAACTATGGTGGTATCGGAGCGGTTATTGCCCATGAGATTTCTCATGCCTTTGATACAAATGGAGCTTCCTTTGATGAAAATGGTAGTCTCAAAGACTGGTGGACTGAGAATGACTATGCTGCCTTCAAAGAAAAGACTCAGAAGGTCATCGACCAGTTTGATGGTCAAGAATCCTACGGCGCAAGGATAAACGGCAAATTAACCGTATCCGAAAACGTTGCTGACCTTGGAGGAATTGCTGCAGCCCTTGAAGCTGCCAAGAGAGAGCCAGACTTCTCAGCCGAAGAATTCTTCCACAACTTTGCACGTATCTGGCGCATGAAAGGTCGTCCAGAGTTGATGAAACTCATGGCTAGTGTCGATGTGCACGCGCCAGCCAAACTCCGTGTTAACATCCAGGTGCCAAACTTCGATGACTTCTTTACAACTTATGATGTCAAAGAAGGCGACGGTATGTGGCGTTCACCAGAGGACCGCGTGATTATTTGGTAAGACAAAAACCAAGGATGCTATCCTTGGTTTTTTGCTTGCTAGAAAAAGGGATTAAAGGTCTTTTCGTGAGCGATGGTTGTAGCTGGACCATGCCCTGGATAGACATCGTAGTTAGGAAGAGTGAAGAGTTGAGTCTGGACACTATGGAGAAGTTGTTCCATGCTTCCTGTAGGAAGGTCCGTCCGTCCAATGGTTTCGCGGAATAGAGCATCTCCTGTCAAGACTAGATGGGCATCAGGAAAGACGAGGGAAACGCCGCCGATAGAGTGGCCTGGAGTTGGTAGAACTGTAAAACGAAATTCCTCAAGCTGGTATTCCTCATGAAAGACAAAGGTGTGCTCTGCTGGTTTTGCGACCACATCTGCCATATCATCATGACGAGGGAGACCAGAGAGATTATCGACTGGAGTGTAAAGCCAGCTAGCTTCGCTCTCTGCTACATAAACTGGAGGATTTCCAAAAGTTTCACGAACCAAGTCCAGACTCATAATATGGTCGTAGTGGGTGTGGGTCAGGAGAATCGCACAGACTGGTTTGTTGATTTTCTCGATGGTCTTGCGAATAGCCTCCCAATGGCTACCTGGGTCAACCACAATCAGGTGTTGGTCTCCTTCTAGATAATAAGTGTTTTCATAGGCAACGGGATTCACGGTTTTATGGATTTTCATACTGGCTCCAATCTCAAAGAATGTACTAAACTAAGTATAGCATAGAAGAGGATACTTAGGGTATCAAAAAGTCTTTTTCGTGCTTTGACGATTTTTCCAAGCTTGATAGCGGGTGTCAATCAAGAGTTGGGTTAAGCGCCCCATGGTTTCTCTTTCTTCGGGAGTGAGGGATTGAGCTTGTACAAAGAGTTGATGAATGTGTTCAATGACATTGAAGGAAGAAAGATCGTTGATAGAGGAGATGCCTGCATCGAGAATGATTCCAAAAAAGAGATCGAAGTAGAGCTGCAGTTCTTCGTCAGGAACTGTTTCAACCCATTCCTTGAAGGTTGTATCGACTTGCTGACTATCACTATTGGTCTCGTCTAGTTGGACAAAGTGTTTGTCTTCAATCTGCCAACTGAAGGTATCGTGCTGGGCGATACCACCCAAGGCAGTGCTTCGAACGACGATTTTTTTATCCGGAATTTCCAGCATCATCCCGATAATAGAACCTTGTGGGACAAATATTTTCGTTCTTTCCATCATGTTTTGATAGCCTGGTGTTTTGGTTAGTTCCTTGTGAAGTCCAGGCGCATCAAAAGTATAGACAGCGATAATGTTTTTCTGCAAGTTTGGATCAAGTTGACTGGTAGCATAGACAGCTAGATTGCCCCCTTTTGAGTGTCCTGCTAGGATAACCTTTTGGTTAGGATGTTGGACAAAAAAGTTCTCTAAATATTGGAGGGCATGTTTTTGAGCTGGGATTTCCTTCATATAGGTCATATGGAAATCTTCTTTCCAACCGATGATACTATCATCCGTCCCACGAAAAACAAGCAAATAGGTATCGAGACTGATACGATAAGTCATGGCCGCAAACTGTTTTTGCAATTCAGGATCGATATCGTTGATAAAGTTTGAGAGCTTGCAATTTTTAAAGCGTTTGTGTTGAGTGAGCTGATCCAACAATTGGAGGCGATTCTTATTGGTCAGCATAGTCGTTTCTCTAGGGATTTGAGGTGCTAGATCTATGAGACGCTTTGGTTCTTGGCTGACTACATTATCAAAAGCAAGGTAGGTTAATTCAGTCAGGACAAGAACGTCTAACTCATTCACGGGGAGGTCATAAAAGGAATCGTATGCTACATCATTCAGGTAGTCAAAAATATTGGCCATAAAAGCTCCTTTCTCTATGTTTATCCTATCACATTTACCTAGAATTAGCTAGTAGGCTTGTTTAGTCTCCCTGAATAAAGACCTAGTAGTTAGATATACAGAAGACAGATTGCTTTTATTTCAAACCTCTAAATGAACTTACTTGAATGTTTTTACTATCAATCCCATTTTCCTTTAAAAAATTCTTCATCTCATTTACATCATCAGGCTGTCCAGTGATAAGATAGCTGGCTTGATTGCCGTATTCATCAATAGCACGTTTTAAAAATTCTTGACTTTGAGAAAGTTCATCGCTAGTTTTATAAGTAAAATTCGATGTTTTTTGAGCCAGTTCCTTCATCTCATTATCGAAAATAGTAACTCCTTTGTCAAAATGGTTGAGAATAATTGGAGCTTTACCAGCCCATTCTTTGATAAGGGGACGTAAAGCAGAAATGCCAACATCAGATGCAAAACAAACTAGTGGCTGATTCGTATCTTTAACGGTTAAAGAGGAATCCAACCAACTCATCTCAATCTCACTGCCAGCAGATAAATGTGTTAAGGTTTCCTTAAAGTGGCTACCACTATTATGCGTTAAAATGAGGATTTCATCTTCTTCAGGTGTGGAGGCAATGGTTAGCCATCGACTGGTCTGCTCACCCTTAGCTTCGTTTTTCCTAGAAGCGGACGACGTATCAGGGAGTGTAAACTTAGCATAAGCCCCAGCTTTCCAGGCTTGATGACTCGGCTTTGTGATATGAATTAAATACAGATCTCCGGTAGGATTTTCGATGGATTTTATCGATAATGTCTGACTTCGTCCAAGATAGGCAATGGCACCCCAAGTTATAAGGGCTAGTAATCCAAGTGTTGATAGAATGATAATAAACATTTTTTACCTCTTTTCATTTTTTTATGACTCCTATTCTTAATTATTGAATGAACTATAATTAAATTCATTCATAAATTTTCAAAAAATAAAGAAAACCATTTTCTTTATTTTAGAACTCCTTTTATGAAGTTGGTTGCAAGCATTTCGACAGTTTTGCCTATATCTGGAAAATCTTTTTCCGTGATATGCATATCCATGTAGTAAAATAGGTTGTAAACTTGTAAAATCTCTTGAATCTTTTCTGGAGAATACCCTTCAGCCTGCATACGATTTGTAAAAGTTTTTACTAGAAACTGATGAAATGGATTTGTGACTTTGCCTTCTTCTGAGGAATAGTAGCTATGCAACTCATCGGCTATGGCAGGATTGTACCATTCTGCAAGGATTTTATTGGAAGAAACGAGTGCTCTGGACTGAGTAAAGAGTTGACTAATAAGATCAATCATATCAATTTCCCAATCCAGTTCTTCAATCATAGCTTGGCGAACACGGTTGTTTTCATCTATATAGATGTCTAGAAAAATGGCTTCTTTACTCTCGTAATAGTTATAAAAAGAGCCGACTGCTACACCAGCTTGCCTAGCGATTTCTGAAATTCCTGTCGCCTTGTAACCCTTTTTCGAAAAAACGTCATAAGCCGCTGTTTTTAAAGCTTGTTTTTTGTCCAATCTGATCTTACCTCCTCTAGGAATGAATGAATTATTTATTTTATTCATTCATATTTTAACAAATCCTAGCTGGCTTGTCAATAAGAAGGATAAATGAATTAGTTTAAAGCAATTACATTTGTAAACAGAAGAGTTACATAAGCTTACAAAGCATTTATTTTGATGAGATTGCTTATTTTAAATCTATTCTTTAAGTAAAAAAACACGGACCAAATGAGCACAAAAAAGGAAATATAGGATAAGGCTGGAACTATAGTTAAAAATAAGGTATGATATCAATGGGATTATTCTCTATTTAGCTTTCGCTTCCTAACCTGGATTTGAAAAATAGATAGCCAAATAGTTGAGATACTAATCCATAGGTTTTTTTATTAAGGCATTTGATATTTTGAACAAGAGTAAAGGAGGAGCGCATGCACAAGATTTTACTAGTAGAAGATGACCAAGTTATTCGGCAACAAGTGGGGAAACTGCTCTCAGAATGGGGTTTTGAGGTTATTTTGGTGGAGGACTTTATGGAAGTATTGAGCCTTTTTGTTCAGTCAGAGCCTCATTTGGTCCTCATGGATATTGGTTTGCCACTCTTTAATGGTTATCACTGGTGTCAGGAGATTCGTAAAATTTCCAAGGTACCTATCATGTTTCTGTCTTCGAGAGATCAGGCTATGGATATCGTCATGGCAATCAATATGGGAGCGGATGACTTTGTGACCAAGCCTTTTGACCAGCAGGTACTCCTTGCCAAGGTTCAGGGCTTGTTGCGCCGTTCCTATGAGTTTGGCCGAGATGAAAGTCTGCTGGAGTATGCGGGTGTGATCCTCAATACCAAGTCTATGGACCTGCACTATCAGGGGGAAGTCCTGAGTTTGACCAAGAATGAATTTCAAATTTTGCGAGTGCTGTTTGAACATGCTGGCAATATCGTGGCGCGTGATGACCTGATGCGGGAACTCTGGAACAGTGACTTTTTCATCGATGACAATACCCTGTCTGTCAATGTTGCTCGTTTGCGCAAAAAGCTGGAGGAACAAGGCTTGGCAGGCTTTATCGAAACCAAGAAAGGGATAGGATACGGACTGAAACATGCTTGATTGGAAACTATTTTTTCTAGCCTATCTGCGTTCTCGCAGTCGTCTTTTTATCTATATTTTTTCATTGGGTTTTCTTGTTTTTCTCTTTCAGTTTTTATTCGCCAGTATAGGATTTTATTTTTTCTATTTTTTCCTCCTCAGTAGCTTTTTGACCCTTTTATTTTTGGTTTGGGATATTTTTGCAGAAGCTCAGGTTTACCGGCAGGAAGTACTCTATGCTGAAAGAGACCCAAAGTCTCCTTTGGAATGTGTGCTAGCGGAAAAACTCGAAGAGCGTGAGTCTGAATTGTATCAAAAGAAGTCAGAAGCCCAAAGTAAACTGACGGATTTGCTTGACTACTACACCTTGTGGGTTCATCAGATAAAGACTCCTATTGCAGCGAGCCGTCTCTTGGTAGCAGAAGTATCTGATCGTGAGGTCAAGCAGCAACTGGAACAGGAAATCTTTAAGATTGACTCCTATACCAATCTGGTGTTGCAGTATCTTCGTTTGGAAAGCTTCCACGATGACTTGGTATTTGAAAAGGTTCAAGTGGATGACTTAGTTAAGGAAGTGGTTCGTAAGTATGCTCTTTTCTTTATCCAAAAGGGACTGACCGTCAATCTACATGACCTTGACAAAATCATCGTGACCGATAAGAAGTGGCTGTTGGTCGTCATTGAACAAATCCTCTCAAACAGCCTCAAATACACCAAGAAAGGTGGACTAGAGATTTATATGGAAGGCCAGGAGCTCTGTATCAAGGATACGGGAATCGGGATTAAAAACAGTGATGTGCTCCGAGTCTTTGAACGTGGCTTTTCAGGATATAATGGTCGCCTAACCCAGCAGTCATCTGGACTTGGACTTTACCTATCTAAGAAAATTTCTGAAGAATTGGGTCACCAGATTCGTATCGAGTCTGAGGTCGGAAAAGGAACGACAGTGCGGATTCAGTTTGCTCAAGTGAACTTAGTCCTTGAGTGAGAAGAGTAGATAAGAGCCCAGGATAAGACAACTGGGCTTTTCTATCTTTAACTGTGTATCCTAGTAAATTATTTTATCTACTATAAACAACTCTCTGAGGGATATGAAGACCACAAACGAACAGGTAGGTCTAGATCAAAAGCAGATTAAGCAAACCATTAACAAGCAAATCTTGACAGTCTTCTTCCTTCCTGTAATTTTTGCATTTCTCCATTGGCCTTTGCTTATCATATGCTTAGTTTAGTTCTCGAGGTCATTGAAGTAGTCGATGATACCATGAGGTTGACGATAACTTTCTCTATCTGTTCAATTGATAGATTTCTTCAAATAAAGACTGTAAAATTTTTGATATAATGTTAAGGATGGACTGACGGATATTTAAAGGATAATTTTCAAAAGAATAACAGATGAGAAGAAAAATATGTAAGATTGGACAAAAGTCTCTCTACCATCATCCATGCAGAAACAAGATTATATGAAATAAAAGGAGTAACCAATGAACGGAAACTATTCAACACGTGAATACCGTGAGAAATTATATGATGATCTTCATGTTCGATTAAGAGATACAGTGATTTTGATGTGTGCGATTTTTATTGCCTCTATCGGCCTAAATATGAATTCAACAGCTGTCATTATTGGAGCCATGCTGATTTCCCCTCTTATGACACCGATTGTTGGACTCGGATTTGGTTTAGCTATTTTTGATACGCGTTTAATCAAGCAATCTCTAGAGGTTTTATTTACTCAAGTATTGGTCAGCTTGCTTGTCTCGGCTCTGTATTTCTGGATTTCTCCCTTATCTTATGAAAGTAGCGAATTGATTGCACGAACCTCTCCAACCATTTGGGATGTTCTCATTGCTATTGCTGGTGGGATAGCAGGCGTAATTGGTTCAAGGAAAAAAGAAGCAAACAATATCGTGCCAGGAGTAGCCATTGCAACAGCTCTGATGCCACCTATCTGTACTGCAGGTTATGGTTTAGCTAATGGAAATGTACGATTTTTATTTGGGGCTCTCTATCTTTTTTTGATCAACTGTGTCTTTATCATGCTAGCCAACATTGTTGGAACAAGAATTTTGATGAGAAAATCTCCCTTAAGTTCATTTAAAGAGCTAAACATTAAAATGAAAATTGGCTTGACTTCCTTGATTGTATTATTGGTTCTTCCAGCCAGTTATTCAGCAGTCACTCTGTCGATAGAACAAGCGCGAAAAGAAGGAATCAAACAGTTTATAGCAAAAGAGTTTGCCAATCACACGGTCATTAATCAAGTCTACAAGTCAAGGAACAATGAATTGGTCTTGACGGTTGTTGGAGATCCGATTTCAGACGAAGAATTAGAAACGCTCCATCAAAAACAAGCCTCTTACGGTATTCAATCTGTTCAATTGAAAGTCAATCAAGTCCATAATTCGACAAAATTAGATAGTGAGATGACCAAGGAATTTTATGAAACCATTAACAAGTATATCGATCAAAAACTCTCTGAAAAGGATTCACAAAAAGATCTCGTAAAAGAAAATGAAGCAGATAAGGATTGAGGATATTGATCTTATCTAACTCATGAAAGCAAATCTTGGGAGGATATCATTTGTGGTGGTTTGGTCAATCACTACTAGCTCGGGTTAAATAATACTCTTCGAAAATCAAATTCAAACCACGTCAGCGTCGCCTTACCGTACTCAAGTACAGCTTGCGGCTAGCTTCCTAGTTTGCTTTTTGATTTTCATTGAGTATAAAATATAAAAAGCAACAGCTATTTGAGTTGTTGCTTTTTCTGGCTCTGAAAAATGTTTCTCAGACTGTGATTGTTTTATTTCTCAACGCGTGATTTGTTGGCGATATCAGCTAGGATAGCTTGAACAAAGTCATCAACTGAGACAGTGTGTGTTTCTTTTTGGCCGTAGCGGCGAACGTTGACGGTTCCGTCTTCCATTTCCTTATCCCCAACGATCAATTGGTAAGGAATTTTGCTAGTTTGTGAAGCACGGATCTTGAACTGCATTTTTTCATTGCGTTCATCTACATCTGCACGGACACCACGGTCACGGAGTTTCTTGGCTACTTCCCAAGCGTAGTCCACGTGTTTTTCGTTAGATACTGGGATGAGGGTTACTTGGTGTGGTGCAAGCCATGTTGGGAAGGCACCCTTGTAGTTCTCAATCAAGATAGCTGTAAAGCGTTCCATAGTTGAGATAACTCCACGGTGGATCATAACTGGACGGTGCTCTTCGCCATCTGCTCCAACATATTTCAGATCGAAGCGTTCTGGAAGCAAGAAGTCAAGCTGGATAGTAGAAAGGGTTTCTTCTTTACCGAGGGCAGTTTTAACCTGGATATCCAATTTTGGTCCGTAGAAGGCTGCTTCACCTTCAGCTTCAAAGTAGTCCAGTTCCATATCATCCATAGCTGCTTTCAACATGCGTTGTGCATTTTCCCACATCTCATCGTTGTCAAAGTATTTGTGTTTATCTTCTGGGTCACGATAAGACAAGCGGAAACGGTAATCTGTCAAATTAAAGTCTTCATACACGTCGATAATCAATTGAAGAATTTTCTTGAATTCTTCCTCAATTTGTTCTGGAGCTACAAAAGTATGACCATCATTTAGAGACATTTCACGTACACGTTGAAGGCCTGTAAGGGCGCCAGATTTTTCATATCGGTGCATCATGCCAATCTCAGCGATACGGATTGGTAATTCACGGTATGAGTGTACATGGTGTTTATAAACTTCGATATGGTGAGGACAGTTCATTGGACGGAGGACAAACTCTTCACCGTCTCCCATGTCCATAGTTGGGAACATATCTTCACGGTAGTGATCCCAGTGACCAGAAGTTTTATAGAGTTCCACTGAGGCAATTGGTGGAGTGTAAACATGTTGGTAGCCTGCAGCGATTTCCTTGTCGACAATGTAGCGTTCCAATTCACGACGGATAGTCGCTCCGTTTGGCAACCAGAATGGTAAACCTTGTCCGACTTCTTGTGAAATCATGAAGAGGTCAAGCTCTTTACCGAGTTTACGGTGGTCACGTTCCTTAGCTTCTTCACGCATTTGAAGGTAGTTCTTCAAGTCTTTCTTGTCAAACCAAGCTGTACCGTAGATTCGTTGCATCATCGCGTTGTCGCTATTTCCACGCCAGTAGGCACCAGCTACGTTGAGCAGGTGGAAGATTTGGATACGACCTGTTGATGGGACGTGAGGACCACGGCAGAGGTCCACGTATTCGCCCTGACGGTAGATAGTCAAACCACCCTCATCTTCTGAGTGCTCTTCAATCAATTCCAACTTGTAAGGGTCGTTCTTGAAAATTTCACGTGCCTCGTCTTTCGTAACTTCTTCACGGATTGATGGGAAGTTTTCTTTAACGATCTTCTTCATTTCTTCTTCGATACGAGGCAGGTCTTCATTGGAGATTTGACCAGCTTGATTGTCCGTATCGTAGTAGAAACCGTCTTCGATAGCTGGGCCGACACCCAAATGAATGTCTGGGAAGAGGCGACGAGCTGCTTGGGCAAACAAGTGAGCAGCTGAGTGGCGCAAGATTGGCAGAGCATCTTCGTGATCAGGCGTCACGATTTCGATGCTTCCATCTTCAGTGATAGCACGAGTAGTGTCGATGAGTTTGCCGTTGAATTTACCAGCCAAGGCTTTTTTTGCTAGGGAATTGCTGATAGATTGGGCAATTTCAAAAGTTGTAACGCCAGATTCGAATTCACGAACAGCGCCATCTGGGAAAGTAATCTTAATCATGGTTTTCTCCTTAAATATTTATTCTTTTTTTGTTGGACAATTTTAAGAGCCGAGCAACTTCTTCCGCAGTCTGATTGACTGCCATCTGTTATGAGGCTAGGATAGCCTAACAACACCGCTTCCTTATGAACCATTTGAGCAAAAAGAATATCTCGTTGCATCCAGTTTTCAAAATCTTGCTCAGGGTTGGTTGTACCCTCTAAGATATAAGGAACCCATTCTCTCTGTGTATAATGCTTTTTTTGAAAATCGGCTGTTGGAGTCAAGCATAGATAGGAAGACGTTGGACATTCAAGCTCCTTTACCAAGTGAAGCAAAAGTCCAGCTCCCTCCACCAAGAGAGGTCTGTTTTGATTTTTTATCAAGTAAGATTTTACATAAGGAAAAATCTTACTTGATAAAAGCGCCATTCTTCATCTGCTATCTCTTCTGGATTTCTCATCCAGATTTGTTCTGGATTTCTATCCTGCCTAAGAAGGCAAATCGGCTGTGAGTCTGCACTTGCTTGACTCATCATCTCTTCTACCAAATCATCCAGTTTGATATGAAGTAGTTGATACTGTCTAGCAAGAAGTGAGGCAATTGTTGACTTTCCACTGCAAGGCGATCCGCCAATCATATAAAGCATCGTTCTTCCTCCTTCTGACAAAACAAAAAGCGACATCCTCGAAAGGACGTCGCAACGTGGTTCCACCTTCATTTATGTTCCTCAAAAAAGAGGGACACCTCAGATTGGCTTTAACGTAGCCACCGTTTTATGTTTGCATAAAAGTCAGTAGAGTAGTATCAGTTTAGGCTTTCTATGCGTTTCCAGCAACCACGCACTCTCTAGTAGAAAGGGACTAAGTGACTTGTCTCTATGCATTATTATAGCATGATTGCGAGAATTTTCAAGGTTTTTGTATAATTTTTTTGTTTTTCTCTCTTTGGAAGACATGCTTGATACCCATGCCAGCAGCCAAGCCAAGTAGGGCAAAGAGTTCATAGGCTAGGAAGTAAAGCAGGATGAACTCACCAAAGGTGATGATGGTAAAGCAAAAGACCAGACCAATACCGAGTAGCCACCAAAGTGAGAAATGAAATCGATAGCTATAAAGTAGTGATACGATAAAGGTTACTAGGGGAGAAAAGAGGAGAATGTTATAAATGTAAAGTCCCTTCAGCGTATAAGAATCAGATATCAACAGTAAAAGCAACTCATAGAGGGGCCAGTAAAAGAAGAAAATGACAAGGTAGTATGGAATATACTTAAGATATTTCCGCATGGCAATAGTCCTCCAATCTACAAAAATTGAGAGATGTTGAAGACCACATAATCCTAAATGAAGGGGAACTCTCTGCTTATATTATAGCACGTCTTGGAAGCCTTTACAAGTTAATCCAGTGAGTAGTGATAGTGCTCTTTTTGAGTGTTTTCTGCTATAATACTAACAAAAGAAGTAAGAGGAAATGAGGAGAAAGAATGACCAAAATAGCAGTTCTTTCAGACATACATGGGAATACGACAGCCCTGGAAGCTGTACTGACTGATGCTAAAAAGGCAAATGTAGATGAGTACTGGCTTTTGGGGGATATTCTTATGCCAGGAACAGGACGTAGAAGGATATTGAATCTTTTAGCTGCTTTGCCTATTACTATAAGAGTTCTTGGTAATTGGGAGAATAGTCTCTGGCGAGGTTTGCATCGTAAGCTAGATTTGACAAAAGCTAGTCATCGCTACCTCCTACGTCAATGCCAATATATATTAGAAGAAATCAGCCCTGAAGAAATCGAAGACCTCCACAATCAACCCATGCAAGTTCATCGTCAGTTTGGTGATCTGACGGTAGGAATCACTCACCATCTCCCTGATAAAAACTGGGGTAGGGAGTTGATTCATACGGGAAAACAAGAAGATTTTGATAGATTAGTGACGAATCCACACGCCTCCATCGCAGTATATGGTCATATCCACCAACAGTTGCTTCGTTATGGAAGTGATGGACAGTTGATTCTTAATCCAGGGTCCATTGGGCAACCCTTCTTTTTAGATGCGGGATTACGTAAGGACCTACGGGCTCAGTATATGATTTTAGAGTTTGATGAAGCAGGTTTGGCTGATGTTGATTTTCGTCGAGTGGATTATGATGTAGAAGCCGAATTGCAGTTGGCCAAAGATTTAAAGCTCCCCTATTTCCGGGTCTACTATGAAAGTTTGGTAAATGGGATTCACCACACTCATAATCAGGAACTTCTATATGAGATTGCCCAAGAACAGGGACATGATATTGAGTTGGATGCATGGTTAGATAGTAGTAATGATTGACATGACATCAAAAAGGGGTATAATGGGTATGATAAGAGAGATGATGAGAATCTCAGGTGAAAGGGGAATAAAATGCAAATTTCAAGTCGATTTACCATTGCGACCCATATGCTAATTATCATTGCTATCAAGGGCCGGGAAAGTAAGGTGACCAGTGATTTTCTCGCAGCTAGCGTTGGAGTTAATCCAGTCATTATCCGTAAGACTTTGTCGCAACTCAAAAAAGCAGGATTGATTTCAGTTGCGCGTGGGACGGGCGGTACCGAGATTATCAAAGACCTCCAAGATATTAGCCTTTTTGATGTGTATCAGGCTGTCGAATGTCTAGGAAAATCCGGTAAGCTCTTTAGTTTCCATGACAATCCCAATCCTAACTGTCCAGTAGGGGCTAATATTCATAAGGTCTTGGATCAGAAATTGCTGGATATCCAAGTAGCTATGGAAAATCAACTTCGTCAGATGAGTCTGGCTCAGGTTGTGGCAGATGCAGAAGCAAGAATTGTAAAATAATGAGAGGGCTAGGCTCCTCTTTTTCTATTGCCACAATTATGGTACAATGTAGTCATTAAAGGAGGAGACTATGTACTTTATCACAGGATTTTTTGTCCTACTTTTTCTGATTTCGTTTTTAAGGGACAATCGCAGTCTCTGGAATCCGGCTCTTTTGCTTTTATCTCTGCTCTTTTCTTACCTGTCTATTGCCAATCTTTTTTATGAGGCTGGGCAAGAAGAATTGCACATGATTTTCTTTGCAGTGATTTTTCTTTTGCTCCCTTTTTTAGTTTTTCTAAGTGGTTTTTTCCTTATTTATAATGGATTTGTGTTATTGAAAAAAGAAGGAAAATCCAAGGCAAATTATTTGTCTCTAGGATTAGGCTGCGTAATTCTATTCTTTTTTGTAATCATGGCAATTCGAGTGAGCGATACCAAGGGCTTGTTCTACACCAATCATCTAGTGAATATTATCTTTTTCTTTTTGATTTATTCGTATTTGATTTTTGGTTTTGCCTTTGCAGGATTTCTGCTTTATTCTATCCTGTATCTTTTTATTCCTAAGAAAAAATATTATGATTTTATTATCATTCACGGAGCAGGCTTGTTGAATGGAGAAAAAGTGACTCCCTTACTGAAGAGTCGTATTGATAAGGCAGTAGAAGCTTATCACCAGTCTCTCAATCCCAATGTTAAAATCATCGCAAGTGGTGGTCGAGGTGGGGATGAAAAGATTTCCGAAGCTCAGGCAATTTGTAATTATTTGCTGGAAGAGACGGATGTTCCGAGAGAAGCAATTCTCCTAGAGGAAGATTCAACGACAACCTATGAGAATCTTCTCTTCTCAAAAGAAATGGGAGAGAAGCTGGTGGCTAGTCCACGTTTTCTTTTTGTAACCAATGATTATCATGTTTTTCGTACTAGTACCTATGCTCGCCGTATTGGGATGAAGGGAGATGGCCTTGGTTGCCGTACAGCCGCCTACTATATCCCATCGGCCTTTATCAGAGAATATATTGCTCTATGTGTGAAGATGAGATGGCTTTTTCTCGCCTTCTATATTTTATTAATTTTAGCTCTGATTTTCTCCTATAGAGGTGTTCTATGGTAATATGTAAAATTCATATTGTAATTCTTGTTAGAATCTCTAAAAAATCTTGTAGTAACCCTAAGGGAAAAATTGTTACTAGTAATGAAAGAGCAGGGTAAGTGATTGTGAGTGCGGTTTTTGGAACGGCTTCATGATTGCTCGTCAATCAATTGAACAATTTCTAACCTAGTTACAGATTTTCAGAGAGAGCCAAAAATAGGCAACTGAATATGAGTAGACTAGAATTTTACAGTCAACGACAAATAAAAATGTGAACAACAACAGAGGTTCACATTTTCTTTTTGGTCTATGGCAAAATGGCTTTTAGTTCCTTCAGGATAGTTTGCAAGGTTACGATCGCTTGTTCTTCTTGTTGTGGTTGATAGAGTAGTTGGAAATACTTGCGAATAGTTTCTTCAAATTGTTTAGGGAGGAGAGTACAATTGGTCTTTGCGTACTCCAACATTCGTTTTTCCCCAGGATGGGTTTGCTCATTGAGCGCAAATAACAAGTCAAAATAGGAAGCAAAAAATTCACTTGTACGATGATTCATACTGAGAAAATCTTGGCGTTTGATAGCTTTTTCTATTTGGTGAGAGAAGGCAGGCATGGCTTGTTCTAGCAAAAGGAGTTGCCTTTCAATGATATGCTTTTTGAGTTCCTGTGGATAGGGAATCTGGTAGGCTCTTTGGAGCGAAGCATAGTTTCCATTCGGATCGTATAGAATCTTGCTGTGGAGTAGATTATGCCACATGCAAGTTGTATAAGCATTTTGAGCTTTGTGTTGAAAAACGGTTGAGTTCAATTCTTGTTCAAACGACTCCAGCGAACGATAAATCAACTCGATTTGGATACCGTTGTTTAGTACACAGTCGTCCTCTAATTCCCAAAACTGGTTTCCAATTTCCATATAGGAGCAATAGTTGCTAAGAATGATTTGACGAGTCTTCTCGTCAATAGGTGAGTTAAGATAGACATAGACATCATAGTCAGAATTTTGATCGTAGTCTTGTCCTGCACGTGAACCACCAAGAGCGATAGTTTCTACTTGTTCCAGTTGAGAGAATTCTTTGTAAAGGTCTTGAATCATTGTTTTTCTCCTTGCTTTATGGTTTTAAAGTCATTTTACCAAAAAGTAAAACGTTTGCATAGTATTGAGATACTCTTTTTCATTTATAGAAAAAAATGTGAACCCTTGTTTTGAGTTCACATTTCTTTTTTATTCTGCGGCTTGTTGCCAACGTTTTGCTAGCTTGTGAGACAGGCTAGAAATGGCAAAGTTAAAGATAAAGTAGATCAAGGCAATCAGGATATAAAGACTGAAGACCTGCTCTGGTTCGAAATAACGTCCCATGAGAATTTGACTGGCGCCAAAGAGTTCTTGTAGGGCGATAACAGAGTAGAGAAGGCTGGTATCCTTAATCACGGTCACAAACTGAGAAATGATAGCTGGCAGCATTTTACGGATTGCTTGTGGGAGAATGATGTGGTAGAGGATTTGGGCTGAGGTGAAGCCTTGCGACATCCCTGCTTCATACTGCCCTTTGTCCACAGCATTGAGACCGCCTCGGATAATCTCAGCTAGGGCTGCTGAGGTGAAAAGGGTAAAGGCCGTAATACCTGCGGGTGTGGACTTCATCTTGAACACCAAAAAGATGGTGAAAATCCAGAGAAGGTTGGGAACGTTACGTACAAACTCGATATAAATGCTGGAGATGATCCGTAAGACAGGATTTTTCCCATTTCTCATGACGGCTAGTACTGTTCCGATAAGGGTTGATAGGACGATAGCAATCAGAGAAATGTAGAGGGTTAAGCCAAATCCTTTAAAGATAAAGATTAGGTTATCTGGGGTCAAAACTTCTAAAATAGATTCCATAGTAACCTCCTAAAGTGAATAGGCTTTTTTATTGGCTTGCTCCATCTTGCGACCAAATTGGGCAACAGGGAAGCATAGGGCAAAGTAGAGAAGAGCAGCACCTAAAAAGGCTGGGATATAGTTTCCGTTGAGAGCCGACCAAGACTTAGTTACAAACATCAAGTCTACTCCAGAGATGATAGCCACGGTAGAGGTGTTCTTGATGAGGTTAACGATTTGGTTGGTCAATGGAGGGAGAATGATACGGAAGGCCTGAGGCAAGATAATCAAGCGCATGGCACTGATATAGGAAAAACCTTGCGACAAGGCGGCCTCCATCTGACCACTAGGAATAGACTGAATCCCTGAACGAATAACCTCAGCAATATAAGCTCCGTGATAAAGTCCGACGCAGAGAACAGCTGTCCAATAAATCGGAATCATGATTGTGTGTTCACTGATAAGAGGCAAACCATAAAAAACAATAACAAACTGTACCAAGAGGGGAGTATTTTGGTAAAATTCGACAAAGATACGAGCCAAAATTCTTAAAATTTGATGTTTGCTAGTTGATAGGACTCCAAAGATGATGCCCAAAACCATGGCTAGAATAAAGGACCCAATAGCTAAGGCAAGGGTGAAGAGGAAACCATTGAAAAATTGTCCAAAATCCTGAAAATAGGCTGTCCAAGATGATAAATCTGTCATGGGGTGTCCTCCTTAATCTGCAGTATGGCTAGATGGTTTGAGCTTGTAACGGTCATAAAGTTTCTGCAAACTACCGTCCTTGCTCCATTTGGTGACCAAGTTATCAAGATAGTCGTTGAGTTCAGTATTTGATTTCTTGGTAACGATACCGTAGTCAGATGGTTTGAAACTATCATCTAGCAGTTCTGTCCGTTTACTAATGTAGCCAGACAGGATAGAGCGGTCCACGGAAAAGGCATCAATACGGTGAGCGTGAAGGGAAGTAATCAATTCTGGGTAGGAACCAAGTTCTACAAACTTAAACTTCAGACCTTTCTTTTTACCCAGTTCGGTAATCAAGCGTTGGGTGATGGAACCTTGGGCAACCCCAATCGTTTTACCGTTTAGGTCCTCAATGCTTTTGATGTTGGCGGATTTATTGACCAAAAAGCCAGAAGCATCTGTATAGTAGGGACTGGTGAAGTTGTATAATTTTTTACGTTCATCTGTGATGGTGAAGGTCGCGATATCCATATCGACCTGTTCATTGTCTAGGAGTGGTCCACGAGTTTGAGCGGTAACTGGTACGTAGCGAATCTTGACTTTAAGTTCGTCCGCAATCATCTTGGCAAGGTCAGTTTCGATACCAGAATAAGACCCAGTCTTGGGATCCTTGTAGCCAAAATTGGGAACATCTTGTTTGACACCGACAACTAGTTCGCCTCTTTTTTGAATGTCTGCCACACTAGTATCGGCTTGGACTGGTTTGGTAGCAGCAAGGCTGAAAAGGCTAATTAATAATGCAGATAAAAAGAATTTCTTTTTCATAGGCGCCTCCTTATTTGACTTTGTCACTTTCGTGGTTGATAATTTTGCTGAGGAATTGTTGGGCACGAGATTCGCTTGGGTTGTCAAAAAAGTCATCGACATCTGTCGTATCCACCAAAACTTCTCCGTCTGCCATAAAGATGATGCGGTCCGCAACCTCTCGAGCAAAGCCCATTTCGTGGGTAACGATGATCATATTCATTCCATCATGTGCCAGTTTTTGCATAACTGCTAGAACATCTCCGATGGTTTCAGGGTCAAGGGCAGATGTTGGTTCATCAAAGAGGAGGAGTTCCGGATGCATGGCAAGACCACGTGCGATGGCGATTCTCTGTTTTTGTCCACCAGACAGCATAGCTGGGTAGGAATCTTTCTTGTCCCACATATTTACAAATTCCAGATATTTTTGGGCTGTTTTTTCAGCTTCTTTTTTATCAATTCCTAGAACTTTAATGGGTGCAAGTGTCACGTTTTCTAACACTGTTTTGTGTGGATAAAGGTTAAAATGTTGAAAAACCATACCGACTTCCTTACGAAGAGGAACCAGATCTTTCTGGCTAGCACCTGCTACTTGGTGTCCATTGACTAAGAGACTTCCTTTGTCAACAGCCTCCAAACCATTGATCGTACGGATAAGAGTGGACTTCCCAGAGCCGGAAGGTCCAAGCAGGACAACAACTTGTCCTTTTTCAAAACGGAGATTGATGTCGCGGAGTGCGTGATAGTCTCCGTAATATTTTTCGACGTTTTTAAATTCTACTAAAGCCATGAGAGATCTCCTTCGTGTTAGATTTTATAACATGATTCTACAACAAAAGAATGTTCTTGTCAAATCATATCTGAAAAAAATTCACTAAAATGTTATAAAAAAGCAATCTGGATAGAGAAAATGCCTAAATCATGTTATAATGAAGCGATAGAATTCTTAGAAAGAGTGGATGTCTTTTTGATAACTCCTACTTATGAATGGCAGTTTGCCCCGCAGGTTGAAGATGCGGATTTTACAAAGATAGCCAAGAAGGCTGGGCTGGGTCCTGAGGTGGCTCGATTATTATTTGAAAGAGGAATTCAGGATGAAGAAAGTCTAAAGAAGTTTTTAGAACCTTCTTTAGAGGACTTGCATGACCCCTATCTGCTCCATGATATGGACAAGGCAGTGGAACGGATTCGTCAGGCCATTGAAGAAGGGGAAAACATTCTCATCTATGGAGACTACGATGCGGATGGTATGACTTCAGCTTCGATTGTGAAGGAAAGTTTGGAACAGCTTGGTGCTGAGTGCCGTGTTTACCTACCCAATCGTTTTACCGATGGCTATGGTCCAAATGCCAGTGTTTATAAATACTTTATCGAGCAAGAGGGAATTTCCTTGATTGTGACAGTGGACAATGGGGTTGCTGGTCACGAAGTCATTGAACTGGCCCAGTCTATGGGAGTGGATGTCATTGTGACCGACCACCATTCTATGCCGGAAACCCTTCCCGATGCCTATGCGATTGTTCACCCTGAGCATCCAGATGCGGACTATCCTTTCAAATATCTAGCTGGTTGTGGAGTGGCTTTCAAGCTAGCTTGCGCTCTTTTAGAAGAAGTGCAAGTGGAACTACTCGATTTGGTAGCCATCGGAACTATTGCCGATATGGTGAGCTTGACGGATGAAAACCGTATCATGGTTCAATATGGTCTGGAAATGTTGGGACATACCCAGCGTATTGGTCTACAAGAAATGCTGGACATGGTTGGGATTGCTGCGAATGAAGTGACAGAAGAAACGGTTGGCTTTCAGATTGCCCCTCGTTTAAATGCCTTGGGGCGCTTGGACGATCCTAATCCAGCTATTGATTTGTTGACTGGGTTTGACGACGAGGAAGCGCATGAGATTGCCCTCATGATTCACCAGAAAAATGAAGAGCGCAAGGAAGTCGTCCAGTCTATCTATGAAGAAGCAAAGACCATGGTGGATCCTGAGAAGAAGGTCCAGGTCTTAGCCAAGGAAGGTTGGAATCCTGGAGTTCTAGGAATCGTGGCTGGTCGTTTGCTTGAAGAACTAGGGCAGACAGTCATCGTACTTAATATAGAAGACGGTCGTGCCAAGGGCAGTGCTCGTAGCGTGGAAGCTGTCGATATTTTTGAAGCCTTGGATCCCCATCGAGAGCTCTTTATCGCCTTTGGAGGCCATGCTGGTGCGGCGGGCATGACGCTAGAAGTGGAGAAGCTTTCAGATTTATCTCAGGTCTTGGAAGACTATATCCGTGAAAAAGGTGCAGATGCTAGTGGTAAGAACAAGTTAAATCTAGATGAAGAGTTGGATTTGGAGACACTTAGCTTAGAAACGGTCAAAAACTTTGAACGTTTGGCACCTTTTGGAATGGACAATCAGAAACCGATCTTTTATATCAAGGATTTTCAGGTCGAAAGTGCCCGTACCATGGGAGCAGGCAATGCCCACCTCAAACTAAAAATTTCTAAGGGAGAAGCTAGTTTTGAAGTGGTGGCCTTCGGACAAGGTAGATGGGCGACGGAGTTTGCTCAAACCAAGAATCTAGAATTGGCAGTCACCCTGTCTGTCAACCAATGGAATGGCCAAACCGCTCTCCAGTTGATGATGGTGGATGCGCGAGTGGAAGGCGTTCAACTCTTTAACATTCGTGGGAAGAATGCAGTCTTGCCAGAGGGAGTTCCAGTCTTGGACTTTTCTGGAGAATTGCCAGAATTAGAGACCAGTGATGCTGTGGTTGTAAAAACCATTCCTGAGGATATTACCTTGCTGAAGACCATTTTTCAGGAGCAACATTTCTCTGCCGTCTATTTCAAAAATGACATTGACAAAGCCTATTATCTGACAGGTTATGGGACCAGAGAGCAGTTTGCCAAATTGTATAGGACTATTTACCAGTTCCCAGAGTTTGATATTCGCTACAAGTTGAAAGATTTGGCGGCTTATCTCAATATCCAACAAATCTTGCTGGTCAAGATGATTCAAGTATTTGAGGAGCTAGGCTTTGTGACGATCAAAGATGGGGTCATGACAGTCAATAAAGAAGCGCCGAAAAGGGAGATTGCTGAAAGTCAGATTTACCAAAATCTCAAACAAACTGTCAAAGACCAAGAAATGATGGCGCTGGGCACAGTGCAAGAAATTTATAATTTTTTGATGAGAAAAGAGTAGAAGTTAGGAAAGAGTTGGGCAACCAGCTCTTTTTTGAAAACAAATCTTCATTTTGAAAATCATCAAAAAAATGGTATAATGATAGGAAAAGATTCGGCTGAAAGTTTTAGAACTTTTAGAATAAGAGGGTAAACCTACCCTATAATCAAGATAAATTAAGTTTCGGAGGGAAAATGAGTAATATCAGTTTAACAACACTAGGTGGTGTACGAGAAAATGGGAAAAATATGTACATTGCTGAAATCGATGAATCTATCTTTGTTTTGGATGCAGGGCTTAAATACCCTGAAAATGAACAACTAGGGGTTGATGTCGTCATTCCAAACATGGACTACCTTTTTGAAAATAGCGACCGTATCGCAGGGGTCTTCTTGACTCACGGGCATGCGGATGCCATTGGTGCCCTGCCTTATCTCTTGGCAGAGGCTAAGGTGCCTGTGTTTGGTTCTGAGTTGACCATTGAGTTGGCGAAACTCTTTGTCAAAGGAAATGATACGGTTAAGAAATTCAATGACTTCCATATCATTGATGAAAACACGGAGATTGACTTTGGGGGAACGGTGGTTTCCTTCTTCCGTACGACTCACTCCATCCCGGAAAGCCTGGGAGTTGTGTTAAAAACACCAAAAGGGAACATTGTTTACACAGGAGACTTCAAATTTGACCAGACGGCTAGCGAATCCTATGCGACGGATTTTGCACGTTTAGCCGAAATCGGCCGTGACGGTGTCTTGGCACTTCTCAGTGATTCTGCGAATGCAGACAGCAATATTCAGGTGGCGAGCGAGAGTGAAGTTGGGGATGAAATTACCCAAACCATCGCTGACTGGGACGGTCGTATCATCGTTGCAGCAGTTGCCAGCAACCTTTCTCGTATCCAGCAGGTTTTTGATGCGGCTGCGGAGACTGGTCGCCGAGTCGTTTTGACTGGATTTGATGTTGAAAATATCGTTCGTACAGCGATTCGTCTCAAAAAATTGTCTCTAGCTAATGAAAGCCTTTTGATTAAACCCAAAGAAATGTCTCGTTTTGAAGACCATGAGTTGATTATCTTAGAGACGGGTCGTATGGGTGAACCCATCAATGGACTTCGCAAGATGTCCGTTGGGCGCCACCGTTATGTAGAAATCAAGGATGGGGACTTGGTTTATATTGTAACAACTCCATCCACCGCCAAAGAAGCAGTTGTGGCTCGCGTTGAAAATATGATTTACCAAGCTGGTGGTGTGGTAAAACTCATTACCCAGAGTTTGCGAGTATCAGGACACGGAAATGCGCGTGATTTGCAGTTGATGATCAATCTTTTGCAACCGAAATATCTTTTCCCTGTCCAAGGGGAGTACCGTGAGTTGGATGCGCATGCCAAGGCTGCCATGGCAGTTGGAATGTTGCCAGAGCACATTTTCATCCCTAAAAAGGGAACGATCATGTCCTATGAACATGGAGACTTCGTCCCAGCTGGAGCGGTTTCTGCAGGCGATGTCATGATTGATGGAAATGCCATTGGTGATGTTGGGAATGTCGTTCTTCGCGACCGTAAGGTCTTGTCAGAGGATGGAATCTTTATCGTGGCTATTACTGTTAACCGTCGTGAGAAGAAGATTGTGGCTAAGGCTCGTGTTCATACGCGTGGTTTTATCTACCTTAAGAAGAGTCGCGACATTCTCCGTGAAAGTTCAGAATTGATTAACCAAACGGTAGAAGAGTATCTTCAAGGTGATGACTTTGACTGGGCAGATCTCAAAGGGAAGGTTCGTGACAATTTGACCAAGTACCTCTTTGATCAAACCAAGCGTCGTCCAGCAATCTTACCAGTCGTGATGGAAGCTAAATAATAAGCAGAATACCTACGGAAAAAGTCGATATTCGGCTTTTTCTTATAGAATAGTATAAAGGAGACAACCATGGCAGTTATGAATATTGAGTATTACTCAGAAGTTTTGGATATGGAGTGGGGTGTTACCGTACTCTATCCAGATGCTAGTCGGGTGACTGAACCAGATTGCACAGATACTCCTGTTCTTTACCTTTTGCACGGAATGTCAGGAAATCAAAATAGCTGGCTCAAACGAACCAATGTCGAGCGCTTGTTGCGAGGCACCAATCTTATTGTTATCATGCCCAATACAAATAATGGCTGGTACACAGATACTCAGTATGGCTATAACTACTATACAGCTCTAGCAGAAGAGTTACCTCAGGTTATGAAACGTTTCTTCCCCAATATGACCAGCAAGCGAGAAAAGACTTTCATTGCAGGTCTCTCTATGGGTGGCTATGGTTCCTTTAAGCTAGCTCTCGCAACCGATCGTTTTTCTCATGCGGCTAGTTTTTCTGGTGCCCTCAGTTTTCAAGAATTTTCTCCTGAAAGTCAGGATCTGGGATCGCTTGCCTACTGGAGAGGAGTTTTTGGAGAGATTAAAGACTGGACAGCTAGTCCTCATTCGCTTGAAAGTATGGCTACAAAATCCGATAAAAAGACCAAACTATGGGCTTGGTGTGGGGAGCAAGACTATCTCTACTCTGCCAATAATCTCGTAGTGAAAAACCTCAAAAATTTTGGTTTTGAGGTGACCTATAGTCATAGTCCAGGTAAGCACGAGTGGTACTACTGGGAAAAACAATTGGAACGTTTTTTGGCTACTCTACCAATTGACTTTGTCTTGGAAGAACGCTTATCTTAGTTTTAGGTTTCTTTCAGCTTTATTCAGTAAAATAGAGAATCTATCTTGATCAGGGAAAATGTGATTTCAAGATAGGTTCTTATTTTTATGAAAGGTGGAGTGTCATGTTCTGGATTATTCGATTATTGTTCCGATTTCTTTTGGGAATTTGGCGTTTCTTTTGGCGTCTGGTTTGGACTGTGGTCATTCTACTTCTCATTGCCTTTGGAGTGGTTTGGTATCTGTCTGGTGATTTTCATTCTGCGGTCAATCAGGTTGAAAAAATGAGCAAGATTGGTCAAGGTGGTTGGAATCAATGGAAGGAGACGGGAACGCTGGAAGTCTTGTCTCAGACAGACAGTCACCAACATGCAGAAGGCAAGTGGGCTCAGGCTTCAGCTCGCATTTATATTGAACCTAAAATGGATGAGACCTTCCAAGGTGCCTATGCAGAAGCCATAAAAAACTGGAATCAAACGGGAGCCTTTACCTTTGAGGTGGTTGCGGATCCTAGTCAGGCGGATATTGTGGCAAGTGAGATGAATGATGGATCGACCGCTGTAGCAGGTCAAGCCGAGAGTCAAACCAATTTGTTAACCAATCAATTTATATCTGTAACGGTTCGCCTGAATCACTATTATCTATCCAATCCAAACTATGGTTATTCTTATGAACGGATCGTACACACGGCGGAGCACGAGCTGGGGCATGCCATCGGATTGGATCATACCAACGAAACTTCTGTCATGCAGCCAGCAGGTTCCTATTATGGGATTCAGCCTCGGGATGTGACAGCTGTTCAAGAACTCTATACCAGTAGTGACTAGATGAAGTCGATGCAATCCGAAATGAAATCAAAGCTCCTCCATCAAGTGATCGGTGGGGCTTTTTGTTCGTCCTGTTACAGGCTTTTTGCTATAATGGAACTATGAATAACTTGATCAAATCAAAACTAGAGCTCTTGCCGACTAGTCCTGGATGCTACATTCACAAGGATAAAAACGGCACCATTATCTATGTAGGAAAGGCTAAAAATCTGCGTAACCGCGTGCGCTCCTATTTCCGTGGAAGTCATGATACCAAGACAGAGGCTCTGGTGTCTGAGATTGTGGATTTTGAATTTATCGTCACTGAGTCCAATATTGAGGCACTCCTCCTAGAAATCAACCTGATTAAGGAAAATAAGCCCAAGTACAATATCATGCTCAAAGATGATAAGTCTTACCCTTTCATCAAAATCACCAATGAACGCTATCCTCGTTTGATTATCACCCGTCAGGTCAAGAAGGACGGAGGTCTTTATTTCGGTCCTTATCCAGATGTGGGGGCAGCCAATGAAATCAAGCGACTCTTGGATCGGATTTTCCCTTTTCGGAAATGTACCAATCCGCCGTCTAAGGTCTGTTTTTATTACCATATCGGTCAATGTATGGCCCACACTATCTGTAAAAAAGATGAGGCCTATTTCAAGTCCATGGCTCAGGAGGTTTCTGATTTTCTAAAAGGACAGGATGACAAAATCATCGATGATCTCAAGAGCAAAATGACAGTGGCAGCGCAAAGTATGGAGTTTGAACGTGCAGCGGAATACCGTGACCTGATTCAGGCGATTGGAACGCTTCGGACCAAGCAACGGGTCATGGCTAAGGATCTCCAGAATCGTGATGTCTTTGGCTACTATGTGGACAAGGGTTGGATGTGTGTTCAGGTTTTCTTTGTCCGTCAGGGAAAACTCATTGAGCGGGATGTCAATCTCTTTCCCTATTACAATGATCCGGATGAGGACTTCTTGACCTATATGGGACAGTTTTATCAAGAAAAAACCCATCTGGTTCCCAATGAGGTATTGATTCCGCAGGATATTGACGAAGAAGCTGTCAAGGTCTTGGTAGATACCAAGATTGTCAAACCCCAGCGTGGAGAGAAAAAACAGCTGGTCAATCTAGCCATAAAAAATGCACGAGTCAGCCTAGAGCAGAAATTCAACCTGCTGGAGAAATCTGTCGAAAAGACACAAGGAGCTATTGAAAATCTAGGACGTTTGCTCCAAATCCCAACCCCAGTTCGTATCGAATCTTTCGATAACTCCAACATCATGGGGACCAGTCCTGTTTCAGCCATGGTGGTCTTTGTTAACGGCAAACCAAGTAAAAAAGATTACCGTAAGTATAAAATCAAGACTGTAGTCGGGCCAGACGACTATGCCAGTATGAGAGAAGTCATTCGCAGGCGCTATGGTCGAGTACAGCGTGACGGTTTGACTCCGCCAGATTTGATTGTGATTGATGGGGGACAAGGTCAAGTCAATATCGCCAAGCAAGTCATCCAAGAGGAGCTAGGCTTGGACATTCCGATTGCTGGGCTTCAAAAAAATGATAAGCACCAAACCCATGAACTGCTCTTCGGAGATCCGCTGGAAGTGGTGGAGTTGTCTCGCAATTCTCAGGAATTTTTCCTCCTCCAACGCATCCAGGATGAGGTGCACCGCTTTGCTATCACCTTCCACCGTCAACTGCGCTCCAAAAATTCCTTTTCATCTCAATTGGATGGGATTGAAGGTTTGGGACCTAAACGCAAGCAGAATCTTATGAAGCATTTTAAATCTCTCACTAAAATCAAGGAAGCCAGTGTGGATGAAATTGTCGGAGTTGGGGTGCCAAGGGCAGTTGCAGAAGCTGTTCAGAGAAAGTTGAACCCTCAGGAAGAAGTGAAATGGGCTCAAGTAGCGGAATCATTAAAAGAATTAGAATAAGTATCTAGATAGAAAGTAGAAGAAATGAATAGGATTGAGATTGACAGAGATATACTTCTTTTTTTACGATTTGCTTACTTTGGGAATTCAAAAGATTTATTTTTGGATGCAACTACTCGAGCCTATCTGGATTTTAATCGAACCTTGCGATTTCATGGCATGCCAGATGAACAGCGCTTGGAGATGAGAAATCGAGCTTCTAAGTGTATCAAAGAAGCGATTTTAAATCTCTTGAATCGGGACAAGCTGTGTCAAACTGATTTTGATAGTTGGCATCATAGGACTTGTGATATTCTGATGGATTGCTATCGCTCAAATGGGATTCGATTCACTTACGGTCATGCTCAAAAGTGGATTAATATGACTTTCAAGTATCTGTATATGCTTGAAGCTGTACCCCTAGACTTCGTTTTTCCTTTTTTACACGTACCGATAGATAACATCGTGTTAGAGAGGGCTAACAAACAGTTGTGTATCCCAAGACCTTCTCAAGTGTGGAGTAGTTGGGGAAATTACGCTTTCTATCTTCAATATCAAGGTTATTTGAGACAAAAAATAGGCAAGGAAGCTCCTCTTCGTTGGGAGTTTCACAATTGGCTAGATGAAATAGAAAAAGGAAAACCATCATGAACCATAAAGTCGCAATTTTATCAGATATTCATGGCAATGCAACGGCATTAGAAGCAGTGATTGCAGATGCTAAACATCAAGGAGTCAGCGAATATTGGCTTCTGGGAGATATTTTTCTACCTGGTCCAGGTGCTCATGACTTGGTCACCCTGCTAAAGGATCTTCCTATCACGGCAAGTGTTCGAGGCAATTGGGATGATTGTGTCCTTGAGGCTTTAGATGGGCAATATGGCTTAGAAGACCCACAGGAAGTCCAGCTCATGCGATTAACCCAGTTTTTGATGGAGCGAATGGATCCTGCAACGATTATCTGGCTACGAAACTTACCTATGCTAGAAAAGAAAGAAGTTGATGGACTGCGCTTTTCTCTTTCTCATAATTTACCTGAAAAAAACTATGGTGGGGACCTGTCTGTTGGGAATAACACAGAGAAATTTGACCAACTCCTAGATGAGGAAACGGACGTGGCAGTCTATGGTCATGTTCACAAGCAGTTGCTTCGTTATGGCAGTCAAGGGCAACAAATCATCAATCCAGGTACGATTGGCATGCCCTATTTTGATTGGGAGGCGTTAAAAAATCACCGTGCCCAGTACGCCGTGATAGAAGTAGAAGATGGGGAATTGGTCAATATCCTATTTCGAAAAGTTTCTTATGATTATGAAGCGGAGTTAGAATTGGCCAAGTCCAAGGGCCTTCCCTTTATCGAAATGTATGAAGAGCTACGACGAGAAGACAACTATCAGGGGCACAATTTGGAACTTTTGGCTAGTTTAATCGAAAAGCATGGGTATGTAGAGGAGGTAAAGAATTATTTTGATTTCTTGCAAAGTGAGAAATAAAATGGACGCCCTTAATTTGAAGTGAGGTTTGTAGTCGAATCGCTTAGAAAAGAGTCAGACGATGATAAGGAAAAAGAGATAGCTCAGCTAAAGTTTGACATTGAAATTATTTTGTTATAGAATGAACTTGATTCTTAATCAAAAGGAGAACATTATGAAGAAAATTATTACAGCTAGTATGGCTCTTTTATCTGTTATTGTTTTAGCAGCATGTTCAGGGAAAACAACGTCTGATTCTTCGACTAAGACTTCAAGCTCTGTAGAACAAACTTCTTCTTCAGAGACTTCATCAACAACGTCTAGTTCAAAGACAGAAAATAATGAGGTTGTTTTGATCACTGATGAAGAAATTGATAATGCTAAAACTGTTGGAGATGTGAAGAAAGTCTTTGGTAAATTAGTCGACAATTATAAAAAGCATGCAGTTGAAATTGGGGAAAAAATTCCAGAGAGTGGAAAAGAAGCATATAACGCCCAAGTTGAACCAGCGCTTAAGTCTATGGAGACTGTAAGAGAGTCATTTAACGAAAGCCTTTCAAGTATTGGTTCTGATGATACAGTAGTGCCAGAACAAACTCGTACTCTATTTGTTCAACAGTTGAAAACTGGACGTGACACAATGAAGAAAGCGCTGGAAGCGGCTTATAAAGCAGTTGCTCCATACACATCTGGTCAATAATATGAGAAAGTAGGTGTTCGATCACCTGCTTTTTGATTGCCTCAAATCTAAAGCAATACCTACTTAAATAGCTCCAAATTAATAGTAGTGAGTTTGAAAGAAGTACTAACTCTATAAAAAATCTCTGCAAGCTCTTTCAAAATATGGTAGAATGGAAGCAGTAGAATTAGAAAAGGAAATCGATTATGAAATTTCTTGAATTAAATAAAAAACGTCATGCAACCAAGCATTTCACTGATAAGCCGGTGGATCCCAAAGATGTACGTACGGCTATCGAAATCGCAACCTTAGCCCCAAGTGCCCATAACAGCCAGCCATGGAAGTTTGTAGTCGTTCGTGAGAAAAATGCTGAATTGGCAAAATTGGCATACGGTTCGAACTTTGAGCAGGTGTCATCAGCACCTGTAACCATTGCCTTGTTTACAGATACAGATCTTGCCAAACGTGCCCGCAAGATTGCCCGTGTTGGTGGCGCAAAGAATTTCTCAGAAGAGCAACTTCAATATTTTATGAAGAATTTGCCTGCCGAGTTTGCGCGTTACAGTGAACAACAAGTTAGCGACTATCTAGCCCTCAATGCAGGTTTGGTTGCCATGAACTTGGTTCTCGCTCTGACAGACCAGGGAATCGGTTCTAACATTATCCTTGGATTTGACAAATCAAAAGCCAATGAGGTTTTGGACATCGAAGACCGTTTCCGCCCAGAACTCTTGATCACAGTGGGTTATACAGACGAAAAATTGGAACCAAGCTACCGCTTGCCAGTAGATGAAATCATCGAGAAAAGATAGAAGGAAGAAAAAATGACAGCAATTGATTTTACAGCAGAAGTAGAAAAACGCAAAGAAGACCTCTTGGCTGACTTGTTTAGCCTTTTGAAAATCAACTCAGAACGTGATGATAGCAAGGCAGATGCGCAGCATCCATTTGGACCTGGTCCAGTAAAAGCCTTGGAAAAATTCCTTGAAATCGCAGACCGTGACGGCTATCCAACTAAGAATGTCGATAACTACGCAGGACATTTTGAGTTTGGTGAAGGAGAAGAAGTTCTCGGAATCTTTGCTCACATGGACGTGGTGCCAGCTGGTAGTGGTTGGGACACAGATCCTTACACACCAACTATCAAAGACGGTCGTCTTTATGCGCGTGGAGCTTCAGATGACAAGGGGCCTACAACAGCTTGTTACTATGGTTTGAAAATTATCAAAGAATTGGGTCTTCCAACTTCTAAGAAAGTTCGTTTTATTGTCGGAACGGACGAAGAATCAGGCTGGGCAGATATGGACTACTACTTTGAACATGTAGGACTTGCAAAACCAGACTTTGGTTTCTCTCCAGACGCTGAATTCCCTATCATTAATGGTGAAAAAGGAAATATCACAGAATACCTCCACTTTGCAGGTGAAAATGCAGGTGCTGCCCGCCTTCACAGCTTCACAGGTGGTTTACGTGAAAACATGGTACCTGAATCAGCAACAGCAGTCATTTCAGGTGACTTGGCTGACTTGCAAGGGAAACTAGACGCCTTCGTTGCAGAGAACAAACTCAGAGGAGAAATTCAAGAAGAGAACGGTCGGTACAAGGTGACTGTGATTGGTAAATCAGCCCATGGTGCTATGCCTGCTTCAGGTGTAAATGGAGCTACTTACCTTGCCCTTTTCCTCAGTCAGTTTGACTTTGCAGGACCTGCCAAAGACTACCTCGACATCGCTGGTAAGATTCTTTTGAACGACCATGAGGGTACAAATCTTAAGGTTGCTCATGTGGATGAAAAGATGGGTGCCCTTTCTATGAATGCAGGTGTTTTCCGCTTTGACGAAGCAAGTGCTGACAATACCATTGCCCTCAACTTCCGTTATCCAAAAGGAACAAGCCCAGAGCAAATCAAGTCAATCCTAGAAAACTTGCCAGTTGCTTCTGTTAGCCTTTCTGAACATGGTCATACACCCCACTATGTACCGATGGAAGATCCACTCGTTCAAACCTTGTTGAATGTTTATGAAAAACAAGCTGGGCTTCAAGGTCACGAACAAGTCATCGGTGGTGGTACCTTTGGTCGTTTGCTAGAACGTGGGGTTGCCTACGGTGCGATGTTCCCAGACTCAATTGACACTATGCACCAAGCCAATGAATTTATCGCCTTGGACGATCTTTTCCGAGCAGCAGCAATCTATGCAGAAGCTATCTATGAATTGATCAAATAAAACGATAGAAGTCTGAGATTTTATGCTTAGACTTCTTTTTGGAGGGAAAACAGATGTCTCAAATTGAAAGAATCAAGAAAGCTATTATGGATGATCCACAGAATGCCAGCTACACAGAACGCGGAATCGAACCTCTCTTTGCGGCGCCAAAAACTGCTCGCATCAATATTGTCGGTCAAGCTCCGGGGTTTAAAACGCAAGAAGCTGGGATTTATTGGAAGGATAAGAGTGGTGATCGTCTGCGTGAGTGGCTAGGTGTAGATGAAGATACCTTTTACAATTCGGGCTTGTTTGCAGTTATTCCCATGGACTTTTATTTCCCAGGACATGGAAAATCAGGCGACCTTCCACCCCGTAAAGGCTTTGCTGAAAAATGGCACCCACAACTCCTCAAGGAATGTCCAAATATTGAATTGACCCTTTTGATTGGACAATATGCCCAAGCCTATTATTTACAGGAGAAAATCAGTGGCAAGGTGACAGAAAGGGTAAAACATTATCAGAACTACTTGCCTAAGTATTTCCCCCTAGTTCACCCTTCTCCTCGTAATCAAATCTGGATGGCTAAGAATCCTTGGTTTGAGTCTGAAGTGGTGCCAGAGTTGAAAAAAAGAATTAAAACGATTTTATAGTCAATGAAAATCAAAGAGCAAACTAGGAAGCTAGCCACAGGCTGTACCTGAGTACGGTAAGGCGACGCTGACGTAGTTTGAATTTGATTTTCGAAGAGTATTAGGAGAAAAAGAATGAAAGAAATAGCCTTCGATGAATTTTATCAGCTTTACCAAAATGGTCAGCTTTCTCTAGTGGACGTGAGAGAAATAGAAGAGTTCAAGATGCTTCATTTAGAAGGTGCACACAACTTACCGCTTAGTCAACTGGCTGATACTTATGAGCAGTTGGACAATGAGCAGTTACATTATGTTATTTGTAAATCTGGGATGAGATCAGCTCGTGCTTGCCAGTTTTTAGAGGAGCATGGATATAAGGTCATCAATGTTCAAGGTGGCATGACGGCCTTTGAAAATCTTTAAAATTTTGCATTTCTCCTACTTGGTGCGTACTAGGTAGGAGAATTTTGTTTTTAGATAATTCTTATTTTTAAAAATATTGAAAACATTCAATATTTACTTCGTGATGCTTTTTTCATACTCTTATTCGTGATATACTAGGTCAGTATTTTAGAAATATGAAGGAGATTCTTTATGGCTAAAAAAGGTGCCCTAACAGGTTTGCTCCTATTTGGAATATTTTTTGGTGCGGGGAACTTGATTTTTCCGCCTTCTCTAGGTGCCCTATCTGGAGAACATTTTCTTCCTGCCATTGCAGGTTTTGTCTTTTCAGGCGTCGGTATCGCCGTTTTGACTCTCATTATTGGAACTCTCAATCCTAAGGGATACATTTATGAGATTTCTAAGAAAATCTCACCTTGGTTTGCGACGCTTTATCTCGCAGTCCTCTATTTATCAATTGGTCCCTTCTTCGCCATTCCACGTACAGCCACAACAGCTTACGAAGTCGGGATTAGCCCCCTTTTATCAGATGCGAATAAAGGACTTGGATTGATTGTCTTTACCGTATTATATTTTGCAGCGGCTTATTTGATTTCACTCAATCCATCAAAGATTTTGGATCGGATCGGACGTATTTTGACACCAGTTTTTGCTTTGTTGATCGTTATCTTGGTTGTACTAGGTGCCTTCAAGTATGGTGGAACAAGTCCTCAAGCGGCCTCAGAAGCCTATCAATCCTCTGCTTTTGGGACAGGTTTCCTAGAAGGGTATAATACCTTGGATGCTCTTGCTTCAGTCGCCTTTAGTGTGATTGCTGTTCAAACCTTGAAACAACTTGGATTCTCAAGTAAGAAAGAGTACATTTCAACTATTTGGGTGGTTGGTATCGTTGTAGCTCTTGCCTTTAGCGCTCTTTACATCGGTTTAGGATTCCTTGGAAATCACTTCCCGGTACCAGCAGAAGCAATGAAGGGTGGAACACCAGGTGTTTATATCTTGTCGCAAGCTACTCAGGAAATCTTTGGTTCAACAGCTCAACTCTTCCTTGCTGTTATGGTAACTGTAACCTGCTTCACAACGACAGTTGGCTTGATTGTGTCTACAGCTGAGTTCTTTAATGGACGTTTCCCACAAATCAGCTACAAGGTCTATGCAACTGCCTTTACCTTGATTGGATTTGCTATTGCAAACCTCGGTTTGGATGCAATCATCAAGTACTCAGTTCCAGTATTAGTAATCTTGTACCCAATCACCATCGCCATTGTGATGATCGTGATTGTTAATAAGTTTGTCGCCCTATCAAAACCGGGCATGCAGTTAACCATTGGGCTTGTTACAGCGATTGCTCTTGCAAGCGTCCTTGGAAGTTCTTTTAAGATTGAGTTTCTAGCAAATCTCGTCAATGCTCTTCCATTTGCAGCTGCCTCTCTACCATGGCTAGTGCCAGCTATTATCGGAATCTTGCTTTCACTGGTTCTACCAAACAAGAGAGTGACGTTTTTGAGATGGAATAAAAAAATAGAAATCACTTTTGTAAGTCAACTCTACAGGAGTGATTTTTCTTTTTTCCTCTCTACTGAAATGTGCTATAATAGGTAGCAAAAGAGGTGAAGAAATGAATCAAACTGTAAACTATATCAAAGAATTAACCGCCATTGCATCTCCGACAGGCTTTACTCGTGAAATTTCAGACTACCTAGTCCATACTTTAGAAGAGCTTGGTTACCAGCCTGTTCGTACAGCCAAGGGTGGTGTCAATGTGACCATTAAAGGTCAAAATGATGAACAACATCGCTATGTAACTGCCCACGTGGATACACTCGGAGCCATTGTACGTGCTGTCAAACCTGACGGTCGTCTCAAATTAGATCGTATCGGTGGTTTTCCTTGGAACATGATTGAAGGTGAAAATTGTACGGTTCATGTGGCTAGCACAGGTAAAAAGGTTTCTGGAACCATCCTCATCCACCAGACTTCATGCCATGTCTACAAGGATGCAGGAACTGCAGAACGCACGCAGGACAATATGGAAGTGCGTTTGGACGAAAAAGTGACCAATGAAAAAGAAACCCGCGCCTTGGGCATTGAAGTTGGTGACTTCATCAGCTTTGATCCGCGAACAGTTGTGACGGAAACTGGTTTTATCAAGTCTCGCCACTTGGATGACAAGGTCAGCGCAGCGATTTTGCTCAATCTTCTTCGTATTTACAAGGAAGAGGGGATTGCATTGCCAGTAACAACTCATTTTGCTTTTTCAGTCTTTGAAGAAGTGGGTCACGGTGCAAACTCCAATATTCCAAGTCAGGTAGTAGAATATCTGGCTGTAGATATGGGAGCTATGGGCGATGACCAGCAGACGGATGAGTATACAGTGTCTATCTGTGTCAAGGACGCTTCAGGTCCCTATCACTACGACTTCCGTCAACATCTAGTGACTTTGGCAAAGGAGCAAGATATTCCATTTAAGCTCGATATTTATCCATTTTACGGTTCGGATGCTTCCGCAGCTATGTCAGCAGGAGCAGAGGTCAAGCATGCCCTCCTTGGAGCTGGTATTGAATCCAGTCACTCTTACGAACGAACACATATTGATTCGGTCGTGGCGACTGAGCGTATGGTAGACGCCTATCTCAAGAGTACCTTGGTAGACTAATATGTGCTTGATTTGTCAAAGAATTGAATGGATAAAGGTAGGGAGGAATCCCTACTTTGTAAAAGAACTAGAAACAGGCTATGTTGTTATTGGAGACCACCAATACTTTAAGGGCTATACCTTATTTCTGGCAAAAGAGCATGTCACAGAACTCCACCATATGGAGACTTCTGTAAAACTTCGTTTTCTAGAGGAAATGAGTCTGGTCCAAGAAGCTGTTGCCAAAGCGTTTAAAGCTGAAAAGATGAACATCGAACTTCTAGGAAATGGAGATGCCCACGCTCACTGGCACCTCTTTCCAAGACGATCAGGTGATATGAATGGTCATGGTCTTAATGGTCGTGGTCCAGTCTGGTGGGTGCCCTGGGAAGAAATGGCGGCAGAAGATTGCCAAGTACAATCGCCTGAACTGGAAGAGATGATTAAAGCCTTATCCGATGAATTAGAGAAGCATGTGATTTAAGAGAGGAAGAAAAAATGAAAAAAAGATATATCGTTTTATCCGGTTTGCTAGCAGTAACCCTAGCAGCATGTTCTCAAGAACAACCTAAAAATGAAGAAAATACTCAAAAAACGGAACAAACTAGCCAACCTGAGGGTACTGTAGGGAGCAAATCTCAAGCTTCTAGTCAGAAGAAGGCAGAAGTTGTCAATAAGGGAGACCACTATAGTATACAAGGAAAATACGATGAAATCGTCGTAGCTAATAAGCACTATCCTTTGTCAAAAAACTATAATCCAGGAGAAAATCCAACAGCCAAGGCCGAGTTGCTCAAACTCATTGCAGCAATGCAAGCAGCTGGCTATCCGATTAGCGATCACTACAGTGGATTTAGAAGTTATGAAACTCAAACCAAACTTTATCAAGACTATGTGAATCAAGATGGTAAGGAAGCTGCAGATCGCTACTCAGCACGCCCTGGTTACAGTGAACACCAGACAGGTCTGGCTTTTGATTTGATTGGGACTAACGGAGAATTGGTTACAGAGGAGAAGGCGGCTCAGTGGCTCTTGGATCATGCGGCTGACTATGGCTTTGTCGTTCGCTATCTCAAAGGTAAGGAAAAAGAGACTGGCTACATGGCGGAAGAATGGCATCTTCGCTATGTTGGAAAAGAAGCCAAAGAAATTGCTGCAAGTGGCCTCAGTTTGGAAGAATACTATGGCTTTGAAGGCGGAGATTACGTTGATTAAAAAAGAAATTTTTCTCTTGCATTTTTAGATAAATAGTGTATAATAGATGGGTATGTGTAAAGCATACTTGTGGGAGGTAAAAATCTTACATTACCGCCAAAACCACAAAGGAGGATTTAAAAATGGCTAAAAAAGTCGAAAAACTTGTAAAATTGCAAATCCCTGCTGGTAAAGCTACACCAGCTCCACCAGTTGGACCTGCTCTTGGTCAAGCTGGTATCAACATCATGGGATTCACAAAAGAGTTCAACGCTCGTACAGCTGACCAAGCTGGTATGATCATTCCAGTTGTTATCTCAGTATACGAAGACAAATCATTTACTTTCGTTACAAAAACACCACCAGCTGCTGTTCTTTTGAAAAAAGCTGCAGGTGTTGAAAAAGGATCAGGTACACCTAACAAAACTAAAGTTGCTACAGTTACTCGTGCACAAGTACAAGAAATTGCAGAAACTAAGATGCCAGATTTGAACGCAGCAAACATTGAGTCTGCAATGCGTATGATCGAAGGTACTGCTCGTTCTATGGGATTCACTGTTGTTGACTAATCAATAACACAGTAGAAAATCTCACAGCAGTCTATTAGTTGCTTTTCATACTGGGCCAGTGACTGATGCTTGTACTTGGGTACAGCAAAGGAACTGAACGAAGTAGAAAAAGGAAAATAATAGACTGAAAACCCGCAAGACTTCATCATTTCGAGAAGTGACGTGGGAGATGAAAATCGATTGAACCACTTACAAGGAGAATAGAAAATGGCTAAAAAAAGCAAACAACTTCGTGCTGCTCTTGAGAAAATCGACAGCACAAAAGCATACAGTGTAGAAGAAGCTGTAGCACTTGCAAAAGAAACTAACTTTGCAAAATTTGACGCAACTGTAGAAGTTGCTTACAACTTGAACATTGACGTTAAAAAAGCTGACCAACAAATCCGTGGCGCAATGGTATTGCCAAACGGTACTGGTAAAACTTCACGCGTTCTTGTTTTCGCACGTGGTGCAAAAGCTGAAGAAGCAAAAGCTGCTGGTGCAGACTTTGTTGGTGAAGATGACCTTGTTGCGAAAATCAACGACGGTTGGTTGGACTTCGACGTAGTTATCGCTACACCTGATATGATGGCTCTTGTTGGACGTCTTGGACGTGTCCTTGGACCACGTAACTTGATGCCAAACCCTAAAACTGGTACTGTAACAATGGATGTTGCTAAAGCAGTTGAAGAGTCTAAAGGTGGTAAAATCACTTATCGTGCTGACCGTGCAGGTAACGTTCAAGCAATCATCGGTAAAGTATCATTTGAAGCTGAAAAATTGGTTGAAAACTTCAAAGCTTTCAACGAAACAATCCAAAAATCAAAACCAGCTACAGCTAAAGGAACTTACGTAACAAACTTGACAATCACAACTACTCAAGGTGTTGGTATCAAAGTTGACGTAAACTCACTTTAATCAGTAGTTTATAAAAGAGAAGACGAGTACGAAAGTGCTCGTTTTTTTGATGAGTATTACCTTTTAGAAAAATCAGTTCATTGATCAGCTTTGTAGCAATAGTGCGTTTCCTCTTCTTCTTTCACAGAAAATATGGTATAATAGAGAGTAAAAAACTTTGAAAGAAAGAAAAAGATGAATTTAAAAGATTATATCGCAACGATTGAAAATTATCCTAAGGAAGGCATTACCTTCCGTGATATCAGCCCTTTGATGGCAGATGGAAATGCTTATAGCTACGCTGTTCGTGAAATTGTTCAGTATGCAACAGACAAAAAAATTGACATGATTGTGGGCCCAGAGGCCCGTGGATTTATTGTCGGATGCCCAGTTGCTTTCGAGTTGGGAATTGGCTTTGCACCTGTTCGTAAACCAGGGAAATTGCCACGTGAAGTGATTTCTGCTGACTATGAGAAAGAGTACGGTATCGATACCTTGACCATGCATGCTGATGCAATCAAGCCAGGCCAACGCGTTCTCATCGTAGATGATCTCTTGGCAACAGGTGGAACTGTCAAGGCAACAATTGAGATGATTGAAAGACTTGGTGGAATTGTAGCAGGCTGTGCTTTCTTGATTGAACTGGATGATCTTAAGGGCCGTGAAAAAATCGGAGATTACGATTACAAGGTACTTATGCATTATTAATAAAAAACAGTCCTTTGGGCTGTTTTCTCTTCATCAGCTATATAAATTAACTATAGCTAGTTAGAGAAAAACTATAATTGAAAACTATATCTTCATACAGTATAATATAGGGAAGAAGTATTTGGAGGTTTTTGCTTTCAAACAGACAAGATCATTCCCGAAATAGAGAACTGTTAGGAGGGTATTATGCCGATTCGACTTGATAAAAAATTACCAGCTGTGGAGATTTTAAGGACAGAAAATATCTTTGTTATGGACGACCAACGGGCCGCTCATCAGGATATTCGCCCCTTGAAGATTTTGATTTTAAATCTCATGCCCCAAAAGATGGTAACAGAAACGCAACTCTTGCGGCACTTGGCTAATACACCGTTGCAATTAGATATTGATTTCTTATATATGGAAACGCATCATTCCAAGACAACTCGTGCCGAACATATGGAAACCTTCTATAAGACCTTTCCAGAGGTCAAGGATGACTTTTTTGATGGAATGATTATTACGGGAGCACCAGTGGAGCATTTGCCTTTTGAGGAAGTAGATTACTGGGAGGAATTCAAGCAGGTCATCGAATGGTCCAAGACGCATGTTTTTTCAACCCTCCATATCTGTTGGGGAGCACAAGCAGGTCTTTATGTTCGCTATGGTGTTGAAAAGCACCAGATGGATCGGAAACTATCAGGTATTTACCCACAGGACACCTTGAAAGAGGGCCATCTTCTCTTTCGTGGTTTTGATGATCGCTATGTAGCTCCTCATTCTCGTCATACTGAGATTTTAAAAGAAGAAATCTTAAACAAGACCAATCTTGAGATTCTGTCAGAAGGTCCTGAGGTTGGGGTTTCTATCTTAGCTAGTCGAGATTTGCGTGAGATTTATAGTTTTGGTCATTTGGAGTACGATCGTGACACTTTGGCAAGAGAGTATTTTCGTGATTATGAGGCGGGACTCGACCCGCATATCCCAGAGAACTACTTTAAAAATGATGATGTAAATGAGACCCCCTGTCTCTGTTGGTCTTCATCAGCGGCCCTCTTTTTCAGCAATTGGGTAAACTATGCAGTTTATCAGGAAACCCCTTTTGACTGGAGAAAGGTAGAGGATGATGCGGCTGCATTTGGATATTTATAAGAGGAATTATGACATATTTTGACGCTTTTAAAACAGGGAACTTGGTTTTGCCAAGTGCCCTGCTCTTGCATTTTAAGGAGCTCTTTCCTTCCAGCGAAGATTTTCTCGTCTGGCAATTTTTCTATTTACAAAATACCACAGCCTTAGGAGATGTTTCACCTAGTCAGATTGCTGAAATCATTGGGAAAGAGGTGGCAGATGTCAACCAATCTATTTCGAATTTGACTGAAAATGGTTTGCTACAATATCGGACCATTGAACTAAATGGGGAAATTGAGCTGATTTTTGATGCTAGTCTGGCTTTTGAACGCTTGGATAGCTTGTTGGATACCCAAACTCCAGTTGTGACTGTCCCAAACCCCAAAAATCAATTGAAGGATCTGGTTGAAACTTTTCAGCAGGAATTGGGTCGCTTGTTAACACCATTTGAAATCGAAGATCTTTCCAAGACTGTCAAAGAAGATGGAATCAAGGCGGATTTGATCAAGGAAGCTCTCCGAGAGGCGGTTTTTAATGGCAAACCAAACTGGAAGTACATTCAGGCAATTCTACGAAACTGGCGCCATGAAGGCATTCAGTCTGTGGCCCAGGTGGAGGCCAAACGAGCAGAGCGAGAAGCGAACAATCCCAAACAAGTTCAGGCTTCGGCTGATTTCCTCGATGCCATGAATTTGTGGCAAGATTAGTCGCTTGAAAATTCTTGAAAATTAGAGTAAGGTTTGCAAGCTCCTTATAAATATGATAGAATAATAGTGAATAAAATGAAAAAAGAGGTATGTGAAATGTCACGTAAACCATTTATCGCTGGTAACTGGAAAATGAACAAAAATCCAGAAGAAGCAAAAGCATTCGTTGAAGCCGTTGCATCAAAACTTCCTTCATCAGACCTTGTTGAAGCAGGTATCGCAGCTCCTGCAGTTGATTTGACAGCTGTTCTTGCTGCTGCTAAAGGTTCAAACCTTAAAGTCGCTGCTCAAAACTGCTACTTTGAAAATGCAGGTGCGTTCACTGGTGAAACTAGCCCACAAGTTTTGAAAGAAATCGGTACAGACTACGTCGTGATCGGTCACTCAGAACGTCGTGACTACTTCCATGAAACTGACGAGGATATCAACAAAAAAGCAAAAGCAATCTTTGCAAACGGTATGCTTCCAATCATCTGTTGTGGTGAGTCACTTGAAACTTACGAAGCTGGTAAAGCTGCTGAATTCGTAGGTGCTCAAGTATCTGCTGCATTGGCTGGATTGACAGCTGAACAAGTTGCTTCAACAGTTATCGCTTATGAGCCAATCTGGGCTATCGGTACTGGTAAATCAGCTTCACAAGATGATGCACAAAAAATGTGTAAAGTTGTTCGTGACGTTGTAGCTGCCGACTTCGGTCAAGAAGTTGCGGACAAAGTTCGTGTTCAATATGGTGGTTCTGTTAAACCTGAAAACGTTGCTTCATACATGGCTTGCCCAGACGTTGACGGTGCCCTTGTTGGTGGTGCGTCACTTGAAGCTGAAAGCTTCTTGGCATTGCTTGATTTTGTAAAATAATCTAGCTCATTCCAGACAGACAGTTAAAAGTACTAAGTGACTTTGACTGCCTGTCTTATTTTTACTTGGAGCATTCTTGTGAAAGAGGGATTTTTCTAGACTAGGAAAGTTCCTTAGGGAAAGAAAGGCGTGCAGATGCGCGCTCTTTTCTATATCAAAAAGTTATGAAAGGGGGAGTTATGCTCTATATTTGGTCTTATTTGAAAAAATACCCCAAGTGGTTATTCTTGGATTTCTTTGGAGCGGTTTTCTTTGTTGTCGTCAATCTTGGACTGCCAACTGTTCTGGCTCGGATGATTGATGAAGGTGTGAATAAAGGAAATGAACAGCAATTGTATGTTTGGGCTGCAATTATGCTAGTGATTATCCTATGTGGAACCTTGGGGCGTATAGTCTTGGCTTATGCTGCTAGTAAGCTGACGACCAATATGGTCAAGGATATGAGAGATGATCTCTATGCCAAATTACAAGAGTATTCTCATCATGAATATGAAAAGATTGGAGTGTCTTCACTGGTTACTCGTATTACCAGTGATGCCTTTGTTCTCATGCAATTTGCAGAACAGACCTTAAAACTGGGTGTCATCACTCCCATGATGATGCTGTCTAGTATCTTAATGATCTTCCTAACCAGTCCGTCATTAGCCTGGATAGTGGCCTTTGCAGTACCTTTCTTGGCTGTGGTGGTCATTTATGTAGCGGTCAAGACTCGACCATTATCAGAGAAACAGCAGGCTACCTTAGATAAGATAAACCAATATGCCAGGGAAAATCTGATGGGACTCCGTGTCATTCGTGCCTTTGCCCGTGAGGAGTTTCAAGAGGAACGCTTTGCAGGACAAAATGCAGTCTATGCAGCCAATTCCAATCGTCTGTTTAAACTAACCGGTTTGACGGAACCTTTGTTTGTTCAGATTATCATTGCCATGATTGTAGCTATTGTCTGGTTTGCTCTGGACCCTATCAAACAAGCTTCCCTGCAAATTGGAGACTTGGTAGCCTTTATCGAATATAGTTTCCACGCTCTCTTGTCCTTTCTTTTCCTATCCAATCTCTTCACCATGTATCCTCGTACAGCCGTTTCGAGTGAACGGTTGAAAGAAGTCATGGATATGCCGATTTCTATTGATCCCAATGAAGGAGGCGTCAGAGAGACAGCAACCCACGGCTATTTGGAATTTGAAAATGTCACCTTTGCCTATCCCGGTGAGACGGAAAACCCTGTTTTGCATAATATTTCTTTCAGCGCTAAACCGGGTGAAACCATTGCCTTTATCGGATCGACCGGATCGGGCAAGTCCTCTCTTGTGCAATTGATTCCACGTTTTTACGATGTCACCCTTGGAAAAATCAAGGTTGATGGTGTCGATGTGAGAGATTACCGCCTCAAGTCTCTCCGTCAAAAGATTGGTTTTATCCCGCAGAAGGCCTTGCTTTTTACAGGAACTATCGCTGAAAATATCCGCTATGGGAAGGAAGATGCTAGTCACAAAGATTTACATCAGGCAGCGGATGTGGCGCAAGCCAAAGATTTTATCGAAAGCCGAGAAGAAGGCTTTGCGACCCATCTAGCTGAAGGTGGAAGCAATCTTTCTGGAGGACAGAAACAACGTCTCTCAATTGCCAGAGCGGTTATAAAGAATCCTGATATCTATATTTTTGACGATTCCTTCTCAGCCTTGGATTATCGTACGGATGCTATTTTACGCCGTCGTCTCAAGGAAGTTACTCAAAATGCTACAGTTTTAATTGTTGCTCAACGTGTCGGAACCATCATGGATGCCGACCAGATCATCGTTCTTGATAAGGGAGAGATCGTGGGTCGCGGTCGCCATGAGGAATTAATGGAAACCAATGATATCTATCGTGAGATTGCTGAGTCGCAGTTGAAAAATGCATCTCTCACAGAAGAATAGGAGGAAATATGAAAACACAATCTAGTTTGGCTCGTTTGTGGAGCTATTTGAAAGCCTACCGTTTTTCTGTCTTTTTTGCAGTCTTTCTAAAAGTTTTAAGCGTAGTCATGAGTGTCTTGGAGCCTTTTGTATTGGGGCTAGCCATTACGGAGTTGACAAAGAATCTCTTAGATATGGCTAATGGTCTTGCAGGCGCTCGTATCAATACTGGCTACATCGGAACTGTTTTAATCATTTACCTCTTTAGAGGTCTCTTGTATGAACTTGGTTCTTATTATTCCAACTATTTCATGACCAATGCGGTCCAGTCTATGACTCAGGATCTGCGAAATGAAATGACCGAGAAAATCAATCGTATCCCAGTATCTTTCTTTGACAAACACCAATTTGGTGATTTGTTGGGGCGCTTTACCAGTGACGTTGAGACAGTGTCTAATGCTCTTCAACAGTCTTTTCTCCAAATTGTCAATGCCGTTTTGACGATTGTTCTCGTCATGGGAATGGTTTTATACTTGAACTTTCAACTGGCTATAGTGGTGATTCTATCCATTCCAGTGACTTATTTTGGTGCTAGAAGTATCCTGAAATGTTCTCAGCCTTATTTTAAAGAACAGGCGGCTATTTTAGGACGGATGAATGGCTATGTGCAGGAAAATCTTACAGGTTTTAATGTCTTGAAACTATATGGTCGTGAGGAAACTTCTCATAAAGAATTTTCTAAGATTACAGACGATCTCCAACGTGTTGGTTTTAAAGCCAGCTTTATCTCTGGGCTCATGATGCCAGCCCTTCATGCCGTATCAGACTTGACCTATCTGATCGTTGCAGTTCTTGGTGGTTTGCAAGTGATTGCGGGTCGTTTGACAGTGGGGAATATGCAGGCCTTTGTTCAGTACGTTTGGCAGGTCAGCCAGCCTATCCAAAACATCACACAACTTGCGGGTCAAATGCAAAGTGCTAAGTCTTCGCTAGACCGCATCTTCGACATCTTAGATGAGACAGAGGAAGTCAAGGGAGAAGAACTCGAAATCCTTGAACCCTTAACAGGTCAGGTGACCTTCAAGCAAGTTGACTTCCAGTATGTTGAAAACAAACCATTGATTCGAGACTTTAATCTAGAAGTTCAACCGGGAGAGATGGTGGCGATTGTTGGTCCTACTGGAGCTGGTAAGACGACCTTGATCAATCTGCTTATGCGCTTTTACGATGTCACAGCAGGCGCAATCTTGGTTGACGGGCAGGATATTCGTCGGTTGTCACGTCAAGACTACCGCCGTCAGTTTGGGATGGTCTTACAGGATGCTTGGCTTTATGAAGGTACGATCAAAGAAAACCTACGTTTTGGAAATCTTGACGCCAGTGACGAGGAAATAATAGAAGCTGCCAAAGCAGCAAATGTAGACCATTTTATCCGAACTCTTCCTGGTGGTTACAACATGGAGATGAACCAAGAGTCAAGTAATATTTCCCTTGGGCAAAAACAACTCTTGACCATCGCGCGTGCTCTCCTAGCCAATCCTAAAATTCTCATTCTGGATGAAGCGACTTCCTCTGTTGACACCCGTTTGGAACTCTTGATTCAAAAAGCTATGAAACGCTTGATGAAGGGAAGAACCAGCTTTGTCATCGCCCACCGTCTCTCGACCATTCAAGAAGCGGATAAGATTCTCGTTCTTAAGGATGGACAGATTATTGAACAGGGAAATCATGAAAGCTTGCTCCAAGCAAAAGGCTTTTATTATGATTTGTATCAAAGCCAATTTTCAAGTAAATCTGATCAAGTCAGCTAAGCAAAACTGTCCAGACTATTCTTAAATTATCAGTCTATTGCAACTTTTCTCAGATAGTACACTTTCCTTGATATCATTTTCTGGTAGTAGTATACTTGTATTATAGCTACTGTGAAGTAGTTATAAAAAAATGAAAAGAGGTAAGAAATATGGTTGAATTGAAAAAAGAAGCAGTAAAAGATGTAACAGCATTATCTAAAACAGCGCCAGTAGCATTGGCAAAAACAAAGGAAGTATTGAACCAAGCAGTAGCGGACTTGTATGTGGCTCACATTGCTCTTCACCAAGTTCACTGGTATATGCGTGGTCGTGGTTTCCTCGTATGGCATCCAAAAATGGATGAATACATGGACAGTCTTGATGGTTATCTTGACGAAATCAGTGAACGTTTGATCACTCTTGGTGGCAAACCTTACTCAACTTTGACAGAGTTCCTTCAACACAGTGAAATCGAAGAAGAAGAAGGAGAATTCCGTAACGTTGAAGAAAGCTTGGAACGTGTTCTAGCGATTTACCGCTACCTCATCGCTCTTTTCCAAAAGGCTTTGGATGTGACTGATGAAGAAGGCGATGATGTTACAAACGATATCTTTGTTGGTGCTAAGGCTGAACTTGAGAAAACAGTTTGGATGCTTGCAGCAGAACTTGGACAAGCTCCTGGTTTGTAAGATATAGTTGCTACCCCTTTTATCATGAGGTGCCTGATAAGTGCCCATGACCAATCATCTTTTAAAAGTCATGTAACTGTAAAAAGTTGCATGACTTTTTTGTCTGCTAGACTTAGGACACATTGTCAAAAGTAGGATTTTACGGTATAATAGTTGCTGTTCGAGAAATTTTGATTTTCAAAGAATAGTGAAATGTTATAAGGAGAACCCATGAAAAACTTACCAAATTGTCCAAAATGTAATTCAGAATATGTCTACGAAGACGGAAGTCTCTTGGTCTGCCCAGAGTGTGCCTATGAGTGGAACCCTGCAGAAGTTGCAGAAGTAGAAGAAGGTGTTGTTGCTATCGATGCCAACGGAAATAAATTAGCCGACGGCGATACTGTAACCCTTATCAAGGACTTGAAAGTAAAAGGTGCGCCAAAGGATTTGAAACAAGGAACTCGTGTTAAAAATATCCGTATCGTAGAAGGTGACCACAACATCGACTGTAAGATTGATGGTTTTGGAGCTATGAAACTCAAGTCAGAATTTGTTAAGAAAATCTAGCTATGAAAACGAACTACAAATTTATCTTTTATAGTCGTGTGCTCTTGTTCTTAGCGGCATTTACAGGAGTTTATTTGGAGATTACCAAGCACGGTGGTTTTGGAATGCTCCTTTACTACACAGTGTTGTCCAATCTTTTGGTAACGATTTTCACGGGTTATCTGCTTCGTGTGATGAGCCGCTCAGGTGAAAATTGGCAAAGTCCGACCTTGCTTCGTCTCAAGGGTGGTGTTACCATGAGTATCATGATTACCTGTGTGATTTACCATTTTATGCTTGCTCCGATTGCGACAGACTTTTACCGTGTGGAAAATTTCCTTTGCCACTATATCGTTCCACTCTGGTTTTTAGCCGACACCCTCTTCTTTGATAAACAGGGTCAATACAAGATCTGGGATCCAGTCTTGTGGACCATCTTGCCCTTGGTTTATATGACTTTTGCCTTGTTTAACGGCCTGGTCTTAAAACTCAATATTCCGAATTCCAAGGACAATCCCTTCCCTTATTTCTTTTTAAATGTGAACAAGGGTTGGGACGTGGTTATCAAATGGTGTTTGATCATTTTTGCGGCGTATATGGTTGCAGGCTTCATCTTCTATCTGATCAAGCAAATCAAGCGAAAATAGTCTTCCTATTAGGAAAGTTAGGACGGAGTCTCTAGTTCAATTGGGCTCCTTCTTTTCTTGCCATCTTCCTTTTAAAAGGATCAACAGTGAGAAATATACAGAAAGAAAATTCATGAAACAATTTTTAGAACGGGCTAGTATCTTGGCCCTCTCCCTCGTTTTGATTACCTCCTTTTCCATCTCAAGTGCTCTGCCAGCCATGTTTGACTACTATCAAGGCTATCCCAAAGAACAAATTGAGCTCCTGGTCAGTCTCCCTTCTTTTGGAATCATGATTATGCTGGTTTTAAATGGGTTTTTGGAGCGATTGTTTCCTGAGCGACTTCAGATTAGTCTAGGACTTATCATCCTTTCTATCGGTGGAACAGCCCCTTTCTGGTATCAGGATTATAACTTTGTCTTTGCTATGCGGATTTTATTTGGCTTGGGTGTTGGGATGATCAATGCCAAGGCTATTTCCATCATCAGCGAACGCTATCATGGAAAGACACGGATTCAGATGCTGGGTCTCCGCGGATCAGCAGAAGTTGTCGGGGCGTCGATTTTGACTCTAGTGGTAGGTCAACTCTTATCTTTGGGATGGACAGTGACCTTCTTGGCCTACAGTGCGGGATTTTTAGTATTGATTCTTTATCTGCTCTTTGTCCCTTATGGGAAAGAAAAGAAAGAAACAAAGAAAAAAGAGGCCGAAACGACTCGTTTGACAGGACAGATGAAAGGCCTAATTTTTCTATTGGCTGTCGAAGCAGCAGTTGTTGTCTGCACCAACACAGCTATCACCATTCGTATTCCTAGTCTGATGGTGGAAAGAGGTCTAGGGGATGCCCAGTTATCGAGTTTGGTTTTAAGTATTATGCAGTTGATTGGTATTTTGGCAGGTGTGAGTTTTTCTTTCTTTATCTCTCTGTTTAAAGAAAGGTTGCTCCTTTGGTCAGGTATCACCTTTGGATTGGGGCAGATTGTGATTGCCTTATCTCCGTCATTGGGTGTGATGGTAGTTGGAAGTGTTGTGGCAGGTTTTTCCTACAGTGTGGCCTTGACCACTGTATTTCAGCTTCTTTCTGAAAGAATCCCAGCCAAGCTCCTTAATCAGGCAACATCTTTTGCAGTGCTAGGATGCAGCTTTGGAGCCTTTACGACACCTTTCATTCTTGGGGCGATCGGCTTGGTGACTCAAAACGGCATGTTGGTCTTCACCATTCTAGGATGCTGGTTGATTGTCACTTCTATCTTTGTTATGTACGCACTTCAAAAGAGAGCTTAGGATTGGTTTCCTAAGTTTTTCTTTCTTGGAATTTTGTACCCAGACAATTATTGGTTTTTAAACTTGTTTACACTTTTATTTCCTGATAAAATAGAAGTTATGACGAGATATAAAGCAACTATTTCTTATGATGGTTACGCCTTTGCTGGTTTTCAGCGCCAACCTCATGCGCGGAGCGTTCAAGAGGAAATCGAAAAAACGTTGACGAGACTCAATAAGGGGCAACCCATCACTGTTCACGGTGCTGGTAGGACAGATAGTGGGGTCCATGCTCTTGGTCAGGTTATTCATTTTGATCTGCCCTATCAGATGGATGAGGAGAAGCTCCGTTTTGCTCTAGACACTCAGTCCCCAGAAGATATCGATGTGATTTCGATTGAGATTGTGGCGGATGATTTTCATTGTCGTTATGCAAAACATAGCAAGACCTATGAGTTTATCGTGGATAGGGGGCGTCCTAAAAATCCGATGCGCCGTCACTATGCTACTCACTTTCCCTATCCGCTCGACGTGGAGCGGATACAGATAGCAATCAAAAAGCTAGAGGGGACCCATGATTTCACCGGTTTTACAGCATCTGGAACCAGTGTAGAGGACAAGGTTCGGACCATTACAGAAGCGAGTTTAACAGTCGATGAGACAGGCCAATTTTTGACCTTTACCTTTTCAGGAAATGGCTTCTTGTATAAGCAGATTCGCAATATGGTGGGGACACTGCTCAAAATTGGAAATAATCGTATGCCAGTTGAGCAGATTGACTTGATTTTGGAGAAGAAGGACAGACAGCTTGCAGGTCCAACGGCTGCACCAAATGGCTTGTATTTAAAGGAGATTCGTTATGAAGAATAATCGTATTTTAGCACTTTCTGGAAATGATATTTTTAGTGGTGGTGGTTTGTCAGCTGATTTGGCTACCTATACCTTGAACGGCTTGCATAGCTTTGTAGCAGTGACTTGTTTGACAGCCTTGACTGAAAAGGGCTTTGAAGTCTTTCCAACTGACGATGCCATTTTTCAACATGAATTGGATAGCTTGCGTGATGTGGAATTTGCAGGGATTAAGATTGGTCTTCTCCCTACTGTCAGTGTGGCTGAGAAAGCCTTGAACTTTATCAAGCAACGTCCAGGAGTGCCTGTTGTATTGGATCCCGTCTTGGTCTGCAAGGAAACGCACGATGTGGCTGTCAGTGAACTCTGTAAAGAGTTGATTCTCTTTTTCCCTCATGTCAGTGTGATTACGCCAAATCTTCCTGAAGCAGAATTGTTGGCGGGTCAGGAAATCAAAACTTTGGAAGATATGAAAGCTGCAGCGCAGAAATTGCATGATTTAGGAGCGCCAGCAGTCATTATCAAGGGAGGCAATCGCCTTAGTCAGTCCAAGGCTGTAGATGTCTTTTATGATGGACAAAGTTTTACTGTCCTAGAAAATCCTGTTATCCAAGGACAAAATGCTGGTGCAGGTTGTACCTTTGCCTCAAGCATCGCCAGTCACTTGGTTAAAGGGGATGAACTTTTACCAGCAGTAGAAAGCTCTAAGGCTTTCGTTTACCGTGCTATTGCACAAGCAGATCAATATGGAGTAAGACAATATGAAGCAAACCAAAACAACTAAAATCGCCCTTGTATCCCTCTTAACCGCCCTTTCTGTGGTTCTAGGTTATTTCTTAAAGATTCCAACACCAACAGGCATTCTAACTCTCTTAGATGCGGGTATCTTCTTTGCGGCCTTCTACTTTGGTAGTCGTGAAGGGGCTGTAGTCGGAGGTCTAGCAGGTTTCTTGATTGACCTCTTATCAGGCTATCCACAGTGGATGTTCTTTAGCTTGATCAACCATGGCTTGCAGGGATTTTTCGCAGGATTTAAAGGAAGATGGCAATGGCTAGGCCTTATCTTAGCTACTATTGCGATGGTAGGAGGCTACGCCTTGGGTTCAACTTTGATGAATGGCTGGGCAGCAGCCCTACCAGAAATCCTACCAAACTTCCTGCAAAATATCGTGGGAATGGTTGTAGGGTTTGTGCTTAGTCAAAGTATTAAGAAAATTAAGTAAAGCGGCTGGAGAAAAGTTCTAAAAATCAGAAAAACGCATAATATCAAGTGTTGAAAAACCTTGATACTATGCGTTTTATTGTGGGAAGATTTTATACTCTTCGAAAATCAAATTTAAACCGCGTCAACGTCGCCTTGCCGTACTCAAGTACAGCCTGCGGCTAGTTTCCTAGTTTGTTCTTTGATTTTCATTGAGTATTAGATGAATATTAATCAAAATAAAGCAAGTCTTTGCTGGTGCTTGTAAAGAGGTCTAAGCCATCCTTAGTGACAACACCACAGTCTTCAATACGAACGCCGACTTTACCGGGGATATAGATACCTGGTTCAACAGAGAAGCACATGCCTTCTTCGATGACCATGTCGTTTCCTTCCATGATAGATGGGAATTCGTGGACATCCATACCGATACCGTGACCGAGACGGTGGTTGAAGTACTCACCGTAACCAGCTTTTTCGATGACTTCACGGGCAGCGCGGTCTACTTCATGAGCAGTCACACCAGGTTTGATAAAGTCAAGGGCAGCTTGTTGGGCTTCAAGGGTCAAGTTGTAAATATCTTTCTTGAATTGGTCTGGTTTGCCGACAGCGACTGTACGAGTCATATCTGATGCGTAGCCATTGACCATAACACCCAGGTCAAAGAGGAGAAGGGCGTCTTTTTCAACCTTGTTTGCACCAGGAATTCCGTGTGGATTTGCAGCATTGTCACCAGTCAAGACCATGGTATCAAAACTCATTTCATAGCCTTCACGTTTTAAGGCGAAGTCGATTTGGGCGATGATATCTGTCTCTGTTTTATCAAGAGAGATATTGTCAAAACCAACTTTTACAGCTTTATCAGCATAGAGACCTGCAACCATCATTTTTTGCACTTCATCAGCTGATTTGATGAGGCGCATGCGTTGGATGCGAGGAGTGAGGTTTTCAAACTCAGCAGTTTCAAAGACTGCTTTCAAACCATGGTATTTGGTTAAGATGAGATTGTCAAACTCAACAGCAACACGTTTGAAGTCGTGCTGAGGCAAAGCGTTTTTGATTTTTTGCCATGGATTTTCAGAATCCACATAGCCCACTACTGGGAAGGAAACAGTGCTGGTTGCACGCTCCACTTCAAGGGCTGGGACAAAAAGGAGAGGTTCCCAGTCCGCTAGGACAAAGAGGAACATTTGGCGTTCATGGGGATCACTGTAAAAACCAGTGAGGTAATTAATAGTGACGGGGTCAGATACGACAGCGACGTCTAGTTTTTCTGATTCAAGATATGTTACGATTTGTTGTAATTTAGACATATGCTACCTTCTTTCTACCTCTCTATTTTGGCAAAAAAAGAGAGAAAATGCAAGAGAGAAGGGTAAAAGAACAGGCGAAAAGAACTCCGACAAGATAGTGGAGTTCTTTTATCTAATTTTCCTTAGTTTAAGAAAAGTCAGCCTTGCTTTTCACGTCGCTGTATTCTTCAGCGATTTCTTGACTGAGAATGTCCTCATAGGCAGGGAGTTGGATGTCCTGACCGTATTTCTTCTTGAGGGCAGTAGTGACTAGGCGATAAGCCAGATTGGCATTGCGTGAGAGGATAGGTCCGTGGAAGTAGGAACCAAAGACATTCTTATAATGAACCCCTTCGCCGATCTTTTCTTCGTTGTTTCCATTTCCATAGACTACCTGTCCCAGTGGTTTTTGGTCATCTGAGAGGAAGGTACGACCCTGGTGATTTTCAAATCCATAGTAGGTTTCATCGAAATCTTCATTGTGAATTTTGATGTCACCGATAAAGCGGTTATTGGTCTGGTTGAGAGTATAGTGGCCCATGACCCCTAGCCCTTCGATGCGCTTGCCTGAAGCTTCAACATAATATTGTCCCAATAGTTGAAAACCACCGCAGATGGCTAGAACAACACCGTCGTTTTGGATGTAGTTGTCAATGCTCTCTTTTTTAGCAGGTAAGTCTCCTGCGATGATGCTTTGTTCAAAGTCTTGCCCCCCACCGAAAAAGGCGATGTCGTAGTGGTTTTCATCAAAGTCATCATGGAGAGAAACGATGTCAACTGTTACATGAGCTCCGAGTTTCTCAGCCACATACTTGAGCATGAGGATATTTCCATTGTCCCCGTAAGTATTCATGAGGTTTCCATAGAGGTGGGCAATGTTGAGCTGATAAGGGTAGTTGCCAGCTTTTGAGGAAAGTGAAGTATAAACCATTAGTTCATCTCCTTTCTAACAATCTGACGACTAGCCAGCAGCTCGCGGAATTCCAGCATAGCCGTATAGGTCGCAAGGATATAAGCATGCTTGCAGTTTTGGGCTTCAATCGTGTTAAGAACTTGTTCCAGACTACTTGTTTCAGTGATTTTATCAGCTGGGTATCCTGTCACCCGTAGACGACGCGCAATTTCAGAGTGACGAACACCACCGGCGTTGATTTCAGGAATGTCCATATCAGTGATTTGTTCAAAGTCAGCATCCCAAATCCAGCTAGTGTCAATCCCATCAGCATAGTTGGCATTAAGGAGAACAGATAAACTAAATGGATAAGGCGCTAGTTTGATCATCTCGATAGCTTGGGTCGCACCAACAGGATTTTTAATCAAGACAAGAGTACACTCTTTATCACCGATATGGAAGGTTTCCTGGCGTCCAAAGACAGCACGGCTCTTGTCAAATCCCTGCTTGATGAGTTGCGAATCTGCACCGAGGAAACGGGCAATGGCAACTGCAGCTAGGGCATTGTAGATATTATAGAGTCCGCCGATTTGGATACCATATTCTTGTCCGTCAATGACAAAGCGGGAGCGATTGTTGGTCAACTCAACCAGTTCTGTCAAGCGATAGTCGAGATCAGGACGTTTGCAACCACAATTTTCACAGATATAGGCACCCAAGTTGGCATAGGTATTGTGTTCATATTTGAGGATGCCTTGACAGTCTGGGCAGAGAATACCTTCAGTATTGTAGTGAGCAAGTTTTGCTGGACCTTTCTCCAAGTCAAAACCAAAATACTGAACTGGATTTGGAATAGCTGGCTTGTAGAAAAGGGGACTGTCGCCATTGAGGAGAACAGTAGCCGTAGGCACCTTACGGATGGCATCTAAAATCATCTTATAAGTCGTATAAATCTCACCGTAGCGGTCCATCTGATCGCGGAAGATATTGGTGATGACGAAAAGACTAGGCTGAATGTAGTCACAGATACGAGATAGGCTGGCCTCGTCAATTTCGAGAACGGCAATGTTTTTTCCAGTTTTAGAGGATTTGGCAGTCAAGAAAGTTGTCGTAATCCCAGTGATCATATTGGCGCCACTAGGATTGGTCAGAACCTGACCATAGACTTCTTTTAAAATGCCGACAGTGAGGGCAGTTGTCAGGGTTTTCCCGTTGGTTCCAGTGACCACGACAATCTCGTAGTTCTTCGCTAAATTTTGTAAAATATCTTTATCAAATTGAAGGGCGAGTTTTCCTGGGAGCGTACTTCCACGGCCAAGACGGCTCAAGATGAAGTGAGAAGAACGCCCAGCTAGGAGGCCCAAAGTAGTTTTTAATTTCATGTTTCTATTATATCATACTGCGCCCAGCAGTCCAATAACTAAAGTAACCTCTAAGATCAACTAAAGAAGTAACCTTAGAGGTTTACCTTAGGTTCTGATTAAACCAATCAAATACAATATCTTTGAATTTGATAACTTTGGCAACTTTAAGAAATAAATCTTTCTTGCTCTGAACATAAGAAAGGAGAGGACATCGATTACCTTCTACAGGTTTTAAAATTTCATTAATCCATTATAGTTGACAAAGATACCTAACTTTTGGGATTTAGATTATTTTTTGGAAAGTCTCTTTTATAATAAATTACGAATTTTTTCTTTTATAAATGCGTTAAGAGGATAGTGTTTATCAAGATATTCTAGGAGTGCCTGAGCAGATTCAGAAATTCGTTCGTAACCTTGCAAAAAGTAGGGTAATTGTTTGGCTTCATTTGGATAACCTTTTTCAAATCGTCTGTTGCTGTTAAAAATATCTATAAAATTAGATTTAGAAGTTTTTTCCAAATTGATTAGTTCAGTCCAGAGCTTGACAGATCTGTTTTGGATGAAATCATAAGCAGCCAATTTTTCCCCTCGTTGATAGCGACCTAGTCCTATATATAGGTTGCATAAAATTTCTCCCAACAGCCATTCACGATCTCTATTTTCTTTTGATGGCAATCTTTGTGGCTGGCAGATTGTTCCATCAAAACCGACCTCCTTCCAGATAATTTTGCCTTCAGCGAAGGGAATGTTTACTAGTTCGTGAGCTTCAAAGATAGCAAATTCACAAAAAACATCATCTTCAAATAGAACTTTATGTCCGTCCACTGTATTTTGGTAGTGAAATGCAATTGGTTCTAGATTACTTAACCAGGTTAGGTCCTGGATATAGGCCTGCTTGTAGCCATCTTTTACAATAACAAAGAAATCCAAATCGGAGTACTGATCCAATCGTTCTCTTTCTGCTCCGCAAGAACCAAGTGCCAGCAAAGCTAGTGCTTGTCTAGAATCTTTTAGAGACTGACCAATATCATCTAGTCTTTGTAATAGTAATTCTGTTTTATTCATATCGTTACCTCATTGTTTCTTGTTTACAGACATTATATAGTTAATATTTTCGAAAGTCAATTTCATCCCATACCAAATATATACTAATGTAATATGGGATTTCTTTCGATATTTTTTACAATGATAAAGTTTAAACATTTTGCGGAGTTTTGCTCATATTATCAAGAACGAAGAAATTTGAAGTATCCTTTGATTGATTAGAAAGCGGTTCTTATCTTCAAAAAGATTAAATGATTTGGAAAATATTTGAGAAGAAAAAATATATCGACTTAGCCATCAATTTGCAAACGGTAAAACCTTTCCACAAACGATGAAAATATACATACGACCCGCGAAAAGAGTGGATAATTTACTAATTAGGCATGAAACAATCATTGCAAAATATCTTTTTAAATTACTCATAAAACGATGAGTTGAAGCAAGTTATTTAAAGTCATATGTATTGCTGATATTTAAAAGAGCGACCTGAGACTCAATATATAATTAGGACTACTAAATAAAGTTGGGATATTATATCATAAAAGAGGGAAAAGACAGATTTGAGATTTCGCAGAAACAAAAACAGCCCAGTGAGGGCTGTGAGATAAGACTTCAACTTAAATCGCAAACAAGTCATTCAAGTTCTCAGCCAAGGTTGGGTGAGTAAAGATTTGTTTTGTGAAGTAAGTGTAAGGGATCTTGTTGTCCATCGCAACAGTGATGATGTTGATGATTTCTTGAGAACCTTCTGAGAAGATACTTGCTCCAAGAATTTCTTTTGTTTCAGTATTGACAACAGCTTTGAAGGCTCCACGAAGATCTCCATTTACGTGACCGCGAGGCATTGCTGCAACAGGGATTTCCTTCACTGCGTATGGAAGTTTCAAATCAGCTGCTTGGCTTTCAGTCAAACCAACTTGTGAAAGTGCAGGTGTGATGAACATAGTGTTTGGTACATTGAGACGGTCTTCAAGTGTGTAGCTACCATCTCCAGCAAGGTAGCTGTAGACAACACGGAAGTCATCAAGTGAGATGTAGGTAAATTGAGGTCCACCGTTGACGTCTCCAACTGCAAAGACACCAGGAACGTTTGTTTGACAGTGTTTGTCTACTTTGATAGCACCACGCTCTGTTAGTTCAATATCTGTGTTTTCAAGTTGAAGTGGTTCTACGTTTGGTTTACGTCCAGTTGCGTAGAGAAGAGAATCGAAGCGGTAAGTTTCGTTTTCAGTTACGACGAGAATTTGGTCACCGTCGTTTTTGATTTCAGTAGTACGGATGTTTTGAAGCAATTCAATACCGTCTTCTTCCATGTATTGTTTAGCAAGAGCTGCGATGGAAGGTTCTGCACGAGGTAGGAAAGTATCCAAGGCATCTAGGACTGTAACTTTGCTTCCAAGTTTGTTGTATAGACCTGCAAATTCAAGACCGATATTTCCACCACCAAGGACACCAAGTTTTTCAGGCAATTTGTCCAAGTTTTGGATACCTGTTGAGTCAAAGACGTTTTTGCTTGTAGCAAGTCCAGGGATTGGCAAGACGTTTGAAACAGCACCAGTGTTGATGACGATTGTTTCAGCAGTCAGTTCTTGTTTTTCATCACCAACTTGGATTTCGATGACTTTGTTTGAAAGGAAGTGAGCTTCCGCATCAAAGATATCCACACCTGTACCCGCAACAGTAGCATAGTTTTTACCGTTGAGGCGACCAGTGATTGTGTTTTTGGTAGCAATGACTTCTTCAAAAGACAAGTCTTTCTCAGCAGCAACTAGCAAGGTTTTAGTTGGGATACAACCAATGTTGATACAGGTTCCGCCATACATAGCTTTACTACGTTCAACGAGGGCAACTTTTTTGCCAGTTGAAGCCAATTTACCGGCTAGTGTTTTTCCAGCCTTACCGAATCCAATAACGATTAAATCATATGTTAACATTTATAGTCCTCCTATTCGATTTTCATTCTAGCATAAGAAAACACTTTTTGCACAAATCTGCTACGGGAAATGATTTCCGGTCAAAAAGTCTATCAAAAACTTTTATAATTCTAGTTTAATCAATAATAAATCGTTTACATAGTTTCCATAAAGGATTCTACTATCTTTTGCCCCTCTCTTGTGTTATACTAGATAGGTTGCAAAGAAACCAGTACTTTTCTTTTGTGGAAAAGAAGCAACACGATTTTATATCCAGTATATGAAAATACGTCATAAAAAGAAAAGTATAAACTAAAGCCCTATAGGGTGGCTTCGCACCACCTTTAGAAAGAAGAATAACGTGAAATTTAATGAATTAAACTTGTCTGCTGAATTGCTGGCAGAGATTGAAAAAGCTGGATTTGTAGAAGCCAGTCCCATCCAAGAACAGACCATTCCATTGGCTCTTGAGGGAAAAGACGTTATCGGTCAAGCACAGACTGGTACAGGAAAAACTGCAGCCTTTGGCTTACCAACTCTTGAAAAAATCCGTACAGAAGAAGCGGCCATCCAAGCCTTGGTCATCGCTCCAACTCGTGAACTCGCTGTTCAAAGTCAAGAGGAACTTTTCCGCTTTGGTCGTAGCAAGGGAGTGAAAGTTCGTTCAGTTTACGGTGGTTCAAGTATTGAGAAACAGATTAAAGCCCTTAAATCTGGTGCCCACATCGTGGTTGGAACACCAGGCCGTCTCTTGGATTTGATCAAACGCAAGGCTTTGAAATTGCACGATATTGAAACCCTCATCCTTGATGAAGCGGACGAAATGCTCAACATGGGCTTCCTTGAAGACATCGAAGCCATCATTTCCCGTGTCCCTGAAAATCGTCAAACCTTGCTCTTTTCAGCAACCATGCCAGATGCTATCAAACGTATTGGTGTTCAGTTTATGAAAGACCCTGAGCATGTGAAGATTGCTGCCAAAGAATTGACAACAGAGCTGGTGGACCAGTACTATATCCGTGTCAAGGAACAAGAGAAATTTGATACTATGACCCGTCTCATGGACGTGGAACAACCAGAACTTGCTATCGTATTTGGTCGTACCAAACGCCGTGTGGATGAATTGACTCGTGGACTTAAAATCCGTGGTTTCCGTGCCGAAGGTATCCATGGTGATTTGGACCAAAACAAACGTCTTCGTGTCCTTCGTGATTTTAAAAATGGGAATCTTGATGTTTTGGTTGCGACAGACGTTGCTGCGCGTGGCTTGGATATTTCAGGTGTGACCCATGTCTACAACTACGATATTCCACAAGATCCTGAAAGCTATGTTCACCGTATCGGTCGTACAGGGCGTGCTGGTAAGTCAGGTCAGTCTATTACTTTCGTAGCTCCAAATGAAATGGGCTACCTTCAAATCATCGAAAACTTGACTAAGAAACGCATGAAAGGTCTCAAACCTGCAAGTGCAGAAGAAGCCTTCCAATCTAAAAAGCAAGTGGCGCTCAAGAAAATCGAACGTGATTTTGCAAATGAAGAAATTCGTTCCAACTTTGAGAAATTTGCTAAAGACGCTCGCAAATTAGCGGCTGAATTTAGTCCTGAAGAATTGGCTATGTATATCTTGAGTCTGACAGTCCAAGATCCAGACAGCCTTCCTGAAGTGGAGATTGCGCGTGAAAAACCACTGCCATTTAAACCATCAGGTAATGGCTTTGGTGGCAAAGGTAAGGGAGGTCGTGGAGGCCGTCGTGGAGACGACCGTCGAGATCGTGATCGCCGTGGCAATGGTCGCCGTGATGACTTCAAGAAAGGCAACCGCGGAAACGATCGTTTTGATAAAGACAGACGTTACCGTAATAAAGACAATAAAAAACCTCGCAACACTTCAAGCGAAAAGAAGACCGGCTTTGTTATTCGTAACAAAGGAGACAAATAGAAAAAAGCGATTCACACTGTGAATCGCTTTTATATATAAGGAGACCGATAGTAAAAGAAGATGGTGATAGTAAAGGATAGGTGAAACGGAAAGGGATTTATCATGTCATCTTCTTATAATGTTATAATATCAAAAATAAAATAGGATGTCAATAAAAAAATCGCTTTTTTCTAAAATATTTTTGCTGTTCAAAATTGCAATTAAATAAGCAATTTTCAGATAATAATTGAAAATTCACGCTCTTTATGTTATAATGGTAGCGATTAAATGCGAGGTAAAAAATGGCACATTTATTAGAAAAAACAAGAAAAATTACTTCTATTTTGAAACGCTCAGAGGAGCAACTTCAAGATGAACTTCCCTATAATGCGATTACACGCCAGTTGGCAGATATTATTGATTGTAACGCTTGTATTGTGAATAGCAAGGGGCGCCTTTTAGGCTACTTCATGCGTTATAAAACGAATACAGATCGTGTAGAGCAGTTTTTTCAAACTAAGATTTTTCCAGATGATTATATTCAAGGTGCAAACATGATCTATGATACGGAAGCCAACCTTCCTGTTGAACATGATTTGACCATTTTCCCTGTAGAGAGCCGTGCGGATTTTCCAGATGGTTTGACGACCATTGCTCCGATTCATGTGTCAGGGATTCGCCTAGGTTCGTTGATCATTTGGCGCAATGATAAGAAATTTGAAGATGAAGATTTGATCCTTGTCGAGATTGCGAGCACGGTGGTAGGGATTCAACTGTTGAACTTCCAACGTGAAGAGGATGAGAAAAATATTCGTCGTCGTACTGCTGTTACCATGGCGGTTAATACCCTTTCCTATTCAGAACTTCGTGCCGTATCAGCTATTTTAGCTGAATTGGATGGAAATGAAGGACAATTGACTGCATCAGTTATTGCAGATCGTATTGGAATCACGCGTTCTGTAATTGTCAATGCTCTTCGTAAACTGGAGTCAGCAGGAATTATTGAGAGTCGCTCACTTGGAATGAAGGGGACTTATCTCAAAGTTCTAATTGGTGATATTTTTGAGGAAGTGAAAAAGAGGGACTACTAATGGCAAAGGCTTTAATCTCAATTGACTATACAGAGGATTTCGTAGCAGACCATGGAAAGCTGACTGCTGGAGCACCTGCTCAAGCAATATCAAAAGCCATTGATCAGGTAACCAGATTGGCTTTTGAACGTGGGGACTATATCTTTTTCACCATTGATGCTCATGAAGAGAAGGATGCATTCCACCCAGAAAGCAAACTCTTTCCACCACACAATATCATCGGAACTAGTGGGCGTAACCTTTATGGCCCCCTAGCTGACTTTTATGCTGAGCATGAGGCGGATAGTCGCGTCTTTTGGATGGACAAGCGTCACTATTCAGCATTTTCAGGAACGGATCTAGATGTCCGTTTGCGGGAACGTCGGGTTGATACAGTCATCCTAACTGGAGTCCTGACTGATATTTGTGTTCTTCATACGGCTATTGATGCTTATAACCTCGGCTATCATATTGAGATTGTTAAGCCTGCGGTTGCCTCTATCTGGCCAGAAAATCATCAGTTTGCTCTTGGACATTTTAAGAACACTCTGGGAGCCAAATTGTTGGATGAAAATCTGGCTGAAATCCAAGAATAATTCCCTTGGAAAAATGAAAAAAATCTGAAAAAAGTGTTGACAAAGATTTTGAAAGTTGATATACTAGTGAGGTAATCGACGCGGGGATGGCGGAATTGGCAGACGCGCAGGACTAAGGATCCTGTGACCGCTTTAGGTCGTGAGGGTTCAAGTCCCTCTCTCCGCATAGGATAAGAGTTAGCTTTGGCTAGCTCTTTTTTGTTAGTGTGCATAGTGATTATTCAACAAGTGAGGTCTGCCTTTCTTGTTTTTTCTTTTCTTTTAAATAGTGCTATAATATAGATAGAAAGTAACCGTAAAAGCTCTTATACGAAAGATAATAGAGTAATGGATACTAATAGGTTTAGTTAAAGCAGATATATAAGTTAGGGAAGGAGGAGTAGATAGTCGTTTGGTATTTGAAATGAGTATTTCAAAAGTGTAAAGGAGGATTACGATGGGTAATGAACTTCAACGAATAATGAGCGCCTTTATTCAAATTCTCTTTCTTATTTTACTACCTTCTATCTGGTGGTTTCTGACTGTGAGGGGGAAGGTCCCATTTATGGAATGGATGGGGCTAAAAGCTATCAAAAGAGTAAAAACTTTACAACTGATTTTATGGATAGTGGGGGGATTTTCCTTATTTACTATTTTTTCTATCCTTATCTTTCCTCTTACTCGTGGTCTAGCAACAGCCACTTCGGCTTTTTCTGCTATGGGTTCTAAGGCTTTACCAAGTATTCTAATTTACAGTATTTTGCAAACATCTTTACCAGAGGAGCTATTATTTAGAGGTTTTCTACTGAAACGAATGGCAAATCACATGCCGTTTGTCTTTGCAAATACCATACAGGCCTTCGCTTTTGGATTGCTTCATGGAGTATTGTTTGCTTCAGTAGTAAGTTTGGAAGTCACTTTTTTCATTGTATTTTTTACTGGAGCAATAGCGGCTTATCTTGGTTTTGTTAATGAAAAGAAAGCAGGAGGATCAATTATACCAAGTTGGCTAATGCATGCCACAGCCAACATCCTCTCTGGTTTAGTTTCTGCATTTTCTTTGCTTTGAGTGGATAAAGTTATAAAAATGGAGCTGGTAGAAATACCAGCTTTTTTTCAAAAAATAAATCAAAAAATATTTTTGATTTCATAAATATTTCATATTTGGATTTTATAATAGTCTTACAAATATGGAGGTGACAAATGAATCCAATCCAAAGAGCTTGGGCTTATGTCAGCAGAAAACGACTGAGAAGTTTTATTTTATTTCTGATTTTATTTGTCCTTTTAGCAGGAATTTCAGCCTGTTTGACGCTGATGAAGTCCAACAAAACAGTAGAAAGCAATCTTTACAAATCACTCAATACATCTTTTTCTATCAAAAAGATAGAAAATGGACAGACCTTCAAGTTGTCAGACCTAGCATCCGTGAGCAAGATTAAGGGACTGGAAAATGTCTCTCCTGAACTTGAGACGGTCGCAAAACTGAAAGACAAGGAAGCGGTGAGTGGTGAGCAGAGTGTAGAACGCGATGATTTGTCAGCTGCGGACAAGAACTTGGTTAGCTTAACGGCTCTTGAGGATTCATCCAAGGATGTCACCTTTACCAGTTCGGCTTTCAATCTAAAAGAAGGCCGACACCTTCAAAAAGGGGATTCCAAGAAAATCCTGATCCACGAAGAGTTGGCTAAGAAGAACGGTCTTTCGCTTCATGACAAGATTCGCTTGGATGCTGGACAGTCAGAATCTGGAAAAGGTCAAACAGTTGAATTTGAAATTGTTGGCATCTTTTCTGGTAAAAAACAAGAGAAATTTACAGGCTTGTCTTCTGACTTCAGTGAAAACCAAGTCTTTACAGACTATGAAAGTAGTCAAACCCTTTTGGGAAATAGTGAACCTCAAGTTAGTGCAGCGCGCTTCTATGTAGAAAATCCTAAGGAAATGGACGGACTCATGAAGCAAGTGGAAAACTTGGCTTTAGAAAGTCAAGGCTATCAAGTAGAGAAGGAGAACAAAGCCTTTGAACAAATCAAGGACTCAGTAGCAACCTTCCAAACCTTCCTCACTATCTTCCTTTATGGGGTTATGATAGCTGGAGCTGGAGCCTTAATTTTGGTCTTGTCTCTCTGGTTGAGAGAAAGGGTCTACGAAGTGGGGATTCTTTTGGCACTTGGAAAAAGCAAGATCTCAATCTTCCTACAGTTCTGTTTAGAGGTGGTGTTGGTATCTCTTGGAGCTTTGCTTCCAGCATTTGTTGCAGGAAATGCCATCACATCCTATCTGCTCCAAACTGTACTAGCCAGTGGAGATCAGGCAACCTTACAGGACACACTAGCCAAAGCAAGCGGTCTATCAACCAGTCTCCTATCCTTTGCAGAATCCTATGTCTTTCTGCTCTTGATTAGTTGCTTGTCTGTAGCCCTTTGTTTCGTATTTCTATTTAGAAAATCGCCGAAAGAAATTTTATCATCTATTAGTTAAGAAGGAGAAATCATGACTTTATTACAATTGCAAGATGTTACCTACCGTTATAAGAACACTGCTGAAGCAGTTTTATATCAGATCAAGTATAATTTTGAACCCGGAAAATTTTATAGTATCATTGGTGAGTCAGGAGCTGGAAAATCCACTCTCTTGTCCCTACTGGCTGGTCTAGATAGTCCTGTCGAGGGTTCTATCCTTTTCCAAGGAGAGGACATTCGGAATAAGGGATATTCTTACCATCGCATGCACCATATTTCCCTGGTCTTTCAAAATTATAACTTGATAGATTATCTTTCTCCGCTGGAAAATATCCGCTTGGTCAACAAAAAAGCAAGCAAGGATACACTTCTTGAGCTTGGTTTGGATGAAAGTCAGATCAAGCGGAACGTTCTCCAGTTATCAGGTGGTCAACAGCAACGTGTAGCCATCGCTCGCAGTTTGGTATCAGAAGCTCCAGTTATTCTAGCTGATGAGCCAACAGGAAATCTGGACCCTAAAACTGCTGGAGATATTATCGAACTGCTCAAATCACTTGCCGAGAAAACAGGTAAATGTGTAATCGTTGTTACCCACAGTAAAGAAGTGGCACAAGCGTCAGATATTACACTTGAATTGAAGGACAAGAAACTGACTGAAATATAGAATCTAGTTATTAAACTTTAAAATAGTATTAGTTGGTAACCAGATACGTGTAAAGTAATAATAAACAAAGTGAGTCTTTGATAACTATTTCCCGCAATAGTGATAGCCTAGATAATAACAGAGTTATTATCTAGGCTGGAATTTTTGAGACATATGGCTCAAAAATTAGGGATGAAATTCCTACAGGAAGTTGCTCCCGTCCGCACAATCTAAGGGAAATAGTAAAAAAATAATTTATATAAGTTATAAGACATTGAAATAGAACAAAATCTAGAAAGGAAACCTATGCTACACAACGCATTTGCCTATGTTACAAGGAAGTTTTTCAAATCGATTGTTATCTTCCTGATTATTCTCCTCATGGCGAGCTTGAGTTTGGTCGGCTTGTCGATCAAGGGAGCTACTGCCAAGGCTTCTCAGGAGACCTTTAAAAATATCACCAATAGCTTCTCCATGCAAATCAATCGTCGCGTCAATCAAGGAACGCCACGTGGTGCTGGGAATATCAAGGGTGAGGATATCAAAAAAATCACTGAAAATAAGGCCATCGAGTCTTATGTTAAACGTATCAACGCTATCGGAGATTTAACTGGATATGACCTGATTGAAACGCCAGAAACCAAGAAAAATCTCACTGCAGACCGTGCCAAACGGTTTGGAAGCAGTTTGATGATTACAGGTGTCAATGACTCATCTAAAGAAGATAAGTTTGTCTCTGGCTCATATAAGCTGGTTGAAGGTGAGCACCTAACCAACGATGACAAAGACAAGATTCTCATGCACAAGGACTTGGCAGCTAAACACGGCTGGAAAGTCGGAGATAAGGTCAAATTGGACTCCAATATCTATGATGCAGACAATGAAAAAGGAGCCAAGGAAACAGTTGAAGTGACAATCAAGGGACTCTTTGATGGTCACAATAAGTCAGCAGTAACCTACTCACAAGAACTCTATGAAAATACAGCTATCACAGACATTCACACTGCTGCAAAACTTTATGGATACACAGAAGACACAGCTATTTATGGGGACGCAACCTTCTTTGTAACAGCGGACAAGAACTTAGATGACGTCATGAAAGAGTTGAATGGTATCAGTGGTATCAACTGGAAGAGCTACACACTTGTGAAGAGCTCCTCTAACTACCCAGCTCTAGAGCAATCCATCTCTGGTATGTATAAGATGGCCAATCTCCTCTTCTGGGGTAGCTTGAGCTTCTCAGTCCTTCTCCTTGCACTCTTGCTCAGTCTTTGGATCAACGCCCGTCGCAAGGAAGTGGGAATTCTCCTCTCTATCGGTCTCAAGCAGGCAAGTATCTTGGGGCAATTTATCACAGAATCAATCTTGATTGCCATTCCTGCTCTTATTTCTGCTTACTTCCTAGCCAACTATACAGCTCGTGCAATCGGAAACATCGTCCTTGCCAATGTTACTTCAGGTGTTGCCAAGCAAGCCAGCAAGGCTGCTCAAGCCTCTAACCTTGGTGGTGGTGCTGAAGTAGATGGTTTTAGCAAGACCTTGTCGAGCCTAGATATTTCTATTCAGACATCAGACTTTATCATCGTCTTTGTTCTTGCTTTAGTTCTAGTCGTTCTTGTTATGGCGCTTGCTTCAAGCAATCTCCTTAGAAAACAACCAAAAGAGCTCTTGCTCGATAGCGAATAAAAAACTTGCTACCTATTCTCCCCTAAATGGGGTATAATATAGGTAGCATTTTTATCTATTTTGCCTTGATAGGAAGAGGTCTTATCAAGGCAAAATAGAAAGATTAACAAGAAATTTAAAGGAATGTGAAACGTTTTTTCTATGAAAATTTTAATTGTAGAAGATGAGGAGATGATCCGTGAGGGGATCAGTGACTATTTGACGGATTGTGGTTATGAAACCATTGAAGCAGCAGACGGTCAGGAAGCTCTGGAAAAATTTTCCAGCTATGAGGTTGCTCTAGTGCTGCTGGATATCCAGATGCCCAAGCTCAATGGCCTCGAAGTCCTAGCTGAGATCCGTAAAACCAGTCAGGTCCCTGTCCTGATGTTGACCGCCTTTCAGGATGAAGAATACAAGATGAGTGCTTTTTCTTCGCTAGCAGATGGCTATCTGGAAAAACCCTTCTCCCTCTCCCTTTTAAAAGTGAGAGTAGATGCGATTTTCAAACGCTACTACGATACGGGACGAATCTTCTCCTATAAGGATACCAAGGTGGATTTTGAGAGCTACAGTGCAAGCCTAGCAGGTCAAGAAGTGGCTATCAATGCCAAAGAGTTGGAAATTCTGGACTATCTGGTGAAAAATAAAGGACGGGCCTTGACTCGTTCTCAGATAATCGATGCTGTCTGGAAGGTGACAGATGAGGTTCCCTTTGACCGTGTTATTGATGTCTATATCAAAGAACTGCGGAAAAAGCTAGACTTGGATTGTATCCTCACTGTGCGCAATGTTGGTTATAAATTGGAGCGAAAATGAAACGAACAGGTCTATTTACTAAAATATTTATCTATACCATCTCGATTTTTAGTGTTCTGGTTATTTGTCTTCATTTAGCCATTTATTTTCTCTTTCCATCAACTTATCTAAGTCATCGTCAGGAAACCATTGGCCAGAAAGCGACAGCCATTGCCCAGTCCCTTGACGGAAAGGATAGGCAGAGTATCGAGCAAGTGTTAGACTTGTATTCCCAGACCAGTGATATCAAAGGGTCTGTTAAGGGTGAGATGACTGAGGACAAGTTAGAGGTTAAGGATAATTTTCCACTAGATACAGCTCGTCAGACAACTTCACTCTTCATTGAAGAACGCGAGGTAAAAACGCAAGATGGTGGAACTATGACTCTCCAGTTTCTAGCGTCCATGGATTTGCAAAAAGAAGCAGAGCAGATTAGTCTCCAATTTCTCCCCTATACCTTGTTGGCATCCTTTCTAATTTCCCTCTTGGTTGCTTACAACTATGCTCGGACCATTGTTGCCCCGATTTTGGAAATCAAGCGGGTGACCCGTCGGATGATGGATCTGGATGATCAAGTACGTTTGCGCGTGGATTCTAAGGATGAGATAGGTGATCTCAAGGAACAAATCAATAGCCTTTACCAGCACCTTTTGACAGTTATTGCGGACTTACATGAGAAAAATGAAGCTATTCTCCAGCTGGAGAAGATGAAGGTCGAATTTCTACGAGGGGCTTCTCATGAATTGAAAACACCTCTGGCTAGTCTCAAAATCCTAATCGAAAATATGAAGGAAAATATTGGTCGTTACAAGGATAGAGACCACTATCTAGGAGTTTCCTTGGGGATTGTGGATGACCTCAGTCACCACGTTCTCCAGATATTGTCTCTTTCTTCTGTGCAGGAATTGCGAGACGAGAAAGAAGAGGTTGAGCTCCTTCAGATGACGCAAAGTCTGGTCACAGATTATGCTTTGCTCGCCAAGGAGAGAGAACTTCATGTAGACATTAGCCTAACTCATCAGCAGGCTTATATAAACCCATCTGTCATGAAACTAATCCTATCGAATCTCATCAGCAATGCTATCAAGCACTCCACTCCAGGTGGCTTGGTTCGAATTGGAGAAAGAGAAGGGGAACTCTTTATCGAGAATAGCTGTAGTCCTGAAGAACAAGAAAAACTGGCCCAGTCTTTTTCTGACAATGCTAGTCGTAAGGCCAAGGGTTCGGGAATGGGGATCTTTGTGGTCAAAAGTCTATTAGAACATGAGAAACTGCCTTATCGTTTTGAAAGGCAGGATGATCGCTTGACTGTCTTTATACGCTTTCCTAGAGTTAGCCAAGATTAAAAAAGAAAGGGTTTACATTGATCGGATTAGAAGAAATTCAATCTAAAGCATGGGAAAAACTAGCTTTTTTTATCAAAAAGTGATAAAATGAACAATGTAAATGGGTTGACCCATAAAAATATACAGGAGGCCTGATAAAATGGCAATCGTTTCAGCAGAAAAATTTGTCCAAGCAGCTCGTGACAACGGTTATGCAGTTGGTGGATTTAACACAAACAACCTTGAGTGGACTCAAGCTATCTTGCGCGCAGCAGAAGCTAAAAAAGCTCCAGTTTTGATCCAAACTTCTATGGGTGCTGCGAAATACATGGGTGGTTACAAAGTATGTAAACTTCTCATCGAAAACCTTGTAGAATCAATGGGAATTACTGTACCAGTTGCTATTCACCTTGACCATGGTCATTATGAAGATGCACTTGAATGTATCCGAGTTGGTTATACTTCAGTTATGTTTGACGGTTCACACCTTCCAGTTGAAGAAAACCTTGAAAAAGCTCGTAAAGTTGTAGAATTTGCTCATGCAAATGGCGTGTCAGTAGAAGCTGAAGTTGGTACTATCGGTGGTGAAGAAGACGGAATCATTGGTGATGGCGAATTGGCTCCAATTGAAGATGCTAAAGCAATGGTTGCAACTGGTATTGACTTCTTGGCAGCTGGTATTGGTAACATCCACGGTCCTTACCCAGCAAACTGGAAAGGTCTTCACCTTGATCACTTGCAAAAATTGACAGAAGCAGTTCCAGGCTTCCCAATCGTATTGCATGGTGGTTCAGGTATTCCTGATGACCAAATCCAAGCGGCTATCAAACTTGGTGTTGCGAAAGTTAACGTTAATACTGAATGCCAAATCGCATTTGCTAACGCAACTCGTAAATTTGTTGCTGAATACGAAGCAAACGAAGCAGAATACGATAAGAAGAAACTCTTTGACCCACGTAAATTCTTGAAACCAGGTTTCGAAGCAATTACAGAAGCTGTTGAAGAACGTATCGACGTATTCGGTTCAGAAGGTAAAGCTTAATCTAGCTGAACAATACATACAGAACCTGCCCATTAGGCAGGTTTTTTGTGTGGTAAAAATAAATGATATAGACTTTGTATTATGCCTTTGATATAATTAATTTAGATTAAAGGTAAATATCAAGTTTTTTTAAAAATTTCGACTTTTAATGTGTGGTACTATATAGTTTTAAAACTTGATAAAGTTACTAGCTAGTTTTAGTATATTAGAATTATTGGAGTTTAGGTTAGAGATGAAAGATAATATTGTAAGTTTTTTTCAGTATTTTTTATGGAAAAGAAAAATTAAAGAGGTTCATACTCACAGTGAGGCTAGTGTTAGACGAGTTTTTAGGTCTATTGCCCAGAATGGATTTGATCATTATGGTGAGTCAGTACCTTATGGACGGGCTAAGTGGTTTATTGAGTCAGAACAAGAATTTTATAATGAATTCTCTAATACTGAATTTGAATATTTTGGTTATTCTCCGGTTAGAAGTTTAAAGGAAGAAGATTTCAAAGAATATGGTTTACTCTTGACTCAGTATGGAATTTTCGAAAAAATGCAAATCAAGGATCAAGACAGGTGTAATGTACAATTTTTTCCATTTTCAAATTTATGGAAAGTAGAGGTAGATGATAATGATCAGTTAGCATTTTACTATCCATATGGGATAATTAAGCGTTTGAATGTTTCGAATAGTTTGAATTATGTTGTTAGAGAATTGAATGAATTAATTGCCTCTGGTTATACAAATGATGTACAAGTTGAAAATTTAAACTCACAGTTATTGAAAATTGGTAAAAAGAATGTTAATTCAACTATCTTTAGAAGAGGAAGTGAAATAGGAGTTATTTCTTGGATTTTATTAAGTGTTGGTGATAGATTGCATAAAGCTCAAATAAATGCGATGGTTAGTGCTCCATCTGGGCATGGACATGCAGCTGAATATGCAAATAATCTAATGGATAAGATTAAATATCCATTCCACCATGTAAGACAAACTGGTCAAGATAATGCCAAAAATGGAGCGGATCGAATGGTTGGAAATCAAAAAATTCAAACTAAATATTATGCAAGAGCAAGCGGAACTGTAAACTCAGCTTTCGAGTCTAAAAGCGAAGGAGGAATGTATAAATATAAAGGAATGCAATTGGAAGTTCCTAAAGACCAGTATGATAGAGCAGTGGAATTATTTGAAGAAAAAATTAGACAAGGTAAAGTTGAGGGAGTTAATAATCCAGCTGAGGCAAAAAATATCATCAGAAAAGGTCATATTACCTATAATGAAGCAAAATTGATAGCTAAAGGAGGTAATTTGACGTCGATTAAATTTGATGCAATTGATGGAGCTATTAATTCATTACCAGGTGTAGGTATAAGCTTTGTTATTGTCTTTTCTCAGGCTAAATGGTCAGGTGCAGAAACCAAAGATGCGGCTTTAATGGCTGGTAAAGTAGGATTACGAACCCTAGCTATGGGAACTAGTATCTATGTTGCGTCACAGCAATTTGCAAAAATATTTACAAAACAAATTAATGATTATTTTGGAAAAAAAATTACAGCTGAAGTGGTTGCAAGACGAGCTGCACCGGTTATATCGTTTGCTGTCATTATGGTACCAGATGTCTTTGAAACCTTAGTCGGGAGAATTTCTTCACAGCAGCTATTAAAAAATGCAGCAGTTGCTGGGGGCGGTATGATGGCAGGAGCTGGTGCAGGTGCGGTTGGTGGTGCAATTGCTGGACCAATAGGAGCATTAGCGGGTGCGATTATAGGAGGAATTGCAGGAGGAATAGGAGCAAAAGCAATTGCGGATCAATTCATAGAAGATGATCGTGTCGAAATGTTTGCTCAATTAAAAGAAGAGTTTATTGATATTGTGATGGTTATTTCGCTATCTCAGAAAGAGTTTAATAAAATTCAAGAAGATGTCTTTAATGAACAATTAGAAAGTTTACTGAAGGACATGTTCCAGCGGAAAGAAAATAGTCGAACGTATGCGAAAGAGTTTGTTGAGGAAAAAGTTAAATCTGTCATAAAAGATAGAAAACGAGTTGAATTGAAGGAAATTATTGAGGCTGTTCAAGTAATAAATAATATTCAAGATTCATCGGAATCAGGATGGACACAAAATGATGGTGCTTGGTACTATCTAAATAATAGCGCTTCTTTAGCAAGGGGTTGGATTCAAGATAATGAACATTGGTACTATCTAAGTGAAGATGGAGCTTTGGTAACAGGTTGGTTTAAGTATAATGATATCTGGTATTACTTGAAAGATAATGGAGCTATGGCGACAGGTTGGATTCAAGATTCAGGGAAATGGTATTATTTAAATGAAGACGGATCAATGGTAACAGGTTGGTACCAAGTTGGCGAAACATGGTATTATTCATATTCTTCAGGAGAACTCGCAGTTAATACTACCATAGACGGGTATAGAGTTAATGAAAATGGAGAATATGTTGATTAAATTGAATATTTGAGATGAAATCATTTTTAATACTAACCTGCCCATTGGGCAGGTTTTTTTGGTGTTTTAAAAGAACGATTAAACCAGAATTTTTTATGATAGTATTATTTTAAGAGAAAAATTTTCAATTTTATAAACTTTAAGCAAACGCTTGCATTCTATTTTTTATTGGACTATAATAGGTTGGTATAAAGCCTTTTGTATTAATATTGAGAAGGTGTAGAAGGTAAGGATTTAGAATATTTGTAGTCAAAAATACAATGTTGTTATTCCTTGTGATAGGGAGATAGATATGGCAATGATAGAAGTGGAACATCTTCAGAAAAATTTTGTGAAGACAGTAAAGGAGCCGGGGTTAAAGGGGGCTTTGCGCTCTTTTATTCACCCTGAAAAGCAAACCTTTGAAGCGGTTAAAGATTTGACCTTTGAGGTTCCAAAAGGCCAAATTTTAGGCTTTATCGGAGCTAATGGTGCTGGGAAGTCGACAACCATCAAAATGCTGACAGGAATTTTAAAAGCGACATCTGGTTTTTGTCGGATTAATGGCAAGATTCCACAGGACAATCGCCAAGACTATGTCAAGGATATTGGGGTTGTCTTTGGACAACGCACCCAGCTATGGTGGGATTTGGCACTGCAAGAGACCTACACGGTTTTGAAAGAGATATACGATGTGCCGGACTCGCTCTTTCATAAACGCATGGATTTTTTAAATGAAGTCTTGGATTTGAAGGAATTTATCAAGGATCCTGTGCGGACTCTTTCACTGGGACAACGGATGCGGGCAGATATTGCAGCTTCCTTGCTTCATAATCCCAAGGTTCTCTTTTTAGATGAGCCGACCATTGGTTTGGACGTGTCGGTCAAGGATAACATTCGTCGTGCCATTACCCAGATCAATCAGGAGGAAGAGACTACCATTCTCTTGACTACTCACGATCTGAGTGATATTGAGCAACTTTGTGATCGGATTTTCATGATTGACAAGGGGCAAGAGATTTTTGATGGAACGGTTAGCCAGCTCAAGGAGACCTTTGGCAAGATGAAGACTCTTTCTTTTGAACTGGTACCAGGTCAAAGTCATCTCCTTTCTCACTATGAAGGTTTTTCGGATATGACCATTGATAGACAAGGAAACAGCCTCAATATTGAATTCGATAGTTCCCGCTACCAGTCGGCTGATATTATCAAGCAAACCCTGTCTGATTTTGAAGTCCGTGATTTGAAGATGATGGATACAGATATCGAGGATATTATCCGTCGCTTCTATCGAAAGGAGCTCTAAGATGGTCAAATTGTGGAGACGTTATAAACCCTTTATCAATGCAGGGATTCAGGAGTTGATCACCTATCGAGTCAACTTTATTCTCTATCGGATTGGCGATGTCATGGGGGCTTTTGTGGCTTTTTATCTCTGGAAGGCTGTCTTTGATTCTTCGCAAGAGTCTTTGATTCAGGGCTTTAGTATGGCAGATATCACCCTCTACATCATTATGAGTTTTGTGACCAATCTTCTGACTAGGTCAGATTCGTCCTTTATGATTGGGGAGGAGGTCAAGGATGGTTCCATTATTATGCGCTTGTTGAGACCAGTGCATTTTGCGGCTTCTTACCTCTTTACCGAGCTTGGGTCCAAGTGGTTGATTTTTGTCAGTGTCGGACTTCCTTTCTTGAGTGTGATTGTCTTGATGAAAATCTTATCTGGGCAAGGGATGGTAGAAGTGCTGGGCCTAACTGTCCTTTATCTTTTTAGCTTAACTCTGGCTTATCTGATTAACTTTTTCTTTAATATCTGCTTTGGATTTTCAGCCTTTGTATTTAAAAATTTATGGGGCTCTAATCTACTCAAGACTTCCATAGTGGCCTTTATGTCTGGAAGTTTGATTCCCTTGGCTTTCTTTCCAAAGATTGTTTCAGCTATTCTCTCCTTCTTGCCTTTTTCATCCTTGATTTACACTCCAGTCATGATCATTGTTGGGAAATACGATGCCAGTCAGATTCTTCAGGCACTCTTGCTACAGTTTTTCTGGCTCTTAGTGATGATGGGCTTGTCTCAGCTGATTTGGAAACGAGTCCAGTCATTCATCACCATTCAGGGAGGTTAGTATGAAAAAATATCAACGCATGCATCTGATTTTTATCAGACAATACATCAAGCAAATCATGGAATACAAGGTCGATTTTGTGGTGGGCGTGTTAGGAGTTTTTCTGACTCAAGGCCTGAACCTCTTGTTTCTCAATGTCATCTTTCAACACATTCCATCCCTAGAAGGCTGGACCTTCCAAGAGATTGCCTTTATCTATGGATTTTCCTTAATTCCCAAGGGATTGGATCATCTCTTTTTTGATAATCTCTGGGCACTGGGACAACGCTTAGTCCGAAAGGGAGAGTTTGATAAGTATCTGACTCGTCCTATCAATCCTCTCTTTCACATCCTAGTCGAGACCTTTCAGATTGATGCCCTGGGCGAACTATTGGTCGGTGGAATTTTACTAGCGACAACAGTATCAAGCATTGCTTGGACTCTTCCAAAATTCCTGATTTTTCTAGTCTGCATTCCTTTTGCGACCTTGATCTATACTTCCTTGAAAATCGCGACAGCCAGTATCGCCTTTTGGACCAAGCAGTCAGGAGCCATGATTTACATTTTTTATATGTTTAATGACTTTGCCAAGTATCCGATTTCCATTTACAATTCGGTCCTTCGTTGGTTAATTAGCTTTATTGTACCTTTCGCCTTTACGGCCTATTATCCTGCCAGCTATTTCTTGCAGGATAAGGATGTCTTCTTTAATATCGGTGGTTTGATTCTAATTTCCCTTGTCTTTTTTGTCATTTCTTTGAAACTATGGGACAGGGGCTTAGACGCCTACGAAAGTGCGGGTTCGTAAAAGGAAGAAACTCAAAGCCTTGTCTCAGGACAGGCTTTTCTAATGGTGATGAAAATTTCTTGACATCTATTTTCAGAGTGCTATACTAAAAGGGTAACAGCCGATTTAGCTCAGTTGGTAGAGCAACGCACTCGTAACGCGTAGGTCACAGGTTCGATCCCTGCAATCGGCAGAATCAAGAAGCCCAATTAAGGCTTCTTTTTTTTGTTGTCGATAATATTCAACCACTTAGACTGAGATAGAGACCAGATAGGCAAAAGGGCTTGTTCTGGGGGAAGCCCTCTGCTATAATGATTTTTGTAAGGGGCGTGAAGAGTTGGTGTCAGACAACTCAAGTTCTCAAAAAAGGAAATGGAGACAAAAAATGAAAAAATTATTGGGACTTGTATTTTTAGTAGCAGCAGCGCTAGTATTGTATTTCGGTTCTGTTGGTTGGCCAAGTTTGGATGTCAATCTCTGGTCACTCATTCCGGTAGGATTGTTCCTCTATTTCACGCTAGAGAACTTTTTGAAAAAAGACTACAAGGCTAGCTTGATGTGCTTGATCATCGCCTTTATCATTGCAAATACTATTTTTGATCTGTTGCCAATTTCAAGTGGTTTAGTGATTGGTGCCGGTGTGCTAGCATGTGTGGGGCTTGGTTACCTCTTTCCTGATAAAGATAAAAAAGAAGGCAAATAAAAAGTCTCGAGATTTCTCGAGACTTTTTTACTGACCAGCGTAATATTTTTGGATCCCTTTCACAATACCTGCGACCAGTTTATTTTGGTAGTGGTTATCTCTGATTTGTTGGTTTTCGGAGAAATTATCCATATAACCAAGCTCTAGGAGAACGGCTGGTTTGGCTGTTTCGCGTAGTACGGCAAAGCTACTTTCCAATAAGCCAGCATCCTTGGCCCCTGTTTCTGCAAGGAGAGAGGAGTGGATGGCAGCGGCGAGGCGTTTGCTTTCACTCATACGATCAGGGTGATTGTGCCAGTATTGATTAATCTTACTTGGATAATCAGGTTCATCTCTATAGGAGTAGGTTTGAATACCGCTCGCTTTTGAGTATGCGCTACCAGTTGCATTGAAGTGAATACTGATAAAGATGTCAGAGTTGGTTTTATTAACCATACGAGAACGTTCGGTAACAAAGTCAACGTCAATATCGCTATCACGAGAGGTGAGGACCTTGTAGCCCAGTTCTTCTAACTTAGCGCGAAGTTTGCGGTAAATCTGCATATTGAGATCTTTCTCAGCGACATTGTAGTAAAAGGCACCAGAATCTTGACCACCATGTCCAGGATCTAGGAAGATGGTATTGCTGTATTGACCTTTTGTAAATCCACCTTCAGTTGAAACCTCAGAAATCCATTGGCCGTATTTTTGGAACAAGTGTTCCTTGCCGTCTATCTTGTAAGTTCCTGATACATAATGTCCACTATCGTCCAGATAGTAACGAGCCTTGTAATAGTCGTCGTAAATCCACTCATTCTTGGCCATATAACCGCCAGACTTGAGGTAGTATGCCCCAATCCACTCCTGATTTGCATAACGGCCATCCGCTTTTAGATAGAACCAGCTATTGTAGGATTTATCAAAAATCCACTCTTTCTCCGCCATGGCTCCACTGGCTTTGAGGTAATAGCTTTCTTTCCATTTATTGGAAAGCATGACTCCATTTTGTTCAAAAGCATACCAAGAACCATTTATTTTCTCCCATTTGTCTTGGCTATATTTCCCATATTCATTAGCGTAATACCAATTTTTATTTATTTTCACCCAAGAGTTTTCTGCCATGGCTCCGCTACCGCCTAGCAGGTAGGCGCCAATGGTTGTCTGGCTGAGCATCACGCCGTTTTTATCAAAATAATACCAAGAACCGTTGATTTTCTCCCACTTGTCTTGCGAGATTCTGCTGGATGGTGTGACATAATACCAATTTTGGTCTAATTTAATCCAACCCTTTTCTGCCATAGCTCCACTATTTGTGAGCAGATAGCCGTCAACGGAGGTATTGCTGAGCATTCTTCCAGTTTGGTCAAAATAGTACCAGGAGCCGTTAATTTTTTTCCAGGTGCTCTGAGCAAGTCGCCCAGAGGGATCAGCATAATACCATTGGTTGTCCAAATTGGTCCAGCTATTTTCTACCATAACCCCATCTTGGTCAAAGGCATAGCCTTTGTAGACAGTAGAATGAAGACGATTACCATCTTGATCGAAGTAGTACCATTTGCCTTGGATTTGTTTCCAGTTCAAAGCAGGTTTATCATCTTGGTAAAAACGCCAGTGGTGATTTTCTTGGTGCCATCCTTCTTTTTTGGGCTTGTCTTCTTGCACATCTACTTTCGGAAGAACTTCTGATTTAGAGTTTTCCTCAACACTTGATTCTTTCTTTTCTTCTTTGGCAATTGATTCCTTGACAGCAGATGTGGATTGAGTTGTGTTTTCTTCTCCTGAGACGGATGCGGGTGCCAATCCTGCGATTGAAAGGATTAAAGCACTAGTCAGTAGTATCTTTTTCACTTTCTATTTCCTAACTTTTTCTTTTTCCTATTAATTATCGAATTGAACTTCTTCTAGTAAGTATTCGATAAAGCGTTCGCCCATCTTTGACAGGCTGGTTTTTTCATGCTGGATATAGACTAGTTCAATGGGATCGTCTATGTCCAGTGGAATGGAAACGATATTGTCTCCATTGAGGTTGCTATTCAAAATCCCTGTTGCAATGGTATAACCATCCAAACCAATCAAAAGATTAAAGAGGGTGGCACGGTCACTGACCACGATGGATTTCTTGTGATGCTCTTGTGAAAGGATCTCTTCTGAAAAGTAGAAAGAATTATGCGTCCCTTGGTCATAGCTGAGGTATGGGAAGTCTTCCAAATCAGCCAGTTTGACCTTGTCTTTTTTAGCCAGAGGGTTGGTCTTGCTGACAAAGATATGGGGTTGAGCGGTAAAGAGGTGGTGGGCTAGCAGGTGATTGTCATCCAGCATTTTCGTTAAAACATCGCGGTTGTAGCTGTTTAAAAAGAGGACACCAACCTCGCTACGGAAGTTCTTGACGTCATCGATAATCTCCCAGGTCCGAGTTTCACGTAGGAAGAGCTCGTATTTTTCCATATCACTCTTCTTGAGCAAAGAGACAAAGGCATTGACTACAAAAGCATAGTGCTGAGAAGAAACGCTGAAAAGTTCGCGGTGGGCGACAGGATTTTTATAGCGTTCCTCCAGAAGCTGAGTTTGCTCAACGACCTGACGGGCATAGGAGAGAAACTCCATCCCATCACGGGTCAAGGTAATGCCCTTGGGATTGCGGATAAAGATTTCAATGCCCATTTCATTTTCCAAGTCTCGAACGGCATTTGAAAGACTGGGTTGGGTGATAAAGAGTTGCTTGGCTGCTTCATTCATAGAGCCAGTTTCGACGATTTTGATAATATAGTGTAGTTGTTGAATTCTCATGTTTTTATTGTACCACACTTGCGGAAGAATGGGTAATGAAGACGAAGAAAATAGGGGGAAAGAGCCGGTCCAGTATTGAAAAAAAGTCTAAAATCTGTTAGAATGAAAGCTATGAAAACATTCTATGATGTGCAGCAATTTCTCAAACAGTTTGGCATTATTGTTTACATGGGGAAGCGCTTGTATGATATTGAACTAATGAAGCTCGAACTCTCTCGGATCTATGATGCAGGTCTGATGGACAAGCTAGATTACCTAGAAGCGGAAGCTGTTCTCCGCAGGGAGCACAAGATAGAATTAGACTATATTGAGAAAAATGGAGAAATGAACTAATGGTTACTTGGATTTTGTGGGCACTTATACTGGCAATGGTGGCATGGATGGGCTATAACTACCTTCGTATTCGTCGTGCGGCTAAGATTGTGGATAATACAGAATTTGAAGCCTTGATTCGGAAAGGGCAATTGATTGATTTGCGCGATCCAGCAGAATTTCACAGAAAACATATCCTCGGAGCTCGCAATATTCCTTCAAATCAGTTGAAGTCAAGCCTTGCAGCCCTTCGCAAGGATAAACCTGTCCTTCTCTACGAAAACCAACGTGGACAACGAGTGACCAATGCAGCACTTTATCTGAAAAAACAAGGTTTCTCTGAGATTTATATCCTTTCTTATGGATTGGATTCTTGGAAAGGGAAAGTGAAGACGAGCTAAGATTCTTTAAAAAACTGTCGAATGATAGATAAAGCTAGTATCTTAAGGTATCATCATTTATAATAAATTTAAGGAGATTTTATAATATGAATTCACAACAAAAGAAAAAACCTTCACTTGTTTTAGGTATCCTATCTATTGTGCTCGGTTTGTTATTTCCAATTGTAGGTCTGATTTTGGGGATCATAGGATTAGTCTTGGCTATTTCATATCAAAAAGAGTCACAATTAGACTATAAAACAGAAAAAATTCTGAATATCATAGGACTTGTGGTTTCTGTACTTAATTGGATTCTAACCATTGCGATATTTTTTAGATAAGCAATAAACAAAAAGCTTTATATAAAGCTTTTTTTCTTTTATCCACTTTTCTCTAAATAGTTTTTAATGATTTCTAATTCCTCTGGATTTAAGAATCGGTATTGCCCTTCTGATAGCTCTGAATTTAATGTAAAATCGCCGAACTGGACTCTTTTTAAGGCAGTCACCTTGACACCGACTGAGAGGAACATTTTTTTAACCTGATGAAATTTTCCTTCTGAGATGGTAATAGAGGCATGGCTCTCTGTTGGGCTTGCGTCTAGAATTTCAAGCTGAGCAGGTTTACAAGTGGTCCCATCTAAAAAGACAATCCCCTCTTTGAATGACTGGATATGGTCTGGTGTGAGCAGTCCATTTACCACCACTTGATAGGATTTATCGACATGGTACTGGGGATGAAGGAGTTGGAAGCCAAGAGGTCCATTGTCTGTCAAAAGAAGTAGCCCCGTCGTATCGCGGTCTAATCTGCCGACAGCATAGAGCTGGTCAGACTGGATGTCAGGTGGAAGGAGGTCCATGACGGTTGGAAGTTTCTTATCTTTGCTAGCTGTAACGACTCCGTTTGGCTTATGAAGCATGAGGTAGGTGTGCTCGTATCCTTGAATCTGCCGTCCTTGAAAGACTAATTTCTGTAATCCAGTGTCGACATTTTGAGCGAGGGAGCTGGCTGGACAATCGTCCACTAGGATTTCTTTTTTCAAAAGTGCCTGTTTCATAGCCTTGCGATTGATTTTTTCTTGGGCTAATAATCTATCTAAACGCATACCAGCTTATCTTATCATAAGTCTCTGACTTTGAAAAGAGTTGCCTTGACTAGAAAAGCAGAGTGAAAACATTTACACTTAGCTGAACTGTGATTTTTGAATGAGACTGTGGTATAATTGTTCAGTTAGAAATAAAAATTTAAATATTATAGAGGAAATCATGACAAAATTAAGAGAAGATATCCGTAACGTAGCCATTATTGCCCACGTTGACCACGGGAAAACAACCCTCGTTGATGAATTATTGAAACAATCAGAAACGCTTGATGCACGTACTGAATTGGCAGAGCGCGCTATGGACTCAAACGATATCGAAAAAGAGCGTGGAATTACCATCCTTGCTAAAAATACAGCCGTTGCCTACAACGGAACTCGTATCAATATCATGGACACACCAGGACACGCGGACTTCGGTGGAGAAGTTGAGCGTATCATGAAAATGGTTGACGGTGTTGTCTTGGTCGTAGATGCCTACGAAGGAACCATGCCACAGACTCGTTTCGTATTGAAAAAAGCCTTGGAACAAGACCTTGTCCCAATCGTGGTTGTCAACAAAATCGATAAACCATCAGCTCGCCCAGCAGAAGTAGTGGACGAAGTCTTGGAACTCTTCATCGAGCTTGGCGCAGATGATGACCAGCTTGATTTCCCAGTGGTGTATGCTTCAGCGATTAACGGAACATCTTCCTTGTCAGATGATCCAGCTGATCAAGAAAAAACAATGGCGCCAATCTTTGACACCATTATCGACCATATCCCAGCTCCAGTAGACAACTCAGATGAGCCTTTGCAGTTCCAAGTGTCACTTTTGGACTACAATGATTTCGTAGGTCGTATCGGTATCGGTCGTGTCTTCCGTGGTAGTGTGAAAGTTGGGGACCAAGTTACCCTTTCTAAGCTAGATGGTACAACGAAGAACTTCCGTGTAACAAAACTCTTCGGTTTCTTTGGTTTGGAACGTCGTGAAATCCAAGAAGCTAAAGCAGGTGACTTGATTGCCGTATCCGGTATGGAAGATATCTTTGTTGGTGAAACTATTACTCCGACGGATGCCATTGAACCTCTTCCAATCCTACATATCGATGAACCAACCCTTCAAATGACCTTCTTGGTAAATAATTCACCATTTGCAGGTCGTGAAGGGAAATGGGTGACTTCTCGTAAGGTAGAAGAACGCTTGCAAGCAGAATTGCAAACAGACGTTTCCCTTCGTGTTGACCCAACGGACTCACCAGATAAATGGACTGTTTCAGGACGTGGAGAATTGCACTTGTCAATCCTGATTGAAACCATGCGCCGTGAGGGTTATGAACTTCAAGTATCTCGTCCAGAAGTTATCGTAAAAGAAATTGACGGTGTTAAATGTGAACCATTTGAACGTGTTCAAATCGATACTCCAGAAGAATACCAAGGATCTGTTATCCAAAGCCTTTCTGAACGTAAGGGTGAAATGTTGGATATGATTTCAACTGGTAATGGTCAAACTCGTTTGGTCTTCCTTGTTCCAGCGCGTGGTTTGATTGGATATTCAACTGAGTTCTTGTCAATGACTCGTGGTTACGGTATCATGAACCATACCTTCGACCAATACTTGCCATTGATTCCGGGTGAAATTGGTGGACGCCACCGTGGTGCCCTTGTTTCTATCGATGCTGGTAAGGCTACAACATACTCAATCATGTCTATCGAAGAACGTGGTACGATCTTTGTCAACCCAGGTACTGAGGTTTATGAAGGAATGATCATCGGTGAAAATTCTCGTGAAAATGACTTGACAGTTAATATCACCAAGGCTAAACAAATGACCAACGTTCGTTCTGCTACTAAGGACCAAACAGCTGTTATCAAGACACCTCGTATCTTGACGCTTGAAGAGTCTCTTGAGTTCTTGAATGACGATGAGTACATGGAAGTAACGCCGGAGTCAATCCGTTTGCGTAAACAAATCCTTAACAAGGCAGAGCGTGAGAAAGCCAACAAGAAGAAAAAATCAGCTGAATAAGAGCTAGAAAGAGATAAAGATGGTCTATTTAATCATAGGGATACTCTTATTACTACTCTATGTATTTGCGACACCCCAAAGTATCAAAGGAACAGTCAACATCGTTATCTTGGTCTTTGTAGTTGTTGCACTCTTGATTTTGCTGATGTTGTCCATCTTGCAAATCTTCCAATTACCGACAGAATTCTTTGTCACAATCGCCATGTTGGCCCTAGCTTACTTTAGCTTGAGAGACATTACGCTCATGTCTGAAAAAAAGAGCAGAAGAAGATAAAGAGAAAGAGAGCTATGGCTCTCTTTTTCTATGCTAGAATGAGGACTAGAGCATTTTCGTTTAGTATTATTTCCATAAAAATGGTAAAATAGTAGGAGTAGAAATGGAGTTTGAGACATGAAAGTAATCAATCAGTTTAAAAATAAGAAAGTACTTGTTTTAGGTTTGGCTAAGTCTGGTGAGTCTGCAGCCCGTTTGTTGGACAAGCTAGGTGCTATTGTGACAGTAAATGACGGCAAGCCTTTTGAGGAAAATCCTGCTGCTCAAAGCTTGCTAGAAGAGGGAATCAAGGTTGTCACTGGTGGGCATCCTTTGGAATTATTGGATGAAGATTTTGCTCTGATGGTGAAAAATCCAGGTATCCCGTATAGCAATCCCATGATTGAAAAGGCATTGGCAAAGGGAATTCCAGTCCTGACTGAGGTGGAATTGGCTTATTTGATCTCAGAAGCGCCAATTATCGGTATCACTGGTTCAAATGGGAAAACAACCACAACGACTATGATTGGGGAAGTTTTGACTGCTGCTGGCCAACATGGTCTCTTGTCAGGGAACATCGGTTATCCTGCCAGTCAAGTGGCTCAAACTGCAACGGCTAAGGACACGCTTGTCATGGAACTTTCTTCTTTCCAACTGATGGGTGTTCAAGAATTCCATCCTGAGATTGCGGTTATTACCAACCTCATGCCCACTCATATCGACTACCATGGTTCTTTTGAGGCCTATGTGGCAGCTAAGTGGAATATCCAAAATAATATGACAGCAGCTGATTTCCTTGTCTTGAACTTTAACCAAGACTTGGCAAAAGAATTGGCTAGCAAAACACAAGCTACTGTTGTTCCATTTTCAACACTTGAAAAGGTTGATGGAGCTTATCTGGAAGATGGTCAACTCTGCTTCCGTGGGGAAGTGGTCATGGCAGCTAGTGAAATCGGAGTTCCAGGTAGCCACAATGTAGAAAATGCCCTTGCGACTATTGCTGTAGCCAAGCTCCGTGGCGTGGACAATCAAACCATCAAGGAAACTCTTTCAGCCTTTGGTGGTGTCAAACACCGTCTCCAATTTGTGGATGAAATTAAGGGGGTCAAATTCTATAACGATAGCAAATCAACCAATATCTTAGCGACTCAAAAAGCCTTGTCAGGATTTGACAACAGTAAGGTTATCTTAATTGCAGGTGGTTTGGACCGTGGCAATGAGTTTGATGAATTGGTTCCAGATATTACTGGGCTCAAGAAGATGGTCATCCTCGGTCAGTCTGCAGAACGTGTCAAACGGGCAGCAGATAAGGCTGGTGTGGCTTATGTGGATGCGACAGATATTGCAGATGCGACCCGCAAGGCCTATGAGCTCGCGACTCAAGGAGATGTGGTTCTTCTCAGTCCTGCCAATGCTAGCTGGGATATGTATGCTAACTTTGAAGTACGTGGCGACCTCTTTATCGACACAGTAGCGGAGTTAAAGGAATAATATGAAAAAAATTGTCTTTACAGGTGGGGGGACGGTTGGACACGTCACCCTCAACCTTTTGTTAATGCCTAAGTTCATCGAAGACGGCTGGGAAGTTCACTATATTGGTGATAAACACGGAATCGAACACCAAGAAATCCTCAAGTCAGGCTTGAATGTGACCTTCCACTCCATTGCGACTGGGAAGTTGCGTCGCTATTTCTCTTGGCAAAATATGCTGGACGTCTTTAAAGTTGGTTGGGGAATTGTCCAATCGCTCTTTATCATGTTACGACTGCGTCCACAGGCTCTTTTTTCTAAGGGAGGATTTGTCTCAGTACCGCCGGTTATCGCAGCACGTGTGTCAGGAGTACCTGTCTTTATTCACGAATCGGACCTATCTATGGGCTTGGCCAATAAAATTGCCTATAAATTTGCGACTAAGATGTATTCAACATTTGAGCAGGCTTCTGGTCTCGCAAAAGTCGAGCATGTGGGAGCAGTGACCAAGGTTTCAGATCAAAAAACTTCAGAACCAGATGAATTGGTGGATATCCAAACCCACTTTGATCTTAAATTGCCAACCGTATTATTTGTCGGAGGTTCTGCAGGAGCTCGTGTATTTAACCAATTAGTGACAGACCATAAAAAAGAGTTGACAGAGCGCTACAATATTATCAATTTAACTGGAGATTCAAACCTCAATGAGTTGAGTCAAAATCTCTTTCGTGTTGATTATGTGACGGATCTCTATCAACCCTTGATGGAGATGACAGATGTGGTGGTGACGCGTGGCGGTGCCAATACGATTTTTGAGCTCTTGGCCATGGCGAAACTCCATCTCATCGTACCATTGGGTCGTGAAGCAAGTCGAGGAGACCAGATTGAAAATGCAGCCTACTTTGTTAAGAAAGGCTATGCAGAAGAACTTCAAGAAAGTGACTTGACCTTGGAAAGCTTGGAGGCGAAACTCAGTCACTTGCTTAGTCACAAGGATCAGTACCAAGCTAGCATGAAAGCTTCGACTGAATTGAAATCTCTTGCAGATTTTTACGATCTACTAAGAAAAGACCTATCATAAGGAATATCAATGTCAAAGGATAAGAAAAAAGAATCAAACCAGAAGCAAGAATTGTCTGAATGGCAGAAACGAAACCAGGAATACCTGAAGAAGAAGGCTGAGGAAGAAGCTGCCCTAGCTGAGGAGAAGGAAAAGGAAAAACAAGCTCGAATGGGGAAAAACTCTAAGTCGTTAGGGGAAAGTAAGAAGTCATCAAGTGATTCCGACCAGAACGAAACTGTTCCAGACGAAGAATCATCCGAAAAAGAAGAAAAATCTAAAAAGGATGACCGGAAAGTCAAAGAAGAAAAAGAAAAGAAGAAAAAAGAAAAACCAGAGAAACCAGCCAAACCTAAAATTGCGCCTGTTCATATTTGGCGAGCTGTGAGTATCTTGGTACCCAGTGTCCTGGTCCTCCTTCTTTCAGTCTATCTGTTGACTCCACTTTCGACCATCAAAAATATCGAGGTTAAGGGAAATAGGAACACCCAGGCGGATGACATTAAACAGGCTTCAGGGATTCAAGATAGCGACTATACCTTAGCTCTGTTGTTGGATAAGGAAAAATATGCTGAGCGAATCAAGTCCAACCATTGGATCGAGTCAGCAAAGATTGATTATCAATTTCCAACTAACTTTACGATTGAGGTTAAGGAATTTGATATTGTCGGTTATTATGTGTCTGGTGAAGAGTATTATCCAATTCTTTCTAGTGGTACAGTAGAGTCAACTCCTGTAAATCGCTTAAACTTGCCTGAGACTTATCTGACAGTTACCTTTAATGACGAGCAACAGGTGAAAGAACTGATCACAGGATTGTCTACTATTAGTGAGGATATCAAGAGTCAAATCCAGAAAATCGAATTAGCGCCAAGCAAGGCAACAGCAGATCTTTTAAAAATTACTATGCTGGACACAGATGAGATTTTGGTTCCCTTGTCAGAATTGAGCAAGAAATTGCCTTATTACAGCAAAATCAAGCCACAATTGACAGAACCGAGTGTAGTCGATATGGAGGCTGGAGCATACAGCTATACCATAGCGGATAAGCTGATAGAAGAAGCAGAAGAAAAAGCCAAGCAAGAGGCCAAGGAAGCTGAGAAGAAAAAACAAGAAGAACAGGGAAATCAAAGCCAAACGAACCAGCAATCACAGAGTCGTTAGACTAATTTTTCCTCTTGATTTTGAATGGTATAGAAGTCCAGTTTCGAGTTTTTGCTTGACAAGTCCTAGTATAAATAATAGAATAGAAAAAAAACCTTTAAAGCAGTCCAGAGAGGCAGCTAAGGTTAGACGGTGAAAGGGTGGACTCTACCCATTTTTCGTGGAACCTTGCTGTTGGCAGGTTCCTTTTTTCGTGGTTTATTTTTGACCATACTCTCTTGCTCGTAAAGGTAAAAGGAGAAAGGTATGCGTGAACATCGTCCAGTTATTGCTCTTGATTTTCCTAGTTTGGAGGCAGTCAAGGAATTTTTATCTCTTTTCCCAGCAGAAGAAAGTCTTTATTTAAAAGTAGGGATGGAGCTTTATTATGCGGAAGGTCCAGAAGTTGTCCGTTATTTGAAGTCACTGGGACATAGTGTCTTTTTGGACCTCAAGCTACATGACATTCCCAATACAGTTAAATCGGTAATGAAGGTCTTGTCTCGGCTTGGTGTGGATATGACCAATGTTCACGCAGCGGGTGGTGTGGAGATGATGAAGGCTGCGCGTGAAGGTCTGGGGACACAAGCCAAATTGATCGCTGTGACCCAACTTACATCAACGTCGGAAAGCCAGATGCAAGATTTTCAAAATATCCAAACCAGTCTGCAAGAGTCTGTGATTCACTATGCCAAGAAGACAGCTGAAGCAGGCTTGGATGGTGTCGTTTGCTCAGCTCAGGAAGTGCAACTCATCAAGCAGGCCACCAATCCAGATTTTATCTGTCTGACACCAGGAATTCGTCCGGCGGGAGCTGCGGTTGGAGATCAAAAACGCGTCATGACGCCAGCAGACGCCTATCAAATCGGTAGTGACTATATCGTAGTAGGACGTCCCATTACCCAAGCTGAGGATCCTGTTGCAGCTTATCATGCTATTAAGGATGAATGGAACCAAGACAGAAATTAAAGAAATAGATTATAAAAACAAAGGAGAATACTATGACACTTGCTAAAGATATCGCTAGCCACCTCTTGAAAATCCAAGCCGTTTACCTCAAACCAGAGGAGCCTTTCACTTGGGCATCTGGTATCAAATCGCCGATTTATACTGACAACCGTGTGACGCTTGCCTATCCAGAAACTCGTACCTTGATTGAAAATGGTTTTGTGGAAGCTATTAAAGTAGAATTTCCAGAAGTAGAAGTGATTGCAGGAACTGCAACAGCAGGGATTCCACACGGAGCCATCATCGCTGATAAGATGAACTTGCCTTTTGCCTACATCCGTAGCAAACCAAAAGACCACGGAGCTGGTAATCAAATCGAAGGTCGTGTAGCTCAAGGTCAAAAAATGGTAGTGGTTGAAGACCTCATTTCAACGGGTGGGTCTGTTCTTGAAGCCGTAGCAGCTGCAAAACGCGAAGGAGCTGATGTTCTTGGTGTCGTAGCGATTTTCAGCTACCAATTGCCAAAAGCAGATAAGAACTTCGCAGACGCAGGTGTGAAATTGGTGACTCTTTCAAACTACAGTGAACTCATTCACCTAGCCCAAGAAGAAGGTTACATCACACCAGAAGGACTCGACCTCCTAAAACGCTTTAAAGAAGACCAAGAAAATTGGCAAAATGCCTAAAATATAGAAAATCAGGTAGTCACTAGGATTACCTGATTTTTTGCATATAGGCAATAAAACTATGATTCCTAAAGGAAAAGATGAATATAGGATAATGGTAGAATGAGAGTCCTCTCTTTTTTGGTGCATATTCAGATAATCAGTTTGAAATTTCCAGACAAAATTTTTGAAAGGATTCTGAAAAAGAGGTAAGATAGTTTATGTAAGAAAAAGTAAACGCTTACTTAATAAGGAGGACACTTTATGTCATATAAAACAAGTAATGCAGAAGGACCTGTAGATTTTATTAACACTTATGATTTGGAGCCAATGGCGCAACAAGTCATTCCTAAAGCTGCCTTTGGTTATATCGCTAGTGGAGCGGAAGATACCTTCACTTTGCGGGAGAATATTCGCGCCTTTAACCACAAACTCATCGTTCCGCATACGCTTTGTGATGTGGAAAATCCAAGTACAGAGATTGAATTTGCAGGTGAAAAATTATCTTCACCAATTATTATGGCGCCTGTTGCGGCTCATAAATTGGCAAATGAGCAGGGGGAAGTAGCTACTGCGCGTGGTGTGCATGAGTTTGGTTCTCTTTATACAACTAGTTCCTACTCTACCGTTGACCTTCCAGAAATTACGGAAGCTCTTCAAGGGACACCTCACTGGTTCCAATTTTACTTTAGTAAAGATGATGGGATCAACCGCCACATCATGGACCGTGTGAAGGCTGAAGGCTACAAAGCGATTGTCTTGACGGCAGATGCAACTGTAGGGGGCAATCGTGAGGTCGATAAGCGCAATGGTTTTGTCTTCCCAGTTGGTATGCCAATTGTTGAAGAATATCTGCCAGAAGGTGCTGGAAAATCAATGGACTTTGTTTACAAGTCAGCTAAACAACGCTTGTCTCCACGCGATGTAGAATTCATCGCTGCATACTCAGGACTTCCTGTGTATGTCAAGGGGCCACAATGCCGTGAGGACGTTGAACGTTCGCTTGCTGCAGGTGCTTCTGGTATCTGGGTAACCAACCACGGTGGCCGTCAAATCGACGGTGGACCAGCTGCCTTCGACTCGCTTCAAGAAGTCGCTGAAGCAGTTGATAAACGTGTACCAATCGTCTTTGACTCAGGTATTCGTCGTGGTCAACACGTCTTTAAAGCCTTGGCTTCAGGAGCAGACTTGGTAGCTATTGGTCGCCCTGTTATCTATGGTCTGGCTCTCGGTGGTAGTGTCGGTGTGCGTCAAGTCTTTGAACACTTGAATACAGAATTGAAGACAGTCATGCAATTGTCTGGAACTCAGACTATTGAAGATGTCAAACACTTCAAACTTCGTCACAACCCATACAACCCAACCTTTCCAGTTGATCCTCGTGACTTAAAATTGTATTGATAAAACAGATTGCCTCCACCGAGTGTGGAGGTTTTTGCTTGTGTTTTAATCACTTTTGTCATGAAGAATAAAAAAGAGAAAGATTCGATTTCTATAATTGACAAATGTAGATTTTAGAGGTATACTGATAATTGTAATTGACAAATGTAGATTTTGGAGGAGTGCTAATGCAAATTTCAGATGCAGAATGGCAGGTTATGAAGATTATTTGGATGCAAGGGGAACAGACCAGTAGCGATTTGATCAGGGTTTTGGCGGAAAGGTTTGACTGGTCCAAGTCCACGGTTCAGACTCTTTTGGCTCGCTTAGTAGAGAAAGGGTGCCTGACTAGGAAAAAAGAGGACAGGTCCTTTGTCTATTCAGCCCTTTTAACTCTGGATCAAAGCCGAGGCTTGCTTGTCCAAGATATTAAAGACAAGGTTTGTTCCCGTAGGATTAAGAACTTGTTGGCTGACTTGATTGCGGAATGTGATTTTACTCTGACTGATTTGGCAGACTTGGAAGCTGCGATTTCTGAGAAAAAGGCTAGCGCAGTTGATGAAGTAAGATGTAATTGTATGTAAAGGAGATGTCATGTTAAATTTTATTGTAACCATTGTTTGTATTGCCCTTATCGTTTTTATCCTATTTTGGTTTTTCAAAAAGCCTGAAAAATCTGGACAAAAGGCCCAGCAAAAAAAGGGCTACCAAGAGATTCGTGTGGAAGTCATGGGAGGCTATACGCCTGAGTTGATTATCCTCAAGAAATCAGTGCCAGCACGTATTGTCTTTGACCGTAAGGACCCTTCACCCTGTCTGGATCAGATTGTTTTTCCAGACTTCGGTGTACATGCGGACCTGCCTATGGGGGAAGAGTATGTAGTGGAAATCACGCCTGAGCAGGCTGGAGAGTTTGGCTTTGCTTGTGGTATGAACATGATGCATGGCAAGATGATTGTAGAGTAGGAGGAAGCTATGACAGAAATTGTGAAAGCCAGCCTAGAAAATGGCATTCAAAAAATCCATATCACAGCTGAAAAAGGCTATCATCCAGCCCATATCCAGCTTCAAAAAGGGATTCCGGCGGAAATTATCTTTCATCGTGTGACGCCTTCAAACTGTTACAAGGAGATACTTTTTGAAGAAGAAGGCATCTTGGAACCAATCGGAGTAGACGAGGAGAAAGTCATTCGTTTTACACCTCAAGAGTTGGGGAAACATGAATTCTCATGTGGCATGAAGATGCAAAAGGGAAGCTATACCGTAGTTGAGAAGACTCGAAAATCTTTGTCACTTTTGCAACGTTTTTGGATTACCAGTATCTTTACTCTGCCACTGGTTATTCTCATGATTGGGATGTTGACAGGGACTATTAGTCATCCAGTCATGCATTGGGGCACCTTTTTAGCCACAACGCCTATTATGCTGGTAGCAGGTGGTCCTTATATTCAGAGCGCTTGGGCCAGCTTTAAAAAACACAATGCCAACATGGATACCTTGGTGGCACTGGGAACTCTAGTGGCCTATCTCTATAGTCTAGTTGCTCTCTTTGCTGGGCTACCAGTTTACTTTGAAAGTGCTGGATTTATCCTCTTCTTCGTTCTTTTGGGAGCCGTTTTTGAGGAGAAAATGCGAAAAAATACTTCCCAAGCTGTAGAGAAATTACTGGATTTGCAAGCTAAAACAGCAGAAGTTTTGCGTGATGATAGCTATGTTCAAGTTCCCTTGGAGCAAGTCAAGGTAGGTGATCTGATTCGAGTGCGTCCTGGTGAAAAGATTGCGGTTGATGGTGTTGTAGTGGAAGGTATGTCCAGTATTGACGAATCCATGGTGACAGGTGAGAGCCTGCCGGTAGACAAAACAGTTGGAGATACCGTCATTGGCTCCACCATCAATAATAGTGGAACGCTTGTTTTTAGGGCAGAAAAAGTTGGTTCAGAGACTGTTTTGGCACAGATTGTGGACTTTGTTAAGAAAGCCCAAACTAGCCGCGCACCGATTCAGGACTTGACGGATAAGATTTCAGGAATTTTTGTCCCAGCAGTTGTCATTTTAGCGATTTTAACTTTTTGGATTTGGTTTGTCTGGCTTGGGGCTAGCTTTGTGGCCTCTCTTCTTTATGGGGTAGCAGTTCTGATTATTGCCTGCCCTTGTGCCTTGGGACTTGCAACACCAACAGCCCTCATGGTGGGGACTGGTCGTAGTGCCAAAATGGGTGTTCTCCTCAAGAATGGAACCGTCTTACAGGAAATCCAGAAAGTCAAAACTCTCGTCTTTGATAAGACAGGAACTTTGACGGAAGGAAAACCAGTAGTCACTGATATCATTGGCGACGAAGTAGAAGTGCTTGGATTGGCAGCATCCTTGGAAGAGGCCTCTCAACACCCATTGGCTCAAGCTATTGTTAAGCGAGCGAGTGAAGCAGAACTTGAACTGCATACTGTGGAAAATTTCCAAGCCTTGCATGGAAAAGGTGTTTTGGGGCAAATAGCTGGAAAACAAGTCTTACTTGGAAATGCTAAAATGCTAGATGGCATGGATGTTTCAAGCGCTTATCAGGAAAAACTAGAAGAACTAGAAAAAGAAGCCAAGACAGTTGTTTTCTTGGCTGTGGACAATGAAATCAAAGGCTTGCTTGCTTTGCAAGATATTCCCAAGGAAAATGCCAAACTCGCCATCAGTCAGTTGAAAAAACGTGGTCTTAAAACAGTCATGCTGACAGGAGATAATGCAGGTGTGGCGCGTGCTATTGCAGATCAAATCGGAATCGAAGAGGTCATTGCAGGTGTCTTGCCAAAAGAGAAAGCCCATGAAATCCATCAACTACAAGAGGCTGGTGAAGTAGCCTTTATCGGAGATGGTATCAATGATGCGCCAGCTCTCAGTGTAGCGGATGTGGGGATTGCCATGGGTGCAGGAACCGATATTGCCATTGAGTCGGCAGGGGTTGTTCTTACTCACAATGATTTGACAGGAGTTGTTCGTGCCTTTGATATGAGTAAGAAAACCTTCAATCGAATTCTTCTCAACCTCTTCTGGGCCTTTATCTACAATGTCATCGGAATTCCGATTGCGGCAGGAGTCTTTTCAGGAATTGGTCTCGTTCTCAATCCAGAACTGGCTGGTCTAGCCATGGCCTTTAGTTCTGTATCTGTTCTGACCAGTTCACTCTTACTAAACTTTAGTAAAATAGACTAAAAGCGAGCTTGCTCGCTTTTTATTATAAAACAGTCACATAAAACGTTTTCAAACTGTACTGTAATAGAGAATAAAAACTTCTGAGCACATTCTTAGGAGACCCAAAACAAATGTGGTAAAGTAGTAGAGTAAAAATTTGCTGAAACGTTTTCAAATAGTATATGAAAACGGATGAATCAAGTTTTAAAAATATTTGAAGGAGAGTTATCATTATGACTCAAGGGAAAATTACTGCATCTGCAGCAATGCTCAACGTATTGAAAACATGGGGCGTAGACACTATCTACGGTATCCCATCAGGAACACTCAGCTCATTGATGGACGCTTTGGCTGAAGACAAAGATATCCGCTTCTTGCAAGTTCGCCACGAAGAAACAGGTGCTCTTGCTGCGGTTATGCAAGCTAAATTCGGTGGCTCAATCGGGGTTGCAGTAGGTTCAGGTGGTCCAGGTGCGACTCACTTGATTAACGGTGTTTACGATGCAGCTATGGATAACACTCCATTCCTAGCGATCCTTGGATCTCGTCCAGTTAACGAATTGAACATGGATGCTTTCCAAGAATTGAACCAAAACCCAATGTACAACGGTATCGCTGTCTACAACAAACGTGTCGCTTACGCTGAGCAATTGCCAAAAGTAATCGACGAAGCTTGCCGCGCTGCAGTTTCTAAAAAAGGTCCAGCTGTTGTTGAAATCCCAGTAAACTTCGGTTTCCAAGAAATCGATGAAAATTCATACTACGGTTCAGGTTCATACGAGCGTTCATTCATCGCTCCTGCCTTGAACGAAGTTGAAATCGACAAAGCTGTTGAAATCTTGAACAATGCTGAACGCCCAGTGATCTACGCTGGTTACGGTGGTGTCAAAGCTGGTGAAGTGATCACTGAATTGTCACGTAAAATCAAAGCACCAATCATCACAACTGGTAAAAACTTTGAAGCCTTTGAATGGAACTATGAAGGTTTGACAGGTTCTGCTTACCGTGTTGGTTGGAAACCAGCCAACGAAGTTGTCTTTGAAGCAGACACCGTTCTTTTCCTTGGTTCAAACTTCCCATTTGCTGAAGTTTACGAAGCCTTCAAGAACACTGAAAAATTCATCCAAGTTGATATTGACCCTTACAAACTTGGTAAACGTCATGCCCTTGATGCTTCTATCCTTGGTGATGCAGGTCAAGCAGCGAAAGCAATCCTTGACAAAGTAAACCCAGTAGAATCTACTCCATGGTGGCGTGCAAACGTTAAGAACAACCAAAACTGGCGTGATTACATGAACAAACTCGAAGGTAAAACTGAGGGTGAATTGCAATTGTACCAAGTTTACAATGCTATCAATAAACATGCTGATCAAGACGCTATCTACTCAATCGACGTAGGTGACACTACTCAAACATCTACTCGTCACCTTCACATGACACCTAAGAACATGTGGCGTACATCTCCACTCTTTGCGACAATGGGTATTGCCCTTCCTGGTGGTATCGCTGCTAAGAAAGACAATCCAGATCGCCAAGTATGGAACATCATGGGTGACGGTGCATTCAACATGTGCTACCCAGACGTGATCACAAACGTTCAATACGACCTTCCAGTTATCAACGTTGTCTTCTCAAATGGTAAATATGCCTTCATCAAGGACAAATACGAAGACACAAATAAACACTTGTTTGGTTGTGACTTCCCTAATGCTGACTATGCGAAAATCGCTGAAGCGCAAGGTGCTGTAGGATTTACAGTTGATCGTATCGAAGACATCGACGCAGTTGTTGCAGAAGCTGTGAAACTCAACAAAGAAGGTAAGACAGTTGTTATTGATGCTCGCATCACGCAACACCGTCCGCTTCCAGTAGAAGTACTTGAACTCGATCCAAAACTTCACTCAGAAGAAGCAATCAAAGCCTTCAAGGAAAAATACGAAGCAGAAGAACTCGTACCATTCCGCCTCTTCTTGGAAGAAGAAGGATTGCAATCACGCGCAATTAAATAATTCTTCTCATCGAAAATCAGATGTAAACATTGAAGATTTTACTCTTTGATTTTCTTAGAGTCGAACTTGAAAAGATCGGAGCAATCCGGTCTTTTTATGGAGGATAATCGATGAATTTAAATCAATTAGATATTATTGTTTCAAATGTTCTCCAGGTCTGTGCTGACTTGGAGCATATTTTGGATAAAAAAGCTGATTATGTTGATGATGGTTTTGCTCAGTTTACGATTGGCAGTCATTGTCTTATGTTGTCCCAAAATCATTTGGTTCCTTTGGAAAACTTTCAGTCAGGAATCATTCTTCATATTGAGGTTGAGAATCTAGACCAGAACTACAAACGATTGAAAGAAATTGGTACTGAGATTTTACACGACCCTTGTGAAACGGATTGGGGAACAGAGTCTCTACTAGTTAAAGGCTCTGCTGGTTTAGTGATTGATTTTTATCGTATGAAATAGGGTCATAGTAGAGTTTGATTGCCAACAAAAGTTATAGCATAAGAGGGGATTTCTTCACAATTTTTATAAAATCTTCTCCCTACTTTATAAGATAGGAAAAAGAGTTCAATTCGAACTCTTTTTTTGCTATAATGAGGGGAGAAAAATCAGACAGGAGATCGACATGTCAGAACCATTATTTTTACAATCAGTTATGCAAGAAAAAATCTGGGGTGGAACCAAGCTACGTGATGAGTTTGGTTACGACATTCCAAGTGAAAAAATCGGAGAATACTGGGCTATCTCAGCTCACCCAAATGGAGTTTCTAAGGTCGCTAATGGGCGCTTTGAGGGAACAGACCTAGCCACATTGTATGCGGAACACCGTGAATTGTTTGGCAATCGTCCAGAGCCTGTATTTCCACTGTTGACCAAAATTCTCGATGCCAATGACTGGCTCAGCGTCCAAGTTCACCCAGACGATGCCTATGGACTAGAGTATGAAGGCGAACTTGGAAAAACAGAGTGCTGGTATATCATCGCAGCAGACGAAGGTTCAGAGATTATCTATGGTCACAATGCCAAGTCAAAAGAAGAACTCCGCCAGCAAATCGAAGACAAGAACTGGGATGCCTTACTGACAAAAGTGCCAGTTAAGGCTGGAGATTTCTTCTATGTGCCAAGTGGTACCATGCACGCTATCGGTGCAGGTATCTTGATTCTTGAAACCCAGCAGTCTAGCGATACCACCTACCGTGTCTATGACTTTGACCGTAAGGACGACAAGGGCAACTTGCGTGAACTTCACCTTGAAAAATCTATCGATGTTTTAAACATTGGTGAGCCTGCTAATAGCCGTCCTGTCACTGTCAAAGCAGATGATTTGCGTTCCACTCTCCTTGTTTCTAATGAATTCTTTGCAGTTTACAAGTGGGAAATCACTGGAAAAGTTGATTTTGAAAAGACAGCTGACTACAGCTTGTTTAGCGTCTTGGCTGGTCAAGGTCAGCTTACTGTTGACGGAAAAAACTATCCAATCCAAAAAGGCAGCCACTTTATCCTACCAAGTGATGTTGAATCTTGGACTTTAGAAGGGCAAAATTTGGAATTGATTGTTAGTCATCCATAAAAAGAAAGGGCCTGAGTTCACTACTCAAGTCCTTTTTGATTACATAAATTGGGCTATAAAAACCACGATGATGATGATTGGAATGATGAAACGAAGGAGGAAGAGCCAGACTTGGAAAAGTCCCTGTTTCCATGCTCTTTCATCGAGATGGAGTTCCTCCATAGCAAGAGCCTTTTTAAAGATGTAGCCTGTAAAAAGTGACAGGCAGAGAGCTCCAAATGGCATGAGGAGATTGGAAACCAAGAAATCCATGGCATCAAAGAAGGTCTTTCCAAAGATGTGAACATCCGCCATAACTCCATAGGATAGGGCTGAAGGAATTCCAAAGGCGAAGGTCAAGTTTCCTAAAATGGCACTCCATTTGGCACGTTTGCTGTTATCCTGGTTGGTGATATTGCCCACATTGATTTCCAGCATCACGACAGAAGAAGTGACCGTCGCAAAGAGGAAGAGCAAGAGGAATAGGATGTAGAAAATGGTTCCGAAAGGCATCTTGTCAAAGAGTTGAGGCAAGACGATAAAGAGGAGACTTGGTCCACCTTCAGACTGGATATTGAAGGCTGACATAGCAGGGAAAATGGCCAGACCTGCCATGATAGATACAGAGATGTTCATAGCGACAATGGAAATCCCTGATTGGACTAGATTGGTTTTCTTGTCCAAGTAAGATGCATAGGTCAGCATGGCTGTAACTCCAAGTGAAAGGGCAAAGAAAGATTGTCCCAGAGCATAGAGGAGACCAGCACTGGTCAGTTTTGAAAAATCTGGTTTGAGGAAGTAAAGAACGCCTTCCATGGCATTTGGCAAACTGAGAGAGCGCCCGATGATGATTACAAAGATGATAAAGAGCAGAGGCATCATAACCTTTGAAGCTCTTTCAATCCCTTTTTGTACTCCACGTGATACAATAAAGATATTCAACAAGATAAAGGCAGCTTGAGCCCCTAGAGCAATGGCTGGATTTGAAATGATCGAAGTAAATAACTGAGCATAATCACCCGCTCCACCAAGCTGGAACAATTTCCCAAACTCAATGCCTAGATAGACTAAAATCCATCCCCCGATAACACTGTAGAAAGATAAGAGGATAAAGAGGGCAAAGGCACCAATCCAACCGATGAAGTTGTACTTGTTATTCTTGCCAAGTTTTCCAAAGGTTTTGATAGCCGAAACACCAGCGCTTCGGCCAAGGGCAAATTCAGCTAGCAAGAGTGGAAAACCGATTAAAATGGTAGAAATGAGAAAGACCAGTAAAAAGCTTCCACCGCCATTTGCAGCAGTCATGTAAGGAAACTTCCAAACGGCACCAAGCCCGATGGCTGAGCCAGCAGATGCTAGGATAAAGCCAAGTTTCGAGCCCCATTGCGATTTTTCTGACATAGTTAAACTCCAATTTTGTTTTTTAAAATAAGAAAAGGCTACTTGAGTTGTCAAATAGCCTTCTCTCAATGGCTCTCTATGAGCCTACTGTTTGATTGATAGACTTGACTATCCTACCATGTTTTCTAAGGCCTGTCAAGAAAACCATTTTCAAGTTTTCACAGTTTTCTCAAAAAGTTAAAAAATTTTCGCAAAAATACTTGACTCTGACCTAAGAGGAGGGGTTATACTATCATTGTAAGGAGGAAATCATGTACCATATAAAAGAAGCTGCGCAGCTTTCAGGTGTCTCTGTCAAGACCCTGCACCACTACGATAAGATAGGACTCTTGGTCCCCTTAAAGTCGGAAAACGGCTATCGAACATATAGTCAAGAGGATTTGGAACGCCTTCAGGTCATTCTTTACTACAAATATCTAGGCTTTTCTTTAGAAAAAATAGCAGAGCTATTAAAGGAAGAAAGGACAGATTTATTGCCCCATTTGACGAGGCAGTTGGAGTATCTAACTCGAGAAAGGCAACATCTGGATACCTTGATTTCCACCTTGCAAAAAACTATTCAAGAACAAAAAGGAGAAAGAAAAATGACTATTGAGGAAAAATTCACTGGATTTAGCTATCAAGACAATCAAAAATACCACCAAGAAGCAGTAGAGAAATATGGACAAGAAGTCATGGATCAGGCTCTCGAGCGCCAAAAAGGCCGCGAAGACGAGGCTACGACTGCCTTTAACCAAGTTTTTCAAGCCTTAGCACAAAATCTTCAAGCTGGTTTACCTGCAACAGCAGCTGAAAACCAAGAAGAAGCAGCCAAACTCTTGCAAGCCATTCGTACTTATGGATTTGACTGCTCTATTGAAGTATTCGGTCATATCGGTAAAGGATACGTCTATAACCCAGAGTTCAAGGAAAATATTGATAAATTTGGACCTGGTACAGCCCAGTACACATCAGATGCCGTTGCAGCTTACGTTCGGACAAATGCAGAATAAATAGGCTAGGAATTTCCTAGCCTATTTTTTACTTCAAATCATAAAGCCAGTCGTCACCGTCTTTGTAGTAGAAGAATTCACTGAGATCCTCCTCTACAAATACACGAAGCATATCTGACATATCATTGGTTGCAAGTTTTAGTTGTGAGAGACTTTCAAAATCTTCCCACCAAACCTTTCCTTCGTCTGAAGATTGGAGCTCACCAGTAAAGTGTTCGGTCTTGTATAAAAGGACGACATAACGGTAATCCTCGTCGTCGTACCAGTCCTTGACCCCACAGAGTTGGGGTTTGGAAATAGTTAGGCCAGTTTCTTCTTTCACTTCACGAATGACAGCGTCAACAAAGGATTCGCCACGTTCAACATGCCCGCCAGGAAAGGTAATGCCAGGCCAGTCAGGACTCACTCGGTCTTGAACCAGTACCTTGTCCCCATTTTTGATCATGCACATGTTGACAAATTCGACTGACTCTCTTCTGTTCATTTTTCCCATCCTTTAATGTTTAATCATAATGTAGACTTCCGGCCACCCAGCCAGTACAGAGGGCAGAAGTAATGTTAAAGCCACCCGTGTGGGCATTGATATCCAGTACCTCGCCAGCAAAGTAGAGCCCAGGAACGAGTTTGCTTTCCAGAGTTTTAGGATTGATTTCTTTGAGACTGACACCGCCTTTGGTGACAAAGGACTTAGCAAGGGACATTTTACCAGTAACAGGAATTTTGAGGGCTTTGATGGACTGGAGAAGCTGCTCGCGTTCCTTTTCGGTTAGCTGTTTGACTTTTTCAGGAAATCCTTGTACAAAAAATTCTGCTAAACGTTCTGGCAACAAGGTTTTCAAAGCATTTTTCAAGGATTTTTCCCGATTTTCTTCTAGAAATGCAGCCAAGTCATTTTCAGAAAGATGAGGCAAAACATCGAGTGAGAGAATCTCTCCTCCCTTGACAAAGCTAGACATACGTAGAGCAGCAGGGCCTGACAAACCAAAGTGGGTAAAGAGCAGATCATGAGTGATGACATGCTTGCCATAACTTAGCGTCACATCATCCAGTGAGATTCCCTGCAAGGCCTTGTGAGGAAAATCTGTCAATAAAGGACTTTCGGCGGCTTCAAGCTCGGTAATGGTGTGCTTAAAATGACGGGCAATCTCATGACCAAAACCAGTCGATCCAGTAGAAGGATAAGATTTACCACCAGTTGTGACAATCAGTTTATCACAAGTGAAGCTTTTGTCTGCGGACTTAAGGACAAACTGGTCGTCTATCTTTTTAACCGAAACAATTTCTGTTTGAGTAGCAATTTGCCCACCAAGTTCAGTGATTTTCTTTTCCAAGGATTCGATTATGGTTCGCGATTTGTCGCTGGCGGGAAAGACACGGCCGTGGTCCTCAACCTTTAGTTTAACACCGTTTTCGGTGAAAAAGTTGATGATATCATGGTTATCAAACTGGGAAAAGACACTATATAGAAAGCGTCCATTTCCAGGGATGCCAGCTAGTAGGTCATCTAGACTTCCGTTGTTAGTTACATTGCAACGGCCACCACCAGTACCAGCTAATTTTTTTCCGAGTTTCCGATTTTTTTCGATGAGAAGAGTTTTCTGACCATAAAAGCTACTGGAGATGGTAGCCATCATGCCCGCAGGCCCTCCACCAATGACAATAGTATCAAAATGTTTCATAGCTCTATTGTACCACAAAAAACAAGAGATGCTTGGCATCTCTTGTTGCTCATAATCTTAGTTAATTTCATATCCCATCAACAAACCGCCATCTTCCGCATAGAAACTGCAGAGACCAGACGTCGGGATGATTTTGATATCCGCTTGCGGGAAGGTTTCTAGCAAGCGTTCTGACAATTGCTGACAGAATTTTTCATTACTGCGATGAGCCATGACAATTCGACCACCAGCATAGCCAGCTTTGATGAGTTCTTCATAGGCTGCTTGAAGAGATTTTTTTGGTCCACGCGCTTTCTGGAGTAGTTCTAGGGTTCCAGTTTCACTTGCTTCCCCAACCATACGGATGTTGAGAAGGCCAACAACTGCACCGATAAGCTTACTCAAACGGCCATTTTTGACTAAGTTATCAACTTTAGCAAGAACAAAGAGTAACTTCGTTTTTTTTTGGTAGGCTGTAATAGCTTCAACAATTTCTTCAAAAGAAAGTCCTTGATCAATCAAGTCATTGATTTTTTCTACAATTAGGTCAACTTCCCCACCAGCAGATAAACTATCAATCACATGAATCTGAGTGTCAGGGTGTTCTTCAAGGTAGATGTTCTTAGCGAGCTGAGCACTATTATGGCTACCTGAAAGAGTACCAGTAATGGTAACGACAAAGATATGCTTTGCACCTTCAAATGCACGCAAGTAATCATCAGGGCTAGGACAAGCTGATTTTGAAGCCTCAGAAGTCGCATACATGGTTTCCATCATGTGGTCAATGTCGAGATTGGCATCATCGATAAAGACCTGATCAGCTACTTGAATGGTTAAAGGAACACTAACAAATTCAGTATCAATAGCAGGAGTTGCCAGTTGACGATAATCACAACCAGAGTCAGCCACAATCTTCCAAGTCATAGAAATTCTCCATCTTTGTCACTTATACATTGACAAAGGTTCTGTCTTTTTTTACAATTGTATCATGAATGTCCTTGAAACAAAAGTATCACCTCTCTGTTGTTACAAGTAGAAAGAAATTGTTATGTCTGAACGTAGAATATCTGAAAAATCTCTTGAAAATCTCAGAAAATCAAATCAAGAATCCAATTTTTTAACCAGAGAAGCAATCGAGACGGCTCTTTTGCAACTTCTAGAGAAAAAGGACTTGGCAAAGATCAGTATTTCAGAATTAGTCAAGCGGGCGGGCGTCTCTCGTGCTGCCTTCTATCGTAACTATGACTCCAAAGAAGAGATTTTGGAAAGTGTTTTTAAACGCAGTGTCCATAACATTATGGAACAGTTGAGCCACTACGATGTCAAAACCGACCTTTATCTAGTCTGGGTTCACCTTTTCAGAGCAGCCAAGAAAGAAGCCAAGGTTATCCAACTTGCTCTGGACTACCATTTGGAAAAGATTTTCGTCCAAGCCATGCAGGAATTTCTAGAAAAATACCACGGAAAGTCAAAAGGTGTCAGCAGCTATCTTCATTCCTTTTGGAGTTCTGCCATCGTATCGGTTCTGCTCAAATGGATCAAGGATGGCATGAAGGTTCCGGCTGAAAAGATTGCAGATTTACGCTTGCCATTTTTCAAAAAATAGGGAATAAGGAGAAGAATTATGACAGAAAAAAGACTGGCTTGGGATGAGTACTTTGCAGCTCAGGCTTTACTGATTGCCAATCGTTCGACCTGTAAACGTGCCAAGGTGGGAGCTGTCCTCGTTAAGGACAATAAAGTCATTTCAACAGGCTACAATGGTTCCGTATCAGGAACGGAACACTGTATTGACCACGAATGTCTGGTCATTGAAGGTCACTGTGTTCGAACCCTTCACGCCGAGGTTAATGCTATTCTCCAAGGGGCTGAGCGAGGGGTTCCCAGAGGATTTACAGCCTATGTGACCCATTTCCCTTGTCTGAACTGCACCAAACAACTGCTACAAGTTGGTTGCAAGCGCGTGGTTTATATCAACCAGTACCGAATGGATGACTATGCCCAGTACCTTTATCATGAAAAAGGCACCGAGTTAACCCATTTACCATTAGAGACTGTTCAGACAGCTCTTCAAGAGGCAGATTTGATTTAAAAATTAATAAAAATAAATGGTTTAGAAAGCTTTTTAAACCGTTTTTTGATATAATAAGAAGAATAAATTGAAAGAAGGAACTCAGAAAATGGGAAAAATTGAAGTCATTAATCATCCACTCATTCAACACAAATTGTCAATCTTGCGTCGTACAGACACTTCTACAAAAGCTTTTCGTGAGCTAGTAGATGAGATTGCAATGTTGATGGGATATGAAGTACTTCGTGATCTTCCACTTGAAGACGTTGAAATTGAAACACCTATCACAAAGACCGTTCAAAAACAATTGGCTGGTAAAAAATTGGCGATTGTCCCAATTTTGCGTGCAGGTATCGGGATGGTAGATGGTCTCTTGAATCTGGTTCCAGCAGCAAAAGTTGGACACATCGGTATGTACCGTGATGAAGAAACCCTTCAACCAGTTGAATACTTGGTGAAATTGCCTGAGGATATTGACCAACGTCAAATCTTTGTCGTTGATCCAATGCTTGCAACAGGTGGGTCAGCAATCTTGGCTGTAGATTCCCTCAAAAAACGTGGAGCATCAAATATCAAGTTTGTCTGTCTGGTATCTGCTCCAGAAGGAGTGAAAGCTCTTCAAGAAGCTCACCCTGATGTAGAAATCTTTACTGCAGCCTTGGATGAACGCTTGAATGAACATGGTTATATCGTACCAGGTCTTGGAGATGCTGGAGACCGTTTGTTTGGTACCAAATAAGATTCCAAAGTAAATACTGGAACTAGAAGTTCGTTTTTGACTTGAAAGGAGGTTGAGTTTTTGTTTCTGTTTAGAGAATAGAGCAAAAATTTGACCTTTTTTGACCAAAAAGATATAATAGTTCTGTATTGAGTCATATGACTAAGAAAATTCAACATTAAAAGGAGAAATGAATGATTCCTGTAGTTATTGAACAAACAAGCCGTGGAGAACGTTCCTATGATATTTACTCACGTCTACTAAAAGATCGTATCATCATGTTGACTGGACCAGTTGAAGACAACATGGCCAACTCCGTTATTGCCCAATTGCTCTTCTTGGATGCCCAAGACAGTACAAAAGATATTTACCTTTATGTCAATACGCCTGGGGGCTCTGTTTCAGCCGGTTTGGCAATCGTTGATACCATGAACTTTATCAAGGCAGATGTCCAAACCATCGTGATGGGGATGGCAGCCTCAATGGGGACTATTATTGCATCAAGTGGCGCAAAAGGCAAACGTTTCATGCTTCCAAATGCAGAGTACATGATTCACCAACCAATGGGTGGTACAGGTGGTGGTACCCAACAGACAGATATGGCAATCGCTGCAGAGCACTTACTTAAAACTCGTAAGACTTTGGAGCAAATTCTTGCAGATAACTCTGGTAAAACAGTTGAGCAAATTCATGTAGACGCAGAACGTGATTACTGGATGAGTGCCCAAGAAACACTTGAGTATGGTTTTATTGATGAAATCATGGCCAACAACTCTTTGAGCTAACCAACCTAAAAAGCAAACTCGACGGGGTTTGCTTTTTTTGATATAATAGGAGAAGATTTCTTAGAAAGAGGATTTATCATGTTTGAAAAGGTCAATCGATCAGGATTAATCATCTATCTTTACTATAATCGGGATGCAAAGAAACTTCAGGAATACGGTGACATCTGTTACCATTCTAAGAAGCATCGTTACTTGCAGCTCTATGTTCCAACTGAGGAGCTAGATGACTTAGTTGAGAGATTAGGTAAGGAAAGATATATCAAGAAAATTAGACGGTGTCACATTCAAGAGTTAGAAATTCCTTTTGTTGGCAATCTCTATCGAAATGAAGAAAACGTTATCATTTAAAAAAGTGAATAAAAAGGTTGACAATTTTCTGATAATTCGGTATATTCTTAACATACTATTTTGGAACAACATTATAAGGAGATAAAAAATGAAGAAAAAATTTGCCCTATCTTTTGTGGCCCTTGCTAGCGTAGCCCTTCTCGCTGCTTGTGGAGAGGTCAAATCGGGAGCCTCAAACGCTGCTGGTAACTCAGTCGATGAAAAGACAATTAAGATTGGATTTAATTTTGAAGAAACAGGTGCCGTAGCAGCCTACGGAACATCTGAACAAAAAGGGGCCCAACTTGCCGTTGATGAAATCAATGCAGCAGGTGGTATCGATGGAAAACAAATCGAAGTTGTAGACAAAGACAACAAGTCAGAAACTGCCGAAGCTGCTTCCGTTACAACGAACCTTGTAACCCAATCAAAAGTAGCAGCCATTGTAGGACCTGCGACATCTGGTGCAACTGCTGCAGCTGTAGCTAACGCTACCAAAGCAGGAGTGCCATTGATCTCACCAAGTGCTACTCAAGATGGATTGACTAAAGGTCAAGATTACCTATTTATCGGAACATTCCAAGATAGCTTCCAAGGGAAGATTATTTCAAACTATGTGACAAACAAATTGAATGCTAAGAAGGTTGTTCTTTATACGGACAATGCTAGTGACTATGCTAAAGGTATTGCTAAATCTTTCCGCGAAACCTACAAGGGTGAGATTGTAGCAGATGAAACGTTTGTAGCAGGTGATACAGACTTCCAAGCAGCCCTTACTAAAATGAAAGGGAAAGAGTTTGACGCTATCGTTGTCCCAGGCTACTACACAGAAGCAGGTAAAATCGTAAACCAAGCCCGTGGTATGGGAATTGATAAACCAATCGTTGGTGGTGATGGATTTAACGGTGAAGAATTTGTTCAACAAGCAACGGCTGAAAAAGCATCAAACATTTACTTCATCTCAGGATTCTCAACTACAGTTGATGTTTCTGAAAAAGCTAAAGCCTTCCTTGAAGCATACCGTGCTAAATACAATGAAGAGCCTTCAACCTTCTCAGCCTTGGCCTATGACTCAGTTTACCTAGTAGCAAATGCTGCAAAAGGTGCTAAAAACTCAGGTGAAATCAAGGACAACCTTGCTAAAACCAAAGATTTTGATGGTGTAACTGGTCAAACAAGCTTTGATGCTGACCACAATACAGTGAAAACTGCTTACATGATGACTATGAACAATGGTAAAGTAGAAGCAGCAGAAGTTGTAAAACCATAACATTAGAATAGTAGTTGAAATAGGGAATGAGCCTTTGACTCACTCCCTGTTTCGGTGTTTATGAACTTGTGAAAATGATGAAAATTTTCTAAAAAATAACGATAGAAAAGAGTGAATGCTATGCTCCAACAACTTGTGAATGGTTTAATTCTGGGTAGTGTTTATGCACTTTTGGCCTTGGGTTATACCATGGTTTATGGAATTATCAAACTCATCAACTTCGCCCACGGTGATATTTATATGATAGGTGCCTTTATTGGTTACTTTTTGATTAATTCCTTCCAAATGGATTTCTTTTTAGCTTTGATTATTTCAATGGCAGGAACCGCACTACTTGGTGTTGTGATTGAATTTCTTGCCTACCGTCCTTTGCGACACTCTACACGCATTGCTGTATTGATTACTGCCATCGGGGTGTCTTTCCTACTGGAATACGGAATGGTTTATCTCGTGGGCGCCAATACTCGTGCCTTCCCTCAAGCAATTGAAACCGTCCGTTTTGATTTCGGGCCAATTAGCTTGACAAATGTTCAATTGATGATTTTAGCAGTTTCTGTACTCTTGATGGTTTTATTGCAATTGATCGTCCAAAAAACAAAAATGGGGAAAGCCATGCGTGCGGTATCAGTTGATAGTGATGCTGCTCAATTGATGGGAATTAATGTAAATCGTACAATCAGTTTTACCTTTGCTTTGGGTTCAGCCCTTGCTGGCGCGGCAGGTGTCCTCATTGCCCTTTACTACAACTCTCTTGAACCTTTGATGGGCGTGACTCCAGGTCTGAAATCATTCGTTGCGGCCGTACTCGGTGGTATCGGAATTATTCCTGGTGCAGCTCTAGGGGGATTTGTGATTGGCTTGTTGGAAACTTTTGCAACTGCCTTTGGTATGTCTGATTTCCGTGATGCCATCGTTTATGGGATCTTGCTTTTGATTCTGATTATTCGTCCTGCAGGTATCCTTGGTAAGAATGTGAAAGAGAAGGTGTAAACAATGAAGACAAATCTTAAAGTAAATATTCTCTGGTTATTCCTTCTGTTAGCGGGTTATGGATTGATTAGTGTACTGGTTTCTGCTGGTGTTCTCAATCTATTCCATGTCCAAATTTTAGAACAAATTGGGATTAATATCATCCTTGCAGTAGGTTTGAACTTAATCGTTGGTTTTTCAGGACAATTCTCACTCGGCCATGCTGGTTTTATGGCGATTGGGGCTTATGCAGCAGCGATTATTGGCTCAAAATCACCAACCTATGGTGCCTTCTTTGGCGCAATGGTCTTGGGTGCCTTGATTTCTGGTGCAGTCGCTTTGCTCGTTGGGATCCCAACACTACGTTTAAAAGGTGACTACCTGGCTGTTGCGACACTAGGTGTTTCAGAAATCATTCGTATCTTTATCATTAATGGTGGAAGTTTGACCAACGGTGCTGCTGGTATCTTGGGTATTCCAAACTTTACCAACTGGCAGATGGTTTATCTTTTTGTGGTGATTACAACTATTGCAACTCTTAACTTCTTACGTAGTCCGATTGGACGCTCTACTCTATCTGTTCGTGAGGATGAGATTGCTGCAGAATCTGTTGGGGTAAACACTACAAAGATCAAGATTATCGCTTTTGTCTTTGGTGCCATTACAGCAAGTATTGCTGGTTCACTTCAGGCTGGTTTTATCGGATCTGTTGTGCCAAAAGATTACACCTTTATTAATTCCATCAACGTGTTGATTATCGTTGTATTTGGTGGACTTGGATCTATTACTGGTACCATTGTTTCAGCGATTGTTTTAGGAATTTTAAATATGCTCCTTCAGGATGTAGCTAGCATACGTATGATCATCTACGCCTTGGCTCTTGTATTGGTGATGATTTTCAGACCAGGTGGACTTCTTGGGACATGGGAATTAAGTCTATCACGTTTCTTTAAAAAATCTAAGAAGGAGGGACAAAACTAATGGCACTACTTGAAGTTAAACAATTAACCAAACATTTTGGCGGTCTAACAGCTGTTGGAGATGTCACTCTTGAATTGAACGAGGGAGAATTGGTTGGTCTGATTGGACCGAACGGGGCTGGTAAAACAACCCTTTTCAATCTCTTGACTGGTGTTTATGAACCAAGCGAAGGTACTGTGACATTAGATGGTCACCTCCTCAATGGGAAAACTCCCTATAAGATTGCTTCACTTGGACTCAGCCGTACTTTCCAAAATATTCGTTTGTTCAAGGACTTGACAGTTTTGGAAAATGTTTTGATTGCATTTAGTAATCATCATAAACAACATGTCCTTGCGAGTTTTCTACGTCTACCAGCTTTTTATAAGAATGAGGAAGAATTAAAAAGCAAAGCTTTGGACTTGCTGAAGATTTTTGATTTGGATAGTGACGCAGATACTCTTGCTAAGAATCTGGCCTATGGTCAACAACGTCGATTAGAAATCGTTCGTGCTCTGGCAACAGAACCTAAAATCCTTTTTTTGGATGAACCTGCAGCTGGGATGAATCCTCAAGAAACAGCTGAATTGACAGAATTGATTCGTCGTATCAAAGATGAATTTAAAATTACCATCATGCTCATTGAACACGACATGAATTTGGTTATGGAAGTCACTGAGCGTATCTATGTTCTTGAATATGGTCGGTTGATTGCTCAGGGAACTCCTGACGAAATTAAGACGAATAAACGTGTTATCGAAGCTTATCTAGGAGGTGAAGTCTAATGTCTATGTTAAAAGTTGAAAACCTCTCTGTGCATTACGGTATGATCCAAGCAGTTCGTGATGTAAGTTTCGAGGTTAATGAAGGTGAAGTTGTTTCCTTGATTGGTGCCAATGGTGCTGGTAAAACAACCATTCTTCGTACCCTTTCAGGTTTGGTTCGTCCAAGTGCTGGTAAAATTCAGTTTTTAGGAAAAGAAATTCAAAAGTTACCAGCTCAAAAAATCGTGGCAGGTGGCCTTTCACAAGTTCCTGAGGGACGTCATGTTTTCCCTGGCTTGACTGTTATGGAAAATCTAGAAATGGGAGCTTTCTTGAAGAAAAATCGTGAAGAAAATCAAGCTAACTTGAAAAAAGTCTTTTCACGTTTCCCTCGTCTGGAAGAACGTAAAAACCAAGATGCAGCAACTCTTTCAGGTGGAGAGCAACAGATGCTGGCTATGGGACGCGCGCTCATGTCTACACCTAAGCTCCTCCTCTTGGATGAGCCGTCAATGGGACTTGCCCCTATCTTTATACAAGAAATTTTTGATATCATTCAAGATATTCAGAAGCAAGGAACAACAGTTCTTCTAATTGAACAGAACGCTAACAAGGCCCTCGCTATCTCTGACCGTGGTTATGTCCTTGAAACAGGAAAGATTGTCCTATCAGGAACAGGAAAAGAACTCGCCTCATCAGAAGAAGTCAGAAAAGCATATCTAGGTGGCTAAAACAATCCAGTGGATTGTTTTAGTCGGCAGATAAGGATTGCATAAGCAATGTCCCTATAGTCTGGGGGCATTTCAATCGTTAGATGAAGATGGTCAAACAATCATCATATAACAGGGACTTACTTTCCTAATCATCAGATGATAAAATGTTCTGGAGCTCCAACTTAGGAGCTTTTTCGTTTATATTTGGATTTTGGAAATAGATGAAATGGTGTCTTAATTTTAACTAGATGATTTCGTGTTTGAATTGACAGTCATTTTTGTTCATATTATAATATGGGTAAGTGGAAATTGAACAGGAGGACTAAGAAATGGTAACAGAAAAACAATTTAGACTTTTGCGTTTTATGTTGACACATAAAGAAAAGACTTTTACTCAGAGACAGTTAGCTGAAGAGTTAGGTCTATCTGTAGGGACAGTTAATGCATTGGTGAAAAAACTGAAAGAAGAGAAGTGGATTGATGAGGAGCTTCACTTAACAGAACTAGGCCAGAAAGTTTTAGAACCCTATCGAGTAGAAAATGCTATTATAATGGCTGCTGGCATGAGTAGCCGTTTTGCTCCTTTATCTTATGAAATTCCTAAAGGATTGCTTCAAGTTAAGGGGGAACGCTTAATAGAGAGGGAAATCAGACAACTGCAAGAAGCAGGCATAGAAGATATCACCGTTATCGTAGGCTATCTACAAGAAAAAATGTTCTATCTTGCTGAGAAATTTGGTGTAAAAATTGTAGTGAATAATGATTACTACAAATACAATAACTGTTCGTCTCTTATGTTGGTTAAAGATCAACTTTCCAATACTTATATTTGTTCATCGGATAATTATTTTGTGGAAAATCCTTTTGAGCAATATATTTATAGAGGTTACTACTCGACTATATTTGCAGAAGGTCAAACGGACGAATATTGTGCTATAGAGGATTCGAATCACACCATCATTGATATCCAGATTGGTGGGGAAAATACTTGGGCCATGGTGGGGCACGTTTATTTCGACCGTGCATTTAGCGAGAAATTCAAGGAAATTTTAGAAACCGAGTTTAAGCACGAACCTTATCGGGAACAGCTTTGGGAGGATTACTATAGTCGCCATGTCAAGGAACTCCTTTTAGAAGCTCGCCACTATTCAGCGGATAGTGTTAAAGAATTTGATTCACTAGATGAACTCCGTCAATTTGATGAACGTTATTTGGTAAATGCAGATTCGGCCATTATTGATAATATCTGTAAGACATTAAAGTGTGTGGCTTCAGATATTGTCAATATCAAACCTCTAAAAGATGGGTTAACCAACACATCATTTTCATTTGACTGTCTAGGGAAAAAATATGTTTACCGTCATCCGGGTAGGGGAACGGAAAATTATATCGATCGAGCTAGTGAAGCAGCTTCAATGGAAATTGCTGCAAAATTAAAGATTGACCGTACCTTTGTAGCTATGAACAAGGATGAGGGCTGGAAAATTTCAGAATTTATTCCCAATGCTAAGCAACTGGATTATGATAATTGGGATGATGTGGCACAAGCAATGGATCTCTTGAGACGGTTACACCAATCTGGAGAAAAAACGGGACATTCCTTTGACCAATTTGAGGGAATTGATGATTTTAGAGAAAAATTGAAGGCTAGAAATCGATTTGAGTTTGATGGCCTCGAGGAACTGGATAAAACTGTCTCAATTCTCAAAAACAATTTACAGAATGATCCGAAGCAGGTTGTCCTTTGTCATGGAGATTCCTATAGTCCTAATTTTTTGTTAAATGAAGCAGGTGAAATGAGCTTGATTGATTGGGAATATTCTGGAATGGGAGAGCCAGCAGGAGATTTGGGCACCTTTATCGCTTGTTCCAATTATACCGTAGAGGATGCTGAAAAAGTACTGGAATTGTATCTACAAGAAGTACCAGATAAGAAAACCAAACGTCACTACTTGGCTTATGTAGCAGTGACCTCATATTATTGGTTCTTGTGGGCTTTGTTCCAGGAGAGTGTCGGAAAACCAGTTGGTGAGTTTCTCTACATCTGGTATCGCTATACCAAACAATATGGACAACTAGCCCTTGATTTGTATTTGGAGGAAAACTAAGATGAAAACGACATCCGAAATTGAAGAATTAGTAGCAGCTGAAACAAAGAGAAGATTGGAAGAAATGGAGTCTCCAAACTACGAGTTTGTTCAACCCTTCCTAAAAAGTGATTTCATTTTAATCATCTCCATAGTCCTAATCAACCTTATTTTGATTATCTTAGCAATGACGGGAGGAATTCAATAACATGTCTAAAATGAATGACTATATCCAACAAGAAACCATAACCGGAATTGTTCCCATGACCAATAAGGATCGTCAGTATTCTTTTTGGGATCTCTTTCTATCGACAAGTGGTTTTGCCATTGCTACTTGGTGTTACACCCAAGGGGCTTATGTAGCTCAATATCTGACCTTTAATCAAATGTTGATAAATATTTTTAGCTTTAACATTATCTGGGTTTTTATTGAATGTCTCCCTATTTTGTTTGCGGTTAAATATGGAATTGATTTGTGGATTTGGTTGAGAGCTGTTCTAGGAAAAAGAGGTGTAGCTCTGTTATCAACCATTATTAGCTTGGCTAACTTTGGATGGTACGCTGTTGCGGCCAATCTTTTTGCCAGTTCCATGATCCATTTGGCAAACAATTTTGGCCTTGGTTTGGACAAGGGAGTATGGGCGCCTATTCTTGGTACCCTCTGTGTTCTGCTTGGAACGCTCATTGCTCTTGGAGGCCCGGAAGTGATTAAATGGACCAATCGCTTCTTGGTTATCGCCTTGTTGATTGTCGGTCTCATTATCGTTGGAATCTGCTTTGTCGCTGTTCCTATAACTGATATTATGAATATCCAACCAGCCACTCAAGGAGATTTGACGCCATTAGAACGCTTCATGCTCTCTGGGGAAGGAAATGTTGCCTTTGCTTTCTCTTGGTCTACACAGGCATTGGTTTTACCGCGTTTAGCAAAATCAGAACGCAGTGGTTATTGGGCTACAGCCTTATCATACGGAGTTGTGGCTTCATTCTTCGTTGCGACAGGTGGAGTCATGGCTCTAGCCATGTTTGTCAAAACAGGCGTTTATGAAAGTGATCCAACAACCATGCTATCAACTCTAAGCACCCCAGCTTTTGCTCTCTTAAGTCTACTACTAGTAGCCTTTGCCAATATTGGAACCCAGGGGACAGGATCATACGTGAACTGTATGATTGTCAAAAGTGGGATGCCTAAAGTAAGTTATAAGCTAATGGTTTGGATTGCCATGGTTTACGTGAGTCTACTCACTATCTGGGGAGGAGTAGAAGAGTATTTCGGATCCTTCATCTCCCTAGCTGCCTATATTCAGGGGCCAATTATTGGTATGATTGTTGTCGACTACTTTATCTTGAGAAAACGAAAACTAGACTTGCGTTCAGCCTATTTCCTTGAAGGGCATGACGCCTACGAATATACTAAAGGATTTAACTTAGTTGGCTTGTCTTGCGTATTTATCTCCTTATTGGTAGCGGTACTTTTTGTCTACAACCCTGTAACTGCACAAATTCAAAGTCCAATCTTTTTAATCACAACGGGTAGTGGTTTTACTGCGCTATTTGGCGGTCTACTATACTGGCTAGCTAGTCTTAGCCCGTTGAAACGTTATATGATAAAAGATCGAGACACTGTTACGATTTAAGAAGAGAGGGGACTTCGGTTCCCTTTTAACTTACACTGGCATTTTATGCAAATTTCTCAGATTATTCAAAATCTTGAAAAAGAGATGAAAGCGTTTGATAGATTTTCTAAGAAAGTGTATAATAAAAGTAGCAATATAGAAGGAGAAGTCCCATGGCAGTTAAAGATTTCATGACCCGTAAGGTAGTTTATATCAGTCCAGATACTACTGTAGCACACGCAGCAGATTTGATGCGCGAGCAAGGTTTGCACCGTTTACCTGTTATCGAAAATGATCAATTAGTCGGATTGGTAACAGAAGGAACCATTGCGGAAGCCAGCCCATCTAAAGCAACCAGTCTCTCTATCTATGAGATGAATTATCTTCTGAATAAAACCAAAGTAAAAGATGTAATGATTCGAGATGTCGTGACTGTTTCTGGCTATGCTAGTCTAGAAGATGCAACCTATCTGATGCTGAAAAATAAAATTGGGATATTACCAGTCGTAGACAATCATCAGGTCTACGGCGTCATTACAGACCGCGATGTTTTTCAGGCTTTCTTGGAAATCGCTGGATACGGAGAAGAGGGAATTCGCGTTCGTTTCATTACAGAAAATGAAGTCGGAGTGCTGGGAAAAATTGTAGCTCTAATTGTAGAAGAGGATTTAAATATTTCCCATACTGTTAACATTCCACGTAAGGATGGTAAGGTCGTCATCGAAGTTCAAATTGATGGAAAAATCGATTTGACTGCATTAAAAGATAAGTTTGAAAAAGAAGGAATTCAAGTGGAGGAGATTACTCATACCTCTGCTAAAGTCCTTTAAACAAGAGGCTTTAGAGCCTCTTTTCTTCTGCCATCAAAAGCGGTGAAAAGCAAAATATGGAAAGAAATGAGAGATTATGGTATAATAAAACGATATGAAAAGGAGTATCTATGGACATTTCAGAAATTCGTCAAAAAATTGACGCAAATCGTGAAAAATTAGCTTCTTTTAGGGGGTCTCTTTGACCTCGAAGGCTTAGAGGAAGAGATTGCCATCTTGGAAAACAAGATGACAGAACCTGATTTTTGGAACGATAATATCGCGGCCCAAAAAACGTCGCAAGAATTAAATGAATTAAAAAATACCTACAATACCTTCCGTAAAATGGAAGAGTTGCAGGATGAAGTTGAGATTTTGTTGGACTTTTTAGCAGAAGACGAGTCAGTCCATGATGAACTGGTCGAGCAGCTAACTGAGTTGGATAAGATGATGGCCAACTACGAGATGACCCTTCTCTTGTCAGAACCTTATGACCATAATAATGCCATCTTGGAAATTCATCCAGGATCTGGTGGTACTGAGGCTCAGGACTGGGGGGATATGTTGCTCCGTATGTACACTCGTTATGGAAATGCAAAAGGCTTTAAAGTAGAAGTCTTGGATTACCAAGCAGGTGATGAAGCAGGTATCAAGTCTGTGACCTTGTCTTTTGAAGGTCCCAATGCTTATGGCCTACTTAAATCAGAAATGGGTGTTCACCGTTTGGTCCGTATTTCACCATTTGACTCTGCCAAACGTCGCCATACTTCATTTACATCCGTAGAGGTTATGCCTGAACTGGATGATACTATCGAAGTGGAGATTCGTGAAGATGATATCAAAATGGATACCTTCCGTTCAGGTGGTGCTGGTGGACAAAACGTTAATAAAGTTTCAACAGGTGTGCGTTTGACACACATTCCTACAGGAACTGTCGTCCAATCAACGGTCGATCGTACCCAGTATGGAAATAGAGATCGTGCCATGAAGATGTTGCAGGCTAAGCTCTATCAAATGGAGCAAGAAAAGAAAGCTGCGGAAGTTGATTCCCTCAAGGGTGAGAAAAAAGAAATCACATGGGGAAGTCAGATTCGTTCTTATGTCTTCACACCTTATACTATGGTAAAAGATCACCGTACAAGCTTTGAAGTTTCCCAAGTAGATAAGGTTATGGATGGAGACCTTGATGGTTTCATCGATGCCTACCTCAAGTGGCGAATTAGCTAAGAAAGAAAGGAACTCATATGTCAATCATTGAAATGAGAGATGTTGTCAAAAAATATGACAATGGAACGACTGCCCTGCGTGGTGTCTCTGTCACCATTGAACCAGGAGAGTTTGCCTATATCGTAGGACCTTCTGGGGCAGGTAAGTCAACCTTTATTCGAGCTTTATACCGAGAAGTAAAGATCGAAAAAGGAAGCCTATCAGTTGCAGGCTTTAATCTAGTTAAAATTAAGAAGAAAGATATCCCGCTTCTACGTCGTAGTGTCGGGGTTGTCTTTCAAGATTACAAACTCTTGCCTAAGAAGACGGTTTATGAGAATATTGCCTACGCAATGGAAGTTATCGGAGAGAATCGCCGTAACATCAAAAAACGTGTTATGGAAGTATTGGACCTGGTTGGTTTGAAACATAAGGTTCGTTCTTTCCCGAATGAACTCTCAGGTGGAGAACAGCAACGGATTGCGATTGCCCGTGCGATTGTCAACAATCCTAAAGTATTGATTGCTGATGAACCAACAGGAAACTTGGACCCAGATAACTCATGGGAAATTATGAATCTGTTGGAACGCATCAATCTTCAAGGTACAACTGTTTTGATGGCGACCCACAACAGCCAGATCGTAAATACCTTGCGCCACCGTGTCATTGCCATTGAAAATGGCCGTGTCGTTCGTGACGAAGCTAAAGGAGAATATGGATACGATGATTAGTAGATTTTTTCGCCATTTATTTGAATCATTAAAAAGTTTAAAACGAAATGGCTGGATGACAGTAGCAGCAGTGAGTTCGGTTATGATTACCTTAACACTCGTTGCCCTGTTTGCATCTGTAATTTTTAATACAGCAAAACTGGCTACCGATATTGAAAACAATGTTCGTGTCATGGTATACATTCGTAAGGATGTAGCAGACAACAGTGAAACGATTGAAAAAGAAGGTCAGACAGTTACCAATAATGACTACCACAAGGTCTATGACGCTTTGAAAGCTATGCCTGCTGTAAAAAGTGTTACCTTCTCAAGTAAAGAAGAACAATACGAGAAACTGACGGAAACAATGGGTGACGATTGGAAGGTCTTTGAAGGGGATGCAAACCCTCTCTATGATGCCTATATCGTCGATACAAATTCTCCAAGTGATGTTAAAACAGTAGCTGAAGAAGCGAAGAAAATTGAGGGAGTATCAGAGGTTCAAGATGGTGGAGCCAACACTCAACGACTTTTTGAACTAGCTTCCTTTATCCGTGTTTGGGGATTGGTTATTGCAGGGCTCTTGATTTTTATTGCAGTCTTCCTCATTTCCAATACCATCCGAATCACCATTATCTCACGTAGTCGTGAGATTCAGATCATGCGTCTTGTTGGAGCGAGAAATGGTTATATCCGTGGCCCATTCTTGCTAGAAGGTGCTTTTATTGGCTTGCTTGGCGCAGCGATTCCTTCAGTTCTTGTATTCTTTGTTTACAATATCGTTTATCAATCGGTCAATAAATCCTTGGTAGGTCAAAACTTATCGATGATTACACCAGATGTGTTTGTCCCTTTGATGACAGTTCTACTATTTGTAATCGGAATTTTCATTGGTTCAATTGGTTCAGGAATTTCGATGCGTCGATTCTTGAAAATCTAATTGGATATAAATGTAAATTGAGATAAAAACAGAAAAACAAAACAATTTTAAAGAGAAGTTTTCGTAAACTTCTCTTTTTCCTTTTAAAAATTAAAAAAAGTAGATATTTTTTTTATAAAAGCCTTTACAAAAAAAATAAAAGTGGTATAATTAATACATAACCAAATGCAAACGTTTTCGTAAAACGTTTGCCTAAATAAAATAAAGGAGATTTGAATGATGAAAGCTACATTCAAAAATGTCTTGTCTTTCGAATTTTGGCAAAAATTCGGTAAGGCTCTAATGGTGGTTATCGCCGTTATGCCAGCGGCTGGATTGATGATCTCAATCGGTAAATCAATCGTGATGATCGACCCAAATCTTGCTCCTCTAGTGATTACAGGTGGAATCCTTGAGCAAATTGGTTGGGGGGTTATCGGTAACCTTCATATTTTGTTTGCCCTTGCTATTGGGGGAAGCTGGGCAAAAGAACGTGCAGGTGGTGCATTTGCAGCCGGGCTTGCCTTTATCTTGATTAACCGTATCACAGGTACTATCTTTGGAGTTACAAGTGATATGCTTAAAAACCCTGAGGCTATGGTCACTACTCTCTTTGGAGGCTCAATCAAAGTTTCTGATTACTTCATCAGTGTTCTTGAAGCACCAGCATTGAACATGGGTGTTTTTGTAGGGATTATCTCTGGCTTTGTAGGGGCAACTGCCTTTAACAAATACTACAACTACCGTAAACTTCCTGATGCGCTTTCATTCTTCAATGGGAAACGCTTCGTACCATTCGTTGTCATCCTTCGTTCAGCTATTGCAGCAATTGTACTTGCAGCTTTCTGGCCAGTAGTTCAAACAGGTATCAATAACTTTGGTATTTGGATTGCCAACTCTCAAGAAACTGCTCCAGTTCTCGCACCATTCTTATATGGTACTTTGGAACGTTTGCTCTTGCCATTTGGCCTTCACCACATGTTGACAATCCCAATGAACTATACAGCTCTTGGTGGAACATACGAAATCCTTACTGGTGCAGCTAAAGGAACTCAAGTATTTGGTCAAGATCCACTTTGGCTTGCTTGGGTAACAGACCTTGTTAACCTTAAAGGTTCAAATGCTGACCAATACCAACACCTTCTTACAACTATCACTCCAGCTCGTTTCAAAGTTGGTCAAATGATCGGTTCATTCGGTATCTTGATGGGTGTCATCGTTGCTATCTACCGCAATGTTGATGCTGACAAGAAACACCAATACAAGGGTATGATGATTGCGACAGCCCTTGCAACATTCTTGACAGGGGTTACTGAACCTATCGAGTATATGTTTATGTTTATCGCAACACCTCTTTACCTAGTGTATGCCCTTGTTCAAGGTGCTGCCTTTGCTATGGCGGATATTGTTCACCTTCGTATGCACTCATTCGGTTCAATTGAATTCTTGACTCGTACTCCGCTAGCTATCAACGCTGGTCTTGGTATGGATATCATTAACTTTATCTGGGTAACTGTCCTCTTTGCAGTCATCATGTACTTCATTGCCAACTTCATGATTAAGAAATTCAACTATGCAACTCCAGGACGTAACGGAAACTATGAAACTGCTGAAGGAGCATCAGAAGATGCAGCTCCAGGAGAAACAAAAGTTGCAGCAGCTTCTCAAGCTGTAAATATCATTAACCTTCTTGGTGGTCGTGCAAACATCGTAGATGTAGATGCATGTATGACTCGTCTTCGTGTAACTGTTAAGGATGCAGATCGTGTTGGTACTGAGGAACAATGGAAAGCAGAAGGCGCTATGGGTCTTGTCATGAAAGGACAAGGTGTCCAAGCTATCTACGGACCAAAAGCTGACGTATTGAAATCTGATATCCAAGATATCCTTGACTCAGGTGAAGTAATTCCTGAAACTCTTCCAAGTCAAATGACAGAAGCTCAAAAAAATACTGTACATTTTAAAGGTGTAACTGAGGAAGTTTACTCAGTAGCTGACGGTCAAGTTATTGCCTTGGAACAAGTGAAAGATCCAGTCTTTGCTCAAAAAATGATGGGTGATGGTTTTGCAGTAGAACCAGCAAATGGAAACATTGTATCTCCAGTTTCAGGTACTGTATCAAGTATCTTCCCAACAAAACATGCACTTGGACTTGTTACTGAATCAGGTCTTGAAGTACTTGTTCATATTGGTTTGGATACTGTAAGTCTTGAAGGAAAACCATTTACTGTTCACGTTTCTGAAGGACAAAAGGTTGCAGCAGGTGATCTTCTTGTGACAGCTGACTTGGATGCTATCCGAGCAGCAGGTCGTGAAACATCAACAGTGGTTGTCTTTACAAATGGTGATGCTATCAAATCAGTTAAATTAGAACAAACAGGTTCTCTTGCAGCTAAAACAGCAGTTGCTAAAGTAGAATTGTAATATACTCGAGGTTGGAAGCTGTTTTCCAACCTCTTGTTTTAGGAGAAAAGCATGAAATTTTTAACACTCAATACTCATAGTTGGATGGAAAAAGAAGCAGAGGAAAAATTCCAGCTCTTGCTCCAAGATATTCTTGACAAAGATTATGATTTGATCTGTTTTCAAGAAATTAATCAAGAAATGACTTCGCCGGAGGTAGAGGTTAACAATCACTATCAAGCTTTGCCATCAGCAGAACCTATTCATCAGGATCACTATGTACGACTCCTGGTCGAAAAAATGTCTGAGAAAGGGAAAAACTACTACTGGACTTGGGCTTATAATCATATTGGCTATGACCGCTACCATGAAGGTGTAGCTATCTTATCCAAAACACCTATTAAGGCGCGTGAGATTTTAGTATCAGATGTAGATGATCCAACGGACTACCATACTCGTCGCGTTGCCTTGGCTGAGACAGAAGTTGAAGGTAAGGAATTGGCTCTTGCAAGTGTCCATCTCTCTTGGTGGGATAAAGGTTTCCAAGAAGAATGGGCACGATTTGAGGCTGTATTAAAAGAGTTGAACAAACCTCTGATTTTAGCAGGTGATTTTAATAATCCAGCTGGTCAGGAAGGCTATCAAGCGATTTTAGCTAGCCCATTAGGATTACAAGACGCGTTTGAAGTTGCGAAAGAAAGAAGTGGTAGCTATACCGTTCCACCAGAAATTGATGGCTGGAAAGGCAATACCGAACCACTACGAATCGACTATGTCTTTACGACAAAAGACTTAGAAGTGGAAAGTTTGCATGTAGTTTTTGATGGCCAAAATGGTCCACAAGTCAGTGACCACTATGGTTTGAATGCTATTTTAAACTGGAAATAAAAAATGAAAGGAAGCAATTCCTTTCATTTTTTGCTTCTCGAACTGGACTACTGAAAATGTTCAAAATATGGTATAATGGTTAGATGAATAGAATCGAGGATAGTATGTCATTTACGAAATTTCAGTTTAAAAACTATATAGAAAAAGCTTTGGAGGAGTTGAAATTTACAACTCCGACAGAGGTACAGGATAAGTTAATTCCTATTGTCTTGGCAGGTCGAGATTTGGTCGGTGAATCAAAAACAGGTTCAGGAAAGACTCATACTTTCTTATTACCAATTTTCCAGCAATTAGATGAAACTAGCGATAGTGTGCAAGCAGTCATTACTGCACCAAGTCGTGAGTTGGCCACTCAAATCTACCAAGCAGCTCGTCAGATTGCAGCTCACTCAGATGTCGAAGTTCGTGTGGTTAATTATGTGGGTGGTACGGATAAGGCACGCCAGATTGATAAATTGGCAAGTAACCAGCCCCATATCGTTATCGGAACGCCAGGTCGTATCTATGATTTGGTCAAATCTGGTGATCTGGCTATTCACAAGGCTAAGACCTTTGTTGTCGATGAAGCCGATATGACCTTGGATATGGGATTCTTAGAGACAGTTGACAAGATAGCAGGAAGTCTTCCTAAGGACTTGCAATTCATGGTCTTTTCAGCAACTATTCCACAGAAGTTGCAGCCATTCTTGAAAAAATATTTATCAAATCCTGTTATGGAAAAAATCAAAACAAAAACAGTCATTTCTGATACCATTGATAACTGGTTGATTTCGACCAAGGGACGAGATAAAAATGCTCAGATTTATGAGTTGACGCAAGCCATGCAACCATATCTAGCCATGATTTTTGTTAATACCAAGACGCGTGCAGATGAATTGCATACATATCTAACAGCTCAAGGTTTGAAGGTAGCTAAGATTCATGGAGATATTGCTCCTCGTGAACGCAAGCGGATCATGAATCAGGTGAAAAATCTCGATTTTGAGTACATTGTCGCAACAGACTTGGCAGCGCGTGGAATTGATATTGAAGGTGTCAGTCATGTCATCAATGACGCCATTCCGCAAGACTTGTCCTTCTTTGTTCACCGTGTGGGACGTACTGGACGTAATGGTCTACCTGGTATAGCTATTACGCTTTACCAGCCAAGCGATGACTCGGATATCCGTGAGTTGGAGAAATTAGGAATCAAGTTTACTCCTAAGATGATCAAAGACGGAGAGTTTCAAGATACCTACGACCGTGATCGTCGTGCCAACCGTGAAAAGAAGCAGGATAAGCTTGATATTGAAATGATTGGCTTGGTCAAAAAGAAAAAGAAAAAAGTTAAACCGGGTTATAAGAAGAAAATCAAATGGGCGGTTGATGAAAAACGCCGCAAAACCAAGCGTGCTGAAAATCGCGCACGTGGCCGTGCAGAGCGGAAAGCCAAACGCCAAACATTTTAAGAACAAAATTGGGGCTGAATGGCTCCTTTTTGTACCTTCGTTTTATAAATTTTCGAAAAGAATGCAAAAATGAGTAAAAAGTGGTATAATGATAAGGTTATATAGTCCCGATAAGATGGTAGGTATTCATTACGAGTAGTTTTCCTATCAGTACTTTGTAACTCTATAACAATATTTTTTAAGGGGGGACATTTTTATGTCAGAACGTAAATTATTCACGTCTGAATCTGTATCTGAGGGGCATCCAGATAAGATTGCAGACCAAATTTCAGATGCGATTTTGGATGCTATTTTAGCAAAGGATCCAGAGGCGCACGTTGCTGCTGAGACAGCTGTATACACTGGTTCTGTCCATGTTTTTGGTGAAATTTCTACAAATGCCTATGTGGATATCAACCGTGTGGTTCGTGATACCATTGCAGAGATTGGTTATACGAATGCAGAATATGGTTTTTCTGCGGAAACAGTTGGAGTTCATCCATCGCTTGTTGAGCAGTCGCCGGATATCGCCCAAGGTGTTAACGAAGCCTTGGAAGTCCGTGGAAGTGCAGATCAAGATCCGCTTGACTTGATTGGTGCTGGTGACCAAGGTCTCATGTTTGGATTTGCAGTGGATGAGACAGAAGAACTCATGCCATTGCCAATCTCACTCAGCCACAAGTTGGTTCGTCGTTTGGCAGAACTTCGTAAGTCTGGTGAAATCAGTTATCTTCGTCCAGATGCCAAATCACAAGTTACAGTTGAGTACGATGAAAATGATCGTCCAGTACGTGTGGACACAGTCGTTATTTCAACTCAGCACGATCCAGAAGCTACTAATGAACAAATCCATCAAGATGTGATTAACAAGGTTATCAAAGAAGTTATTCCAGCTTCTTACTTGGATGAGCAAACAAAATTCTTCATCAATCCGACTGGCCGCTTTGTAATCGGTGGACCTCAAGGAGACTCAGGTTTGACTGGTCGTAAGATCATCGTGGATACCTATGGTGGCTATTCTCGTCATGGTGGCGGTGCCTTCTCTGGTAAGGATGCGACGAAGGTGGACCGTTCAGCCTCTTATGCGGCTCGCTACATTGCCAAGAATATCGTGGCAGCAGGTCTTGCTAAGAAAGTAGAAGTGCAATTGGCCTATGCCATCGGTGTGGCACAGCCTGTTTCTGTTCGTATCGATACTTTCGGTACAGGAACAGTAGCTGAAAGCAAGCTTGAAAAAGCAGCGCGTCAAATCTTTGACCTTCGCCCTGCAGGAATTATCCAAATGCTGGATCTTAAACGTCCAATTTACCGTCAAACAGCGGCTTATGGACATATGGGACGTACAGATATTGACCTTCCATGGGAACGTTTGGACAAGGTAGAGGCTTTGAAAGAAGCGGTGAAATAAAATAAAAAAGATTGGTAGTACACAACTACCAATCTTTTTTGCAAGTAAAAACCAGCTTTGTAGCTGGTCCTCTTATTTTATAGGGATTGAGATCTCAATCAATTTATCCGAATAGAGGGTTTTGATATTGGCTTCATCGATGCTTCCTTTGTCGATTTTACGTTTCAAGAAGAAGTCTTGGATGGTTTCAATTTCAGGTTCACGAATAGCACGGTGTTTGTTGGAAATGAGGATTTCATAGTGAAGCGGGGCTTGTGTGAAAACTACATCTGTATTTCCGGCAGAATAGACCTCGACAAGAGTTGCGTCAGTACTTTCTAATTGGTTTTTAACAAGTTGCGAGTGTGAATTAGTCGTGTTGATAAGCTTCATAACAGTTCCTCCGATTTTCTAACTCTATTATAGCACTTTTTGGATAAAATCGTGTATTTTAGCCAATTCCATGCTGAATTTTCCAAGCTTCTATTCCCCATTTATGGCTACCACGTTTGAGCTTTTCAATAGCCTCGTCAATAGGGAACCAAGCAATATGATTAAAATCTTCCAATGGTTTTTGTGCTTCTTTGAAAGAAATAGCTTCATAGAGATAAGCTGGATTGTAGTAGTAGGTATCACGGTGGCGAGAGTAGAAATACTCATCAGCTTGCCCATAATAGGTTCCAATCTCAGCTGTAAAGCCAAGTTCTTCGATTAGTTCTCTCTTCAGCGCTTCTTGATGATCTTCGCCTGCTTCAATCTCTCCACCTGGCAAGAACCAAGCCCCATTGGGAGCTTGAACTAGGACAATTTGTTTTTTCTCCGCATCTGGAATAACTGCGTACACACCATAGCGGGACTGGTAGGTCACATTCTCTTTTTTATCACCATAAGTTGGGTTTGCCATTGCTTTTTCCTCATTCTCTAGTGTCTTTATTATTATCATAATGGACGAGGGGCAAGCTGTCAAGAATAAACCAACGAACTTGTGCAGAAAAAGCTACTTTGTCTTGGTCAATACTTGTCTAGTTAAACTTTCCAACCCTAGCCCTCTAACTGGTATAATAAAAGAGAGGTGATTTTATGGCAGAATCAAGACTATTTCGTATCCTATATCTACTTTTAGAAAAAGGCAGTACAACGGCTCCTGAATTAGCCCGATTGTTTGAAGTATCTGTACGAACGATTTATCGTGATATTGAGCGGTTGAGTATGGCGGGAATTCCTCTTTATTCAGTTCCTGGAAAGGCAGGTGGGATCTTTTTAATGAAAGACTTTGTTCTGGATCGTACTCTAGTATCGGAGGATGAAAAATTAGAACTTCTGTCAGCTTTGCAAGGAATTCAAGCCCTGATCGATGATAGGCAAGACCTGTTACTTGAAAAATTGGAATCTATTTTTCAAGTTTCTACCAGCCCTTGGATAGAAGTAGACTTGACTGACTGGAGAAAGAGAGAAGGTCAAAAAGAATTATTTGATAACATCAAACATGCTATTCTAGAGAAAAGGCAACTGGTGATTACTTATCTAGGTGGGAGTGGTCGGAAAACGATTCGTACAGTCGAACCATTTAAACTTGTATTTAAAAAGAGAGATTGGTACCTTCATGCCTACTGTTGTTTGAAAGAAGAGTGGCGTTTTTTCAAATTGTCTAGAATTAGGAATTATCACCTAACAACTGAAACTATGAAGCAGAAAAATATGCTGGATTGCGTTGATGGTTCAGATCAAGTGGCAAATCAAATCGAAGTTTCCTTGAAGTTTAGTCCCAATCTTGCTTTCCGGGTTTATGAAGATTTTTCAGAAGCTGAGATTAGCTTGGGGAAAGATGGCTACTACTATGTCAAGACAGTCTTACCAAAGCACGAAAGTCTGTATACTTACCTCCTGTCTTATTTAGATGGAGTGGAAATACTCGAACCCGATTATGTGAAGAGGGAACTACTTTCTAGAGTAGAAAAAATCCAAAAACTTTACAAACCTTGACAAAAGATGTCAGGGTTTTGGTGCTATACTAGAGACAGAAAGGAGAAGAACCAAATGAAATACGAATGGAGAAAAGAAGCAAAAGCTCTTTATCAAGTGAAGGCTAGGCCCAGCATCTTGCAGGTGCCAGGTCAATCCTATATCGTGATTGATGGTAAAGGCGATCCAAATCAAGAAGATTTTTCAGAACGAGTAGGGGCCTTATATGCCTTAGCTTATGCGATAAAGATGAAGTATAAAAAAGCTCCTCTGGATGAGGTTTACACTGATTTTACTGTTTTTCCTTTAGAAGGGGTATGGAAAAAGGGGAAGGAGGGAGAACTGGTAAAAAGTGAGCTTTCTTGTAGCATTATGATTGGGCAACCCGATTTTATTACGAGAGAACTATTTGAAAAAGCTTTGGAAGAGGTGAAAATCAAGAAGCCAAATCCTCTCTATGAGGCTGTTCGTTTTGAAAAGATAGAAGAAGGCCCAAGCCTTGCTATGCTTCATGTAGGACCTTTTGATACTGAAAATGAGACTTTTGCAGAGATGGAGTATTTTTGTCAACTTCATAAGCTCAAAAGAACTTCGGAAGTCCACCGAGAAATTTATCTCAATAATCTTCATCGAACGGAGCCAAGCAAATTAAAAACAATTCTTCGCTATCAAGTTCAAGAAGAGAATTAAAAAAGAACAGGAAACAAGATTTCCTGTTCTTTTTTATGAGTTCTAATCTTCTCTTTCAGAAGTATTCTCTTTGATTTTTTCAGTTTTTTTGGCAGATTTGATTTGAATCTTACCATTGCTTGTCATGACTGCCTTGAGGTCTTTTTCACTTGGGTTTTCAAGGTAGTAGTCTGTGATGGCATCCTCGATATGGTCTTGAATGGTACGGCGGAGTGGGCGTGCTCCCATTTTTGGATCATATCCCAAGTCAACCAACTTTTCCTTGACCTTGTCTGTCACATCGAGGTGGATATTGTTGCTAGAGAGGCGTTTGTTGACATCCGCTAGCATGAGTTCGACGATTTGGAGAAGGTTGTCCTTGCTGAGAGGTTTAAATTCGATGATGCCATCAAAACGGTTCATAAACTCTGGACTAAAGAAGTTGCCGAGTTCACCGAGAACAGAGTTGGTTCGACCTTCACGAGCAGCTCCAAAACCAACGCTGGCTTCGGCCTTACCAGTACCCGCATTTGAGGTCATGATAATGATGGCATCCTTAAAGCTAACTGTACGTCCTTGCCCATCTGTCAAACGACCATCATCCAAGACTTGAAGGAACATGTGCATCACATCTGGGTGGGCTTTTTCAACTTCATCGAGAAGGATGAGAGAGTAGGGATTGCGACGAACCTTTTCAGTCAGTTGACCAGCTTCATCATAGCCTACATAGCCTGGAGGGGCACCGACTAATTTAGCCACACTGTGTTTTTCCATGTATTCACTCATATCAAAGCGAATCATGCTGTCAGCAGAGCCAAAGAGCTCAATGGCTAGTTGTTTGGAAAGTTCTGTCTTACCGACACCAGTTGGTCCGACAAAGAGGAAACTTCCGATTGGCCGGTTAGGAGTTCCAAGTCCAACACGATTTCTACGGATGGCTTTGGCAATCTTATCGACAGCTTCATCTTGACCAATGACATGGGCCTTGAGGTCGTCTGCTAGATGGATAAGCTGAGACTGTTCTTTTTCTTTGAGTTCTCCAACAGGAATATTGGTTTTCTGCTCAATGATATGCTCAATGGTTTTCTCGCTAATGATAGGAGTATCTTGGTCAGTCACCTTGTTTTTCTGCATTTCCTTGTACTTGGCAATCTGATCGCGGAAATAGGCAGCTTTTTCAAAGTCTTCCTCTCGTGTAGCCTGAGCCTTGAGATTTTCAGCTTCAATTAAACGCTGGTCAATCACTTTAGGATCAACAAAGTTCAGCGTTAGATTCATCTTAGAACCCGCTTCATCCAACAGGTCAATAGCCTTGTCAGGCAAGAAGCGATCTTGGATGTAACGATTGGAAAGAGTAGCAGCTGCTTCGATGGCAGCGTCTGTGTACTTGACGTGATGGTAGTCTTCGTATTTCTTTTGAACCCCTTTGAGGATGATAATGGTTTCTTCGACAGTTGGTTCATCAACTTTGACAGGCTGCATACGGCGTTCCAAAGCAGCATCTTTTTCAATGATACGGTATTCATTGAGAGTAGTAGCGCCGACCAGTTGCAATTCACCACGGGCAAGGGCTGGTTTGAGGATATTTCCTGCATCCATATTGCCATCGCCAGCAGATCCTGCACCAACAATTTCATGGATTTCGTCGATAAAGAGAATGATGTCCTCGCGTTTGCGTATCTCTTCCATGAGCTTTTGCATACGCTCTTCAAATTGACCTCGAATCCCTGTTCCTTGAACTAGACTAACCACATCCAGACGGATGACCTGCTTGCCTTGGAGTTTATGGGGAACATCACCATCGACAATCTTCTGAGCTAAACCTTCGACAACGGCAGTTTTACCAACACCTGGTTCTCCGATAAGGACAGGATTGTTCTTGGTTCGACGGTTGAGGATTTCGATAACGCGGATAATCTCCTCATCTCGACCTATAACAGGGTCAATATCTCCCCGACGAGCTATTTCAGTCACGTTGATACCATATTCCTCTAGGAGCCCTCTTTCTTGGCTAGGAGGAGGTGTTTGAACAGGTCCGCGGTTTTGAGGTCCGTATCCCCCATTACCTCCGTATCCCCCACCGGATTGAGTTGGAGGGACGTTATTTGAAGAAGCCCTGAAATTGTTCAAATCATTGAAAAAGTCTCCAAAAGGATCAAAGTCACGATTGTTTAAGTCAGTCATTCCTTTAAAGAGGGTATTATTTGGATCTGTTTTGATAATTTTATAGCAATTTTGACAGAGATCAATTTGTTTTTGCTGTCCATTGATATTGGTATACAGATGAATTGTTGAGTCGTTAATTTTACAGTTTTGACAGAGCATACATCTACCTCATTTCATTCGTATTCTTGACCTAAGAAAAAGGTCAAGAATAGTCAAAGTTTTATACTCTCATTATAGCATGATTAAGGTGTAAAGCAAGTAAAAAGATTGGGAAGTGGTCATTTTTAAAAGAAGGATTTATGGAGGATTAAGCGACTTGAAGGTAAGAAAAAAATCCCATTTGTGGTGACAAAAAGGATTCTCATTCATCAAGCAGGGGTCTCTCTGCTGTTTGTATATTAGTAAAGGAGTTCGTAGATCTCCATTGCAATCAAATCAATGCTATCAAAGGTATAGGTTTCACGAGCTTCTACATCGCGAAGAGTGAAGAGTGATCCGTTTTCTTCGTCGTGGCTGTATGCAACTTCTGCGACAACAACACCTTCACGTTCAAAATTACGTTTTAGATTTCCACCATCTTTTGTCATTGCTTCTAGGCGGTTAATGATTCTAACCAAATGTGATTCCATTTTGATTCTCCTCCATTTCTTATCGTTTCTATTTTACCATAAACAAGAGGTAGTTGACTAGAAAAAAACTGTGATTTCTTTCTATTTCTCCATTCTATCAAGTTAATTGTTAAAATTAGAGAAAAAAGATTGCATTTTAATTCAATTCATGTTATAATAATACAATCTAATATATAGAAAGTTGATTGAATATGAATTTTTCTTTTTTACCAAAGTATTTACCATATTTTAACTATGGTGCTCTGATTACCGTGTTAATTTCCATCTTTGTTGTCTGCTTAGGAACTATTATAGGTGTATTATTGGCCTTTGCTCAGCGATCACGCTTTAAACCGCTCGTTTGGTTTGCAAATGTGTATGTTTGGATCTTCCGTGGAACTCCGATGATGGTTCAGATTATGATTGCCTTTGCTCTTATGCATATCAATGCTCCGACTATTCAGGTTGGGATTTTGGGTGTTGATTTGTCTCGTTTGATTCCTGGTATTCTGATTATTTCTATGAATAGTGGAGCTTACGTTTCAGAAACTGTTCGTGCGGGGATCAATGCGGTTCCTAAAGGGCAGTTAGAGGCCGCATATTCTCTCGGTATTCGTCCGAAAAATGCCATGCGTTATGTCATTTTGCCACAAGCTATCAAGAATATTCTTCCAGCTCTGGGAAATGAATTTATCACCATTATCAAGGATAGTTCCCTCTTGTCAGCGATTGGGGTAATGGAGTTGTGGAATGGTGCAACGACAGTAGCGACAACAACTTATTTACCCTTGACTCCTCTTTTATTTGCAGCCTTTTACTACTTGATTATGACTTCTATTTTGACAGTGGCGTTGAAAGCATTTGAAAAACATATTGGACAAGGAGACAAGAAATAATGACAGAAATCTTGATTAAAATTAAAGAACTACATAAGTCTTTTGGGAAAAATGAAGTTTTAAAAGGCATCAATCTTGAGATTAAACGAGGAGAAGTTGTGGTCATTATCGGTCCGTCAGGTAGCGGAAAGTCAACTCTACTTCGTTCGATGAATCTCCTTGAAGAAGCAAGTAAAGGCAAGGTTATCTTTGAAGGTGTCGATATTACGGACAAGAAGAATGACCTTTTTGCCATGCGTGAAAAGATGGGCATGGTGTTCCAACAATTCAACCTTTTTCCCAATATGACGGTCATGGAAAATATCACTTTGTCCCCAATCAAAACTAAAGGTGAAAGCAAGGGAGTTGCGGAGAAGAGAGCGCAGGAACTATTAGAAAAAGTTGGCTTGCCAGATAAGGCGACAGCCTATCCACAGAGTTTGTCAGGTGGCCAGCAACAACGGATTGCTATTGCACGTGGACTGGCTATGGAACCAGATGTTTTGCTCTTTGATGAACCGACTTCAGCCCTGGACCCTGAGATGGTTGGAGAAGTCCTAGCTGTTATGCAAGACCTCGCTAAATCAGGGATGACTATGGTGATTGTGACTCATGAAATGGGCTTTGCGCGTGAGGTAGCAGACCGTGTTATCTTTATGGCGGATGGGGTTGTTGTCGAAGATGGAACACCAGAAGAGATTTTCGATCAAACGAAAGAACAACGGACCAAGGAATTTTTGAGTAAGGTTTTGTAAAACCTCATTTTTAGAAGAAGGGGAGTAGGCATCATGGCTTCCAGTAAAGAATATTTAGATTTTATTCTCGATCAGTTTTCGGAGTTAGAAGAGATGAGTTATCGTCAAATGATGGGTGAGTATATCCTTTATTATCGTGGGAAAATCATTGGTGGAATCTATGATAATCGTTTGTTACTGAAGCCTGTGAAGGTGGTCATGGATCAACTGGGACAGACTAGGCTTGAACGTCCTTATGAAGGAGCTAAGGAGATGATTTTGATAGAAGATCTTGAAGATAAGTCATTTCTAGCGAAACTAATCAAGGATATGTATGAAGTCTTACCGACTCCAAAAGTAAAAAAGAAAACATGATAGATTAATCTAATATAAATAGGCATAAAAGCTCGATAAGGGCTTTTTCTTATAGTTTTTGACTATAAGGTCCATTAGTCAAGAAGTGTTAGAATGACAAGGTATTTTTTGTTATAATAGAGGATATCTGATAGAAAAGAGAAGAGATATGGCACAGATTATTGATGGGAAGGCTCTTGCGGCTAAGTTACAAGGACAGTTGACTGAAAAGACGGCCAAACTAAAAGAAGAAACAGGTTTAGTTCCAGGCTTGGTGGTGATTTTGGTTGGAGATAATCCAGCCAGCCAAGTCTACGTTCGCAACAAGGAACGCTCAGCTCTCGCTGCTGGCTTCCGTAGTGAAGTAGTGCGAGTTCCAGAGACCATTACCCAAGCGGAATTGTTGGACTTGATTTCCAAATACAATCAAGATCCAGCTTGGCATGGGATTTTGGTCCAGTTACCTTTACCAAAACATATTGATGAAGAGGCAGTTTTATTAGCCATTGACCCCGAAAAAGACGTGGATGGTTTCCATCCGCTAAACATGGGTCGCCTCTGGTCTGGTCATCCAGTTATGATTCCTTCGACACCTGCAGGAATTATGGAGATGTTTCATGAGTATGGGATTGATCTAGAAGGTAAAAATGCGGTTGTTATCGGTCGTTCCAATATCGTTGGGAAACCAATGGCTCAGCTTCTTTTGGCTAAGAATGCAACAGTGACCTTGACCCACTCACGCACCCATCATCTTGCCAAGGTGGCTGCTAAGGCAGATATTCTGGTGGTTGCAATCGGTCGCGCCAAGTTTGTGAATGCTGACTTTGTTAAACCAGGTGCAGTTGTCATCGATGTCGGCATGAATCGAGATGAAAATGGTAAGCTCTGTGGAGATGTTGACTATGATGCCGTTGCACCACTTGCCAGCTACATCACACCTGTACCTGGTGGAGTTGGTCCTATGACCATTACCATGCTGATGGAGCAAACCTATCAGGCAGCCCTTCGTACGCTGAACAAGGACTAGGAAGATGAAATTCGTATTTGATCTGGATGGGACGCTGTCTTTTGACTATATGACCATAGATGAGGAGATTAAGCAGGTTCTTTTAAAGGCCGAAGATTATGGGCATGAGGTTGTATTTGCCTCAGCTCGCTCTTATCGGGATTGTTTGGGCTTATTAGGTTCTGAACTCAGTCAGCGCTTGGTCATAGGTTTGAATGGTGGTGTAGCCTATCATTTGGGGAAGGCTGTCTTCGAAAGAAATCTCGATGCTAGAGTTTATCAGGCGTTAGTGGATTATTGCCAGACCTATAATCTCCCTTTCTTTGTAGATGATTGCTTTGACTATAGTGGTCAGATTGTGGAGAAGATTCCATTTATCTCTAGTGTGGATCCCCTAAAGGTGGCTCGTCATCAGAAACTCGAGGACTTGGGTACTCCGATTAAGGTAGTCGTTTATATGGGCGACCATGAGGATTTGCTTGATGATCTGCTTGGTCAGCTAGAAAGACTAGGACAGGCTCATCTCTCCTATCATGCGCATGAAAAGTGCCTTTATGTTAATCCCTTGGATACTCATAAGGCGACAACTGTTGAAAAGTTATGTGGGGAGAACTTCATCGCTTTGGGAAATGACCAAAACGATATTGAACTATTTAAAACGTCGCTCTATTCAGTCCAGATAGGAAATTTTGCTGGTCTTACTCCATATGCAGATGACACGTTAGAGCTAAAAGGAGCTCCTTCTCCAGCAGTTGCTGCTAAAATCTTACAGACCTTTGCGGAATTTAAGGGAAAATAGATAGAAGGAGGTTTGCCCCTCCTTTTGTAGTATAATAGAGTGAGAGGAAAAAACGATGAAAGTGATTGATCAAACTTTATTAGAAAAAGTCATTATTGAACGTTCTCGTCACAGCCATAAGGGAAATTACGGACGTCTGCTCTTGCTGGGAGGGACCTATCCTTATGGGGGAGCTATCATCATGTCAGCCATTGCAGCTGTCAAAAGTGGGGCAGGGTTGGTGACTGTTGGCACGGATAAGGAGAACATTTCGGCTCTGCACAGTCATTTACCTGAGGCCATGGCATTTTCTCTTCAAGACCAGCAATTGTTAAAAGAACAGTTGGAAAAGGCAGAAGTTATCTTGATAGGTCCGGGCTTGCGAGAGGATGCATTTGGAGAAAAACTCGTAAAACGGGTTTTTGATAAGCTCAGAAATGACCAGATTTTGATTGCAGATGGTGGTGCTTTGGGCATCTTAGCAAACGGCCAGTTACCATTTTCTTCTAGTCAGCTTATCCTAACCCCCCACCAAAAGGAGTGGGAAAGACTGTCTGGTATAGTTCTTGACCATCAAAATAAAGAGGCGACTACTAGGGCTCTTTCTGCTTTTCCTCAAGGAACGATTTTAGTTGAGAAAGGTCCGGCAACTCGTATCTGGCAAGTCGGTCAGCCTGAATATTATCAGTTACAGGTTGGAGGCCCCTATCAAGCAACTGGTGGGATGGGAGATACTTTGGCTGGGATGATTGCAGGTTTTGCAGGTCAGTTTCCACATGTCAATCTCTATGAACGCGTAGTAGTAGCAACCCACCTTCATTCAGCTATCGCGCAAGAACTTGCTCAAGAAAACTACCTTGTTTTGCCAACAGAGATTAGCAAGCTACTCCCAAAAACAATGAAAAAAATATCTCAAAAAGGCAGCTAATACCTTTGTTGTCTTTTTATGTTGATGTAGGTTTGTTGATAAGGTTTTCAAATACCTCAGAACCAGCGACCAACTGCTGAACTTGCGTGAAATTCTCTCTTTTAAAGTCTTGATTTTTACTCAAACTCAAAAGGGAAGCGAGATTGTTATCAAAGTTGAGGGGTGTCAAATCATGCTTTTTTTGATATAATTTTTAATGATGAATGCGAGAAATGATCGGTATGTGGTCGTTGATTTAGAGGCGACCAGCACTGGAAGCAAGGCAAAAATTATTCAAGTAGGCATTGTGGTGATTGAGAATGGTGATATCATCGATCAGTATGCGACTGATGTCAATCCCCACGAACCCTTGGATTCTCATATCAAAGAATTAACGGGTCTGACCGATCAACGCTTGGCTGCGGCACCAGAGTTTTCTCAGGTGGCCGGAAAAATTTTTGAATTGGTTAAGGACGGTATTTTTGTTGCGCACAATGTACAGTTTGATGCCAACCTTCTTGCGGAATTTCTCTTTTTTGAAGGATATGAATTGCGCACACCGCGGGTGGATACGGTTGAGCTTGCCCAGGTTCTGTATCCTCAGTTTGAAAAGTATAACTTAGGTATCCTTTGTCAAGAGTTGGGAATTGAGCTGGAACATGCCCACACTGCCCTGTCAGATGCTCAGGCAACAGCTGAACTCTTGCTTTACATGCGTCAAAAACTTTTTGAGCTACCTAAAGGGCTCTTAGAAAGCTTGTTAGACCTTGCAGACAACCTTCTCTATGAAAGTTATCTGGTGATTGAGGAGGTTTACCAGCAACAATCTCTCTTATCTTCGCCCGACTTGATGGAACTTCATGGGCTTTTCCTGAGAAAGGAAAGCAAAGCCTTAGTCCCACGAAAGTTATCCAAAGACTTTGCTAAAAACATTTCTTTATTGGGGCTGGAGGAGCGTCCACAACAGCTGGAATTTGCGGAGAAGGTTGAGCAATTATTGGAAGAATACCAGACTTCCTTTATCCAAGCTCAAACGGGACTGGGTAAGACTTATGGTTATCTCCTCCCAGCTTTGAACTTGGAGAGTCAAGCAGGTATCTTAGTGAGTGTTCCGACCAAAATTCTTCAAAATCAAATCATGCAAGAAGAAGGTCAGCGATTAAAAGAGGTCTTCCATCTGGAGATTCATAGTCTCAAGGGGCCTCAAAATTACTTGAAATTGGATGCTTTTCATCAAGTCCTCCATCGACCGGAGTCTAATCGCCTCTTCACACGTTTTAAAATGCAACTGCTCATCTGGCTAACAGAGTCAGAGACAGGTGACTTGGACGAAATCGGGCAGCTTTATCGCTACCAGCACTTTCTGCCAGAACTAGTCCACGATGGCAAGCTTTCAAAGAAAAGTTTATTTGCCACAGAGGATTTTTGGAAACGAGGGCAGGAAAAGGCCAAGACCAGTCGCGTTCTCTTGACTAATCATGCCTATCTGGTCACTCGTTTGGAAGACAATCCAGAGTTTGTCGATAACCGTTTGCTGATCTTGGATGAAGCTCAAAAAATGCTGCTAGCTCTCGAAAATCTAGCCCAGCAGGCTTATCGCCTTGAGGAACTTGTAACCCAGCTTGATAAGTCCATAGAGTCAGAGGAAGATTTGGTTCAGAAACGTTTGCTTGAGAGTATAGGTTTTGAATGTCGTTACTTGATGGAGCACTATCAGTCAGGTCTGAAGAATGGAAAGTGGTTGGATTCTCTTGAAGAGTTGCGCCAGCATTTCTCGGAGTTAGCTCTCCCAGAGTATCGAGAAATTGCCAACTTTTTTAGGTCAGACCGTGAATTTTGGCTTGCTACAGCAGAGAAATCGAGCAAGGATGTCTTGATTTGTTCAAGCAAAAAAGGCCGCTTTATACTAGCAGATTTATTGCCAGAAGATTGTAGGCTCCTAGGAGTATCGGCTACTCTTGAAATCAGCAATCGGGTTTCCTTAGCAGATTTACTGGGATTCCCAGATGCTCCACTTGTTAAGCTTAATGTAGCAAAACAGGAGCAACAAGAAGTCTTGTTAGTCAATGACTTTCCTCTTGTGACAGAAGTTTCACCTTTTGACTATGCTAGTGAAGTGGCTTCTGTCATCCGAAGTTTACAAGCCTTTCAAGAACCCTTATTGGTTTTGTTTACTTCAAAAGAGATGTTGCTGGCAGTTTCGAACCTGCTCGACCAACCGCATCTAGCTCAGTATAAAAATGGGGAACCAAGTCAACTGAAAAAACGTTTTGAAAAAGGTGAACGCCAGATCTTGCTTGGAACAGGCAGTTTATGGGAAGGAGTTGATTTTTCAACCCATTCTTGCGTGATTCAAGTGATTCCGAGATTGCCTTTCCAAAATCCCCAAGAGCCGTTAACCAAAAAGTTAGACCAAGAACTGCGTCAAGAAGGGAAAAATCCTTTCTATGATTATCAGTTGCCGATGGCGATCATTCGGCTAAAACAAGCCCTTGGTCGTACTGTTAGACGGCCCAACCAAGGTTCGGTTGCTGTAATCTTAGACAGTCGTGTTGTCAGCAAGCGCTATGGCAAACAAATCGCCCAGACCTTGTCAAAAGAAAGGGCCGTTCAGGTTCTTTCTAGAGAACAGATAGAGCCTGCTGTAGCTGATTTTCTCCAATCCCGTCGCAATAGAATGAAAGAAAAATCCAAGAAAGAGAAAAGGTAAAAAATATGAAACGTTCCTTCGACTCTCGAGTCGACTATAGTCTTCTTCTACCAGTATTTTGTCTACTGGTGATTGGAGTAGTGGCTATTTATATAGCAGTTAGCCATGACTATCCCAATAATGTTTTTCCAATTCTAGGCCAGCAAATCGCTTGGATTGCCCTGGGTCTTGTCATTGGATTTGTGGTCATGTTATTCAATACCGAGTTTTTATGGAAGGTGACTCCCTATCTTTATGGTTTAGGGCTAGCTTTGATGGTCCTCCCTCTTGTTTTCTACAACCCAAATCTTGTAGCGTCAACAGGTGCCAAGAACTGGGTATCAATCGGTGGAACGACACTCTTTCAACCATCTGAGTTCATGAAGATTTCCTACATCTTGATATTGGCTCGAGTCATTGTACAATTCACTCAAAAGCACAAGGAGTGGCGCCGAACCATCCCTTTGGATTTCCTGCTGATTATTTGGATGATTGCCTTTACCATCCCAGTCTTGATCCTCTTAGCACTACAAAGTGACTTAGGGACTGCCTTGGTCTTTGTAGCTATTTTTGCAGGTATGGTTCTCCTTTCAGGTGTTTCGTGGAAGATTATCATTCCTGTTTTTGCGACAGGAGTGACTGCAGTTGCAGGCTTCATGGCCATCTTTATAAGCAAGGATGGACGTGCCTTCTTGCATCAGATTGGGATGCCAACCTACCAGATCAACCGCATCTTGGCTTGGCTCAATCCCTTTGACTTCGCGCAAACAACGACTTACCAACAGGCGCAGGGACAAATTGCGATTGGAAGTGGTGGCTTGTTTGGGCAAGGTTTCAATGTGTCCAATCTCCTCATTCCAGTACGTGAGAGTGATATGATTTTTACAGTGATTGCTGAAGATTTTGGCTTTATTGGTTCGGTCTTTGTCGTTGCCTTGTACTTGCTTCTTATTTACCGGATGTTGAAGATTACGCTCAGGTCAAATAACCAGTTCTACACCTACATTTCGACTGGTTTTATCATGATGTTGCTTTTCCATATCTTTGAAAATATCGGTGCCGTGACAGGCTTACTTCCTTTGACAGGGATTCCTCTGCCTTTCATCTCTCAAGGGGGTTCCGCAATTATTAGCAACCTCATTGGTATCGGTCTCCTCTTATCTATGAGTTACCAGACCAACCTAGCGGAGGAGAAAAGTGGAAAAGTTCCATTCAAACGAAAGAAAGTCGTCCTAAAACAAATCAAATAAGGAGGCCACTATGGCAAAAGTAGCAGTTATTTTAGCCCAGGGTTTTGAAGAAATTGAAGCCTTGACAGTAGTTGATGTCTTGCGTCGAGCAAACATTTCATGTGATATGGTAGGATTTGAAGAACAGGTGACAGGATCGCATGACATTCAGGTAAAAGCCGACCGTATCTTTGATGGTGATTTGTCTGACTATGACTTGGTCGTTCTTCCAGGTGGCATGCCAGGCTCAGCTCACCTACGGGATAATCAAGCCCTCATTTCACAGATTAAAGCCTTTAATCAAGCAGGAAAGAAAATTGCTGCCATCTGTGCAGCTCCAATCGCCCTCCATCAAGCAGGTATCCTGAAAGACAAGCGCTTCACCTGTTATGACGGTGTTCAGGAGAACATCAGTGATGGAATTTATCAAAAGCAAACAGTGGTTGTGGATGGCAATCTAACAACTAGCCGAGGACCGTCAACCGCACTTGCCTTTGCCTATGAGTTGGTAGAGCAGTTGGGAGGGGATGCTGAAAGTTTACGAGTCGGCATGCTCTATCGAGATGTCTTTGGAAATTAACAGTAAGACGAGAGTTCGGCTCTCGTTTTTACTTGGAAAAATCTAGGAAATCATCGCTTTTTTCATAAAAAAATGGTATAATGAAGGGTATGAAATATCACGACTACATATGGGATTTAGGTGGTACCCTATTGGATAATTATGAGACTTCTACAGCAGCCTTTGTAGAGACCTTAGCCCAATACGGAATAGAGCAAGAACACGACCGTGTTTACGAAGCCTTAAAGGTTTCGACAGCTTTTGCCATTGAGAAGTTTGCCCCAGACATCGAGAATTTTTTAGAAAACTACAAAGATAATGAAGCGCGTGAGCTAGAGTATCCAGTTTTGTTTGAAGGGATTCCAGAACTACTCAAAGACATTTCTGACAAGGGTGGCCGTCATTTCTTAGTTTCTCATCGAAATGACCAAGTTCTAGAACTTCTTGCAAAGACTCAGATAGCTGACTATTTCACAGAAGTCGTGACTGCCAGTTCCGGTTTCAAACGAAAACCAGATCCTGAGTCCATGATTTATTTACGTGATAAATATCATATCTCATCCGGTTTGGTCATTGGAGACAGGAATATTGATGTAGAAGCAGGGAAAGCTGCCGGCTTAGATGCCTATCTTTTTAAAAACGTTGTGACACTGAGACAAGCAATAGACATGTAAGAAAAGGGAAAAAATGACAGAAGAAATCAAAAATCAACAGGCACAGGATTATGATGCCAGCCAAATTCAAGTTTTGGAGGGGTTGGAGGCCGTTCGTATGCGTCCAGGTATGTATATTGGGTCGACTTCAAAAGAAGGCCTTCACCATCTAGTCTGGGAAATCGTTGATAATTCAATTGATGAAGCCCTAGCAGGATTTGCCAGTCATATCCAAGTCCTTATTGAACCAGATAATTCCATCACCGTTGTGGATGATGGACGTGGTATTCCTGTTGACATTCAGGAAAAGACAGGACGTCCTGCCGTTGAGACCGTCTTTACTGTTCTTCACGCTGGAGGAAAATTCGGCGGTGGCGGATACAAGGTATCAGGTGGATTGCACGGTGTGGGTTCATCAGTAGTAAATGCCCTTTCAACTCAACTAGATGTTCGGGTTCATAAAAACGGAAAAATTTATTATCAAGAATACCACCGTGGGAATGTCGTTGCTGATCTTGAGGTGGTTGGAGATACGGATAAAACGGGAACAACAGTTCACTTCACGCCGGACCCAGAGATTTTTACAGAAACAACAACTTTTGACTTTGACAAATTAAATAAACGCATTCAAGAACTAGCCTTTTTGAACCGGGGGCTTCGAATCTCCATCACAGATAAGCGTGAAGGTCTCGAACAAAGCAAGCATTACCACTATGAAGGTGGGATTGCTAGTTACGTTGAATATATCAACGAGAACAAGGATGTTATCTTTGACACACCAATCTACACAGATGGTGAGATGGATGATATTACTGTTGAAGTAGCCATGCAGTACACAACCGGTTACCACGAAAATGTCATGAGTTTCGCCAATAATATTCACACCCATGAAGGTGGAACGCATGAGCAAGGTTTCCGTACAGCACTGACGCGTGTTATCAATGATTATGCCCGCAAAAATAAGCTGCTAAAAGACAATGAAGACAACCTAACAGGGGAAGATGTTCGCGAAGGCTTGACTGCAGTTATCTCAGTTAAGCATCCAAATCCGCAGTTTGAAGGACAAACCAAGACTAAGCTGGGCAATAGTGAAGTAGTTAAGATCACCAATCGCCTCTTCAGCGAGGCCTTCTCTGATTTTCTCATGGAAAATCCACAGATTGCTAAGCGCATCGTGGAAAAAGGGGTTTTGGCTGCCAAGGCTCGTGTGGCCGCCAAGCGTGCGCGTGAAGTCACGCGCAAGAAATCTGGTTTGGAAATTTCCAATCTTCCAGGAAAACTAGCAGACTGTTCTTCAAATAATCCTGCTGAAACCGAACTCTTCATCGTCGAAGGAGACTCGGCTGGTGGATCAGCTAAATCTGGTCGTAACCGTGAGTTCCAGGCTATCCTTCCAATTCGTGGTAAGATCTTGAACGTTGAAAAGGCTAGCATGGATAAAATTCTTGCTAACGAAGAAATTCGGAGTCTCTTCACAGCCATGGGGACAGGATTTGGCGCAGAATTTGATGTTACTAAGGCTCGTTACCAAAAACTCGTTTTGATGACCGATGCCGATGTCGATGGAGCCCACATTCGAACTCTCTTGCTAACCTTGATTTACCGCTACATGAAACCAATCCTAGAAGCTGGTTATGTTTATATTGCCCAACCACCGATTTATGGGGTTAAAGTTGGAAGTGAGATCAAAGAATACATTCAGCCAGGTACAGATCAAGAAATTAAACTCCAAGAAGCCTTAGCACGTCATAGTGAAGGGCGCTCAAAGCCAACCATCCAACGTTATAAGGGGTTGGGAGAAATGGATGACCACCAATTGTGGGAAACAACCATGGATCCTGAACATCGCTTGATGGCGCGTGTTTCAGTAGATGATGCTGCTGAAGCAGATAGAATCTTTGATATGTTGATGGGAGATCGGGTAGAACCTCGTCGCGAATTTATCGAAGAAAACGCTGTTTACAGTACACTTGACGTCTAAAAAATGTGGGAAATAGTTCCCTTGGTTTAAAAAATATGATATAATCATTACGATTGTTTCTAGTATAAAAGGAGTTTGATATGTCTAATGGACAACTAATTTATCTAATGGTTGCGATTGCGGTCATTTTGATTTTAGCTTATGTAACAGCCATTTTTCTACGTAAGCGTAATGTAAGCAGATTAACGGCCCTTGAAGAAAGAAAAGAAGAACTCTACAACCTTCCTGTAAATGATGAGGTTGAAGCCGTTAAAAATATGCACTTAATTGGTCAAAGTCAGGTAACCTTTCGTGAATGGAATCAAAAATGGGTTGATTTATCTCTGAACTCATTTGCAGACATCGAAAATCACCTCTTTGAAGCTGAAAACTACAATAATTCTTTCCGTTTCTTTAAAGCAGCTCACAAGATTGATCAAATTGAAAGCCAGATTAGTTTGATTGAAGAGGATATTGCAGCTATTCGCAATGCCCTTTCTGAACTCGAAAAGCAAGAATCTAAGAACAGTGGTCGTGTCCTACATGCTTTGGACTTGTTTGAAACCCTTCAACATACCGTTGCAGAAGATTCAGAGAAATATGGAAAAGCTCTTCCTGAGATTGAGAAACAATTGGAAAACATCCAATCGGAATTCTCTCAATTCGTTACCCTTAACTCATCAGGTGACCCAGTTGAAGCTGCAGCAATCTTAGATGATACTGAAAATCATATTCTTGCTCTAACGCATATTGTTGATCGGATTCCAGCTCTTGTTGAAACCTTGACAAAGGAATTACCAGACCAATTAGCAGATTTGGAAGAAGGCTATCGTAAGCTTTTGGATGCCAATTACCACTTTACTGAAACAGATATTGAGTCACGTTTCCAACTTTTGCATGAATCTTTGAAGAATAATCAAGAAAACATTCGCCAGTTGGAGTTGGACAATGCAGAGTATGAAAATAATCGCATTCAAGAAGAAATCAACGCACTTTATGATATTTTCACTCGTGAAATTGAGGCTCAAAAAGTCGTTGAGAATCTCCTCTCAACACTTCCAACCTATCTCAACCACTTGAAGGAAAATAACCAAGTGCTTGTTCAGGATCTTGAACGACTAAATAAAACTTATCTTCTTCCAGAAAGTGATGGGAATCATGTCCGCCGACTTCAAGAAGAATTAGCTGCACTTGATACCGCTATTTTAGAAGTAACAGAGGACCAAAGAGAATCTGCTCAAGCCTATTCTGTTCTTGAAGAACAGTTGGAAATGCTTCAAAGCAATCTCAAAGATATTGAAGATGAGCAAATTTCTGTGAGCGAACGACTTGCGCAAATTGAAAAAGATGACCTCAATGCTCGCCAAAAAGCAAATGTCTATGTGAATCGTTTGCACACTATCAAACGTTACATGGAGAAGCGAAACTTACCAGGAATCCCTCAAAGTTTCTTGAAACTCTTCTTTACTGCAAGTCATAACACAGAAGATTTGATGGCGGAGCTAGAACAACCGCAGGTTAATATTGAATCTGTTAAGCGAATTCTTGAAATTGCAACGAATGATATGGCAGTACTTGAGACAGAAACATACGACATTGTTCAGTATGCGACTTTGACAGAGCAACTTCTCCAATACTCAAATCGCTATCGTTCATTTGATGAACGAATCCAAGAGGCTTTCAACGAAGCACTTGAAATTTTTGAGAAAGAGTTTGACTATCGGGCATCATTTGAGAAGATTTCTCAAGCCTTGGAAGTTGCAGAACCAGGAGTTACAAATCGTTTTGTAACTTCATATGAAAAAACACGTGAAGCAATTCGCTTTTAAAATAGAAGCTTAGAGAACTCTAAGCTTTTTCTTTATTTTTTGAAATGGAGCTAGATTACCTGTTTATCATTGAAATAATAGCTTTGATTTGATATGATGGAAATATGAAGAAAAATATGAACCGTGTTTCTCACGATAAAAAGAGAAGGTTATTGCTTTCCTTTGTTGGGATCTTAGGAATCGCTATGATTCTTTTGGGAAGTGCCATTGGCTACAAGGTTCTACAAAAGCAATCTTATGAACAAAAAATTGAAGCGCTAAAAAGCGAAAAGGACCAGCAATTCAACTCAGGTAGTCAGAGGGACCATTTCCGAAAAGGGCAGGCTGAGGTGATTGCCTACTACCCTCTGCAAGGAGAGGAAGTCATTGCGTCTATTAGAGAAAAAATCAACCAAGACATCAAAGAAAATCTAGAAGATAAAGAGGATCTGGTCTTTTATTATACTGAGCAGCTGGATCCTGTCTTAAAGGGAGTTGTTGCTCGTAATATTAGCAAGCAAGTCTACGATTTATCTGTATCAAAGGTTGAAGAAAAGGAAAAGACTTCTTTAGGAAAAATTTTCTTGACTGAAGATGGGAAAGATTTTGACCTCAGTAAACTTTTTAAAGATGCAAGCAAGGCTAAGGAACTCTTACTGAGTCAGGTCAAATCAACTCTAGAAGATAAGAAACTTGACCAGGCAAAAATTGATCAAGTTGTAAAAAACTTCACAGATCAGGACTTATCATCTTGGAGTTTTGATTATAAAGATAGTCAAATCATCCTTTATCCTGCTAATTCTGAAGAGACTGTTGAAGAAATTGCTTTACCAATATCCAGTTTCTTTGATGTCATTGAGTCTTCTTATCTATTAGAAAAGGATGCGGAACTCTACCAAGCTTACTTTGCTAAGAAAAATAAAAAGGTTGTAGCCTTGACCTTTGATGATGGTCCAAATCCGACTACAACTCCACAGGCTTTGGATACCTTGGCTAAGTACGGTGTAAAGGCAACCTTCTTTGTACTTGGAAAAAACATCGCAGGAAATGAAAATCTTCTGAAACGAATGAAATCGGAAGGCCATGTTGTGGGAAATCATAGCTGGGATCATCCTGTCCTTTCTAAATTATCCCTCGAAGATGCTAAAAAGCAAATCACTGATACAGAAGATTTGTTAACTCAAGTTTTAGGATCAAGCTCTAAACTGATGCGCCCACCTTATGGTGCCATCACTGATGATATTCGAAATAGTCTTGACTTGAGTTTTATCATGTGGGATGTGGATAGTTTAGACTGGAAGAGTAAGAATGAAGCTGCTATTTTGACAGAGATTCAACACCAAGTTCGTAATGGTTCTATCATTCTCATGCATGATATCCATGGTCCTTCTGTTAATTCTCTACCAAGTGTCATTGAGTATTTAAAGGGTGAAGGGTATACATTTGTGACCGTTCCCGAATTGCTCAATTCTCGTTTGAAAGCTCACGAGATCTATTACGATCGTGATCAATAATCTTCAAAATCTAAAGGAGCAAGAGTTCTGGTAATCAGTATTTGTTTCTTTAGATTTTCTTCACATAGAAAGGAAAAAGGATGAAATCATATACCCTTAATAACGGAGTTTCAATTCCTGTACTAGGATTTGGAACATGGAAGGCTGAAAATGGAGAAGTAGCCTACCAAGCTGTTTTAGAAGCCTTAAAGGCTGGTTATCGTCATATCGATACTGCAGCTATCTATAAAAATGAGGGAAGTGTTGGTCGTGCTATTCGAGATAGTGATATTCCACGACAAGAAATCTTTGTAACGACTAAACTTTGGAATAGCAATCACAGCTATGATGAAACTCGCCAAGCATTTGAAGAATCAATGGAAAAACTGGGATTGGATTATCTAGATTTGTACCTCATTCATTGGCCAAATCCAAAACCTTTAAGAGAAAATGACGCATGGAAAACCCGCAATGCTGAAGTCTGGAGAGCGATGGAGGATTTGTACCAAGAAGGGAAAATCCGTGCTATCGGAGTTAGTAATTTCCTTCCCAAGCATCTGGATGCTTTGCTTGAAACAGCAAGAATTGTTCCTACAGTCAATCAGGTGCGCTTGGCTCCAGGAGTTTACCAAGAGGAAGTGATTGACTACTGTAGAGAGAAGAGCATTCTCCTAGAGGCTTGGGGACCTTTTGGGCAAGGGGAGTTGTTTGAACAGAAAGAAGTCCAAGAGATTGCTGCTAAGTATGGGAAGTCAGTGGCTCAAATCACCTTGGCTTGGAGTTTGGCAGAAGGATTTTTACCTCTACCTAAGTCAGTGACAGCCTCTCGCATCCAGGGCAATCTTGACTGTTTTGGAATTGAACTCAGCAAAGACGAGCGAGAAGTCTTAAAGACAATTTCAGTGACTTCGGGCGCACCACGTGTGGATGAGATGGATTTTTAGTTTGTATAATCTATTTATACCGAAATAACAAAGACTAGGAATTTTTAATCCTAGTCTTTTTGTGTATAAAAGTCTAGATTGTTTGTATAGTAAAATAGTTTTAGAAATTGAAATAAATGAACGAATCCAGAAAATATTGGTTTGATAAAACAAATAACACGAATGATAAAATTGCCAAAGAGAATTACATACGCAAATATTACATTTTTGTGACAATTCAGATTTTTGTGAAAATTTTTGATTATTTGCGTTATAATAGGTATACTTTAAAGAAAAAGGAGATTATTTATGGATAGACGACAACGTTTTTCATTACGGAAATACAAATTTGGTCTTGCTTCAGTTTTGCTGGGGACTGCTTTGGTTTTTGGAGCAAGTCAAGTTAATGCCAATGAGCAGAGTACAGGTGAAAATCAAGCTCAAATTGAGGCAATCAAGACAGAGATAAAAGACGATAAGCACTCAGATTCTTCGACTGACCAAGCCAACACGAATGTGATTGTGCCAGTATCAGGAGAGAAACAGGAAGTTGAAACTTTTAAAGAGGATATTAGCAAACAAGATGCTAAGGAAGAAGCTCCGATTAAAAAAACTGCCGAATCTCAAGAATCAGGAAAAGATAGCGCAGTTGCAAAAGAAGAAAATCAAGGTGTCGTCCAAAAAGAGACAACAGTAGATACCAGTCCAGCGCCTGCTACTGAGAAGGCTTCTGACTTGGAGAAAAAAGAGGCTCCAGCAACGACAGCTCTTAAAACTACTGGCGAGACAGCAACTACTGAAAAGGAAAAACAAAATGCTGAATCTGCAAAACCCAATAGTCTTTCAAGCAATGATATCATCACAGTACCGAAAACTTGGAAGGCTGGTTACAAGGGGACAGGGACCGTTGTTGCCATAATTGACTCAGGGCTTGATTTGAATCATGAGGTTCTTCGAATTTCGGATCCGTCAAAAGCAAAATTTAAAAACAAGGAAGCCATCGAAGCAGCTAAAAAGGCTGCTGGAATCGACTACGGTAAATGGTATAGCGATAAGGTTGTCTATGCCTATGACTACTTTGACGGAACAGATAAGATCAAAGAAGCAGAAAGAACTTCTCATGGGATGCACGTAACAGGGATTGCTACTGGAAACCCTGATAAAGAAGCACCAAATGGTGAAAAGGTCTATGGTGTGGCACCAGAAGCCCAAGTCATGTTTATGCGTGTCTTTTCAGATCGTCAAAAAACGACCAGTTCTGCCCTTTATGTAAAGGCGATTGATGACGCAGTTGCCTTGGGAGCAGATGCTATTAATATGAGTTTGGGATCTAGCACTGGTTCTATGGTGGATGCTGGTTCTGATATCGTGGATGCTATCAAACGTGCCCGTGCCAAGGGAGTTTCTGTTCTTATCTCAGCAGGAAATAGCAATACATTCGGAAATGGTTATTCAAAACCACTAGCTGAAAACCCAGACTATGGCTTGGTTGGAAATCCATCCACTGTTGAGGATTCGATTTCAGTTGCTTCTGTCAACAATAAAACATTGACGACAGCGGTTTTTGAAGTCAAAGGTCTAGAGGGAAATGCCAGCCTTCATAACGGAAAATTTGATTATAATCAACCCGAGGCAGATAAGGACTTTGAAAAAGGAAAAGAGTATGAATATGTCGAAGCAGGGTTAGGTCGTGAAGAAGACTTTGCGAAGTTGGATTTAACTGGAAAACTTGCCCTCATTCAGCGTGGAGCTATGAACTTTTCAGAGAAAATCAAAAATGCACGAAAACATGGTGCAGTTGGTGCCTTGATCTACAATAATGTAGAAGGAGCGAACATCAATATGGCTATTGATGATGAAGCAAAGAAAATTCCTTCTGTATTTATTTCTAAACAGTATGGTGAAGCCTTAAAATCAGGAAAATACAAGATTGTTTTTAATGACAAGATGGATAATCGCCCTTCTGATGTAGCCAATCAGTTATCTGACTTTTCAAGTTGGGGAGTGACTACTGATGGACAATTGAAACCAGACGTGACAGCTCCTGGCGGCAATATCTACTCATCCTTTAATGACAATACCTACGGTAGTATCAGCGGAACCAGTATGGCGGCTCCTCACGTTACGGGTGTTGCAGTTCTGGTTAAGGAATACCTTCAAAAACACCATCCAGAATTGACTCCTGAGCAAGTATCAGAGACTGTCAAGGCCTTGATCATGTCAACTGCAAAACCACACGTTAATAAGGATACAGGCACTTATACCTCTCCTCGTCAGCAAGGTTCTGGTATTGTGGATACAGCTGCTGCAGTGTCAACAGATCTCTATGTAACGGGTGAAAATGGTTACCCAAGTGTGACATTAGGAAATGTTGGAGATCAATTTACTTTCAAGGTCACTGTACACAATATTTCAGATACTGATCGTACTCTCAAGATGGTAGTGAATACCAATACAGACGAAGTCCAAGATGGGAAATTCACCCTTCGACCTCGAAAACTAACGGAGACAGTCTGGCCTGAAGTGACGGTCAAAGCCCACAGCAGTCAAACAGTCACTGTTAAAGTGGATGCTCGAAAATTTGCTGCTGAACTCAGCAAACAAATGCCAAATGGCTATTTCCTTGAAGGTTTTGTTCGATTTGTAGATCCAGCAGATGATGGGGATATTGTGAGTCTTGCATTTATGGGCTTCCGAGGTGAATTCCAAAATCTCCCCGCTGTCGAAAAACCAATTTACAACCTTGTTCGAGAAGGGAAAAATGGATTTTACACAGAAGTAGACAAGGAAAATCCTGCCGTTAACTACTCTAATGATGCCACCTATCTCGTAACCTTGCAAAATGACCTTCTAGTTTCTAAAGGTCAACGCCAAGGACGCCGAATTACCGTTCTTGGGATTGAACAAAATGCTGAAGGTAAGCATGTTCTTCAGTTGGACGAAAAAGGAAATGTCCGTATTGCCATTTCTCCAAACGATGATGGAAACAAAGACCTGGTTGAATACAAAACGGTTGCTTTGAGAAATCTTGTAAATCTTCGTGCAACAGTTTATGCGGCTACGGATACCAAGCATGAACATCCTATTTGGGAGGGCGATGCAAAGGATCTTCGTAAGAATTATTTTGATGGAGACAGTAGAAATCTGAAGAGTTATATTCTAGATAATACTGCTTGGAGAGGTCAGGATTTTAATGGTAATACCGTTGCGGATGGTTTATATGACTATGTTATCAGTTATACACCAGACGTTCCAGGAGCAAAAGAACAATACACGACCTTTAAAATTCAAATTGATACTCAAAAACCTGTCATCACAAGTGGTTATATTCGCTTTAAAGATGGAAACCAAGAATTTGTAGCTCGAAAACCAAAAGACGTTGGTCAAGGTGGTATCCTTTCAGAAAAAGTCTTCTACCTCACACCATTTGACCAAAAAGGGACTATGGTTCTAACTGGGAAAGACCAGTCTGGAACGCGTGCGCTTGAGAACACCCATCTGATTAAGGCCAATGCTGACGGTAGTTATACACTTCCTAAGGATGTTGACAAGGCTAATATTTACTATCTTGTTGAGGACTATGCAGGAAATGTAGACTATATCTCGCTTGCTGAACTTGTGCGCGATCAAAATAGTGGTCGAGTGAAAATCGCCTTGAAGGATGCGAAAACAAACCAAGATATTGATACCCTCTACGTCTATCGAATTAAAAATAGCGAGGGACAGTATGTCGATGTTGACAAGGCAAAAGCGATTCATTTCTTACAATTTGGTCATTATACGGCAGAAATTTTCAGTTATGACCGAACAGAATTGAAATTTATCAGTGCCTTATCCCAAGAGTTTGACTTGACGGAAGAAAATAGTTTCCAAACCATTACCTTCCTAGCAAATCTCCTAGAATATGCACCAGTGTCTGTTTCCTTCAATCAGGCGGTTCCAAAGACAACTACAGTGGTTCTGAGAGGAGAAGATGGGACAAGTATCACTCTTCCTGCTGAAAAATACGGTCAATACGCCTTTGGTAAGAAAGTTGCTACAGGTCGTTATACTGTAGAGATCGGCTTACCGACTGGATATGAACTCCTTGAAAATCTCGTTTCCTTGCTCGTTCATCCAGGTCGAAATAATGCTTTGCGCCTATCTGTTGTGTCTAAGTTAGCCTTGATTGCTGCGGTAAATCAACAAAAAGAACTGGTAGAAACGTCTCGTTACTTTAATAGTAGTGCAGATAAGAGAAAAGCTTATGACCAAGCTTTCCAAGTGGCGCGGTCAGCCTTGTCAAGCAAGTTGAAACAAGAATTGATTGATGGAGTTCTCGCTAGTCTTGAAGCTGCTGGTAAGGCTTTGGATGGAAAAGATTCGAACGTGGCAGCCTTGAAAGAAGCTATGAAAGCTTACTATGCAACGACTAAAACTGGACGATATGCTAATGCCAAGGAAAAAGTACGTCGAGCTTATGATCGTGCCTTCCAAGAAATCGCCTTACTTGCTGTGGATCCTAAAGTCAAACAGGATCAAATTGACCAATCTCTCATTGCCCTTGCAACAGCTAAAAGTAAACTGAATGGCAAGGCTACAGACTTCTCTAGTTTGAAGAAACTGGTCAAGGATGAACGCCTTTTCCAAGAAAAGAATGCGAGATTTATCTATGCAGACAAGAAAGAAAAAGCAGCTTATCTTTTAGCCTTTAAAGAAGCTCAGGAACTCCTTAATGATCCAGGAGCGAGCCAAGAAGATGTCAAAGATGCCATTACAGTCTTGAAACAAGCCAAGAGAAATCTGCATGGCAAAAAACCAAAAGCAAGAAGACATCCTTAAACAGGAGTTTCTGAAGCTTTACTGATAAATGAGTCTGGAACTTTGTTTTCAGACTCATTTTTGGTTTACACTAGCTAGAAAATTTGCTATAATACTAGCTAGGAAAGAAAGTCTTATGGCGTTCTTCAAGCGAGCTTGGGATAGTGGGAGCCAAGTAGGGCAAAATAAGGAGCTGGCGCTTTCTGTCGTATTTTAAAAAACAATGAAGTAATAAATTAGGGTGGAACCGCGTTTCTGACGCCCCTAGGTCACAGACTTAGGAGCAAAGACACGGTTCTTTTTGTATCCAAAGTCACAAGAATTTATAAAAAGGAGTAAATAATGTCTAAAAAATTGACTTTCCAGGAAATCATCCTTACTTTGCAACAATTTTGGAATGACCAAGGTTGTATGCTCATGCAGGCTTATGATAATGAAAAAGGTGCGGGAACCATGAGTCCGTACACTTTCCTTCGTGCTATCGGACCTGAGCCATGGAATGCGGCTTATGTAGAGCCATCACGTCGTCCTGCTGACGGTCGTTATGGAGAAAATCCTAACCGTCTTTACCAACACCACCAATTCCAAGTGGTCATGAAGCCTTCTCCATCAAATATCCAAGAACTTTACCTTCAATCTTTGGAAAAATTGGGAATCAATCCTTTGGAACACGATATTCGTTTCGTTGAAGACAACTGGGAAAATCCATCAACTGGTTCAGCTGGTCTTGGTTGGGAAGTTTGGCTTGATGGGATGGAAATCACTCAGTTCACGTATTTCCAACAAGTTGGTGGATTGGCAACTGGCCCTGTGACTGCGGAAGTTACCTATGGTTTGGAACGCTTGGCTTCTTATATTCAGGAAGTGGATTCTGTATATGATATCGAATGGGCTGATGGCGTAAAATACGGAGAAATCTTCATTCAGCCGGAGTACGAGCATTCAAAATATTCATTTGAAATTTCTGATCAAGAGATGTTGCTGGAAAACTTTGATAAGTTTGAAAAAGAAGCTGGTCGTGCATTAGAAGAAGGCTTGGTTCACCCTGCCTATGACTATGTTCTCAAATGTTCACATACCTTTAACCTGCTGGATGCGCGTGGTGCCGTATCTGTAACTGAGCGTGCGGGCTATATCGCCCGTATTCGTAACTTGGCCCGTGTCGTAGCTAAAACCTTTGTCGCAGAACGCAAACGCCTAGGCTACCCACTTTTGGATGAGGCGACACGAGCTAAACTCTTAGCAGAAGACGCAGAATAAAGAGAGTGACAGTTTACGAAAATGGGCGAACAGAGTGAGCCTTGAGCCAGTTGCTGTAGTGATGAAGGTATCCTTAGTGAAGCTGAGGATACTAGGCAAAATTGGAGACTTTCGGCTCCAATTTTAGCAATGAAACAACAAAGTTGGTTGCTTGCGTGCCAATCACATAAGGCAAACTGGAAAATAAAAAGATACTTTTCGGAGAAAAAACATGACAAAAAACTTATTAGTAGAACTCGGTCTTGAAGAGTTACCAGCCTACGTAGTAACTCCAAGTGAAAAACAACTAGATGAAAAAATGGCAGCCTTCCTCAAGGAAAACCGCCTGTCCTTTGAAGCCATTCAAACCTTCTCAACACCACGTCGTTTGGCTGTTCGTGTGACTGGGCTTGCAGACAAGCAATCTGATTTGACAGAAGATTTCAAGGGTCCAGCAAAGAAAATTGCCTTGGATAGTGATGGAAACTTCACCAAAGCAGCTCAAGGATTTGTCCGTGGAAAAGGCTTGACGGTTGAAGATATTGAATTCCGTGAAATCAAGGGTGAAGAATATGTCTATGTTACCAAGGAAGAAGTGGGCCAACCAGTTGAGAACATTGTTCCTGGTGTCGTGGATGTCTTGAAATCCCTAACTTTCCCTGTCAGCATGCACTGGGCTAACAACACTTTTGAGTATATCCGCCCTGTACACACTTTGACAGTTCTCTTGGACGAGCAAGAGTTTGATTTGGATTTCCTTGATATCAAGGGTGGTCGTGTGAGCCGTGGTCATCGTTTCTTGGGACAAGAAACAAAGATTCAGTCAGCATTGAGCTATGAAGAAGACCTTCGTGCACAGTTTGTAATCGTGGATCCTCGTGAACGTGAGCAAATGATTGTTGACCAAATCAAAGAAATCGAGGCAAAACATGGTGTACGTATCGAGATTGATGCTGACTTGCTGAACGAAGTCTTGAACTTGGTTGAATACCCAACTGCCTTTATGGGAAGTTTTGATGCCAAATACCTTGAAGTTCCAGAAGAAGTTTTGGTGACTTCGATGAAGGAACACCAACGTTACTTTGTTGTTCGTGATCAAGACGGTAAACTCTTGCCAAACTTCATTTCAGTCCGTAATGGAAACGCAGAGTATTTGGAAAATGTCATCAAGGGTAATGAAAAAGTCTTAGTTGCCCGCTTGGAAGACGGAGAATTCTTCTGGCGTGAAGACCAAAAATTGGTCATTTCAGATCTTGTTGAAAAATTGAACCAGGTGACCTTCCATGAAAAGATTGGTTCCCTTCGTGAACACATGATTCGTACAGGTCAGATTGCCGTCCTTTTGGCGGAAAAAGCTGGTTTATCAGTGGATGAAACGATTGATCTTGCCCGCGCAGCATCCATTTATAAGTTTGACTTGTTGACAGGGATGGTTGGTGAGTTTGATGAACTCCAAGGAATTATGGGTGAGAAATACGCCCTTCTTGCTGGGGAAACTCCAGCAGTTGCGGCTGCCATTCGTGAACACTACATGCCTACATCAGCGGACGGAGCTCTCCCAGAGAGCAAGATCGGAGCCATTCTAGCCATTGCAGACAAATTGGATACGATTTTGAGTTTCTTCTCAGTGGGCTTGATTCCATCAGGTTCTAATGACCCTTATGCCCTTCGTCGTGCAACGCAAGGTGTAGTTCGTATTTTGGATGCTTTTGGTTGGCACATTGCTATGGATGAGTTGATTGATAGCCTTTACACTTTGAAATTTGACAGCTTGACTTATACAAATAAAGCAGAGGTCATGGACTTTATCAAGGCTCGTGTTGATAAGATGATGGGTTCAACTCCAAAAGACATTAAGGAGGCAGTCCTTGCAAGCTCGAACTTTGTCGTGGCGGATATGTTGGAAGCAGTAAGTGCTCTTGTAGAAGCAAGCAAAGAAGAAAACTTCAAATCATCTGTCGAATCTCTCTCACGTGCTTTCAACTTGGCTGAGAAAGCTGAAGGATCTGAAACAGTTGATTTTGCTCTTTTTGAAAATGAAGAAGAGAAAGCCTTGGCGGAAGCAGTAGAGTCACTCGTTTTATCAGGGACTGCAAGTCAGCAATTAGAACAACTCTTTGCGCTTAGCCCAATTATTGATGCTTTCTTTGAGAATACTATGGTAATGACCGATGATCAAGATATTCGTCAAAATCGATTGGCCATCTTGTCGCAATTAACCAAGAAAGCAGCTAAGCTTGCACGCTTTAACCAAATCAATACCAAGTAGACTCTCTATTAAACAAACTGTATCTTTTTACAAAGGAGATAAACATGGATTCAAAAAAAATCGCTCGTATCAACGAGCTCGCTAAAAAGAAAAAAACAGAAGGCTTAACTTCTGCTGAAAAAGTGGAACAAGCTAAACTTCGTGAGGAATACATTGAAGGCTATCGTCGTGCTGTTCGTCACCATATTGAAGGAATTAAAATTGTGGACGAGGAAGGAAATGACGTAACGCCAGAAAAACTACGCCAAGTGCAACGTGAAAAAGGTTTACATGGTCGTAGTTTGGATGATCCTAACTCATAAAATGAAAGGGGTTTGTAGATGATTTACAATCCCCTTTTCTGTTGCAATAAAAAAAGGAGCCATTTGGCTCCTTTTGTGTTTCTTAGTTACTTGCGCCAGAAGTAGCGTCTGCGCCACCACCGTGGCCTCCAGCGTCACCTGAATCAGAAGCACCAGAAGTAGCATCAGCATCCCCATGACCTCCAGCGGCAGGAGCAAATGGTCCGCTACCACCTACCAAACGTTGACCAGTCTCTTTTAGGTACCAGTCAAGCCATGGTTGGAAGTTAAAGACGATTTCATTGATTCCAGCGTATGATCCATCAGGATAGTACATCGCTTGGTAGTTGTGGGTGTTGATGACACCTGCAGGAGAACCTGGAACGATTGTACGGACGTATTCTTGGTTTCCGTTACGAAGTGTTCCGATAACCCACTCTACATTCTTCATACGTACTGGTGGAAGAGATCCATGAACAGTCGACATACGGTTACCTGATTGAGGTGGTACACGTTTGGCAAACATGGTGTCTGGATCTTGGTGAGCGTTATTGTAGTAGAGGAATTGGTTGTTATCGTCAGCGTATGTCAATTCAAATGGCATAGCTTTCAAGAACATATCAATTTGGTTAACTGTCAGGATACCGTGGTCCAGTTTGACATAGGTATCACCAGAAACAGCTCCAGTGATTGCAGCAACTTTTTCTACCCATTCTGGATCGTCAGGATCAACTTCTGTGATGGTTGTAGCGATTGGTTTTCCACAATCCAAGTCTTCTGGTTCGATTGGTTTTGGTTTTTTCAATTTCGAAACGACTCCTACGTATTTTACAAAGTTATCTAAGCAAGTTTCAAGGAATTTAACAGTGCCTTCGTTGATGATATTTCCATCGTTATCAAAAGCTTCTTTGGCTTTACCAAGAAGGAATTCATTTCCTGGAAGTGTGTAGGCATTGACACCTGGAGCGTCAAGAATCTTACGAAGGTGAACTTGGGCACGTGATGTTCCTTGGTCATAGTATGATGCACCTACAATCATAACAGGCTTGTTTTCAAATGGATGAACTTCGTATGAAAGCCATTCAAGTACAGATTTGAGTGAAGCTGAGATAGTGTGGTTGTGCTCAGGAGTAGCGATAATGACACCATCAGCTCGTGTAATTTTGTTATACAAGAAGCGCAATTGGAAACTTTCGTCCCATTTTTCGTCTTGGTTAAACATTGGAACTTCGTCGATTTCAAGAACTTCTAATTCAAATTTGAATTTGAAATTACGACGAATAAATTCCAAGAGTTTGCGGTTATATGATTGATCGTAGTTTGATCCAACAAGTCCAACAAATTTCATTCTTTCGGTCTCCTATCTTACAAATTTTCCCAGTCAAATTCTTCGGCATCTTTGCGAAGCAATTCTTGTGCATTGCGCAATTTTTCAGTAATTTTCACAAAGATACGGAAGTCATCGAAGATGGCATCCAATTTCTTGATGACATCAAGGTCAACCAAGTCGCCACTTGGGTTAAATGCTTGAAGAGAGTGTGAAAGCAGGAATTCATCTGGTAGAACATTTGCCTTAATTTCAGGAGCGTTCAAGATTTGACGAAGTTGCAATTGGGCACGAGATGAACCAAGTGTACCGTAAGAAGCACCAGTAATCATGATTGGTTTGTTCAAAAGTGGGTAGATACCGTAAGATAGCCAAGCAAGAGCGCTCATCAAAACTGCAGGGATAGAGTGGTCGTACTCAGGAGTACCGATAATCACACCGTCAGATGCTTCAATTTTAGCAGCAATTTCAAGAATTTCATCTGGAAGTTGCTTATCTGCTGGTTTGTTGAAAACAGGGATATCCTTGATTTCAACGAGTTCAATTTCAGCTTTATCAGCAAAGTGTTTTTGCATGTATTGGAGCAATTGGCGATTTGTAGAACGTTTAGAGTTCGTTCCAACAATGGCAATAAGTTTTAGCATGAGATTTCCTTTCTCTTTTTACATAATACAATTTTGAAGGCCTGAAGAACAAGCAAGGCGTCCCTCTTTGTCGATGAGGATGGCTTCAATCCCATCTATACTTTCGACTTGCCAGAGGATAGAAGCGCTTCGTTCTCCGAAAAGGCGTGTTGTCCATATCTCACCATCAACGGATTTATCAGAGACAATCGTTAGGCTAGCAAGATCGGTTTCGACAGGAAATCCTGTCTTACTATCAAAGATATGGTGGTAGTCTTTTCCATCTACTGTCAGGTGGCGTTCATAGATACCTGAAGTGACAACGGATTTGTTAGAAGCAGGGATGGTTAGGAGATGATTGCCACGAGGATTTCGCGGATCTTGAATCCCAATCTGCCAGGCTTTCCTTTCTTTGGCTTGGTTATTCCCGATGGTGAGGACATTTCCTCCGAGGTTGATCAAGGCAGAGGTGACACCGTGTGTTTTCAAATACTGGGCAACCTTATCTGCACTATAGCCCTTGGCTAAACAACCTAAATCAAGCTTCATTCCTTTCTTCTCTAAAAAAATAGTAGAGTTAGTCGGATCCAACTTGATAAAATGCGGGTTAACTAGAGGCAAGACAGCTTCGATTTCGTTTAACTCTGGAAGTCGTGCATCTGCAAAGCCGATTCGCCAGGTTTGAATCAAGGGACCGATACTGATATTTAGATGGCTAGAGGGAGCCAGGCTGTGCTCTAGTCCAAGAGCAATCAGTTCAAACAGGTCAGGATGAACCTTAACAGGTGTGATTCCAGCCTGGTAGTTGATTTCCATCAGTTCGGATTCTTGACTATTGGCGTTGAAGCGGTATTCGAGCTCTTTGAGCAAGTCAAAAGCGCCCTGAAGCAGGATTTCTGCCCGCTCATCTACTAATGAAATCGTGATAGTTGTTCCCATTAGCCGTTCAGAACGTGAATGAAGAGGCAAGCTACCAGCTCCTTTCTTTTCATAGGAAATCATTCAATATAAGTTGGTTAAAGAAAAATTAAACCCCTTACAATTTATTTCCATGTAACTAGCATACCATAAAGTCAGCGTTTTCACAAATGGATTTTGACAAAAAGTCAAGAAATATGCTCAAAATTAGCATGAAAACGATAGAAAAATAAGGTTTGTTAATATTAAGTGTATTTTTTTCTGAAAAAAAGAGAATTCTGAGCAAATATCTTGTAAACGCTAACAGTAAATGATATACTAGAAAAGTAAATCAAAAATTAAAGGTAGGAATTTTTCTATGAGTAAAATCGTTGTAGTTGGTGCTAACCACGCTGGTACAGCTTGTATTAATACGATGTTGGATAACTTTGGTCATGAGAACGAAATCGTAGTATTTGACCAAAACTCAAATATTTCATTCCTTGGTTGTGGAATGGCGCTTTGGATCGGGGAACAAATTGATGGCCCAGAAGGTCTCTTCTACTCTGATAAAGAAAAATTGGAAGCAAAAGGTGCTAAAATTTACATGAACTCACCAGTTCTTTCAATTGACTACGATAACAAAGTTGTGACTGCTGAAGTTGAAGGTAAAGAACACAAAGAGTCTTATGATAAATTAATCTTTGCAACTGGTTCAACTCCAATCTTGCCTCCAATCGAAGGTGTTGAAATCGTTAAGGGTAACCGCGAATTCAAAGCAACACTTGAAAATGTTCAATTTGTTAAGTTGTACCAAAATGCAGAAGAAGTCATCGAAAAACTTGCTGACAAGAGCAAACACCTTGAGCGCATTGCCGTTGTTGGTGGTGGTTACATCGGTGTAGAACTTGCCGAAGCTTTCGAGCGTCTTGGAAAAGAAGTGGTGCTTGTTGATATCGTAGACACTGTTTTGAACGGCTACTATGACAAAGACTTTACCCAAATGATGGCGAAAAACTTGGAAGACCATAACATCCGCTTGGCACTTGGTCAAACAGTTAAAGCAATCCAAGGTGATGGTAAAGTTGAACGCTTGGTAACAGACAAAGAAACATTTGATGTGGATATGGTGGTTCTTGCTGTTGGTTTCCGTCCAAACACAGCTCTTGCTGATGGTAAGATTGAACTCTTCCGTAACGGTGCCTTCCTTGTAGACAAGAAACAAGAAACATCAATTTCAGGTGTTTATGCAGTAGGTGACTGTGCGACTGTTTATGACAACGCTCGTAAAGACACTAGCTACATCGCGCTTGCTTCAAACGCTGTTCGTACTGGTATCGTTGGTGCTTATAACGCTTGTGGACACGAACTTGAAGGAATCGGTGTACAAGGATCAAACGGTATCTCAATCTACGGTCTGCACATGGTTTCAACTGGTTTGACTCTTGAAAAAGCAAAAGCAGCAGGTTACAATGCAACTGAAACTGGCTTTAACGATCTTCAAAAACCAGAATTTATGAAGCATGACAATCACGAAGTTGCCATCAAGATTGTTTTTGACAAAGACAGCCGCGAAATCCTTGGTGCACAAATGGTTTCACATGATGCTGCTATCAGTATGGGAATCCACATGTTCTCACTTGCTATCCAAGAGCATGTGACAATTGATAAATTGGCTTTGACAGACCTATTCTTCTTGCCACATTTCAACAAACCATACAACTACATTACAATGGCTGCACTTACAGCTGAAAAATAACAATAGCTGAGCTATCTGGCCTTAAATTAAGGTCAGATAGTTTTTTATGTTACTGTACCCAGACAATTATTGTTTTTCTATCTTGTACTTCATTCTAATCTGGCTTAAAATGAAATGGTAGTTACCAATACAAATGATGAGGATAAAGAAATGACTGAAAATCGTTATGAACTAAATAAAAACTTGGCACAGATGCTCAAAGGTGGGGTTATCATGGACGTTCAGAACCCTGAACAGGCTCGTATCGCAGAGGCTGCTGGTGCGGCAGCTGTTATGGCCTTGGAGCGAATTCCAGCTGATATTCGTGCGGCTGGTGGGGTTTCCCGTATGAGCGATCCAAAGATGATTAAGGAAATCCAAGAAGCGGTGAGCATTCCAGTGATGGCCAAGGTCAGAATCGGGCATTTTGTAGAAGCTCAGATTTTAGAGGCTATTGAGATTGACTATATCGATGAGAGTGAAGTGCTGTCTCCAGCTGACGACCGTTTCCATGTGGACAAGAAAGAATTCCAAGTTCCTTTTGTCTGTGGGGCTAAGGACTTGGGTGAAGCCTTGCGTCGTATCGCTGAAGGAGCTTCCATGATTCGTACCAAAGGAGAACCAGGGACAGGAGATATTGTTCAAGCTGTTCGCCATATGCGTATGATGAATCAAGAAATTCGCCGCATTCAAAACCTCCGTGAAGATGAGCTCTATGTGGCTGCCAAGGACTTGCAAGTCCCTGTTGAATTAGTCCAATACGTCCACCAACATGGAAAATTACCAGTTGTCAACTTCGCAGCCGGAGGTGTGGCAACACCAGCAGATGCTGCGTTAATGATGCAATTGGGGGCAGAGGGCGTCTTTGTCGGTTCAGGTATTTTCAAGTCAGGCAATCCTGTTAAACGAGCAAGTGCTATTGTTAAAGCCGTAACCAACTACCAAAATCCTCAAATTTTGGCTCAAATCTCTGAAGACCTAGGGGAAGCTATGGTTGGAATTAATGAGAATGAAATCCAAATTCTCATGGCTGAGCGAGGAAAATAGATGAAAATTGGAATATTGGCCTTGCAAGGTGCCTTTGCAGAACATGCAAAAGCGCTAGAAAAGTTAGGTGTCGCTAGTTTCGAAATTAGAAATTTAGATGATTTTCAACAATATCAGAGTGACTTGTCAGGTTTGATTTTGCCAGGAGGCGAGTCTACGACTATGGGCAAAATCTTACGAGACCAGAACATGCTGCTTCCCATCCGAGAAGCCATTCTATCTGGATTACCCGTTTTTGGGACCTGTGCAGGGTTGATTTTGCTGGCTAAGGAAATTATTTCTCAGGAAGAAAGTCATCTAGCGACTATGGATATAGTAGTAGAGCGTAATGCTTATGGACGCCAACTAGGAAGTTTCTATACAGAGGCAGAATGTAAGGGAGTCGGTCAGATTCCCATGACCTTTATTCGTGGTCCGATTATCAGTAGTGTTGGAGAGGGTGTAGAAATTCTAGCAACAGTAGACGATCAAATCGTTGCAGCTCAAGAACAGAATATGCTGGTAACCTCTTTTCATCCGGAATTGACTGATAATGTGCGCTTGCACCAGTATTTTATCAATATGTGTAAAGAAAAAAGTTGAGAAAAGATTCTCAACTTTTTTACATGTAATAAACAATCGCGATATATTGGAGTGCAGATGCCGCTAGGATAAAGAGATGCCAAATCATGTGGAAATAAGGTTTTTTCTTAGCGTAAAATCCAGCTCCAACTGTATAACAGAGTCCGCCAGTTACCATGAGACTCCAGAAAATTGGAGTTGTTTGACTGATAATGGCAGGAATGATAGCTAGAACCAACCAGCCCATAATCAGGTAAAGGGCAAGGCTGAATTTCTCATTAACCTTTTTAGCAAAGATTTTATAGAGGATGCCAAAGATGGTCGTTCCCCACTGAATGGCAATGATCAGATAGCCAAACCAGTTATTCATCAAAGTCAATACGACCGGCGTATAAGAGCCTGCAATAGCCACATAAATCATAGAATGGTCGATGATTCGCAAGACGTATTTGTGGGTCGAACCATAGGCCATAGAGTGGTAAATGGTTGACGAGAGGAACATGAGAAATAGACTGATAACAAAGATAGAAACGCCAAAAGACGATAAAAATCCATGTGCTTCATAACTATAGGTGGATGAAATAGGGAGCAAGATGAGCATGATGACGGCACCTACAGCATGGGTCACGCTGTTGGCAATTTCTTCTCCAAAACTGAGTTTTTTACTGAGTTTTAGGCTAGTATTCATTGGGATACCTCCTCTTCTTTCTTAAGAATTAAGTCTAGAGTTTGATGATAGAGTCTAACCGTTTGACAGCTAGTTTGGATAATAGGATTTTCTGGATCAATCCCATGGTTCATGTAGTCCACAAAAGCATCGTAGAGCTGGTCTGAGCTCGCTTGAGTTTGTAGAGTATTGAGTGTCTGGGTGATTTCTTGGATCGAAAAGACAGACTTGAGAGTGGTGATGGCAATCAAACGGGCAATCTGTTTGCGTTGGTATTTTTTCTTGTCAGGCTTTGTCAGGTAACCATGTTTGACATAGTTATTGACCATAGATGCTGTTAACCCCTTGTCTTTATCTGGAGAGATAGGGGCACAGACTTGATTGACATAAAGCAAAACCTGATCCAGATAGAGGTCAATGTTTGGAATGTCTTCCCATTTTGGATAGGAAAAAATAGAATTCATTTCCAACTCCTTTTTATCTAGTTTTGATAACTAGATTATAAAATAATAAAAAACAAAAGTCAAGTTTCAACTGCTTGTAGAAAGCCCTAAATTATGCTATGATGAGAGAAACTAGTTAGAAATGAGGGGAAGAGATGGAGATTCGTTTAGCTTTTCCAAACGAAGTAGATGCGATTATGCAGGTGATGGAGGATGCCAAAAAGTGTTTAGCTAAGTCTGGTAGTGGCCAGTGGCAAAATGGCTATCCAAATGCAGATATCATTATTGATGATATCATCTCTGGTCAAGCTTATGTGGCCTTGGAAGAAGGAGAACTACTAGCCTATGCTGCTGTGACCAAGAGCCCAGAGAAATCCTATGAAGCCATTTATGAAGGGAGTTGGCAGGGGGGAGAATCAGAATATCTGGTCTTTCACCGTATCGCTGTGGCAGCAGATGTCCAAGGACAAGGTGTTGCTCAGACTTTCCTAGAAGGCTTGATTGAAGGATTTGATTACCTAGATTTTCGTTCAGATACGCATGCACAAAACAAGGCTATGGAGCATATCTTTGAAAAGCTAGGTTTCCAACAGGTTGGTAAGGTTGCAGTTGATGGAGAACGCTTGGCCTATCAGAAATTAAAAAAATGAAGCAGAAAAAGTACGCCAAAATGTTCTACCCGTCGCCAATTGGAACCTTATCCTTAGTTGCTGACGAGCAATATCTGTATGGAATTTGGGTACAGGACCAAACTCATTTTGAGAGGGGAATCGCTGGAGATAGTATAGAAGTAGTTAAGAAACATCCTGTCCTAGACCAGGTTATTTCCTATTTAGATACTTACTTTGATGGATGTGCTCAAGATTTGTCTTCCTTACCTCTGGCTCCCATTGGAACAGATTTTGAAAAGCGGGTCTGGGATTACTTACAGGCCATTCCTTATGGTCAAACAGTAACTTACGGACAAATAGCTCAAGACTTGCAAGTGGCTTCTGCCCAAGCGATTGGTGGAGCAGTGGGGCGTAATCCTTGGTCCATCCTCGTACCCTGTCATCGTGTGCTGGGATCAGGCAATCGTCTGACAGGCTATGCATCTGGAGTCGAAAAGAAAGCCTGGCTCTTGCAACATGAAGGTGCAGCATTTCAAGAAAATAAAAAATAGAAAGAAAAGAAGATGTTAGAATTTATCGAATACCCAAAATGTTCAACTTGTAAGAAAGCAAAGAATGAATTAGATCAACTTGGACTGGAATACCAAGCTGTCCACATCGTAGAAGAAACACCAAGTGAAGAAGTGATTTTGAACTGGTTGGAAACTTCCGGTTTTGAAGTGAAACAATTCTTCAATACTAGCGGGATCAAATACCGTGAACTGGGCCTAAAAGATAAGGTGGGAAGTTTGTCAAAACAAGAAGCAGCCAAGCTTCTAGCGAGTGATGGTATGTTATTGAAACGTCCAATTTTGGTGGAGAATGGTGCTGTTAAACAAATCGGCTATAGAAAAACCTATGAGGACTTAGGTTTGAGATAGTTTTTATTTATCTCCTTGATAGGTAAAATATATAGCCTCCCTGTTTTAAAGTGTGATAAACTAGAAGATAGACAAAGTCTGAGTAGCCCGTAGCAAATAATTTGCTTGCGAGCAGAAGTATGATAGAATGAATCATTATCAGGAGAGGATATTTTTATGACTGTTACAACATTTTTAGCATCAGATTGGTACCAAAGTTTGATGCAACTCATTCCGGATGGTAAGCTCTTTAGTTTGCGTTCGGTCTTTGATGGAATTCCAAGGATTGCCCAACAACTGCCTACAACCTTAATGTTGACGCTTGGAGGCGCACTCTTTGGTTTGCTACTTGCCTTGATTTTTGCCATTGTTAAGATCAATCGTGTTAAGATTTTATATCCCTTGCAGGCCTTTTTTGTCAGCTTCTTAAAAGGTACCCCCATCCTAGTCCAACTTATGTTGACCTACTACGGAATTCCTTTGGCATTGAAAGCTATCAACCAACAATGGGGAACTGGTCTCAATATCAATGCGATTCCAGCAGCGCTTTTTGCGATTGTGGCCTTTGCTTTTAATGAGGCAGCTTATGCAAGTGAAACCATTCGTGCAGCCATCCTTTCTGTTAATCCAGGTGAAATTGAGGCGGCGCGTAGTTTGGGTATGACTCGTGCGCAAGTTTACCGTCGTGTGATTATTCCAAATGCGGCGGTGGTAGCTACGCCGACTTTGATTAACTCCCTTATCGGTTTGACCAAGGGAACTTCTCTAGCCTTTAGCGCAGGTGTTGTGGAGGTCTTTGCCCAAGCTCAGATTTTGGGTGGAGCTGATTATCGCTATTTTGAACGTTTCATCTCCGTAGCCCTTGTTTATTGGGTAGTCAACATCGGAATTGAAAGCCTCGGTCGTTTCATTGAAAAGAAAATGGCTATTTCAGCCCCAGACACAGTGTCTACAGATGTGAAAGGAGACCTTCGTTAATGATTAAGATTTCGAATTTAAGCAAATCCTTTTCAGGACAGACTGTCTTGGATCATCTGGACTTGGATATCCAAAAGGGAGAAGTAGTAGCCTTGATTGGTTCATCTGGAGCAGGGAAATCAACCTTTCTTCGTAGTTTGAACTACCTTGAAACTCCAGATAGTGGAACGATTCAGATTGACAATTTTAAAGTTGATTTTTCTCAGATTAGCCAAGAAGAGATCCTAACCCTTCGTCGCAAGTTATCTATGGTTTTCCAACAGTTTAATTTGTTTGAACGCCGAACTGCTCTTGACAATGTCAAGGAAGGTTTGGTTGTCGTTAAGAAATTATCGGACGAGGAAGCAACAAAAATCGCTAAGGAAGAGTTGGCCAAGGTTGGGCTTTCTGACCGTGAAAACCATTTTCCTCGCCATTTATCAGGTGGACAAAAGCAACGGGTTGCCCTCGCGCGTGCGCTTGCTATGAAACCAGATGTCTTGCTCTTGGATGAGCCCACTTCAGCCCTTGACCCAGAGTTGGTCGGTGAAGTAGAAAAGTCTATTGCAGACGCTGCCAAGTCAGGTCAGACCATGATTTTGGTCAGTCACGATATGTCTTTTGTAACCCAAGTGGCAGATAAGGTTTTATTCCTAGATAAAGGGAAAATCATCGAGTCTGGCACACCGGATGAAATCATCAATCATCCGAAAGAAGAACGAACAAAAGAATTCTTCGCTAGTTACAAACGGACTTATATTTGATATAATAGAAAAAGGAAAACTCAGTTAGTTGGACTAGCTGAGTTTACTCTTTAAAAAAGATAGAAACGAGAGAGATCATGCTACTGCATCTATTTTCTTTGTATTTCGAGAGTTTGATCTTAACGACCATCCTTGTCGTGATTTTTCTGGGGATTTGGATTGGATTGAGAGCTATGTCTGGTGTGGACAAGACAGCCAAAGCTCGCCAAGCCCATCTCTATGATATGATTATGATTGGAGTTTTGGTTATTCCGGTGTTATCCTTTGCCGTCATGAGTTTGCTCTTGGTTTTCAAGGCATAATCCTTGCGTGATTAGCAAGAATGAGTTAGAATAAAGATAGTTACAACAAGAAAGAAGGAATCGAAATGTACGATACGATTATTGTCGGTGCTGGACCTGCGGGAATGACCGCTGCCTTATATGCTGCTCGAAGCAATCTGAAAGTGGCTTTGATTGAAGGTGGTCTGCCAGGAGGGCAAATGAATAACACATCTGATATTGAAAACTATCCAGGTTATGCCAATATCAGTGGACCTGAATTGGCTGAAAAGATGTTTGAACCACTTGAAAACCTTGGAGTGGAACATCTTTATGGCTATGTTGAAAATATTGAAGACAAGGGTGACTTTAAGAAGGTAATCACTGATGATCAAGTTTACGAAACCCGTACTGTCATCGTGGCAACTGGGTCAAAACACCGTCTTTTGGGAGTTCCCGGAGAAGAGGAACTGAACAGTCGAGGAGTTTCTTACTGTGCTGTGTGTGATGGTGCTTTCTTCCGTGACCAAGATTTGTTGGTAGTTGGTGGCGGAGATTCAGCGGTAGAAGAAGCTCTCTTCTTGACTCGCTTTGCCAAGACTGTCACTATTGTTCACCGTCGTGACCAACTTCGTGCCCAAAAGGTTTTGCAAGACCGTGCTTTTGCAAATGAGAAAGTCAACTTTATCTGGGATTCTGTCGTCAAGGAAATCAAAGGTGACAATCGAGTAGAATCTGTCGTATTTGAAAATGTAAAAACAGGTCAAGTGACAGAACAAGCCTTCGGTGGCGTCTTTATCTATGTTGGTTTGGATCCTGTTAGTGATTTTGCAAAAGATTTGAATATTCAAGACCAGGCAGGCTGGATTATGACAGATAACCACATGAAAACTGCCGTTGACGGTATCTTTGCAGTGGGTGATGTTCGCCAGAAAGACCTTCGCCAAGTGACAACAGCAGTTGGAGATGGGGCTATCGCTGGTCAAGAAGCCTATAAATTTATCACAGAACATAGTTAAGAAAAAAGTTTCCAATCACTTGATTGGAAACTTTTTTATAGTCGGTTTCGGAAAACTTCGTACATGAGAATGGCTGCAGCAACACTGGCATTGAGGCTTTGAACATGTCCGTTCATTGGAATGGTGATCATCTCATCGACCTGTTTTTTGATGTTGCTAGAGATACCTTTTCCTTCATTTCCGATGATGAGGGCGATTTTCCCTTTTGTATTCCACTTGTGGCAAGGAGTACCGTTCATATCCGTTCCAAAGGTCCAAAATCCTTCATCTTTGAGTTTATCGAGGGTTTGACTGAGGTTGGTCACTCGGGCAATTGGAACGTGCTCAATAGCACCTGTGGCCGTTTTGGCAACGACAGGAGTCACTCCGACGGCACGGTGCTTGGGAATGATGACGCCTGAAACATTGGTCGCATCAGCAGTCCTTAAGATAGAACCTAAGTTGTGAGGGTCAGTTAGACCATCCAGAATCAACAGAAGTGGATTTTCTTCTTGGCGTATTTTTGCAAGGATGTGATCCAGCTCGCTATAGGCAAATTCGGACACTCGTAGAACAAAACCTTGGTGGACAGCGCCTTTGGTCATTTCAGAGAGGGATTTTTTTGGAGTCCAAGAGATGGAGACCTTTTTCTCAGCAGCCAGTTCCTTGACCTTCTCAACATTTTTACCTCGGAGATCATCTTGGAGGTAGAGTTTGTTTCCAGTATTTGCAAGGAGGGCTTCTGTAACGGCGTGGACGCCATAGACAATATCATTTGTTTTCATGCCTCTATTATAACACAAAACCCCGTCTTGCAACGGGATTTTCTTTATTCGAGGATGAGGAGTCCATCTTTGATAGCAAATGGGTCTTTTTCATTGATACGATCGTAAAACATGATTCCGTTTAGGTGATCAATTTCATGTTGGACAACGATAGAGTTGTATCCTTTGAGCTTGATACGGTGTTTTTCTCCGTCCTTGTCAAAGTAATCAACAGTGACGCGGGCATGACGAACAACATAGCCTGGAACTACACGATCGACAGATAGGCACCCTTCTCCTTCACCGAGGGCAGCGTCCTGAACAGAGTGGGATACGATTTTTGGATTGTACATAATAGCTTGCAAATCGTAGGCTTCCTCTGGAGTCTCACCTTCTTCCGCAATATTGGGGACTAAAACAGCAATAACACGTTTTGAGATATCGAGTTGGGGAGCAGCAAGTCCAACACCACCACGCAATCCCATTTTTTCAGCCATAACAGGATCTTGGGAATGTTTAAGGAATTGCATCATCTTTTCGCCAAGGATGATTTCCTGGTCAGACAAGGGGAAAGTGACTTCCTCAGCAACTGCGCGTAGAGTTGGATTCCCCTCGCGGATAATATCGTTCATATCAATTAAGTGAGCAGCTTTTGTAATACGTTCTATAGCAGACATTTTCTCTCCTTTCATTACCTCTACATGATAACACAAAATAGGCGAGAAAGAAAGTCACAGAAGTTCCTAAAAAATAATATAATAAACGGTATTCCTCTTTTGTCTGTGGTATAATAAAAGAAAAGACTTGCAGTAAAAGCAAGGGGGGAAATAAAGATGGAAAAGCGACAAGATAGACGGTCTCATGGTCCTATTTTTGGATTGTTGAAGAGTAGTATTGGTTTTTTTAGGAATTATAAATCTTGGACAAATGCTCAGTTTATTACGGTGTTGTTGCTTGCAGTTTCCTTGTCTATGGGGCTGAACTTGTTGACCCAAGCAGTACAAGGGAACAAGGGAACAAGTCCGAGTGGTCAAACAGTTGATTCTGCTCAGACGTCTGGTCAGTCTAAGGAAAATCAGTCTGCCGAAACGACAGCACGTATCATGGCAAATGGTGACCTTCTCTACCATATTCCTATCTACCGAACAGCTCTGAAAGAAGACGGTAGCTACGATTTCCACGAAAATTTTGAATATGTGAAACCATGGCTCAAGCAAGCGGATTTAGTGCTTGGTGATTTTGAAGGAACGGTGAACAAAGACCACTACTTGGCAGGTTATCCTCTCTTTAATGCACCTGGAGAAGTCATGGATGCTATCAAGGATGCAGGCTATCAAGTTCTAGACTTGGCTCATAATCACATCTTGGATTCTCAGATAGAGGGAGTGGTTTCGACAGCTCAAGCTATTGAAAAGGCAGGGATGACACCCATAGGAGTCTACACACATGAATCCCGAGACCAAGCTCCACTAGTTATCAAGGAAGTCAATGGTATCAAGGTAGCTCTCCTAGCCTATTCTTACGGTTTTAATGGCATTGAGCAGTATATCTCTCAAGAGGACTATAATCGCTATCTTTCTGACCTGAATGAAGATAAGATGAAGGCGGAAATCGAGCGTGCTGAGAAGGAAGCGGATATTACTGTCATCATGCCTCAGATGGGAATTGAGTACCAGCTAGAACCGACGGAAGAACAGAAAACACTGTACCATAAGATGATTGACTGGGGAGCTGATATTATTTTTGGAGGGCATCCTCACGTCGTTGAACCTGCTGAAACCGTTGAAAAGGATGGTGACAAAAAATTGATCATCTATTCCATGGGAAATTTCCTTTCAAACCAACGCATTGAAACCATGCAAGATGAGGAAAATGCCAAGTGGACAGAGCGCGGTGTTCTCATGGATGTGACCATTAAGAAGAAAGATGGCAAGACAAGGATTGAAACTGCCAAAGCGCATCCTACTTGGGTCAATCGGACACCGAAAGGAACTTACTCTCCAGAAGGCTATCCGCTCTTCCTCTATCAAACCTATATCCTAGAGGACTTCATCGAGGGGGGCAGTCACCGTGACAAGTTGGATGAGGCGACCAAGGAACGAATTGACACGGCCTATAAAGAAATGAATGAACATGTAGGGTTGAAGTGGGACTAGCTTGAATCCAGGGGAAGTAAAATGACGATTAAATTAATTGCAACAGACATGGATGGAACCTTGCTAGACCCGAGAGGTCAGCTGGATCTGCCCCGCTTGGAAAAGATTTTAGATCAGCTGGATCAAAGGGATATCCGTTTTGTCATTGCGACGGGGAATGAAGTTCACCGTATGAGACAATTGCTTAAACATTTGGCGAGTAGAGTTGTCCTAGTCGTTGCCAATGGGGCGCGTATTTTTGAAAATAATAAACTGATTCAAGCACAGATCTGGGATAATGCTATGGTTGACAAGGCTTTAGTTAATTTTAAAGGGAGGGAGTGTCGAGATCAATTTGTTGTCACTAGTATGAATGGGAGTTTTGTCAAGAAAGGAACTGTTTTTACAGAACTTGATAAATTTATGGCTCCTGAGATGATTGAAAAACTCTATCGGCATACAAACTTTGTTGAAGAGCTCAGCTCGGATCTCTTTGGTGGGGTGCTAAAGATGAGTATGGTCGTTGGTGAAGAACGCTCTAGTTCTGTTTTGCGGGAAATCAATGACCTCTTTAATGGGCATGTAAGAGCTGTTTCCAGTGGTTATGGTTGTATCGATATCCTACAGGCTGGTGTTCACAAGGCTTGGGGATTGGAAGAATTACTCAAGCGCTGGAATTTGCAATCGGAACAAGTCATGGCTTTTGGTGACAGTGAAAATGATGTCGAAATGTTAGAGCTGGCTGGAATTGCCTATGCGATGGAAAATGCAGATGATAATGTCAAGGCAGTTGCGACTGCCCTAGCGCCAGCTAACAGCCAGGCGGGCGTTTATCAAGTTCTAGAGAATTGGTTAGATAAAGAGGGATAGGGTGGCAGTACAGTTATTAGAGAATTGGCTCTTAAAGGAGCAGGAAAAAATTCAAACCAAGTATCGTGAATTGAATCAAGTGTCGGTTCTAGAGCCAGATATCATTTTTATTGGTGATTCGATAGTGGAGTATTACCCTCTTCAAGAGTTGTTTGGGACTGCCAAGACGATTGTTAATCGGGGTGTCCGAGGCTACCAGACAAGATTGTTATTAGAGAATTTGGATGTCCATCTTTATGGTGATGCTGTGGATCAAATTGTTCTCTTAATTGGAACAAACGATATCGGAAAAGATGTCCCTATGAATGAAACCTTGGATAATCTTGAGCGTGTGATCCAATCGATTGCCCGAGAATATCCGCTGTCACAAATAAAACTCCTTTCCATTTTGCCAGTCAATGAGGGAGAGAAATACAAGCAGACTGTTTATATCCGAACCAATGAAAAGATTAAAGAATGGAATCAAGCCTATGAGGCTCTAGTATCCGCCTATATGCAGGTAGATTTTGTGCCGATTTATGATAGTTTGACAGATTCAGAAGGGCAACTTCAATCAGCCTATACAACGGATGGCCTCCATCTAAGTGTAGCCGGTTATCAAGCCTTATCGGAAGCCTTAAAAGAGTATCTTTTCTAAAGAGGTGGCTTGATTTTGCATTTTTTATGAAGATAGGTTATAATGGTTCTATTGTCTTTTGGGGTCGTTACGGATTCGACAGGCATTATGAGGCATATTTTGCAACCCGTGTGGCGACGTAAACGCTCAGTTAAATATAACTGCAAAAAATAACACTTCTTACGCTTTAGCTGCCTAAAAACCAGCAGGCGTGACCTGATTTGGATTGCTCGTGTTCAATGACAGGTCTTATGATTAGCGAGATACGATCAAGCCTTGTCTAGTGGTTTGATAAGAGATTAATAGACTCGCAGTTCCTAGGCTTGAGTTATGTGTCGAGGGACTGTTAAAACAATACATAACCTATGGTTGTAGACAAATATGTTGGCAGATGTTTGGACGTGGGTTCGACTCCCACCGGCTCCATTATTCCTTTGCATTCTTTCGCAAACCTTTCTAAAACGTTGTTAAATCAACGTTTTTTATTTTTATATTTGGTATTCCTTGGTATTCTTTTTCAAAAAAGTCAGACCCTAAAACAGACCCTCTTTTTGAAGAAAGTCTGTCGCATCCTGGAAATCTATATCCTTTTGTTTTATGGAATCATATAGTGTTTGTATTATTTGATTTTTAAATGCTTGTGATAAAAAAACTGCACCGAAATGCAGTTTTTGTTTTTCTACGGAAGACATGGGATTCGAACCCACGCACGCTGTTACACGCCTACCGCGTTTCCAACACGGCCTCTTAAGCCTCTTGAGTAATCTTCCAATACTTACTCAAATAGTCTACCATAAAGGCTCTTATCTTGCAATAAAAATTCTGGAAATAAGAAAAATGATAGAATTTGAAAGAAAATGATAAAAAATGCTTGACTTTGAAATAAAGTGTGATAGAATGAATAGTGTAAACGATAACAGGAGGTGATTCAGTGTTAAAAACAGAGCGGAAGCAACTGATTTTAGAGGAGTTAAATCAACATCATGTAGTTTCTCTAGAAAAATTAGTTAGTTTGCTAGAGACCTCAGAATCAACGGTTCGAAGAGACTTGGATGAGTTGGAAGCAGAAAACAAGCTTCGTCGTGTGCATGGTGGAGCAGAATTACCCCACTCCTTGCAGGAAGAAGAAACCATTCAAGAAAAATCTGTCAAAAACCTTCAAGAGAAGAAGTTGTTGGCTCAGAAAGCAGCCTCTCTCATTAAGGAACAAGATGTCATCTTTATCGATGCTGGAACAACGACAGCATTTTTGATTCATGAATTGGTTAATAAGAATGTTACAGTTGTGACCAACTCTATTCACCATGCCGTTCAGTTGGTTGAAAAGCAGATTCCAACTGTCATGGTTGGAGGAAGTGTCAAGATGGCGACAGATGCTAGCATCGGGGGCGTTGCTCTCAACCAGATTAACCAATTGCACTTTGATCGTGCCTTTATCGGGATGAATGGTGTAGACGATGGTTATTATACGACTCCAGATATGGAGGAGGGAGCTGTGAAGCGTGCTATTTTGGAGAATGCCAAACAGACCTATGTCTTGGTCGATTCGTCAAAAATTGGACAAACTTGCTTTGCCAAGGTAGCACCACTCAAACGCGCTATCGTTATCACAAGTCAAGGGCATGAGCTCTTGCAGGCTATTAAGGAGAAAACGGAGGTAATAGAAGTATGATTTATACAGTCACACTAAATCCATCTATTGATTATATCGTGCGTTTGGACCAAGTCCAAGTCGGTAGTGTCAATCGTATGGACAGTGATGATAAATTTGCTGGTGGTAAAGGAATTAATGTCAGTCGTGTCTTGAAACGTTTGGATATACCAAATACAGCGACGGGATTTATCGGAGGTTTTACTGGTAAATTTATCACAGATACTCTGGCAGAAGAGCAAATTGAAACACGTTTTGTCCGAGTGTCAGAAGATACTCGTATCAATGTTAAAATCAAAGCAGACCAAGAGACAGAAATCAACGGAACGGGTCCAAATGTGGAACCAGCCCAGTTAGAAGAATTGAAAGCTATTTTGTCTAGTTTGACTGCAGAAGACACGGTTGTATTTGCGGGTTCAAGTGCTAAAAATCTAGGCAATGTTATCTATAAGGATTTGATTGCCTTGACGCGTCAGACGGGTGCGCAAGTCGTTTGTGACTTTGAAGGACAGACCTTGATTGATAGTTTGGACTATCAGCCACTTTTGGTTAAACCAAACAATCATGAACTTGGAGCGATTTTTGGGGTTGAACTCGAAAGTTTGGACCAAATTGAGAAATATGCTCGTGAGTTACTGGCTAAAGGTGCTCAAAACGTCATTATCTCTATGGCTGGTGACGGTGCCCTTCTTGTAACATCTGAGGGAGCTTACTTCGCAAAACCTATCAAAGGAACAGTGAAAAATTCAGTTGGTGCTGGTGACTCTATGGTTGCTGGATTTACCGGTGAATTTGTCAAATCAAAAGACGCAGTAGAGGCCTTCAAATGGGGAGTGGCTTGTGGGACAGCAACTACTTTTTCTGATGACTTGGCAACTGCAGCATTTATAAAAGAAACTTATGAAAAAGTTGAGGTAGAAAAACGATGAAAATTCAAGACCTATTGAGAAAAGATGTCATGTTGCTGGATTTGCAAGCAACTGAAAAAACAGCAGCTATCGAAGAGATGATTCATAGCTTGGTAGATCACGGTTATGTGACAGATTTTGAAACCTTTAAAGAAGGAATTTTAGCGCGTGAAGCTCTCACTTCCACTGGTCTGGGTGACGGAATTGCTATGCCTCACAGCAAGAACTCTGCTGTCAAAGAAGCGACTGTTCTCTTTGCTAAGTCAAACAAGGGTGTTGACTATGAGAGTTTGGATGGGCAACCAACAGATCTCTTCTTCATGATTGCGGCACCAGAAGGTGCCAATGATACCCACTTGGCAGCCTTGGCAGAATTGTCTCAATACTTGATGAAAGATGGTTTTGCAGACAAACTTCGTCAAGCAACATCAGCTGACCAAGTCATTGAACTCTTTGACCAAGCTTCAGAAAAAACTGAGGAACCTGTTCAAGTACCTGCTAATGACTCTGGCGACTTTATCGTAGCTGTTACAGCTTGTACAACAGGTATCGCCCACACTTATATGGCCCAAGAGGCCCTTCAAAAAGTAGCTGCTGAAATGGGTGTTGGGATCAAGGTTGAGACTAATGGTGCCAGCGGTGTTGGAAATCAACTGACAGCAGAGGACATCCGTAAGGCTAAAGCTGTTATCATCGCAGCTGACAAGGCTGTTGAGATGGATCGTTTCGATGGAAAATCTTTAGTTAACCGTCCAGTTGCAGACGGTATCCGTAAGACAGAAGAGTTGATTAACTTGGCTCTTTCAGGAGATGCTGAAATCTACCGTGCTGCTAATGGAGCAAAAGCTGCAACAGCATCTAATGAAAAACAAAGTATCGGTGGTGCCTTCTACAAACACTTGATGAGTGGTGTATCACAAATGTTGCCATTCGTTATTGGTGGTGGTATCATGATTGCCCTTGCCTTCTTGATTGATGGCGCTTTGGGTGTGCCACAGGATAGTCTTGGCAATCTCGGATCCTACCATGAGCTAGCTTCCATGTTCATGAAAATTGGTGGAGCAGCCTTTGGCTTGATGCTGCCAGTTTTTGCAGGATACGTTGCCTACTCTATCGCTGAAAAACCAGGTTTGGTAGCGGGTTTTGTGGCTGGTGCTATTGCCAAAGAAGGTTTTGCTTTTGGTAAAATCCCTTATGCTGCAGGAGGAGAAGCAACTTCAACACTTGCAGGTGTCTCATCTGGTTTCCTAGGTGCCCTTGTTGGTGGATTTATCGCAGGAGCCTTGGTTCTTGCTATCAAGAAATACGTTAAAGTTCCTCGTTCACTTGAAGGGGCTAAATCAATCCTTCTCTTGCCACTTCTTGGAACAATCTTGACAGGATTTGTCATGCTGGCTGTCAACATCCCAATGGCAGCAATCAACACGGCTATGAATGAGTTCCTTGGCGGCCTTGGAGGAGGTTCAGCTGTCCTTCTCGGTATCGTTCTTGGTGGAATGATGGCTGTCGACATGGGTGGACCAGTCAACAAAGCTGCCTATGTCTTTGGTACAGGTACGCTTGCAGCGACTGTTTCTTCAGGTGGTTCTGTAGCTATGGCAGCAGTTATGGCTGGAGGAATGGTGCCACCACTTGCTATCTTTGTCGCAACTCTGCTCTTTAAAGATAAATTTACCAAAGAAGAACGTAACTCTGGTTTGACAAACATCATCATGGGCTTGTCATTTATCACTGAAGGAGCGATCCCATTTGGTGCCGCAGACCCAGCTCGTGCGATTCCAAGCTTCATCCTTGGTTCTGCAGTAGCAGGAGGACTTGTTGGTCTTGCAGGTATCAAACTCATGGCACCACACGGAGGAATCTTCGTTATCGCCCTTACTTCAAATGCCCTCCTTTACCTTGCCTCTGTCTTGGTTGGTGCAATTGTAAGTGGTGTGGTTTATGGTTACCTACGCAAACCACAAGCAGTGAAATAAGTCAAGTAAATTTAGGGAACTATATATCTGTTTACACCAACCACAAGATGTAGTACTTCAACAATATCGAAAAAGACGATTTCCGTTTGGAAATCGTCTTCTCACTATTTCAATAGTTCATACTCAAATAATTTACTTTCAAGCTCATTTTCGTAGTATTCAGCTAATCTTTTCTTAAGCTCTTTTAGTTTAGTGTTAACTTTTTCATTGTTGAATATCTTTTTATCATTACTATCTTTGTATGATGTGTTTATCTCTAATTCAATTTGATAAGTGCCATAATTGTATTCCGGATTGTATTCTTGAGTATCTTTGACTAGTTCAAGTAATTCATCGAAGACACCTAACAACATTAAGTCCGCTCTATCAAGTTTCCCATATTTTTCTTGTTCGACTAATTCTTTACGGACTAGAGAGTTCTCATCTAAGCACATCTCGTTATTGTAAAATTTCCCATCAGAACCATGGAAGCTTAAACAATGATTTTTTTGAGATATACAAGTCCATAATGTAGATTTTCTGAGAAAATTTATATCCTTTTTATACAAATCCCCTTTGTCAGCAGTTGTATAGTAAATATCTCTTTCATACCAGTTTCTTTGAGGATACTGCTTGGCAACAAACAAAGCTGTCTGCTCTGCATAATTAGTTGTTCTAACTTGACTACCTCGTCCATGATATATAGCAATTCTAGTCATTCGTATATCCTGCGGAGTAGTACCAAAACCACTGGCTTCTATAACCGCTAAAATATTGTCATTATAAACAGGTTTCCCATAGCTTTTCAATGGCACTTCTCTACCATCGTAGCCAGTAGCAATTTTAGATAATACATCTGCTTTTACCTTTTTAGAGTAATATTCTCCTAGCGTTTTGTATACTTTTCTTATAGTGACATGCTTCACATCTTTAAGAATAGCATCCTCAGGTACATCAATGACTGCAGCCCCTTTTCCAGTTCCCCACTTTTTATCATCTTTCCAAATCTCTTTAGCTGGAACAGTTAAACTTTCTGTTATGGTATCAACTTCATTCTTCCATTGTGCGACTAAAACAGAACTTTCTTGTGCTTTAAAATTCCCTCTATTTGCTAAAAATCCATCAACGAAAGTTTTTTTCATTAATCCTACAGACTTCCAATACTTTACTGGTGCAAATAGGATGTAATAATCATGTTCGTTTCTCATAAAATACTTCTCAAACGACCAAACAAATTGATTGAGTAAATCTTTTGCATGACTACTATCCCCAGTAAATTCATCGGACATCAATTTTCTTATATAGCTGTATTTATCTTTAGATTTAATATTTCCTTCTTGAGCACGGGCTAACTCGCTAGAATAAGGTGGATTTTCATAACCAATAATTACAACATCCTTGTCATCTATGATTTCTTGTAATGTATTATGTTTTCCATCTGTTTCCATTGGAATTGACAAGAAATCTTCTGCCAAAGCATCACCACCTGTCACTAAGTTTCCCTTAACAGCTTTTACCATCGAAAGCGGTGGTATGATAGCCCTCACCTTTCCAATATATTTATTATACAAAACAAGCCATTCTTTGATTTCATAAGTATTTAAGACAACATGGCTTAACTCTTCTTCGGTTAAATAATGCTCTAATGCTCCTGTACCAGCACATCTATCCAAAATAACATAGTCCAAATCTTTAGGAAGACTGCTAATAGCTTGACGAACAAGTTTAGTTGCTTCTTTAACATAAGGTAACGGTGTATAAAACGCTCCTAGGTCTTTTCTATTTGCAGGATCATTTAAGGCGTCCATCACGGTTTCAAAATCACTTTCGTCTCCATTCCAAGGCAAGATATAGTTTTCGACTATTGAATTAGATGGTTGTCTTAGCATCTCAAACATTTGAGATTTTGTTGTTGTTTTATCGTGACGATATATGTAGTTCGCCCATCCTAAAATATTTGGAAAATCAATTTCAAATTTTTGATACTCGTTTATTTGGAATAATTCACGCAATTCACGATTTTTAGGGCTTTTTGGTTGAAAAATATCAAATTCAATTACTTTTTCAGGATTAGTAGCATCTTTTAAAGTATTCTGATGTACATTTTTTGATGCACTATTCGTATAATTTTGTAAAATTTCTAAACGATATTTAGTTGCATCATAAACACTAGCACGATTTTTATTAATATCAACTAAAACGATTTTGCTTGGTATAGGAATACCACCTTTAATCCTTAATTTAGACAGATAGTGTATAGCTTGAACAAGTACAGCATTAAGATCAGCAATGCTATTTTTAAATTCAAACAGAGCTCCGTTAATGATACCATCAGTATTTTCAATTAAAATATCTTTTTCATCAAAACCGAAATTTCTCCAGAAAAATACATTGTCAGCTCTTTCATTTCCAGATTGCCAACTTCTATCAATAGCTAGAGGTGTCATTTTACACCTCCAACAATCAACTCATTGAGTTGAGAAACAACAGAAAAGACCTTCTCACAAAAATGTGAAAAAGTCTGTTTTAGGGGTTGACAAAAAACACGTCCGATTACATAATCAGCGTGAGCTGTGAGCTGTGAGCTGTGAGCTGTGAGCTGTGAGCTGTGAGCTGTGAGCTGTGAGCTGTGAGCTGTGAGCTGTGAGCTGTGAGCTGTGAGCTGTGAGCGCTGTGAGCTGTGAGCTGTGAGCTGTGAGCTGTGAGCTGTGAGCTGTGAGCTGTGAGCTGTGAGCTGTGAGCTGTGAGCTGTGAGCTGTGAGCTGTGAGCTGTGAGCTGTGAGCTGTGAGCTGTGAGCTGTGAGCTGTGAGCTGTGAGCTGTGAGCTGTGAGCTGTGATTACGTTCATACTAATCATTCCTTTACTTTTTGATAGTTTTATTATATCAAAATTTCAAAATTTTGCATATCTTCTTTTTCTGATGAACAGTCAGGTAGATTGTAAAAGCTAGCCAAAAGATGTTCTGAAATTGCTTAGGGAGGGAAACTATGGATAAGAAAATTTTATTTTAATCTCTTAATACTGAACTATCCAAGGAGAATATGGACCTTTTTCGAAATGACTGTGAAATATGGTATAATAGAAGCATGGCAAACAAGAATACAAGTAAAACAAGACGGAGACCGTCTAAAGCAGAACTCGAAAGAAAGCAGGCTATCCAGAGGATGTTGATTTCCTTAGGGATTGCCTTATTATTAATCTTTGCAGCCCTCAAACTAGGTGCAGTTGGTATCACTCTTTACAATCTCATTCGACTGTTAGTCGGAAGTTTAGCCTATGTGGCTATAGGCGGCCTCCTCATCTATCTTTTTCTTTTTAAATGGATACGCAAGCAGGAGGGGCTTCTGTCAGGCTTTCTCTGTATCTTCGCTGGCTTGCTCTTGATTTTTGAGGCCTATCTTGTCTGGAAGTTTGGTTTGGAGCAGTCAGTTCTAAAAGGGACCTTGGCTCAAGTTATGACGGATCTGACTGGTATGCGTGTGACGAGCTTCGCTGGTGGAGGCCTGCTAGGTGTTGGACTTTATCTCCCCATAGCCTTTCTTTTCTCCAATATCGGATCGTACTTTATTGGAGTTCTTTTGATTCTAGTTGGGGCACTCTTGGTTAGTCCCTGGTCTATTTATGATGTTGCAGCCTTTATTGGAGCTCAGTTTAGATCCTTCATGGGAAAACAGGAACAGAGAAAACAGGAACGCTTCATCAAGAAAGAAGAAGAGAAGGCTCGTCAAGAAGCTGAAGAAGCAGCAAGAATCAAGAGAGAACAAGAAGAACAGGATGCACTACCGCTTCCTCCTGTAGATCCTGAAACTGGAGAAATCTTACCAGAAGTTCCAGACTATGATCTTCCACCAATTCCTGAAAAAGAATGGAGTGAACCCGAGATTATCCTTCCTCAAGCTGACGTTGAAGTTCCAGACGAGAAAGAAGATTTTGAGGATGAAGAGGTGCAGGTTGATTTTTCTGCTAAGGAAGCCCTTGAATACAAGCTACCAAGCTTGCAACTCTTCGCGCCAGATAAACCCAAAGATCAGTCCAAGGAAAAGAAGATTGTTCGAGAAAATATCAAAATCTTAGAAGAAACCTTTGCCAGCTTTGGTATCAAGGTGACGGTTGAACGAGCTGAAATTGGACCATCAGTTACCAAGTATGAAGTCAAACCAGCAGTAGGTGTACGGGTTAACCGCATTTCCAATCTGGCAGACGACTTAGCGCTAGCTCTAGCAGCCAAGGATGTTCGGATTGAGGCTCCGATTCCTGGTAAATCCCTAGTCGGAATCGAAGTGCCTAACTCTGAGATTGCAACCGTCTCCTTCCGTGAACTCTGGGAACAGTCTCAGACTAAGCCAGAAAATCTCCTCGAAATTCCTCTAGGGAAGGCGGTTAATGGAACTGCTCGCACCTTTGACCTTTCCAAGATGCCCCACCTACTCGTTGCAGGTTCGACAGGATCAGGGAAGTCAGTCGCAGTTAATGGTATTATCGCGAGCATTCTCATGAAGGCAAGACCCGACCAGGTCAAGTTTATGATGGTCGATCCTAAGATGGTTGAGTTATCGGTTTACAATGATATTCCCCATCTCTTGATTCCAGTTGTGACCAATCCACGCAAGGCCAGCAAGGCTCTGCAAAAGGTTGTGGATGAGATGGAAAACCGTTATGAACTCTTTGCTAAGGTTGGAGTACGAAATATCGCTGGCTACAATGCTAAGGTCGAGGAATTTAATAGCCAGTCTGAGTACAAACAAGTACCGCTGCCTTTAATTGTTGTCATTGTAGATGAGTTGGCAGACCTCATGATGGTGGCTAGCAAGGAAGTGGAAGATGCCATCATTCGTCTCGGACAGAAGGCGCGTGCCGCAGGGATTCACATGATTCTCGCAACGCAACGTCCATCAGTCGATGTTATCTCTGGTCTTATCAAGGCCAATGTCCCCTCTCGTGTGGCTTTTGCAGTTTCATCGGGTACAGATTCACGAACCATCTTGGATGAAAATGGAGCTGAAAAACTGCTTGGTCGAGGAGACATGCTCTTTAAACCAATCGATGAAAATCACCCAGTCCGTCTGCAAGGATCCTTTATCTCAGATGACGATGTCGAGCGCATCGTAAACTTCATCAAGGCTCAGGCGGATGCAGACTACGATGAGAGTTTTGATCCAGGTGAGGTTTCTGAAAATGAAGGAGAATTTTCAGATGGTGAAGCTGGCGGCGATCCGCTTTTTGAAGAAGCTAAGGCTCTGGTTATCGAGACGCAGAAAGCCAGTGCCTCGATGATTCAGCGTCGTTTGTCAGTTGGATTTAACCGTGCGACCCGCCTTATGGAAGAACTCGAAATGGCAGGTGTCATCGGTCCAGCTGAGGGAACCAAACCACGAAAAGTATTGCAACAATAAAAAATAGCTTCTTTCCAAAGCTGGAAGGAAGCTATTTTAGTAGTTATTGATTGCTTTTGTTTTCGGAACTAGTCGTTTTGGACGAGTTTCCACTATCAGTTGTTTCTTTTGTTGAGGAAGGTGTAGAAGAATCCTGAGTTGTTGTTTTCTTCTCTTCTTTTTGCTCCTCCTTTTTATTGGATTGAGGAGTTTCTTCCTGCAAGGTATTTTCTTTAGTGGAAGTGTTGTCCTTGTTAGGAGTAGTATTCTCCTGAGGGGCTTCTTTTTGAATTTCCTTGACAACAGTTGTTTGGGTTGTCGTCGGTTCTTTTTTGTTGTTTTTGTTATTATCCATGGCGTTCATGATGGTGATAGTAGCGGTGATTAGGCCAAGGATACTACCGATGGTAGCAATCGTTTTTTGAAAGACAGTAAACCCCTTTTTGATATGCTCAGTTTTTGGTTTTGAAGTTCTATGATAGTTAGACATGATACTCTCCTTTAATTATGATTTATTATACCTCATTTCTTTAAAAAAATCTTAAAAAAAGAGGACTTGCCCTTTCTTGTCGCAAGCTTCGTTTCATGATACAATAGAAGAAGTGATTTTAGAAAGCGTGAGAAAACATGATCTACTTTGATAATTCGGCAACGACCAAGCCTTATCCTGAAGCACTTGAAACTTATACTCAGGTCGCTTCGAAAATTGTGGGAAATCCATCCAGTCTCCATCGTTTGGGAGACCAGGCGACACGAATTTTAGATGCTTCCCGTCAGCAAATTGCAGATTTGATTGGCAAGAAGAGTGATGAAATCTTCTTTACTTCTGGAGGAACAGAAGGGGATAACTGGGTCATCAAAGGTGTGGCCTTCGAAAAAGCCCAGTTTGGCAAGCACATCATCGTATCAGCCATTGAACATCCAGCAGTCAAGGAATCAGCCCTCTGGCTGAAAAGTCAAGGTTTTGAGGTGGATTTTGCTCCAGTTGATAGCAGAGGGTTTGTGGATGTTGAGGCTCTAGGAGCTTTGATACGACCTGATACGACCCTCATCTCCATTATGGCAGTAAACAATGAAATTGGGTCTATTCAGCCTATTGAGGCTATCTCAGAACTGTTGGAAGACAAGCCAACTATTTCCTTCCACGTTGATGCAGTTCAGGCACTCGCTAAGATTCCGACTGAAAAATATCTGACAGATCGTGTAGATTTTGCGACCTTCTCAAGTCATAAATTTCATGGTGTTAGAGGTGTTGGCTTTGTCTATATCAAGTCTGGTAAGAAAATTACGCCTCTTTTGACAGGTGGTGGTCAAGAGCGTGATTATCGTTCGACAACTGAAAATGTGGCAGGAATTGCAGCGACAGCCAAGGCCCTCCGTTTGTCTATGGAAAAGTTAGATATCTTTGCTAGTAAGACAGGGCAGATGAAGGCAGTCATTCGTCAAGCGCTTCTGGATTATCCAGATATTTTTGTCTTTTCAGATGAGGAAGACTTTGCCCCTCATATCCTGACTTTTGGGATTAAGGGTGTTCGTGGTGAAGTCATCGTTCACGCCTTTGAAGACTATGATATTTTCATTTCCACAACCTCTGCTTGTTCGTCCAAGGCAGGAAAACCTGCGGGGACCTTGATTGCCATGGGAGTGGACAAAGATAAGGCCCAGTCAGCTGTACGCCTAAGCCTAGATCTTGAAAATGATATGAGTCAGGTTGAGCAGTTTTTGACCAAGCTAAAATTAATTTACAATCAAACTAGAAAAGTAAGATAGGAGCATTCATGCAGTATTCAGAAATTATGATTCGCTACGGAGAGTTGTCAACCAAGGGTAAAAACCGTATGCGGTTCATCAATAAACTTCGCAATAATATTTCGGACGTTTTGTCCATCTATCCCCAAGTTAAGGTAACTGCGGATCGCGACCGTGCTCACGCTTACCTGAATGGAGCCGACTACACAGCAGTAGCAGAATCTCTCAAACAAGTCTTTGGGATTCAAAATTTTTCTCCAGCATATAAAGTTGAAAAGTCTGTAGAAGTTCTGAAGTCTTCTGTCCAAGAGATTATGAAAGATATCTACAAGGAAGGCATGACCTTTAAGATTTCTAGTAAGCGTAGCGACCACAACTTTGAACTCGACAGTCGTGAACTCAACCAAACACTTGGAGGAGCTGTATTTGAAGCAATTCCAAATGTCCAAGCTCAAATGAAAAATCCGGACATCAATCTTCAGGTGGAGATTCGTGAGGAAGCGGCTTATCTTTCCTATGAAACCATTCGAGGAGCAGGTGGCTTGCCTGTGGGGACTTCTGGTAAGGGTATGCTCATGTTATCAGGGGGGATTGACTCGCCTGTGGCAGGTTATCTAGCCCTTAAACGTGGAGTAGATATTGAAGCCGTTCACTTTGCCAGCCCACCTTACACGAGTCCAGGTGCTCTCAAAAAAGCCCAAGATTTGACTCGTAAATTAACCAAGTTTGGCGGCAATATCCAGTTTATCGAAGTGCCTTTCACAGAGATTCAAGAGGAAATCAAGGCTAAGGCGCCAGAAGCCTACCTCATGACCTTGACTCGTCGTTTTATGATGCGCATTACCGACCGTATCCGTGAGGTACGAAATGGTTTAGTTATCATCAATGGGGAAAGTCTTGGTCAAGTAGCTAGCCAGACCTTGGAAAGCATGCAGGCTATCAACGCTGTGACTAACACTCCCATCATCCGCCCTGTGGTTACTATGGACAAGTTGGAAATCATTGACATCGCCCAGGAAATCGATACCTTTGATATTTCTATCCAACCGTTTGAAGACTGCTGTACTATTTTTGCGCCTGATCGTCCTAAGACCAATCCTAAAATTAAGAATGCAGAGCAGTATGAAGCACGTATGGATGTTGAAGGTTTGGTTGAGCGAGCAGTGGCTGGTATCATGATTACTGAGATTACACCTCGAGCTGAAAAAGATGAAGTCGATAACTTGATTGACAATCTCCTCTAATCAGAAAATCCAGAAGAATTCAGAAAAATAAATGAAAGAGTTAGTTATTTATCCTTAAAATGGACATTTACTGACTTTTTTTCTATTTTTATGGTATAATGAGATAAAATTTTGAATATAGAGAGTTTTCTGACAATGAATCATTCCTACTTTTACTTAAAAATGAAAGAACACAAACTCAAGGTTCCTTATACAGGAAAAGAGCGTCGTGTGCGTGTGCTCCTGCCAAAGGACTACGAGAAAGACACAGACCGTTTTTACCCTGTTGTTTACTTTCATGATGGGCAAAATGTCTTTTACAGCAAGGAGTCCTATATCGGACACTCATGGAAGATCATTCCAGCCATTAAGCGAAATCCTGACATCAGTCGCATGATTGTTGTTGCTATTGACAATGATGGTATGGGACGGATGAATGAGTATGCGGCTTGGAAGTTTCAAGAATCTCCTATCCCAGGCCAGCAGTTTGGTGGTAAGGGTGTGGAGTATGCCGAGTTTGTCATGGAGGTGGTCAAGCCTTTTATCGATGAAACCTATCGTACCAAAGCTGATCGCCAGCACACGGCTATGATTGGTTCGTCTCTAGGAGGCAATATTACCCAGTTTATCGGACTAGAGTACCAAGACCGAATTGGTTGTCTAGGTGTCTTTTCATCTGCCAACTGGCTTCACCAAGAAGCTTTTAACCGCTATATCGAGCGCAAGAAATTATCGCCTGAACAGCGCATTTTCATCTATGTAGGAACAGAAGAAGCAGATGATACAGACAAGACTCTGATGGCTGGTAATATCAAGCAAGCCTATATCGACTCGTCGCTTCGCTATTACCATGATTTGATTGCAGGTGGAGTAGGCTTGGATAATCTTGTCTTGAAAGTTCAGTCTGGCGCCATCCATAGTGAGATTCCATGGTCGGAAAATTTACCAGACTGTCTCCGATTTTTTGCAGAGAAATGGTAAGTTAGGAAAGGAGAAAGCCAATGCATATTGAAAACCTCAGCCACTGGAGTGGCAATCTTAATCGTGAAATGTACCTTAACCGTTACGGACATGCTGGAATTCCAGTTATGGTTTTTGCTTCATCTGGTGGCAGTCACAACGAATACTATGATTTTGGCATGATTGACGCTTGTGCTTCCTTTATCGAGGAGGGGCGCGTCCAGTTCTTTACGCTATCCAGTGTGGACAGTGAGAGCTGGTTGGCTACTTGGAAAAATGGTCATGACCAAGCAGAGATGCATCGTGCCTACGAACGCTACGTGATTGAGGAGGCCATTCCTTTTATCAAGCACAAGACAGGTTGGTTTGATGGCATGATGACGACAGGTTGCTCGATGGGGGCCTACCATGCACTTAATTTCTTCCTCCAGCATCCAGATGTCTTTACCAAGGTGATTGCCCTCAGTGGTGTTTACGACGCGCGTTTCTTTGTTGGCGATTACTTCAATGATGATGCTATTTACCAAAATTCGCCAGTAGATTATATCTGGAATCAAAACGACGGCTGGTTTATTGATCGTTACCGTCAGGCAGAAATCGTCGTCTGTACGGGCCTTGGTGCCTGGGAACAAGATGGTCTGCCATCCTTCTACAAGCTCAAAGAAGCCTTTGACCAGAAACAAATTCCAGCCTGGTTTGCTGAATGGGGACACGATGTCGCCCACGACTGGGAATGGTGGCGCAAACAAATACCCTATTTTCTTGGACACCTGTATCTATAAAAGGAGTTGCCTATGAATTACCTTGTTATTTCTCCCTACTATCCGCAAAACTTCCAACAGTTTACCATCGAGCTAGCCAATAAAGGCATCACCGTTTTGGGAATTGGTCAGGAGCCCTACGAACAACTTGATGAACCTTTGCGCAATAGCCTGACTGAGTATTTCCGTGTAGATAATCTTGAAAACATAGACGAAGTCAAACGTGCTGTTGCCTTTCTGTTCTACAAGCATGGACCAATCGACCGCATCGAGTCCCACAATGAATACTGGCTTGAGCTGGACGCAACACTTCGTGAGCAATTTAATGTCTTTGGTGCCAAACCAGAGGATCTCAGAAAGACCAAGTTTAAGTCTGAAATGAAGAAACTTTTCAAAAAAGCAGGCGTCCCTGTGGTACCTGGTGCTGTTATCCAGACGGAAGCAGATGTGGACCAAGCAGTTGAGATGATTGGCCTACCAATGATTGCCAAACCTGATAATGGAGTGGGAGCAGCAGCAACCTTTAAGCTTGAGACAGAAGAAGATGTAAATCACTTTAAGGCTGAATGGGATCATTCAACCGTGTATTTCTTTGAAAAATTTGTTACTTCTAGCGAAATCTGTACTTTTGACGGACTTGTGGACAAGGATGGCGATATCGTCTTTTCAACGACTTTCGATTATGCCCATACACCACTGGATCTCATGCTCTACAAGATGGATAATGCCTATTATGTTCTCAAGGATATGGATCCAAAACTGCGCAAGTACGGTGAGGCTATTGTCAAAGAATTTGGTATGAAAGAGCGCTTTTTCCATATCGAGTTCTTCCGTGATGGGGACGACTACATTGCCATTGAGTACAATAACCGTCCTGCGGGTGGCTTTACCATTGATGTTTATAACTTCGCTCACTCCTTAGATCTCTACCGAGGCTATGCAGCGATTGTCGCAGGTGAAGAGTTCCCAGCATCAGAGTTTGAACCTCAATACTGTCTAGCTACATCACGTCGTGCCAATGCAAACTATGTCTATTCAGAAGAGGACCTTCTTGCTAAATACAGTCAGCAATTCAAGGTCAAAAAAATCATGCCAGCAGCCTTTGCAGAGCTACAAGGTGACTACCTTTATATGTTGACCACTCCGAGTCGCCAAGAGATGGAGCAGATGATTGCAGACTTTGGTCAACGTCAAGACTAATGAAAAGGATGAAAGGAGTTTGACTTCTTTTGTCCTTTTCTTAAAGATAAGTTAAATAAAGCGTTTTCCATAGATTCTTTTAGAAAAGATATTGCTAAAAGGCCTAAAAATTGATAGAATAAGGATTGTCTAAAAAAATTTAAGGAGAATCTATCAAATGGATTTTACATGGGCTATTAAATATGCCACTGAATTTTTGGGAACTGCCATTTTGGTCATTCTTGGTAATGGTGCAGTTGCTAACGTTGAACTTAAAGGTACGAAAGGTCACCAAAGTGGCTGGCTCGTTATCGCAGTTGGTTACGGTATGGGGGTTATGATCCCAGCCTTGATGTTCGGTAATGTATCTGGTAACCATATCAACCCAGCCTTCACACTTGGACTTGCTGTGAGTGGACTTTTCCCTTGGGAACAAGTACCATATTATATCCTTGCGCAAGTTTTAGGAGCGATTTTTGGTCAAGCTATGGTTGTTGCAACTCACCGTCCTTACTACTTGAAAACGGAGAATTCTAATAACATTTTGGGTACTTTCTCAACGATTTCAAATGTTGATCACGGTACAAAAGAATCACGTTTCGCAGCAAGTGTAAATGGTTTTATCAATGAGTTTGTCGGTTCGTTTATTCTGTTCTTTGCAGCCCTAGGAATGACTAAAAACTTTTTTGGTGCGGAAGTAATGCAATACATGAAGCAAATGGCAACGCAGGCTAATCAAACAGTTGACTTTTCTGAATTAGCTATTAAGGCTCAAATAGCACCACACACAGCAGCAGGTCTTTCAGTTGCTCATTTAGGACTTGGTTTCCTAGTAATGGCCTTGGTAACTTCACTCGGTGGACCTACTGGACCTGGTTTGAACCCGGCTCGTGACTTTGGACCACGTCTTCTTCACGAACTCCTTCCAAAATCAGTTCTTGGTCAACACAAGGGTGATTCAAAATGGTGGTATGCTTGGGTTCCGGTTGTAGCTCCAATTGCAGCAGGTATTGCAGCAGTAGCACTATTCAAACTACTTTACCTATAAGAAACGAAACTGGGGAAACCCAGTTTTTTTCTTATGTGACTATTAGTCCGTCTCGCTCCGCTAGGTGCGAGACAAATAAACCACCTGCTATGCGGGTGCGCGTCGAAGGTTATACCCAAAAAACTCCAAACGCGATACAATAAAGGTGTTCAAGCCAATTGTAAAGCGAAAGGAGAAAAATATGGCACAAAAGGCACATAGTTTATCACACACAAAGTGGATGTGTAAATATCACATTGTGTTCACCCCTAAGTATAGACGAAAAGTCATTTATAATCCATATCGAAGTAGTTTGGGAGAAATATTCCACCGATTATGTAGTTATAAAGGTGTAGAGATTATCGAAGGACACTTAATGCCTGATCATGTACATATGTTAGTAAGTATTCCACCAAGGATAAGTGTTTCAAGTTTCATGGGTTATTTAAAAGGCAAAAGTGCACTCATGATGTTTGATAAACACGCCAACCTCAAGTACAAGTTTGGCAACCGGCATTTTTGGGCAGAAGGTTACTACGTGAGCACAGTAGGGCTTAATGAATCCACAATTAAGAAATATATTCAAGAGCAGGAAAAGCATGATATAGCACTAGATAAATTAAGTGTAAAAGAATATGAGGATCCCTTTAGGGATAGTGGTAAGTAGTACCAAGGCCTCTTTGAGAGGCAAGTGACGAGTCAAGAGCAATAAGGCTTGAACAACGTGAAAGCCAGCGTCTTTAGGCGCTGGCTGGTGATTTGGGCTTATAGCCCTGGTGCAAACCACCCGTTAGACGGGTGATTATGATTGGAAAATTTTCTAATTTAAACAAATATGGCTTGTAAAATATTCTAAAATCCTTTAAAATAAAAGAGTTGGAGGAATTTATGGATGTGAATGAGATTGTTCGGATCATTCCGACTTTGAAAGTTAATAATCGAAAATTAAATGAGATATTTTACATTGAAACTCTGGGGATGAAACCCTTACTAGAAGAGTCTGCCTTTCTTTCATTAGGCGACCAGACAGGTACGGAGAGATTGATTTTAGAAGAAGCTCCAAGCATGCGAACTCGTAGAGTTGAAGGACTTAAGAAGCTAGCTAGACTCTTGATAAAGGTTGAGGATCCTTCTGAAATCGAGGCCCTTCTTTCTCAAATGAAGTCTCTTCCTCGCTTATTTAAAGGAAGCCGTGGATATGCTTTTGAGATTGTTTCTCCTGAAGAGGATGTGATCCTTGTTCATGCAGAAAATGATATAAGAAATTTGGTTCCACTGGAAACTGTTCCTGAATTTTATTCAAATACAAGTATAAAATACGTGAGTCAATTTGAGGTTTCTATGGAGTTGCGTTTGCCTGAGGGGACAGAGAGTTTACTTGATCCTGAGGGAGTAGCACCAGCAATCACTTTTACTAAAGGGCAAGGGCCAGATTTGGCTGTTGAAAACAATGTCACTTGGGACCTGACGATGTTGAAATTTTTAGTAAGAAATTTTGATCTAACCAGTCTTCGTCAAAAATTTGAAAAGACAGGCTACTTTGTCCCTAAGTCTGAAAAATTCTTCCTTGGTAAAGATACCAATAACATTGAATTGTGGTTTGAAGAAGCATGAAGTTGGAAAAAATTCTAAGAAAAATAGAAGATCAAATCGAGGCAGGGATTTATCCCGGGGCCTCTTTTGCGTATTATAAGGATGGTGAATGGAAAGAGTCTTATCTAGGATTGAGTGATCCAGAACGGGGCTTAAAGACAGAGAGCGGTTTGGTTTATGATCTGGCTAGTGTGAGTAAAGTCGTGGGAGTGGGGACGGTTTTTACCTTCTTGTGGCAGCATGGCAAATTAGATATTGATCGACCGGTAACGGATTTTTTACCGGAGTGTGATTACCCAGATATCACTATACGGCAGCTTCTGACCCATGCTACAGACTTAGATCCCTTTATTCCTAATCGAGACCAGTTAAGCGCTGAGGAATTGAGAGAAGCCATGTTTCACCTCAACAGACGAGGTCAGCCTGCTTTTCTATACTCAGATGTTCACTTTTTACTCTTGGGCTTTCTTTTGGAAAAAATCTTTAACCAAGACTTGGATCAGATTATAGAAGAACAAGTTTTGAAACCATGGGGGATGAAGGAAACGATGTTTGGTCCCGTTGAGGTTGCTGTACCAACAGTGAGAGGAGTAGAGGCCGGAATCATTCACGATCCCAAAGCCCGTCTATTAGGGAAGCACGCTGGTAGTGCAGGTTTGTTTTCGACTGTTAAGGATCTGCAAATCTTTCTGGAACATTACTTGAAAGATGATTTTGCAGAAGATTTGAGCCAAAATTTTTCTCCCTTAGATGATAAGGAGCGTTCCCTATCCTGGAATTTGGAAGGAACCTGGCTCGACCATACGGGCTATACAGGTACTTTCATTATGTGGAATCGAGAGAAACAAGAAGCTGCTATCTTTTTATCCAATCGAACGTATGAGAAGGATGAGCGTGCCCAGTGGATAGTCGATCGAAATCAAGTCATGGAAATGATTCGTCAAGAGGAGTAGGGAGAATCATGTCAAAAACCGTAAAAGGAACTCTATATACAGTAGCGGCAGGGATTGCTTGGGGCTTGTCTGGAACCAGTGGCCAATACCTGATGGCACACGGGGTTTCTGCTCTAGTCTTGACCAATTTGCGACTTATTATTGCAGGCTTGGCGCTAGTAATCTTATCCTATATGACTGCAAAGGATAAATTCCTTTCTTTTTTAAAAGACAAAAAAAGTCTGCTATCTCTGTTGCTATTTGCAGTGTTCGGACTTTTCTTAAACCAGTTTGCCTATCTTTCTGCCATTCAGGAAACCAATGCTGGAACTGCGACAGTTCTCCAGTATGTATGCCCCGTTGGGATCTTGATTTATACTTGTATCAAGGACAAGGTAGCTCCGACTCTGGCTGAGATTATTTCGATTGGCTTGGCTATAGGAGGAACTTTTCTGATTGCGACGCACGGGAAAGTTGACCAGTTGTCTGTCACACCCCTAGGCCTTTTCTGGGGTCTCTTTTCTGCCTTGACCTATGCCCTCTATATTATCCTTCCCATCGCTTTGATTAAGAAGTGGGGCAGTATTTTGGTGATTGGTGTCGGGATGGTTATTTCTGGTGTAGTGGCTATTCCCTTTACAGGAGTCTTACAGGCCAGCATACCAACCAGCTTAGATTTTCTCTTTGCATTTGTTGGCATTATCATCATTGGAACAGTATTTGCCTATACAGCTTTCCTAAAAGGAGCTAGTCTGATAGGCCCTGTTAAGTCTAGTTTATTAGCTTCCATAGAACCAATTTCAGCCGTTTTCTTTGCCTTTCTGATTATGAAGGAACAGTTTTATGCGATTGATTTTGTCGGTATGGCCATGATTTTACTAGCCGTGACCATTATTTCTTTGAAAGATTTACTGTTGGAAATAAAGAGTAAGCAATAAAAAAATCCACTCAATCGAGTGGATTTTGTGTGTATAGATGATTAGTCTTTGTTTTCGTGTGGCAAAATCAAGTTTAAGATGATTCCTGTCATGGCTGATAGAGCAGTACCTGAAAGTGTAACTGGGCCAAGTTTGAGGATAGCCCCACCAAGTCCAAGTACCAACATGGCACTTGCGATGATGAGGTTACGCATTTGGCTGAAGTCAACGCGCTCTTTAATCAAAACTTTTAGACCGTTGCTGGCGATAACTCCGTAGAGAAGGATGGACATGCCACCAAGCACAGCACTTGGGATTGTTGAGATCAAGGCAGTAAATTTACCAAGGAAGCTAAGAGCAATGGCGATGAAGGCCGCGTTACGGATAACAGAGACAGAAGCGATACGAGTCATCCCGATAACCCCTGTATTTTCTCCGTAGGTCGTATTAGCTGGTCCACCGAGGAAGGCTGATACAGATGTCGCGATACCGTCACCGAGAAGAGTACGGTGAAGTCCTGGTTCTTTCAGGAATTGACGGCCACAGATTTGGCTCAAAACTGTGTGGTCTCCGATGTGTTCTGAAATGGTTACAATAGCGATTGGCAAGATGGCGATGGTTTCAGGACCGAAGTACAAGTTGTACTCTTTAAAGGCACCACCCGTATTAAATGGCAAGTAGAAACCAGGGATTTCAAACCAGTTGGCTTGAAGAACAGGAGTGAAGTCAACTAATCCAAGAACTAGGGCAAATAGGTATCCACCGATGATGGCAAAGAGGAAAGGAATGATACGGAGGAAACCTTTTCCTTTTGTATTGATAAAGGCTGCAATCAAGAACGTAACAACGGCTACAAGGGCATTTTTCCAGTTTCCATCTGCTACAAGTCCAGCATTCGTTACAGCTGAACCAGCAAGTCCAAGACCGATAACGATAATCATAGGTCCGATAATAATTGGTGGCAAGAGTTTGTCAATCCATTTCGTACCTGCAAAACGAACACTTGCTGCTACAAGGACATAGACCAAACCAGTCAAGATGACCCCAGTTTGAGCGGCAGATACATCGCCCCCCATTTCTTTCATGGCTAAAGACATAGCCGTGATAAAGGCGAATGAAGAACCTAGATAAACTGGAACCTTAAAACCAGTAGAAATCATGTAGATAAGTGTTCCAATACCGGATGCAAAGAGAGCAACCGATACGGGCATTCCCAAAATTAAGGGAACGAGAATGGTTGCACCAAACATGGCAAATACGTGCTGGAAGCTTAGAAGAATGCCTTTACCAGCAGAAGGACGTTGATCAACGTCTAGTAACAAGTCAACAGTTGATTCCTGTTTCATAAAAACCTCACTTTTGGGCACCAAAAAAGAGCCCATTATTTTGCAGCAATAGGCCCTCAGAGTAAGACTTTTTAAAAAATAGCTATCTTTTAAAAATTTATATAAATCTGCGCCTTCGTCACCTCACAGGATGACATTAAAAACCTTTGCTTAGGATAGTATAGCAGAAAAAATTCGTTTTGTAAACGAATTTTTCCCGAGCCCAGAAATGTGAGAGCGAGGTCCGTTTTGTAAATTGTTTTCTGAATTTTAAACAAGGGGGCACCATTGTTTAAAGTGGGCGTTTGTTGGGCATGCCAGCCTTTCTTGGGTACTTGTTAGGCGTCTCCTTTTTCTTTTCGACCACAGTGATGTAGCGCGGATCTCCATTTGGTAGGGCATAGCTGAGGTTGTCCTCTACCTTACTAAAGAGGAGGTTAAGGGCATTCTTGGCTTCTAGCAATTCCTCAGGAGCATTGCTGGCCTTGAGTGCCAATAGTTTTCCGCCGACTTTAAGATAGGGAATGGTCAGCTCAGACAAAACCTGCATACGGGCAACCGCACGAGCCGTCACCACATCAAACTGGGCACGGAAGTTCTTGTCTTGGGCAAAGTCTTCTGCCCGTCCATGGTAGAAGTGAACACCATCCAAATCCAACTCCTGAGCCAAAAGCTGAAGGAAGTTAATGCGCTTATTGAGTGAATCAATGATGGTCACATCCAGCTGTGGATAGAGAATTTTCATAGGCAGACTAGGAAATCCTGCCCCAGCCCCGATATCAAGAAGTTTGATAGTTTCATTTGAAATCAAGCCTTGCAGGATGGGTGCAATCGAATCATAAAAATGTTTGAGATAAACTTCTTCCTTGTCTGTAATAGCGGTCAGGTTAATCTTTTCATTCCACTCGACCAAGAGTTCAAAATACCGTTCAAATTGGTTCTTTTGCTGGTCCGAAAGTGGAATATTTTGCTCAGCTAGTAGGCTGTAAAATGTTTCTGGTTTCATAGTAGTTTCCTTCTCTAGTATCATCTTATTTTACCATATTCATTAAAATTTTGATATACTGGTAGTAATCTAAAAGAAGAAAGGAATAAGATTATGACTTGGATTATTCTTGGAGTTTTGGCTCTGATTGTTATTTTTGTGATTGTTAGCTATAACGGTTTGGTTAAAAATCGTATGCAGACCAAGGAGGCTTGGAGTCAGATCGATGTTCAGTTGAAGCGTCGTAATGATCTCCTCCCAAACTTGATTGAAACAGTCAAAGGCTATGCGAAATATGAAGGTTCTACCTTGGAAAAAGTGACAGAACTTCGTAGACAGGTAGCCGCAGCAACTTCACCGGCAGAAGCTATGAAGGCCAGTGATGCCCTTACCCGCCAGATTTCTGGTATCTTTGCAGTAGCAGAGAATTACCCAGACTTGAAAGCTAGTGCCAACTTTATCAAATTGCAAGAAGAGTTGACCAATACAGAAAATAAAATTTCTTACTCACGCCAACTCTACAACAGTGTTGTCAGCAACTACAATGTAAAACTTGAAAGCTTCCCAAGTAACATCATCGCAGGACTATTTGGCTTTAAAGCTGCAGACTTCCTTCAAACACCTGAAGAGGAAAAGGCAGTTCCTAAAGTTGACTTTAGCGGTTTAGGTGACTAAGATGTTGTTTGATCAAATTGCGAGCAATAAACGAAAAACTTGGATTTTATTGCTGGTTTTCTTCCTACTCTTGACCTTGGTTGGTTATGCGGTTGGTTATCTCTTCATGCGCTCAGGTCTTGGTGGCATGATCATAGCCCTAATCATCGGTTTTGTCTATGCTTTGACCATGATCTTTCAATCAACAGAGATTGTCATGTCCATGAATGGAGCGCGTGAGGTTGATGAACAAACGGCACCAGACCTCTACCATGTAGTAGAAGATATGGCTATGGTCGCTCAGATTCCTATGCCGCGTGTTTTCATCATTGAGGATTCTTCTTTAAATGCCTTTGCAACAGGTTCGAATCCGCAGAATGCAGCTGTCGCAGCCACTTCAGGCCTTCTGTCTATCATGAATCGCGAGGAACTGGAAGCTGTTATGGGGCATGAAGTCAGTCATATCCGAAACTACGATATTCGCATTTCGACCATTGCTGTTGCCCTTGCCAGTGCCATTACCCTTCTGTCTAGTATGGCAGGACGGATGATGTGGTGGGGTGGCGCAGGTCGCAGACGGAGTGATAATGATCGTGACGGAAATGGTCTAGAGATTGTCATGCTTGTTATCTCTCTCTTAGCCATTGTTCTGGCACCTCTCGCAGCAACCTTGGTGCAATTAGCCATTTCCCGTCAGCGAGAATTCCTAGCGGATGCATCCAGTGTGGAGCTAACTCGCAATCCTCAAGGGCTGATCAATGCACTGCGCAAGTTGGATAATAGCGAGCCGATGCACCACCATGTTGACGATGCCAGCAGCGCTCTTTATATCAATGATCCCAAGAAAGGTGGGGGACTTCAAAAACTCTTTTATACCCACCCACCTATCTCAGAACGAATCGAACGTTTGAAACACATGTAAAAAAAATCCAGAGGTCGTCTCTGGATTTTTGCTATGTTCAACATTTATAAATCTTGTAAATCGACAACTTCCAAACCATGTTCGGTCAAACGATTGAGACTGGTACAGACCTCTTTTAGGAAACGTCTGTCATGTGAAACAGTGATCAGACCGCCTGGATAGGAGGCAAAGAGTTTTCTGATTTCAGGTTGAGAAGTGGGGGAGAAATTTCGGGTAGGCTCATCGAGAAGAAGAAAGTTTGGTTTGCGCAGGACTAATTCCAAGAGAAGCAGTTTACCCTGTTGCCCACCAGATAGGGAGCCGATTTGGTGCTGCATCTCTGGATAGCTGAAATTGAGACTGGCTAGGTGGGATTGGATTTTCTGTAGTTCCTCTTTTTCCCCAGTTTTGCTGAGATAGGCTACTGGAGATAGATCCAATTGCAGTTTTTTATGGTAATCTTGTGGCATAAAACCAAGCGAAATCTCTCGTTTATCACCTAGTAGTTGCTGTAACTTGGCTAACAGAGTTGATTTTCCAACACCATTTGGGCCGATGATACCGATTTTATCTTGGCCACGGACAGTTAGTTGTAACTCCTGAGCTAAAATGCGCTCGCCAATGGACAAATTTTCTTTTTCCAGTTGGATTAAGACTTTAGAAGCCGGTAATGGTTGGATATCTGAAAAGAAAAGTTGGATTTGTTCCTCTTCAAGTGGCTTTTGGGTCATGGACTGAGCTTCCTTTTCAAATCGTTTTTCTTGAGAGAGAACAGTTTTCATCTTTTTAGCCAGTAGGCGCCCAGCAACATCGTTTTTAGTGTTACGCAAGGCAGTTTCTACATTCTGCTTAACGCGACGATGTTTTTCCATGGTTCTATCATGGGCTCGTTGGTCGTTAGCAGCTTGCTGACTTTGTCTGGCAAAACTAGCCTTTCTCTGCTCACTATAGCGATCATAGTCTAAATGCTCGACTAGCGTTTCCGCTTCTTTTCGATGCTTGACCAGTCGCAAGTGGACAATAGTATCTGCCGTTTGAGAAAGAAAGTCTTCATCATGGGAAATGAAAATAACAGTTTGCCTAATCTTTCGAATCTGACCTTTTAGCCAATCAACCGTCTCAAGGTCTAGGTCATTTGAAGGTTCATCTAAAAATAGAATCTCAAAGGGTTTGGCTAATTCATGTATGAGCTGAATTTTCAAAGCCTCGCCCCCTGATAGACTGCCAATTTCTTGATCGCTAGCAAAACGGTCGCTATCAAAGTGCAACTCCTCCGCCAAACGATAAAGAATACTGTAGTCTAAATCAGCAGAATCCAAAAAGAAGTAGTCATGTAGAGTTTTCTTTTTCAGGTCCTCAGCTAGTTTTTGAGGAATGTAGGCCAGTGATTGAAGGTCAGACTGAATGTCGCCCTTGATAGTAAAATCAGGTAATGCTTCCCCCATTAAAGCTCGTAGTAAGGTCGATTTGCCATTTCCTTCTTCACCAATAATAGCAACCTTTTCCCCGTCTTGGATAGTCATGGTTAGGTCAGATACAAGATCTCGTAGATCTTTGTTTTGCGTGATGGTTAGATGATTGATTTTTATCATATTGTTGCCCTTTCTAGAATGTCGATAGTGCATAACAAAAAGCTCTACTTTATCTAGTAGAGCCCAAAGTCACTGTTAAAAACTCTATTATCCTCGTTGAAAAACTCGTCAAACTAGCTTGGAGTTGCCTAACCCAACCCAATAGGAGAATAGCTTTCTAGTTTTTTGAATTTCAATGGGGACAAGATACTAGAAAATCTAGTATAAAAAGAGCACACAAAAAGAGACAAAAACAAGATCTACTAAATAAAGGTTCTTTATTTGATAGACTTAGTTGTTCATGTCTCCCTTACCTCCGAGTATTAGTACCTCTATCCTATACTTTTCAGAAAATTTTGTCAATAGAAAACAGGAAATTCTAGTTTTTATACTCAATGAAAATCAAAGAGCAAACTAGGAAGCGATCCGAAGGCTATACTTGGGTACGGCAAGGCGAAGCTGACGTGGTTTGAAGAGATTTTCGAAGAGTATCAGAATCCAAAAACAGGTCCATAGAGAGTTAGTACGTGTTTGACATGCTCATAATGGAACTTGTCATAGTTGCGCCAAGCGTTGCGTGCTTGGTCGTTTAGTTTTAGACTGCCCAGTCCAATCAGAAGACTGGTACGTTGGTAAAATTTCTCGAGGTCGATTAAGATACTGTTGTCCAACTTTTCCGCTTTTTTAAGTTCCTGTAGAGTGGTGTTCAGCAGCTCTTGCAGTCGAAGATCATCGGCTGTTCCTTGTTTGCAGCTTTGGTAGCTTTTATTTAACTCGGAAAGGAGTTGGTAAGCTTCAGTGATGAGTGCTTTGTCTTCCATATGAGCATCCTCCTTGCTCTGATCTATTCTTGCCTATAGTATAGCACTAATAGGAAGGTTTGTCATAGTAAATATGTTAAAAATGAGATTTTAATATCAAAGTTTGGAAAGCTGACTTACAGCCTTTTCATGGTATAATCAAGTGAGTACATCTTTATGGAGGAAATATGAAGTTAAACATTCAAGAAATTCGTAAGCAGCCTGAAGGCCTACACTTTGAACAAGCTTTAGACCTGGCAGCAGACTTGTGTAAACGGAATCAAGAAATTTTAGATGTCAAAGATATCCTTGCAGTGGGGAAGGTGCAGTATGAAGACCGCATGTATTTCTTAGATTATCAACTATCTTACACTATTGTTCTTGCTTCCAGTCGCAGTATGGAGCCAGTAGAGTTGGCAGAGTCTTATCCAGTGACAGAGGTTTTCATGGAAGGCGCAACCAACCAACTAGATCAGGAAGTTTTAGATGATGATTTGGTCCTGCCTATCGAAAATGGGGAAATCGACCTTGCTGAGAGCGTAGCAGATAATATCTTGCTAAACATTCCTATCAAGGTCTTGACAGCTGAAGAAGAAGCTGGTCAAGGATTTGTTTCAGGTAATGACTGGCAAATCATGACTGAGGAAGAATACCAAGCTCAACAAGCAGTCAAGAAAGAAGAAAACAGTCCTTTTGCTGGCTTACAAGGACTATTTGATGGAGATGAGTAGATGGTTTTATCCAAGAAACGTGCCCGTCATGTCATAGAGGAAATTATTGCCCTTTTTCCAGATGCCAAACCAAGTCTAGATTTTCGCAATCATTTTGAACTCTTGGTTGCAGTGATGCTGTCAGCCCAGACCACGGATGCAGCGGTAAATAAGGCCACACCAGGGCTCTTCGCAGCCTTTCCAACGCCACAAGCCATGTCTGTAGCGACAGAGAGTGAAATTGCTTCACACATTTCTCGCCTGGGACTGTATCGAAATAAGGCTAAATTTCTTAAAAAATGTGCCCAACAGTTACTAGACGATTTTGATGGTCAAGTGCCTCAGACTAGAGAGGAATTAGAAAGTCTAGCTGGTGTTGGTCGTAAAACAGCAAATGTAGTACTGAGTGTGGGGTTTGGAATTCCTGCTTTTGCAGTGGACACCCATGTGGAGCGTATCTGTAAGCATCACGATATCGTTAAAAAATCAGCTACGCCACTTGAAGTAGAAAAACGTGTCATGGACGTTCTACCACCAGAAGAGTGGTTAGCAGCCCACCAGGCCATGATTTACTTTGGACGAGCTATCTGCCATCCCAAAAATCCAGAATGTGACCACTATCCCCAATTATATGATTTTAGTAATGTTTGAGGGGACTCTGAAAAAGTTTTTGCTTGATTTTAAGGGTGCTTTGTGCTATAGTAAATGATAACTAAATAGTCCTTTAAACCTGTCCCGTGAGGCAGGCAAGGAGCATGATAAAGTAGAAAGGTGAAGTCTATACTGTTTACAGTAGGGCTTGCTTGGCTATACATTTCAAGTCTCCTTGTAGAAGGAGACTTTTCTTTTTGGAGGTTTGTCATGAAGACAAAAGAAGTTGTAGACGAATTGACTGTTAAACGAGCGATTACGCGAATTACTTATGAGATTATCGAGCGCAATAAGGATTTGAATAAAATTATCCTAGCTGGGATAAAAACGCGTGGTGTTTTCATCGCTCATCGTATCAAAGAACGCTTGGAGCAGTTGGAAAATATCACTGTTCCTGTTGTGGAATTGGACACCAAACCTTTCCGTGATGATGTTAAAAGCGGAGAAGATACTTCTTTGATTTCTGTTGATGTGACAGACCGTGAAGTTATCTTGGTGGATGATGTGCTTTATACAGGTCGTACCATCCGTGCTGCTATCGATAACATTGTCGGACATGGTCGTCCTGCGCGCGTGAGTCTTGCGGTGCTAGTAGATCGTGGACATAGAGAATTGCCAATCCGTCCAGATTACGTTGGGAAAAATATCCCAACCAGTCGTTCTGAAGAAATCATTGTAGAGATGACAGAACTTGATGGCCAAGACAGAGTTCTGATTACTGAAGAAGCTTAGAAAGCTGAAGGAGTAGCCATGTCAGAAAATCAACAAGCATTGAACCATGTGGTTTCTATGGAAGACCTCACTGTTAATCAAGTGATGAAATTGATTAAGCGAGGAATTGAGTTTAAAAACGGAGCCCAACTTCCCTATGAAGACCATCCGATTGTTTCAAATCTTTTCTTTGAGGATTCTACACGGACACATAAGTCCTTTGAAGTGGCAGAGATTAAGCTAGGGCTGGAGCGGCTTGACTTTGATGTGAAGACCAGCTCGGTAAATAAGGGTGAGACACTCTATGATACCATCTTAACCTTGTCTGCGCTTGGTGTAGATGTCTGTGTGATTCGTCACCCAGAGGTCGATTATTATAAAGAACTGATTGCGAGTCCAACCATTACGACTTCCATTATCAATGGTGGAGATGGCTCAGGACAACACCCTAGTCAGAGCCTGCTTGATTTGATGACCATTTATGAGGAATTTGGTCACTTTGAGGGTCTCAAGGTTGCTATTGCAGGTGACTTGGACCACTCACGTGTTGCCAAATCCAATATGCAGATTTTGAAACGCTTGGGTGCTGAACTGTTCTTTGCAGGACCTGAGGAATGGAGAAGTCAAGAGTTTGCGGACTATGGACAGTTTGTAACTATTGATGAGATTGTTGATCAGGTGGATGTTTTGATGTTACTCCGAGTTCAACATGAACGCCATGAAAGTGGAGCCGTTTTTTCAAAAGAAGACTACCATGCTCAACACGGCTTAAACCAAGAACGCTATAATCGCTTAAAAGAAACAGCAATCATTATGCATCCTGCTCCAGTTAATCGAGATGTGGAAATTGCTGATCACTTGGTTGAAGCGCCAAAATCACGCATTGTCCAACAAATGACCAACGGTGTCTTTGTTCGAATGGCAATTTTAGAATCCGTATTGGCGAGTAGAAACGCCAACTAAAACACAAGACGTTAAAAGACGCCAGTGAGCGTCCACGAGAGGTGAAAATATGACAAAAAGACTTCTAGTATTAGAAGATGGCACAGTTTTTGAAGGCAAGGCCTTCGGAGCAGACATTGATGTAACAGGCGAAATCGTCTTTAATACAGGGATGACCGGCTATCAAGAATCCATTACAGACCAGTCTTATAATGGACAAATCTTGACCTTTACCTATCCTTTGGTGGGAAATTATGGAATTAACCGTGATGATTATGAATCCATCATTCCAACTTGTAAAGGAGTTGTTGTTTTCGAAGAAGCGCGTAGAGCAAGTAACTGGCGCAACCAAATGACCTTGGATGAATTTTTGAAAGCCAAGAAAATCCCTGGTATTTCAGGAATTGACACCCGTGCTCTTACAAAAATTATCCGCAAGCATGGTACGATGCGTGCAACCCTTACACATGTTGGCGATACCATGGACCATATCACAGCCCAGCTCCAAGCAACAGTCTTGCCGACAGACAATATCAAACAGGTTTCTACTAAAACTTCCTATCCAGCTCCTGGAGTTGGTTTGAGCGTGGTGCTAGTGGATTTTGGACTCAAGCACTCAATCCTACGTGAACTTTCTAAGCGTAACTGTAACGTGACGGTTGTTCCGTATTCAACAACAGCAGAAGAAATTCTCCACCTCAATCCTGACGGAGTTATGTTGTCAAATGGTCCAGGTAACCCAGAAGACATTCCAGAAGCACTGGACATGATTCGTGGTGTGCAAGGGAAAATTCCAATCTTTGGTATCTGTATGGGACACCAACTCTTTGCCATGGCAAACGGGGCTAAGACCTACAAGATGAAGTTTGGTCACCGAGGATTTAACCACGCTGTACGTGAGATTGCTACAGGACGCGTAGACTTCACCAGCCAAAACCATGGTTATGCAGTTAGCCGTGAGGACTTGCCAGAGCACTTGATTATTACTCACGAAGAAATCAATGATAAGTCAGTTGAAGGTGTACGTCACAGATACCAACCAGGTTTTTCCGTGCAATTCCACCCAGATGCAGCTCCTGGTCCACACGACGCTAGCTACCTCTTTGATGAATTTATCGAGATGATGGAAGCTTTTAAACAATCAAACTAAGAACGAGTAAAAGAGCTCGTCGGAGAATTTATGTAACTGAACACGGACGGAAAGCTCGGAATTTAGAGAAACCAACTTGGATTGTCAATTCTTCCTTGGTTTCCTAAAATTCAATCGCTCTCTATTCGTCCTTTGTATCTTATTTAATGTCGCTCTGTGAGGCGACGAATAGAAAGGCAGGTCGTTTCTTTTAATCGCTATCAGGCGAACTAAAAACTCCCTGCACTAGATTTTTTACCGAAAAAATATCGTTTCTCTAAAAAAATCGTCGGAGAATTTATTTAATGGCAACCTGAGAGTTGCCGAATAGAAAGGAGAAGGGTGGTCCGTATTTGCTGAACTGAATACGGGCTACGGACGGTGCTAAAAAGATAGTTATTCCTAGAACTGATAGTTCTTCGTCATAACTCCTATTTTAGCTTTGTCCGCTTGACGCCCTTAATATCTTATAAATGCCTAAACGTACTGATATTCAAAAAATTATGGTGATTGGTTCTGGTCCGATTATTATTGGTCAGGCTGCTGAGTTTGACTACGCGGGGACCCAGGCCTGCTTGTCTTTGAAAGAGGAAGGTTATGAGGTTGTCTTGGTGAACTCAAACCCTGCCACTATCATGACAGATAAGGAGATTGCGGACAAGGTCTACATCGAACCGATTACACTCGAGTTTGTGACACGTATTCTCCGTAAGGAACGTCCAGATGCTTTGCTTCCAACTCTTGGTGGTCAAACAGGGCTCAATATGGCCATGGAATTGTCTAAAAATGGTATCCTAGATGAGCTTGGAGTAGAGCTTCTAGGTACTAAATTGTCTGCCATTGACCAAGCAGAGGACCGTGACCTCTTTAAACAATTGATGGAAGAGCTTGAGCAGCCAATCCCTGAATCTGAAATTGTCAACACAGTGGAAGAAGCTGTTGCCTTTGCGGCGTCAATCGGCTACCCTGTCATCGTCCGTCCAGCCTTTACCCTAGGTGGTACTGGTGGTGGTATGTGTGCCAACGAGGAAGAACTACGTGAAATCGCTGAAAATGGGTTGAAACTGTCACCTGTTACCCAATGTTTGATTGAACGTTCGATTGCAGGTTTCAAGGAAATCGAATACGAAGTCATGCGCGATTCAGCTGACAATGCCCTCGTTGTTTGTAACATGGAAAACTTTGACCCCGTTGGGATTCATACAGGGGATTCTATCGTATTTGCCCCTGCGCAAACCATGTCAGACTATGAAAACCAAATGCTTCGTGACGCGAGCTTGAGCATTATCCGCGCTCTCAAGATTGAAGGTGGGTGTAACGTTCAGCTGGCCCTTGATCCCCATAGCTTTAAGTACTATGTCATCGAAGTAAATCCTCGGGTATCGCGTTCTTCAGCCCTTGCTTCTAAGGCGACGGGTTACCCAATTGCCAAATTGGCAGCTAAGATTGCAGTTGGATTGACCCTAGATGAAGTTATTAACCCAGTTACAGGTTCAACCTATGCCATGTTTGAGCCAGCCCTTGACTACGTCGTTGCAAAGATTCCACGTTTCCCATTTGACAAGTTTGAAAAAGGTGAGCGCCGTCTTGGTACCCAGATGAAAGCGACTGGTGAAGTCATGGCCATCGGTCGTAACATCGAGGAGTCACTTCTCAAGGCATGTCGTTCACTTGAAATTGGCGTTCACCACAATGAAATGCCTGAACTTGCAGCAGTTTCTGATGATTCCTTGATTGAAAAGGTTGTCAAAGCCCAAGATGACCGTCTCTTCTACGTATCAGAAGCCATTCGCCGTGGTTACACACCAGAAGAAATTGCTGAATTGACAAAGATTGATATCTTCTATCTGGATAAACTCTTGCATATCTTTGAAATCGAGCAAGAATTAGGTGCCCATCCACAAGATCTAGAAGTCTTGAAAACAGCTAAACTCAATGGATTTTCAGACCGTAAGATTGCGGAACTCTGGAAAACGACAGCTGACCAAGTTCGCCAAGTTCGCTTGGAAAACAAGATTGTCCCAGTTTACAAGATGGTCGATACCTGTGCGGCAGAGTTCGACTCTGAAACACCATACTTCTATTCAACCTATGGCTGGGAAAATGAGTCTATCAAATCTGAAAAGGAATCCGTTCTTGTCCTAGGTTCAGGTCCAATCCGTATCGGTCAAGGAGTTGAGTTTGACTACGCAACCGTTCACTCTGTTAAGGCTATCCAAGCAGCTGGTTACGAAGCCATCATCATGAACTCAAACCCAGAGACCGTTTCTACAGACTTCTCGGTATCTGATAAGCTCTACTTTGAGCCATTAACTTTTGAAGATGTTATGAATGTTATTGACTTGGAGCAACCAAAAGGGGTTATCGTTCAGTTTGGTGGTCAAACAGCTATCAACCTTGCGGAGCCATTAGCCAAAGCAGGTGTGACCATCCTTGGTACGCAAGTCGCTGACCTAGACCGTGCGGAAGACCGTGACCTCTTCGAGCAAGCCCTTAAAGACTTGGATATTCCACAGCCACCAGGTCAAACGGCTACCAATGAAGAAGAAGCAGTGCTTGCTGCTCGTAAGATCGGTTTCCCAGTTCTCGTTCGCCCTTCATATGTCTTGGGTGGACGTGCCATGGAAATCGTTGAAAACGAAGAAGACCTCCGTTCTTACATGCGTACAGCTGTTAAGGCTAGTCCAGACCACCCAGTTCTTGTTGACTCTTACATTGTTGGGCAAGAGTGTGAAGTTGATGCCATCTCAGACGGAGAAAATGTTCTCATCCCTGGTATCATGGAACATATCGAACGTGCCGGTGTCCACTCAGGTGACTCAATGGCCGTTTACCCACCACAAACCTTGTCTCAAAAGGTGCAGGAAACCATCGCAGACTATACCAAACGCCTAGCAATCGGTCTTAACTGTCTTGGGATGATGAACATTCAGTTTGTCATCAAGGATGAAAAAGTCTACGTTATTGAGGTCAATCCACGTGCCAGCCGTACTGTTCCATTCCTTTCTAAGGTGACTAATATTCCTATGGCTCAGGTAGCGACTAAGTTGATTCTTGGTCAAAGTTTGTCAGAACTTGGCTACCAAGATGGTCTTTATCCAGAAAGCACTCGTGTTCATATCAAGGCGCCAGTCTTCTCCTTTACGAAACTAGCCAAGGTAGATAGCTTACTCGGGCCTGAAATGAAGTCAACAGGGGAAGTCATGGGTTCTGATACAACTCTTGAAAAAGCTTTGTACAAGGCTTTTGAAGCTTCTTACCTACACTTGCCAACCTTTGGGAATGTTGTATTCACCATCGCTGATGATGCCAAAGATGAAGCCTTGGACTTGGCTCGTCGTTTCCAAAATATCGGCTACGGTATCCTCGCAACAGAAGGGACAGCAACCTTCTTTGCCAGTCATGGACTCGAAGCCAAACCTGTTGGTAAGATTGGTGACGATGAACAGGATATCCCAAGCTATGTCCGTAAAGGAAAAATCCAAGCGATCATCAATACTGTCGGAACCAAACGAACTGCTGACGAAGATGGTGAGCAAATCCGTCGTTCAGCCATTGAACATGGTGTGCCACTCTTTACAGCCCTAGATACAGCTAATGCCATGCTTAAGGTGCTTGAAAGCCGTAGTTTTGTCACAGAAGCGATCTAGTTGAGAAAGCATTTTCACAGTTTTAAAGCCAGCGTTTTCTGACGCTGGCTTTTACAATACTGATATTGCCTATTTCAACTATCATTTCTTTTCTTAGGAATCATTCCAAAATGTGATATAATAAGGGTGAATTGGAAATAGGTAAACTATTTTCATCATTCTTTCAAAAAAATATTCTATTAAGAAATATGTAAAGACAGATTAGAAAGTGGGAAATCCCTATGTCCTCTTATGAAAAAGTCTCTCTTTCTGAGATCAATCAATCTATTGAGACTCCAAATAACAATCATTTTTGGCAAAATCTAAAAGCATTCTTAGGACCTGGTGCACTTGTGGCAGTTGGCTACATGGATCCTGGAAATTGGATCACCAGTGTGGTTGGTGGCGCCTCCTACAAGTACAGCCTTTTATTTGTTATTTTAATTTCATCCATCATTGCTATGCAGCTACAACAGATGGCTGGGAAGCTCGGTATCGTGACTAGGATGGACCTAGCACAGGCAACAGCTCATCATGCTCCCAAGTGGCTTCGCTATAGTTTGTGGGTGATTTTAGAATTAGCTTTAATGGCGACAGACTTGGCTGAGGTTCTAGGTTCAGCGATTGCCTTAAATCTTTTGTTTAAAATACCGATTATGATTGCTATCCTCTTAACCGTTTTAGATGTGTTTCTTTTGTTGTTGTTGATGAAATTTGGTTTCAAAAAAATTGAATCTATTGTTACGACCCTTATTTTAACCATATTAGCCATCTTTACCTATCTTGTGGCCTTATCCAATCCAAGTATCCAGGGGATCATTGGTGGTTATTTGCCAACTTCAACTTTATTTGAAACACCGTTACCGGGTCATGAAAGTCAATTGACCTTGGCTCTAGGGATTGTAGGAGCGACAGTCATGCCCCATAATCTCTATCTCCATTCCTCTCTATCCCAAACAAGGAAAATCAATCACAAAGATAAGAAGGATGTTCGAAAAGCAGTTCGCTTTATGACCTGGGATTCAAATCTTCAGTTGTCCCTAGCCTTTATTGTCAATTCCTTACTTCTCATTTTAGGTGCCTCCCTCTTTTTTGGTCATGCGTCTGAAATTTCAGCTTTCTCCCAAATGTACAATGCTTTACAGGATTCGACGATAGCAGGAGCAATAGCCAGCTCAACTCTGTCAACTTTATTTGCTCTAGCCCTCTTAGCAAGTGGTCAAAATTCGACTATTACAGGCACTTTGACAGGACAGATTGTCATGGAAGGCTTCTTACATCTAAGATTGCCTCAGTGGCTTATCCGTATCGGTACCCGTATTTTTGCCTTGCTACCTGTGATTATAGTCGCCGTTTTATTTGGGCATCAAGAAAAAAACTTGGATCAGTTATTGGTCTATTCACAGGTCTTTCTTTCAATCGCTCTTCCGTTTTCAATTTTCCCCTTGATTTATCTAACCTCTAAAAAGTCACTGATGGGAGAATTCACCAATGCCAAGTGGAACACCATCCTAGGTTACGCAGTTTCTATTATCTTAACCATTCTCAATATCAAACTTCTTTTCGATACTTTTTAAACTTGTTTGAAATTAGTTCTCGGCACTAGCTTAAAGCTTGATATTGAGATAATAGTAGTGGTTGGTTCATAAAAAGAAGTGCAAAAAAAGAACAGTTGAAACTGTTCTTTTTTATTATTTGAGACCGTATTTTTTGTTGAAACGATCCACGCGTCCATCTGCTTGAGTGAACTTTTGACGTCCAGTGTAGAATGGGTGTGAGTCTGATGAAATTTCCACACGGATCAATGGGTAAGTTTCGCCTTCAAACTCAACAGTTTCGTTAGAGCGTTTAGTTGAACCGCTAAGGAATTTGTAACCAGTAGTTGTGTCCATGAAGACGACTGGGCGATATTCTGGATGGATATCTTTTTTCATTTTGCAATATTTCCTTTCTGCCATGGTCTCTTTGCGAGCCATAGATTGTTACCATACTAGTCTATCAGATTCTGAAAAGTTTGGCAAGTATTTTATCAGTTTTTAAGCAAGTTTTTTAACTTTTGATAGATGATTTCGTTTTCTTCTAGACTATAGGAATTGGCGCCACTAGCTAATGGATGTCCTCCTCCGTCGTGTTCTTTGGCAATTTCATTGATAGGGGTGATTTTACTGCGCATACGCACACGGAAGTGACCGTCAACTTGCTCAACAAAGATGGCCCAAGCCTTAACGGTATCAATTCGACCAGGTGCTCCGACAATCGCAGCCGTTTCAGCATCCGTAACCTTATATTTTTCCAAGATGTCTTGAGTAAGCAGAACGCGTGCAGCCCCATTATCATCAACTTCCAAATGATCATAGACATACCCTTGAAGTTTTGCAATCTTGAAACTCATGGTATCCATTTGACGAGACAATCCAGCAAAGTCAAAATCAATTTCTCGGAGCTGGCCAGCTATTCTAAAGGTACGGGCACTAGTTGAAGGGTAGAGAAAACGCCCAGTGTCCCCGACAATTCCTGCATAGAGAAGTCGTGCGGCTTCTCTAGACAAAGTTAGCTGATTTTCTTGAGCAAATAATGCAATCATTTCACTAGCACTGCTTGAACTTGTATCCACCCAAGATAGGTCACCATAGATATCATCATTTGGATGGTGATCGATTTTGATGATGAAAGCAGCTTGTTCATAGCGTTTATCATCGATACGAGGACGATTCGCTGTATCACAAATAATAGCAAGAGCTCCTTGGTAGTCACTATCTTCAACAAGATCCATTTCCGCCATCCAGGTTAGAGTTGGTTCGTTATAACCGACTGCTTTGATAGTCTTTTCTGGAAAATGGTGTGTGAGAAGAGCTTTCAAGCCCACTTGACTCCCTAAGGCATCAGGATCTGGTTTCATATGACGATGAATGATAATGGTATCGTATTCTTTGATTTTCTCTAATATTTGCTGGCAAATTTCCATAAATAACCTCAATTCTTTCTCATTTCATTGTAGCACAAGAATTTTTATTTTTAAAATGAAAAAGATATGATATAATGGAGAAAGATAAATTGAGGAGGACGATATGGCATTAGCAAAAATTGTATTTGCCAGTATGACCGGTAATACCGAAGAAATTGCAGATATTGTAGCAGACAAATTACGTGACTTGGGCTTGGATGTCGATGTTGATGAATGTACGACTGTTGACGCTTCAGACTTCTTGGAAGCGGATATCGCAATCGTTGCGACTTACACCTACGGAGATGGAGAATTGCCAGATGAGATGATGGACTTCTACGAAGACCTAGCAGATCTCAACTTGAATGGCAAAATCTACGGAGTGGTCGGTTCAGGAGATACCTTCTACGACGAATTCTGTAAGGCCGTTGATGACTTTGATCGCGTTTTTGTAGCGACAGGAGCAGAAAAAGGTTCAGAGTGTGTTAAAGTGGATCTGTCTGCCGAAGATGAGGACATCGAACGCTTGGAACAATTCGCAGAAGAATTGGCTGCAAAAGTAGGATAAGAATCAAACTGCGCTGACTGGAAGAAGTCAGTGCGTTTTTTTATTAGTTTTTTTGGGATTTTACTAGCCTATTTAGAAGCTTTTTGATACAATAATTCAAATAAAGGAGGACACTGTATGAATTTAGATATTATTCGCCAAGAAATTGATCAAATCGACGACCAAATCGTCAAGCTCCTAGAAGAACGAATGCAGTTGGTTGAGGGAGTAGTTGCCTATAAGAAAGCCTCAGGAAAACCTATTTTAGATACCAAGCGAGAAGAAATCATTTTTGAAAAGGTCAAAAATCGAGTAGAGGATAAGCGTTATCAGAAGACTATTGTCGCGACTTTTTCAGACATTCTCAAACGTTCGCGTGATTATCAGGATCAAAACATCAAATGAAAAAAGAACAATTCTATCCGCTAGGGATATTTTTAGCTGCTATGTTGGGAGGCCTTGGCCGCTATTTTCTATCTAGTCTGTTGCCAACCAGTCCTGACTTTCCTTGGGGAACCCTCCTTGTGAATTATCTGGGAATTTTCTGCTTAGTCTATCTGGTAAAAGGCTATCTGGTCTATAAGGGAAGCAGTAAAGGTTTGGTTTTGGCGCTGGGGACGGGTTTTTGCGGAGGTTTAACAACTTTTTCTAGCCTAATGCTTGATGCCGTGAAATTGCTCGATACCGGGCGTTATCTTAGTTTAGTCCTGTATTTGATTTTTAGTATTGGTGGAGGTCTGCTCTTGGCTTATGTTCTAGGGAGGAAGAAATGGTAATCGTTTATCTTTCAATCGCCTGTGGATTCGGAGCCCTAGTGCGGTATTTCTTTTCCCGATATAATCAATCCTCGAAATTGCCCCTAGGAACTCTCATAGCCAATCTTCTCGGTTGTTTTTTGATTGGCTTGCTCTACAACCATGTGGAGTCTAAGGAAGTCTATGCTATCCTAGCGACAGGTTTCTGTGGTGGGTTGACGACCTTTTCAACTCTGAATGACGAGCTGCAAAAACTGTTAAGTGACAAGAAGGTATTTTATAGCTATTTTCTCTTAACTTACCTAGGCGGTTTTCTAGCGATTTTTTTAGGAATTCTGCTATAAATTTCTTTACTTTTAGGCGGAAATTTGGTAAACTGTATCTTGTGTGTAATGGACGCACAAAAATACAGTTTATCCGCTGAGGAAGGTTCCTCAAGATTGACAAAGATAGGAGAATAAAATGAATCCATTAATCCAAAGCTTGACTGAAGGTCAACTTCGTACAGATATCCCATCATTCCGTCCTGGTGACACTGTTCGTGTACACGCGAAAGTTGTCGAAGGTAACCGTGAACGTATCCAGATTTTTGAAGGTGTTGTTATCGCACGTAAAGGTGCTGGCATCTCGGAAAACTACACAGTGCGTAAAATCTCTAACGGTGTAGGTGTTGAGCGTATCTTCCCAATCCACACTCCACGTGTTGAAAAGATCGAAGTTGTTCGTTACGGTAAAGTACGTCGTGCGAAATTGTACTACTTGCGTGCTCTTCAAGGTAAAGCAGCTCGTATCAAAGAAATCCGTCGTTAGTTCGACTAAAAAACTCTGCTTATCCAGCAGAGTTTTTATCTAGCTCCCTTAGTTCAATGGATATAACAACTCCCTCCTAAGGAGTAGTTGCTGGTTCGATTCCGGCAGGGGGCATAGAAACTATTGATTTTACTGGGCATTTGCGGTGTTTCACCCTAAATTCGCCCCTAAATTTGAGAATATCTCTCTTACTTCTGAGTTGCTTTCGTCCTCTAATTCCTTTAACTGATGAGCGTACACCTCAATAGTGATGTTCATATTCTCATGGCCAAGGATTTTAGAGATAGATAGTAGTTCAACGTGTTTTGAAATCAAGAAAGAAGCGTATGTGTGTCTAAGCGAGTGAGCATGGACATTTCTTCCAACGATATATCTTAAGGTCTTATTGACTGCATTGTTTGATATGTTAGAGAAAATACGATTATCTTTATTTTCCAGCCAATGATCTTGTCTGTACTTTTTTAATAATTCAAGAGTTGAGTCGTCAAGCGGTATCTTTCGGATACTGCTTTTTGTTTTTGTAGAGCTGAAATCAAGATTCGTTTTGTAATTCCAGGTCTTATCTACAGCAAGAACCTTGTTATCATAGTCTACACTGTCCCATGTAAGCCCTAAGCATTCAGCGAAACGCATTCCAGTAACTGCGATAAGATAGATCACTGCATAAGATTGAACGTCCATTTTACGCTTTGAAACAGCTATAACGTTCTTGTACTCTTCAACTTCAAGAAATTTGGTTTCTTTCTCAATCCCTTTATGTTGGGATACCGCTTTAGCAAACGTAGTGAAATTCTTTTGAATAATTTCCTCATGCACAGCCATTGCGACACATTGCTTGATATGAATATTCAATCTTTCAACTGTTGCTTGAGAATGAGTCTCAGCAAATGTATTTAGGGCTTGCTGATAGATTGAACTGGTTATGTTTTTAAGTTTCGCCCCTGGAAATAGTTTTTCAATATTGCGACTGGTAACTTGATAAACTTGCCAGGTCACGGGAGAAATATTAGGTTTCTTATGAATAGTTGCCCATTGTTTAAAATATTCGTAAAGTGTAATATCATCGGAAACACGAGAAGGGAGTAGTAGCTCTTTTTCTCTTTCAGCAGCAGCTATCTGTGCAGCCTTTTTAGTCGGGAATCCCCCTTTTTCAGCTTTTTTGTATTTTCCGTCGTGGGATTTATAAGAAATGCGATATTCCCACTTACCATTCTCTCTTTTTCTGTATGATGCCATTTGATTTTTACCTCATTTCTTGATAAAATGGGTACAAGAAAACGACCTTTTGAATGGTTATTTCTTATACAGGATATCCTCACACTCAAAATTTGGCGATGACGAGTGTGGGGATTTTTATTAAACGTCTTTCTGATTTTTTCGTTTTTTCATTTCACGTTTCATTGAGAAATGACCGAAAATAAAACTAATAAAACCGGTTGTGATAAAAATAAAACTTATCGGTGGAAGTAGAAATACCAAGATAGCACCTATGACTATTAGTACAATACCGGCTTCTTTGTAATCTTTTGCTCCGTTTTTCTTTGTAGATTTGATGGACGTTTGACTTTTTGTTGTCCTCTTATTTCTCTTTTTAGAAGGTTTCAGTAAATCTGAAAGACCAAACGTCGTCTTATGATAGAACTTATTATACATGGCTTTCTTGGGATTCTTTATCCATCCCACGCCTTTCTTTCCATATCCAGGAATAATAGCTTTTTTAGCTTGTCTTTTCCATTTGCTGGTAGTTCTAGCTTTTAAGCTCTTTTTTAGACTTGGTGTTCTCATTCCGATTTTCATACTACGCTCCTATCAACTAATCAAAGAAAAATATTCGTCAATGACCATTACTTCATCTGTGATGGTTTTTAATTTGTGCTTCTTCATGAGGTGTAAATAGTTAAAAGATAACTGATCATCAGATAGCGCAAGTTCTTCTTCTAGCAACTTATGAATCATGTACCTATTGGCTTCATTCTCGCATCTAGTGTGGTTGTTTTGATATAGTGCGGTAGGAATTCCAGATGTCCTAATTCGTGGTATATGACCCGTTTTTTTGCGTTTTCGGACAGTTCACGGTTTATAAAGATAATACTGATTTCTTTGATATAAACTCCAGGTCTTTGCCAAAGTTCGTTATCAAAGTAAGCGAGAGTGACACCGTGTGAGTCAACTAGCTCTTCAATAGTCATAGGCTATCATCCTTCAAATATTTTTTAAAATTAGTTGTTTTATCTCATGAACTAGAGTAAAATAGAATTGGAAGGAAGTGATTAAAATGAAGTTGAAACTCTATGCACATTTGGCTGTACTGTTTCAAGTTTCAGCATTTGTTTTTTTGATTTGTTACTTTTTTCTAAGACAATCCTAACACTTCCAATCATCGTTTTACTCAGTTTCGTTACTTCTGAAATTATTCTTCGACTTTTTCTGGAGATTCGAGTAGTTCATCTTGAAGAATCCTAGTTGCTACTACTGGAGCTTTAATATCTAGTTGAGATGTAGCGCCTTTAAACTGAGGGCTCATCCCTTTATCTATTAATAATGCAATAGCCTCGGCATTTATTTTATTTGCCTGGGCTTTTTTGATTGCTTCATCTCCATCGCTATTTAACTGAGCTTTAAATTTCCCAAGTTTAGAATCAACTTCAAAGTTTGCACCATTGCGTTTAATTAAATTGCGAAAAGCAATTCCTCCAGATAGAATAATGATAAATACTAGAACTGGGATTAGTATTTCAGGATGTCCAAGTAGTTCAATCGGTCCTTCCGATTGGACGTTGGTTCTTAGAACGACTTTCCATCTTTTAATTCATCAGATTCTTTTACAATATTGACCATTTGCAAGACAGTGTGCAGAAATGTTGAGTATTCAAAAGCATCAATATTGTTTTCTTCTTGTACTTTAAAAGTGATACTCATGTGGTCATGATCGATGTAGGCATCATATAGACCTCGGTTGATGAATTTTTTGTAGGCATTTGCATCAGTGATGGTATGGCCTGAATAGACTAATTTATAAAGCTGTGAGTCAATATCTCTATTGGTATGAAACCAAACCAGTGCACATTCATTCTCTTGTTAAATGGACAAATGTTAGATGCTGACTCTATGACACTTTCAGACTCAGTATAAGGTCTACTTGTTATTTCACCAACAAGAAAGTCATTTGGAGATTCCGATGGAACGATGACAATATCGCCAATATTGAGACTATTTGCAAATTTTATCATTTGCTTATAGGCTGAACCAGGCTTTTCTATCCTATTGTCGAACTCTTTGATTTTTCCTTTGATTGCATCTTCATCGAGGCGTTCTAGGTCTTCTAAGGTGATGTAGTTCCATCCGATGGCGATATAGCCGCCGGTGAGAAAACTTTCAAAAAATAATCCTTTTTGAGCTCTTACGAACCAATAGTTCTTTGTGCTATCAAGTGATGGTAGTTGTTGATATATTTTTTCGAAAAGGGTATTGAATAACAAAGTATCTTGTTCGGTAATTGTCATACTATCTACCTCTCAAATAAATCTCTATGATGTTCTGGATGGCATCGATGTCTTCCTCTGTAAGTGGCTTGCCATCGAAGGTCTTGGCATTCTCTGCCATCTTTCGGAGGTCGTCAGACGTGTATCCTGCGATTGTATCATCCTTTGCAATAGCAGGGTTATCCGTGCGTCCAAGCAGATAATCAGTGGACACGTTGAAGTAGTTAGCAATTTCTGCGATACGTTCAGCATTTGGCGTAGAGTTTTTTATCTTATACAGTGTATTTCTGCCATAACCCAAGTCTTCTTCGACTTGACCAAGAGCTTTTCCACGTTTTTTTGCTAATTCTTTAATTTTTTCAAATGTCTCAAACATTGTTAAATCAACCTTTCTAAGACATTACAAAAAATAAACAAATTTGGTGTAAAAAGGTTGACTAATTATCCCAAAAGGTGTAAAATATTTTTTGTAAGTAAGTTACAACTAAAAAACAACTAAGAAAATAGATCATAAAAATGTTTTGGCAAACGGTATTTATAGATTTATCATTGTTTTTATTATGCTTTCATTTTAGCCAATTTGGTGTGAATTGTCAAGTGTAATGCAGAAAAATAGTTAAAATTTTAGTTGTTTCTTATTTACAAATAAGTAAAGAGGGAGGATAGGAAATGAAGGAAGAAGAAATAATCGAATTATTGAAATTCTTAACTACTAATTATGGACGAGGGTATCTAGCTGGATTAGTTAACGGGATGTCAATACTTTTGAAAGTTTTAAAAAAAGCAGAGTAAGTTCTCCGCTTTCATCAAATTATTTTGATAACTTATCTACAGCCTTTTGAAGTTCTGTGATTCCGTTAACTGCTTGAGTAAGTTTATTGATATCAAGTTCACCTGTGAAAAATTTTGAAGTGATATCTACTTGCTGGCTTTGTTTTAAGGCATCCAGTTTCAATTCATGCTCTTTTTCAAGTCTTTGTAATTCGCTTTCAGATTGTGCCTTTAATTCTTTTATTTTGGAATCGGTTTGATGTTTATTTGCGAGATAAACAAGAAACGCAGGAACGCATGAAGTTAAAAAAGTTATCAAAATTTGATTAGTGTCCATGTACTCACCTCCTTTCTGCTTATATTATAGCAGAAAAAGAAGAAAGAAATAGAAAGGAGAAATATATGCCAGATATCGCAAATAGTCGTGAAAGAGTTAATGATTTCTTGAAAGAGAAAGGAATTAAAAAAGCAACTCTAGCGGTTGCTTACGGCTTCAAGCGACAGGAAGTAACAAACATTCTAAGTGGGACGACGAAGGGTCCACGAGCGAACAGCTTTATTCTTCAAGTTATTGAAGATTATGGGATTGAGTAGGAGGAGTAGAAAATATGAACGAACTAGAAAGAACAGCCCTCAACGAAGTATTGAGGACCGTGACATATATTGCTGAGAAGTTGGATGAGTTAGATGCTAGGTTTTCTCAATTAGAAGAAGTGAAAGCCAAGGCTTCGTCCGCATCGTAATCAGCTGCGATAAATTGAGCTGCCGAGAGAATGAACTTCTTTAAATCTTGGATGTCTTTACCATCATGTCTACGAACATAATGGGTTTCATCATTTCCAATCCAAGCGACGGATTTTGCTAAAGCTTGAATTTTTGAAAAATCATTCAAGTAGTCAGCGATTACTTTTCCAAGCATGATTGATTTGATGTGTTCTTCGTCAGATGGATTTTTGGAAATTACGTAGTCTTTTATGAGGAACTCAGCAGCTTTGCGATAGCCGACCCCTGCTATTTGATTCAATGCCTCAGATTCAGCTACGGTTGCTTGGGGATAGATTTCGACAAAAACAGAAGAAACTTTTTCTATATTTTCAGGGAGTTTTACTTTGATAGGTGGACGGTAGCTGTATTCAGCAATTGAACAAAGTTCAGATGTAGATGTGAAAATATACTCGACAGCAAAGTATTTTTTACAAGCTGAGCGTGAGCAACGAAAAGTTACAACAAAGCGAGCATTCCCACTATAGTAACTGTCCTCGCTGTCTGAAACATGTATTTTTTCAGGCGAGATACTTTTTCCGCAATGTGGGCAATATTCAGGGTATTCGAATTTTACTGTCTGGCGACTTGAATCATAGAATGAAACGGTAGCAGTTTTCATATATTATCTCCAATCAATTTATTATCTTTATTATACCAAATTTAGAAAGGAATTAGAGAGTGAACGGAATAACATTATCAAATAATCTTAGTCAGGTTGATCTGGAAATCAAGCGATTTCTATCCGTTCCTTTAAAATTAAAGATTTTACGAGAATGTTTGTTGTATTTGTTCTTCAAAATGACTAAAGATACGACAGATATAACAGTAGAGAAGTCGACCGTACATTCTACCGATGGAACGAGCAAGACAGTCTATACAGTAACTGTATATAACTAAATACAAAAAGCACCTAACAAAAGTCAGGCGCTTACTAAAATAACTAACTGAATTATAACACGAAAGGAGCAAAAATGGAAGAGTTGATTCAAGCGATTGCGAGTCAGATTAAGTTTACTGTCTTGCAATCTGCAAACATAGAGGAATCTTTCCCTCTGGAATTGAAGCGAAAAGATGTGGCTAAAATGCTTGGGGTTTCTGTAGATACGTTCGATGACCGTTTTCGCTACCAAAAAGGATTTCCAAATATAAATGACAAGCGTTGGCCACGAGATGCAGTCCGTGAATGGTACAACAGCATGTTGCTGAGCAGTAACCGTATCATTGTTTTTGTACTCTCAAGATTTAAGTAACTGTACGACTGTAATTCAATTTATTATTTACTCTCGTTGTGATATGTTCATACTAAAAACCGCTCAGCTGAGCGGTTTTCATATTTTATCATACTTTACAATACCCACGTACGGATAGCATGGGCTACGCCAGATTCGTCATTTGTTTTGGTGATGTATTTGGCGATTTTTTTGAGTTCTGGATTTCCATTTTCCATAACAACGGGGTTGCCAACGACTTCGAGCATGGCGCGGTCATTTTCTTCGTCACCGATCGCCATGGTTTCATCTTTGGTTAATCCGAGTTTTTCAGCTAGGTGAGTGATGGCTGAACCCTTGTCTACATTCTTTTTAAGGAGTTCGAGGTAGAAAGGAGCTGATTTGTTAATAGAGTAGCGCTCGTAAAATTCGGCTGGAATCTTTTCAATCGCAGCATCGAGAATCTCTGGTTCATCGATAAACATACACTTGACGATTTCCTTGCCAGCCATTTCTTCAGGAGTGCGGTAGAAAATAGGCATGCTGACGAGGGTTGATTCGTGCACCGTGTATTTTCCGATATTACGATTGGCTGTGTAGATACCGTCCTTGGTAATAGCGTGCATGTGGATACCAAGTTTGCGACTGAGAAATTCCATATCCAGATAATCCTCATAGGCTAAAGATTCGCTGATAATCTCATGGCCAGTAGCAGTTTCTTGGACAAGGGCACCGTTGAAGGTCACGACATAGTCACCTTGGTCTCTTAACTGCAAGTCGTCCAGAAGTTTGGCAACACCTGCGATAGGGCGGCCAGTTGCAATCACGACTTTGACGCCAGCTTGTTTGGCATCTTGGATGGCAGAAAAGACTTCAGGAGTGATTTCCTTTTGACTGTTAACCAAGGTACCATCGATATCGACGGCGATTAGTTTAATACTCATAAATTTCCTCTTCTAGTTTTTATTTGGGGTAAAATGATCGTTCTCAATCAAGTGTAAAAATTGCTGGGTAATGCTTGCGAAGATACTGTTTTGGTCCAACATTTCTTTCGGGAAATAGAAACGATTGTCTCCGTGGCGGCTGCCAGCAAGGGATTGGACGATAGGGGACAGGCTAGATAGTTCTGCCAGTTCACCATTTTTTTGTAAAATCTCAATCTGTGTCCTTGGATTTTCAGATTCGGGTCGATAGATATCATAAGGGAGGTCAAAGTTCTTATGAATAGCAGTATAGTAGTCTGGATCAAAACCGATATCTTCAACCAGTTGTCTCATGGTTGCGAGTTGGTCTTGGTCTTTTTCTGAAAAAGTAATGGATTTAAAGACCTTGCGGTTGACAAAACGTTGCGACAAGTCGGCTAGTATCTTGTCAAGACTGGTCATCCAGAGTTGGAAGTAGGTATTCATCACGCCATCATCCAGAGCTAGATAGTCAGACAAGGTCACATTTTTTTCAAAGAAAGGAAGGAGATGTGGAGAAGTTCGTGCAAAGAAGTCCTTGTCTTTAGGATAGAGTTCCTTAGCGCGTTTGAGGAGATTCTGTAGGAGAACTTCCATGGCGCGTGTTGCTGGGTGGAAATAAACCTGCATATACATCTGGTAGCGACTGAGGACGTAGTCTTCGATGGCATGCATGCCATTGCGCTGAAAGGCGATGCCATTTTCGACAGGACGAATGACTCGGAGGATGCGAGTCAGGTCAAATTCCCCATAAGATGCTCCTGTAAAATAGGAGTCGCGCAAGAGATAGTCCATACGATCCGCATCAATCTGACTGGAAATGAGTTGCACGACCTGCTTGTTAGGATAGGTATGGTCGATGACGCTGGCAACCTTTTTGGGGAAATCTGGCGCTACTTGTAGTAGGACTTGATGAATCTCTGTCTCAGGACTTTGGATGATTTTCCGGGTAATGGCTTCATGATCTGTATCAAAGAGATGTTCAAAAGTATGGGAGTAAGCCCCATGTCCAAGGTCATGAAGGAGCGCAGCGGTCATGGTCAAGAGAGACTCAGTAGGATTCCATTCCTCAGGATATTTTTCTTCAAAAATCTCCGTGATACGACGAGCGATTTCATAGACCCCCAAACAGTGGGAAAAGCGACTGTGCTCGCCACCATGGAAGGTATAGCTGGAAGTCCCTAGCTGTTTGATACGACGCAGACGTTGAAATTCTTTTGTATTGATCAAGTCGTATATGACCTGATTGTTTACATGGATGTAGTTGTGAACTGGGTCACGGAATACTTTTTCGTTCATATGACCATTATAGCAAAATCCTGCTCTTTTTGGTAAAATAGTAGAACAAGAGACAAGAAAGAGGATTTGATGTGAAGATTCGGATGCGAAATAGGATTCAGTTTGATGAACAGTTGGAAGTCATAGACCAACTCTATGATGTTGAAGTGCATGAGAAGGGAGATTATAGCTATCTGCTTTTTTATAATGAGGAAAAAGAAAAAGTAGTGATTAAATTTCATGCTCAAGAACTGGTGATGACTCGTTTTTCCAATCCCAAGACAATTATGCGCTTTCTAAAGGATAGTGATAGTTTAGCCTATATTCCCACACCAATGGGGATGCAGGAATTTATCATTCAAATGAATCGTTATCAAGTGGATGGGCAAAAGATTGAGCTCGCCTATCAACTGCAAAATCAAGAGGGACAACCCTTTGCCAGCTATCAATTAGAAATTACTTGGGGATAAGAAAAAGGTTGGCGAATGCCAACCTTATTTGATATAGAGTTCTTGATTTTTTAGAATAATTTCACGTACACTTGTAAACTTCTTGAGTTTTTTAAGTTCTTCAGGATGGGTTACGAGAGTGATAACATAGCCCTCTTTACCCATGCGACCTGTACGCCCCGCACGGTGAGTGTAGGTTTCCATGTCTCTAGGAACATCAAAGTTTACGACACATTCTAGGCTATCGATATCAATTCCACGAGCCAGAAGGTCTGTTGCAAGGAGCAAGGTTAGCTGCTTGTCCTTAAACTTTTCCAAGATAACTTTTCTAAATTTAACATTGACATCGCTAGCGAGGGAAACGGCCAAGACATCGCGATACTGTAGTTTTTCCTCCGCATTTCCAAGATCTGAGAGGCTGTTAAAGAAAACTAGTCCGCGGAAATCCTCTACATGAGCCAATTTTCGAAGCATGTCCACTCGGTGACGTTGGTCTACCTGCATGTGGAAGTGTTGGATGTTGTCCAACTTTTGGTCAGAAAGGTCGATGGTGCGCGTGTTTGGAGCAATCTTTTCTTGGTCAAACTTGGTCGTCGCACTCATGTAGATGAGTTGGTGGTCACGAGGTGCGTAGTGGGTAATTTTCTCCACAAAGTGAATCTGAGAATCATCGAGCAATTGATCAAATTCATCCAGGATGATGGTTTCCACATTCATCATCTTGATTTTTTTCAATTTAATTAATTCAAAGACACGGCCAGGAGTTCCAATCAGAATTTCTGGCCCTTTTTTAAGTCGTTCAATCTGACGTTTCTGACTCGAGCCTGATAAGAAGAGCTGAGCAGTCAAGCCGATAGCCTCTGCCCACGTTTTACATACATCAAAAATCTGTCCAGCAAGTTCTGTATTTGGTGCTAGAATTAAGAGTTGCTGGGCTTTTTTCTTTTGTAGTCTGAGAAGACTTGGGAGTAAGTAAGCGAGGGTCTTACCAGTTCCTGTCGGGCTTACTCCTAGGAGGTTTTCTCCAGCAAGAATGGGCTCAAATAGTTGAGTTTGAATGGGAGTAAATTCTTGGAAACCGAGCTGGCCGCTCAATTCCTGCCATTCAGTGGGTAGTTTGGTTTTCATTTTTCTGCCTCAAATCTAATGCCAGCAGTCTGGCGCATGGTATATAATAGGTCATGAACAGAACCTGCATCATCCAGCCAGTTCTGGTAAAGTGTCTGATCTGGTTGCTGGATCATGTGTGCAAATGCTGCTGCTTCCTCAGCCATCGTATGAGGAGCTTGTTGGATAGGGAGTTGAACTTGATTTCCTCGGTGGTCGCTAAAAATAGCTGAGCGAACATGCTCGATGGTGTTGAGGGTCAAGGTTCCATCTACTGTATAAATCTCGCAAGGAAGATTGGAAGTGATGTTTTTCCCAGCCTTGATATGAACTTGAAAGTCAGGGTAGAAGAGCATACCATCGCCATTTAGGTCAATGCTATTGTCAAGCTGTTGAGCCTGATAAGTCGCGTCCTGAGCCTTTCCAAAGAGGCGAATAGCAGCATAGAGAGGATAAATCCCCAAGTCCATAAGAGCTCCGCCAGCAAAACGGTCTGAAAAGACATTTGGCGTCTGTCCAGCCAACAAATCAGGCATCTTGGAAGAATACTTGGCATAATTGAAATCTGCTCCCAAGATTTGCTTGTCTGCCAAAAAATTCTTAATAGTGGTAAAAGCTTCCTCGTGGTAATTACGAGCCGCCTCAAAGATAAAACAATTATTTTTCTCAGCTGTTTGAATTAGATTCAGCCATTCTTGTGGCTGAGTGACAGCTGGTTTTTCAAGAATGACGTGCTTACCAGCAGACAAGGCAGCCTTGGCTTGAACAAAATGCAAGGAGTTTGGACTGGCGATATAGACTACATCAAAGGAAGACTTAAAGAAGTCTTCTAATTGATCAAAGAGTTGGATATTCTGATAGCGAGAAGCAAATGTTGCGGCAGTTTCTCGTTTTCTAGAATAGACTGCGACCAGCTGGTATTCTCCGCTAGCATGGGCTGCTTCTATGAAATGATGGCTGATAGCCCCTGTTCCGATGACACCTAATTTAAGCATAGATACTCCTTTTCCGACTTTAAATCCTTCCTTCATTATAACATAGAAAAGAAGGACTATCCAACAGATGGTAAAAATTTTCAAATGTACTACGAATTTCTTGGAGAAAGTGGTACAATATTTAGATAAGTAGATGAAATGAAAAGGGGGAGAAAATGAGATTATTACCAATAAGAAAAATATCACGTCAGTCTAAGAGGCTAGCGCTTTTTTTGACTTTTTGTGCAGGATATGTAGATGCCTATACCTTTATTGTGCGAGGAAATACCCTGGTGGCAGGACAGACTGGGAATGTGGTTTTTCTATCAGTAGGACTCATTCAACACAATGTGTCAGATGCCAGTGCCAAAGTAATGACCTTGCTAGCTTTTATGATGGGGGTCCTTTTATTAACTATTTATAAGGAAAAATTGAGAATTGTTAAAAAGCCAATTTTGTCCGTAATTCCACTTGCAGTCCTGTCCTTAATTATTGGCTTTGTGCCGCAAACTGTAGAGAATATCTATCTCGTACCGCCATTGGCCTTCTGTATGGGACTGGTGACAACTGCTTTTGGAGAAGTGTCAGGGATTGCCTATAATAATGCTTTTATGACAGGGAATATCAAACGAACTATGTTGGCTTTTGGTGATTATTTCCGGACCAAGCATACGCCTTTCCTACGAGAGGGCTTGATTTTTGTTAGTTTACTTAGCAGTTTTGTCTTCGGAGTTATTTTTTCAGCTTATTTGACGATTTACTATCAGGAGAAGACAATTCTAGGTATTCCTCTTATGATGAGTATCTTTTACTTCAGCATGCTTTTTGCTTCTTGGAGAAAAAAGGGAAAGAAAAAGATTAATTTTAATTGATTTTACTTGTAAGAAAAAAGAAGATATGCTATAATCGAAGAGTTGACTATGCACAATCCTGTGCAACCGCACGAACATCGTTGCTCGTCGTATAACAAATTTAAACTTTGTTATACTTAGAGATTTTCTTTTAAGTGGTTCGTCCCACGATGCTAGGCGAGTCTTCACAAAAATACGGGGAAACCCAAAAAATCATAGGAGGTGCATAATGAGCACATACGCAATTATCAAAACTGGCGGAAAACAAGTTAAAGTTGAAGTTGGTCAAGCAGTTTACGTTGAAAAATTGAACGTTGAAGCTGGTCAAGAAGTTACTTTTAACGAAGTTGTTCTTGTTGGTGGTGAAAACACTGTTGTCGGAACTCCACTTGTTGCTGGAGCTACTGTAGTTGGAACTATTGAAAAACAAGGAAAACAAAAGAAAGTTGTTACTTACAAGTACAAACCTAAAAAAGGTAGCCACCGTAAACAAGGTCACCGTCAACCATATACAAAAGTTGTCATCAACGCGATCAACGCTTAATTTTAAGGAGAACACATGATACAAGCAGTCTTTGAGAGAGCCGAAGATGGCGAGCTGAGGAGTGCGGAAATTACTGGACACGCCGAAAGTGGCGAATACGGCTTAGATGTCGTGTGTGCATCGGTTTCTACGCTTGCCATTAACTTTATCAATTCCATTGAGAAATTTGCAGGCTATGAACCAATCTTAGAATTAAACGAAGATGAAGGTGGCTATCTAAAGGTTGAAATACCAGCGGATCTTCCTTCACACCAGAGAGAAATGACCCAGTTATTCTTCGAATCATTTTTCTTAGGTATGGCAAACTTATCGGAGAACTCTTCTGAGTTCGTCCAAACCAGAGTTATCACAGAAAACTAACACGGAGGAAAACATTATGTTAAAAATGACTCTTAAGAACTTGCAACTTTTCGCCCACAAAAAAGGTGGAGGTTCTACATCAAACGGACGTGATTCACAAGCGAAACGTCTTGGAGCTAAAGCAGCTGACGGACAAACTGTAACAGGTGGATCAATCCTTTACCGTCAACGTGGTACACACATCTACCCAGGTGTAAACGTTGGACGTGGTGGAGACGATACTTTGTTCGCTAAAGTTGAAGGCGTAGTACGCTTTGAACGTAAAGGTCGCGATAAAAAGCAGGTTTCTGTTTACCCTATCGCAAAATAAAAAGGTTCAGTGAACCTTTTTATCCCGAACCTTAAAATGAAAAGGTGAGGAAGCTAGAAGTAGCATTAAATAAGGCTTTCCGAGTTTTCGGAGAGCCTATTTTTTGTTTTGATACCCATATTGAATTTAATAAAGAATAGTTAGATTTAAACTTGCGATGGACACTTTTTTCTTTTTTGAAAAATTCTGAAATATGGTATAATGAACAGATAGAGAAGTTGGGGGTAGAAGATGAATATTCAACAATTACGCTATGTTGTTGCTATTGCCAATAGTGGTACTTTCCGTGAAGCTGCTGAAAAGATGTATGTGAGTCAGCCCAGTCTGTCTATTTCTGTGCGCGATTTGGAAAAAGAGTTAGGTTTTAAAATTTTCCGTCGGACGAGTTCGGGAACGTTTTTGACCCGTCGTGGTATGGAATTTTATGAGAAAGCGCAGGAGTTGGTCAAAGGCTTTGATGTTTTTCAAAATCAGTATGCCAATCCTGAGGAAGAAAAGGATGAATTTTCCATTGCCAGTCAGCACTATGACTTCTTGCCACCAACCATTACGGCCTTTTCAGAACGTTATCCTGATTACAAGAACTTTCGTATTTTTGAGTCTACTACAGTTCAAATATTAGACGAAGTAGCTCAAGGACATAGTGAGATTGGGATCATCTACCTCAACAATCAAAATAAAAAGGGCATCATGCAGCGGGTTGAAAAGTTGGGCTTGGAAGTTATTGAACTAATTCCTTTCCAGACTCACATTTATCTTCGTGAAGGACATCCTTTAGCACAGAAAGAGGAATTGGTCATGGAGGACTTAGTTGATTTACCAACCGTTCGGTTTACTCAGGAAAAGGATGAGTACCTTTATTATTCAGAGAACTTTGTCGACACCAGCGCGAGCTCCCTGATGTTTAATGTGACGGACCGTGCTACTTTGAATGGTATTTTAGAGCGGACGGACGCCTATGCGACAGGTTCTGGATTTCTGGATAGTGACAGTGTCAATGGCATCACAGTCATTCGCCTCAAGGATAATTTAGACAACCGTATGGTCTATGTCAAACGGGAAGAAGTGGAGCTTAGTCAAGCTGGGACTCTCTTTGTAGAAGTCATGCAAGAATATTTTGATCAAAAGAGGAAATCATGAAAAAAAGAGGAATAGTAGCAGTCATTGTACTGCTTTTGATTGGGCTGGATCAGTGGGTTAAAGCCTATGTTGTCCAGCAGATTCCACTGGGTGAAGTACGTTCTTGGATTCCCAATCTCGTTAGCTTGACCTATCTGCAAAATAGAGGAGCAGCCTTCTCTATGCTGCAAGATCAGCAGTGGTTATTTGCGGTTATTACACTGGTCGTCATGGTAGGTGCCATTTGGTATCTACATAAACACATGGAGGATTCTCTCTGGATGGTTTTTGGACTGACCCTGATAATAGCGGGAGGTCTGGGCAACTTTATCGACAGAATGAGTCAAGGTTTTGTGGTGGATATGTTTCACCTAGACTTTATCAACTTTGCGATTTTCAATGTTGCTGACAGCTATTTGACAGTTGGTGTGATTGTTCTATTGATTGCAATGCTTAAAGAGGAAGTAAATGGAAATAAAAATTGAAACTGGTGGGCAACGTCTAGACAAGGCTCTGTCGGACCTGACAGAATTGTCACGCAGTCTCGCAAATGAACAAATCAAGGCTGGACAAGTCTTGGTGAATGGGCAAGCCAAGAAAGCCAAATACACTGTCCAAGAGGGGGATGTCGTCACTTATCACGTGCCAGAACCAGAGGTTTTAGAATATGTGGCTGAGAATCTGCCGCTCGAGATTATCTACCAAGATGAGGATGTAGCCGTTGTTAACAAACCTCAAGGCATGGTGGTCCATCCGAGCGCCGGTCATACAAGTGGAACCTTGGTCAATGCCCTCATGTACCATATCAAGGATTTGTCAGGTATCAATGGGGTTCTCCGACCGGGTATCGTTCATCGCATTGACAAGGACACGTCTGGCCTCCTTATGATTGCTAAGAATGATGAGGCCCACTTAGCACTCGCTCAAGAACTCAAGGATAAGAAGTCTCTCCGCAAATACTGGGCGATTGTTCATGGCAATCTTCCCAATGATCGTGGTGTGATTGAAGCTCCGATTGGTCGTAGTGAAAAAGACCGTAAGAAACAGGCTGTGACTGCTAAAGGAAAGCCTGCAGTAACACGTTTTCACGTCTTGGAACGCTTTGGAGATTATAGCTTAGTGGAGTTGCAACTGGAAACAGGGCGTACCCACCAGATTCGTGTTCATATGGCTTATATTGGCCATCCGGTCGCTGGTGATGAAGTCTATGGTCCTCGAAAAACACTGAAAGGACATGGACAATTCCTCCATGCCAAGACTCTAGGTTTTACCCATCCGAGAACAGGTGAGACCTTGGAATTCACAGCAGATATTCCAGAGATTTTTAAAGAAACGCTGGAAAGATTGCGTAAAACTGAGAACAGATAAAAGAGTTGAGATGGCTGTCTCAACCTTTTTATTTCAAGTCTTTTCTATTTTAAACCATTCATGTTATAATGGATAAATATGAAGAATCGGAGTGAGACTATGAAGTACAAACGAATCGTCTTTAAGGTAGGGACTTCGTCCTTGACAAATGAAGACGGGAGTTTATCAAGAAGTAAAGTAAAGGCAATTACCCAGCAATTGGCTATGTTGCATGAGGCTGGACATGAGTTGATTTTGGTGTCATCTGGAGCAGTAGCGGCAGGGTTTGGAGCTTTGGGCTTTAAAAAACGTCCGACCAAGATTGCAGATAAGCAGGCCTCGGCCGCAGTAGGCCAAGGTTTGCTCCTAGAAGAATACACAACCAACCTCCTCATGCGCCAAATCGTTTCTGCACAAATCTTGCTGACACAGGATGATTTTGTAGATAAGCGTCGCTATAAGAATGCCCATCAGGCCTTGTCTGTATTGCTTCATCGTGGGGCGATTCCCATCATCAACGAGAATGACAGTGTCGTCATTGATGAGCTCAAGGTTGGGGACAATGATACTCTAAGCGCCCAGGTAGCGGCGATGGTTCAGGCGGATCTCCTGGTTCTCTTGACTGATGTGGACGGCCTCTATACTGGCAATCCTAATTCGGATCCAACAGCCAAACGTCTTGAGAAAATCGAGACTATCAATCGTGAGATTATTGATATGGCTGGTGGGGCAGGTTCGTCAAACGGTACTGGGGGTATGCTGACAAAAATCAAAGCTGCAACTATTGCGACGGAGTCGGGTGTACCAGTCTATATTTGCTCCTCCTTGAAATCAGATGCATTGATTGAGGCAGCTGAAGAAACTAGGGATGGTTCCTTCTTTGTTGCGCAAGAGAAGGGACTTCGTACCCAGAAACAATGGCTGGCCTTCTATGCTCAAAGTCAGGGAACGATTTGGGTAGATGGTGGAGCTGCAGAGGCACTTTCAAAAAACGGGAAAAGTCTCCTTTTGTCGGGTGTGGTAGAAGTGGAAGGAAACTTCTCTTACCACGATATTGTAACAGTAGCAGATAAAGAAACAGGTCAATCTCTTGGAAAGGGACGTGTCCAATTTGGCGTCTCAGCCCTAGAAGATATGCTCCGTTCTCAAAAAGCTAAGGGAGTCTTGATTCACCGTGATGACTGGATTTCCATCACTCCTGAAATCCAGCTGCTCTTTACAGAATTTTAGAGGTGAAAAGATGGTAAGTACACAAGAACAATTTGAACAGGTACAGGCTGTTAAGAAATCAATTAATACTGCTAGTGAAGCAGTGAAAAACCAAGCCTTGCTAGCCATGGCTGATCACTTGTTGACAGCTACTGAGGAGATTTTAGCGGCTAATGCTCTGGATATGGCAGCAGCCAAGGGGAAAATCTCAGATGTTATGCTGGATCGTCTTTATTTGGATGAAGGTCGAATCCAAGCGATGGCAAGAGGAATTCGTGAAGTGGTTGCTTTACCAGATCCCATTGGTGAAGTCCTAGAAACAAGTCAGCTTGAAAATGGCTTGGTCATTACGAAAAAACGAGTGGCTATGGGGGTTATTGGTATTATCTATGAAAGCCGTCCGAATGTGACGTCTGATGCGGCTGCCTTGACTCTCAAGAGTGGAAATGCAGTCGTTCTTCGTAGTGGCAAGGACGCCTACCAAACAGCTCATGCTATTGTCACAGCCTTGAAGAAGGGCTTGGAGACGACTACCATTCATCCAGAGGTGATTCAACTGGTGGAAGATACCAGCCGTGAAAGTAGCTATGCCATGATGAAGGCCAAGGGTTATCTAGACCTTCTCATTCCTCGTGGGGGTGCTGGCTTGATCAATGCTGTGGTTGAAAATGCTATCGTGCCTGTTATCGAGACAGGAACTGGTATTGTACATGTCTATGTGGATAAGGATGCTGATGAAGACAAGGCTCTCTCTATCATCAACAATGCTAAAACCAGTCGTCCTTCTGTCTGCAATGCCATGGAGGTTCTTCTCGTTCATGAAGACAAGGCAGCAAGCTTCCTTCCTAGCTTGGAGCAAGTGCTGGTTGCAGATCGAAAAGAAGCTGGTCTGGAACCAATTCAATTCCGTTTGGATGAGAAAGCTAGTCAGTTTGTTTCTGGTCAAGCGGCTGAAGCACAAGACTTTGACACCGAGTTTTTAGACTATGTCCTAGCGGTTAAGGTTGTGAGCAGTTTAGAAGAAGCGGTTGCGCACATTGAAGCTCACAGTACCCATCATTCGGATGCCATTGTGACGGAAAATGCTGAAGCTGCAGCTTACTTTACAGATCAAGTGGACTCAGCAGCGGTTTATGTCAATGCCTCAACGCGTTTCACTGACGGGGGCCAGTTTGGACTTGGATGTGAGATGGGGATTTCTACTCAGAAACTGCATGCGCGTGGGCCTATGGGCTTGAAAGAGTTGACCAGCTACAAGTATGTGGTTACTGGTGACGGACAGATAAGGGAGTAAGAGATGAAGATTGGATTTATCGGTTTGGGGAATATGGGTTCTAGCTTGGCCAAGGCTGTCTTGCAGGCCAAGACGGGTGCTCAGATTCTCCTTGCCAATCGTAGTCAAGCGAAAGTAGATGCTTTCATTGCCAACTTTGGAGGTCAGGCTTCCAGCAATGACGAAATATTCGCAGAAGCAGATGTGATTTTTCTAGGTGTTAAGCCTGCTCAGTTTTCTGAACTGCTTGCTCAATATCAGACCATCCTTGAAAAAAGAGAGAGTCTTCTTTTGATTTCAATGGCGGCTGGATTGACCTTAGAAAAACTGGCTAGACTTCTTCCAAGTCAACACCGGATTGTTCGCATCATGCCTAATACACCAGTGGCTATCGGACAAGGAGTGATTAGTTATGCCATGTCAGTAAACTGTCGTGCTGAGGACAGTGAACTCTTTTGTCAGCTTTTAGCCAATGCTGGTCTATTGGTTGAACTGGGGGATGGCTTAATCGATGCTGCGACAGGCCTCGCAGGCTGTGGACCAGCTTTTGTCTATCTCTTTATCGAGGCTTTGGCAGATGCGGGTGTACAGATAGGATTGCCAAGAGAAATGGCTTTGAAAATGGCAGCCCAAACAGTAGTCGGAGCTGGACAAATGGTCCTCGAAAGTCAACAACATCCTGGAGTATTGAAAGACCAAGTTTGCAGCCCAGGAGGTTCGACTATCGCTGGTGTAGCAAGTCTGGAAGAACATGCATTTAGAGGCACAGTCATGGACGCAGTTCATCAAGCCTATAAACGAACACAAGAACTAGGTAAATAAGAGGTTGGATGACTCCCAGCCTCTTTTATGGTCAATTGAATGGAGAAGACACAAAAAGATTGTCACAAAAACCTATTTTTTTGATAGAATAGAAGGTAGAAAAAAAGAAATGAGTTAGACATGTCAAAAGGATTTTTAGTCTCTCTTGAGGGACCAGAGGGAGCAGGAAAGACCAGTGTTTTAGAGGCTCTGCTCCCAATTTTAGAGGAAAAAGGAGTAGAGGTGCTGACGACCCGTGAACCTGGCGGAGTCTTGATTGGGGAGAAAATTCGTCAAGTGATTTTGGATCCAAGTCATACTCAGATGGATCCTAAAACAGAGCTTCTTCTCTATATCGCCAGTCGCAGACAGCACTTGGTGGAAAAAGTTCTGCCTGCTCTTGAAGCTGGTAAGTTGGTCATTATGGACCGCTTTATCGATAGTTCCGTAGCTTATCAGGGATTTGGCCGTGGCCTGGATATTGATGCCATTGATTGGCTCAATCACTTTGCGACAGATGGCCTTAAACCTGATTTGACACTTTATTTTGACATTAAGGTGGAAGAAGGACTGGCTCGCATTGCTGCTAATAGTGACCGCGAGGTCAATCGTTTGGACATGGAAGGTTTGGACTTGCACAAGAAAGTTCGTCAAGGTTACCTTTCTCTTCTGGACAAAGAAGGAAATCGCATTGTCAAGATTGATGCGAGTCTTCCTTTGGAGCAAGTTGTGGAAACTACCAAGGCTGTCTTATTTGACAGAATGGGCTTGGCTAAATGAAACAAGAACAACTAAAGGCTTGGCAGCCAGACCAGTTTGACCGCTTTGTCCGTATCCTAGAACAAGACCAGCTCAATCACGCCTATCTCTTTTCGGGCTTCTTTGGAAGCTTGGAAATGGCGCAGTTTTTGGCTAAGAGCCTCTTTTGTACGGATAAAGTAGGCGTTTTGCCATGTGAAAAATGTCGAAACTGCAAGCTGATTGAACAGGAAGAGTTTCCCGATGTTACTTTGATTAAGCCAGTCAATCAGGTCATCAAAACAGAACGCATTCGGGAATTGGTAGGACAGTTTTCCCAAGCAGGGATTGAAAGTCAGCAGCAGGTTTTTATTATCGAGCAGGCCGAAAAAATGCATCCCAACGCAGCTAACTCTCTGCTCAAGGTCATCGAAGAACCTCAGAGTGAAGTTTACATTTTCTTCTTAACTAGTGATGAGGAAAAGATGTTGCCAACTATCCGGAGTCGGACCCAGATTTTCCATTTTAAAAAGCAAGAAGAAAAACTCATTTATCAATTAGAGCAAGCAGGTCTAGTCAAGAAAAAAGCAACTCTCTTAGCCCAGTTTTGTCAATCGCGTGCTGAAGCAGAAAAACTGGCAAACCAGGCAAGTTTTTGGACCTTGGTCGATGAGAGCGAACGCCTGCTGACCTGGTTATTAGCTAAGAAAAAAGAAAGTTATCTGCAAGTTGCTAAATTAGCCAGCTTGGCAGATGACAAGGAAAAACAAGATCAGGTCTTGCGAATCCTCGAAGTCCTCTGTGGACAGGAACTCTTGCAAGCAGGGATTCGTCAGATTTTACAAGATTTACTAGAAGCTAGAAAGATGTGGGAAGCCAATGTCAGCTTTCAAAATGCCATGGAATATCTGGTCTTGAAAGAAATATAAACTCATACTCTTCGAAAATCAAATTCAAACCACGTCAACGTCGCCTTGCCGTACTCAAGTACAGCCTGCGGCTAGTTTCCTAGTTTGCTCTTTGATTTTCATTGAGTATTAAAAATGAACGATATAGAAAGGAAAGGGCTGGTTTATGGACAAAAAAGAATTATTTGATGCGCTAGACGATTTTTCTCAACAGTTATTGGTGACCTTGGCTGATGTGGAAGCCATCAAGAAAAATCTCAAGAGTCTGGTAGAGGAAAATACAGCTCTTCGTTTGGAAAATAGTAAGTTGCGCGAACGCTTGGGTGAGGTGGAAGCAGATGCTCCTGTCAAGGCCAAGCATGTTCGTGAAAGTGTCCGTAGGATCTATAAAGACGGATTTCATGTATGTAATGATTTTTATGGACAACGTCGCGAGCAGGACGAGGAATGTATGTTCTGTGATGAGTTGTTGTACAGGGAGTAGGCATGCAGATTCAAAAAAGTTTTAAGGGGCAGTTTCCCTATGGCAAGCTTTACCTAGTAGCAACGCCGATTGGCAATCTAGACGATATGACCTTTCGTGCCATTCAGACCTTGAAAGAGGTGGACTGGATTGCGGCTGAGGACACGCGCAATACAGGGCTTTTGCTCAAGCATTTTGATATTTCCACTAAGCAGATCAGTTTTCACGAGCACAATGCCAAGGAAAAGATTCCTGACTTGATTAGTTTTCTGAAAGCAGGGCAAAGTATTGCTCAGGTATCCGACGCGGGTCTGCCTAGCATTTCGGACCCTGGTCATGATTTGGTTAAGGCAGCCATTGAGGAAGAGATTGCAGTTGTCACAGTTCCGGGTGCCTCTGCAGGGATTTCTGCCTTGATTGCCAGTGGCCTAGCGCCACAGCCACATATCTTTTACGGCTTTTTACCGAGAAAATCAGGCCAGCAGAAGCAATTTTTTGACTCGAAAAAAGACTATCCTGAAACTCAGATTTTCTATGAATCGCCCCATCGTGTGGCAGATACATTGGAAAATATGCTGGCAGTTTACGGTGACCGCTCTGTGGTTTTAGTCAGGGAATTGACTAAAATCTATGAAGAATACCAACGAGGAAAGATTTCAGAGCTACTAGAAAGTATTGCTGAAACGCCACTCAAGGGCGAGTGTCTCCTCATCGTTGAAGGTGCCAGTCAGGATGTGGAAGAAAAAGACGAGGAGGACTTGTTTTTAGAAATCCAATCCCGTATTCAGAAAGGCATGAAGAAAAATCAAGCCATTAAGGAAGTTGCAAAACTCTACCAGTGGAATAAAAGCCAGCTCTACGCTGCCTATCACGATTGGGAAGAAAATCCAGAAAATGACTAAACAGGGAAGTTTGCCTTCTTCCCTTTTTTTGTTATACTAGTAAAAGAAAAATTAGAAAGATTTGTGGGTGCCAAACAGTCTAGTAGCTTGTTTTTATTTGGACTTAGTTTCCACCCAAAGAGGTATTAGTGTCGTGTCTCAATCTTATATCAATGTTATCGGAGCAGGTTTAGCGGGGGCTGAAGCTGCCTACCAAATCGCAGAGCGTGGTATTCCAGTTAAACTCTATGAAATGCGTGGTGTCAAGTCAACACCTCAGCACAAAACAGACAATTTTGCTGAGTTGGTTTGTTCCAATTCTCTTCGTGGGGATGCCCTGACAAATGCTGTTGGGCTCCTCAAGGAAGAAATGCGTCGCTTGGGTTCGGTCATCTTGGAATCTGCTGAAGCAACCCGTGTTCCTGCTGGTGGTGCCCTTGCGGTGGATCGTGATGGTTTCTCTCAAATGGTAACCGAAAAAGTAGCTAACCATCCCTTGATTGAGGTGGTGCGTGATGAAATTACAGAATTGCCGACAGATGTTATTACGGTTGTCGCTACTGGTCCTTTGACCAGTGATGCCCTAGCTGAAAAGATTCATGCCCTTAATGGTGGCAATGGCTTCTATTTCTACGATGCGGCAGCGCCCATTATCGATGTCAACACTATTGATATGAGCAAGGTCTATCTCAAATCTCGTTATGACAAGGGAGAGGCGGCCTACCTCAATGCCCCTATGACCAAGCAAGAATTTATGGATTTCCATGAAGCCTTGATTAATGCGGAAGAAGCACCGCTGAATTCTTTTGAAAAAGAAAAGTACTTTGAAGGATGTATGCCTATCGAAGTCATGGCCAAGCGTGGCATTAAAACCATGCTTTATGGTCCGATGAAGCCAGTCGGTTTGGAGTATCCAGACGACTACACAGGCCCTCGTGACGGGGAGTTCAAAACACCGTATGCGGTTGTCCAACTTCGTCAGGATAATGCGGCTGGTAGCCTCTACAATATCGTTGGTTTCCAAACCCACCTCAAATGGGGAGAACAAAAGCGTGTCTTCCAAATGATTCCAGGTCTTGAAAATGCTGAGTTTGTCCGTTATGGGGTCATGCACCGCAATTCTTACATGGATTCACCAAATCTTCTTGAACAGACTTACCGTTCTAAGAAACAACCCAACCTCTTCTTTGCTGGTCAAATGACGGGTGTGGAAGGCTATGTTGAGTCAGCAGCTTCAGGCTTGGTTGCAGGTATTAACGCGGCTCGACTCTTCAAGGGTGAAAGTGAGGCTATCTTCCCAGAGACCACAGCGATTGGAAGTCTAGCTCATTACATCACTCACGCTGATAGCAAACATTTCCAACCAATGAATGTCAATTTTGGGATTATCAAGGAATTGGAAGGCGAGCGTATCCGTGATAAAAAAGCTCGTTATGAAAAAATTGCAGAGCGTGCTCTTACCGACTTAGAGGAATTTTTAACGGTTTAATTTTTTTGAAAGAATTGCTCATGATACTATAAAAATCTTAGAAATTGTGATAAAATAGGTAGGATAAAAAAAGGAGAGTAAAAATGGCGAATCCCAAGTATAAACGTATTTTAATCAAGTTATCAGGTGAAGCCCTTGCCGGTGAACGTGGCGTAGGGATTGATATCCAAACAGTTCAAACAATCGCAAAAGAGATTCAAGAAGTTCATAGCTTAGGTATCGAAATTGCCCTTGTTATTGGTGGAGGAAATCTCTGGCGCGGAGAACCTGCTGCAGAAGCTGGCATGGATCGCGTTCAGGCAGATTACACTGGAATGCTTGGGACCGTGATGAATGCTCTTGTGATGGCAGATTCATTGCAACAAGTTGGTGTCGATACGCGTGTACAAACAGCCATTGCGATGCAACAAGTGGCAGAACCTTATGTACGTGGACGTGCTCTTCGCCACCTTGAAAAAGGCCGTATTGTTATCTTTGGTGCTGGAATTGGTTCACCTTACTTCTCAACAGATACAACAGCAGCCCTTCGTGCAGCTGAAATCGAAGCGGATGCCATCCTTATGGCTAAAAATGGCGTAGACGGTGTTTACAATGCCGATCCTAAGAAAGACAAGACAGCTGTTAAGTTTGAAGAATTGACCCACCGTGATGTTATCAATAAAGGTCTTCGTATCATGGACTCAACTGCTTCAACCCTCTCTATGGACAACGACATTGACTTGGTTGTCTTTAACATGAACCAACCAGGCAACATCAAACGTGTTGTATTTGGTGAAAATATCGGAACAACAGTTTCAAACAATATCGAAGAAAAGGAATAAGAAAATTATGGCTAACGCAATTGTAGAAAAAGCTAAAGAGAGAATGACCCAGTCTCACCAATCACTTGCTCGTGAATTTGGTGGTATCCGTGCCGGTCGTGCCAACGCAAGCTTGCTAGACCGTATCCACGTAGAATACTATGGAGTCGAAACTCCTCTTAACCAAATCGCTTCAATTACCATTCCAGAAGCGCGTGTTTTGTTGGTAACACCATTTGACAAGTCTTCATTGAAAGACATCGAACGTGCCTTGAACGCTTCTGATCTTGGTATCACACCAGCTAACGACGGTTCTGTGATTCGTTTGGTTATCCCAGCTCTTACAGAAGAAACTCGTCGTGACCTTGCCAAAGAAGTGAAGAAGGTCGGTGAAAATGCTAAAGTGGCTGTCCGCAATATCCGCCGCGACGCTATGGACGAAGCTAAAAAGCAAGAAAAAGCAAAAGAAATCACTGAAGACGAATTGAAGACTCTTGAAAAAGATATTCAAAAAGTAACAGACGACGCTGTGAAACACATCGACGACATGACTGCCAATAAAGAAAAAGAAATCTTGGAAGTCTAAAAATAAACAGAAAAACTCAGTTGGCATTGCTGGCTGAGTTTTATTCGAAAGAAGGAAATATGAATACAAATCTTGCAAGTTTTATCGTTGGACTCATCATCGATGAAAATGACCGTTTTTACTTTGTGCAAAAGGATGGTCAGACCTATGCCCTTGCCAAGGAAGAAGGTCAGCATACGGTAGGGGATTCGGTCAAAGGTTTTGCCTACACGGATATGAAGCAAAAACTCCGCTTGACTACTCTAGAAGTGACTGCCACTCAGGACCAATTTGGTTGGGGAACGGTAACAGAAGTTCGTAAGGACTTGGGTGTCTTTGTCGATACCGGTCTACCTGATAAAGAAATCGTTGTGTCACTCGATATCCTCCCTGAGCTCAAGGAACTCTGGCCTAAGAAAGGTGACAAACTCTACATCCGTCTTGAAGTGGACAAGAAAGACCGAATCTGGGGACTTTTGGCTTATCAGGAAGATTTCCAACGCCTGGCTCGTCCTGCTTACAACAACATGCAGAACCAAAACTGGCCAGCCATTGTTTACCGCCTCAAGCTGTCAGGGACCTTTGTCTATCTGCCAGAGAATAACATGCTTGGTTTTATCCATCCTAGCGAGCGCTACGCAGAGCCACGTTTGGGGCAAGTGTTAGATGCGCGTGTTATCGGTTTCCGTGAAGTGGACCGTACCTTGAACCTATCCCTCAAACCACGTTCCTTTGAAATGTTGGAAAATGATGCTCAGATGATTTTGACCTACTTGGAAAGCAATGGCGGTTTCATGACCTTGAATGATAAGTCATCTCCTGAGGACATCAAAGCAACCTTTGGTATCTCTAAAGGTCAGTTTAAGAAAGCACTCGGAGGCTTGATGAAGGCTGGCAAAATCAAGCAGGACCAGTTTGGGACAGAGTTGATTTAGGTCTTATAGACATGAAAAAGAAACTTGAAGAAATGAGTTTAGAGGAACTCTGGCAACTTTTTCCTATTTTTCTAGTAGAGCACAAGTCAGAGTGGAAAGACTGGTATGAATCGGAAAAAACAAGTCTGAAAAAAATATTGGGTGCAAATGTTATTCAAAGAATAGAACATATCGGTAGCACTGCTATCCCTAATATTTGGGCTAAAAATATCGTTGATATTCTGTTAGAAGTAGGTAGAAAAGAGGATTTAGCAAGAGTTAGGGATTTATTGGTGAAGAATGGGTGGCTAGTGATGTCGGAGAGTCCTAACAGGATTTCGCTAAATAAAGGATATACAGAGCAGGGATTTGCTGAGAAAGTTTTTCATTTACATTTGCGAATGACGGGAGATCATGACGAGATTTATTTTAGAGATTATCTCTGCCAGCACCCAGATATTGCCCAAGCGTATCAGGAATTAAAACTCAGTTTGTGGAAACAATTTGAACACAATCGAGACGCCTATACAAATGCGAAAACGGATTTTATAAACCACTACGTTTCAGAGACTAAGTCCAGTAATTTTCAAGAATCAGAAAAGTGTCATCAAAAAAATCTTGATAGGAGAAAGAATTGAGAAAATCATTTTACACTTGGCTCATGACCGAGCGCAATCCTAAAAGTAATAGCCCAAAAGCCATCTTGGCAGATCTCGCTTTTGAGGAGTCAGCTTTTCCAAAACACACGGATGATTTTGATGAGGTGAGTCGCTTTTTGGAGGAGCATGCCAGCTTCTCTTTTAACCTAGGAGATTTTGACGCCATCTGGCAAGAATACTTAGAACACTAGAGACAATGAGATGAGGCTAGTATTTTATTGTTCTCTTTGCTATAATAAAAAGAAATAAACGGATTAGAGAGGTTCTTTATTTGAAGGAACATTCAATAGACATTCAACTGAGTCATCCAGATGACTTGTTCCATCTTTTTGGTTCCAATGAGCGCCATCTTCGTTTGATGGAAGAAGAGCTCGATGTGGTGATTCATGCTCGTACGGAGATTGTGCAGGTTATCGGAGAAGAGTCTGCCTGTGAGGAAGCCCGTCAGGTTATTCAGGCTTTGATGGTCTTGGTAAATCGTGGAATGACAGTCGGCACACCAGATGTGGTCACTGCGATTGGCATGGTCAAAAACGATGAAATCGACAAGTTTGTCGCCCTTTACGAAGAAGAAATTATCAAGGACAATACTGGGAAACCGATTCGTGTCAAAACCTTAGGTCAAAAACTTTATGTGGACAGTGTCAAACAGCATGATGTGACCTTTGGAATCGGACCAGCAGGGACAGGGAAGACCTTTCTTGCAGTGACCTTGGCAGTAACTGCCCTTAAACGTGGGCAAGTCAAGAGGATTATCCTCACTCGTCCGGCAGTGGAAGCAGGCGAGAGTCTAGGATTTCTTCCGGGTGATCTTAAGGAGAAGGTCGATCCTTATCTTCGACCAGTTTATGATGCCTTGTATCAGATTCTCGGGAAAGACCAAACGACCCGTCTCATGGAGCGTGAAATTATTGAAATAGCGCCTCTTGCCTACATGCGTGGGAGGACCTTGGATGATGCCTTTGTCATTCTCGATGAAGCACAAAATACGACCATCATGCAGATGAAGATGTTCCTGACTCGTTTAGGCTTTAATTCTAAGATGATTGTCAATGGAGATATCAGCCAGATTGACCTACCACGTAATGTTAAGTCCGGTTTGATTGATGCTCAAGAAAAGCTCAAGAACATTCACCAAATCGACTTTGTTCATTTTTCAGCCAAGGATGTGGTTCGCCATCCAGTTGTCGCTCAGATTATCCGAGCTTATGAACCGGCTCCAGTTAAGGTTGAAGAAAAGAACCAAGAAACAGAATAGCAAAAGAGCAGTTCAGATTTGAACTGCTCTTTTTTAATGAGTGTATAACTTTAAACAAGTTCGTCGATTGACGTGTGATCTTTATCGAGACCTTGAGCAACTGGGAGGCTGGTCAAGTAACCTTGATAAGTGGTCACACCTTGACGCAAGCCTTCATCTTCAGCAATTGCTTGTGCGAATCCTTTGCCAGCCAGAGCTTCGATATAAGGAAGAGTGACATTGGTTAGGGCGATAGTAGAGGTACGAGCAACTGCACCAGGGATATTGGCAACGGCATAGTGGAGAACCCCGTATTTTTCATAGACAGGTTCATCGTGCGTTGTCACACGGTCAGCTGTCTCGATAACGCCACCTTGGTCAACGGCAACGTCAACGATGACAGAGCCTGGACGCATTTGTTTGACCATCTCATCTGTCACCAATTTTGGTGCTTTGGCACCAGGGATGAGAACTGCACCAATCACCACATCAGCATCTCTCACACTTGCTTCGATATTGAAAGAATTAGACATAAGAGTTTGGATTTGATTCCCAAAGACTTCTTCTAGAACTGAGAGACGCTTCGCACTGATATCTAAAATAGTCACTTGAGCACCAAGACCAAGGGCGATGCGGGCAGCATGTGTACCGACGACACCACCACCGATGATGGTTACTTTTCCTTTTGGAACACCTGGTACACCACCTAGTAGGACACCAGAACCACCAGCTTGCTTAGTAAGGAAGTGGGCTCCGATTTGAACAGCCATACGACCAGCAACCTCACTCATAGGAACGAGGAGTGGTAGTTGTCCTTGATTATCACGAACAGTTTCATAGGCAATTCCTGTTGTTTTTGCTGCTAACATAGCATCTGCTAATTCTGGAGCAGCGGCCATGTGCAAGTAGGTGAAGAGGAGAAGATCGTCGCGCAAATAACCATATTCAGAAGCTAGTGGTTCTTTTACTTTCACGACTAACTCTGCTGCCCAAGCTTCACCAGCAGTAGCGACAATCTCAGCTCCTTGCTTTTGATAGTCTGCATCAGTAAATCCTGAACCGAGACCAGCATTTGTTTCGATGAGGACGCGATGTCCACGACTGACTAAACTGTGGACGCCAGCAGGAGTGAGGGCAACACGGTTTTCATTATTTTTAATTTCTTTTGGGATTCCGATTAACATAGAGATAACCTACCTTTCTATTGACGGTCTTGTTTTAGTTGTCACATTCCAGTTCATAAATCAAAAAATGTGATGGTTTTATTGTATATGAAACCGCTTCAAAAATCAAGAAAAACTTGTCATCCAAATTTATTTATGCTAGACTAGTGAGAATCAAGCTCTAATGGAGGGAAAAGTATGGAATCAATATTTGTGAAATTTGCCCAGTATCCATCAATAGAAACGGAGCGTTTGTTGCTCCGACCTGTAACCTTGGACGATGCAGAAGCTATGTTTGAGTATGCCTCAGACAGAGAAAATACACGCTACACTTTTCCAACAAATCAAAGCTTAGAAGAAACTAAGAATAACATTGCTCAGTTTTACTTGGCTAATCCCTTGGGACGGTGGGGAATCGAACTAAAAAGCACTGACCAGTTTATCGGAACCATTGATTTGCACAAGATTGACCACATTCTCAAAAAAGCAGCTATTGGCTACATTATCAATAAAAAATATTGGAATCAAGGATTGACGACAGAAGCCAATCGTGCCGTGATTGAACTGGCTTTTGAGAAGATTGGAATGAACAAGTTGACCGCTCTTCACGATAAGGACAATCCCGCATCAGGAAAGGTCATGGAGAAGTCAGGTATGCGTTTTTCCCACGAAGAACCCTATGCCAGAATGGATAATAAAGAACCAGGTCGAATGATCACAAGAGTTCATTATGTCTTGAATAAGGAAGACTATTTTGCAAATAAATAAGCAGTTGAAAAGAAATTTTCGACTGTTTTTTATTTCTCTTGCGAATAATCTAAGAGAGGAGAAAATATGGAAGCAATTATAGAGAAAATCAAAGAGTATAAAATCATTGTCATCTGCTCTGTTTTAGGCTTGGCCTTGGGCGCATTTTTCCTACTAAAGCCAACTACACAGACATCTGTCACAGAAACAAATTTGCAGACTGAAGTCGCAGCCGTTTCAAAGGATTCATCGTCTGAAAAAGAAGTGAATAAGGAAGAAAAGGAAGAGACTCTTGAACAAGATCTAATCACAGTTGATGTCAAAGGTGCTGTTAAATCGCCAGGGATTTATGATTTGCCAGTAGGAAGTCGGGTTCATGATGCCGTTCAGAAGGCAGGTGGCTTGACAGAGGAGGCAGATAGCAAGTCGCTCAATCTAGCACAGAAAGTCAGTGACGAGGCTCTTGTCTATGTTCCAACTAAGGGAGAAGAAGCAGCTAGTCAGCAGGCTGCCTCTGGAACGATTCCTTCGACAAGTAAAGAAAAGAAGGTCAACCTCAATAAAGCTAGTCTGGAAGAACTCAAGCAGGTCAAAGGCTTGGGAGGAAAACGAGCCCAGGATATTATCGATCATCGTGAGACAAATGGCAAATTCAAGTCAGTTGATGAATTAAAGAAGGTCTCTGGTATTGGCGCTAAGACCATAGAAAAGCTAAAAGACTATGTCACAGTGGATTAAGAATTTTCCTATCCCCCTAATCTATCTGAGTTTTCTGTTACTCTGGCTTTACTATGTCATTTTAGGAGCGTCCTATCTCGCACTGCTAGGTTTTGTTTTTTTGCTCGTCTGTCTCTTTTTCCAATTTTCTTGGAAATCGGCTGGTAAAGTTCTAGCGATTTGTGGGATTTTTGGATTTTGGTTTTTGTTTCAAAACTGGCAACAGACACAAGCTAGTCAAAACCTAGTGGATTCTGTTGAGAGGGTACGGATTTTGCCAGATACTATAAAAGTCAATGGAGATAGTCTGTCCTTTCGGGGCAAGGCTGACGGCCGTACCTTCCAAGTTTACTATAAACTCCAGTCTGAGGAGGAGAAAGAGCAATTTCAGGCCTTAACAGACCTTCATGAGATTGAACTAGAAGGAAAACTTTCGGAACCCGAAGGGCAGAGAAATTTTGGTGGCTTTGACTACCAAGCCTACCTGAAGACTCAGGGGATTTACCAGACATTGACTATCAAGAGTATCCAGTCAATTAAACAGGTTAAAAGTTGGGATATAGGAAAAAATCTGTCTAGTTTACGTCGAAAGGCTGTAGTTTGGATCAAGACGCACTTTCCAGACCCTATGCGCAACTATATGACAGGGCTCTTGCTGGGACATTTGGACACGGACTTTGAGGAGATTAATGAGCTCTATTCCAGTCTTGGAATTATCCATCTCTTTGCCTTGTCGGGTATGCAGGTAGGCTTCTTTATGGATGCCTTTAAGAAACTCCTCTTGCGTTTGGGCTTGACTCCAGAAAAGTTGAAGTGGCTGACTTATCCTTTTTCCCTTGTCTATGCAGGTCTGACAGGATTTTCAGCTTCAGTCATTCGTAGTCTCTTGCAAAAGTTACTAGCCCAACATGGTGTTAAGGGTTTGGACAATTTTGCCTTGACGGTCCTTGTCCTCTTTATCATCATGCCCAACTTTTTCCTGACAGTAGGAGGGGTCTTGTCCTGTGCCTACGCTTTTATATTGACCATGACAAGCAAAGAAGGGGAGGGGCTCAAGGCTGTTGCTAGAGAAAGTCTGGTCATTTCTTTGGGCATATTACCCATTCTATCCTTCTATTTTGCAGAATTTCAGCCTTGGTCTATCCTTTTGACCTTTGTCTTTTCCTTTCTGTTTGACTTGGTATTCTTACCACTTTTGTCCATCTTATTCATCCTGTCTTTTGTTTACCCAGTCACTCAGCTTAACCTTGCCTTTGAATGGTTGGAGAGCATCATTCGCTTGGTATCGCAGCTGGCAAGTAGGCCCCTGGTCTTTGGTCAACCCAACGCATGGCTGTTGATTCTACTGTTAATTTCCTTGGCAATACTGTATGATTTTAGGAAAAACATCAAAAGGGTAGTAGGATTCAGTCTCTTTATCGTAGGACTCTTTTTCTTGACCAAGCATCCGCTGGAAAATGAAATTACCATGCTGGATGTAGGGCAGGGAGAAAGCATTTTTCTAAGGGATGTAACTGGTAAAACCATACTCATAGATGTAGGAGGAAAGGCAGAATCCGACAAAAAAATCCAAGCTTGGCAGCAAAAGTCGACAACCAGCAATGCCCAGCGAACCTTGATTCCCTATCTTAAAAGTCGTGGAGTAGACAAGATTGACCAGCTGATTTTGACAAATACAGATAAGGAGCATATTGGCGATTTGCTAGAAGTAACAAAGGCTTTCCATGTCGGAGAGATTTTAGTATCAAAAGGAAGTCTGACACAGAAGGAATTTGTAGCGGAACTAGAAGCAAGTCAAAACAAGGTATGTAGTGTGGCAGCTGGGGAGAATTTACCGATTTTTGGAAGTCAGTTAGAAGTCCTATCTCCAAGGCAGATTGGAGATGGGGATCGTGATGGTTCCCTGGTTCTTTATGGGAGACTCTTGGATAAGCACTTTCTCTTCACAGGAAATTTGAAAGAGAAGGGAGAGAAGGACTTGCTGAAGCATTATTCTGACCTAGAGGTGGATGTCTTGAAAGCAAGCCAACATGGCGCTAAAACCTCATCAAATCCAGTTTTCCTCGAAAAACTCAAACCAGAGATTACTCTCATTTCAGTTGGAAAAAACAATCGTGCGAAACTCCCCCATCAGGAAACCTTGACACGACTGGAAAGTATCAAGAGTAAGATTTACCGAACTGACCAGCAAGGAGCTATCCGCTTTAAAGGATGGAATAGTTGGCGAATTGAAACGGTTCGATAAGATAGACAAAGTTTTTAAAAAATTGACTTTTTATCTTGACAAGGAATAGAAAACTTGGTATCATATAAAAGTTGAGAAAAGCAGAAGTGAGAGCTTCTCGCCTTGTGACATCAAGTTGCCTGGCCCTACGGATGAAAAGTTTCTAAGAAACGCTATCATAACGTGCGGGCTTGTATCATTACGAGTCCGCTATTGTTTTTCTCTAATAATAAAAAAGAGGTGAAAACCATAGCAAAGCAAGACTTATTCATCAATGATGAAATTCGTGTACGTGAAGTTCGCTTGATCGGTCTTGAGGGAGAACAGCTAGGCATCAAGCCACTCAGCGAAGCGCAAGCATTGGCTGATAGTGCAAATGTTGACTTAGTATTGATTCAACCCCAAGCAAAACCGCCTGTTGCTAAGATTATGGACTACGGTAAGTTCAAATTTGAGTATCAGAAAAAGCAAAAAGAACAACGTAAAAAACAAAGTGTTGTTACTGTGAAAGAAGTTCGTCTGAGTCCAACTATCGACAAGGGTGACTTTGACACAAAACTTCGCAATGCACGCAAGTTCCTTGAAAAAGGAAATAAAGTTAAGGTATCTATTCGCTTTAAAGGGCGTATGATCACCCATAAAGAGATTGGTGCAAAAGTTTTAGCTGAGTTTGCTGAAGCAACACAAGATATTGCGATCATCGAACAACGAGCTAAGATGGATGGACGCCAAATGTTCATGCAGTTGGCGCCAGCAACTGACAAAAAATAATTGTCAGAAAGTTAAATAAAGGAGAAAAAATCATGCCAAAACAAAAAACACACCGCGCATCAGCTAAACGTTTCAAACGTACAGGTTCTGGTGGACTTAAACGTTTCCGTGCTTACACTTCTCACCGTTTCCACGGAAAAACTAAGAAACAACGTCGTCATCTTCGTAAAGCATCTATGGTGCATTCAGGAGATTTCAAACGTATCAAAGCAATGCTTACTCGCTTGAAATAATAGCCTGACAGTAAGTAAACAATTCTAGGAAATATTTGGAGGAAATAAAACATGGCACGTGTTAAAGGTGGCGTTGTATCACGCAAACGTCGTAAACGTATTCTTAAATTAGCAAAAGGTTACTATGGAGCTAAACATATCTTGTTCCGTACTGCAAAAGAACAAGTAATGAACTCTTACTACTATGCATACCGTGACCGTCGTCAGAAAAAACGTGACTTCCGCAAATTGTGGATCACTCGTATCAACGCGGCAGCTCGTTTGAACGGACTTTCATACTCACAATTGATGCATGGTTTGAAATTGGCTGAGATCGAAGTTAACCGTAAAATGCTTGCTGACTTGGCTGTTAACGATGCAGCAGCTTTCACAGCTCTTGCAGATGCAGCTAAAGCAAAACTTGGTAAATAATAATTGATAAGACTGGAACAGGATTGTCCCAGTCTTTTTAAAAATAAAGGAGAATATATGGCTTCAAAAATGTTACACACTTGCTTGCGAGTAGAAAACCTTGAAAAATCAATCGCATTTTATCAAGATGCTTTTGGATTTAAAGAATTGCGTCGCAGAGATTTTCCAGATCATGCCTTCACGATTGTCTATCTAGGACTTGAGGGGGATGACTACGAGTTGGAGTTGACCTATAACTACGATCACGGTCCTTACGTGGTGGGAGATGGCTTTGCCCATATCGCTCTTAGCACACCTGACCTTGAGACCCTACATCAAGAACATAGCGCTAAAGGCTATGAGGTGACAGCCCCTAATGGACTTCCAGGAACTCAACCAAACTATTACTTTGTCAAGGATCCTGATGGCTACAAGGTCGAAGTCATTCGTGAAAAATAATCCAGTGAGGTCAAGTAGAATGTTCGTTTTCTACTTGACTTTTTTTCTTTGAAAGGGTATACTAATACAAATTTAACCTTTAAGGGGAGTCCAGAGAGACTCACAAGGTGTCAGATAAAAGGACTAGGGGAATCTCTGTGCGGATTTTTTAAGTGTGCGCATGAGTTCTAGCCTAACCCAACTGAGGCCTTGCATTAGCAAGGTCTTTTTTTTATCTGGTCCCCTTAAAATTTAAGGAGGAAGAATCATGAATCCCACATGTAAGAAGCGCTTGGGTGCCATTCGTTTGGAAACCATGAAGGTGGTTGCACAGGAGGAAATTGCGCCAGCAATCTTTGAATTAGTCCTAGAAGGAGAAATGGTTGAATCTATGCGAGCGGGCCAATTTCTTCATCTGCGAGTGCCTGATGACGCCCATCTCTTGCGCCGCCCTATTTCAATTTCGTCTATTGACAAGGCAAACAAGCAGTGTCACCTCATTTATCGGATTGAGGGGGCTGGGACAGCTATTTTTTCAACTTTAAGTCAGGGAGATACTCTTGATGTGATGGGGCCTCAGGGAAATGGTTTTGACTTGTCTGATTTAGACGATCAGAGCCAAGTTCTCCTCGTTGGTGGGGGGATTGGAGTTCCACCCTTGCTTGAGGTGGCTAAGGAATTGCATGCGCGTGGGGTGACAGTAGTGACAGTCCTCGGTTTTGCGACTAAGGATGCTGTTATTCTCGAAACCGAATTGGCCCAATATGGTCAGGTATTTGTAACGACAGATGATGGTTCTTATAGCATCAAGGGAAATGTTTCTGTTGTTATCAATGACTTAGACAGTCAATTTGAGGCTGTTTACTCATGTGGGGCACCTGGAATGATGAAGTACATCAATCAAACCTTTTATGACCACCCAAGAGCCTACCTATCTCTGGAATCTCGTATGGCTTGTGGGATGGGGGCTTGCTATGCCTGCGTTCTAAAAGTGCCAGATAGTGAGACTGTCAGTCAACGCGTCTGTGAAGATGGCCCTGTTTTCCGCACAGGAACAGTTGTATTATAAGGAGAAAATTATGACTAAAAATCGTTTACAAGTTTCTCTCCCTGGTTTGGATTTGAAAAATCCAATTATACCAGCATCAGGCTGTTTTGGTTTTGGTCAAGAGTATGCCAAGTACTATGATTTAGACCTTTTAGGCTCCATTATGATCAAGGCGACGACACTTGAACCCCGTTTTGGCAATCCTACTCCGAGAGTAGCTGAGACACCTGCTGGTATGCTCAATGCAATCGGTTTACAAAATCCTGGTTTAGAAGCTGTTTTGGCTGAAAAACTTCCTTGGTTGGAAAGAGAATATCCAAATCTTCCTATCATCGCTAATGTAGCTGGCTTTTCAAAACAAGAGTACGCTGCCGTTTCTCGAGGAATTTCCAAGGCAGCAAATGTAAAAGCTATCGAGCTTAATATCTCCTGTCCGAATGTAGATCACGGCAATCATGGACTTCTGATTGGGCAAGATCCTGACTTGGCTTATGAAGTGGTAAAAGCGGCTGTGGAAGCCTCTGATGTGCCAGTTTATGTTAAGTTAACTCCTAGTGTAACGGATGTTGTCACTATTGCTAAAGCCGCAGAAGATGCAGGAGCAAGTGGCTTAACCATGATCAATACTCTAGTCGGTATGCGCTTTAACCTCAAAACTCGCAAACCAATCTTGGCCAATGGAACAGGTGGAATGTCTGGCCCGGCAGTTTTTCCAGTAGCCCTCAAACTCATCCGACAAGTAGCCCAAACAACAGACCTGCCCATCATTGGAATGGGAGGAGTGGATTCGGCAGAAGCTACACTAGAAATGTATCTGGCTGGAGCGTCTGCCATCGGAGTTGGAACAGCCAACTTTACCAATCCTTATGCCTGTCCTGATATCATCGAAAATTTACCAAAAGTCATGGACAAATATGGCATTAGCAGTTTGGAAGATCTCCGTAAGGAAGTCAAAGCCAGTCTGGGATAAACTAGGTCTTCCTTATTGTCAACAAGAAATAGAATCTTCATCAATTTGTAATATTTCCGTCGGTTAACTATGTTACAATAGGGTTCAGAAAACGTTATTGGAGCATTTAAATGAAACGATGGAAAGTGGCCCTAGTAAGTGCTGGCTTATTGGGGTGTTTTTTTACTGTAGTGGAGACAGCGAAAGCAGAAGAGGGAACTTGGCAAGGAAAGACCTACCTCAAAGCCGATGGAAAACCAGTAACCAACCAATGGATCTTTGACCAAACGTATCAGAATTGGTTTTATCTTAAGGCTGATGGACAACGTGCAGAAAACGGCTGGCTGACTGTTGGTGGTAAGGATTACTATTTTAACGAGACCGGGAAATTAGCCACAAAAGCTTGGATTAACCAGTACTATGTGGCTGAAAGTGGTGCTAGGGTCAAGAATCAATGGGTGTTTGACCAAGAAAAACAATCCTGGTATTATCTCAAGTCTGATGGTCAAAAAGCTCAAAATGAGTGGATTCAACAAGGTCAGGAAAAATATTACCTTAAAGAAGATGGCAAGATGGCCAAAGATGAATGGATCACTCAAGGTGAGAACCAATACTACATCAATTCACAAGGTAAAATGCTGAAAAGTACTTGGCTTGGTAAGAACTATTTGTCAGAAAATGGTAATAAGGTCAAACAAGGTTGGATTTATGATGATAACTATAGCAGTTGGTTCTACATTCAACAAGATGGTACCTATGCTGAAAATGGCTGGCAAACCATAGATGGGAAGGACTACCATTTCAAATCAGGCGGTTATCTTTCTACTGAACGTTGGATTGACCGCTTCTATGTTGCTAAAAGTGGAGCTAAATTGAAATCGGAATGGCTCTTTGATAAGAATTATGATTCTTGGTTTTACTTGAAAGCTGATGGTAGCTATGCCGAAAAAGGCTGGGAAACGATTAAAGGTAAAGATTACCATTTCAAATTTGGAGGCTATCTTTCTACTGAACGTTGGATTGACCGCTTCTATGTTGCTAAGAGTGGAGCTAAACTGAAATCGGAATGGCTCTTTGACAAGAATTATAACTCATGGTTTTACTTGAAAGCTGACGGAACCTATGCTGAAAAAGGTTGGCAAATCATCAAAGGTAAGGATTACCATTTCAAATCCGGTGGCTACCTCTCCACAGAAACTTGGATTGACCGCAGTTATGTGACGAGTAGTGGAGCAAAAGCTGGTAAAGGTTGGCTCTTTGACAAGAATTATAACTCATGGTTCTATATCAACTCTGATGGAAATTATGCCAATAAAGAATGGATATGGGATAATGGTTACTACTATCTCAAATCAGGCGGTTATATGGCTGCAAGTGAGTGGGTGTGGTACAAGAACAATTGGTTCTACCTCAAGTCAAATGGGAAGATGGCTGAGAAAGAATTAATCTACGATTCATCCGACCAATCATGGTACTACCTTAAATCAGGCGGTTACATGGCAAAAAACGAGACTGTAGATGGTCATACCTTGGATGCCTCAGGTAAATGGCATGTTGCGGATAAAACCAAATATTACAAAGTTAAACCAATCACAGCCTATGTCTACAGTGCATCTGGAGATATCTTGAGTTACATTAATCAGGGAAGCATCGTTTCACTGGATAGCTCGACGCGAAAAGGTGGCCGACTTGCAGTTTCGATTTCTGGCTTATCTGGCTATATGAATCAAAGTGATTTGACAGCAGTGGATGAAGGAAGCGAGTTTATCCCTCATTATACTAGTGATGGGAAATTCCTCTACCATGAACTCTCTCCTTACACGAGTATCAAAGTAGCTCCACACACATCTGCTATGGTTATTGGTAAGAAGTACTACTCAACTGATGGTGAGCATTTTGACGGCTTTACCATTAAAAATCCTTTCCTCTATAAAAACTTGAGAGAACCAAGTAATTATAGTGCAGCTGAATTGGATAAACTGTATTCGATGATGAACTTGCAGGACAGTCCTCTTGCGGGTAAAGGAGCGACTTTCAAAGAAGCTGAGGAACGCTATGGTGTCAATGCCCTTTACTTGATGGCTCATAGCGCTCTTGAAAGTGCGTGGGGACGCAGTCAAATTGCCAGAGATAAGAACAACTTCTTTGGTATTGCGGCTTATGATACTAGCCCATATCTTTCAGCTAAGAGCTTTGATGATGTGGACAAAGGGATTCTCGGAGCGGCCAAGTGGATTCGTGAGAATTACATTGACTACGGCAGAGACCACCTTGGAAACAAGGCAACAGGAATGAATGTTCGCTATGCTTCCGATCCATACTGGGGTGAGAAAATAGCCAGCATCATGATGACCATCAACAGTAAACTTGGTGGGAAAGACTAATCAAAAGAACTCGACGGTAACTACTGAAAAGTGGTTATCGTTTTTGTTTTAGTTATTGGAGGAGGAATAGTATGATAACATTCTCTTTAGTCTTGAATAATTAACAAAATGATAGTAGAATGAAATAGGAGATATTAATCTAATCACTATATAAAAATAAAGGAAATTTTTATGAAAAAGCTACTATCCTTCTCAATTGCCTTGCTTTCGCTCACAACACTAGTTGCTTGTTCTGGACATAAGGTAGAATCAAAGGTTCCAGAAGAAAAAATTGAACAGAAGCAAATCAAGTTCGATGAGAAGTTGTTTAAAGAAGCTGGACTCTTGCCTTTTAAAAATGAAAAGCAGTTAGAACTTGGTGAATTGGATTCTAAATCACGCGCGACGGGTGCTCATATTCAACTCAAGGACAGCGATGAGTCAACTGAGAAGAGAGAACCTAAGTTGACTTATGATCCAGTTGGATGGCACAACTATAAATTCTTTTATGGTGATGGTAAAAAAGAAGCTTGGCTGATGAGTCGAGGCCATCTGATCAGGTACCAATTTAGTGGATTGAATGATGAAAAGAAAAACTTGGTCTCTATGACTAATTGGCTCAATGCTGGAAATTATTCTGGAACAGATGATCAAAACCAAAGTAGCATGCTTTACTATGAAAATCGATTGGACTCTTGGTTGGCCAATCACCCAAACTATTATTTAGACTACAAGGTGACCCCAATCTATCAAAAGGACGAATTGATCCCGAGACAGATTGAGTTGCAGTATGTGGGAATAGATGAAAACGGCAAACTCTTGGAGATCAAGTTGGGTGGTAGTAAGGAAAAGGTTGATCAGTATTCTGTGACGCATGTCGTTTTAGACAATGTTTCAGCTAATGCGGAAATCAATTATTTGGATGGTACTGCTAAAAATACAGTTGAAGATGCAAAGATAAAAGAAGAAAAAGAAAAAGCCAAGAAAGAGGCTGAGGAAAAAGCCAAGAAAGAGGCTGAGGAAAAAGCCAAGAAAGAGGCTGAAGAAAAAGAAGCAGCTGAAAAGAAAGCGAAAGAGGAAGAAGAAGAAAAAGCACGTCAGGCTGCACAAGAAAAGGAAGAAAGTCAGGAATCAAACTCGCACTCAACAAATTCAGGTGGCTACTTTAGAGATGTAAACGGAAGATGGCACAGACCAAATGGTAAATTCGCTTCCAAGAAAGAAATCAGAGAAGCCGGATTGCAGTGGTAGTAAGAATTTAGTAGATATACAGTCAAAAAGCCGTTGGAAAACGGTTTTTTTGTTGCTTGTTTTGATGTATTATAGTAAAATTATGAAGATATTAAATACTTTTTGGAGATTGAAATGAAGAGAAAAATAATGATATTGTCAATGTGTCTCATCATAGGAATTTCTGGCCTGGGCTACTATTTCTTGTCCTATGCGCCACATCAAGCTGCTGTAACTAAGTTTGAAGATGTAGTAAAGGATTTAAATGAAAAAAATAAAGAAGTTGAAGATCAAATAGCTGAGGCTGAAAAGGTTGTTGATAATGATGAAGAACCTCTTGATTCTAAGACATTGGAAGAATTGAAATCAACTATAAAGGATAGCAAAGATTCACTTCGTAAAGTACCAGAAATAGAGAAAGCGACTGCTAAGATTGAGAAGCAAATTGAAGAATTAAGTCAACCATTAGATTATAGTGAAACAAAAAAGAATTTATCTGACAAACAGACTCATTATCAAAATAGCATTCTTCAATTAAAACAAATTACAAATCCTTCAAGTTCTTTTATTGAAGAAAGGCTTAAAGAAATTGAATCAATTACGGGAGTACAATCGGTTACGGAGGATAATGACCCTAATAAAAAACTAAATAAACAAGGTGGGTATACAGCGTCTGTATATTTTGTTGACAAGCAAGTGACTGAGTCTGTAGATGGCTCAGATATTGTTCAAAAAGGTAATGATGCTGGTGGAAATATAGAGGTTTATAAGACAAAAGAAGATGCAGAAAAGCGCAATACTTATATTAGTGCTTTTGATGGAACTGCTTTAAATCCGGGATCCCACTATGTTTATGGAACTGTTTTAATTCGTACTTCACACTATTTAACAGGAACGCAACAGAAAGAACTGACTGAGAAAATCTACAATAAATTAATTGAACTGAAATAATAAAAAATTGGATAGTTATTTATTTTATTGCACTAAGATACAGTCAAAAAACCGTTGGAAAACGGTTTTTTGTTATAATTAAATTAATAATGTAGCATTAAAGGAGAACATCATGACATTTGAAGAAATCCTGCCTGGATTAAAGGCTAAGAAAAAATATGTACGAACTGGTTGGGGAGGGGCTGAAAACTATGTGCAGCTTTTTGACACCATCGAGCAAAATGGGGTTGCACTTGAAGTGACGCCTTATTTCCTAATCAACGTGTCTGGAGAAGGGGAAGGTTTTTCCATGTGGAGCCCGACACCTTGTGATGTTTTGGCGACGGATTGGGTAGAAGTGCATGACTAGACGTGTATTGATTACGGGAGTGAGCTCAGGTATCGGACTTGCTCAAGCTCGCCTCTTTTTAGAGAAGGGTTATCAAGTTTATGGAGTTGACCAAGGTGAAAATCCCCAATTGCAGGGTGATTTCCACTTTTTACAGAGGGATTTAACCTTGGACTTGGAGCCAATTTTTGACTGGTGTCCTCAGGTGGATGTTTTGTGTAATACTGCTGGAGTTTTGGATGATTATAAACCGCTTTTGGAACAATCATCCCAGGAAATTCATGAGATTTTTGAAATCAACTACGTGACTCCTGTTGAGTTGACTCGCTATTATTTGACGCAAATGCTGGAAAATAAAAAAGGAATTATTATCAATATGTGTTCGATTGCTTCAAGCCTAGCTGGCGGAGGTGGTCACGCCTATACCTCGTCTAAGCATGCCTTAGCTGGCTTTACCAAGCAGTTGGCCCTAGACTATGCTGAAGCTGGAATTCAGGTCTTTGGAATCGCTCCAGGTGCTGTCAAGACTGGCATGACTGCGGCGGACTTTGAACCAGGTGGATTGGCTGACTGGGTGGCTAATGAAACGCCAATCAAGCGCTGGATTGAGCCAGAGGAAGTAGCAGACCTTAGCCTTTTCTTAGCAAGTGGAAAAGCGAGCGCCATGCAAGGGCAAATCCTCACGATTGATGGTGGTTGGTCTTTGAAGTAGGAGGAGTTAGATGGAAATCAAAAAACACTTTGGAGTCTATGCTGTTTGCTTTGAAAACGGGAAGTTACTCTGCATTGAAAAAACGAGAGGCCCTTATCAACATCGTTATGATCTACCTGGTGGTAGTCAGCAACTTGGTGAAGGACTGACGGAAACGCTGATTAGAGAAGTTATGGAAGAGACAGGATTTACTGTTAGAAGCTACTCCAATCCTCGAATCTACGATGTTTTCGTCAGGGAAGAGTTAAAAAATTTTATGGTTCACCATGTCATGGCCTTGTATGATGTTGAAATGAATGAGAGTGCACCTCAGGTTACGATTTCGGAAGCTGTCTCTGATGGTGCGAATGATTCACTCGGATATATTTGGATGGATATTCAGAAAATCACAGAAGAAAATGCATCGCCATTAGTTTTGAAGGCTAAGACAGAGTTACTAGGATTTCCAGAGCTGGACAAGACCTTGTATATGAATTGGAAGGTGAGAGATGAAAAATTATTCAATGGATGAAAGTATATTTCAGTATCCTGAATCATTTAAAAAATGGTAGAACTCAATTTAGTTGATTTTGATATTTGGTATTTTTTAGATTCAGAATGGGCGTTATCTCTGTACAAGGGCTTGCAGGAAAGGTACCCAACAAGAAAGTTGATTCCATTCGCTAAAAGAGGAGATTGTGATGATACAGCTTGTTTTGAAATAGGAAAGAGCAATAGGGTTCAACTCATTCATGACTTTGCTGCAGAAGGCTGGGAGCAACGGGAAGAGTTTAATGACTTTTGGGAATGGGGAGAATATGCAGTCAACTGCATGATAGAATATAATAAAGATGATGGGATAGAGTAAAGGCTTATTGTAAGTATTAAAAGGAGTAGATACATGAATGTTAAAGAACTAATCGAAGAGGTTGAAAATGATGCTGAGTTAGTATCGTATTTAAACCTGGTCCCCAAAAAGAATAAGAAAACTCAGATGGATGCTATGCATGTTCTCAATCGCTTAAGTTATATCTTGTATCTGTCCGATAATACTGCTTTAGCTCAGTCAATGATTGATAAAATGGTTCAAGTTGACTTTGACGGTGATTATCGCTATTGGGAACCTGTGCAAAATTCTGCTTTACTGGCTATTCTGATAGATGAAGAAAAATATCTAACACAAGTAAGAGATAGGATTTTCTATGCATTAAATTATGGTGATGAAGCGAGTGTATTTGGGAAAAGAAAGGTACACAAACGTTTTTTGATCCAATGAATTGGAAATCGAGCGGGACTTAGTTAATAATGAGATTCAAAGCACGATTTTAATTCTTCGTGACTATATCTTAATAAATGGATTTAAGCAACTCTATCCCTTTAAATAAAAAAGTAAATGAACAGGAGTACCCATGACACCGCAAGAAATGTGGAATGCCTATAAGCAAATTAACCCCTCGGTTGGAGATGAGATAGATGCCTGGGCTTTTGGAGTGGAAGCAGATCTCTTGGCCGACTTGGTTCTAAGAGGCGAAAAGACAGCAACCGCCTCAGTCTACGACCTCTACGCACTAGAAGACGAACCTCTTCCACAAGAAGGAACCTTCGATGTCATTTTAGACAGTCAAAATCAGGCTGTCTGCATTGTCGAAATTACCAAGGTGTCCGTTCAGCCTTTCAATCAAGTTTCTGCTGAACATGCTTTTAAGGAAGGGGAAGGTGATAAATCCCTAGCCTATTGGCGCCAGGTTCATGAGGACTTTTTCACCGAGTGGATGAGGGAAGCGGGCTTGACTTTTACACCTGACAGCAAGGTCGTTTTGGAAGAATTTCGCAAGGTCTACCCTCTGTAGACAGATAGAAGGAAGAAAGTTTTGGAAATCACTGTCCAATCCTTTTTTCTAAAGCAAAACATGATATAATAAGTTTGTTTGAAGAAGAGTAAAACTCTTAAACTTAGAATAGGAGAAAACTATGCAAGCAGTTGAACATTTTATTACCCAATTTGTTCCTGAACACTATGATTTATTTTTAGACTTGAGTCGTGAGACCAAGACCTTTTCTGGGAAGGTGACCATCACTGGTCAAGCACAGAGTGACCGTATTTCCCTTCACCAAAAAGACTTGGAAATCGCTTCTGTAGAAGTTTCAGGTCAGGCTCGTCCATTTACAGTTGACCATGACAATGAAACCCTTCATATCGAATTGGCTGAGGCTGGTCAAGTTGAAATGGTCATCGCTTTTTCAGGAAAAATCACAGACAACATGACAGGGATTTACCCTTCTTACTACACAGTTGATGGAGTGAAGAAGGAAGTCTTGTCTACCCAGTTTGAGAGCCATTTTGCGCGCGAAGCCTTCCCGTGTGTGGATGAGCCTGAAGCCAAAGCAACTTTTGACCTTTCTCTACGTTTTGACCAAGCAGAAGGTGAAGTTGCCTTGTCAAACATGCCAGAAATTGATGTTGAAAACCGTAAGGAAACAGGCATCTGGAAGTTTGAGACAACACCTCGCATGTCTTCTTACTTGTTGGCCTTTGTTGCTGGTGATTTGCAAGGGGTAACGGCTAAAACTAAAAACGGTACCCTCGTCGGTGTCTACTCAACGAAAGCCCACCCACTATCTAACCTTGATTTCTCACTAGACATCGCCGTTCGCTCGATCGAGTTTTACGAAGATTACTATGGAGTTAAGTATCCAATCCCTCAATCACTTCACATCGCCCTTCCTGACTTCTCAGCTGGTGCCATGGAAAACTGGGGTCTTGTGACCTACCGTGAAGTTTACTTGGTTGTAGATGAGAACTCAACCTTTGCCAGTCGTCAACAAGTTGCCCTAGTTGTAGCACATGAGCTTGCTCACCAATGGTTTGGTAACCTCGTGACTATGAAATGGTGGGATGACCTTTGGCTTAATGAAAGCTTCGCTAACATGATGGAATACGTCTGTGTGGATGCCATCGAGCCGAGTTGGAATATCTTTGAAGATTTCCAAACAGGTGGTGTTCCAGCTGCGCTTAAACGCGATGCGACGGATGGTGTTCAGTCTGTTCATGTCGAAGTCAAACACCCAGATGAAATCAATACGCTCTTTGATGGCGCTATTGTCTATGCCAAAGGAAGCCGTCTCATGCATATGCTTCGTCGTTGGCTAGGTGATGCGGATTTTGCTAAAGGTTTGCATGCATACTTCGAAAAACACCAATACAGCAATACAATTGGTCGTGACCTTTGGAATGCCCTTGGTCAAGCATCAGGACGTGATGTCGCAGCCTTCATGGATTCTTGGTTGGAACAGCCTGGATATCCAGTTCTTACTGTCAAAGTTGAAAATGATGTCTTGAAGATTTCGCAAAAACAATTCTTTATCGGTGAGCATGAAGACAAGAACCGCCTCTGGGTTGTGCCACTCAACAGCAACTGGAAAGGCTTGCCAGATACACTCGAAACTGAAAGTATCGAAATTCCAGGCTATGCAGCTCTTTTTGCTGAAAATAAAGGAGCCCTTCGTCTCAACACTGAAAATACAGCCCACTACATTACCGACTATCAAGGAGACTTGTTAGAAGCTGTTCTTGCTGAGTTAGAGACACTTGATAACACAAGCAAACTGCAAATCGTTCAAGAACGCCGTTTGCTTGCTGAAGCGGGTCACATTTCTTATGCGGACTTGCTCCCAGTCCTTGATAAACTTGCTAAGGAAGAGTCTTACCTTGTGGTTTCAGCTGTTTCTCAAGTGATTTCTGCCCTTGAGCGCTTTATCGATGAAGGAACAGAGACTGAGAAAGCCTTTAATACACTCGTTGCTAAATTGGCTCGTCACAACTATGACCGTCTTGGTTTTGAAGCAAAAGATGGAGAATCAGATGAGGATGAATTGGTTCGTCAGTTGGCCGTTTCTATGATGATTCGCTCCAATGATGCAGAAGCTAGTCAAGTCGCTAGCCAAATCTTTGCAGCTCACAAGGAGAACCTTGCAGGACTTCCAGCAGCCATCCGTGCACAAGTTCTTATCAATGAAATGAAACACCATGAGACCAAGGACTTGGTCGCAACTTATCTGGACCTCTACACTCATGCCACAGATGCTGTTTTCAAACGCCAGTTAGCAGCTGCTCTAGCCTACAGTACAGATGCTGACAATATCCAAACCTTGATTAGTTCATGGAAGGACAAATTTGTGGTGAAACCACAAGACCTTTCTTCATGGTACCTCCAATTCCTCGGACACCAAGCAACTCAAGAAACTGTTTGGGTATGGGCACGTGAAAACTGGGATTGGATCAAGGCAGCTCTTGGTGGGGATATGAGCTTTGATAGCTTTGTTATCCTACCTGCCCATGTATTTAAGACTGAGCAACGCTTGGCAGAGTACAAGGCCTTCTTTGAGCCACAACTCTCTGACCTTGCTCTTAGCCGTAACATTCGTATGGGTATCAAAGATATCGCAGCGCGTGTTGACTTGATTAAGCGTGAGAAAGCAGCAGTAGAAACTGTTGTAGCTCAATATGCCAAAGCTTAATTCATTCGAAATGTAAATAAAAAACTCAACTTTCTATCTCAAAAGAAGAGAGAGTTGAGTTTTTTTTAAGGCAATTTTGGTATAATAATCATAACAAGGAGGAGTTTCTGATGATAAAAATCTTATTAGTAGAGGATGACCTAGGCCTGTCAAACTCAGTTTTTGACTTTTTAGATGATTTTGCAGATGTCATGCAGGTCTTTGATGGAGAAGAAGGTCTCTACGAAGCTGAAAGTGGCGTCTATGACTTGATTTTGCTTGATCTGATGTTGCCTGAAAAAAATGGCTTCCAAGTCTTGAAAGAGTTGCGCGAAAAAGGAATTACGACACCAGTCCTTATCATGACTGCTAAGGAAAGTTTGGATGACAAGGGACATGGTTTTGAGTTGGGAGCGGATGACTACCTCACCAAACCTTTCTATCTAGAAGAACTCAAAATGCGGATCCAAGCCCTTCTCAAACGTTCAGGTAAGTTTAACGAAAACACCTTGACCTATGGGGATATTGTCGTCAACCTTTCAACGAATGAAGTGAAGGTGGAAGATACTCCTGTGGAACTACTCGGAAAAGAGTTTGAGTTATTGGTTTACTTCCTTCAAAATCAAAATGTTATTCTTCCCAAGACGCAAATTTTTGACCGCCTATGGGGATTTGATAGCGATACGACGATTTCCGTTGTAGAAGTCTATGTCTCAAAAGTTCGTAAGAAACTGAAGGGTACAGCTTTTGCTGAAAATCTTCAAACATTGCGTAGTGTCGGGTATATTTTAAAAGATGTTCAATAAACTAAAAAAAACATGGTATGCGGATGATTTCAGCTATTTCATTCGAAACTTTGGAGTGTTCACCCTAATCTTCTCTGCTATGACCTTGATTATCCTCCAGGTCATGCACTCGAGTCTCTACACTTCTGTAGATAAAAAACTCCAAGCCCTTAGCACTAGCCCTCAAGCTGTTATCCAATTAGCCCTTAATCGGGCAACTGAAGAAGTCAAGGATATCCAACCTGCAACTGCGGATGCCAGCAAGGCTGAAATCAAACCCAATGTCAGCTCCAATACGGAAGTCTTGCTCTTTGATAAGGATTTTAACCAACTCTTACTGGGCAATCGCTTTTTAGGTTTGGACAAGATCAAGCTGGACAAGAAAGAGTTGAATCACATTCGGCAAATTCAAGTTGTCAATAGCTACGGTCAGGAAGAAACCTATCGGATGATCTTGATGGAAACCAATTCATCCATTGTTTCAAGTAATGTCAAATATGCGGCGGTTTTAATCAATACTAGCCAGCTTGAGCAAATCAGCCAAAACCACGAGCATTTAATTGTTGTAGTCATGGCTAGTTTCTGGCTTCTGTCTTTAATTGCCAGTGTTTACTTGGCACGTGTCAGTGTCAAACCCTTACTGGAAAGTATGCAAAAGCAGAAGTCCTTTGTAGAAAATGCAAGTCACGAACTGAGAACGCCTTTGGCTGTTTTACAAAATCGTTTAGAGACTCTCTTTCGAAAACCAGAAGCGACGATTATGGAATCCAGCGAAAGCATTGCTTCGAGTCTTGAAGAAGTTCGCAACATGCGTTTCCTCACGACAAATCTTCTCAATCTTGCACGTCGAGATGATGGAATCAAACCTGAAATAGCAGAAGTTTCTCCGCAATTCTTTAAAACAACCTTTGCTAACTATGAGTTGATTGCTTCTGAAAATGATCGTGTTTTTGAATATGAAAATCGGATTTATCGTTCCTTCATGACCGATCAGTTGCTCCTAAAACAGCTCATGACTATCTTGTTTGATAATGCTATCAAGTATACTGAAGAAGATGGGAAAATTGAGTTTGTGGTCCATGCTACGGATCGCCACCTCTATCTATCAGTAACGGATAACGGAATTGGGATCTCAGCTCCAGATAAGAAGAAAATCTTTGACCGCTTTTATCGTGTAGACAAGGCGAGAACCCGTCAGAAAGGTGGTTTTGGTCTAGGACTATCTTTGGCCAAGCAGATCGTAGATGCCTTACGAGGAACGATTACCGTTAAAGATAACAAACCTAGAGGAACGATTTTTGAAGTTAAAATTGCTATCCAATCTTCTCCCAAACGTAAAAATAAATAAAAAGACAGTTTTAAAACTGTCTTTTTTGTTAATTAGAAAAGAGGTTGGTAGTGGTACCAACCTTTATTTTGAAATTTTTCGTTTAATAATCTTTCGTTGGAGTTGGAGGAGTGTCAAGCTTGCCCCCATAGCAGCAACAAATGATAAAGCTGTGTTCAATTTTAAGGATAAAAAGATAAAACTAAAAAACACCATAAAAATACAAAAACAAGCAATATTTACAAAAAATAAAATCTCTTTTAAATTGGAGCTAACAGGTGCTTCCAGTGTATAGTTTTGATAAAGCAGAGTTTGATTCGATTCGGGAGTTTGTTCAAACTCATAAGCTTCTAATTTTCTTGCGGGCATGATTCTCTCCTTAACAGTACCTAACTATTTTATCATTTTTTATGCAGAGAATTATTACAGAATTGTTACAAAACTACTAAAGTCTCTTATCATCTTCTAAGTCGCTCTTCTTGACACCCACTGGGGAAAGTGATAGCATGGATGTTACACTTAAAACAGATGACCCGACCTTCTCTTTTATAAATATACTGAGAAAGGAAAGGGTAACTTATATAAATTGATAGCAAGCTGAGGCTTTTTCCTAAGATGATTTGTTGAGTTGCTACCTGGATACTTTTGAAGAGTATTGGTAGGAGTTGTTTTGAATGGATGGAAGGACAGAGATTCTGTCTATTGGACTGGGTGGCTTTTAAACTACCTCTGGGGAAAAGTTAAAGGAGATAAGCATGTATCTTGCTATCAAAGAAATAGTACGAAACAAACTTCGATATAGTTTGATTCTAACTACCATTTTTCTTATCGCTTTTATGGTCTTTTTTATGACCAGTCTAGCTCTTGGTCTTGTGCGGAACAACCGGGCCGCTATTGATAATTGGCAAGCAACGGGTGTCGTTTTATCCGACTACGCAAATGATAATTTGACAGCATCCTTTATTCCTGAAAAGGACTACAAGGATAAGAGTTCTAAAGAAGTTGCTCCACTGGGCTATATGTTCGCTGTGACCAATCTAGTTGATGGTAGTGAAAAGGTCAATGTTTCCATTTTTGCTCAAGACTGGGACGCTTTTATCTCACCTAGTTTGACGGAGGGTCGTTATCCTGAAGGAGATGATGAAGTTGTCGTGGATCAGTCTTTTGAGAACTATGGGATTAAGCTAGGCGATGCCATTCAGCTCAATGGAAGCGAGGCAAGTTACAAGATTGTAGGCCTGACTCAAGGAAATAAGTTTTTCACTGAGCCTGTTGTCTTTACGAGTCTGACAACTTATTGGACCTTACAAGGTACCTTGAAAGCCAATCGTTCCATCTCTGCCTTGGTATTGAAAAATGATATAGAAGTGACTGACGATGGTTTGAAACAGATTTCCATTCCAAAAATGATATTGAAAATTCCTGGTTACACACCCCAGGTTAATGTATTTTCAGGGATGATTCTTGCTATGATTGTTATCACAGGCTTGATTGTGGGGATTTTTGTTTATATCATTACCATCCAAAAACTAGGTCTTTATGGAATAATGCGGGCTCAGGGAATACAAATCAAAACCATTGTATGGTCTCTATTCTGTCAAATCTTCCTCCTAGCTGGTATGGGGATTGCTTTAGCCTTGCTGGCAATCGGAGGAGTGATTTTAGTCTTACCAGCTACCTTCTTTTTCTATCCAAGTTGGATAGCTTACTCTGTCCTAAGCTTGGTAATTTCCTTGATGGCCCTTCTAGGTGGTGTCATTTCACTTCCACGCTTGCTAAAGGTGGACCCGATTACTGCGATTGCAGAGTGATAAGGAGAATAGTATGACAGCATTGATTGAAATGACTCAAGTTACAAAAACCTACGGGGAAGGAAAGATGAAAGTCGTTGCCCTGCATGAGACGAATTTTCAGCTAAATGCGGGGGAGTTCGTAGCTATTGTTGGGCCCTCTGGCTCTGGCAAGACAACCTTTCTAACAACTCTAGGACAACTTCAGGAAGCATCTAGTGGAAAGATTCTAGTAAAGGGGAAGGAAACAGGCAGTTTGACGGAGAAGGAGAAAACAGACCTCCGTTTTAGAGAGTTTGGTTTCATTCTCCAGGCTTCAAACCTAATTCCTTTTCTAACGGTCAAGGAACAGCTAGATTTGATTGACAGACTGGATAAGGGAAAAAATAGTAAAAGTGACCGAAAAGAGCTCTTTGAGTTGTTGGATTTGGAAAAAGTACAAGATCATTATCCCAAGGCTCTATCGGGTGGCGAACGTCAACGTGCGGCGATTGCTAGAGCGCTTTATAATAATCCGAGCATCGTGCTTGCAGATGAGCCGACAGCCAGTCTAGATACCCAGCGTGCTTACCAAGTAACAGAAATGTTGGCTGCCATTGCCCATGAACAAGGTAGAGGAGTTGTCATGATTACACATGATACACGCCTTCTTGATAAGGTCGACCGTATCTATGTTATGAACGATGGCCACCTAGTTGAAGAAACACATGCATAAAAGAAAGTGGACGGTACTGGTTACTGTTCACTTTTTGATTGGGAAAGATAGAAATAAGTTTAACTTTTTGTGAAACTCTCAATATTCATAGCTGATTTTTGAGAAATGTGGTATAATTTTTCTTATGGAAAAGATTATCATTACAGCAACTGCTGAAAGTATTGAACAAGTTGAACAACTACTCGAAGCTGGCGTAGATCGTATCTATGTTGGTGAGAAAGATTTTGGCCTTCGTCTGCCAACAACCTTTAGTTATGAAGACTTACGCACTATCGCCAAGCTCGTTCATGATGCAGGCAAGGAATTAATTGTTGCAGTCAATGCCCTCATGCACCAAGATATGATGGACCGTATCAAGCCATTCCTAGATTTCTTGGAAGAAATCAAGACAGACTATATTACTGTTGGGGATGCAGGTGTCTTTTACGTGGTTAACCGTGATGGCTATTCCTTCAAGACTATCTACGATGCTTCAACCATGGTGACTAGCAGTCGTCAGATTAACTTCTGGGGCCAAAAGGCAGGAGCCTCTGAAGCGGTCCTGGCGCGTGAAATTCCATCTGCTGAACTCTTCAAGATGCCAGAGATTTTGGAAATTCCTGCTGAAGTCTTGGTTTACGGAGCTAGCGTCATCCATCATTCTAAGCGTCCGCTCTTACAAAACTACTATAACTTCACGCATATCGATGACGAAAAGACGCGTAAACGTGACCTCTTCTTAGCAGAACCGAGTGACCCTGAGAGTCATTATTCCATCTTTGAAGACAATCATGGTACCCACATCTTTGCAAATAACGACCTTGATTTGATGACCAAATTGACAGAATTGGTGGAGCATGGTTTTACTCACTGGAAGCTAGAGGGGCTTTACACACCTGGTCAGAATTTTGTAGAAATTGCCAAACTCTTTGTCCAAGCACGCAGCTTGATTCAAGAGGGCAAATTCAGCCATGACCAAGCCTTCTTGTTAGATGAGGAAGTGCGCAAGTTACATCCTAAAAACCGTTTCTTGGACACAGGATTCTATGATTACGATCCTGATATGGTTAAATAGGACATAAAAACCCGAAATAAAAATGTTCGGGTTTTTCAAGTGTATTCATGAAATAAAAACGGATACATGTTATAATAAAAATAGCTCTTTAATGGAGGTGTTTGAGTGGAAAATCTGAAGAAAATGGCAGGTATCAAGGCTGCTGAGTTTGTCAAGGATGGCATGGTAGTCGGACTTGGAACGGGCTCTACTGCCTACTATTTCGTAGAAGAAATCGGTCGTCGGATTAAGGAAGAAGGTTTGCAGATTACTGCTGTGACGACTTCCAGTGTGACCAGTAAACAGGCCGAAGGTCTTAACATCCCGCTCAAGTCGATTGATCAAGTAGACTTTGTCGATGTGACGGTTGACGGGGCGGATGAAGTAGATAGTCAGTTCAACGGGATCAAAGGTGGTGGTGGTGCCCTTCTGATGGAGAAGGTTGTCGCAACGCCCTCAAAAGAATACATTTGGGTGGTAGATGAAAGCAAACTGGTAGAGAAACTAGGTGCTTTTAAATTGCCAGTAGAAGTGGTTCAGTATGGTGCAAAACAGGTCTTTCGTCGGTTTGAGCGAGCTGGCTACAAACCAAGTTTCCGTGAAAAAAACGGCCAACGTTTTGTGACAGATATGCAGAATTTTATCATTGATCTAGCCTTGGATGTCATTGAAGATCCAATTGCCTTCGGACAAGAGTTAGACCATGTCGTTGGTGTCGTAGAGCATGGCTTATTCAACCAAATGGTGGATAAGGTCATCGTAGCTGGACGGGATGGCGTTCAGATTTTAACTTCAACAAAAGCAAGATAACTAAAATAATAAGGAGACAGATTATGTCAAAATTTAATCGAATTCACTTGGTGGTACTGGATTCCGTGGGAATCGGTGCAGCACCAGATGCCAATAACTTTGTCAATGCAGGGGTTCCAGACGGAGCTTCTGACACACTGGGACATATTTCAAAAACGGTTGGTTTGAATGTGCCAAACATGGCTAAAATCGGCCTAGGAAATATTCCTCGCGAAACACCGCTTAAGACTGTACCAGCTGAAAGCAATTCAACAGGTTATGCAACAAAATTGGAAGAAGTATCTCTAGGTAAGGACACCATGACTGGACACTGGGAAATCATGGGACTCAATATTACCGAGCCTTTCGATACTTTCTGGAACGGATTCCCAGAAGAAATCCTGACAAAAATCGAAGAATTTTCAGGACGCAAGGTCATTCGTGAAGCCAACAAACCTTACTCAGGTACAGCTGTTATCGATGATTTTGGACCACGCCAGATGGAAACTGGGGAGTTGATTATCTATACTTCAGCTGACCCTGTTTTGCAGATTGCTGCCCACGAAGATATCATTCCTTTAGATGAATTGTACCGTATTTGTGAATATGCTCGTTCGATTACCCTTGAGCGTCCGGCCCTTCTAGGTCGTATCATTGCCCGTCCATATGTAGGTGAACTAGGTAACTTCACTCGTACAGCTAACCGTCGTGATTTGGCCGTATCTCCATTTGCCCCAACTGTTTTGGATAAATTGAATGAGGCTGGTATCGATACTTACGCTGTTGGTAAAATCAACGATATCTTTAACGGAGCTGGTATCAATCATGACATGGGCCACAACAAGTCAAACAGCCACGGAATTGATACATTATTGAAGACCATGGGACTTGCTGAGTTTGAAAAAGGATTCTCCTTCACAAACTTGGTTGACTTTGATGCCCTTTACGGCCACCGTCGCAATGCCCATGGTTACCGTGATTGCTTGCATGAGTTTGATGAACGCTTGCCTGAAATTATCGCAGCCATGAGAGAGAATGACCTTCTCTTGATAACTGCGGACCATGGAAATGACCCAACCTATGCAGGAACAGACCACACTCGCGAATATATTCCACTTTTAGCTTACAGTCCTGCCTTTAAAGGAAATGGTGTCATTCCAGTTGGACATTTTGCAGATATCTCAGCGACTGTTGCCGATAACTTTGGTGTTGAAACTGCCATGATTGGGGAAAGTTTCTTAGATAAATTGGTATAAGATGACGCGCTATGCTTTACTTGTTCGGGGCATTAATGTCGGAGGGAAAAATAAGGTTGTCATGGCGCAACTTCGTCAAGAACTGACAGAGTTGGGACTGGAAAAGGTTGAAACCTACATCAACAGTGGCAATATTTTCTTTACTTCGAGAGTTCTCAAAGCCCGATTGGTTGAAAAGTTAGAGGTTTTCTTTGCAGTCCATTATCCATTTACTCAGAGTTTTTCTTTACTGAGTCTAGAGGACTTTGAGGCGGAACTTGAAAATATGCCTGAATGGTGGACCAAAGACCTAGCTCGAAAAGATGTCCTCTTTTACACGGAGGGATTGGATGTGGATCAAGTCATCGAGAAAGTTGAAAGTTTAGAACTGGAAGATGAAGTGGTTCATTTTGGAAGACTTGGGATTTTCTGGGGGAAATTTTCTGAAGAATCTTACTATGCCACTGCCTATCATAAGTACTTGCTCAAGATGCCTTTCTACCGCCAAATCACCATTCGTAATGCTAAAACCTTTGACAAAATCGGTCAAATGCTAAAAAATAATAAAGGAGACACACAATGACATTTTTAGATAAAATCAAGGAAACAGCTGCTTTCCTGAAAGATAAAGGAATCCAAGCGCCTGAGTTTGGTCTAATCCTTGGATCAGGACTAGGAGAATTGGCAGAAGAAATTGAAAATCCAGTTGTAGTAGACTATGCAGACATTCCAAACTGGGGCCGTTCGACAGTAGTCGGTCACGCTGGGAAATTGGTATATGGTGAACTTGCAGGTCGCAAGGTCTTGGCTCTTCAAGGTCGTTTCCATTTCTATGAAGGAAATCCTCTTGAAGTCGTGACTTTCCCAGTACGTGTGATGAAAGTTCTCGGATGTGAAGGTGTCATTGTAACCAATGCAGCTGGAGGTATTGGATTTGGTCCTGGTACCTTGATGGCTATCTCAGACCATATCAATATGACGGGGCAAAACCCATTGATGGGTGAAAACTTGGATGATTTTGGTCCACGTTTCCCAGATATGTCTAAAGCCTACACTCCAGAATATCGTGCTACTGCCCATGAAGTGGCCAAGAAACTTGGTATCAAGCTTGATGAAGGTGTCTATATTGGTGTAACAGGTCCGACTTATGAAACCCCAGCAGAAATTCGTGCCTATAAGACATTGGGGGCAGATGCAGTTGGTATGTCCACTGTTCCTGAAGTTATTGTGGCCGCTCACTCAGGCTTGAAAGTTCTAGGAATTTCATGTATCACTAACCATGCTGCTGGTTTCCAAGAAGAACTCAACCACGAAGAAGTTGTAGAAGTTACAGAACGTGTCAAAGGCGACTTCAAAGGCTTGGTTAAAGCTATTCTTGCTGAACTCTAATCCTATGAAAGCACGACTCCGAAGCCTGCCCTACGGACTGAGGCTACTTCTAGCCACTCTATCATTGGGAATAGGGACGGGTCTGGTCGGAATTGCTTGCCATTATTTACTAGAAAGTGTGCAATGGCTGGCCTTTGGCCAAACTAGTTCGGATTTGCTCCAGCAATTTCAAGAAGCTGGGGGTCTCCGTAGATTCCTCGTTCTGTGTGTGACAGGGGTCTTGGCAGCTGGCTTCTGGTATGTCCTACAAAGGCACCATAAGATTTTGTCTATTCGTCAGCAAATTATATTAGCTGGAGACAGGGAGCCAGCGCTCTTAGCCCACCTCTTTCATGCAGGTATGCAGATTGCGATTGTCGGAGCAGGCGCATCGGTCGGAAAAGAAGGAGCACCACGCGAGGTTGGGGCCCTTCTAGCTGGTTGCTTGTCAAAGGGGTTCTCTTTAGCCCTTAAAGAACGGAAGGTGTTGGTTGCCTGTGGGGCAGGAGCAGGTCTAGCTGCGGTCTATCAGGTTCCCTTTGCTAGTAGCTTGTTTGTCTTTGAGACCTTAGGACTTACCTATAGTTGGCAGAACTTTTTGCTGGTTTTGGCTAGTACTTATCTGGCAACCTGGGTGGCTCAGCCCATTGTTGGTCAGGATGCTATTTATCATCTATCTGCGGTCTCATGGTCGGTCAGCGGTTTCTTACAAGCTATTCTGATTGCGTTATTAGTCACTCCTCTAGCACTGGTTTTTCGATCCTTAGCCAAGCAAGCTAATCGCAAACGGCGCAAGGATGAGACGATCCTTTGGGCTCTTCCTCTAGCCTTTCTCGTGCTGGGGAGCCTGGCAGTCTTTTTCCCTATCTTTATGGGAAATGGCCAGGTACTAGCCCAAGCCTTGTTGTCTAGCCAGCCAATTTCCTATCTTCCATTGACTCTTGCAGTGAAGGGGCTTCTAGTTTATCTCCTCTTGCGTAATGGTGCCTATGGGGGAACCTTGACACCATCATTTGCCTTGGGGATTGGATCTGGCTATTTAGTGACTTTACTTTTGACAGTAGTTGGCATTCATCTGGATCCAGCTCTAGGAATGCTACTAGGAGCAACAGTCTTTTTAGGAACGACCTTACAAGCTCCTCTGACGGCCATTGCACTGAGCCTTGGATTTACAGGTCAGGATTGGAGTTTGACAATACCGCTTGTACTAGCGACAGGAATGTCTTACGTGATTCGAAAGAGATGGGAGGAGAAACAATGAAGGTACATTTTGTACTGCATGAAACATTTGAAGTTCCGGGCGCTTATCTAAAATGGGCTCTGGCACGAGGGCATCACATTACATCAACAAAGGTTTACGAAAAAGAACCTCTTCCTGAAACAATTGACGGGATTGATTTTCTGATTGTCATGGGTGGTCCCCAATCTCCTGATGAGGATAGAGAAAACTTCCCATACTATGACCCTAAGGCTGAGCTTGCTTTTATGAAAGAAGCGATTGCTGCAGATATCTATATCGTTGGTGTCTGTCTTGGTGCGCAGCTCCTATCTGTTGCCTATGGTGCGAAGTATGAACACAGTCCTGAGCGCGAGATCGGCGTTTATCCTGTGACATTGACGATGCAAGGTCTAACAGACCCTCATGTTAGCTTGTTCGGAGAAAGCTTAGAAACTGGCCACTGGCATGGTGATATGCCAGGGCTGACAGAGGATGCTGTTGTTCTTGCGACGAGTCAAGGTTGTCCACATCAGATTATTCGCTTCAGTCCGAAACATTATGCCTTTCAGGCTCATTTGGAATTTGATGCAGAAGCAGTAGAATTATTGATTGCTGCGGATGGTGAAGAGCAATTAAGAGAGCAAAGTGAAAAGTTACCTTTTGTTCAAACACCAGAAGAATTACGTGGGAACGATTATTCCGAAATGAATGCAAAACTGTATGCATTTTTAGATTCATTGGTAAAATAGGAACTACAGAAAGGCAGAGTATCTGAGTTATAGTCAAACTCGGGCTAACTATTCTGCGAAATATTTAAATTTAAAATCAAGAAAGAAAGGATGGGTAAACCGTATTCGCTGAACTGAATACGGGCGGAGAACTATGTAAAAAAGATAAACTGTCTAGCATCTGCGATGCTTCGTCAGTTTCCTATTTATAGTTTGTTCTCCGTCGCTATCCTAAATATACAAAAAGAAAGGTAGAGTAAAGTGTTCTAATTTGAACACGAGCGGAAAACTTGGAAAATAGATAATCTGACTGAGAAATCAGGATTTCTCGTCAGATTCCTAATTTTCAGTCGTTTTCTTCTCGCTCTTTGTATCATAAATTATGTCTATCCATATTGCTGCTAAGCAGGGTGAAATTGCTGATAAAATTCTTCTTCCGGGGGATCCTCTTCGTGCGAAATTTATTGCGGAGAACTTCCTTGAAGATGCTGTTTGTTTTAATGAAGTGCGTAACATGTTTGGTTACACTGGTACTTACAAGGGTCACCGTGTATCTGTCATGGGAACTGGGATGGGGATGCCATCCATTTCGATTTATGCGCGTGAGTTGATTGTGGACTACGGTGTGAAAAAATTGATCCGTGTGGGAACTGCGGGTTCGTTAAATGAGGATGTTCACGTTCGTGAATTGGTCTTGGCGCAGGCAGCTGCAACCAATTCAAACATCATCCGCAACGACTGGCCACAGTATGATTTCCCACAAATCGCTAGCTTTGATTTGCTAGACAAGGCCTACCATATCGCCAAAGATCTCGGTATGACCACCCATGTTGGGAACGTCTTGTCATCAGATGTCTTTTACTCAAACTACTTTGAAAAGAACATCGAGCTTGGTAAATGGGGAGTTAAGGCTGTGGAAATGGAAGCAGCAGCCCTTTACTATCTTGCTGCTCAACATCACGTTGGTGCGCTAGCTATTATGACTATTTCTGATAGCTTGGTCAATCCAGATGAAGATACCACTGCAGAAGAACGCCAAAATACCTTCACTGATATGATGAAGGTTGGATTGGAAACCTTGATTGCAGAGTAATCAGAGAATAGCTTTTCAATTACATTAGTTACAAGAACTGTTGTAAGTGATCTATTTTCAATATCTAAGCAATGATAAAGAAAGAGTTGAAAATCCAACTATTGATTTTCAACTTTTTTAGAACCCAGCTTAAGGAGAAATGTGATGGATAAAATTGAACAATTACAAGACTTGATAGATCAAAGCCAACGGATTGTTTTCTTTGGAGGGGCAGGAGTGTCAACCGAGTCTAATATCCCAGATTTTCGTAGTTCAGATGGTCTTTATAGTCATCAGTTAGGTCGTCATTTTACGGCAGAGCAACTCGTTTCTCGGACCATGTTTGAGCGCTATCCAGAAGATTTTTTTGACTTCTATAAAAAATACCTGATTTATCCAGAAGCAAAGCCTAATGCTGCTCACACTTATCTGGCTGCTTTGGAAAAGACAGGTAAGCTAAAGGCTGTTGTGACACAAAATATCGATAGTCTTCATGAAATGGCTGGCTCTCAAAAGGTCTTTAAATTGCATGGGAGTGCGGACCGAAATTACTGCCTAGGTTGTCATCGTTTCTATGACTTAACTGCCTTTCTGGCCCTCGAGGGACCTGTTCCCCACTGCTTAGACTGTGGTAAGGTGGTCAAGCCTGACGTGACCTTGTATGAAGAATCACTTGACATGGATGTTTTTAGTCAAGCTGCACAAGCTATTCGGCAAGCAGATTTGCTGATTATTGGTGGGACTTCCTTGGTTGTTTATCCTGCAGCTAGCCTAGTAAACTATTTTTCTGGGACAAATCTGGTCCTTATCAATAAAACCAGTACTCCACAAGACAGCCAAGCTACATTGGTCATTGAAGGCAAGATTGGGGAAGTCTTTTCGAAATTGAGACAATAAAAGAATTTTAGAAGATAGAAAAATATCTCATTTATTGAGCACTATCTCGCTCTTTAAGAGTTATTAAAAACTGGCTGAGAAAATCAAAACTCCTTCAATGATATGATGAAGGTCGGCTTGGAAAACTTGATTGCAGAGTGAAATGTAAAAGAAAATCCTGATTTCAAGTTGAATCAGGATTTTTTCATAGATGCGATTTTTTCTGGGTCTGGTGTGACACGGAGGGTCTTTTGTCCAGTATAAGTAACAAAACCGGGTTTTCCACCTGTTGGTTTGTTGAGTTTTTTGACTTCTATCATATCCACTTGCACGAGATTTGACAAGCGCCCTTTGGAGAAGTAGGCAGCTAGCTCCGCTGCATCTGTCTTAACTTCGTCAGAAGGGTCAAGATTTCCTGAGATGACGACATGGCTTCCTGGAATGTCCTTGGCATGGAACCAAAGTTCCTCCTTGCGGGCCATTTTAAAGGTCAATTCCTCATTTTGAAGATTGTTTCGACCGACATAGATGATAGTTTTGCCATCACTCGCCAGATACTGTTCTGGTTTTTTGCGTTTCTGAATTTTCTCGCGTTGGCGTCTTCTAATGAAGCCTGTTTGGATCAATTCTTCACGGATTTCAGCAATTTCTTCCAGCCCAGCTTGGTTGAGAACCGTTTCGACGCTTTCCAAATAGAGAATGGTTGCCTTGGTTTTCTCAATCAGCTCAGTCAAGTATTTGACAGCTTCTTTAAGTTTCTGATAGCGTTTAAAGTAGCGTTGGGCATTCTGGCTGGGAGTTAGTGCCTTATCAAGAGCAATGGTGATAGGCTGATTCGTGTAGTAATTATCCAAGACTACCTGGTCTTGGTCATTCGGAACTTGGTGGAGGAAGGTTGTCAACAATTCTCCTTTTTGGCGAAATTCCTCAGCATTGTCTGTCGCTAGTAACTCTTTTTCTTGTTTTTTAAGCTTATGGCGATTTTTTTGAAGCTCATTTTCAACACGACGAATGAGTTCACTGGCTTGCTGTTTAACGCGGTCGCGCTCGGCCTTATCCTTATAATAGGTATCTAAGAGATCCGAAAGACTGGTAAAAGGCTCTCCTACACTATTTTCGAAGGGAATTGGACTGAAGGAAGTCTCTGTTAAGCATGGCTTGGTTTTTTGACTGAAAAAGTTACGGAAAGTAGACAGTCTATCACTGACCAAGAGTCTTTCCAGTTCGTTTGCCGTATCACGTCCCAGACCTTGAAAGAGACTTTGAAGATTTTTTGCTGTTAGTTCCTGTGTTTGCAGAATTTCAAAGAGCTTTTCAAAGAGCTTTTCATCCTTGATAGTAAAAGGATTGAGAGATTCGGTGCTTGGTGGAGCGATATAGGTCGAACCTGGAAGTAAGGTGCGGTAGCTATTTTGTGAAAAGCCGACGTGTTTGATGACTTCGAGGATTTTATGGCTACTTTTATCTACGAGGAGAATATTGCTGTGTTTACCCATGATCTCGATAATCAGGGTAGCCTGATTATGGTCTCCAATCTCGTTTTTATTAGAAACGGTAATTTCCACGATACGGTCATTTTCCACTTGCTCAATCGACTCAATCAGGGCACCCTGCAAATACTTTCTCAAAACCATGATAAAAGTAGAAGGTTGGGCTGGATTTTCAAAAGTCGTTTGGGTCAGCTGAATGCGTCCAAAAACGGGATGGGCAGAAAGGAGCAGGCGATGGCTTTGGCGATTGCTGCGGATTTGCAAGATCAACTCTTGTTCAAAAGGCTGATTGATTTTCTGAATGCGACCATTGACCAACTCGCTTCGCAATTCCTCAACCATGTGGTGTAAAAAAAATCCGTCAAATGACATCGTTCTCTCCTTGTGATTGTATTCCATAGTATTATATCAAAAAGGTAGAATAAAATCATGGAAATGTGGTATAATAAAGCCAAGTAAAGAGAATCGAGAAGTACATGTATATTGAAATGGTAGATGAAACTGGTCAAGTTTCACAAGAAATCTTGCAACAAACTCAAGAAATTTTGGAATTTGCGGCCCAAAAAATAGGAAAAGAAGACAAGGAGATGGCAGTCACTTTTGTGACCAACGAGCGTAGCCATGAACTCAATCTCGAGTACCGTGATACGGATCGTCCGACAGATGTTATCAGCCTTGAGTATAAACCAGAGTTGGATATTGCCTTTGACGAAGAGGATTTGCTTGAAAATCCTGAATTAGCAGAAATGATGTCCGAGTTTGATGCCTACATTGGGGAACTGTTCATCTCTATCGATAAAGCGCATGAGCAGGCTGAGGAATACGGTCACAGCTTTGAGCGTGAAATGGGCTTCTTGGCAGTACACGGCTTTTTACACATTAACGGCTACGATCACTACACTCCGGAAGAAGAAGCGGAGATGTTCGGTTTACAAGAAGAAATTTTGACAGCCTATGGACTCACAAGACAATAAACGAAAATGGAAAAATCGTGACCTGGTATCTAGTTTAGAATTTGCCCTGACAGGAATTCTGACTGCTTTCAAGGAAGAACGCAATATGCGAAAACATGCAGTGACGGCTCTAGTAGTCATCCTTGCAGGTTTTGTTTTTCAGGTGTCACGAATTGAATGGCTCTTTCTCCTAATGAGCATTTTCTTGGTAGTAGCCTTTGAAATTATTAACTCTGCTATTGAAAATGTGGTGGATTTAGCCAGTCACTATCACTTTTCTATGTTGGCAAAGAAAGCCAAGGACATGGCAGCAGGAGCCGTGTTAGTTGTCTCTCTTTTTGCTGCAGTGACAGGTGCACTTATCTTTCTCCCACGCATTTGGGATATACTATTTTAAACAGTAAGAGGAAATTATGACATTTAAATCAGGCTTTGTAGCCATTTTAGGACGTCCCAATGTTGGGAAGTCAACCTTTTTGAATCACGTCATGGGGCAAAAGATTGCCATTATGAGTGACAAGGCGCAAACAACACGTAATAAAATCATGGGGATTTACACAACGGATAAGGAACAAATCGTCTTTATCGACACACCAGGAATTCACAAGCCCAAAACAGCTCTTGGGGATTTCATGGTGGAATCTGCCTACAGCACCCTTCGTGAAGTAGACACTGTTCTATTCATGGTGCCAGCTGATGAGCCACGTGGTAAGGGTGACGATATGATTATCGAGCGTCTGAAAGCTGCCAAGGTTCCTGTGATTCTGGTGGTGAATAAGATTGACAAGGTCCATCCAGATCAGCTTTTGGCTCAGATTGATGACTTCCGTAACCAGATGGACTTTAAGGAAATTGTTCCGATCTCAGCTCTTCAGGGAAATAACGTTTCTCGACTAATCGATATTTTGAGTGAAAATCTAGAGGAAGGTTTCCAGTATTTCCCATCTGATCAAATCACAGATCATCCTGAGCGTTTCTTGGTTTCTGAGATGATTCGTGAGAAGGTTCTTCATTTAACGCGTGAAGAGATTCCTCATTCAGTTGCCGTAGTGGTTGACTCTATGAAACGAGACGAAGAGACAGACAAGGTTCACATCCGTGCAACCATCATGGTGGAGCGAGATAGCCAAAAAGGCATTATCATCGGGAAAGGTGGCGCTATGCTCAAGAAAATTGGGACCATGGCCCGTCGTGATATCGAACTCATGCTAGGGGACAAGGTTTTCCTAGAAACTTGGGTCAAGGTCAAGAAAAACTGGCGTGATAAAAAGCTAGATTTGGCTGACTTTGGCTATAATGAAAAAGAATACTAAGTAGAGGTGGGCTCATGCCTGCTTCTTGTTTTTACAGAAGGAGGATTTATGCCTGAATTACCTGAGGTTGAAACCGTTCGTCGTGGCTTAGAAAAATTGATTTTGGGAAAGAAGATTTCTAATATAGAGATTGCTTATCCTAAGATGATCAAGACAGATTTGGACGAGTTTCAAAAGGAAGTGCCTGGTCAAGTTGTTGAGTCAATGGGACGCCGTGGAAAATATCTGCTTTTTTACCTGACAGACAAGGTCTTGATTTCCCATTTGCGGATGGAGGGCAAGTATTTCTACTATCCGGAACAGGTTCCTGAACGCAAGCATGCCCATGTTTTCATTGAGTTTGACGATGGAGGAACGCTTGTATATGAGGACGTACGCAAATTTGGTACTATGGAACTGCTGGCGCCTGCCCTTTTGGATGCCTACTTTATTTCTAAGAAACTAGGACCTGAGCCAAGAGAGCAGGACTTTGATTTGCAGGTCTTTCAAGCTGCCCTAGCCAAGTCTAAAAAGCCTATCAAATCCCACCTCCTAGACCAGACCCTGGTAGCTGGCCTTGGCAATATCTATGTGGATGAGGTCCTCTGGCGTGCTCAGGTCCATCCAGCAAGACCTTCACAGACTTTGACAGTAGACGAAACGTCAGCCATACATAGGCAGACTATAGCTGTTTTGGGACAGGCTGTTGAAAAAGGGGGCTCAACCATTCGGACCTATACCAATGCCTTTGGGGAAGATGGAACCATGCAGGACTTCCATCAGGTCTATGATAAGACTGGACAAGCATGTTCCCGCTGTGGGACAGTGATTGAGAAATTCCAGCTCGGTGGACGAGGAACTCATTTTTGTCCTCAGTGTCAAAGGAGGGGCTGATGGGAAACATCATTGGAATCACAGGAGGAATTGCTTCAGGTAAGTCAACTGTGACAAATTTCCTAAGAGAGCAAGGCTTTCAAGTAGTGGATGCTGACGCAGTCGTCCACCAACTACAAAAACCTGGTGGTCGTCTTTATCAACTCTTAGTTCAGCACTTTGGGAAGGAAATTATCTTAGAAAATGGAGAACTCAATCGCCCTCTTCTGGCTAGTCTCATCTTTTCAAATCTTGAGGAGCGGGAATGGTCTAAGCAAACCCAAGGAGAGATTATTCGTGAGGAATTGGCTGCATTGCGAGGCGAGTTGGCTCAGACAGAAGCGATTTTTTTCATGGATATTCCCCTGCTTTTTGAACAGGACTACGCCAACTGGTTTGATGAAACATGGCTGGTCTATGTGGACCGAGATATCCAATTAGAACGTTTCATGAAACGGGATCACCTTTCTAAGGAAGTAGCAGAGTCGCGTCTGGCAGCCCAGTGGTCTTTAGAAGAAAAGAAAAAATTGGCGAGTCGCATATTAGATAACAATGGCAGTCGTGATCAGCTTGTGAGTCAAGTAGTGAGGTTACTTGAAGGAGGCGATAGCTGTGCAAGAGATTAGTTGGAAAGAGAATCTTCGTGTCGCCTGGTTCGGTAGTTTTCTAACGGGCGCCAGTATTTCCTTGGTCGTCCCTTTCATGCCTATCTTTGTAGAGCAGTTGGGAATTGAAAGCGACCAAGTTGCTTTCTATGCTGGATTAGCCATCTCAGTTTCGGCTGTTTCAGCAGCTCTAGTTTCTCCCATCTGGGGTATTCTTGCTGACAAATATGGTCGAAAGCCCATGATGATTCGAGCAGGTCTTGCCATGACCATTACCATGGGAGGTTTGGCCTTCGTGCCAAATATCTATTGGCTACTCTTTCTGCGCTTGCTCAATGGTGTATTTACTGGTTTTGTCCCCAATGCAACAGCCTTGATTGCTAGTCAGGTACCTAAAGATAAGTCTGGAGCGGCTCTTGGAACTCTATCTACAGGTGTTGTTGCAGGAACACTGACGGGTCCCTTTGTTGGAGGCTTTATTGCTGAAATTTTTGGTATTCGTAATGTCTTTTTATTGGTAGGTGCTTTTTTATTTGTAGCTGCAATCTTAACTATTTTCTTTATCAAGGAAGATTTTCAGCCAGTAGCTAAGGAGAAAGCTATCCCAACGAAAGAAGTATTTTCTTCTTTCAAGTATCCTAGGCTTTTAGTAAACCTATTTTTGACGAGCTTTGTCATTCAATTTTCAGCTCAATCAATTGGTCCCATTCTAGCTCTCTATGTACGGGACTTAGGGCAGACTGAAAATCTCCTCCTTGTATCTGGATTGATCGTATCCAGCATGGGATTTTCTAGCATGATGAGTGCTGGAATTCTAGGAAAACTTGGAGATAAGGTGGGAAATCATAGACTTTTAGTTGCAGCGCAGATTTATTCTGTCATCATTTACCTTCTTTGTGCCCATGCGACCAGCCCCCTTCAACTTGGCGTGTATCGTTTTCTCTTTGGTTTGGGAACAGGAGCTCTCATACCGGGAGTCAATGCCCTTCTCAGCAAAATGACTCCAAAGTCTGGAATTTCAAGAATTTTTGCCTTCAACCAAGTCTTTTTTTACCTCGGTGGAGTGATTGGACCTATGGCGGGATCCGCAGTTGCAGGATATTTGGGCTATCATGCTGTTTTTTATGCGACAGCAGCCTGTGTAGCTTTCAGTTGTTTATGTAACATAGTGCAATTTAGATCATTATTAAAAGTAAAGGAAATCTAGTGCGAGTAAAAATCAATCTCAAGTGCTCCTCTTGTGGCAGCATAAATTATCTAACCAGTAAGAACTCCAAAACTCATCCTGACAAGATTGAGGTTTTAAAGTATTGTCCCAAGGAAAGAAAAGTAATCCTACATCTTGAATCTAAGTAGATTTTATGGTAAAATAATAGGGATTTTAAGGAGTTTGATATGTATAACCTATTGTTAACCATTTTATTAGTATTATCTGTTGTGATTGTGATTGCGATTTTCATGCAACCAACTAAAAACCAATCCAGCAATGTATTTGATGCCAGCTCAGGTGATTTGTTTGAACGTAGTAAGGCGCGTGGTTTTGAAGCTGTGATGCAACGTTTGACAGGTATCTTAGTCTTTTTCTGGCTAGCCATTGCCTTAGCATTGACGGTATTATCAAGTAGATAAGAAATGGGCGAGACTAGGTCTTAGCCTATTTTTATTTTGAATGAGAAGGAGCTTTAAAATGCATCTATCTGGGGAGTCTATTCAATTAGTTAAAGATTATTTTGAGAGTTACTTAACTGGCTACTCTATTGAGGTATTAGATTTTGACCATTATTCAAAAATATACATACTTAATGACTCCTTAATCTTACTATTTGAAGTTAACAGAAACAAGGTAGATTATGTAAATAATAAAGGTTTATGTAAGGAAGATTTAACAAATAATAGGTATATAGAGCCAGGTATATATGGAAATCACTATTATTCTTTTCGGATTGTTGAATTAACAAATAATGAAATAGGATGGAAATATAATAATGAGGAGTTTAAGAGAAAAGTAATTGCTTATATTGGAGAAGAATTGATATTTGTACCTATTGAGTATGTAAAGTTTAAAGGCTGGTCTAGATATTATTGGTCTATGGATATTCCTTCTGAAATTGAATATATTGATAAAGAAGTACCTCAATTAAGATTAAAAGAAAGATACGAAAAATGGGACGGATTTCGATATTACTTTATTTTTATAGAATTTAAGAAACCAAATAATACTTATGCAAAAGCTGTAGCATACTCCGTAAGTTCTCCTCGAGTCTATATTAATACACTTTGTAAAAATACGGTGAAAACAGGTAAATTATATAGAGATACTATGAGAGGAGGTAATTATGGTTGGATGGCCCCATTGGAAAAAGCATTCAATTTGTGGAAAGGAGTCAAGCGTGTTAGGAGATTAGAAGAAAATTTAACATACTTTTTCATAGAAGAATACCACAAAGAAAAAAGTTTGGTTTGTAAAAGAGCAGACGAGCTTGCGAATGAATTTAATGAGAATAGTTGTAAATTTGATAAATTAGAGAGAAGTAGCTGGTTACAACCTAATAATAAATGGATTTCAGAAGAACTTGTTTATCGTTTAACAAAAAAATGTTTAAAGATTACAAGGTAGTATATCGAATGAGACCTTTTTTTCTTCGCAGTAAGACTACCGGAGCACAATTATCCTATGACATTTTTATATCAGGATTAAATGTTGCAATTGAATATCAGGGGATTCAGCATTTTCAACCGGTAGAATTTTTTGGTGGGGAAAAAAATTTCGAGCGCCAATTAATTAGAGATAGAGAAAAGTATGAATTGAGCAAAGAAAATAATGTTTATCTAGTTTATATAAAATACGATGAAGAAATATCTGAGGAGTTAATAAAAAATAAGGTAAATATTATTTTAAATACTAATAAGGACTGAAAACATAGTTGCTATAGAATTACTAGAAAGAAAATATGAAAGATAAAATAAAAGAATATTTGCAAGAGAAGGGGCGAGTGACGGTCAATGACCTAGCTCAGGCTCTCGGAAAAGATGGATCTAAGGATTTCCGTGAGTTGATTAAAACCCTGTCTCTGATGGAAAGAAAGCACCAGATTCGTTTTGAAGATGATGGTAGCTTATGTCTGGACCAAAAGAAGAAACATGAAATTACCCTCAAAGGGATTTTTCATGCCCATAAAAACGGCTTTGGCTTTGTCAGTCTAGAAGGAGAAGAGGACGACCTTTTTGTAGGAAAAAACGATGTCAACTATGCCATTGATGGCGATACCGTTGAGGTCGTCATTAAGAAAGTTGCTGATCGTAACAAGGGAACAGCAGCAGAAGCCAAAATTATCGATATCCTAGAGCATAGTTTGACGACAGTTGTCGGGCAAATCGTTCTAGATCAGGAAAAGCCTAAGTATGCGGGTTACATCCGTTCAAAAAATCAGAAAATCAGCCAGCCAATCTATGTGAAGAAACCAGCTATCAAGTTGGAAGGTACTGAAGTTCTCAAGGTTTTTATAGACAAATATCCAAGTAAGAAACATGATTTCTTTGTCGCTAGTGTGCTTGACGTGGTGGGACACTCGACTGATGCTGGGATTGACGTTCTTGAAGTCTTGGAATCCATGGATATTGTCTCAGAATTTCCAGAAGCTGCTCTCAAGGAGGCAGAAAGTGTACCAGATGCTCCGTCTCAAAAGGATATGGAAGGGCGTCTTGATTTAAGAGATGAGCTTACCTTCACTATTGACGGCGCGGATGCCAAGGACTTGGACGATGCAGTACACATCAAGCCTTTGAAAAATGGCAATATCGAACTCGGAGTTCACATCGCGGATGTTTCCTACTATGTGACCGAGGGTTCTGCCCTCGACAAGGAAGCCCTTAACCGCGCGACTTCTGTCTACGTGACAGACCGTGTGGTTCCAATGCTTCCAGAACGACTGTCAAATGGCATCTGCTCTCTCAAGCCTCAAGTAGATCGCTTAACCCAGTCTGCTATTATGGAGATTGATAAACATGGTCGTGTAGTTCATTACACCATTACCCAAACGGTTATCAAAACTAGTTTTCGTATGACCTATAGCGCTGTTAATGATATCCTAGCTGGCGATGAGGAGAAGAGACAAGAGTTTAAGAAAATTGTTCCTAGTATCGAGCTCATGGCCAAGCTTCATGAAACGCTAGAAAGCATGCGTGAGAAACGTGGAGCTCTCAATTTTGATACCAACGAAGCTAAGATTTTGGTGGATAAAAAAGGTAAGCCTGTGGATATCGTTCTTCGTCAGCGTGGTGTTGCTGAGCGGATGATCGAGTCCTTCATGTTGATTGCTAACGAAACGGTTGCCGAGCACTATAGCAAGCTGGATCTACCTTTCATCTATCGAATTCACGAGGAGCCTAAGGCTGAAAAAGTTCAGAAGTTTATTGATTATGCTTCGAGTTTTGGCTTGCGCATTTATGGGACTGCCAGTGAGATTAGCCAGGAGGCCCTCCAAGACATCATGCGTACTGTTGAGGGAGAACCTTATGCAGATGTATTGTCCATGATGCTTCTTCGCTCTATGCAGCAGGCTCGCTATTCGGAGCACAATCACGGCCACTATGGATTAGCGGCTGACTATTACACTCACTTTACCAGTCCGATTCGCCGTTATCCAGACCTTCTTGTTCACCGTATGATTCGTGATTACGGCCGTTCTAAAGAAATAGCCGAGCATTTTGAACAAGTGATTCCAGAGATTGCGACCCAGTCTTCCAACCGTGAACGTCGTGCCATTGAGGCAGAGCGTGAAGTCGAAGCCATGAAAAAGGCTGAGTATATGGAAGAATACGTGGGCGAAGAGTACGATGCGATTGTGTCCAGCATCGTCAAGTTTGGTCTCTTTGTTGAATTGCCAAATACAGTCGAAGGCTTGATTCATATTACCAATTTGCCTGAATTTTATCATTTCAATGAGCGGGATTTGACACTCCGTGGAGAGAAATCGGGCATAACTTTCCGTGTAGGACAGCAGATTCGTATTCGGGTAGAAAGAGCTGACAAGATGACGGGGGAAATTGATTTCTCTTATATCCCAAGTGAGTTTGATGTGATTGAAAAAGGATCGAAACAGTCTAGTCGTAGTGACAGAGGGCGTGGTTCAAATCGTCGTTCAGATAAGAAGGAAGACAAGAGAAAATCAGGACGCTCAAATGATAAGCACAAGCATTCACAAAAAGATAAAAAGAAAAAAGGAAAGAAACCCTTTTACAAAGAAGTAGCTAAGAAAGGAGCCAAACATGGCAAAGGGCGAGGGAAAGGTCGTCGCACAAAATAAAAAAGCGCACCACGACTATACAATCGTAGATACGCTAGAGGCAGGAATGGTCCTGACAGGAACGGAGATCAAGAGCGTTCGAGCTGCTCGAATCAATCTCAAGGACGGCTTTGCCCAAGTAAAAAATGGGGAAGTCTGGCTGAGTAATGTTCATATCGCCCCTTACGAAGAGGGCAATATCTGGAACCAGGAACCTGAACGCCGTCGCAAACTCCTGCTCCATAAGAAACAAATTCAAAAATTGGAACAGGAAACTAAAGGGACAGGGATGACTCTTGTTCCCCTCAAAGTCTATATCAAAGATGGCTATGCCAAGCTTCTTTTAGGACTTGCTAAAGGGAAACATGACTATGACAAACGGGAGTCAATCAAGCGTCGTGAACAAAACCGCGACATTGCGCGTGTGATGAAAGCAGTCAACCAGCGATAAAAGAGGAAGTGAAATGGAAAAATTAATTGCCTATAAACGTATGCCCTTGTGGAACAAACAGACCATGCCTGAGGTAGTTCAGCAGAAACATAATACTAAGATTGGGACTTGGGGCAAGATTACTGTTTTAAAAGGAACTCTTAAGTTTATTGAGTTGACAGAAGATGGTGAGGTTCTTGCTGAGCACCTCTTTGAGGCTGGGGCCGACAACCCCATGGCGCAACCACAAGCCTGGCACCGAGTGGAGGCTGCCACAGATGATGTAGAGTGGTACTTGGAATTTTATTGTAAACCTGAGGATTATTTCCCTAAGAAATACAATACAAATCCAGCCCATTCGGAAGTCTTAGAAGCTATGCAAACGGTAAAACCAGGAAGGGCCTTGGATTTAGGTTGTGGTCAAGGCCGTAACTCTCTCTTTCTCGCACAGAATGGTTTTGATGTGACAGCAGTGGATCAAAATGAATTGTCCCTTGAAATCTTGCAAAGCATTGTTGGGCAGGAAGACCTGAATATGCCTGTTGGTCTTTACGATATCAATTCAGCCAGTATTGGGCAGGCGTATGATTTCATCGTATCGACAGTTGTTCTGATGTTCCTACAAGCAGACCGCATTCCAGCTATTATCCAAAATATGCAGGAGCACACCACGGTCGGAGGCTACAACCTCATCGTCTGTGCTATGGACACGGAGGATTATCCTTGCTCAGTCAACTTCCCATTCACCTTTAAAGAAGGGGAGTTGGCGGACTACTACAAGGATTGGGAATTGATTAAGTACAATGAAAATCCAGGACACTTGCACCGTCGTGATGAAAATGGCAATCGTATTCAACTACGATTTGCGACTATGCTAGCCAGAAAAATAAAGTAAATCAAGTAAATCAAACACCAACAAGCGAATAGTAACCGATTTGCAAGGTTTCTATTCGTTTTTGTTTGCGTTGGGTGATTGGGGCAAGCAGGATTTTATGCTATACTAGAAGTAGGAAATCTGAGTAGTAGAGCTGTGTTGCCGATACTCTCAGCGAAAGAAAGTCTTTATGATGGAGGTGATCAAATGGCGAGTCTTTTGGTGGAATTGTATGATCGGCATGTATTGGAAAAGAATGTCTACCAAGCCTTTGTCAGTGATTGTGACGAGATTCTCTTCCTTTCTTTGACGAAAATAAGCAATGAAGAGAAAGTCTCTCTCCGTCAGTTTATCATGGAAGAAGTGCCTCATATCCAACGAGTGACCTTTCGTCAGTTATCCTTAGAACAACTAGCGGACCAGTTAGATTATTGCCTTGTAGGCTATGACCAAGTCCTTCTCGATGTTTTTGGTGGGGATTCGCTACTAGCCTTATCACTCTATCAATACGGCTTGGATCGCCATCTTCCCATCGTTGCCATGGATGTCGAGCGAGGAAAACAATACAAGTGGGTAGCCGGTCAGTTAGAAAAAGAAGATTTGGACATTCCAACCCTAAGCATCCAACAGTTGATAGCCTTGCGTGGTGGAAAAATGCTCAAATCAAAACGCCCTATCCACTCAGTTCAAGAAATTTCAGCCATCAAAAAATTAGCCAGCTCGGCTATTACCAATCCAGCCCACTGGTACCAAGTGACCCAATTTTTCTCTCTAGCAAAGACCAATGATCTGCATGCTGAAACTGAAAAGATACTGGAAAACAACGGCAAGTATTATCGCTATCCAGAATCCTTCATTCCCTTACTAGTGGAGGCTGGAATGATTCGTATTGAAAGCGAGGACAAAGAGCGAGTAAGCTACAGCTTTCCAAGTCAAGAAGCTCAAGTTTTTTGCCGCAACAAGGGACATATTTTAGAGGTATATCTCTATCTCTTGGCGCTTGAATCTCAGCTGTTTGATGAGTGCATGATAGGCGGTGAGATTGATTGGAATGGCATCTTTCCAGAGGCAGACAATGTTCAAAATGAGATTGATGTTATTCTAAGAAAGGGGCGCTCGATTACCTTTATCTCATGCAAGATGACAGATTTATCAGTTGAAGCCATCAACGAACTAGAAGTCTACGCTAATCATTTTGCTGGAGAGAGTTGCCTCAAGTTAATTGTCTGTACGGGGAAAATCAATCCTGTTTATGCCAATCGCTGCCAGGAATACGGCGTACTGGTCATTAGAAGTGAGCAGATTCCTAATCTCATTCCCATGCTAAAAAAATATTCTAAGAGACAAAAAAGATAAGAAATAATATTATGAAAGGCTGGATTCCAGTCTTTTTTATTTCTTTTTCGAATAAATGAGAAAAGGAGGTAGACCATGTTTGTAGCCAGAGATGCCAAGGGAAATTTAGTGAATGCCCTCGAAAAAGACGTACCCAAGCAAGCCTATACTTGTCCAGCCTGTGGGGGCGGGCTACGCTTACGCCAAGGACAGAGTGTTCGAACGCACTTTGCTCATGAAATGTTAAGGGATTGTATCGCTATTTTTGAAAATGAAAGTCCAGAACACTTGGGCAACAAAGAGGCCCTTTATCACTGGGCCAAGAAAGATAGTCAGGTCGCTTTAGAATATAGTCTGCCCGAGATTCAGCAGATAGCGGATGTTCTCGTCAATGGGAAACTAGCACTGGAGGTTCAGTGCAGTCCCTTGTCTCAAAAGCTTTTAGGCGATAGAAGTCAAGGATACCGCAGCCAGGGTTATCAGGTTATCTGGCTACTGGGAGAAAAACTCTGGTTAAAAGAGCGGTTAACACAACTGCAAAGAGGATTCCTCTATTTTAGTCAAAATATGGGATTCTATTTTTGGGAACTAGATCTCAAAAAGCAAGTTTTGAGACTTAAATACCTTTTACATCAGGACCTACGTGGTAAGCTTCATTTTCAGGTCAAGGAATTTCCCTATGGCCAAGGAAATCTCTTGGAAATTCTACGATTTCCTTATCAGAAACAAAAACTGCCTCGTTTTGCTGTTGTGCAAGATTCAACTATCTGTCACTACATTCGCCAGCAGTTGTACTATCAAACTCCCTACTGGATGAAGAAGCAGGAGGAAGCTTATCATCGAGGAGACAATCTATTAAACCGTCAACTGGACGACTGGTATCCCCAAGTCAGACCAATAGAATCAGGTGATTTTTGTCAAATTGACCAAGATTTAAGTAGCTATTATAGAAATTTTCAGGCTTACTATCAAAAAAATCCGAAAAATAATCGCCAAAAGCTCTATCCACCAGCCTTTTATCACTTATATTTCTCAAAAAATGTGGTAAAATAGAAAGGATGGAGGAATCTTATGGTATTACAACGACATGAAATAAATGAAAAAGATACATGGGATCTTTCGACAATCTACCCAACAGACCAGGCTTGGGAAGAAGCCTTGAAAGATTTAACTGAAAAAGTACAAACAGCGTCCCAGTATGAGGGGCATCTCTTGGATAGCGCAGACAGTTTGCTTGAGATCACAGAATTCTCACTTGACTTGGAACGCCAAGTTGAAAAGCTTTATGTCTATGCACATATGAAAAATGACCAGGACACGCGTGAGGCCAAGTATCAAGAGTACTATGCCAAGGCAATGACCCTATACAGTCAGTTAGAACAAGCCTTTTCATTCTATGAACCTGAGTTTATGGAGATTAGCGAAGAGCAGTATTCGGCCTTCCTAGAAGCTCAACCAAAACTCCAAGTTTACAAACACTTTTTTGACAAGCTCTTGCAAAAGAAAGACCATGTTCTTTCGCAACGTGAGGAAGAATTGCTTGCTGGAGCAGGAGAAATCTTTGGCGCTGCTAGTGAAACCTTCGCTATTTTGGACAATGCGGATATTAGCTTCCCATACGTGCTTGATGACGAAGGCAAGGAAGTGCAACTCTCACACGGTACTTACATCCGTTTGATGGAGTCTAAAAACCGTGAAGTGCGTCGTGGTGCCTATGAAGCCCTTTATGCGACATATGAGCAATTCCAACACACTTATGCTAAGACTTTGCAGACAAATGTTAAGGTGCAAAACTACCGAGCAAAAGTTCGCAACTATAAGAGTGCTCGCCATGCAGCTCTCGCAGCAAACTTTGTTCCAGAAAGTGTCTATGACAATCTAGTAGCAGCAGTTCGCAAGCACTTGCCACTCTTGCATCGATACCTTAACCTTCGTTCTAAAATCTTGGGAATTTCCGACCTCAAGATGTACGATGTCTACACACCACTTTCTTCTGTAGATTATAGCTTTACCTACCAAGAAGCCTTGAAAAAGGCAGAAGAAGCTTTGGCAGTTTTGGGTGAGGATTACTTGAGCCGTGTCAAACGTGCCTTCAGTGAGCGTTGGATTGATGTCTATGAAAACCAAGGCAAGCGTTCTGGTGCCTACTCTGGTGGTTCTTATGATACCAATGCCTTCATGCTTTTAAACTGGCAGGACAATCTAGACAATCTCTTTACCCTTGTACACGAAACAGGTCACAGTATGCACTCTAGCTATACTCGTGAAACTCAGCCTTATGTTTACGGAGATTATTCTATCTTCTTGGCTGAGATTGCCTCAACGACCAATGAAAACATCTTGACAGAGAAATTGTTGGAAGAAGTAGAAGACGACGCAACACGCTTTGCTATTCTCAATAACTTCCTAGATGGTTTCCGTGGAACAGTCTTCCGTCAAACTCAATTTGCTGAGTTTGAACATGCCATCCACCAAGCAGACCAAAATGGAGAAGTCTTGACAAGTGATTTCCTCAATAAACTCTACGCTGACTTGAATCAAGAGTACTATGGACTCAGCAAGGAAGATAATCCTCAAATCCAATACGAGTGGGCACGAATCCCACACTTCTACTATAACTACTATGTTTATCAGTATTCAACAGGTTTTGCAGCTGCTTCAGCCTTAGCTGAAAAGATTGTCCATGGGAGTCAAGAAGATCGTGACCGCTATATAGACTACCTCAAGGCAGGTAAGTCTGACTATCCTCTCAATGTTATGAGAAAAGCGGGTGTTGATATGGAAAAAGAAGACTATCTTAACGATGCCTTTGCAGTCTTTGAACGTCGCTTGAACGAGTTTGAAGCTCTTGTTGAAAAATTGGGACTAGCTTAAGATGGTAGAGTCTTATAGTAAAAATGCCAATCACAATATGCGTCGTCCCGTCGTCAAGGAAGAAATCGTTGAACTCATGCGCCAGCGTCAAAAGCAGGTGACTGGTTCTTTGAAAGAATTGGAAGCCTTCGCTCGCAAGGAAAATATCCCAATCATTCCTCATGAAACAGTTGCTTACTTTCGATTTCTCATGGAAAGTCTGCAGCCTAAGAATATTTTAGAAATTGGGACAGCTATCGGTTTTTCAGCTCTTTTGATGGCGGAGCATGCGCCAGATGCTAAGATTACAACCATTGACCGCAATCCTGAGATGATAGGCTTTGCCAAGGAAAACTTTGCCCAGTTTGACAGTCGTAAGCAAATCACCCTCTTAGAGGGAGATGCCGTAGATGTTTTGTCTAGCCTGACAGAAACTTATGACTTTGTCTTTATGGATTCGGCTAAGTCCAAGTACATCGTCTTTCTACCTGAAATCCTCAAACGACTTGAAGTTGGTGGAGTGGTTGTCTTGGATGATATTTTTCAAGGAGGAGATGTTGCCAAGGACATCATGGAAGTCCGCCGTGGTCAACGAACCATTTATCGTGGTTTGCAAAGACTTTTCGACGCAACTTTGGACAATCCAGGTCTAACAGCAACTCTAGTTCCTCTTGGTGATGGCATTCTCATGCTACGAAAAAATGTAGCAGATGTACAGCTACCTGATGAAAAATGATTTTCAGAAAAATTTAAGAAATTATAGTAAAATAGATAAAGTAACACTTACCGTAAAAGGAGTAAACATGAAGAAAAAACTTATGGCAGGAGCCATCACGCTTTTATCAGTAGCAACACTTGCAGCTTGTTCAAACAGTTCTGAAGGAAAAGATTTGATCAGCATGAAGGGTGATGTGATTACAGAACATCAATTCTTTGAAGAAGTAAAGAATAATCCAACTGCGCAACAAGTCTTGCTAAATATGACCATCCAAAAAGTATTCGAACAACAATATGGATCAGAGGTAACGGATAAAGATGTAGATGACGCCGTTGCTGAAGAACAAAAGAAATACGGTGATAGCTACAACAGCGTACTTCAACGGGCGGGTATGACTGCTGAAACTCGTAAAGCTCAAATTCGTACTAGCAAATTGGTTGAATTGGCAGTTAAGAAAGCTGCAGAGAGTGAATTGACAGATGAGGCTTACCAAAAGGCTTTTGAATCTTATACACCAGATGTAACAGCTCAAATCATCCGTATGGATAATGAAGACAAGGCGAAAGAAGTGCTTGAAAAAGCGAAAGCAGAAGGTGCAGATTTTGCTCAGTTGGCGAAAGACAACTCTAACGACGACAAAACAAAAGAAAATGGTGGAGAAATCACTTTTGACTCTGCTTCAACAGAACTTCCAGAACAAGTCAAAAAAGCAGCCTTTGCCTTGGATGTGAACGGTGTTTCTGATGTGATTACGGCTACTGGAACACAAGCCTATAGCAATCAATTCTACATCGTTAAAGTAACGAAGAAGACAGAAAAATCTTCTAACTTAGAGGATTACAAAGAAAAATTGAAGACTATCATTTTGACTCAAAAACAAAATGATTCAGCCTTTGTTCAAGGAGTAATTGGTAAAGAATTGCAAGCAGCAAACATCAAGGTCAAAGATCAAGCCTTCCAAAACATCTTCACCCAATACATCGGTGGTGGTGACTCAAGCTCAAGCAGTAGCTCTTCATCTAACTAAGCAATGAAAATACAAATCTCATTTGAGGTTTGTATTTTTTATGCTTGAAGACAAAAAACAAGTAAAATTCGAAGGATTAAAGGATAATAGTTTTTTTCTTTCTGAAAAAGTGGTATAATAACAATCAAAACTAGAAAATAAAACGGAATTAGGGACAACCACCTCTGTTCCTATTAGAGTGGTGAAATATGAAAATTAGTAAAAGGCACCTACTAAACTATTCCATTTTGATTCCTTATTTTCTTCTGTCGATTTTGGGATTGATTGTAGTTTACTCGACAACGAGTGCAACCCTAATTGAAGAAGGAAAAAGCGCTTTTCAATTGGTACGTAACCAGGGGATTTTCTGGGTAGTTAGTTTGGTTTTGATTGCCTTAATCTATAAATTAAAATTAGGTTTCCTGAGAAATGGACGTCTCATTTTTATCGTGATGATTGTGGAGATGGTTCTTTTAGCCCTAGCGCGTCTGGTCGGAACACCTGTCAATGGAGCATACGGATGGATTTCTGTAGGACCTGTAACGATTCAGCCGGCTGAATACCTTAAGATTATCATCATCTGGTACCTGGCACATCGTTTTTCAAAACAGCAAGATGAGATTGCGGTTTATGATTTCCAGGTGTTGACCCAAAATCAATGGCTACCTCGAGCTTTTAACGACTGGCGTTTTGTTCTGCTGGTTCTGATTGGTAGCTTGGGGATTTTCCCCGACTTGGGAAATGCGACCATCTTGGTCTTGGTGGCGCTTATTATGTACACCGTTAGTGGAATCGCCTATCGTTGGTTCTCGACTATTCTAGCTCTCTTGGCAGGGAGTTCAATTTTATTCTTATCTGTTATTCGTCTCGTTGGGGTTGAAAAATTTTCTCAGATACCGGTATTTGGTTATGTTGCTAAACGTTTTAGTGCCTTCTTTAATCCCTTTAATGACTTGGCGGGTGCAGGACACCAGCTTGCAAATTCCTACTATGCCATGGTTAATGGAGGCTGGTTCGGACTAGGATTGGGAAATTCTATCGAGAAGCGTGGCTATCTGCCAGAAGCCCATACGGATTTCGTCTTTTCGATTGTCATCGAAGAGTTTGGATTCGTAGGAGCGAGTATGATTTTGGCTTTACTCTTCTTCTTAATTTTGCGAATCATCTTGGTTGGTATTCGAGCTAAGGATCCCTTTAACTCCATGGTTGCTATCGGTGTTGGAGGGATGATTCTTGTCCAGATCTTTGTCAATATCGGTGGGATTTCTGGGTTGATTCCTTCTACAGGGGTAACCTTCCCCTTCCTTTCACAAGGTGGGAACAGTCTCCTGGTATTATCCGTAGCCATTGCCCTTGTATTAAATATCGATGCCAGCGAGAAACGTGCTAAACTCATTAGAGAATACGAATCTCAAACTGTTGAAGGTCTGTAAGGATTGTATGGAAAGGAAAAATATATGCCTCTTCAGAAATTAGAAAACTATAGTAATAAAGCCGTCATCCAAGAAGAAGTCTTGATTTTGACAGAGCTACTAGAAGATATTACAAAAAATATGCTAGCACCAGAGACCTTTGAAAAAATCATGCAGTTGAAGGAATTATCAACCAATGAAAACTATCAAGGGCTCAATGAACTGGTGACTAGCCTTTCCAATGAAGAAATGATTTACATTTCTCGTTATTTCTCTATCCTTCCACTCTTGATTAATATATCTGAGGATGTGGACTTAGCCTATAAAATTAACCACCAGAACAATATTGACCAAGACTATCTAGGGAAATTGTCTACAACCATAAAGATGGTAGCTGAAAAAGAAAATGCAGCTGAAATTTTAGAAAAGTTAAATGTCGTTCCTGTCTTGACCGCCCATCCAACGCAAGTACAACGCAAGAGTATGCTGGACTTGACCAACCATATCCATACTCTTTTGCGCAAGTACCGTGATGTCAAACTAGGCTTGATTAATAAAGAAAAATGGAACATGGATCTCCGTCGTTACATTGAAATTATCATGCAAACAGACATGATTCGTGAGAAGAAATTGAAGGTAACCAACGAAATCACCAACGTGATGGAGTACTATCAAAGTTCATTCCTGAATGCTGTGCCACGTTTGACGGCTGAATATAAGAAACTAGCTAAAGAACAAGGAATTGAGCTTCAACATCCAAAACCAATTACTATGGGGATGTGGATTGGAGGAGACCGCGATGGAAATCCTTTCGTAACAGCGGAAACCCTCAACAAATCAGCCTTGACTCAGTGCGAAGTCATCATGAACTACTACGATGAAAAGATTTATAATCTTTATCGTGAATTTTCACTTTCAACCAGCATCGTGAATGTCAGCGACAAAGTTCGTGAGATGGCGTTGAAGTCGCAAGATAACTCCATTTATCGCGAAAAAGAACTCTATCGTCGTGCCCTTTTTGATATCCAAGCTAAGATGCAGGCAACTAAGGCTTATCTCATTGAAGATAAGGATCTTCAGCCTAGATATGTTACTGCAGATGAATTTTATCAAGACTTGTTGGCCATTCGAGATTCTCTCCTTGAGAACAAAGGGGAATATCTGATTTCAGGAGAATTTGTCGAGTTAATGCAAGCCGTTGAAATCTTTGGTTTCTACCTTGCTTCTATCGACATGCGCCAAGACTCAAGTGTTCATGAAGCTTGTGTGGCTGAATTATTAGCATCAGCTGGTATCAACGACCATTATAGTGACCTTTCTGAAGATGAAAAATGTGCCCTTCTCTTAAAAGAGTTGGAAGAAGACCCTCGTATCCTATCAGCAACTCATGCTGAAAAGTCAGAACTTCTTGAGAAAGAATTATCTATCTTCAAAACTGCTCGCAAGTTGAAGGATAAACTGGGTGAAAATGTCATTCGTCAAACTATCATCTCTCATGCTACAAGTGTATCTGATATGCTAGAACTTGCAATCATGCTCAAGGAAGTCGGCTTGGTGGATGCTCAAAAAGCGCGTGTTCAGATTGTTCCCCTCTTTGAAACGATCGAAGACTTGGATCATTCGGAAGAAACCATGAGAAGATACTTCTCTCTTCCATTGGCTAAAAAATGGATTGCTTCAAAAGACAACTACCAAGAAATCATGCTTGGTTACTCTGATAGTAACAAGGATGGTGGTTATCTATCATCATGTTGGACACTCTACAAGGCTCAACAACAACTGACTGCTATCGGGGATGAATTTGGCGTTAAGGTCACTTTCTTCCATGGTCGTGGTGGTACTGTAGGTCGAGGTGGTGGTCCAACTTATGAAGCTATCACATCTCAACCGCTCAAGTCTATCAAGGACCGTATCCGTCTGACTGAGCAAGGAGAAGTCATTGGAAACAAATATGGTAACAAAGACGCTGCCTACTATAACCTTGAAATGTTGGTATCCGCGGCCATTAACCGTATGATTACCAAGAAAAAGAGCGATACCAACACGTCAAATCGTTATGAAGCTGTTATGGATCAAGTGGTGGACCGTAGCTACGATATCTACCGTGATTTGGTCTTTGGAAATGAACATTTCTATGACTATTTCTTTGAGTCAAGCCCAATTAAGGCTATTTCAAGCTTCAATATCGGTTCGCGTCCAGCAGCTCGTAAGACCATCACTGAAATCGGTGGTTTGCGTGCCATCCCTTGGGTCTTCTCATGGTCACAAAGTCGTGTCATGTTCCCTGGATGGTATGGTGTAGGATCAAGCTTTAAAGAGTTTATTGATCAAGATCCAAAGAATATCGAGTTCCTTCGTGATATGTACCAAAACTGGCCTTTCTTCCAATCTTTGCTTTCCAATGTAGACATGGTCTTATCTAAGTCTAACATGAACATTGCTTTTGAATATGCCAAGCTCTGTGAAGATGAAGAAGTGCAGGCTATCTACTACACTATTTTAGATGAATGGCAATTGACCAAGAACGTTATTCTAGCTATTGAAGGTTATGACGAACTCTTGGCAGAAAACTCTTATCTAAAAGATAGTCTAAACTATCGTATGCCTTACTTTAATATCCTTAACTATATCCAGTTGGAGTTGATTAAACGTCAACGTCGTGGTGAATTGTCGGTAGACGAAGAAAAACTAATCCATACAACTATCAACGGAATTGCAACCGGTTTGCGTAATTCAGGCTGATATTCTACAAACTTCCTCTTTTTTCAAGAGGAAGTTTTTGAATTGTTTAAAAAATTCTAAAAATAAGCTTGACAAGTAGTTGAAAAATGATATAATTTAAACATTCAGAAAGTAATCATGCTCATTTTTAAGAGAGTCTGTGGTTGGTGAAAGCAGATAGATGAAATTGATGAAATTGGGCTGAATGTACTTAAGAATTTGAAATCATAAAAATTCGGTGAGCACACCTTACAGTGCAACTCGTGAATGCGAGAAAGAGCGATAGGGGTATTCCCTATAATTGAGGTGGCACCGCGCATCGACGTCCTCACACAAGTTTTTTGTGTGAGGACTTTTTCTATGGGGAGGAAAGATATTGGAATTTAAACGATGGCATCGCTTGTTTTGTTGAAAAGAGCATTATACAAGTGATTTAAAAGGAGAAAGAATATGAAAAATAAACGTTTAATGGGAATTATCGCTGGATTAGCAGTATTGGTAGTGGCTAGCTTGATTTATTCATCTATGAACAAGCCGGTAGCTAAGGAAGAGCAAAAGGTTGCTAAGGTTGGTGTCCTTCAATTTGTTAGTCACCCATCCTTGGACTTGATTTACCAAGGGATTCAAGATGGACTAGCTGAAGAAGGCTATAAGGACGATCAGGTAAAAATCGACTTTATGAACTCTGAAGGAGATCAGAGCAAGGTTGCAACTATGAGTAAACAATTGGTAGCAAATGGAAACGATGTAGTTGTTGGGATTGCAACACCAGCAGCTCAAGGACTTGCTAGTGCTACAAAAGACCTACCCGTTATCATGGCTGCTATTACAGACCCAATCGGTGCTAATTTGGTCAAAGATTTGAAAAAACCAGGTGGCAACATCACAGGGGTATCAGACCACAACCCTGCTGAACAACAAGTAGAGTTGATAAAAACTCTCACACCAAATGTGAAAACAATCGGAGCTCTTTACTCAAGTAGCGAAGATAACTCAAAAACACAGGTAGAAGAATTCAAGGCTTATGCTGAAAAAGCAGGTTTGACAGTCGAAACCTTTGCCGTTCCTTCGACTAACGAAATTGCTTCAACAGTCAATGTTATGACAAGCAAGGTCGATGCGATTTGGGTTCCAATTGACAACACCATCGCATCCGCATTCTCAACAGTTGTTTCAAGCAACCAAACAGCTAAAAAGCCAATCTATCCAAGTGCCACTGCCATGGTAGAAGCAGGTGGATTAGCATCTGTAGTAGTTGACCAACACGATCTTGGAGTGGCTACTGGTAAAATGATTGCCAAAGTTTTGAAAGGTGAAAAACCAGCTGATACGCCAGTCAATGTCTTTTCAACTGGTAAGTCAGTGATTAACAAAAAACTAGCGCAGGAACTTGGTATCACCATTCCTGAGTCTGTTCTAAAAGAAGCAGGACAAGTGATAGAATAAAGATAAAGGAGGAGCTGGACACATCTCCTCCCATTTTTACTAAAGAAAGAAATGAGTGAAAGATTATGATAGTATCCATTATTTCCCAGGGGATGGTCTGGGCGATTCTAGGTTTGGGAATCTTTATGACTTTCCGAATTTTGAATTTTCCAGATATGACTACTGAGGGCTCTTTCCCACTAGGGGGAGCAGTAGCTGTAACCTTGATAACGCAGGGAGTCAACCCATTTTTAGCAACCCTAGCTGCAGTAGGGGCGGGCTGTCTAGCTGGAATGGCGACGGGACTCTTATATACTAAAGGAAACATTCCAACCCTCTTATCAGGAATTTTAGTAATGACTTCTTGCCATTCCATCATGCTCATGATTATGGGACGTGCCAATCTGGGGCTTCTTGGAACCAAGCAAATTCAGGATGTCTTGCCTTTTGATTCAGACCTTAACCAACTCCTGACTGGATTAATCTTTGTAGCTCTTGTTATTGGCCTCATGCTCTTTTTCCTTGATACCAAACTAGGTCAAGCCTACATCGCTACAGGTGACAATCCCGATATGGCTCGTAGCTTTGGTATTAATACAGGACGAATGGAACTCATGGGCTTGGTTCTCTCAAATGGGATTATCGCGCTTGCAGGGGCCTTAATTGCTCAACAAGAAGGATATGCAGATGTTTCTCGAGGAATCGGTGTGATTGTCGTAGGGCTTGCTAGCTTGATTATTGGTGAGGTATTGTTCAAGAGTTTGACCTTGGCAGAGCGTCTCATGACCATTGTCGTAGGCTCTATCGCTTATCAGTTTCTCGTTTGGGGAGTGATTGCTCTTGGGTTTAATACAAGTTATCTTCGTTTGTACAGCGCCTTGATTTTGGCAGTTTGCCTTATGATTCCAACCTTCAAAAGCAAATACCTGAAAGGAGTCAAGTTTAGCAAATGACAGCAATTGTAGAATTAAAAAATGCTACCAAAGTCATCACGAATGGCTTTGATGAGGAAAAAATCATTCTGAATGATGTTTCTCTTGAAATTTTCGAACATGATTTCATTACCATCCTAGGTGGAAATGGTGCTGGAAAGTCAACTCTTTTTAACACCATTGCAGGTACCTTGCCTTTAACAAGTGGAAGTATCCGTATCATGGGCGAGGATGTGACGCATTTTTCACCAGAAAAGCGAGCTAAGTACTTGTCTCGTGTCTTTCAGGATCCTAAAATGGGTACGGCTCCCCGTATGACCGTTGCAGAAAACCTTTTGATTGCCAAGTTTCGTGGTGAGAAGAGAGGGCTTCTTCCTAGAAGGCTATCAAGCTATAGAGAAGAGTTTCAGGCTACCATTGAAAAGGTTGGAAATGGTCTTGAAAAACATCTGGACACTCCGATTGAATTTCTATCAGGTGGTCAACGTCAGGCCCTAAGTCTTTTGATGGCAACCTTAAAGCGACCAGAGTTGCTCTTGTTGGATGAACACACAGCAGCCCTTGACCCAAAGACCAGCGTGGCTTTAATGGCACTAACGGATGAATTTGTCACAAAAGATAAGCTGACTGCCCTCATGATTACCCACCATATGGAGGATGCGTTGAAGTATGGAAATCGTCTGATTGTCATGAAAGAAGGTCGTATCATCCAAGATTTGAACAAAGAAGAAAAAGCAAAAATGAAGATTTCAGACTACTATCAATTATTTGAATAGATGAGTTAAATTATCATCAAAAATAGTGAAGAAAAACTTAGAATCCTGAAAGTGTTTCTGAGTTTTTTATCTTCCTTTTCTATCCAGAAAAATATGGCAAAGAGAATTCCGGAAAGCGTATGAAATGGTTTACTTTTTTTCAGAAATAAGCTATACTAGTTAACGTAAAACTATGATAAGATGGAGGTATTGTGTATGGTTGACAAGCAAGTTATTGAAGAAATCAAAAACAATACCAACATTGTGGAAGTCATAGGCGACGTGATTTCTTTACAAAAGGCTGGACGGAACTATTTAGGGCTCTGTCCTTTTCATGGTGAGAAGACCCCTTCTTTCAACGTTGTGGAAGACAAGCAGTTTTATCACTGTTTTGGATGTGGTCGTTCAGGAGATGTCTTTAAGTTCATCGAAGAGTACCAAGGTGTGTCCTTTATGGAAGCTGTTCAGCTCTTAGGGGAGCGCGTTGGTATTCAATTAGCCATGCCTGTCCAGTCTCGTCCTCAACAGGCTTCGCCTCATCAAGCTCTATATGATATGCATGAAGAAGCTGCCCGTTTTTACCATGCAATTCTCATGACGACCAAGATGGGAGAAGAAGCAAGGGCTTATCTCTACAAACGTGGATTGACGGATGATGTTCTGAAGCACTTTCAAATTGGACTGGCTCCAGCAGAGAGAACCTATCTCTACCAACGTTTATCTGACAAGTTTGAGGAAAAGGATTTATTGGATTCTGGCTTGTTTTATCTGTCAGATGGTAATCAGTTTTATGATACCTTTTTCGGACGTATCATCTTTCCATTGACCAATGACAAGGGGCAGGTTATTGCCTTTTCAGGTCGTATCTGGCAAGAAACGGATAGTCAGACTGCCAAGTACAAAAATAGTCGCTCGACTGCAATTTTTAACAAGAGTTACGAATTGTATCATTTGGACAAGGCAAAAAAGGGAACAGGTAAGATTACAGAGCTCTATCTGATGGAAGGCTTCATGGATGTGATTGCAGCCTACCGTGCTGGTATAGAAAATGCTGTGGCTTCTATGGGGACAGCCTTAAGTAAGGAGCATGTTGACCACCTCAAACGCTTTACCAAAAAAATTGTTCTCAGCTATGATGGCGACAAGGCAGGACAGGCAGCAACAGCCAAGGCACTAGAGGAGTTAAAAGACTTTTCAGTGGAGGTTGTTCGAGTACCTGATGCCATGGACCCAGATGAGTATTTGCAAAAGAATTCTGCTGAAGACCTGGCTTACCTTTTAACCAAGACCCGGATTAGTCCTATAGAGTTCTATATTTACCAGCTCAAGCCGGAAAATAGTGATAACTTGCAGGCGCAAATCGAATTCATTGAAAAGATTGCGCCCCTAATCGCCAAAGAAAAGTCTATCACTGCCCAGAATTCTTATATCCACATTCTAGCAGATAATCTCCCTTCCTTTGATTACCAGCAGGTGGAGCAGATTGTAAATGAAAGTCGCATTGTTCAGAGGCAGGAAAGAGTCAAAGAGGAGCAACCTCCGGCAGCGATTAGTTTACCTGTAACGCGGCAACTGACAGCAGTCATGAGAGCAGAGGCTCATCTCCTCTATAGGATGGCTGAGAATCCAGTTGTTTTGAATGACTATCGATTAAGAGAAGATTTTTTCTTTGATACCCCAGAATTTCAGATTCTTTACGAATTATTAAGTGAGCAGGGAGAAATCGGCTCAGAGGAGCTTTCTCATCAGACGCCTGAGGTTGAAAATGCCTGGTACCACGTGCTTAGCTTGGATTTGCCAGCTGAGATATCGCCTCAAGAGCTAATGGAAGTCGAAGCGACTCGAAACCGTGCCCTCCTCAGCAAGGACAACTTAAGAATTAAAAAGAAAGTGCAGGAAGCTAGTCATGTAGGAGATACAGACACAGCCTTGGAAGAATTGCAACGATTGATTTCCCAAAAGAGAAGAATGGAGTAATAATGGCAACAAAACAAAAAGAAGTAACTACATTTGATGTGCAAGTAGCAGATTTTATCCGTAACCACAAAAAGACAGGAACAGCAACAGACGACGAAATCAATTCAAGTCTGGTTATTCCTTTTACCCTGGATGCAGACGGCATTGAAGACCTTTTGCAACGGATTCAGGATGCTGGAATTTCTATCACGGATAACGAAGGGAATCCAAGTGCACGTGTCCTTAGTGCAGAAGAAGAACCAGAACTCAGTGATGAGGACTTGATTGGTTCAACTTCTGCTAAGGTTAATGACCCTGTCCGTATGTATTTGAAGGAAATTGGGGTTGTTCCTCTCTTGACCAATGAAGAGGAAAAAGAATTGGCTCTAGCAGTTGAAGCAGGTGATATCGAAGCTAAACAACGTCTTGCGGAAGCCAACCTTCGTTTGGTGGTTTCCATCGCTAAACGCTATGTAGGACGTGGCATGCAGTTTCTTGACTTGATTCAAGAAGGAAACATGGGCTTGATGAAGGCCGTGGATAAGTTTGACTATTCAAAAGGATTTAAGTTTTCTACGTATGCAACTTGGTGGATTCGTCAGGCGATTACTCGTGCCATCGCTGATCAGGCGCGTACCATCCGTATCCCTGTTCACATGGTTGAAACTATCAATAAATTGGTTCGTGAACAGCGTAACCTCCTTCAAGAATTGGGACAAGATCCGACACCTGAACAAATCGCTGAGCGTATGGATATGACACCTGACAAGGTCCGTGAAATCCTAAAAATCGCTCAAGAACCAGTATCGCTTGAAACACCGATTGGTGAAGAGGACGATAGTCATCTTGGGGACTTTATCGAAGACGAAGTGATTGAAAATCCAGTAGACTACACAACTCGAATCGTCTTACGTGAGCAGTTGGATGAAGTCTTGGATACTCTCACAGATCGTGAAGAAAACGTCTTGCGCTTGCGCTTCGGGCTAGATGATGGGAAAATGCGTACTCTTGAAGATGTTGGTAAAGTCTTTAATGTGACTCGTGAACGTATCCGTCAGATTGAGGCCAAGGCTTTGAGAAAATTGCGCCAACCAAGTCGCAGCAAGCCCCTTCGTGATTTTATTGAAGACTAAGAGTGAGGAATAATATGGTTTATACAGAAGAGCAAATTGAAACGATTAAAACTCGTATTTTGACTGCCTTGGAAGAGGTCATCGACCCTGAGTTGGGAATTGATATTGTCAACTTAGGTTTGATTTATGAGATTCGTTTTGATGGTGAAACAGGTCACACTGAAATTGATATGACCTTGACAACTATGGGTTGCCCACTGGCTGATCTCTTAACAGACCAGATACACGATGCGATGACAGAGGTTCCTGAGGTAACCAATATCGAAGTCAAATTGGTCTGGTATCCAGCATGGACGGTTGAAAAAATGAGTCGCTATGCGCGTATCGCCCTAGGAATTAAGTAATCGATTGGAAAATTGCGAGAGACGATTGGAAAAGAGAGGGGCTCCTCCATTTTCCTCTGGTCTCTTCTTTCTTTTACTGATTTTCTTAAAATAAAATGGTATAATGAGTAGTATGGAAAACAAAAAATTGCGTATTAATATGCTAAGTTCAAGTGAAAAAGTGGCTGGTCAAGGAGTGTCAGGAGCCTACCGTGAATTGGTGAGTCTCCTTCATCGTGATGCTAAAGATCAGTTGATTGTTACGGAGAATCTTCCTGTAGAGGCAGATGTAACCCACTTTCACACCATTGATTTCCCTTATTATTTATCTACATTTCAAAAGAAACGCTCTGGGAGAAAAGTTGGCTATGTGCATTTCTTACCTGAGACACTCGAGGGGAGTTTGAAAATTCCATTTTTCTTAAAAGGGATTGTCAAACGCTATGTTTTTTCCTTTTACAATCGGATGGAACACTTGGTGGTGGTTAATCCCATGTTTATCGAGGATCTAGTTGCTGCGGGTATTCCACGAGAAAAAATAACTTATATTCCCAATTTTGTAAATAAAGAAAAATGGCATCCATTACCAGCTGAACAAGTTGCACAACTTCGTGAAGAAATGGATCTTGCAAAAGATCAGTTTGTCGTGGTTGGTGCGGGTCAGGTTCAGAAACGAAAAGGGATAGATGACTTTATCCGTCTTGCTGAAGAATTGCCAGAAATTACCTTTATCTGGGCTGGTGGTTTTTCATTTGGTGGAATAACAGATGGTTATGAACGCTATAAGAAGATTATGGACAATCCACCTAAAAATCTAATTTTCCCAGGTATTGTGTCACCGGAGAGGATGCGGGAACTGTATGCTTTAGCTGATTTGTTCTTACTACCTAGCTATAATGAACTATTCCCTATGACCATCTTAGAGGCAGCTAGTTGCGAGGCTCCTATTATGTTAAGGGATTTGGACCTGTATAAGGTCATTCTTGAGGGAGATTATCGTGCTACAAGTGATGTCTTTGAGATGAGAGAAGCAATCCTAGAATATAAAGAAAATCCTGAAGCGTTGAAAGAATTGAAAGAAAAAGCTAAAAGGATATCCAAGCAGTATTCAGAAGAGCGTTTACTGGGAATTTGGTTAAAATTTTATCGGGAACAGGCTGCTCTAGGTAAAAAGTGAGGTAATCTATGCGAATTGGTTTATTTACAGACACCTATTTTCCTCAGGTTTCCGGGGTTGCGACCAGTATTCGAACCTTGAAGACAGAGCTTGAGAAGCAAGGCCATGCAGTTTTTATCTTTACAACAACAGATAAAGATGTGAACCGCTACGAGGATTGGCAAATTATTCGAATTCCAAGCGTCCCTTTCTTTGCATTTAAAGATCGACGATTTGCCTATCGAGGTTTTACAAAGGCACTTGAAATCGCCAAGCAGTATCAACTCGATATCATTCATACCCAGACAGAATTTTCACTTGGTTTGTTAGGGATTTGGATTGCAAGAGAATTGAGAATTCCAGTTATCCATACTTACCATACCCAGTATGAAGACTATGTGCATTACATTGCTAAGGGGATGTTGATTCGTCCAAGTATGGTAAAATATCTGGTACGTGGTTTCCTTCGTGATGTAGATGGAGTAATCTGCCCTAGCGAGATTGTTCGGGACCTTTTATCTAAATACAAAGTGAAGGTTGAAAAACGTGTCATTCCAACCGGAATTGAGCTAGCTAAGTTTGAACGACCTGAGATTAAAGAGGAAAACTTGCAAGAACTTCGTTCGAAGTTAGGTATTCAGGAAGACGAGAAAATGCTACTGAGTCTTTCTCGTATCTCCTTTGAGAAGAATATCCAAGCAGTCCTAAATGCCTTTGCTGAGGTTTTGAAAGAAGAAGACAAGGTGAAGTTGGTTGTTGCTGGAGACGGTCCTTATCTGGACAGTCTGAAAGAGCAAGCAGTGAAATTAAACCTGCAAAAACATGTGATTTTTACAGGGATGGTTGCTCCAAGTGAGACAGCTTTATACTATAAGGCTGCAGATTTCTTCATCTCTGCCTCTACTAGTGAAACCCAAGGATTAACTTATCTAGAGAGTTTAGCCAGTGGAACGCCCGTCATTGCTCATGGCAATCCTTATCTTGATAACCTGATCAGTGATAAAATGTTTGGAACCCTCTACTATGGAGAACAGGAGTTAGCAGGGGCCATCCTTGAAGCCTTAATCGCTACTCCGGATATGTCTGAACAAAAGTTGGCGGATAAGTTGTACGAAATTTCGGCTGAAAACTTTGGAAAACGAGTACATGAGTTTTATCTTGATGCCATTATCTCAAATAACTTTGAACATGAATTACATGATGGAAAACCTGTCAGTCAACGCTTCTTGAAAACGATTTTATATCTACCCCAACAGGCTGTTACAAGTCCAGTAAAAGAGTCTAAGCGTATTTTGCGGGCTTCTCGGAAGCAATTATCCAGCATCAGAGATTATTGGAAAGATGAATTCAAATAATAGAATAAGAGGAAAATATTATGAAAAAATTAATGCGAAGTGGAAAAAATCAAATAATTGGTGGAGTCTGTGCAGGAGTTGCCCATTATTTTGATATTGACCCAACAATTGTTCGTGTTGTTTGGGGTGTTCTTGCATTTTGTTATGGAGCAGGAATCCTTGCTTACATCATTTTATGGGTGGTTGCACCAGTTTCGACAGACTATTAAACTAGAATTATAAAGTGAAAAGGAGAAGTTATGGCTTTTGGAGATAATGGGAAACGTAAAAAAACATTGTTTGAGAAAGTGACGCTTGTTGTCGTGCTCATCATGTTGTTTGTAACCCTTGCTGGTATCTTTGCGACAGCGCTTGGAGCATTTAGCAGATTCTAAGCAAGCTGCGAGGATAGAAACAATAACTAATGACTGGGTTTTCCCCAGCCTTTTTAAAGTGAGAAGAAAATATGAGTATGTTTTTAGATACAGCCAAGATTAAGGTCAAGGCTGGTAATGGTGGCGATGGCATGGTTGCCTTTCGCCGTGAAAAATATGTCCCGAATGGCGGTCCTTGGGGTGGTGATGGTGGACGTGGAGGTAACGTTGTTTTCGTAGTAGACGAAGGCTTGCGTACCTTGATGGATTTCCGCTATAACCGTCATTTCAAGGCTGATTCTGGTGAAAAAGGAATGACCAAAGGGATGCATGGACGTGGTGCAGAAGACCTTCGTGTTCGTGTGCCACAGGGAACTACTGTACGTGACGCAGAAACAGGTAAAGTCATTACAGACTTGATTGCACATGGTCAAGAATTTATCGTGGCTCATGGCGGTCGAGGTGGTCGTGGGAATATCCGTTTTGCAACACCAAAAAATCCTGCGCCTGAAATCTCTGAGAATGGAGAGCCAGGTCAAGAACGTGAGTTGCAACTGGAATTGAAAATCTTAGCAGATGTTGGTCTAGTCGGTTTCCCATCTGTCGGCAAGTCAACTTTGCTCAGTGTCATTACTTCAGCTAAACCCAAAATCGGTGCTTACCACTTTACGACGATTGTCCCTAATTTGGGTATGGTTCGTACACAGTCAGGTGAATCTTTTGCAGTAGCTGACCTTCCAGGTTTGATTGAAGGGGCTAGTCAAGGTGTTGGTCTTGGAACCCAGTTTCTCCGTCATATCGAACGTACACGAGTTATCCTCCATGTCATCGATATGTCAGCTAGCGAAGGACGTGATCCTTACGAGGATTACCTTGCTATCAATAAAGAATTGGAATCCTACAACCTTCGTCTCATGGAACGTCCGCAGATCATCGTAGCCAATAAGATGGATATGCCTGAAAGTCAGGAAAATCTTAAAACTTTCAAGGAAAAGTTAGCAGCAAACTACGACGAGTTTGAGGAACTTCCAGCCATCTTCCCTATTTCTGGATTGACCAAGCAAGGTTTGTCAACTCTTTTGGATGCGACAGCTGAATTGTTAGACAAGACTCCAGAATTTCCAATCTATGATGAGTCTGATATGGAAGAAGAGGCGTACTACGGTTTTCACGAGGAAGAAAAAGCCTTTGAGATTAGTCGTGATGATGATGCGACATGGGTACTTTCTGGTGAAAAACTCATGAAACTCTTTAACATGACCAACTTTGACCGTGACGAATCAGTTATGAAATTTGCCCGCCAGCTTCGTGGTATGGGGGTTGATGAAGCCCTTCGTGCGCGTGGAGCCAAAGATGGTGATTTGGTTCGCATCGGTAAATTTGAGTTTGAATTTGTAGACTAGGAGATTGATATGGGAGATAAACCGATATCATTCCGAGATGCAGATGGAAATTTTGTTTCTGCAGCAGATGTATGGAATGAAAAGAAACTAGAAGAATTGTTTAATCGTCTCAACCCTAAACGTGCCCTTCGATTAGCACGTACAAAGAAAGAAGAAACACAGTCCAAGAAATAAAAAATTCCCGTGATTTTTTGATCACGGGATTTGTGTTATTCACCAAAGAAAAATGGTGGTGCATATTTTTTAAGACTTTCAAAACAAGCTTGCGCTTTTGTAGCATCCTCACAGATAATCATGCAGACATCATCTCCACAAAGCGTTGCAATGACATCTGGAAAGTCCAAGGAATCAATTACAGATCCAAATGATTGGGCTAAACCGGGTAAAGTTTTCAAAATAACTTGGTGTTGGACAGGACGCAACATAACAAGAGCATCTTCCATATAATTTTCAAGACGTTTTTCCCACTTGGAGATAGAGCCTGTATTTAACACGTAGTAAGAATTATCTTCTTCGCGAACTTTTGAAAGGTTCATGGTTTTGATATCGCGTGATAAGGTAGCCTGTGTAACTTGGATATCGTTTTCGGCTAACAAGGCTTGCAATTCCGCTTGGGTATGGATTTTATTTTTTGAAACGAGGGCACGAATAAGTTGGTGTCTGTGTTCAGATTTGTTCATAAGTGTTAATAGCTCCTTTTATGAGGGAATAGTGATAGTAGACTGTGCTAAATCAACAGTCAAGTGATAGTCTGTATTATCTCGAATTGTAATCTCAAAGTCTGTTGTGTAGAGCACTAAGCGGAGGATGTCTCCTTCCTTAAGTTTGTAAATAGTTGGTTGAAGCTCTAGCTTGAAGTCCATCCATTCATTTGCTTGGATTTCTTCGATTGTCAAGAGATCATCTCGATTTTGAAGATTGAGGTAGCCTTTAGTGATGACACGTTGAGCACTTGGATTGAATGGCAGTTCACAGAGATTTTCTAACATGTGGTAACGACCATTGTCAATTGTTCGGACTGATTGAACTGTTGGATAGGGTTGAAGGTACTTCTGTTGTCCTAGTTGGAGGAGTTGGGCAGACAATAAGCCCTTGTTTGTACTTGATTTAACACGAAGTTTCAGCTCCACTCGCCCATTTAAGTGAATGTCTTGACTTACTGGAAGGTCAATGGTGATTTGATTGGCTTTTCCTTGGTAAAGTTCTGTGTTGAAGGTTTGGTAAGTCTTGCCATAACGCTCAAAATCTTTTTGATCATACTGGTTTTGAATTACTTTTTCTTCAGTTCCAAGTGGGAAAGTATGCAGTTTATTCTGTTTGCCAAAGTCGTCAAGGCTCTGCCATGTTTGCGGTGCAGTATTGTCCTGCCAGATGACAGTAGGGAGTTGATAGCATGAGTCAAGTCCTAACAATTTCTTACTTAACAAGGCATTCATGGATTCGCGGAAGTCAATTGACTGCCAATTGTTCATATAGACATGGGCACCATGATGGAAAAAGAGGTGCTTATTGATATGAGTTGGAAGAGCATGAAACATCTGGTAAACATGAAGAGGTTTGACGTTCCAATCTTGAGAACCATGCGTAAAGACGACCTCAGCTTGAACCTTATGAGCATTGAGCAGATAGTTGCGGTTATGCCAAAACTGATTGTAGTCACCAGTCTTGCGATCGAGTTTCTCTTTAACCTTCTCTAAGTCTGCCTGATGAGCTTCATTAGCGCGGATATAGTCACCGGCTAGGAGGTTACGGGAGTAGGTCAATTCAGCAAGTGAGTCAAAATCCTCACCTGGATAGCCTCCTGGGCTGGTCACCAAACCATTTTCACGATAGTAGTTGTACCAAGAGGAAATTCCTGCTTCAGCGATAATCACTTCCAGGCCATCAACACCAGTGGTGGCAAGACCATTGGACATGGTGCCTAGATAGGAAATTCCTGTTGTTGCGACTTTTCCGTTTGACCAGTCGGCCTTGACTTGGCGTCTGCGTGTGTGATCCGTGAAAGCCCGGCAACGACCATTAAGCCAGTCAATCACGTTTTTATATGCTTCAATTTGATGGTAGTCCCCATTAGTCATGAGACCTTGGGAATCCCTAGTACCAACACCCGATACATAGAGATTGGCAAATCCTCGTGGGAGGAAGTAGTCGTTGAGGGTATATGAGCTATTGATATGAGCTAACTTTTCTTCAGTTTCAGAGACGAGTTCAGCTTGGCCGAGAGGCTCGACTAAATTCAGCTTAGGCTCCTCAAGCTCAATGGTGTGGGCAGGTTTGACCTCAAGTTCTCCTTCCATTTTGTAGAGAGCTTTATCGCTAGCTTTGACGTTGGTCCCTTGGTGATAAGGGCTGGCAGTCATAACTGAAGGAATCTGTCCATCATAACGTGGGCGAATAATGCTGACCTTGACTAAGTCAGGGAGACCGTCTTTATCAGTATCCACACGACTTTCGACATACACGACTTCACGAATGACATCATGAGTAGAGAAGGTTGCCAAGCTCTTACCGTTAAAGTAGTGGTAGTGATTGTCTTCTAAAATGAGTCCGTCACTAACAAGTTGGTCGATGAGCGTATTTCCTTTTTTAGTTCGTGTATTGAGTAACTGATAAAGATTTTCGATGAGATCTCCATAAACAATAGGAAATCCAGTTTCTTTACGAAATTGTTCGGCGTCCTCAAAGTCAACAAGATAGTTAAACCCTAAAAGTTGAAAAACTACCGTGTAGAAAACATCAGCAGTTAAATCACGCTCTGATTGGAAAAAAGTTAATAGATCTGTTTCGTTATCCGCGGCCAAAGTGGATAAGGCATAATCCGTGTTAGAATAAGTGAAAAAACTCCAACGGATGAAGTCTTCAAATTGCTTTTTTAAGGGCAGTTGAGGTGACAATTCCAGACCAAGACTTGCTAGTTCATCTAATTGTTGAGAACTAGTGGTCGGAAGATAGCTAAATTGATTAAAACGCATGGTTCTCTCCTTTGAAAACAGACTGAATTTATTATATCAAAAAATAAGGAAAAATGGAATAAATAAACTTTAATGCAAGAAATTTCGTGAAGCGGAATACCTATTTAGTAAGTTATTATAAAATGATGAATAAATACTATAATAAAAAGCCCTTTCTTAGAATTTTTTATATGTGAAATTGCATATAGAGTCTGACTTTATTATACTTTACTTAGTATAAAAATGTCTAAATGATATTCAAATCCATCTTATAATATTAAAAATTAAAGGGAAGAAAGACGGAGAGGTTGTAAATGCTGATGTTGAAAAGAAAGCATCCGAGTTGCTTCAATATCCAACTTAAAATGGTATAATAGTAGTAAAACGAAAGCAAGGAGGAGAAGAAATGATTGCACAGCTTGACACCAAGACTGTTTATAGTTTTATGGAAAGTGTGGTTTCGATTGAAAAATATGTACAAACGGCTAAAGAGTATGGCTATTCTCACCTTGCTATTATGGATGTGGATAATCTCTATGGAGCCTATCATTTTCTAGAAGTTACTCGAAAATATGGAATCCAACCTTTAATTGGTCTTGAAATGAACTTGATCAAAGATGAGGAGAATCTCTCTCTTCGTTTTCTAGCCCTATCCACTAAAGGCTACCAAGAGTTGATGAAGTTATCCACTTTAAAAATGACTGGACGGAAAAATTGGTCTGACTTCACCTCCCACCTCGAAGATGTTGCCGTTATTGTTCCCTATTTTAATGGGGTCGAACAGCTGGATTTGGGGTTTGATTATTTTATCGGTGTCAGTCCAGATACTCCTCAAGAAGTCTTTACTAGATCCATTCTTCCACTGTATCAAGTCAACTCTTTTGAAAAAGAAGATATTCAAGTTTTACAAATCTTGTCAGCAGTCAAGGATAATGTCAGCCTAAGAGAAGTGGATCTGAATTCACAACAGGGGATTTTTCTACCTGCCTCAGACTTGGGAGCACGTTTTATGAATCGCTTCCCTCAGGCACTTGCCAATCTCCAGGATTTGATAGAGAATGTAAGCTATCAAATCGACCCAAGTTTAAAACTCCCTCGCTTTAATCCTGAAAGACCAGCAGTAGAAGAACTTCGAGAGAGGGCTGAGCAAGGCCTGAGTGACAAGGGGCTAACCTCAGCTATCTATCGTGAGCGATTGAATGAGGAATTAGCTGTGATTCATGATATGGGCTTTGACGACTATTTCCTTGTAGTTTGGGATTTGCTCCGTTTTGGACGTTCCCAAGGATATTACATGGGTATGGGGCGTGGTTCTGCGGTTGGTAGTCTGGTGGCTTACTCACTGGATATCACAGGGATTGATCCGGTTGAAAAGAACCTGATTTTCGAACGCTTTTTAAATCGTGAGCGCTACACCATGCCTGATATTGATATCGACATCCCTGACCTTTATCGACCGGAGTTTATTCGCTATGTTCGTGATCGCTATGGTAGTCAACATGTGGCACAGATTGTCACTTATTCGACCTTTGGAGCAAAACAAGCGATTCGTGATGTTTTCAAACGCTATGGCGTTCCAGAGTACGAATTAACAAATATTACGAAAAAAATCAGTTTCCGAGATACGCTAACGACGGCCTATGAAAAGAATTTGCAGTTTAGGCAGATTATCAATAGCAAGATTGAATACCAAAAAGCTTTTGAGATTGCTCGAAAGATAGAAGGATATCCTCGTCAGACCTCTATTCATGCTGCAGGAGTCGTTATGAGTGACCAAGATCTGACAGACTATATCCCGCTCAAATATGGTGAGGATATGCTAATCACTCAATATGATGCACATGCAGTTGAAGCCAATGGACTTCTAAAAATGGATTTCCTAGGTCTGCGTAACTTGACTTTTGTCCAAAAAATGCAGGAATTACTTGCTGAGTCAGAGGGTGTTCATCTGAGAATCGAAGAGATTGATTTGGAAGATAAGGAAACGCTGGCCCTCTTTGCTGCTGGAAATACCAAGGGGATTTTCCAATTTGAACAACCTGGCGCCATTCGACTCTTGAAACGAGTTCAGCCACAAGTCTTTGAAGAGGTAGTAGCCACAACCTCGCTCAACAGACCAGGAGCTAGTGATTATATTGATAACTTTGTCGCTCGGAAGCACGGCAAAGAAAAGGTGACGGTGCTGGATCCTGTCTTGGAGGACATTCTGTCATCAACCTATGGCATTATGCTCTATCAAGAGCAGGTCATGCAGGTTGCTCAGCGCTTTGGAGGTTTCAGTCTTGGTAAAGCTGATATTCTCAGACGAGCCATGGGTAAGAAAAATGCTAAAGAGATGCACTTGATGAAGGAAGATTTTATCTCTGGAGCTATGAAACTTGGGCATACAGAAGAAAAAGCCAACCAAGTCTTTGCAGTGATGGAAAAATTTGCAGGCTATGGATTTAACAGATCCCACGCCTATGCCTACTCAGCGCTGGCTTTCCAGCTAGCCTATTTCAAGACGCATTATCCTGCTATTTTCTTCCAAATCATGTTGAATTATTCCAGTAGCGATTACATTGTAGATGCATTGCAGATGGGCTTTGAAGTAGCCCCGTTAGCAATCAATAGCATTCCCTATCACGATAAAATTGCTCAGAATAAAATATATCTTGGTCTAAAAGCCATTAAGGGCATGCCAAGAGATTTTTCTTACTGGATCATCGAAAATCGTCCTTTTTCAAGTGTGGAAGATTTCGTCACACGTCTTCCCAAGAATTACAAGAAACTGTCGTTTTTGACTCCTTTGGTTGAACTGGGGCTTTTTGATGAATTTGACAAGAATCGTCAGAAAGTCTTAGTGAACCTACCAAACTTATTTGTTTTTGTTGAGGAGTTAGGAGGTCTCTTTGCGGATACAAATTATAGTTGGACTGAAGCTGATGATTTTACTGAGGCAGAGAAATTTTACAAGGAGCAGGAACTGATTGGGGTAGGTATCAGTGCCCATCCTCTCCAAACTCTTGCCAAACAAGCCATTTATCCGACGGTGTCAATTGCTAATCTTACTGAGGGAGCTCAAGCTACTCTCCTAGTTGAATTGCAAAAACTAAAAGTGATTCGAACCAAGAAGGGCGAGAACATGGCTTTCCTACAGGTTCATGACAGTAAGTCTCGGTTGGATGTAACCGTATTTTCAGACCAATATAGAAAATATGCTCCCATTTTATCCGAAGGGAAATTTTACTACATCAATGGCAAGGTTCAATCCCGAGATGGTCGTCTGCAAATGATTGCACAAGATTTGAAAGAAGCAGTGGCGGAGCGATTCTGGATTCAAGTTAAAAATCATGAATACGATAAAGAGATTTCAAATATCCTAGAACAATACAAAGGCCCAATTCCTGTGATTATCAGGTATGAAGAGGAGCAAAAAACAGTTGTTTCTACACGGCATTTTGTAAAAAAAGAGCTTGCCTTACAGGAGAAATTAAAGGAAATCACCATGAAAACGATTTATCGCTAAAAATACGAAAAATAGAAGAATTTTCGATTTAAATGTGGTATAATCAGTAAGAATGTTAAAAGGAAAAGGAGCAAAAACCAAATGAAACGTATTGCTGTTTTGACCAGTGGTGGAGACGCCCCTGGTATGAATGCTGCCATCCGTGCAGTAGTTCGCCAAGCAATCTCAGAAGGAATGGAAGTATTTGGTATCTATGATGGATATGCAGGTATGGTTGCCGGCGAAATTTATCCACTTGATGCTGCTTCAGTAGGAGACATCATTTCCCGTGGTGGTACTTTCCTTCACTCTGCTCGTTACCCTGAGTTTGCACAACTTGAAGGTCAACTTAAAGGGATTGAGCAGTTGAAAAAACACGGTATCGAAGGTGTCGTTGTTATCGGTGGTGACGGTTCTTATCACGGAGCTATGCGCTTGACTGAGCATGGATTCCCTGCTATCGGGCTTCCAGGTACAATCGATAACGATATCGTAGGTACTGACTTCACAATCGGATTTGATACTGCAGTTACGACCGCAATGGATGCAATCGATAAGATTCGTGATACATCATCAAGTCACCGTCGTACTTTCGTTGTTGAAGTAATGGGACGTAATGCTGGTGATATCGCACTTTGGGCAGGTATTGCAACTGGTGCTGATGAAATCATTATCCCTGAAGAAGGCTTCAAGATGGAAGATATCGTAGCTAGTATCAAAGCTGGTTATGAATGTGGTAAAAAACACAACATCATCGTTTTGGCCGAGGGGGTTATGTCAGCCGATGAATTCGGTAAGAAACTCAAGGAAGCAGGAGATACTAGTGACCTTCGTGTGACTGAACTTGGACATATCCAACGTGGTGGTTCACCAACCGCTCGTGACCGTGTATTAGCGTCACGTATGGGAGCACACGCTGTTAAACTTCTCAAACAAGGAATCGGTGGTGTCGCTGTTGGTATCCGTAACGAAAAAATGGTTGAGAATCCAATTCTTGGAACAGCAGAAGAAGGAGCCTTGTTCAGCCTAACAGCTGACGGCAAAATCGTTGTTAACAACCCTCACAAAGCTGACCTTGGACTTGCTAGCTTGAACAAGAGCTTGTCATAATCAACTTTAACTAATCTGGTAAAATGACCATAAAAGGTCAAATTATATAAAGGAGTCACAAATCATGAATAAACGTGTAAAAATCGTTGCAACTTTGGGTCCTGCGGTTGAAATCCGTGGTGGAAAAAAATTTGGTGATGACGGATACTGGGGTGAAAAACTTGACGTTGAAGCTTCAGCAAAAAACATTGCTAAATTGATTGAAGCAGGAGCTAACACTTTCCGTTTCAACTTCTCACACGGTGACCACCAAGAACAAGGTGAACGTATGGCAACTGTTAAACTTGCAGAAAAACTTGCAGGTAAAAAAGTTGGTTTCCTTCTTGATACTAAAGGACCAGAAATCCGTACTGAATTGTTCGAAGGTGAAGCTAAAGAGTACTCATACAAAACTGGTGAAAAAATCCGTGTTGCAACTAAACAAGGAATCAAATCAACTCGTGAAGTGATTGCTTTAAACGTTGCTGGTGCTCTTGACATCTATGATGACGTTGAAGTTGGTCGCCAAGTATTGGTTGACGATGGTAAACTTGGTCTTCGCGTTGTAGAAAAAGACGATGCAACTCGTGAATTTGTAGTTGAAGTGGAAAATGACGGTGTGATCGCTAAACAAAAAGGTGTAAACATCCCTAATACTAAAATTCCTTTCCCAGCTCTTGCTGAACGTGATAACGATGATATCCGCTTTGGTCTTGAACAAGGTATTAACTTCATCGCGATTTCATTCGTCCGTACTGCAAAAGACGTTAACGAAGTTCGTGCAATCTGTGAAGAAACTGGTAACGGTCACGTTCAATTGTTCGCTAAAATCGAAAACCAACAAGGTATCGATAACTTGGATGAAATCATTGAAGCTGCTGACGGTATCATGATTGCTCGTGGTGACATGGGTATCGAAGTACCATTTGAAATGGTTCCAGTTTACCAAAAAATGATTATTACTAAAGTGAACGCAGCAGGTAAAGTTGTTATCACAGCAACAAACATGCTTGAAACAATGACTGAAAAACCACGTGCAACTCGTTCAGAAGTATCAGACGTATTTAATGCTGTTATCGACGGAACTGACGCAACAATGCTTTCAGGTGAGTCTGCAAATGGTAAATACCCACTTGAGTCAGTTACAACAATGGCTACAATTGACAAGAACGCTCAAACTCTTCTTAACGAATACGGACGTTTGAACTCAGATTCATTTGAACGTAACTCTAAGACAGAAGTTATGGCTTCAGCAGTTAAAGATGCAACAAACTCAATGGACATCAAATTGGTTGTAACTCTTACTAAGACTGGTCACACTGCACGTTTGATCTCTAAATACCGTCCAAATGCTGATATCTTGGCATTGACATTTGACGAATTGACAGAACGTGGATTGATGTTGAACTGGGGTGTTATCCCAATGTTGACAGATGCTCCATCATCAACTGACGATATGTTCGAAATCGCTGAACGTAAAGCAGTTGAAGCAGGTCTTGTACAATCTGGTGACGATATCGTTATCGTTGCAGGTGTACCAGTTGGAGAAGCTGTTCGTACAAACACAATGCGCATCCGCACTGTACGCTAATCTAACATTACAAAGCCTATCATATCAAGCTTTATCGCTTGTGTGATAGGCCTTTTTTTATCGAAATGGAATGTTTAATCAATAAGAATGGGAAAAAAATGAAAATTATGGTATAATAGAACGAAAAGACCTTTTTAGTAAATTTTGAAAGAGTAAAACATGAGAAAAATTGTCATCAATGGTGGACGTCCATTGCAAGGTGAGATCACCATTAGTGGTGCTAAAAATAGTGTTGTAGCACTTATTCCAGCTATTATCTTATCAGATGATATTGTCACTTTAGATTGTGTTCCAGATATTTCAGACGTTGCTAGTCTTGTCGAAATCATGGAGATTATGGGGGCAACTGTTAAGCGTTATGACGATGTCTTGGAAATCGATCCAAGAGGCGTTCAAAATATTCCTATGCCTTATGGTAAGATTAATAGCTTGCGTGCTTCTTATTATTTCTACGGAAGTCTTTTAGGTCGCTTTGGTGAAGCTACAGTTGGACTTCCTGGTGGATGTGATCTGGGGCCTCGTCCGATTGACCTTCACTTAAAAGCCTTTGAAGCCATGGGTGCTAAGGTCGGCTATGAGGGAGATAATATGAATTTATCTGCCCAAGGTAAGGGACTTCACGGAGCAAGTATTTACATGGATACCGTCAGCGTTGGTGCAACGATTAACACTATGATTGCTGCGGTCAAAGCTAAGGGACGTACTGTCATTGAAAATGCGGCTCGTGAACCGGAAATTATCGATGTTGCTACCCTATTGAACAACATGGGGGCTCATATTCGTGGTGCAGGGACTGATATTATCATTATTGATGGTGTCGAGAAACTTCATGGAACTCGTCACCAAGTTATTCCAGACCGTATCGAAGCGGGGACCTATATTTCACTTGCTGCAGCGATAGGAAAAGGAATTCGTATTAACAATGTTCTCTATGAGCACTTAGAAGGCTTTATCGCAAAACTAGAGGAAATGGGTGTTCGTATGACGGTCTCAGAAGACAGTATCTTCGTTGAAGAACAGTCTGATTTGAAGGCCATCAATATCAAAACAGCTCCTTATCCTGGATTTGCAACCGATTTGCAACAGCCTATAACTCCGCTATTGCTGACTGCTCAAGGTCGTGGAACCATTATTGATACGATCTATGAAAAACGTGTTAACCATGTTTTTGAATTAGCAAAAATGGATGCGGATATTACGACTACAAATGATCATATTATCTACAATGGTGGTCGTAGATTGCACGGGGCAAGCGTAAAAGCTACAGACTTGCGAGCTGGTGCAGCGCTTGTTATTGCTGGCTTGATGGCTGAAGGTAAAACTGAAATTACAAATATTGAGTTTATCCTGCGAGGCTACTCAGATATTATTGAGAAATTACGTAGTCTCGGAGCGGATATTACACTCATTGAAGACTAAACCGTTGAGGTGATTATGAATATTTGGACCAAATTAGCAATGTTTTCTTTTTTTGAAACGGAGCGCTTGTATTTGCGTCCTTTCTTTTTTAGTGACAGTCAAGCATTTTACGAGATTGCTTCCAATCCAGAAAATTTGCAGTTTATTTTTCCCAGTCAATCAAGTTTAGAAGAAAGTCAATACGCGCTTGCCAACTATTTTATGAAGGCTCCTCTAGGTGTTTGGGCAATTTGTCTCCAAGGAAATCAGGAAATGATTGGCTCTATTAAATTTGAAAAGATTGATGAAATCAAAAAAGAAGCAGAAATTGGTTATTTCTTAAAAAAAGATTCTTGGTCACAAGGTTATATGACAGAAGTAGTTACCAAACTTTGTCAGCTTTCCTTTGAAGAATTTGGTTTAAAACAATTATCCATCATCACTCATCTGGAGAATCAGGCTAGTCAAAAAGTAGCCTTAAAATCGGGATTTAGTCTCGTCCGACAGTTTAAGGGGAGCGACCGCTATACACGAAAAATGAGAGACTATCTTGAATTTCGATATATAAAAGGAGAATTCAATGAGTAAACACCAGGAAATCTTGTCCTATCTGGAAGAGTTGCCAATTGGGAAAAGAGTTAGTGTTCGCAGTATCTCTAATCATCTAGGTGTTAGTGATGGAACCGCCTACCGAGCTATCAAAGAAGCTGAAAATCGTGGCATCGTTGAAACTCGACCACGTAGTGGAACCATACGAGTTAAGCCAAAAAAAGTGGCTATTGAACGGCTAACCTATGCTGAAATTGCTGAAGTCACCTCCTCTGAAGTTTTAGCCGGCCAGGAAGGGCTAGAGAGAGAGTTTAGCAAATTTTCCATTGGGGCCATGACAGAGCAGAATATCCTGTCCTATCTCCATGATGGTGGTCTTGTGATCGTAGGTGACCGTACTCGTATTCAACTTCTAGCCTTGGAAAATGAAAATGCGGTCCTCGTTACAGGTGGTTTTCATGTTCAGGATGATGTTCTTGAGTTGGCCAATAAAAAAAATATTCCAGTCCTGAGAAGTAAACATGATACTTTTACAGTAGCAACCATGATTAACAAGGCCCTTTCAAATGTTCAAATCAAAACCGATATTCTGACAGTTGAAAAGCTCTATCGTCCCAGTCATGAGTATGGTTTTTTGAGAGAAACGGATACAGTCAAAGACTATCTAGACTTAGTTCGTAAGAACAGAAGTAGCCGTTTTCCAGTCGTTAACCAACACCAAGTGGTTGTTGGGGTTGTTACTATGCGTGACGCAGGAGACAAGTCTCCCAGCACGACGATTGACAAGGTGATGACGCGCAGTATCTTCGTAACAGGTTTAGCGACCAATATTGCCAATGTCAGTCAACGAATGATTGCAGAAGACTTTGAGATGGTTCCCGTTGTCAGAAGCAACCAAACCCTACTCGGTGTCGTAACACGACGAGATGTCATGGAAAAGATGAGCCGTTCCCAAGTTTCTGCCTTGCCAACTTTCTCAGAGCAAATCGGGCAGAAACTATCTTATCATCATGATGAAGTCGTCATAACTGTTGAGCCCTTCATGTTGGAGAAAAATGGTGTCCTTGCTAATGGAGTCTTGGCTGAAATCCTCAACCATATGACCCAAGACCTAGTTGTGAATAGCGGACGTAATCTCATCATTGAGCAGATGCTAATTTATTTCTTGCAGGCTGTGCAGATAGATGATACTTTGCGGATTCAGGCTCGGATTATTCACCACACGAGACGCTCAGCTATTATTGATTATGATATTTATCATGGTCATCAGATTGTTTCAAAAGCAAATGTTACGGTTAAAATTAATTAGAATCTAGGAGAAAAAATGATAACTTTAAAATCAGCACGTGAAATCGAAGCCATGGACAAGGCTGGTGATTTCCTAGCAAGTATCCATATCGGCTTACGTGATTTGATTAAGCCAGGCGTAGATATGTGGGAAGTTGAAGAGTACGTTCGTCGACGTTGTAAAGAGGAAAATTTCCTTCCTCTACAGATTGGCGTGGATGGCGCAGTTATGGATTATCCCTATGCTACTTGTTGCTCTCTCAACGACGAAGTTGCTCATGCTTTTCCACGTCATTACATCTTGAAAGATGGCGATTTGCTCAAGGTTGACATGGTACTTGGTGGTCCGATTGCCAAATCCGACCTCAATGTATCTAAACTCAACTTTAACAATGTTGAGCAAATGAAAAAATACACCCAGAGCTATTCCGGTGGTTTAGCTGACTCATGTTGGGCTTATGCGGTTGGTACACCGTCTGAAGAAGTGAAAAACTTGATGGACGTGACCAAGGAAGCTATGTATATAGGGATTGAGAAAGCAGTTGTTGGAAATCGTATCGGTGATATCGGTGCGGCCATTCAAGAATACGCTGAAAGTCGCGGTTATGGTGTCGTACGTGATTTGGTTGGACACGGAGTTGGTCCCACTATGCATGAAGAACCAATGGTTCCTAACTACGGTATTGCAGGCCGTGGACTCCGTCTCCGTGAAGGAATGGTGCTGACCATTGAACCCATGATCAATACTGGAGATTGGGAAATTGATACAGATATGAAGACTGGCTGGGCTCATAAGACTATTGATGGTGGCCTATCTTGCCAATATGAACATCAATTCGTGATTACCAAAGACGGTCCTGTTATCTTGACCAGTCAAGGTGAAGAAGGAACTTATTAGAACGATAAAAGGGAGCTTAGCTCCTTTTTTTGTGTCAAATGTAGATAAATAAACAAGCGTAGCAAACTTCTTACAATTTTTTTCTTTTATAGTAAAATAAGATTAGAATTTTGAGAAAGTAGGTAATTCGTTGGAGTCGATTATATTTCTAGTATCCGTTTTTTTAGCAGGTATCCTGTCCTTCTTTTCACCCTGCATCTTTCCTTTGCTACCTGTCTATGCTGGTATTTTACTGGATGATCAGGGAAATTCGAAAAGCTTTCGCTTTTTTGGAAGAAACGTTGCATGGTCAGGTTTAATTCGAACCTTGTGCTTTGTTGCAGGAATCTCCCTCATTTTCTTTATTTTAGGATTTGGAGCTGGATTCCTAGGGCACATGCTCTATGCAGACTGGTTTCGTTATGCTATGGGAATAGTCATTATTCTTTTAGGGCTTCACCAGATGGAAATCTTGCATTTCAATAAACTGGAGGTTCAAAAGACAGTCACCTTCAAACAATCCAAGTCTAATCACTATCTATCAGCCTTTTTACTTGGGATAACCTTTAGTTTTGGTTGGACCCCTTGTATCGGACCGGTTTTAAGTTCAGTCTTGGCCCTAGCAGCTTCAGGTGGCAATGGTGCTTGGCAAGGAGCCGTGTTAACATTAGTATACACATTGGGAATGGCCCTTCCTTTCATTCTTTTGGCCTTAGCTTCGGGCTGGATCATGCCCTACTTTAGTAAATTAAAACCCCATATGATCCTACTAAAAAAAATCGGGGGAGCTTTGATTATTTTGATGGGATTATTATTAATGCTAGGGCAGTTAAATGCCTTATCAGGAATTCTTGGATAAAAGGAGAAAAAATGAAAAAAGTTATTTTTGCTGGATTGAGCCTCATGTCTCTATTCTTGTTGATTGCCTGTGGTGAAAAAGAAACCAAACAGACAAGCAGTCCAAAACAACCCGCTGTACAACAAATCGCAGTCGGTAAGGATGCACCAGACTTCACCTTGCAGTCTATGGATGGCAAAGAAGTGAAGTTATCAGACTATAAAGGGAAAAAAGTTTATTTGAAATTCTGGGCTTCTTGGTGTGGACCATGTAAAAAAAGCATGCCTGAGTTGATGGAATTAGCTGCCAAACAAGATCGAGACTTTGAAATCTTGAGTGTCATTGCACCAGGTCTACAAGGTGAAAAAACAGTTCAAGACTTTCCAAAATGGTTTCAAGAGCAAGAGTACAAGGATATACCAGTTTTGTATGATACCCAAGCAACCGCCTTTCAAGCCTACCAAATTCGTAGTATTCCAACGGAATACTTGATTGACAGTCAAGGTAAAATCGGGAAAATTCAGTTCGGTGCTATTAGCAATGCAGATGCGGAAGCAGCTTTTAAAGAGATGAAATGAAATAAAGAAAAAATCGCGATTGTTCGCGATTTTTTTATAGTTTCTCATTGATAAAGCGGATAAATTGATTCCACCAAACCTTCAAAAAGAAGGCTTTTTCTACTTTCTTTTCAGCGACCATTTCAAAAGAAGGTTTTTCAGAAGTGAGATAACCTTGACCGACCAAATCCTGATCGTCATAGGTTAGAGTACCGACAACCTTGCCTTCTTCCAGTGGGGCTATTTCTGATTTTGGTGTGAATTGAAGAGCTGATGTTGTTTCACTTCCAACTCGTTGGACGATTGCAATATCTGACTTAGCAATTGCAGCTACCTTATCTTCTTTCCCATCAAGGACTGTCACTTTGCTATCTTTATAGGTTTCGCCTTTCTGAACGACAGTTTTTAAAGCAAAGTTCGCAGAAACATAATCTAAAAGTGAAGAAGTTGCAGTAAAACGTGCATAAGGGTTGCTATCTTGCTGGTCTGCATTTAAAACAACCGTAATGATACGCATCCCTTTCTCAACAGTTGTTCCAACGAAAGAGGCACCGGCTTTGTCGGTAGTACCTGTTTTCAAACCGTCGACACCACCACGATAGGCTGGCATTCCTTCCAACATATAGTTGGTTGAGTGGATTTCAAGTCCAGCAAAAGTAGAAGTTGGCTTTTTAGTGATTTCCAAAACTTGAGGATAATCTCGGATGAGATTACGAGCGACGATTGCAACGTCGTAGGCACTCAACTTGTTTTCATCGTCTTTTTTAGAACCAGGATAGATATTATCGCCAAGGGTCTCATTATTTAAACCAGTAGTATTTACAATAGTAGCATCTTGGATTCCCCATTCAAGAAGTTTAGCCCTCATCTTGTCTACAAAGTCTTTCTCAGAACCAGCAATCTTTTCTGCTAACGCAATCGCAGCACTGTTTGCACTGGATACCATTGTAGCTTCTAATAGTTGTTCAACAGTATAATTTCGAGCTTCCATAGGGACGTTACTGGCCTCAGAATTAGTTGTAAGTTTGTAAGGATAGTCCGAAATATCAACAGGTGTAGATAGGCTGATAGTTCCTTGTTCCAAGGCCTCATAGACCAAATAGACTGTAACCAGTTTCGTAATAGAAGCAATTTCTACAGGCTGATTTGCATCTTTCTCGTAGAGGATTTTTCCAGTTGTAGCCTCGACAGCAATGGCATGTTTAGCAGCAACATCAAACTCCTGAGCAGAAACAGTAGAAGCTGTTCCAAAAACAAAAAGTGTTATAAAAGATAAAATTATTTTTTTCATATTAGCTTTATTTTATCATAAAGAAAAAAAATATTCTCGCTTTTATACTAAAGCCATCTTATCTTTTGAAGAAATATGATAAAATAAATAGAGGAGGATGCCTATGTTCCGTAGAAACAAATTATTTTTTTGGACAGCTGAAATTTTATTATTAACACTCATTTTCTATCTTTGGAGAGAGATGGGAGCGATTATTACTCCTTTCGTGACGGTTGTGAATACCATCATGATTCCATTTTTGTTAGGTGGATTTTTTTACTACATTACCAATCCAATCGTTACCTTTTTGGAAAAGAGATGTAAAATTAATCGTCTAATTGGTGTCTTGGTCACTCTCTGTGCTTTAATTGGTGCCATCGTTGTAGGGGTCGTCTATCTCTTGCCGATTCTGATTAATCAGTTGACTAGCTTGATTATTTCTAGTCAAAACATCTATAGCAGATTGCAGGATTTGGTTATTGATTTGTCGATGAACCCTATTTTCCAGAATATCGATATTCAACAAACAATTCAACAGTTAAATCTCTCCTATGTGGATATCCTACAGAATATTCTTAATAGCGTCAGCAACAGTTTAGGAAGCGTCCTTTCAGCCTTGTTTAGCACGGTTCTGATTCTCATTATGACCCCCGTCTTCTTGATTTATTTCTTGTTAGATGGACATAAGTTGCTGCCTATGTTGGAACGAACTGTCTTAAAACATGACAAATTAAATCTCTCTAGCCTTTTAACCAATCTCAATGCAACTATAGCGCGCTACATCAGTGGAATTGCAATTGATGCCGTTATTATCGGATGTTTAGCCTATATTGGTTATAGCGTTATCGGATTAAAGTACGCTCTTGTTTTTGCTATTTTCTCTGGAATCGCAAATTTGATTCCTTATGTTGGTCCAAGTATCGGCTTGATTCCAATGGTGATTGCCAATGTGTTCACGGATCCTCATCGTATGCTGCTTGCGGTTGCCTATATGCTTATTATTCAACAAATTGATGGAAATGTTCTCTATCCACGTATTGTTGGAGGAGTTATGAAAGTGCATCCGATTACGATTTTGGTGCTTCTCTTATTATCAAGTAATATCTACGGCGTCATAGGGATGATTGTAGCAGTGCCAACTTACTCTATTCTCAAAGAAATCACTAAGTTCTTGGCGAAATTATATGAAAATCATAAGGAAGCTAAAGAACTGGAAAAATCAGAATCTATTTAGAATCAGGGGAACCTGATTTTTTTGTGAGCATAATACCGCTAGAATGAAATAAGCTTGAATTGTATAAAGAAGCAGAAGAACAGCACTTTGTAAGATTCAGATTAATTCATAAAATATGTGTAAAACACTTGCAATTTAGCAGAAATTTGATAAAATAGTAAGGAAAGTTAGACTGTATTGCCTACTGTCTATCTATAAAATATATTTTATTGGAGGCTTTTACTCAAATGGCAAAAGAAAAATACGATCGTAGTAAACCACACGTTAACATTGGTACTATCGGACACGTTGACCACGGTAAAACTACTTTGACTGCAGCTATCACAACTGTTTTGGCACGTCGCTTGCCTTCAGCAGTTAACCAACCTAAAGACTATGCGTCTATCGATGCTGCTCCAGAAGAACGCGAACGCGGTATCACTATCAACACTGCGCACGTTGAGTATGAAACTGCAAAACGTCACTATGCTCACATCGACGCTCCAGGACACGCGGACTACGTTAAAAACATGATCACTGGTGCCGCTCAAATGGACGGAGCTATCCTTGTAGTAGCTTCAACTGACGGACCAATGCCACAAACTCGTGAACACATCCTTCTTTCACGTCAAGTTGGTGTTAAACACCTTATCGTCTTCATGAACAAAGTTGATTTGGTAGACGATGAAGAATTGCTTGAATTGGTTGAAATGGAAATCCGTGACCTCTTGTCAGAATACGACTTCCCAGGTGACGATCTTCCAGTTATCCAAGGTTCAGCTCTTAAAGCACTTGAAGGTGATACTAAATACGAAGATATCATCATGGAATTGATGGATACTGTTGATGAGTACATCCCAGAACCAGAACGTGATACAGATAAACCATTGCTTCTCCCAGTCGAAGACGTATTCTCAATCACTGGACGTGGTACTGTTGCTTCAGGACGTATCGACCGTGGTACTGTTCGTGTCAACGACGAAATCGAAATCGTTGGTATCAAAGACGAAACTCAAAAAGCAGTTGTTACTGGTGTTGAAATGTTCCGTAAACAACTTGATGAAGGTCTTGCCGGAGATAACGTAGGTGTCCTTCTTCGTGGTATTCAACGTGACGAAATCGAACGTGGACAAGTTATCGCTAAACCAGGTTCAATCAACCCACACACTAAATTCAAAGGTGAAGTCTACATCCTTACTAAAGAAGAAGGTGGACGTCACACTCCATTCTTCAACAACTACCGCCCACAATTCTACTTCCGTACTACTGACGTTACAGGTTCAATCGAACTTCCAGCAGGTACTGAAATGGTAATGCCTGGTGATAACGTGACTATCGACGTTGAGTTGATCCACCCAATCGCCGTAGAACAAGGTACTACATTCTCTATCCGTGAGGGTGGACGTACTGTTGGTTCAGGTATGGTTACAGAAATCGAAGCTTAATTCGATTAAGTTCCCAGAAGAACAATTATTTAAGTCAGACACTAAAAGAATCTTGCCTTGCAAGGTTCTTTTTTATTCTTGATCCATTTAAAGTGCTTCTACTCTAGCAGTATAATCGTTTTTTTGGTATAATAAAGGTTATGGAAATCGAAAAAACCAATCGTATGAATGCGCTTTTTGAATTTTATGCTGCGCTTTTGACAGACAAGCAGATGAACTATATTGAACTCTACTATGCTGATGACTACAGTCTCGCTGAGATTGCTGAAGAGTTCGGTGTCAGTCGTCAAGCTGTTTATGATAATATCAAGCGGACAGAAAAGATTCTAGAAGATTATGAGATGAAATTGCACATGTATTCGGACTACATTGTCCGCAGTCAGATTTTTGACCAGATCTTGGAGCGTTATCCTAAGGATGACTTTCTGCAGGAGCAGATAGAAGTTTTAACAAGCATTGATAATAGAGAATAAGTGTGGGAGGTATAGTCATCTACAAAGGTATACCCTGTACACTATTAGCTGCTGAGGACCCTTTTTCCATAAGACTACAAATCCTCTCACCTGATTCTATCTCCCGAGCAATTCAAGAGGGATTTAGCTGTTGGGGATATCCAAATGAGATAATGAAAGAAGTCACTCCAGAAGAACTTGTTTGTTTACAAGATTTTGGACGTTTTCCACCGAATTAATGAAATATAGGAGAAAAAAATGGCATTTGAAAGTTTAACAGAACGTTTGCAGAACGTCTTTAAAAATCTACGTAAAAAGGGAAAAATTTCTGAGGCTGATGTCCAAGAAGCAACCAAAGAGATTCGTTTGGCCTTGCTGGAAGCTGACGTTGCCTTGCCTGTTGTAAAGGATTTTATCAAGAAAGTTCGTGAGCGTGCAGTAGGGCACGACGTCATTGATACCCTTAATCCAGCACAACAGATTATTAAAATCGTTGATGAGGAACTGACGGCTGTTTTAGGTTCCGATACGGCAGAGATTATCAAGTCACCAAAAATTCCAACCATTATCATGATGGTCGGTCTGCAGGGGGCTGGTAAAACGACATTTGCTGGTAAGCTGGCTAATAAACTCAAGAAGGAAGAAAATGCTCGTCCTTTGATGATTGCGGCAGATATTTATCGTCCAGCAGCCATCGATCAGCTGAAAACACTTGGACAACAGATTGATGTTCCTGTCTTTGCACTTGGAACAGAGGTTCCAGCTGTTGAGATTGTTCGTCAAGGTTTGGAGCAAGCACAAGCCAATCATAACGACTATGTCTTGATCGATACGGCAGGTCGTTTACAGATTGATGAGCTCCTAATGAATGAGCTTCGTGACGTAAAAGCATTGGCCCAACCAAACGAAATTCTACTCGTAGTGGACGCCATGATTGGTCAGGAAGCAGCCAATGTTGCGCGTGAGTTTAATGCTCAGTTGGAAGTGACTGGTGTTATTCTTACCAAGATTGATGGAGATACTCGTGGTGGTGCAGCTTTGTCTGTTCGCCACATCACTGGTAAACCTATCAAGTTCACTGGTACGGGTGAAAAGATCACAGATATTGAAACCTTCCACCCAGACCGTATGTCAAGCCGTATCCTTGGTATGGGGGATATGTTGACCTTGATTGAGAAAGCTTCTCAGGAATACGATGAGCAAAAAGCACTTGAAATGGCTGAGAAGATGCGCGAAAACACCTTTGACTTCAATGATTTCATCGATCAATTGGATCAGGTGCAAAACATGGGGCCAATGGAAGACTTGCTCAAGATGATCCCAGGTATGGCTAACAATCCAGCCCTTCAAAATATGAAGGTGGATGAGCGCCAGATTGCGCGCAAACGTGCCATTGTATCTTCCATGACACCTGAAGAACGTGAAAACCCTGATTTGTTAAATCCAAGCCGTCGCCGTCGTATCGCTGCAGGTTCTGGAAATACCTTTGTCGAAGTCAATAAATTCATCAAGGACTTTAACCAGGCCAAACAGCTCATGCAAGGTGTCATGTCTGGAGATATGAACAAGATGATGAAGCAGATGGGAATCAATCCAAATAACCTTCCAAAAAATATGCCAAATATGGGAGGAATGGATATGTCTGCCCTTGAAGGCATGATGGGACAAGGTGGAATGCCAGATATGTCGGGTCTCGGGGGAGCAGGCATGCCAGATATGAGCCAGATGTTTGGTGGAGGACTTAAAGGTAAAATCGGTGAATTTGCCATGAAACAGTCTATGAAACGCATGGCTAACAAAATGAAAAAAGCGAAGAAGAAGCGTAAATAAGAAAAGGAAAGCAGAAGTAAGTTCCTTGCTTAACAAAAGAACTCTGAATCAAATTCAGAGTTCTTTTGTGTTTGATTGGCCTATTCCCACTCAACGGTTGCAGGTGGTTTACTTGTAATATCGTAGACGATGCGGTTAACGTGGTCCACTTCGTTGACGATACGTACAGAAATCTTTTGAAGGACTTCCCATGGAATTTTGGCAAAGTCAGCTGTCATACCATCGATAGAAGTGATAGCACGAATGGCAATCGTGTAGTCATAAGTACGACCATCACCCATAACACCGACTGAACGAACGCCTGTGTTGACAGTGAAGTATTGCCAGATATCGCGATCAAGACCAGCTTTAGCGATTTCTTCACGAAGGATAGCATCAGACTCACGAACAGTTTCTAGTTTTTCTTCAGTGATTTCACCCATGACACGGATAGCAAGCCCTGGTCCTGGGAATGGTTGGCGCCATACGATGTGGTCTGGCATACCAAGCTCTGTACCGAGAGCACGAACTTCATCTTTGTAAAGAGTGTTGAGTGGCTCAATCAGTTCAAACTGCATGTCTTCTGGAAGACCACCAACGTTGTGGTGTGACTTGATGGTTTGGGCTGTATCTGTACCAGACTCAATCACGTCAGTGTAAAGCGTTCCCTGAGCAAGGAATTTTACATCTTTTAGCTTGCTTGCTTCGTCATCAAAGACATAAACAAATTCGTTACCAATGATTTTCCGTTTTTGCTCAGGATCAGAAACGCCAGCAAGTTTGTCAAGGAAGCGTTTTGCAGCGTCTGCTTTGACGATATTCAAACCAAACTTACCACCAAGCATGTCCATAACTTGGTCAGCCTCTCCCTTACGGAGAAGACCGTGATCTACAAAGATACAGATTAATTGATCACCGATTGCTTTTTGAAGAAGAACCCCAACAACAGAAGAGTCAACACCACCTGATAGACCTAGAAGAACACGCTTGTCACCTACAGTTTCACGGATTTTCTTGATCTGCATGTCGATGAAGTTGTCCATTGACCAGTCGCCTTTAGCCTTACAGATGTTAAGGGCAAAGTTGCGAAGGATATCATTTCCGTATACAGAATGGCGCACTTCTGGGTGGAATTGGATACCGTAAATGTGCTTTTCTGGGTTTTCAATAGCTGCATAAGGACAGTCAGCAGAAGTGCCAGTACGAACAAAATCAGCTGGAATCTCTGTAACAGCATCGCCATGACTCATCAAAACAATCTGTTCTTCAGGAGTCCCTTCAAAGAGGGCAGAAGTGGTATGAGTAAGTGGTGATTGGCCATACTCGCGGTTACCAGCATCACCTGCAGGAACAACTTTTCCTCCAAGTTTATGAGTTAAAAGTTGCATACCATAGCAGATTCCCAAAATTGGAATGCCAAGTTCAAAAATTTCTGGGTCAATATCAAATGAACCATCTTCGTATACAGAGTTTGGTCCACCAGAGAGGATGATCCCTACAGGGTTAATCGCACGAACCTCTGCAGCTGAGATTTTGTGACTTTTTAGCTCTGAAAAAACACCAATTTCACGAATACGGCGTGAAATCAGCTGGTTGTATTGGCTACCATAGTCCAGCACGATGATTTTTTCGACATCTTGCAAATCAGTTGAAATGTTGCTCATCTTTTTCCTTTCTCAAAAGAAATATCTTTTTCAATATTCTATCACAAATAGGGGCGAATTACCAACTAAACAAGGCAAAGTTTGACTTTTTCTTAGCAAATACGGTACAATGGAGAAAATAAAGAAAAGAAGTGAGAATCATGTTACCAGCTTATATGAAAATCCACGATCAGATCAAGAAGGATATAGATGAGCATCATTGGAAAATCGGAGAGAGGCTTCCAAGTGAGCGAGATTTAGCTGAACAGTTTCAAGTTAGCCGGATGACATTACGCCAAGCTATCTCTCTCTTGGTCGAGGAAGGAGTTTTGGAGCGTCGTGTAGGAAGTGGAACCTTTGTCTCTAGCACTCGTGTCCAAGAAAAAATGCGAGGAACAACCAGTTTTACGGAGATTGTCAAATCTCAGGGGAAAGTACCTTCCAGCCAACTCATTTCTTACAGAAGAACTATTCCAAATGAGCAAGAGATCGCAAAGCTGGGGATTACTCCAACAGAGAATATTATCCGCATGGAACGGGTGCGTTATGCTGACCAAGTTCCACTAGTCTATGAAGTCGCATCCATTCCTGAGAAATTTATTAAGGATTTCAAAAAAGAAGAAATCACCAGTCACTTCTTTCAAACCTTGCAGCAGTATGGCTACCGGATTGGTAAATCCCAACAGACCATTTATGCGAGATTGGCTAAGGAAAAGATTGCTGACTATCTAGAAGTCGAAAAGGGGCATGCGATTTTAGCCTTGACTCAGGTTTCTTATCTTGAAGATGGGACAGCTTTTGAATATGTAAAGAGTCAATACGTGGGTGAACGCTTTGAATTTTATCTTGAAAATAACTAGTTTAGAAAGGCTAGTTTTTTGTTTTCTTAAAAGATTAGAATTGTCAAAACAATCTGTCTAGGCTTGATTTTATCCTTTATTTACTATAAAATGAGAAGGAAAAACGTCAAACTTTTATATTGCAAATAGGAGAAAAAATGACAAAAACATTGAAACGTCCTGAGGTTTTATCGCCTGCAGGGACTTTAGAGAAGCTAAAAGTGGCTGTTCGGTATGGAGCTGATGCTGTTTTTATAGGTGGACAAGCTTATGGTCTTCGTAGCCGTGCAGGAAACTTCACCTTTGAACAGATGGAAGAAGGCGTGCAGTTCGCTGCCAAGTATGGTGCCAAGGTCTATGTAGCTGCCAACATGGTTATGCACGAAGGAAATGAAGCTGGGGCTGGTGAGTGGTTCCGTAAGTTGCGTGACATTGGGATTGCGGCAGTTATCGTGTCAGATCCGGCCTTGATTATGATTGCAGCAACAGAAGCACCAGGTCTTGAAATCCACCTCTCTACCCAAGCCAGTGCGACCAACTATGAAACGCTTGAATTTTGGAAAGAACTGGGCTTGACTCGTGTCGTTTTGGCGCGTGAGGTTTCAATGGAAGAATTGGCAGAGATTCGCAAACACACTGATGTAGAAATTGAAGCCTTTGTTCACGGAGCCATGTGTATTTCCTACTCAGGTCGCTGTACGCTATCAAACCACATGAGTATGCGTGATGCCAACCGTGGTGGTTGTTCGCAGTCTTGCCGTTGGAAATACGACCTTTACGACATGCCTTTTGGTCAAGAACGCAAGAGTCTTAAAGGTGAAATTCCAGAAGAATTTTCGATGTCAGCCGTTGATATGTCTATGATTGACCATATTCCAGATATGATTGAAAATGGTGTAGACAGTCTCAAGATTGAAGGTCGTATGAAGTCAATCCACTATGTTTCAACTGTGACCAACTGTTACAAGGCGGCTGTGGATGCTTACCTTGAAAGCCCAGAAAAATTTGAAGCTATTAAACAAGACCTGGTAGATGAGATGTGGAAGGTTGCCCAACGTGAATTGGCAACAGGTTTCTACTATAGCACACCTACAGAAAATGAACAGTTGTTTGGTGCACGTCGTAAAATCCCTGAATACAAGTTTGTCGCTGAGGTGGTTTCTTATGATGATGCAACCCAGACAGCAACCATTCGTCAACGGAATGTTATCAATGAAGGCGATCAAGTTGAGTTTTACGGACCAGGTTTCCGTCATTTTGAAACCTATATCGAAAATCTTCACGATTCTAAAGGCAATAAAATCGACCGTGCTCCAAATCCAATGGAACTCTTGACCATTAAGGTTCCTCAACCTGTGCAAGCTGGGGATATGGTTCGAGCTCTCAAAGAAGGTCTTATCAATCTCTATAAGGAAGACGGGACAAGTGTCACAGTTCGTGCCTAGATAGGGAAAAGTGAATGATTCAAGCGCAAGGATTGTTAGTTGATGATGAAGGCAGATGTATTCATTACCATGGTGAAAAGGACATCGTTTCCCTCCAGTGTTATGAGTGTAAAAAATACTATGCTTGCTATCAGTGCCACGATGCTATAGAAACGCATTTGTTTTCACCCTACCCCTTGACGCTTTCGGAGGATCGACCGATTTTATGTGGGGCTTGTAAGAGGACAATAACATTTCAAGAATATCAAAAACAAATAGCCTGCCCTTATTGCAAATCTCCATTTAATCCAGGGTGTAAACAACACTATTCCTACTATTTCAAATAAAATGAATCTATCCAAGTTCTAAACTTGGATTTTTCAATTTATTTCGGAAAATATAGAAAAAGTGGAAACACATTTCATCATAAAATGAGAAACTTATCTATACAGTGGCATAAAAATAGCAAAAATAGAAATAAATCATCTGAAACGCTTCCAATGTAAGTAAAAAGTTGACAAAAACAAATTTTAGGACTAAACTAAGTAAGTAAATTTTAAATAAAAGGAGAATTCGTCATGAATTTAACATTTTTCGGACTTTGTCTTGCCTGTATGGGTGTATCTCTTGCAGAAGGATTTTTGATGAACGGTTTGTTCAAATCTGCAGCACGCCAACCAGATATCATCCCACAATTGCGTAGTTTGATGATTATGGGGATTGCCTTTATCGAAGGAACATTCTTTGTAACCTTGGCGATGTCATTTGTCATTAAATAGACAACTCTATTTAGAAATGGAGGTGTCAAACCATGGAAGAAAGTTTGAATCCAACCGTTAATATTGGACCAATATCCTTTGATTTGACCCTGCTTGCCATGTCTCTTGTAACTGTTTTGATGGTTTTTGCCTTTGTCTACTGGGCAAGTCGTAAAATGACCATCCGTCCAAAGGGCAAACAAAATGCTCTTGAGATGATTTACGACTTTGTGATTGGTTTTACCAAACCAAACATTGGAGAATCATACATCAAGGATTATTCCTTATTTCTGTTTTCTCTATTTCTGTTTATCTTGGTTGCCAATAATATCGGCTTAATGGCAAAAGTACAAACAACAAACGGTTATAACTTGTGGACTTCCCCAACAGCCAACCTTGGATACGATTTATCCCTATCATTCTTGATCACTTTGATCGCCCATGTAGAAGGAGTTCGTCGTAGAGGCGTTAAAGAATATTTGAGAGCATTTGTTACACCTGGCTTTATGACTCCGATGAACATTTTAGAAGAGTTCACCAATTTTGCTTCCTTGGCGATTCGGATCTACGGAAATATTTTTGCCGGTGAGGTCTTAGCTGGATTGCTATTAGCCTTGTCACAAAATGCTTTGTATTGGTATCCTTTTGCCTTTATCGCAAACATGTTATGGACAGCCTTTTCAATTTTCATTTCATGTATTCAGGCTTATGTATTTACCATGTTGTCATCTATGTACATTGGTAAAAAAATAAATGAAGGGGAAGAGTAAGTAGAGGAGGATTAGAAGATGGATTTAACTATTAGTACCATTATCGGTGACTTTATTCTTATCGCTGGTTCCTTCCTTTTATTGATCTTTTTAGTGAAAAAATATGCTTGGGGAAATATTTCCAGCATCTTGGATGAACGTGCTGAAAAGATTTCTTCAGATATTGATGGTGCCGAGGAAGCCCGTAAAAAGGCTGAGGAACTAGCTAACAAACGTGAAGCTGAGTTAGCAGGTAGCCGTACCGAAGCTAAAACGATTATCGAGAATGCAAAGGGAACTGCTGAGAAAAGTAAAGCCGATATTTTAGCCGAAGCTAAACTTGAAGCAGGGCGCTTAAAAGAAAAAGCCAACCAAGAAATTGCTCAAAATAAAGCTGAAGCTTTACAAAGTGTTAAGGGCGAGGTGGCAGATTTGACAGTTAGTCTAGCTGGGAAAATCATCTCACAAAATCTTGACAGTCATGCCCATAAGGAACTCATTGATCAGTATATCGATCAGCTAGGAGAAGCCTAATGGACAAGAAAACAGCAAAGGTCATTGAAAAGTACAGCATGCCTTTTGTCCAATTAGTGATTGAAAAAGGAGAAGAGGACCGGATTTTTTCAGACTTGGATCAAATCAAGCAAGTCGCAGAAGAAACGGGTTTACCTTCTTTTTTAGCTCAGGTGGCAGTCGATGAGTCAGATAAGGAAAAAACAGTTCGTTTCTTTCAAGCCTCTGTGTCACCTTTAATGCAAAACTTTATTCAAGTTCTGGTTTACAATCACAGAGCAAATCTTTTTTATGAAGTAATTGCAGATTGTTTGAATCGCCTTGAAAAAGAGACCAATCGTTTTGTAGTCACGATTTCTTCAGCTCATCCTTTAACAGATGAACAGAAGGAACGTCTGCTCCCATTGATAGAGAAAAAAATGTCTCTGAAAGTGCGGAGCGTCAAAGAACAAATTGATGAAGGACTCATTGGTGGTTTTGTCATTTTTGCTAATCACAAGACAATTGATGTGAGTATTAAACAACAACTTCGAGTTGTTAAAGAAAATTTGAAATAGAAAGTGGTGTTCTTTTGGCAATTAACGCACAAGAAATCAGCGCTTTAATTAAGCAACAAATTGAAAATTTCAAACCCAATTTTGATGTATCTGAAACAGGTGTTGTAACCTATATCGGGGACGGAATTGCGCGTGCTCACGGCCTTGAAAATGCCATGAGTGGGGAGCTGTTGATTTTTGAAAACGGCTCTTATGGGATGGCGCAGAACTTGGAGTCAACAGACGTTGGGATTATCATCCTAGGTGACTTTACAGATATTCGTGAAGGCGATACCATTCGCCGTACAGGTAAAATCATGGAAGTTCCTGTTGGTGAGAGCCTTATTGGACGTGTTGTGGATCCACTTGGTCGTCCAGTTGACGGTCTTGGAGAAATCCATACCGATAAGTCTCGTCCAGTAGAAGCGCCGGCTCCTGGCGTTATGCAACGTAAGTCTGTATCAGAACCATTGCAAACAGGTTTGAAAGCTATTGATGCCCTTGTTCCGATTGGTCGTGGTCAACGTGAGTTGATTATCGGTGACCGTCAGACAGGGAAAACAACCATCGCTATTGATGCTATTTTGAACCAAAAAGGTCAAGATATGATCTGTATCTATGTAGCGATTGGGCAAAAAGAGTCAACTGTTCGTACGCAAGTTGAAACACTTCGTCAGTACGGTGCCTTGGACTACACAATCGTTGTGACAGCTTCTGCTTCACAACCTTCTCCATTGCTCTTCCTAGCTCCTTATGCTGGGGTTGCTATGGCAGAAGAGTTTATGTACCAAGGGAAGCATGTTTTGATCGTTTATGATGATCTTTCAAAACAAGCGGTCGCTTATCGTGAACTTTCCCTCTTGCTTCGTCGTCCACCAGGTCGTGAAGCCTTCCCTGGGGATGTTTTCTACCTTCATAGCCGTTTGCTTGAGCGTTCAGCTAAGGTTTCTGATGAACTTGGTGGTGGTTCAATCACAGCTTTACCATTTATCGAGACACAAGCAGGAGATATCTCTGCTTATATCGCAACTAACGTGATTTCAATCACAGATGGTCAAATCTTCCTTGGCGATGGTCTCTTCAATGCGGGTATTCGTCCAGCTATCGATGCGGGTTCATCTGTATCTCGTGTAGGTGGTTCTGCACAAATCAAAGCTATGAAGAAGGTTGCTGGTACACTTCGTATCGACCTTGCTTCATATCGTGAGTTGGAAGCCTTCACTAAGTTTGGTTCTGATTTGGATGCGGCTACTCAAGCTAAGTTAAATCGTGGACGTCGTACCGTTGAAGTTCTGAAACAACCAGTTCATAAACCATTACCTGTTGAGAAACAAGTAATCATTCTTTATGCTTTGACACATGGTTTCTTGGATACGATTCCTGTAGATGACATTGTTCGTTTTGAGGAAGAGTTTCATGATTTCTTTGATGCACAACATCCAGAGATTTTGGAAACTATTCGTGAAACAAAAGACTTGCCAGAAGAGGCAGTCTTGGATGCTGCGATTACAGAGTTTCTCAATCAATCCAGCTTCCAATAAGAATAGAGGTGTCAAATGGCAGTATCTCTAAATGATATTAAAACAAAAATCGCCTCAACAAAAAATACTAGTCAAATCACCAATGCCATGCAAATGGTATCGGCTGCCAAGTTAGGTCGCTCTGAAGAAGCAGCACGTAACTTTCAAGTTTATGCTCAGAAGGTTCGTAAGCTTTTGACGGATATTCTGCATGGTAACGGATCTGGTGGTTCTACCAATCCGATGCTCATTAGTCGCCCAGTTAAGAAAACAGGCTATATCGTTATTACTTCAGACCGTGGCTTGGTTGGAGGTTATAATGCTTCCATCCTTAAAGCTGTGATGGAGTTGAAAGAAGAATACCATCCAGATGGTACAGGTTTTGAGATAATCTGTATTGGTGGTATGGGAGCTGATTTCTTTAAGGCTCGTGGCATTCAACCAATCTATGAACTACGTGGCTTGGCCGACCAACCTAGTTTTGATGAAGTTCGTAAAATTATTTCAAAAACGATTGAGATGTACCAAAACGAACTTTTTGATGAACTCTATGTTTGTTACAACCATCATGTCAATACTCTCACAAGTCAAATGCGTGTGGAACAAATGCTGCCGATTGTTGACTTGGATCCAAATGAAGCGGATGAAGAGTATAGCTTGACATTTGAGTTGGAAACGAGTCGTGATGAGATTCTAGAGCAGTTGTTACCTCAGTTTGCAGAAAGTATGATATACGGGGCTATTATCGATGCCAAGACAGCTGAGAATGCTGCAGGTATGACAGCCATGCAAACGGCGACTGATAATGCCAAGAAAGTCATCAATGATTTGACAATTCAGTATAACCGTGCCAGACAGGCGGCGATTACACAAGAAATTACAGAAATTGTAGCGGGGGCTAGTGCCTTAGAATAAGGCTTTGCCTCCCTCGTATTAAAATGAACTTAGGCCCTAGGTGAACTAGGAACCGACAGTATCTTATATAGAATAGGAGAAGGAGATGAGTTCAGGTAAAATTGCTCAGGTTATTGGACCCGTTGTCGACGTCTTGTTCGCAGCAGGTGAAACACTTCCTGAGATTAATAATGCACTTGTCGTCTACAAAAATGACGAAAGAAAAACAAAAATCGTCCTTGAAGTAGCCTTGGAGTTGGGTGATGGTATGGTTCGTACGATCGCCATGGAATCAACAGATGGTTTGACTCGTGGAATGGAAGTTTTGGACACAGGCCGTCCAATCTCTGTTCCAGTAGGTAAAGAAACTTTGGGACGTGTCTTCAACGTTTTGGGAGATACCATCGACTTGGATGCTCCTTTCGCTGAAGACGCTGAGCGTCAGCCAATTCATAAGAAAGCTCCAACTTTTGATGAATTGTCTACCTCATCTGAAATCTTGGAAACAGGGATCAAGGTTATCGACCTTCTTGCCCCTTACCTAAAAGGTGGTAAAGTTGGACTTTTCGGTGGTGCCGGAGTTGGTAAAACCGTCTTGATTCAAGAATTGATTCACAATATTGCCCAAGAACACGGTGGAATTTCCGTATTTACTGGTGTTGGGGAACGTACTCGTGAGGGGAACGACCTTTACTGGGAAATGAAAGAATCAGGCGTTATCGAGAAAACAGCCATGGTATTTGGTCAGATGAATGAACCACCTGGAGCACGTATGCGTGTTGCCCTTACTGGTTTGACAATTGCTGAATACTTCCGTGATGTAGAAGGTCAAGATGTGCTTCTCTTTATCGATAATATCTTCCGTTTCACTCAAGCTGGTTCAGAAGTATCTGCCCTTTTGGGTCGTATGCCTTCAGCCGTTGGTTACCAACCAACACTTGCTACGGAAATGGGTCAATTGCAAGAACGTATCACATCAACCAAGAAGGGATCTGTAACCTCTATCCAGGCTATCTATGTGCCAGCGGATGACTATACTGACCCTGCGCCAGCAACAGCCTTCGCTCACTTGGATTCAACAACAAACTTGGAACGTAAGTTGGTACAGTTGGGTATCTACCCAGCCGTTGATCCACTGGCTTCAAGCTCTCGTGCCTTGGCACCTGAGATTGTTGGTGAGGAGCACTATGCAGTTGCTGCTGAGGTCAAACGTGTCCTTCAACGTTACCATGAATTGCAAGATATCATTGCTATCCTTGGTATGGATGAACTCTCTGATGAAGAAAAGACTTTGGTTGCTCGTGCCCGTCGTATCCAGTTCTTCTTGTCTCAAAACTTTAACGTTGCCGAACAATTTACTGGCCAACCTGGTTCTTATGTACCAGTGGCGGAAACAGTTCGCGGCTTTAAGGAAATCCTTGAAGGAAAACATGACCATCTACCAGAAGATGCTTTCCGTGGTGTCGGTTCAATCGAAGATGTGATTGCAAAAGCTGAGAAAATGGGATTTTAAGAGGTGATCTATGGCTCATTTAACTGTCCAGATCGTGACACCAGATGGCCTCGTCTATGATCACCATGCCAGCTTTGTATCGGTACGAACTCTGGATGGTGAGATGGGGATCTTGCCACGACATGAAAATATGATTGCGGTTTTAGCGGTTGATGAAGTAAAGGTAAAACGAATCGATGACGATACTCATGTGAACTGGATTGCAGTGAACGGAGGAATTATCGAGATTGCCAATGACATCATTACTATTGTAGCAGACTCAGCAGAACGTGCTCGTGATATCGATATTAGCCGTGCCCAACGTGCTAAACTTCGTGCTGAACGTGAGATTGAAGAAGCACAAGATAAACACTTGATTGACCAAGAACGGCGAGCTAAGGTTGCTTTACAACGTGCCATTAACCGTATCAATGTCGGAAATAAACTATAAAATAAAAATGAACTTGCTTAAGCGAGTTCATTTTTATTTTACATTAATGTTTAAATGTGATGCAAACAGCTTCGGGAACTTGGAAATCGTTAGAAAGCTCAGCTAATCGACCAGTTTCAGGATTACGTTTAAAGACGGTTGCATTATCTGAATCTTGGTGAACTGCAATTAGAAATTCTTGGTCAGGAGTAAGATTGAAATCGCGCGGATTTTGTCCGTGGCTGGGCACAATTTCTAATAACTCCAGACTACCATCAGCTAGGATGCTAAATACAGCAATGGAATCATGACCTCGGTTTGATGCATAGAGATATTTACCATCTTTTGAAAGACGAATGGCGGCAGTAGCATTAAATCCCTCATATCCATCTGGCAAAGTCGAAATGACTTGCATGCGTTCAAATTCACCAACACCATCGTAAATCAAGACTTCAATGGTACTGTTGAGTTCACAGATGAGGTAGGCAATCTTATAATGATGATGGAAAACGATGTGGCGAGCACCTGCCCCAGCTTGGCTGTTATAAGTGTAGAGTTTACTTAGTTTTCCTTCTGGGCTAACATCGTAGGTAGTTACTTCATCCGTGCCCAGATCACATGTAACGAGATACTGGTCAGGTGTTAGATCCGTAAAGTGTACATGTGGGGAAGCTTGGTTTTCATGAGGGCCTTGTCCACTATGCTGATCTAGATCTGTTTGGATGAGGCTACCATCCGTTTGACGTTTATAAACCAGAACTTGTCCTTTATGATAGTTGGCTCCATAAACGAGACCACGCTTTTCATCCACTGCCACATAACAATGGGGAGCGCCTTCTTCCACCACATGATTTAACAAAGTGCCATCTGTCTTGTAAGCAGCGATTCCACCTAAGCCATCCTGGCTCCCTACAGTGTATAAGTGTTGCTGTTGGTCAAAGGCAAGGTAGGTCGGACTTGGTTCAGCAGCAAAGAGTTCAAGATTTGTAAGCTGGCCTGTTTCTGTATTAAAATCAGCTTTGTAAATCCCTTTAGATAAGCGACGAGTGTAAGTTCCAAAATAAACAGTTTCTTTCATGTCCATACCTCTTAATAATGATAAATTTATTATACCACAAAATGAAATTCTTAACTGACTTTCATCATTTTTTGAAAATTACAGAAAACATCTTAGGGAGATTTATTTAGTTTTTACCTTGCTTTCAAAAATCAAAGTGATATAATAATCATATATTTGATTTAAAGGAGTGCCTTATGAAAAAACATATTTTTCTAACGGCTGCAGTAGCAGTGTTGTCCTCAGCACTACTAGCAGCTTGTTCGTCTGGTGGTAAAAATGCTAACCAACCTGTGACTTATACTTATGTCTTCTCATCGGATCCCGCAACTTTGGACTACACAGTTTCTGGAAATTCCAGTACCAAACAGGTGACTGGGAATGTCATCGATGGTTTGCTTGAGAATGACCAATATGGAAATCTTGTACCGTCTGTAGCAGAGGACTGGAGTGTTTCTAAAGATGGTTTGACTTACACCTATAAAATCCGAAAAGGGATTAAGTGGTACACTAATGAAGGCGAAGAATATGGTGAAGTAAAGGCTCAGGATTTCGTGACAGGTTTGAAACATGCTGTCGCTAAGAAATCACAAGCCCTCTATCTCGTACAGGATTCAATCAAAGGGTTGGATGATTATATTAACGGGAAAACAAATGATTTTTCTACTGTTGGAATTAAGGCGACAGATGATTATACACTTGTTTATACGCTTAATAATCCTGAATCTTTCTGGAATTCCAAGACAACGATGGGTGTTTTAGCACCAATCAATGAAGACTTTTTAGCCTCTAAAGGGGATGATTTTGGTAAACCTACTGATGTTACAAGTATTCTATACAATGGTCCTTACCTTCTGAAAGGTCTCACATCGAAATCTTCAATTGAGATGACGAAAAACCAAAACTATTGGGATAAAGGAAACGTCTTCATTGATGATATAAAATTGACTTTCTTTGATGGTCAAGATGCAGACTCTCTTGGTCGTGGTTTTGATGAAGGACACTACCCAGCAGCTCCGCTCTTTAAGAATTCTGCAAACTATGAGCGATTCAAAGAAAAATACAAAGACAATATTGTGTATGGTCAACAAAGAGGAGGTAGCTACTACATTTCAACTAATATTGACCGTGTAGCCTATAACCATACTTCTAAAACAACGGACGAAGAAAAGACATCTACTAAGAAAGCTTTGTTGAACAAAGATTTCCGCCAAGCCTTGGCTTTTGGAGCAGATCGTAAGGCTGCTGTCTCTCAAGTATTTGGTGATGAAGTTGCCCCTCGTAAATTACGTACTAGCTTTACACCTCCAACATTTGTTCAAATTGGGGATCAATCTTTTGGTCAAGTAACAAAAACAGAACTTGACAAGTTGGATACTGCTTGGAGCGATGTTAGCTTAGATGATGCACAAGATTCACTTCATAATGTAGATAAAGCTAAAACCAAACTTGAAGCGGCTAAGAAAACTCTTCAAGCCGACGGTGTTCAGTTCCCTATTCATTTGGACTTGCCAGTATCCTCTACTCAAACGGATTTTATACGTCAAGCTCAATCGTATAAACAATCAATAGAGGAAGCTCTTGGAGTTGAAAATGTCGTGGTTGATATCCAACAAGTTTCTGATGATGAATTGGGAAGTATGACCGTTCTTGCAACTTCAAAAGACAATATCGACTGGGATATCAATCCAAACAGTGGATGGAGCCCAGACTATGCAGATCCATCAACCTATCTTGATGCATTTGATCCAACATCTGGACCAACTCTTCTTGGAGCACTTGGTATTGCACCAGGATCAGATAGTTCAGCCATTAAGGCAGTAGGTTTGGATAAATACAAAGAATTACTTGATGATGCTAACAGTGAGAAAACAGATCTCGAAAAACGCTATTCAAAATATGCTAAAGCTCAAGCATGGCTGACAGATAGTGCTTTGATCATCCCTGTTAACTCTGATGGTGCCCAAATGCTTGTTACAAAGAAAGTTCCAGGAACAGGAGCAGATGGTTGGGTCGGCGATAAAACAGGCGAAAACAGTTATAAATATCTGAAGATTCAAGATAAGATTGTGACAAGTAAAGAAATGGAAGAATTCCGCAAGAAATTTGCTGAAGAAAAAGCAAAATCAAACGAAGAATACCAAAAACAACTATCAAGTCATATTAAAGATTAAATGAATCTCCTCAATAGAGGAGATTTTTCTTTTTGTCTATCTATGTAAGCACTTTAAAAAAGAGTTATTTTAGTCTAAAAATGGTATAATGAGAGAATAACAGAAAGGATGTATTTATGGAACATAAAGAGAAACATTTTAGCCTATCTTGGTTCTTCAAGTGGTTTTTAGATAATAAAGCTATTACTGTATTCTTGGTGACCTTGTTACTGGGCTTGAACCTTTTCATTCTAAGTAAGATTAGTTTTATTTTTTTACCAGTTTTAGATTTTCTAGGAGTTGTCATGTTGCCAGTTATTTTATCTGGTTTACTTTATTATCTCCTCAATCCGATTGTTGACTGGATGGAGAAACACAAAATCAATCGTGTTCTTGCCATTAGTATTCTCTTTGTTATAATTGGTCTCTTTATCATTTGGGGGCTAGCGGTTGCTATTCCAAATTTGCAACGTCAGGTTTTAAATTTTGCGAAGAATGTGCCGACATACCTGGAAGATGCTGATAAGGTTATCAATGACCTTGTAACCAAACGTTTGCCAGATGATTTTAGACCGCAATTGGAGCAGGTTCTTGCGAATATTTCTACTGAGGCGACGATGTGGGCGAGCAAAATCTCTTCCCAAGCCGTTAACTGGGTCAGCGCCTTTGTCAGCAGTGTATCCCAGGTTATTGTAGCGGTCATTATCGTACCTTTCATGCTCTTTTATCTTTTACGCGATGGGAAAGGTTTGCGAGATTATTTGACCAAGTTTATTCCCACGAAGTTAAAAGAACCAGTAGGACAAGTTTTATCAGATGTTAATAAACAGTTATCAAACTACGTTAGAGGGCAGGTTACAGTTGCTATTATCGTGGCGATTATGTTTATTATCTTCTTTAAGATTATTGGTCTCAGGTATGCTGTGACTCTAGGGATCACTGCTGGTATCCTCAATCTAGTACCTTATCTGGGTAGTTTTCTAGCGATGTTGCCTGCTTTAGTTTTGGGCTTAATAGCGGGGCCTGTTATGCTTTTGAAAGTGATTATTGTCTTTATTGTTGAACAAACGATTGAAGGTCGCTTCGTTTCTCCGCTTATTTTAGGTAGCCAGCTAAATATCCATCCGATCAATGTCCTCTTTGTTCTCCTAACTTCAGGTTCTATGTTTGGTATTTGGGGAGTTTTGCTGGGAATTCCTGTCTATGCCTCTGCCAAGGTTGTTATCTCAGCTATCTTTAACTGGTATAAAAAAGTCAGCGGTTTGTATGAAGAAGAAGGGGAGGAAATCAAGAGTGAACAATAGTCAACGCATGCTCCAAGCTTTGGATGAACAGGATTTAACCAAAGCGGATCAGTATTTTCACAAAGCCCTCGAAACAGATTCAAGTGAAGTTCTTTATGAACTAGCAAGCTATCTAGAGGGAATTGGCTTTTATCCTCAAGCAAAAGAAATTTACCAAAATATCGTTACAGAATTTCCAGAAGTGAATCTGAACTTAGCAAGCATTGCTAGCGAGGATGGCAATGTTGAGGAAGCTTTTGCTTACCTTGAGGAAATCACACCCGAAAGTGACTGGTACGTATCGGCCTTGGCCTTGAAGGCAGACCTCTATCAGTTGGAAGGATTGACAGATGTAGCACGCGAAAAGTTACTGGAAGCCTCAAATTACTCAGATGATGCCTTATTAGTTTTTGGTTTGGCTGAGTTGGATAGTGAGTTAGGAAATTATCAGGAAGCGATTCAGGGCTATGCTCAATTAGACAATCGCTCCATCTATAAGCGAACGGGCGTATCAACCTATCAACGAATTGGCTACGCTTATGCCCAGTTAGGCAAGTTTGAAGCTGCAACTGAATTCTTAGAAAAAGCCTTAGAACTAGAATACGATGACCAAACTGCCTTTGAACTGGCTAGTCTTTACTTTGATCAAGAAGAGTATCAAAAATCTGTTCTTTACTTTAAGCAGATTGATACCATTTCACTAGATTTTGAAGGATATGAGTATGGTTACAGTCAAGCCTTGCATAAGGAACATCAGGTGGAAGAGGCCCTTCGTATCGTTAAAAAAGGACTGGAGAAAAATCCATTTGAAACCCGTCTCTTGCTAGCTGCTTCTCAGTTTTCGTATGAATTGCATGATCCTAGTGCTGCAGAGCAGTTTCTCCTTACTGCTAAAGAAGATGCAGAGGATACAGAAGAAATTTTTCTTCGCCTCGCAACCATTTATATGGAACAAGAGCGGTATGAAGATATCATCGCTCTCCAAAGTCAAGAACCTGAAAATCTCTTGACCAAGTGGATGATTGCCCGTTCTTACCAGGAAATCGAGGATTTAGATAAGGCCTATGAGCTCTATCAAGAACTGTCATCTGACCTCAAGGACAATCCCGAGTTTTTAGAGCAATATACTTATCTCTTGCGTGAATTGGGATATTTTGAAGAAGCAAAGGTACAAGCTGAAACCTATTTAAAACTAGTTCCAGATGATGTTCAGATGCAAGAACTCATAGAAACACTTTAAAAGTTATCTCTCTAAAAACGTATCTGTCAATTTGGCAGATACGTTTTTTGGAAGAAATAGAATTTTTTTACAATTACTCTTGCTAAATTGTTTATTTATGCTATAATAGGAACAATTATTTTTAGGAGGTGCAGTATGTCTTATATGTTTGAGATATTACCAAGTTTGTTAAACGGTGCAAGTATGACACTTCAGGTCTTTGCTCTGGTTTTAATTTTTTCAATTCCCTTAGGTATTGTCGTTGCCTTTGCTTTGCAAGTCCGTTGGAAACCCCTCCATTATCTCATTGACCTTTATATTTGGGTAATGCGAGGGACTCCTTTGCTCTTGCAATTAATCTTTATTTACTATGTTCTTCCTAGCATTGGGATACGTTTAGATCGTTTGCCTGCTGCTGTAATCGCTTTTGTATTGAACTATGCAGCCTACTTTGCAGAAATCTTTCGTGGTGGAATCGAAACCATTCCAAAAGGGCAGTATGAAGCTGCAAAAGTGTTAAAATTTAGCTCCTTTGATACAGTTCGCTATATCATCCTTCCTCAGGTTACAAAGATTGTCTTACCGAGTGTTTTTAATGAAATTATGAGTTTGGTCAAGGATACTTCTTTGGTCTATGCTTTGGGGATTTCAGATTTGATTTTGGCTAGTCGTACAGCAGCCAATCGAGATGCCAGTCTTGTTCCTATGTTTTTAGCTGGAGCGATTTATTTAATCATGATTGGTCTTGTAACCATTGTAGCGAAAAAACTTGAGAAGAAGTACAGTTATTACAGATAGGAGGATTGTTATGTTAGAATTACGAAACATCAATAAAGCCTTTGGTGGCAAACAAATCTTAACCAATTTTAGCCTATCAATTCCTGAAAAGCAAATCCTCGCAATCGTAGGTCCATCAGGAGGTGGAAAGACCACCCTGTTACGTATGCTAGCTGGATTGGAAACTATCGATTCTGGGGAAATCTACTATAACGGAGAATCGCTAGCTATAGACGAACTAGAAAAGCGCAATCTTCTGGGATTTGTTTTCCAAGATTTTCAACTCTTTCCGCATTTGTCAGTTCTAGAAAACTTAACTCTGTCGCCCATAAAAACCATGAGCATGGAGAAGGAAGTTGCTGAGAAGAAGGCGCGTGGTTTGTTAGAACAACTTGGGTTAGCTGGGCATGCAGATGCCTTTCCTTTCTCATTATCTGGTGGGCAAAAACAACGGGTGGCCTTAGCACGCGCCATGATGATAAATCCAGAAATTATTGGATATGATGAACCTACATCGGCCTTAGACCCAGAATTGCGATTAGAAGTGGAAAAACTTATCCTTCAAAATAAAGAGCGTGGGATGACCCAGATTGTTGTGACGCACGACCTTCAGTTTGCAGAAAATATTGCTAATCAGATCCTTAAGGTTGATCCAAAGTAGGAGGTGTCTATGAAGAGAAAGAAAATTACCCTTGTACTTGCTCTGTTCTTTAGCTTCTTCCTGACGGCTTGTACTCAGAAGGTGAGTGATCCAAATCAGGATAACTGGGCCAAATATCAAAAGCAGGGTAGCATTACCATTGGCTTTGACAATACCTTTGTTCCCATGGGATTTGAGGAAAAGAATGGCCAGTACGCGGGCTTTGATATTGACCTAGCCCAAGCTGTCTCTGAAAAGCTAGGAATTCAGATTAAATTTCAACCCATCGACTGGGATATGAAAGAAACCGAACTACAAAATGGTACCATTGATGCCATCTGGAATGGCTATACAGCTACAGATGAACGGAAAGAGAAGGTTGCCTTTACTATTCCTTACATGGAAAATCAACAAGTTTTGGTCTCTAAAAAGTCTCAAAATATCCACTCAATTCAGGATATGACAGACAAAGTTTTAGGGGCCCAGGCTGGATCTTCTGGCTATTTGAATTTTGAAGGACAACCAGAACGACTCAAGAACCGAGTGAAAGACCAGAAGGCTAATCAATACCAAAGTTTCAATGAAGCCTTAATTGATTTGAAAAATGACCGGATTGATGCCTTGTTGATTGACCGGGTATATGCCAATTATTATCTCCAGTCTGAAGGGATATTAAATGACTACAATATCTTTTCAGCAGGGTTTGAAAGTGAAGCTTTTGCAGTTGGTGTAAGACCTGCTGATAAAACTTTGTTAGCCGCTTTGAACCAAGCCTTTATCTCACTATACCAAGAAGGAAAATTCCAGGAAATCAGCCAGAAATGGTTTGGAGAAGATGTAGCCACCAGTCAAGTTAAAAATCAAGAATAAGAAAAGAGATTGAGTTTTTCCTCAATCTCTTTTTGCATCACAAAATCCTCTGGCAAGTACCAGAGGATAAGAGTTTATACTCAATGAAAATCAAAGAGCAAACTAGGAAGCTAGCCGCAGGCTGCTCAAAACACTGTTTTGAGGTTGTAGATAAGACTGACAAAGTCAGGAACATATATCTACGGCAAGGCAACGCTGACGTGGTTTGAAGAGATTTTCGAAGAGTATTATTTCATTGTTGGGAAGAGCAATACATCACGGATAGTAGTTGTATCAGTGAGGAGCATGCAGAGACGGTCGATACCGATACCCAAACCACCTGTTGGTGGCATACCGTATTCAAGAGCCTCGATGTAGTCGTAGTCGATACCTGTTGCCTCATCATCACCAAGTTCTTTGGCTTTAGCTTGGGATTCGAAACGGCTAAGCTGGTCGATTGGGTCGTTCAACTCAGTAAAGGCGTTACCGTATTCCTTGGTCATAATGAAGAGCTCAAAGCGGTCAGTAAAGCGTTCGTCTTCAGGGTTTTTCTTAGCGAGTGGAGAGACAGCTACTGGATGACCGTAGACAAAGGTTGGTTGAATCAAGGTTTCTTCGACAAATTCTTCAAAGAAAGCATTGATGATGTGACCAACTTCAGTGTAGTGTTTCTCAACTGGAACTTTCTTCTCAGCAGCGATAGCTTTAGCTTCTTCGAAAGTCATGTCTTGCCAGAAATCTACACCAGTAATTTCTTTGATAGCATCCACCATGTGAACACGTTTAAATGGTTCGTTGATTTTGATTTCAGTTCCTTGGTAGTTGACTGGGCCGTCACCTTTAACAGCTTTAGCAGCATGTTGGATAATGCCTTCAGTCAAGTCCATGATGTCTTGGAAGTCTGCATAAGCTTGGTAAACTTCGATAGAAGTGAACTCAGGGTTATGTGTAGCATCCATTCCTTCGTTACGGAAGATACGGCCAATTTCATAAACACGTTCCATACCACCAACGATAAGGCGTTTCAAGTGAAGCTCAGTCGCAATACGAAGCACCATGTCAATGTTTTGTGCATTGTGGTGAGTGATAAATGGACGAGCAGCAGCACCACCGGCTTCATTATGAAGAACAGGTGTTTCCACTTCAAGGAAACCTTTTTGGTCTAGATAACGACGGATTTCAGAGATGATTTTTGAACGAGTGACAAAACGTTCAAAGCTTTCACGGTTAGAAATCAAGTCAAGGTAACGTTTACGATAGATGGTTTCAACGTCAGTCAAACCGTGGAATTTCTCTGGAAGTGGGCGAAGTGCTTTAGACAAGTGTGTAATGTGAGTTGCCTTGATAGAGAGCTCTCCCATATCTGTACGCATGACTTCACCTTCGACACCGAGGAAGTCACCGAGGTCAGCCTTCTTAAAGATTTCGTAGTTTTCTTCACCAACAGCATCTTTACGAACGTAGATTTGGATTTGACCTTCTCGGTCTTGAAGATGGGCAAAGCCGACTTTCCCTTTTCCACGTTTGGTTACTAAGCGTCCAGCGATAGTAGCAGTTTCATTTAATTCATGTAATTGTTCTTTATCAAGTTCTGCAAATTTGTCTTTTAGTTCTTGAGAGTTAGCAGTACGTTCAAAACGTTTTCCGAAGGGATCGATTCCTTGTTCACGGAGCGCAGCCATTTTTTCACGGCGAACGATCTGCTGGTCATTTAGTTCTTCCATATGTTCTGTAGACATGGGTTCCTCCTAATTTTACTCAAAATTTGATACGATGAGTCATTTTTTGCGATACTCCCATTTTATCATAAATAGCAGAGAAATTCACGGATATTCTTTGAAAACTAAAAAGAACTTGACTATTAAGATCAAGTTCCATTATTTTTCTTGATAGGAAGTGTCATTCCACCTTTCCAGAGTGAAGGTTTCAAAATCATCGGTCTCTAAAACTGTCAGACTAGCATTGGCCAAGCCTCCTTCTTTGCGGAGGTGAGCTTCTTTATAGCCTAAAAGTGTACGAAGGCTAGCAGTGAGATTTGCCCCATGCCCAACGATCAGAATGTTTTCAGCCGGACTTCCTTTCAGAGATTTGATAAATCGAATAGTTCGCTGAGTCGTAGAGTAGAGAGATTCGGCTTCAAACATCTTCGTATCAAACTGAGCCAGATTAGAGCGAAAGGCCTTGATTTGTTGTGGGTAGATGGCATTGAGCGTAGCGATTTTTAATCCCTCTAGTTTGCCAAGTTGCCATTCACGTAGGTCTGGAATACTTTCTAATGAACAAGGTTTCTGGAGTTGACTTTGAATAATTTCAGCAGATTTAACCGTTCTGGGTAAATCACTAGAATAAATCGTATCAAAAGGAACTTCCTTAAGATACTGCCCCAGTTGTTTTAGTATGTCAACGGACTCTGGAAGAAGGGGAGAATCACCGCTAGCACCTTGAAAACGTCCTTCAAGATTCCAGACAGTTCGACCATGACGGACAAAATAGAGTTTCATCAGTTGTTTTCCTCCAAGAGATCAGCAAAATCTGCTTTTACAAAACTGGCTAAGTCTTGAGGTCGGATGATAATACTGTGCCCGACTTCTCCAGCCGAGACAATCATTTTATCCAAATCCAAGGCTTTTTGATCAATAAAAATAGGATAGTTGTGTTTTTGGCGAATACCGACGGGGTTATTTGCCCCATGAATATAGCCTGTCGTTTTTTCTAGGTCTTTTTGTGGAATCATACTCACTTTTTTATTACCAGAAACCTTTGCTAATTTTTTTTCAGCGAGGTGTTCTGTTATGGGGACGATTCCGATAATTGGGCCTGTCTTGTCCCCCAGCAGAGCCAAGGTTTTAAAAATATGTGTTCGATCATATTCCGAAGGAAGTTCACCCTCAAGCGCATTGATTTGAATCCCTGTGTGCTCAATTCCTGCCTTGGTCAAGATTTGTTCGACCAAGGTTTTCTTAATCTTAACTTTCTTTGCCATTATTTATACTTATCCTCCAATTGACTCATCCAGATACCAAGCCAAATGCCAAGTGCAAAGAAGAAGGCGATGAGAACATAGCTTACGATGGAAAGTCCAGTGTATTGGATACTTTCAGCACTTCCAGCATTTGGAATCAAAATCAAGAGGGTGCTTGATAGCACAATTCCAATAATAAAGTGATAAACACGGGAGTGGTAGTTGTTCAAGGCATGGTCCATTAATTTTGAAAAAACGATGAGAGTTGCACCCGCACCAATCCCGATAGGAAGGAAGGTACCAAATAAATCAAAGGTCTTAAAGCCAGTTAACATTGGAGCGTACAGTCCTAAAATCAAGAGTAGATTTGATGGACTTAAACCAGGTACCAAGACACCAAGAGCTAAAAGAACACCCGCTAAGATGAAACTAGCGAAACTGGCGCTGAGAGAACCAACAACAAAGTTTAGCGCGTAGAGCCCTAGTCCTGAAAGGATAAAGGTGGTCCAGAACCAGACTAGGTCAACCTTATCACGATCAGATTCTCGAGTAGATTCTTTAAGGAGACTAGGAACTGTACCAATGATAGCTCCAGCAAAGCTCCATAAAACATAGATTTGGTAATTTTCTAGCAAATACTCGATCGGATAGGAAAACAAACCAATACCTAGCAACATCCCAATAGCTACTGGGATAAAGTATAGGACATTCTCTTTAAAATCCTTAAAGGGATGAGCAAGAAAGCCAATCATTCGCTCGTAGATCCCCAAAATCGCTGCCAGAACACCACCAGAAATTCCAGGTAGGATAAATCCTAAGGCGATGACGATTCCTTTAATAACTCTTGCAATCCATGAAAACATATTAGACTCCTTAATTTCATAAATTTCTTTTTCTATCCTATCAATTATAACACAGACGGCAAAAAAATGAAAAAGCAAGTGAAAAAGTTGCGATTTTCACTTGCTTTATGGTCTTAAAAATAGCTTTCTGAAGGTTTCTTCTTTTTCCTTATCAGTAGAAATGAGATTGATGTCTAGGTGATGTTCAAATCCTGCAATTTTTCCTTTGGAAGTATACTGATGGAGGTCATAGTCTAAATCAGTATTGGGTGTGGCCTCAAAGTAGCCTGAGTCTGTCCCATAAGAAGGAATCCAAACAGCGGAGAAATTCTTCGTATTGATGCTATGTTCTTGCATGAAATAAACACCAATGTAAATCCCGATATTTTTAGCGCCCAGCGATTCAAGTTTAGCCCGAAAAGCTTCGACTCCGTCATTCATATCGGCCATTGTTTTTTCCTCAACGTCAAGCCAGTAATAACTAGGATTATATGGAGAAGCAGAATTGTAGAAAACTTCAGCCGCTTTTTCCATTTCTTCTTTGTTCGTACCAGCTAGATAAGCATAAACGGCTACGGGGACATTGCGCTTTTGAAATTCTGAAATGTGATTTTTATAGGATTTATCAACCCCGTTGATAAAGGCTGCATCATTTGCTTCCGTGTGTTGAGTACCACTGTGCACACGAACAATAGCTCCAGAAATATTTTGAGATAAAATATCGTAGTTTATCTCCTCCGGTCTTTGCCAACCAGAAATGTCAATAATGGGTTTATCAAGATTATGCAAGGCCTGGTTTTCAACTTGGACAGTGTTGCTTTTTGACTTGACCGAATGGTCTTCATAAGCTGGTTTATTAAAGATTAAAATAGCTATAACAATGGTGAATAGACTAAAAATAATAGCTGGATGAATCTCTTTTCTCATATCTAATTAGTTTAACGTAAATAGATAAAAAAATCAAAGAAAACGTTGAAAAGATGAATGAACTAGCATGTTTTCCCCTATTTCTCTGTTTGTTTACTCCTAAGGAAGTAAATTATGGTATAATATAAGGGAATTTTTACAGAAAAGAGAATAGTATGTCAAATTATGCCATTATTTTAGCAGCGGGTAAAGGTACTCGCATGAAATCAGATCTTCCAAAGGTACTTCATAAGGTAGCAGGAATTTCGATGTTGGAACATGTTTTTCGTAGTGTTGGTGCTATTCAACCTGAAAAAACAGTCACTGTTGTGGGACACAAGGCGGAGCTAGTTGAGCAAGTCTTGGCTGGACAGACAGACTTTGTCACTCAATCGGAACAACTGGGCACAGGGCATGCTGTAATGATGGCAGAACCCATTCTCCAAAACCGCTCTGGGCACACCTTGGTTATCGCTGGAGATACTCCTCTGATTACAGGTGAAAGCTTGAAAAATCTCTTGGATTTCCATATCAATCACAAAAATGTGGCGACTATTTTAACGGCTGAAGCAGCAGATCCTTTTGGGTATGGTCGTATCGTCCGTAACGATAATGCTGAAGTTCTTCGCATTGTGGAGCAGAAAGATGCCACAGACTTTGAAAAGCAAATTAAGGAAATCAATACAGGAACATATGTATTTGACAATGAACGTCTTTTTGAGGCCCTTAAAAACATCAACACCAACAATGCCCAAGGTGAATACTATATTACTGATGTGATTGGTATTTTCCGTAACGCAGGTGAGAAGGTTGGCGCCTATACTCTCAAGGATTTTGATGAAAGTCTTGGAGTAAACGACCGTGTGGCTCTTGCCACTGCGGAAGTAGTGATGCGCCGCCGTATCAATCAAAAGCACATGGTTAATGGTGTTAGCTTTGTCAATCCTGAAGTGACTTACATTGATATTGATGTCGAGATTGCACCTGAAGTTCAAATCGAAGCCAACGTTACCTTGAAAGGTCAAACGAAGATTGGGTCGGAAACTGTTTTGACAAATGGAACTTATATCGTAGATAGCGCTATCGGAGCTGGAGCTGTGATTACAAATTCCATGATTGAGGAAAGTACAGTTGCAGATGGTGTGACAGTCGGTCCGTATGCTCATATTCGTCCAGGCTCAAGTCTTGCTTCTCAAGTTCACATTGGAAACTTTGTTGAAGTAAAAGGATCTTCAATCGGTGAAAATACTAAGGCAGGTCATTTAACCTATATCGGAAACTGTGAAGTGGGTAGCCATGTTAACTTTGGTGCAGGTACGATTACAGTTAACTACGACGGGAAGAATAAGTACAAGACTGTCATTGGCAACAATGTCTTTGTTGGATCAAACTCAACCATCATTGCTCCAGTAGAACTTGGTGATAATTCACTAGTTGGAGCTGGTTCAACGATTACAAAAGATGTTCCAGCTGATGCCATTGCTATTGGACGTGGACGTCAAGTTAATAAAGATGAATATGCATTACGTTTGCCTCATCATCCTAAGAATCAGTAGGAGTCTATCATGGAATTTGAAGAAAAAACGATTAGCCGGAAGGAAATCTACCGAGGTCCTATTTTTAAGCTAGTGCAAGATCAGGTGGAACTACCAGAAGGGAAGGGAACTGCCCAACGTGATCTGATTTTTCACAATGGAGGCGTATGTGTTCTAGCTGTAACAGCTGAGGATAAAATCGTCCTTGTTAAGCAATACAGAAAAGCTATTGAAGCTATCTCTTATGAAATTCCTGCTGGTAAACTGGAAATTGGTGAAAATGCAGATCCCATGTCGGCAGCCCTTCGTGAATTGGAGGAGGAGGTTGCCTATACGGGTAAGTTAGAGCTTCTATATGATTTCTACTCTGCTATTGGTTTTTGTAACGAAAAATTAAAACTCTACCTCGCAAGAGATTTAACTAAGGTGGAAAATCCTCGTCCGCAAGATGATGATGAAACCTTGGAAGTTCTAGAGGTCAGCCTTGAAGAAGCAAAAAACTTAATTCAGTCTGGCCATATCTGTGATGCCAATACGATTATGGCAATCCAGTACTGGGAATTGCAAAAGAAATAGAGGAGTAGCCCATGGGAAAACCTTTGTTAACAGATGAAATAATCGAACGTGCCAATCGTGGAGAGAAAATCTCTGGGCCACCTCTTCAGGATGACGAGGAAACTAAAATTTTATCAACTTCTTCACAAAACTTTGGTTATTCACGTTCTAGAGACTATAATTCTATTCAAGATACTTTAACAATCGAAGTAGAGCCAACGATTCATAAGAGCCGTCGCATTGAGAATACCAAGAGAAATGTTTTTAACTCGAAATTAAACAGAATCTTATTTACAGTCATCCTACTCTTGATTTTACTTGTGTTGGCGATGAAACTTTTGTAATAGAAAAGGAAATAAAATGAAAATTGGAATCATTGCAGCAATGCCAGAAGAACTCGTACACTTGACTCAGAATTTAGACCGAGCACAAGAAGTCCAAGTCCTCGGAAATACTTACTATACTGGCGCTGTTGGCAAGACAGAAGTTGTTCTAGTTCAGAGTGGGATTGGAAAGGTCATGTCAGCTATGAGTGTAGCGGTGTTAGCTGACCACTTCAAAGTAGATGCCGTTATCAATACAGGATCGGCAGGTGCAGTTGCAGAAGGTATTGCCGTTGGAGATGTAGTGATTGCGGATAAGTTGGCTTACCATGATGTGGATGTAACTGCTTTTGGCTATGCTTATGGTCAGATGGCTGGTCAACCTCTTTACTTTGAATCCGATAAGAACTTTATCGCTAGGATTAAAGAAAACTTATCTCAGTTAGAACAGACTTGGCACCTAGGCTTGATTGCTACAGGAGATAGCTTTGTAGCTGGTGATGATAGGATTGCTAGTATCAAATCTCACTTTCCAGATGTTTTAGCAGTTGAAATGGAAGGGGCAGCGATTGCACAGGCAGCTCAGGCTCTTGGCCTACCTTTCTTAGTCATTCGTGCCATGAGCGACAATGCCAATCACGAAGCTTCTATCTCTTTTGATGAGTTTATCATTGAAGCTGGATGTCGTTCTGCCCAAGTTTTACTGGCCTTTTTAAAGGCTATGGATTAAGCGGAAATTTGACAGTTTATCTAGCTTATGATAAGATTTAAGTAAAGAAAAGCTAGAAAACGTTTCAGAGGATATTATGAGTATTGAAATGACCGTCAGTGAGATTGCAGAGGTCTTAGGACTCTCTCGTCAAGCAATCAACAATCGTGTCAAAGAACTTCCAGAAGAGGACACGAAAAAAAATGACAAAGGTGTAACTGTAGTTACTCGAAGTGGCTTGATTAAGCTAGAAGAAATCTATAAAAAAACGATTTTTGAAGATGAACCAGTCAGTGATGATGTCAAACAACGCGAACTGATGGAAATCTTAGTCGATGAGAAAAATGCTGAAATTCTTCGTTTATATGAGCAGCTCAAGGCCAAAGACCAGCAGTTAGCAGAAAAAGATGAACAGATGCGTGTTAAAGATCGACAGATTGCTGAAAAGGATAAACAATTGGACCAACAGCAACAATTAACTCTTCAAGCTATGAAGGATCAAGAAAGTTTGAAACTAGAGTTGGACCAAGCAAAAGAAGAAGTTCAAGCTACCAAAAAAGGCTTTTTTGCTCGCTTATTTGGAGGAAAATAAAGAAGCTGTTTGGGTTATTCACTAACCTGATAGCTTCTTTTATTATTTATGGTTTAAATTGAGTCGGAACCGAGGTAAAAGATGGAAAAATTAAGAGATTATATTGCCTTTGATTTGGAGTTCAATCAATACGAAGGGGTTACCCATTTGATTCAAGTATCAGCAGTTCGCTTTCAAAATGGTCAAGAAATAGGTGCCTTTGATTCTTATGTTCATACTACAGCACCTTTGAAGAGTTTTATCAATGGCTTGACTGGAATCACAGCTGAAACCTTAAAAGATGCGCCAATGGTGGAGCAAGTTTTAAGGGATTTTCAGATTTTTGTTGGTAATTTACCTATGGTTGGATACAATGCGGCCAAAAGTGATCTGCCTATTCTCTTGGAGCACGGTATTGATTATCATGACCAGTATAAGGTTGATTTATATGATGAGGCTTTTGAACGGCGTAGTTCTGACTTACACGGCATAGCCAATCTTAAATTACAAACTGTAGCGAATTTTTTAGGTTTTCATGGGAAGTCTCATAATAGTTTAGAGGATGCCCGCATGACGGCGCGTGTTTACGAAGCCTTTTTGGAATCGGATGAAGGAAAGCTATTAATAGAAGACCAGAGTAGTTTTTCTCTGAATAATCCTTTCGGTGGCTTAGATTTATCTCAATTTTTAGACTAGGAGTGCCTATGAAACCTGAAAAACCTAAAAAGCTAGGTTTTAGGAAGATATACTATAACCTAGATAAAATACTATTTCTATTTTTCTTGATATTTATGATGGTTGAGTTTGTTTGGTTGCCATTGAATTCATGGATAGCTGGCATACTTCTAAGACAAACCGGTTACTTGTTTATCTCCTACAATAACTTTTGGGCGATTATACAAGGCTCGCCTTTTGTCAGTTTAGCCTTTCTCATTTTAATAGCGATCAATCTTTTAGTGGCTTATTTTCAAATCTGTCTTTTGTTCATTGGGGCGCGTCACCTTCTCTATCATGAAAAGAGAACCTTGATTGAATATAGTCGAAAAGTCTTTCACCAGAGCTTTCTATTTGTCAAACGATTGAGCTTTTGTAAGATGGCCTTTGTCTTCTTTTATGTAGCTCTACTTTTTCCTTTTATTAGGAAAATTTTAAAAATCTACTATCTCAATAAGATTATTATCCCTGATTTTATCGTTACATACCTAGAAGATAAGAACTGGCTGGTAGGGCTGTTGATCATAGCATCCGCTTGGATCTTTCTCTACATTTCTGTTCGCTTCATGTTTGCCCTTCCTAAGATTCTCTTTGAAAGAAAGACAGTAAGAGAAAGTGTGAAATATAGTCTCCAAAAGACGAAGAAAAACGTCCTTTTCTTCTCTTGGCATCTTCTACTCATTATCATTAAAACCTATCTCTTCTTCTTTGTCTTGTTAATTCCCTTGCTCTTTTCTCAGGCGGTAATGGATAATTTTACTCAAAAAGAATCCTTGATTCTTGGTGTGATTAATTTTATCTTGATTAAAAACCTCCATTACATGACTCTGACTTATTTCCTAGTGAAGTTTGTTTCCTTCCTGACAGGAGAAGAGTTGGAGATCATGCCAAGGCGAAAGAAAGACCATTTGATGAGGTGGGGAGTCATGGGGTGTGCAAGTATCTTCTTTGCTTTAGAAGGTTACATCTATTTGGAGTCTCCGGATACCAATACACCTTTAGTGATTTCGCACAGAGGAGTAAGTAATAAAAACGGTGTTCAAAATACTGTGCAGTCTTTGGAAAAAACAGCTCAACTAAAACCAGATCTCATTGAAATGGATGTTCAGGAAACGAAAGACGGTCAGTTCGTGATGATGCACGATGCTAACCTTAAATCGCTAGCAAGAATTAATGCTACACCGCAAGACTTAACTCTGGATGAATTAACAAATACAGATATTTACGAGAATGGTTATCAAACAAAAATTTCAAGTTTTGATGCCTATTTAGAGCGAGCAAATGCTTTAAACCAAAAATTGCTGATTGAGATTAAAACCAGTAAAAAAGATAGCCCACAAATGATGGACCATTTCCTTGAAAAGTATGGAACGACGATCAAGAAATATGGGCACCAGATGCAGTCACTAGACTATCATGTGATTGATAAGGTCTTGGCTTACGATCCTGAAATTCCAGTGTACTTCATTCTGCCATATAATAGTGTGTTTCCGAGAACCAAGGCGACTGGTTATACCATGGAATATTCAACTTTGGATGAATACTTTGTCAATAAACTTTGGACAACAGATCAGAAACTATATGTTTGGACTGTGAATAGTTCTGAGTCCTTTGATAAGGCAGTCAGACTTGGAGCAGATGGAATGATAACGGATGATCTTGAAATGGTCCAGTCACAAGTCACAATGGCTCAAGATGATCCGGAATACACGGAATTACTCTTAAAGAAAGCAATGGAATTCTTTGAGTTCTAAGAAAAAAGAGAAACATCTGTTTCTCTTTTTTTGTGGATTAGAAAGGCAATTTTCCAGCGAAAGCACCTAGTTTCTTCTTAGTCGTTTCATCAATTTGTTCAAGTGCAGCGTTAATCGCTTGAACAGTCATGTCAGAAAGGGTTTCAAGATCTTCTGGATCTACAACTACTGGGTTAAAGTCAATGCTGACCACTTTCTTATCACCAGTTAGAGTTGCTTGGACAAGGTCTTGAGCTGATTTTCCAACAAATTCCATGGCAGCGAGTTCTGCTTGACTTTGTTCCATTTGTTTTTGAAGTTTTTGTGCTTGGCGCATCATGTTCTGCATGTTCATCATAGCGGTTTATAGTTTCCTTTTTCTATTATTTTCTTTTTTATTTTACCAATTTTGGGAGCAAAAGTCTAACAATAGTTTAAAACATCGTAGAGATTGCTTTCTTAAATTTACAAAAATGGATGCCATAATTTTCCTAGCTTTTTCTTGTATTTCTAAAAATATATTTAAGTTTTCTTTAAGTTTTCTATTATATTCTAAAGAACTCTATATTAACCGAACGTTGAATGAGGGGTATAGAGAATAACCTAAATTTATTTCTTAATTTATTATAATTTTTCAGACTTTGTTGAATATTGTTCATTTTTCATCCTAAATAATGAGCCGATTCACATGGTGGTTCTTTATCTTTTCTTCATGATGGAGGCAGATTGTGATATAATAGATGGTAATGAGTTTTTTAGAATAAACTAAAGGAGAATATAAATGATCTATGCAGGAATCCTAGCCGGAGGAACTGGCACACGCATGGGAATCAGTAATTTACCAAAACAATTCTTGGAGTTGGGTGATCGACCTATTTTGATCCACACAATTGAAAAATTCGTCTTAGAACCAAGTATTGAAAAAATTGTGGTTGGAGTTCATGGAGACTGGGTGTCACACGCTGAGGACTTGGTTGACAAGTATCTTTCTCTCCATAAGGATCGCATCATCATTACCAAGGGTGGTGCTGATCGCAATACCAGTATTGAGAAGATTATAGAAGCCATTAATGCCTACCGTCCAATCACTCCAGAAGATATTGTGATTACCCACGACTCTGTTCGCCCCTTTATCACACTTCGCATGATTCAGGACAATATCAAACTGGCCCAAAATCATGATGCGGTTGACACAGTAGTAGAAGCGGTTGATACCATTGTTGAAAGTACCAATGGTCAGTTTATCACGGATATTCCAAATCGTGCTCACCTCTATCAAGGTCAAACACCTCAGACTTTCCGTTGCAAGGATTTCATGGATTTGTATGGTTCCCTATCTGATCAAGAAAAGGAAATCCTGACGGATGCATGTAAGATTTTTGTTATCAAAGGAAAGGATGTTGCTCTAGCTAAAGGGGAATATTCAAACCTTAAAATCACAACTGTGACAGACTTGAAAATCGCAAAAAGCATGATTGAGAAAGACTAAGGCTATGATTAATCAAATTTATCAACTGACAAAACCAAAGTTTATCAATGTACAATACCAAGAAGAGGACATTGATAAGGAGAACCATATCCTGATTCGTCCAAATTATATGGCGGTTTGTCATGCGGATCAACGATACTATCAAGGGAAGCGTGATCCAAAGATATTGGCTAAAAAACTTCCTATGGCCATGATTCATGAGTCTTGTGGAACTGTTATTTCAGATCCGACTGGGACTTATGAAGTCGGTCAAAAGGTGGTCATGATTCCAAATCAACCGCCTATGCAGAGTGACAAGGAATTCTACGAGAACTACATGACAGGGACCTACTTCCTATCTAGTGGTCACGATGGTTTTATGCGAGAATTTGTCTCTCTTCCAAAAGACCGAGTCGTTTCTTATAATGATATCGAAGATACAGTTGCAGCAATTACTGAGTTTGTAAGTGTTGGTATGCATGCTGTGGATCGATTCCTGCATCTTGCTCATAGCAAGCGAGAGCGCATCGCTGTTATTGGAGATGGTAGTTTGGCCTTTGTGGTTGCCAATATTATCAATTACACACTACCGGAAGCAGAGATTATCGTTATTGGTCGCCATTGGGAAAAATTGGAGCTCTTCTCTTTTGCAAAAGAGTGCTATATCACGGATAATATCCCAGAGGATTTGACCTTTGATCATGGATTTGAGTGTTGCGGTGGTGATGGTACAGGACCAGCTATCAATGACCTGATTCGCTATATTCGTCCACAGGGAACGATTCTCATGATGGGAGTAAGCGAGTACAAGGTTAATATCAATACACGAGATGCTTTGGAAAAAGGATTGTTATTAGTAGGATCGTCTCGTTCAGGACGCGTCGATTTTGAAAAGGCCATTCAAATGATGGAAGTTAAAAAGTTTGCAAATCGTCTGAAGAATATCCTTTATGTTGAAGAACCTGTGAGAGAAATCAAGGACATTCACCGTGTCTTTGCTACAGACCTAAATACTGCTTTCAAAACAGTATTTAAGTGGGAAGTGTAGAAGAGGGAGGTTATTTGTGGAGAAACTCATCAAAGAAAAAATTTCTTCTTTGCTATCTGATGAAGAGGAAGTACTCAGTGTCGAACAGCTGGGAGGCATGACCAACCAAAACTATTTGGTCAAAACAACCAACAAACAGTATATTGTGAAATTTTTTGGTAAAGGGACTGAAAAACTCATCAATCGTCAAAATGAAAAGTACAATCTTGAACTTTTAGAGGATTTAGATTTAGATGTCAAAAATTACCTCTTTGATATTGAATCAGGGATCAAAGTAAATGAATACATCGAATCAGCAGTAACTCTTGATTCGACATCTATCAAGTCCAAGTTTGAAAAGATTGCACCAATTTTACAAACCATCCATGCTTCAGGGAAAGAATTAAGAGGAGAGTTTGCTCCTTTTGAGGAAATCAGCAAATATGAATCCTTGATTGAGGGACCTATCCCTTATGAAAACTATGAAGCTGTAAGAAAAGATGTATTTTCACTAGAAAAGAGATTGGCTGATTTGGGTGTTGATAGAAAGTCCTGTCATATCGATTTGGTACCAGAAAACTTTATCGAGTCACCTCAAGGTCGATTGTATTTGATTGACTGGGAATACTCTTCTATGAATGACCCGATGTGGGATTTGGCAGCTCTTTTCTTAGAGTCTGAATTTACAAAGCAAGAGGAAGATGATTTCCTTTCCTACTATAAAAGTGACAAAACGCCTGTATCACGTGAGAAGATTCGTATCTATAAAATCTTGCAAGATACTATCTGGAGTTTGTGGACAGTGTATAAAGAAGCTCAAGGAGCTGATTTTGGAGATTATGGTATCAACCGTTACCAAAGAGCTGTCGAAGGTTTGACTTATTATGGAGGTTAGGATGAAGAATAAAAATGGTGTTTCCTTTGGTCTGCTCTCTGGTATCTTCTGGGGATTAGGTCTAACAATTAGTGCTTATATCTTTTCAATTTTTACCAATCTTTCACCTTTTGTGGTGGCTGCTGCTCATGATTTCTTGAGTATCTTTATCTTGTTAGCTTTTCTTTTGGTAAAAGAAGGAAAAGTTCGCCTCTCGATTTTCTTAAATATTCGAAATGTAAGTGTAATTATCGGTGCTTTGCTAGCAGGACCAATTGGTATGCAGGCCAATCTTTATGCGGTTAAATATATCGGTAGTTCTCTAGCTTCGTCTGTATCGGCTATTTACCCAGCAATTTCAGTTTTGCTCGCCTTCTTCATTTTGAAACACAAGGTTTCAAAGAATACAGTATTCGGAGTGTTCTTGATTATTGCAGCGATCATTGCTCAAACCTACAAGGTTGAACAAGTTAACTCGTTTTACATTGGGATTCTTTGTGCCCTTATCTGTGCCATTGCCTGGGGGAGCGAAAGTGTTCTCAGCTCCTATGCTATGGAAAGTGATTTAAGTGAAATTGAAGCCTTGTTAATCCGACAAGTAACCTCATTCTTGTCCTATCTTGTGATTGTGCTCTTTTCTCACCATTCATTTGCAGAAGTGGCAGATGGGCAATTATTCGGCCTCTTGATTGTCTTTGCGGCCTTTGATATGATTTCCTACTTAGCTTATTATATCGCTATTAATCGTTTGCAACCTGCGAAAGCGACAGGTTTGAATGTGAGCTATGTAGTTTGGACTGTCTTATTTGCAGCTATTTTCTTAGGTGCACCGCTAGATATGCTGACAATTATCACTTCACTTATTGTTATGGCTGGTGTTTATATTATTATTAAAGAATAAAGGAGATTCATGTGAAAGCGATTATTTTAGCAGCGGGATTAGGAACTCGTCTGCGCCCTATGACTGAAAATACCCCAAAAGCTTTGGTTAAGGTTAATCAAAAACCCTTGGTAGAATACCAAATCGAGTTTTTGAAAGAGAGAGGAATTGATGAGATTATCATCGTTGTCGGTTACCTCAAAGAACAATTTGACTACCTAAAAGAAAAATATGGTGTCCGTTTAGTCTTTAACGACAAGTATGCTGATTACAATAACTTTTACTCACTTTATCTAGTAAAAGAAGATTTGGCTAACAGCTACGTCATCGATGCAGATAACTATCTTTTCAAAAATATGTTTCGAAACGATCTTAAACGTTCTACCTATTTTAGCGTTTATCGTGAAGATTGTACGAACGAGTGGTTCTTGGTTTATGGTGATGACTACAAGGTTCAAGACATCATTGTTGATAGCAAGGCTGGTCGCATTCTGAGCGGAGTTTCATTCTGGGATGCTCCAACTGCTGAGAAGATTGTTGGCTTTATTGATAAAGCATATGCAAGTGGTGAATTTGTAGATCTCTACTGGGACAACATGGTTAAGGATAATATCAAAGAATTAGATGTGTATGTTGAAGAATTAGAAGACAATAGCATTTATGAAATTGATAGTGTAAAAGATTACCATAAGTTAGAAGAGATTTTATCTACTATTGAGTAAGGAAAGAGAAGAAGGCTTGAGCCTTCTTTTTTTGTAGATTTTAAAACAGAAATGTTTGATATTGATTATATTCTTGAAAAAAAACAAAAATTACAAAAAAATGAACAAAATGAAACAAAAAATATTGACAACGATTTCATATAGTGTTATACTTATACCATAAAAGATAATTGAAAGAAGGGAAAAGGTTATGGGATTAGATCATTTCTTTGACAAAAACCTGGTGTTTTGCTTAGAAGCGGATAATCAAGAACAACTTTTTAATCAGGTTGCAAGTTTGTTGGAAGAACGAGACATCGTGACTCCAACTTATCGTGAAGCCTTGATCGCGCGTGAGAAGTCATTTCCAACTGGCTTAGATATGGAATTTTTGGGGAAAGATCTACCAAATGTTGCGATTCCTCATACAGATATTGTCCATAATCTAGCTGAGAAAGTAGTGGTTGTTCGATTAGAAAAACCAGTAACTTTTCACAATATGATTGCTCCTGATAGAGAGGTTGAAGTTTCACTGCTCTTCTTTATCATTAACAATTCAAGTTCAAGTCAAACGAATATTCTGGCTCAGTTGATGGATTTCTTTACAGGGAAGGATCATCTAGAAGATCTATCAAAAATTTCTGAATCAGAAAAACTTTATGCTTACATTGCTGAAGCAACCGCTTAACCTTGTCTATTAAAATATAAAATCGGAGGAAATCCAAATGATTAAAATTCTTGCTGCCTGCGGTGCAGGTGTTAACTCAAGTCACCAAATTAAAAGTGCTCTAGAAGAAGAACTCTCAAATCGTGGTTATGACGTTCACTGTGATGCAGTCATGGTGAAAGATGTAAACGAAGACCTTATCAAGGGCTACGATATCTTTACTCCAATCGCTGCAACTGACCTTGGTTTTGAACCAGGAATTCCAGTAATTGAAGCTGGACCAATCTTGTTCCGTATTCCAGCGATGAGCGCTCCAGTATTTGACAATATTGAAGCAGCTATCAAAGAACACGGACTAAGCTAATTCATTCTTTATCTTGTTAACATTCATATAACTTAGAAAAACGGGAGGAACTATTATGGATGTCATTATCAATCTGGCCAACGATATCTTCAAACCTATCTTGGCTATGGGTGGCCCTATCATCATGCTGATCATTTTGACAGTATTGGCCCTACTTTTTGGAGTGAAATTCTCCAAAGCGCTTGAAGGTGGTATCAAACTTGCCATCGCCCTTACTGGTATCGGTGCTATTATCGGTATGCTTAACGGAGCTTTCTCAGCATCACTTGCGAAATTCGTTGAAAACACTGGTATTCAATTGAACATCACGGACGTTGGTTGGGCACCACTTGCTACCATCACTTGGGGTTCTGCCTGGACACTTTACTTCTTGCTTGTGATGTTGATTGTCAACGTTGTGATGCTTGCAATGAAGAAAACAGACACACTTGACGTTGATATCTTCGATATCTGGCACTTGTCAATCACTGGTCTTTTGATCAAATGGTACGCAGACAACAATGGAGTTAGCCAAGGGGTTTCCCTTTTCATCGCAACTGCAGCAGTTGTCCTTGTAGGTATTTTGAAAATCATCAACTCTGACTTGATGAAACCAACATTCGACGACCTTCTTAATGCACCAAGTTCATCTCCAATGACTTCAACTCACATGAACTACATGATGAACCCAGTTATCATGGTTTTGGATAAAATTTTTGATAAAGTATTGCCTGGCCTTGATAAATACGACTTTGACGCTGCAAAATTGAACAAAAAAATCGGTTTCTGGGGCTCTAAATTCTTCATCGGTTTCATCCTTGGTATTGTTATCGGTTTGATGGGAACTCCACATCCAGTTGCTGGAGTAGAAGAAGCGGCATCTTGGGAACTTGTTATTAAAGGTTGGTTGAGCCTTGGTTTGACTGCCGGTGTCTGCTTGGAGCTCTTCTCACTTATCGGATCTTGGTTCATTGCAGCCGTAGAACCACTTTCACAAGGTATTACAAACGTTGCTACTAAACGTCTTCAAGGACGTAAATTTAACATCGGTCTTGACTGGCCTTTCATCGCTGGTCGTGCTGAAATCTGGGCTTGTGCCAACGTACTTGCTCCAATCATGCTAGTAGAAGCTGTACTTCTTTCTAAAGTCGGAAATGGTATCTTGCCACTTGCAGGTATCATCGCAATGGGTGTAACTCCAGCTCTCTTGGTTGTTACTCGTGGTAAATTGCTCCGTATGATCATCTTCGGAACTCTCTTGTTGCCACTCTTCCTTCTTTCAGGTACACTTATTGCACCATTTGCAACTGAACTTGCTAAAGGTGTGGGTGCCTTCCCAGAAGGTGTGAGTCAAACTCAATTGATTACTCACTCAACTCTTGAAGGACCAATCGAAAAACTTCTTGGTTGGGCAATTGGTAATGCCACAACAGGTGATATTAAAGCAATCCTTGGCGCAGTAGTCTTCCTTGTATTCTATGTAGGTATCTTTGCTTGGTATAGAAAACAAATGATTAAACGTAATGAAGAATACGCAGCAAATGCTAAATAATTCGCTCCTATAAAATGTAAATTGTGAAAACTAGGTTGTCAGTTTCCTAATGGGGAGTGACAGCCTAGTTTTTTATAAACTATCAAGAAATCGGAGAAAATAATGGTAATTGAAATAGAATCAGAGCAATTGACGGTCCAATTTAAAACTTTTGGTGGTGCCTTGTCGTCAATCAAGGATCGAGATGGCGTTGAGTACTTGTGGCAAGGAGATGCCACCTATTGGAGTGGGCAAGCTCCAGTACTTTTTCCAATCTGTGGCTCTTTAAGAGAGGATACAGCCTTCTACAGTCACGCAGATGGAACGGAGACGAAAGGAACTATTCCTCGACATGGTTTGGTTCGCAAAAAAGAATTTGACTTGGTTGATCAAACAGAAAACAGTGTAACCTTTGCTATCGAAGATGATGAGAATACTTATCAAAACTATCCTTATCATTTCCGCCTTGAAATCACTTATAAGATTACTGGCAAGACAGTTCGTACTCAATACAAGATTTTCAATAAAGAAACCAATAAAGTAATGCCATTCTTTATAGGAGGACATCCAGGGTTTAATTCCCCTCTGCTAGATGGCGAAACTTATGAAGATTACTATTTAGAGTTTGAGAAAGAAGAGACTTGCTCTGTTCCCCGTCCTTTCCCAGAAACTGGCATGTTGGATTTCCGAGATAGACGTCCATGGTTGGATTCACAAAAGGAAGTGGATCTCAGTTACGATCTGTTTAGTGTTGATGCAGTGACTTTGGATGAGTTGCAATCCAGAACAATTGCGCTTCGTTCTCGTAAGCATGAGAAGGGATTAAAAGTACACTTCCAAGAGTTTTCAAATCTCATCATTTGGTCAACTTTGAATAAGGGACCTTTCATCGCTTTTGAACCTTGGTCAGGCTTATCAACTTCACTTGAAGAAGGAAATCATTTAGAAGATAAGAAGAATGTTCGTCTCTTAGAACCAGGTCAAGTTGATCAGATTGGTTTTGATATTGAAATATTTTAGATAAAAAACCACAAAAACAAACATTAACTGTTGACTTTTTCTGTAAATAGGAGTATATTATGTTTGTGAGCAACAAATGATGTTTGTAACAAACAAATAATCACTTGTTATATTCTCTATCGCAGAGAAAGTTTGTTTCTAGGAAATTGATTTCCTGGACTTGGATAAGGTGTTATTCATCTCATTCAATCAAATTTGTCAATAAACTGCTAGAAAGTCTTTTGTAGGTAAACTGCTAGCTGTAAAAGTCTTTACTAGCCTAGAAAAATAAAAAGGAGTAAACAATATGTCTATTGTTATCGGTGCAGATGCTGCGGGTTTGAGATTGAAAGAAGTTGTGAAGAACTTCTTGGAAAAAGAAAACTTCCACGTTGTGGATGTTACAGCTGAAGGTCAAGACTTTGTTGATGTGACTCTTGCTGTTGCTGCAGAAGTAAACAAAGAAGAACAAAATCTTGGTATCGTGATTGATGCTTATGGTGCTGGTCCATTCATGGTGGCAACTAAAATCAAAGGAATGGTTGCTGCAGAAGTTTCAGATGAACGTTCAGCCTATATGACTCGTGGCCACAACAACTCACGTATGATCACTATGGGTGCACAACTTGTTGGTGATGAATTGGCTAAAAATATTGCTAAAGGTTTTGTTAACGGTAAATACGACGGTGGTCGTCACCAAATTCGGGTTGATATGTTGAACAAAATGTGCTAATTAGATTACAGTAAGAAAGGTAAATTAAAAATGAGAATTGCAATTGGATGTGACCACATCGTAACAGATGAAAAAATGGCGGTTTCAGAATTTTTGAAATCAAAAGGATATGAAGTTATAGACTTTGGTACCTATGACCACACACGTACTCACTACCCAATCTTTGGTAAAAAAGTTGGTGAAGCCGTTACAAGCGGTCAAGCTGATCTTGGGGTATGTATCTGTGGTACTGGTGTTGGTATCAACAACGCTGTCAACAAAGTTCCAGGAGTTCGTTCTGCCTTGGTTCGTGATATGACAACAGCTCTTTATGCCAAAGAACAATTGAACGCCAACGTTATTGGTTTTGGTGGTAAAATCACTGGTGAATTGCTCATGTGTGATATCATTGAAGCTTTCATCAATGCTGAATACAAACCATCAGAAGAAAACAAAAAATTGATTGCGAAAATTGAGCACGTTGAAACTCACAATGCTCATCAAGCCGATGCAAACTTCTTTACAGAATTCCTTGAAAAATGGGATCGCGGTGAATACCACGACTAAGAGGTGACGCATGATTTTAACAGTCACAATGAATCCATCCATTGATATTTCTTATCCTTTGGATGAATTGAAAATTGATACTGTCAACCGTGTGGTGGACGTGACTAAGACAGCTGGTGGTAAAGGGCTCAATGTTACACGAGTTCTTTCAGAATTTGGTGATTCTGTTGTTGCTACTGGTTTGGTCGGTGGCAAATTTGGTGAGTTTTTAGCAGGGCATATCGATGATAAAGTAACGAAACGTTTCTTCTCCATTAAAGGAGAGACTCGTAACTGTATCGCTATTCTACACGGTGAAAACCAAACAGAAATCCTTGAAAAAGGACCTGAAGTTCTGGAACAAGAAGGGCAAGATTTCTTGGCTCATTTTGAAAAACTTCTTGACACTGTAGAAGTAGTAGCCATTTCAGGTAGTCTTCCAGCTGGCCTTCCAGTTGACTACTATGCAAGCTTGGTAGAGCTTGCTAATAAAGCAGAGAAACCAGTTGTTCTAGACTGCTCAGGTGCTGCCCTTCAGGCGGTTCTTGAATCACCACACAAACCAACGGTTATCAAACCAAATAACGAAGAATTGTCTCAACTTCTTGGAAAAGAAGTTTCTGAGGATTTGGATGAATTAAAAGAAGTTCTTCAAGAGCCTTTATTTGCAGGGATTGAGTGGATTATCGTTTCACTTGGTGCAAATGGTGCTTTTGCAAAACATGGTGATACTTTCTACAAGGTAGATATTCCGAGAATTCAGGTAGTCAATCCTGTCGGGTCTGGAGATTCTACTGTTGCAGGTATTTCATCAGGACTTCTTCATAAGGAATCTGATCAAGAACTCCTCATCAAGGCAAATGTCCTTGGTATGCTCAATGCTCAAGAAAAGATGACAGGTCATGTCAATATGGCTAACTATCAAGCTCTATATGATCAATTAACAGTAAAAGAGGTATAAAATGGCTTTAACAGAACAAAAACGTGCACGCTTAGAAAAACTTTCAGATGAAAATGGAATCATTTCAGCTCTTGCCTTTGACCAACGTGGTGCTTTGAAACGCCTCATGGCTCAATACCAAACAGAAGAGCCAACAGTGGCTCAAATGGAAGAACTTAAAGTATTGGTAGCAGATGAATTGACAAAATACGCTTCATCTATGCTTCTCGACCCTGAGTATGGTCTTCCAGCTACAAAAGCGCTTGATGCCAACGCCGGTCTTCTCCTTGCTTATGAGAAAACTGGCTACGACACAACAAGCACCAAACGCTTGCCTGACTGCTTGGATGTTTGGTCTGCAAAACGCATCAAAGAACAAGGTGCTGATGCAGTTAAGTTCTTGCTTTACTACGATGTAGACAGCGCTGACGAACTCAACCAACAAAAGCAAGCCTACATCGAACGTATTGGTTCTGAGTGTGTGGCGGAAGATATTCCATTCTTCCTTGAAATCTTGGCTTACGATGAAAAAATCGCTGACGCAGGTTCTGCAGAATACGCAAAAGTGAAACCACACAAGGTTATTGGTGCTATGAAAGTCTTCTCAGACCCACGCTTTAACATCGATGTCTTGAAAGTGGAAGTTCCAGTCAATGTTAAATACGTTGAAGGCTTTGGCGAAGGTGAAATCGTGCATACTCGTGAAGAAGCAGCAGCCTTCTTCAAAGCACAAGACGAGGCAACGAACTTGCCATACATCTACTTGAGTGCAGGTGTTTCAGCTAAACTCTTCCAAGATACTCTTGTATTTGCCCATGAATCAGGTGCAAACTTCAACGGGGTTCTTTGTGGCCGTGCAACCTGGGCTGGATCAGTTGAAGCTTATATCAAAGATGGTGAAGCAGCAGCTCGCGAATGGTTGCGTACAACTGGATTTGAAAACATTGACGAACTCAACAAAGTTCTTCAAACAACATCGACTTCATGGAAAGAACGCGTGTAAGATTTTAATTAGACTGTTTGATCATTTTCGTCTAAAAATAGAATTTTTTTGATTGAAAGTGTTTACAATCTTTTATCTTAGTGGTATAATTAAACCATAAATTAATAGTAGTGAGTGTTACTAAGTAATATTAGGCATGATCACAGATGAATTAGAAAATAGTAGATTTTCTAATCTCATTTGTGGTCATTTTTTGTACTCATATACCTTTAAGATACAAAAGGAGGTTGCCATGTATCGAATTCTAAATCCAATGAATCATAATGTCTCGCTTGTCAGAAATGACAAAGGAGAAGAAGTGATTGTGATTGGTAAAGGGATTACATTTGGAAAGAAGAAGGGGGATTTAATTTCTGAAAACCAAGTAGAGAAGATCTTTCGGATGAAGACAGAAGAGTCCAGAGAAAACTTTCAGACCCTCTTAAGAGATATTCCACTGGATATACTAACGATAGGCTATAGTACGATTGATGAAGTCGTCGAAAAGTATCACTTTCCAATTCAAGAATATCTCTACGTTACTTTGACTGACCACCTATACTCCGTCTATAAAAAATTATTAAGTGGTTCGTATCAAAAAAGTCATCTTCCTGATATTTCAAATGAGTATGTCACAGAATTTTCAATGGCTCGAGATACAATTAAAATTTTAAATAAGAAATTATCGATTGTGTTTCCTGAAGATGAAATTGCTAGGATTGCCTTGCATTATATCAATGCAAAAGGTGAGTATGAATTATCAGAAGAGTTAACCGAGAATGTTGCAAAGAGAGTTTTAAGCATAGTTGAAAATGAACTATCAAAATTTCATATTGAAAGAAATACTGAAAATAGTAATTTATATGATCGCTTGATGATTCATTTATCCTATCTAGTAAATCGTCTTCAGAATGATAAACAAGATATGACTCCGTTAATACCATTGGAAGAGCATGTTAAGTTGGATTATCCTAAGGCCTATCAGATTGGACAGAGAATTCACCAAGTGATTGAAAGAGAACTAAACATTGATTTATCGAGAAGTGAGCGTGTATATCTCGTTTTACATATTCAACGCTTGTTAAAATAAGGAGAAAAACATGTACAAATTACCAGAAGATTTTATTTTTGGTGGGGCTACAGCCGCCTATCAAGTTGAAGGAGCAACACAAGAAGGAGGAAAAGGTCCGGTGGCCTGGGATGAATTTTTGTCAGAACAGGGCCGCTTTAGTCCAGATCCCGCTAGTGATTTTTATCATCAGTATCCAAAGGATATTGAACTTTGTGAAAAGTTTGGTGTCAATGGACTTCGTTTGTCTATAGCTTGGAGTCGTATCTTTCCAAATGGTACTGGTGAAGTAAATCAGGAAGGTGTGGACTATTATCATAGAGTATTTGCAGAATGTAAAAAAAGACAGATTACAGCTTTTGTAACCCTCCATCACTTTGATACGCCAAAAGTATTATTTGATAATGGCGATTTTCTAAATAGGGATACGATTGAAGCATTTGTAAATTATGCAAAATTCTGCTTTGAAGAATTTACAGAAGTTCTACATTGGAGTACATTTAATGAAATCTATCCAGTAGCAACAAACCAATACCTTCTCGGCATTTTTCCACCAGGAATTAAATATGACCTTTCAAAAGTAATTCAATGCCTTCACAATATGATGTATGCACATGCCAGAGTAGTTAACTTGTTTAAAGATGGTGGCTACCAAGGAGAAATTGGAGTAGTACATTCTCTTGAAACGAAATATCCTGCGAGTGATAGTGAAGAAGACAAACATGCAGCATTTCTAGATGATGCCCTTTCAATTCGTTTTTTACTGGATGCTACATACTTAGGATATTATTCAAAAGAGACTCTCGATGCACTAGAGGAAATTTGTCAAGCAAATAAGGCAAGATATGAATTCTTAGATAGTGATTTTGAAGAAATGAAAAAGGCAAGTCATCGAAATGATTATCTAGGAATTAATCATTATCAATGCCATTTTGTGAAGGCTTATACAGGTGAAAATGCCATTCACCATAATGGTACTGGTGATAAAGGGACCTCTGTTTATAAAGTAAAAGGAATTGGAGAACGTATATATAAAGAGGGAATTCCAAGAACCGACTGGGATTGGATTATTTATCCAGAAGGACTATATGATTTATTGCTCCGAATCAAATCGGACTATCCTCATTACAATAAGATTTTCATCACTGAAAATGGTATGGGGTATAAAGATCAATTTGATAACGGAATCATCATGGATCAACCTCGGATTGAATACCTTAAAGTTTATCTACAAGCAATTTCAAAAGCAATTAGTGCAGGTGTTAATGTTAAAGGTTACTTCTTATGGTCATTGATGGATCTGTTTTCTTGGTCAAATGGCTACAATAAACGTTATGGTCTGTTTTATGTCGATTTTGAAACACAGAAACGGTATCCTAAGGCATCGGCTTATTGGTACAAGCACATCAGTACGACCAAAATTGTAGAATAGAGGAACTGAAACATGAAAAAAAATGAATTACAAATGCTTGGATTTGAAATTGTTGCATACTCGGGTGACGCTCGCAGTACGCTGTTGCAATTATTAAAAGAAGCAAGGTCTGGAAACTTTGACAATGTAGAGCGAGCTATGCGTGATGCTGACGAGAATTTAGCGAAAGCACATAATGCTCAGACAAAACTATTAGCAGAAGAAGCTTCTGGTGAGGATTTGGATATTGGTTTTATCTTTATCCACGGTCAGGATCACCTGATGACAACCTTGTTGCTTCGTGATTTAATTCAGGATTTTATAGAACTTTATAAAAATCATTAATTTAAAAGAAAGGATATAACCAATGCTTAGTAGAATTTTCCTCCCTTTCTACTAGGCATTGATTGTAGGGAGTTTTATCATGAATAAACTCATTCAACAAATTGAAAAAGGAAAACCCTTTTTCGAGAAGGTCTCACGTAATATTTATCTAGGCGCTATCCGTGATGGTTTCCTAGCTGCTATGCCAGCGATATTATTTTCAAGTATTTTTATCTTGATTGCTTCCATACCGGATGTTCTTGGTGTTAAATTGCCCGAAGACGTTTCAGCTTGGCTTTGGAAAATATATAACTATTCAATGGGAGTAGTTGCTCTCCTAGTTTCTGCTACAACCGCACGTTGTTTAGCTGAATCTGTCAATAGAAAAATGCCTGCAAACAAAAAGATTAATGCAGTATCCGTGATGCTAGCTTCTATCGTTAGTTTTCTCCTATTAAGTGTTGATCAAATAGACAAGGGTCTTGCTAGTGGTTACATGGGTACAAAGGGAATCCTAGCAGCATTCGTAGCAGCTTTTATCACAGTAAATATGTATAAATTCTGTGTTTTGAAAGATATCACGATTAAGATGCCTAAAGAAGTGCCAGGGACTATATCCCAAACCTTCCGAGATATCTTCCCATTTTCCTTTGCAGTTTTTGCAGCAGTCATTATTGATACGCTTATCCGTCATTTCTTTGGACATTCATTTGCGGAAGCAGTAATCAGTTTAATGCAACCGTTATTCAGCGCTGCTGATGGTTATCTAGGAATTGCCATTATCTGGGGTGCGATGGCTCTCTTCTGGTTTGTAGGTGTACACGGACCATCTATTGTAGAACCAGCGATTGTGGCAGTTATCTATGCAAATGTTGAAACAAACCTTCAATTGGTTAAAGCAGGAGAACAGGCTTCAAATGTTTTAACAGTTGGTTTGGGTAATTTCGTTGGTACTATGGGTGGTACAGGTGCAACGTTAGTTGTTCCCTTCCTATTCCTCCTTTTTGCAAAATCAAAACAATTAAAAGCTGTAGGTAAGGCTTCCTTTATTCCAGTAAGTTTTGCAGTTAATGAACCTTTACTTTTTGCCACACCAATTATTTTAAATCCATATTTCTTTGTACCATTTCTATTTGCACCAATTGCAAATGTTTGGATCTTCAAGTTCTTTGTAGATGTCTTAAAAATGAATAGCTTTATGTACGTTCTACCTTGGGCTACACCTGCTCCAATTGGATTAATCCTCGGTACCGGTGTAAGCGTTCTCGCAATCATCTTAGTATTTGTCTTAATTTTTGTGGATAGTATTATCTATCTTCCATTTATCAAGGCTTATGATGCCTCACTTCTTGAAGAAGAAAAACAAAAAACAAGCGAAGAAAGAACAGAACAGTCTAATCCTGAAACAGTATCAACTAAAGAAGTTGTTACCAAATTAGGGAATCAATCCATCAATGTATTGGTCCTTTGTGCTGGAGCAGGCACGAGCGCTATGCTTGCAAATGCAATCACTGAAGGAGCCAAAGAAACAGGAGCCACTATTTCAGCATCAGCTGGCGCTTACGGATCTCATTATGAAATCATGAAGAACTTTGATATGATTATACTGGCTCCACAGGTAAATTCATTCTATGAAGATATCAAGAAAGACACAGATGCCCTCGGTATAAAACTTGCTGCTACAAAAGGTGCTGAATACATTAAATTAACACGTGATCCTAAAGGAGCCATTTCATTTGTGCTATCCTATTTCGATTAATGTTTAGGTGATGATATGAGATATAATTCTAAATTGGTCAATTTCATCTCGATGACTTTTCTGTTAGCATTTCTCTTTATCTTACCAGTTAAAAATGTCTTTGCAGATGATGATTTTTATGTCAAAAAGGTTGAAAACTTACCCAGTGATTTTATTAAAGGAGCTGATATTTCAACATTAATAGCCCAAGAAGAAAGTGGTGTTCGCTATTATGATGAGAATGGTAACGAGAAAGATTTAATCACTATTCTGGCAGAAAATGGCGTCAATTATGTTCGTGTTCGAATCTGGAATAACCCATATGATGACAAAGGTCATGGGTACGGTGCTGGTAATAGTGACCTCTCTAAGGCGATTGCAATTGGGAAAAGAGCTACTGCTGCAGGGATGAGAGTTCTGGTGGATTTCCACTATTCAGATTTCTGGGCAGATCCGGGTCGACAGGTCTCTCCAAAAGCTTGGGCCAATATGACGATCGATGAAAAATCTAAAGCTTTATATCAATTTACAAAAGAAAGTTTGAACACACTGCGTGCTTCAGGTGTTGATGTTGGTATGGTTCAGGTTGGGAATGAAACAACTAGCAGTGGCATGGCAGGAGAAGCAGGGGACGAACGTTATCAGTTATTTAAAGCGGGTACGCAGGCTGTCAGGGATGTTGACAAATCTATATTGATAACCTTACACTTCACTAATCCAGAAAAGAAATCAACGATCTTGTATTATGCAGAAAAGCTAAAAGAGAATCAGATTGATTATGATGTTTTTGCAACGAGTTACTATTCATTTTGGCATGGAAGTCTTGAAAACTTAAGTTCAGTTTTGACAGAGATTAGAGAAAAATATGGAAAACAAACTTTAATCGCAGAAACAAGTTATGCTTATACATTGGAAGATGGTGATGGTCAGAAGAATGTGATCAAATCTGATCAGCAAACGAAGAATGGAGGGTATCCTCCAACCGTGCAAGGCCAGGCCAATAATTTGCGTGATGTGATTGCTACAAGTCAATCTGCAGGTGCTTTAGGGGTGTTCTATTGGGAACCTGCTTGGATACCGGTCGGTAAAGCTGATAGAAATTCGAACCTCCCTATTTGGGAGCAATATGGTTCTGGCTGGGCTTCATCATATGCCATCTCTTATGATCCTAACGTTGATGAATCTAATTATGGAGGATCTGAATGGGATAATCAAGCACTATTTGATTTTAATGGAAAAGCCCTTCAATCTTTAAAGGTATTTAAATTTGTCAACACAGGTTATGGCACAGTACCTGAGAAAAAGGATAATCAAAATAGAGAGAAAGAAGACGAGGATACCACAAATTTACTTCAAAACGGAAGTTTCGAAGAAGAGAACTTAGAAGCCTATAAGATCAGTCAAAGCTATGTTGAGCGTCAGAATGATACCCCTAAGACGGGTCAATATGCCCTTCATTTTTGGTCAGATAAGAGTATTGATTATCAAGTAGAGCAAGCAGTTACTCTTGAACCAGGAACCTATCGTTTCTCAATTCAAATGCAAGGGGATAAAACAGGTAGTAGTGAAAGAATCTTCTCTTATGTGAGGTTCAATGATACAACTTCAGAAGGGAATCAACTACACTTGGAAGGTTATGCTATTTGGAAAGAAAGCGTTGTTGAGTTTAAACTTACTGAAAAGACTCAGGTAAATGTGGGTCTATCAGTTACAGCGGATGCGGGAGCTTGGGGAACAACTGACGATTGGAAATTGAAAAAAATCTATGGAACTGAAAATTCCCAAACCCCATCGGAACAGACTCAAACTGATGATAGCCATGAAGGAAAGCTAGAACCACCATTATCTCCATCAGAAGATCCAAAGTCTAAAACAGAACCATCAACTTCCTCCCAAGAAGTGACTACTAACCAGTCGGTTCGAAAAGATGATGGTAGTAGAACCCAGAATGATAAACGTAAAAATCTTCCTGAAACGGGAATGAGAGATCAAAAGATATTGTTCATATTGGGATTGGGAGGTATTGTATTAACTATAGGAGCAAACTTGTATCATAGGAAAAAATAGTTGAGATTTCAACTTATCGATCAAATCTTAATATAAAAAAATTCCCCACCAAAAGGCAGGGGAATTTTTATGGTTTTGATAAAAGAATGGTTGTTTGTTTCGACAGATCTTCAAATGTCTCCTGACTCAGTTTGGCATCTGAAACGATAGTATCAATCTCTGAGATATTGTAGAAAGTGTAAAAATCAAACTTATTAAACTTGCTGTGGTCTGCCAGTAAGTATTTTTTATTAGCATTATTCAAGGCTATTCGTTGTACTTCGCCCTCTTCCTCACTGAAAGTAGCGATTGCCTTATCCTTGATACCATTACAGCTTACAAAAGCTTTAGAAAACTGAAGGTTTGTCAAATCCTGCAAGGTAAGTGTCCCTACAAAAGCACCAGTGATAGAGCGATAATTTCCGCCAATCAAGATCAAATCTGTTAATTTTCGTTCGTTTAGGATGAGAAAAACAGGAAGACTGTTTGTTACAACACGAATGTTATCGATCGGGAGCTCACGAGCAAAACATTCTAAGGTTGTTCCTGGCCCGATAAAAATAGTTTCACCTTCGTCAATCAAATGCCCTGCAAAACGGCTAATTTCTTGTTTTTCAGCAATCTGCAAGCCTTGTTTTTCAACATTTGAGCGTTCGTTGTTTAAGAGAGAACCTGTACGAAGTTTTTCAGCGCCACCGTGCACACGAACCAGCAAATCCTTATCTGCCAATTCTTGTAAGTAGCGGCGAGCTGTCATATCTGACACATCAAGACTCTCCATAATCTCTTTTACAGTAATAGTGCCTTTTGTGTTTACTGCTTCTAGAATACTATCTAGTTTTTCTTGCTTTAGCATCCTTATCACCTCGATTTCTACTATTATTATCTTACCATAAAACGCTCAATCAATCAAATAGAAAAAAACAAAATAAAACAAAAACAAAAATCTCACAGTCTGTTTAAACAAACTGTGAGAAGTATGGATTAAAGCTTATTTTTAATCTAAACCGTAGTTGTAATCATCATCTTGCATGGCTTCGACTTCCCCAAGGAGGTAACCATTTCCGACTTGGGAGAAGAAGTCGTGGTTGGATGTTCCGGTTGAAATACCGTTCATAACGATTGGGTTGACATCATTAGCTGAATCTGGGAAGAGTGGATCTTGTCCTAGGTTCATAAGGGCCTTATTGGCATTGTAGCGAAGGAAGGTTTTAACTTCTTCGGTCCAACCAACACCGTCATAGAGACTTTCAGTATAACCTTCTTCGTTCTCGTAGAGAGTGTAGAGCAGGTCGTACATCCATTCTTTAAGTTTTTCTTGCTCTTCTTCAGGTAATTCATTGAAACCAAGTTGGAATTTGTAACCAATGTAGGTTCCGTGAACAGACTCATCACGGATGATCAGTTTGATGATTTCCGCAACGTTGGCCAGTTTGTTGTTACCGAGATAGTAGAGGGGTGTAAAGAAACCAGAGTAGAAGAGGAAGGTTTCAAGGAAAACGCTGGCAACTTTCTTTTCTAGTGGGCTACCATTGAGGTAGATTTCATTGATAATTTCCGCTTTTCTTTGTAGGTAGGGGTTAGTGTTGGTCCATTCAAAGATCTCTTCGATTTCAGCCTTGGTATTCAAGGTAGAAAAGATAGAAGAGTAAGATTTTGCGTGGACAGATTCCATAAACTGAATGTTGTTGAAAACAGCTTCTTCATGCGGTGTTCGGATGTCTGAGCGAAGCGCCTGAACTCCTGTTTCAGATTGCATGGTATCCAAAAGGGTCAAACCACCAAAGACTTTTCCTACTAGGTCTTTTTCCTTGTTTGATAGTTTTCTCCAGTCGTCTAGGTCATTTGACAAGGGGATACGCGTATCGAGCCAGAATTGTTCAGTTAGCTTTTCCCAAGTTGATTTGTCGATGACATCTTCGATGGCATTCCAGTTAATGGCTTTGTAGTAAGTTTCCATTTGAAATCTCTTTCTGTATGTAATAATGCGATAAAGGAATCTTCTCTATTTTATCATAGTCTGAGAAGAGTATCGCACAAAAAGTCGGAAGACCGACTTTTCATTTTTCCTAGTATTTTAGATACTTGTCCAAGTTTATTGCGGGGCATTTAATCAGTAATCTGATGAAATTTAGTTGGCTCCGATTAAAATTAAATCACACAGCTTTCACATTGGTTAGCACCGACTTCTCCACCGTCGTCTGTAAAGGTACGAACGTAGTAAATTGACTTGATTCCCTTGTTAAAGGCATAGTTACGAAGGATTGACAAGTCACGTGTCGTTTGTTTGTTTTCTTTCTTCCATTCGTAAAGACCTTTTGGAATGTCACTACGCATGAAGAGAGTGAGTGAAAGCCCTTGATCCACATGTTCAGTTGCAGCAGCGTAAACATCAATCACCTTACGCATATCCATGTCGTAGGCAGAAGTGTAGTAAGGGATAGTATCTGTTGACAAACCTGCGGCAGGGTAGTAGATCTTACCAATTTTCTTTTCCTGACGTTCTTCGATACGTTGTGTAATCGGGTGAATAGAAGCAGAAACGTCGTTGATGTAGCTGATAGAACCATTTGGAGCAACAGCAAGACGGTTTTGATGGTAAAGTCCATCTGCTTGAACCTTTTCGCGAAGTTCAGCCCAATCAGCAGCACTTGGGATAAAGACATTTTTGAAGAGTTCTTTAACACGGTCTGATTTTGGAACAAATTCGCCTGTCACATACTTGTCAAAGTAGCTACCATTAGCATAATCTGATTTTTCAAAGTTGTGGAAGGTGATACCACATTCACGTGCGATATTGTTTGACTCAACCAAGGTCCAGTAGTTCATAAGCATAAAGTAGATGCTTGTAAATTCAATTGACTCAGGTGATCCGTACTCAATCAATTGTTGGGCAAGGTAGCTATGAAGTCCCATAGCACCCAGACCAAAGGTGTGAGCCAAACTGTTTCCGTGGTCGATAGTAGGGACAGCTACGATGTGTGAACTATCTGTAACGAAAGTAAGGGCACGAACCATAGCGCGAATAGAACGACCAAAGTCAGGTGAGGTCATCATGTTGACCACGTTAGTTGAACCAAGGTTACATGAAACGTCTGTCCCCATTTGAAGGAATTCTTGAGCATCGTTGATCAAGCTTGGTTCTTGAACTTGAAGAATCTCAGAACACAAGTTACTCATGATAATCTTACCATCTACTGGATTCGCACGGTTGGCTGTATCAATGTTGACGATATAAGGGTAACCAGATTCTTGTTGCAATTTAGAGATTTCAGTTTCCAAATCACGCGCCTTGATTTTTGTCTTGCGGATATTTGGATTTGCAACTAATTCATCGTATTTTTCAGTGATGTCGATGTAGTTGAATGGTACACCGTACTCAAGCTCTACGGAGTAAGGGCTAAAGAGATACATTTCTTCATTTTTACGAGCTAATTCGTAGAATTTATCTGGTACCACAACTCCAAGTGAGAGGGTCTTAACACGAACCTTTTCATCGGCATTTTCTTTCTTAGTTGAAAGGAAAGCGATGATATCTGGGTGAAAGACATTGAGGTAGACAACCCCGGCACCTTGACGTTGCCCGAGTTGGTTTGAGTAAGAGAAGCTGTCTTCAAAAAGCTTCATAACTGGTACGACACCAGAAGCAGCACCTTCATAACCTTTGATAGGAGCTCCAGCCTCACGAAGGTTGCTGAGGGAAATTCCCACACCACCACCGATACGCGAAAGTTGAAGGGCTGAGTTGATAGAACGTCCGATAGAGTTCATGTCATCAGTTACTTGAATCAAGAAACAAGATACCAATTCCCCACGACGAGCACGGCCTGCGTTCAAAAAGGAAGGAGTAGCTGGTTGGTAGCGTTGGTGGATGATTTCATTGGCAATATCAGTCGCAATTGTTTCATCACCGTCAGCAAAGTAAAGTGCATTAAAGAAGACACGGTCTTCCATACTTTCAAGGTAATATTCACCGTCATTAGTCTTCAAGGCGTACTGGTTGTAAAACTTATAGGCTGCCATGAATGATTTGAATTGGAAGTTTTGGTCTTTGATGAATTGATGCAGTTCTTCCAAAAATTCTGGACGGTACTTCTTGAGAAATGCAGTTTCAATATAGTTATGTTCAATAAGGTAGTTGATTTTATCAGTAATTGAATCAAAAACCATAGTGTTTGGAACTACATTTTCTTTAAAGAAGGCATCCAAGGCTTCTTTATCTTTATGAAGCATGATTTGTCCATTGACAGGACGGTTGATTTCGTTATTGAGACGGAAGTAAGTCACGTCCTCAAGATGTTTTAATCCCATAAAATTTCCCTTATCTAATTACAAAAGAAAGGCCTCTAAGTTAGCCCTAGAAGCAAGTTTCTTCTGGATGATGTACTAAGATTATGCTAATTGTTTCAGTTTTCCTGGTTGGAAACCTGAAAAGACTTCAGTTGGTGTTTGGATAACAGGAGCAGCGCTGAAACCGAGCTCTTTAACTTGATCGATGTACTCAGGTTGCTCGTCGAGATTGATCTCACGATAAGCGACATTGTTGCTGTCCAAGAAACGTTTGGTCATCTTACATTGGACACAGTTATTTTTAGAATAAACGGTTACCATTTTCGTAACTCCTCTTTCAAAATAGATTACTTTCTTAGTATATCAGAAAAAAAAACTTTGTCAAACTTTTTAAACTAAATCTTGTGCTAAAAAGTTACGGTTTTGAAATTAAAACACAAGATATAGTGTTTTTGGAAACATAAATTTTGATTTCCGTTGAACTGTCAAAGTTTCTCAAAATAAAAAAACTACATACTGTATATTGGTAAGATAAATAGAAGATTTTCAGCAAGTTATCAGAAAGGAAAACGAAGAAAATAGCAAAAATCGTAAGAACAGGAATAAGTCTAGCTGAGACAATGCTTTAATAAAACAGAAACTGTGATATTTACGAAAAAAAGAAATTTTCCACACAAGATGTCCCAATATTTTGTATTAGAATATCTAAAATATAACAAAAGTGGAAATGACAGATTATGCTGTATTCATAAAAATGGATCATTGGTTAATTTTATATAGGATACTTATGAGTTTCGTATCCTTTTATAAGGAGTATATAAATACAATGTTTGAGAAAGTTCATTTTATGTGATATACTACATGTGATTATAAGATTAAAAAATGGATATCTGGATGCTTTTGTTTGATAGAGAATGTTATCAGATTATAATTAGATTAAATAAATGAAAGAACACAGAATTAGGAGGCGCGTGGTGAAAGAAGATGATGTTATTTTAAAACGGCAATCAACTCAAATATTTTTTAAGAATGGTGATACGGATTTTTTCTTTAATTGGTTGTTAGGAATCGGTGAAATTTTTGGTTTCTCTCATGGAGAGCTTTATTATCTTGCTCAAAGATTGGGGAACTCACCAAAGCCTGATGACTGGAAAAATGTATTTTTATCGCATGTAAACTACCTTGAACAAGAAGCAAGTAATTCAGGATTGAGTGAACAAACAAAGACGCAGTATTATCTTGCACAGACCTACTCACTTCGCTCGGCAATTCAGTTTACCGATCCATTTTCTGACGAGTATTTACCGACCGTTCGTCAAATGGAGAAGGTGTTTTCTAGTGCAATTCATTCACTAGGTGTACCGATTGAAAAACTAACTATTCCCTATCAGGGTTCTTACTTGCCTGGGTATTATCTTCATAGCGGCGATAATTGTCCAACGCTAATCATGATTGGTGGAGGTGATACTTATCGCGAAGATTTATTTTACTTTGCAGGATATCCTGGATGGATACGAAATTATAATGTTTTAATGGTTGACCTTCCTGGTCAAGGGAGCAATCCTAGTAGAGGGCTGGTCTTTGATGTGGATGCTTCTATTCCAATTTCATTATGCATAGACTGGTTGGAAAATAGAAATCCTAAACTAAATTATTTAGCTATTTATGGTGTCAGCGGAGGGGGATATTTTACCGCACAAGCTGTCGAAAAGGATCCAAGAATTCATGCTTGGATTGCTAGTACCCCTATTTACGACGTTGCAGAACTTTTCAGAAAAGAATTTGGATCAAGTTTGAAAGCACCTAGTTGGTTAATAAATGCCATTTTAAAATTAGCTGGAAATTTGAATGAATCAGCAAATTTAAATCTTAAAAAGTATGCATGGCAGTTTGGTACTTCTGATTTTAAGAGTGCTATTGATGATGTATTTAACCATGCAAAGATTGTGGATTATCAAAAAATTCAATGCCCATGCCTGTTTATTGTGGGAAAGGGTGAGGGTGCTGAACTGCAGCATCAAACTAAGGTAATTTATGAAGCACTTAAATCTAAAAATCAACAAACTAAACTTCAAGTATTTGAGGCGGAAAGTGGTGCGGACGCTCATTGCCAAGTCAATAATCTAAGACTCGCCCATAATGTCGTTTTTGATTGGTTGGATACTTTATTTGAATGGAATCAATCAAAGTTTTAGTTCTACTTATACCACTTAGATATATCTACCTTTTTACTGTTAGGGGCTACAAACTTATTTTACTTTAAGTAGCAAATTGGATAAATTCTCTACTGTTGATGGTAAGAGTAGGTTTTAGAATTTCAGTATTTAGTATTTGATGAAGTCTTTTCAAATAATAGATTTACTGAGTTATATTAATTATAGTTAAATAGTATTATTTCATTATTTACTAGGATTGTCCTCTGATTGGTATTAAGGGAAAATAGCTTTGAAAATTGGAATTTTGAAGGTAATATTCTTTTAATAATTAGTGCCTAAATTTCCCATAGTACCTGTATGATAGAAAAAGAAGCAATTTCATTTTCAGTAAAAGTCCATAAAATACTTGAAAAATTATCTAGAAGGTGATATAATACAGTCTTGTAAGGGTTATCACATATAATCCAAATAAGAAACAATTAAAGGAGAGTCAAACTATGGCTTCTAAAGATTTCCACGTAGTGGCAGAAACAGGTATTCATGCACGTCCAGCAACATTGTTGGTTCAAACAGCTAGCAAATTTGCTTCAGATATCACTCTTGAGTACAAAGGTAAATCAGTAAACCTTAAATCAATCATGGGTGTTATGAGTCTTGGTGTTGGCCAAGGTGCTGATGTTACAATTTCAGCTGAAGGTGCAGATGCTGACGACGCAATCGTTGCTATCACTGAAACTATGGAAAAAGAAGGATTGGCATAAGGAAAATGACAGAAATGCTTAAAGGAATCGCAGCATCAGACGGTGTTGCAGTTGCAAAAGCATATCTACTCGTTCAACCGGATTTGTCATTTGAGACTATTACAGTCGAAGATACAAACGCAGAAGAAGCTCGCCTTGATGCCGCTCTAAAAGCATCACAAGACGAGCTTTCTGTTATTCGTGAGAAAGCAGTAGGTACGCTCGGTGAAGAAGCAGCTCAAGTTTTTGACGCTCACTTAATGGTTCTTGCTGACCCAGAAATGATCAGCCAAATCAAGGAGACAATCCGTGCGAAGAAAGTGAATGCAGAAGCAGGTCTGAAAGAAGTGACAGACATGTTTATCACTATCTTTGAAGGCATGGAAGACAACCCATACATGCAAGAACGTGCAGCGGATATCCGCGACGTGACAAAACGTGTATTGGCAAATCTCCTTGGTAAAAAATTGCCAAACCCAGCTTCTATCAATGAAGAAGTGATCGTGATTGCGCATGACTTGACTCCTTCAGATACAGCTCAATTGGACAAAAACTTTGTAAAAGCTTTTGTAACCAACATCGGTGGACGTACAAGCCACTCAGCTATCATGGCGCGTACACTTGAAATCGCGGCAGTATTGGGTACAAACAACATCACTGAAATTGTTAAAGATGGTGATATCCTTGCTGTTAACGGTATCACTGGTGAAGTGATTATCAACCCAACTGATGAGCAAGCGGCAGAATTCAAGGCCGCTGGTGAAGCTTATGCGAAGCAAAAAGCTGAATGGGCACTTTTGAAAGATGCTCAAACAGTGACTGCTGATGGTAAACACTTTGAATTGGCTGCTAATATCGGTACTCCAAAAGACGTTGAAGGTGTCAATGCCAACGGTGCCGAAGCTGTCGGTCTTTACCGTACAGAGTTCTTGTACATGGATTCTCAAGACTTCCCAACAGAAGACGAGCAGTATGAAGCTTACAAAGCCGTACTTGAAGGAATGAACGGTAAACCTGTTGTCGTTCGTACAATGGATATCGGTGGAGATAAGGAACTTCCTTACTTCGATATGCCTCACGAAATGAACCCATTCCTTGGATTCCGTGCCCTTCGTATCTCTATTTCTGAAACTGGAGATGCTATGTTCCGCACTCAAATCCGTGCCCTTCTTCGTGCGTCTGTACACGGTCAATTGCGTATCATGTTCCCAATGGTTGCGCTCTTGAAAGAATTCCGTGCAGCGAAAGCAGTCTTTGACGAAGAAAAAGCAAACCTTCTTGCTGAAGGTGTTGCAGTTGCGGATAATATCCAAGTTGGTATCATGATCGAGATTCCTGCAGCGGCTATGCTTGCAGACCAATTTGCTAAAGAAGTTGACTTCTTCTCAATTGGTACAAACGACTTGATCCAATACACAATGGCAGCAGACCGTATGAATGAGCAAGTTTCATACCTTTACCAACCATATAACCCATCAATCCTACGTTTGATTAACAACGTTATCAAAGCAGCTCACGCTGAAGGTAAATGGGCAGGTATGTGTGGTGAGATGGCTGGTGACCAAAAAGCTGTTCCACTTCTTGTCGGAATGGGCTTGGATGAGTTCTCTATGTCAGCAACATCTGTCCTTCGTACACGTAGCTTGATGAAGAAACTCGACACAGCTAAGATGGAAGAGTACGCAAACCGTGCCCTTACAGAATGCTCAACAATGGAAGAAGTTCTTGAACTTCAAAAAGAATACGTTGACTTTGATTAATTGAAAGGTCCTTGCAACTCAGTTGCAGGGATTTTTTGTTTTAAAAATTTGGTGATTGATTTTCAATATAGGATTCTCAAATCAGACTGTTCAGATAGAAGATAGTGTAGAAAACAAAAAAATCGTTAACCGGTTCATAAAATTCTTGACAAGTTGCAAATTTAGGAGTAAACTATTAACCAGTTAACTTTTAGAGAGGAGTTTCTGCAATTTAGAAATGAATTGCAACTAGAAATATCAAAAAGGAAGAGAGTTTCGATGAAAATTAATAAAAAATACCTAGCAGGTTCTGCGGCAGCCTTGATTTTAAGTGTCTGTTCTTATGAGTTAGGACTGTATCAAGCTAGAACGGTCAAAGAAAATAATCGTGTGTCTTACGTTGATGGAAAACAAGCAGCGCAAAAAACTGAGGATCTCACTCCTGATGAGGTTAGTAAAAAAGAAGGTATCAATGCCGAACAAATCGTCATCAAGATAACAGACCAGGGCTATGTCACTTCACACGGTGACCACTATCATTATTACAATGGTAAGGTTCCTTATGACGCTATCATCAGTGAAGAGTTGCTGATGAAGGATCCAAACTATACACTAAAAGACGAAGATATTGTCAGTGAAATCAAGGGTGGTTATGTTATTAAGGTGGACGGAAAATACTATGTATACCTTAAGGATACGGCCCATGCAGATAATGTTCGTACGAAAGAAGAAATCAATCGACAAAAACAAGAGCATAGTCAGCATCGTGAAGGAGGAACTTCAGCAAATGATGGTGCGGTAGCTTTGGCACGTTCACAAGGACGCTACACCACAGATGATGGCTACATCTTTAATGCCTCTGATATCATTGAAGATACTGGTGATGCTTACATCGTTCCTCATGGCGACCATTACCACTACATTCCTAAGAGCGAGTTATCAGCCAGCGAATTGGCTGCTGCAGAAGCCTTCCTATCTGGTAGAAGTGGTCAATCGAATACGCCTACTTATCGCCGTACCAATAACAACAGTAGTAGTTACGATATAGATAGATGGACTCCATCCTATAATAACCAAGGCAACAGCTATAACAATCAAAGCAACAGCTATACGAACACGAACACAGCTAACAACAGTAGCGACGATAGCCAAGCAAGTCAAAGTGATGAGGATGTTGATAGCCTTCTGAAACAACTTTACTCCTTGCCGCTCAGTCAACGACACGTAGAATCTGATGGCCTTGTTTTCGACCCAGCACAAATCACAAGTCGAACAGCTAGAGGAGTTGCTGTGCCTCATGGAAATCATTACCATTTCATCCCTTATTCACAGATGTCTGAATTGGAAGAACGAATCGCTCGCATCATCCCGCTTCGCTATCGTTCGAACCATTTGGTGCCGGATTCAAGACCAGAACAACCAAGTCCACAACCGACTCCGGAACCTAGTCCAAGCCCGCAACCTGCACCAAATCCTCAACCATCTCCAAGCAATCCAATTGACGAAAAATTGGTTAAACAGGTGATTCGAAAAGTAGATGATGGTTATGTATTTGAGGAGAATGGAACATCTCGTTATATTCCTGCCAAGGAATTATCAGTTGAAACTACTGCAGCCATTGATAGTAAGCTAGGCAAACAAGAAAGTTTAGCTCATAAGCTCGGAGCTAAGAAAACCAATCTCCCATCTGGTGATCGAGGATTTTACAATAAGGCTTATGATTTACTAGCAAGAATTCATCAGGACTTACTTGATAATAAAGGGCGCCAAGCTGATTTTGACACTTTGGATAAACTGTTGGAACGTCTCAATGATACCTCAAGTGATAAAGTCAAGTTGGTGGATGATATCTTGGCCTTTCTAGCACCGATTCGTCATCCAGAACGTTTAGGAAAACCAAATGCGCAAATAGCTTACACAGATGATGAGATTCAAGTAGCCAAGTTGGCAGGCAAGTATACAACAGAAGATGGCTATATCTTTGATCCTCGTGATATCACCAGTGATGAGGGGGATGCCTATGTAACTCCACATATGACCCATAGCCATTGGATTAAAAAAGATAGTTTGTCTGAAGCCGAAAGAGCGGCAGCCCAGGCTTATGCTAAAGAGAAAGGTTTGATTCCTCCCTCAACAGACCATCAGAATCCAGGAAATACGGAGGCTAAAGGAGCAGAAGCTATCTACAACCGCGTGAAAGCAGCTAAGAAAGTGCCCCTTGATCGTATGCCATACAATCTCCAACATACCGTGGAAGTTAAAAATGGAAGTTTAATCATTCCTCATTATGACCATTACCATAACATCAAATTTGAGTGGTTTGACGAAGGACTTTATGAGGCACCTAAGGGGTATACTCTTGAGGATCTCTTTGCGACTGTCAAGTACTATGTAGAACATCCAAACGAACGTCCGCATTCAGATAGTGGTTGGGGAAATGCAAGTGACCATGTTCAAAGAAACCAAAATGGTCAAGCTGATACCGACCAAACGGAAAAACCAAACGAGGAGAAACCTCAGACAGAAAAACCTGAGGAAGAAACTCCTCGAGAAGAAAAACCGCAAAGTGAGAAACCAGAATCTCCAAAACCAACAGAGGAACCGGAAGAAGAATCACCAGAGGAGCCAGAAGAACCTCAGGTCGAGACTGAAAAGGTTGAAGCGAAGTTAAGAGAGGCTGAAGAGCTACTTGCAAAAATCCAAGACCCCATCGTCAAGTCTAACGCTAACGAAACTCTTACTGGATTAAAGAATAATCTATTGTTTGGTGCTCAGGACAACAATACTATTATGGCAGAAGCTGAAAAACTATTGGCTTTATTAAAGGAGAGTAAGTAAAGGTAGCAGCATTCTCTAACTCCTAAAAACAGGATAGGAGAACGGGAAAACGAAAAATGAGAGCAGAATGTGAGTTCTAGTTCTCATTTTTTTCATGAAAATGTGCAAAATATCTTGACAGATAGTGTAAATAAAGATAAACTATTTACTAGTTAATTAATCAGTTAAACACTAGTTAAGGAGTAACGATGAAAAAAAGAACAATACTATTATTGATGGCCAGTGTGTTGGCTCTTGTCTTAGGAGCATGTGGTCAAAAAGAAAAACAAGAAGCAAAAGGGATGAAGGTTGTAACAAGTTTTTACCCGATCTATGCCATGGTCAAAGAGGTATCAGGTGACTTGAATGATGTTCGGATGATTCAGTCAAGTAACGGGATTCACTCCTTTGAACCATCAGCAAATGATATTGCTGCCATTTATGACGCGGATGTCTTTGTCTACCATTCTCATACGCTTGAATCTTGGGCAGGAAGTCTGGATCCTAACTTGAAAAAATCAAAGGTTAAGGTTTTAGAGGCTTCTGAAGGGATGACTTTGGATCGCGTCCCAGGGCTAGAAGATGTAGAAGCTGGTGACGGTATTGATGAAAAAACACTTTACGACCCGCACACTTGGTTAGATCCTGAAAAAGCAGGAGAAGAGGCCCAGATTATTGCGGACAAACTTTCAGAGGTTGATAGTGAGCACAAAGAAACTTACCAAAAAAATGCTCAAGCCTTTATCAAAAAAGCTCAGGAATTGACTAAGAAATTCCAGCCTATTTTTGAAAAAGCGAGTCAAAAGACCTTTGTTACGCAACACACAGCCTTTTCTTACCTTGCTAAACGTTTTGGATTGAAACAACTTGGTATTGCAGGGATTTCCCCTGAACAAGAGCCAAGTCCGAGACAGTTGACAGAAATCCAAGAATTTGTCAAAACTTATAATGTCAAAACCATCTTTACTGAGAGCAATGCGTCCTCTAAAGTTGCTGAAACCTTAGTCAAATCAACAGGAGTTAGTCTGAAAACTCTCAATCCTTTGGAAGCAGACCCTGAAAATGACAAAACTTACTTAGAAAATCTAGAAGAAAATATGAATGTTCTTGCAGAAGAATTAAAATGAGGAGATTATGAAAATTAAGAAAAAATATCTTGCAGCAGGATCGGCTCTAGTCCTTTCCTTAAGTCTTTGTATCTATGCATTAAATCAACACCAGGTAGAAGGAAACAAAGATAAAAATCGTGTGTCTTATGTCGATGGAAAACAAGACTCTCAAAAAACAGAGAATCAGACACCAGATCAAGTTAGCAAAAAAGAAGATATTCAGGCTGAGCAAATTGTCGTGAAAATCACCGATCAAGGTTATGTGACTTCACACGGTGATCATTTCCATTATTACAATGGGAAAGTTCCTTTTGACGCGATTTTCAGCGAAGAGCTTTTGATGAAAGATGCCAATTATCAACTGAAAGACGCTGATATTGTCAACGAAATTAAAGGTGGCTATATTATCAAGGTGGATGGCAAGTATTATGTCTACCTTAAAGATGCAGCTCATGCTGATAATATTCGTACGAAGGACGAAATTGAGCGCCAAAAACAAGGTCATACTCATGATGCACCAACTTCTAACAGTGCAGTGGCGCTTGCTCAATCTCAAGGTCGCTATACCACCGATGATGGGTACATCTTTAATCCATCTGATATTATAGAGGATACTGGTGATGCTTATATTGTCCCTCATGGTGGACATTACCACTACATTCCTAAGAGTTCTTTGTCTGCTAGCGAATTAGCTGCTGCCCAAGCCTACCTCTCTGGAACTAGAAAACAAGCAAGTGTGACTGACTATCGTCCGAGTCCAAACGCAACTAGTCAAACTCGCAATCTTAGTCAAGAAGCTGAAAGACCAATCAATCCAGAAGAGAGCTTACAGAGTCTATTACAACAGCTCTATGCTCTTCCAAGTAATCAACGTTATGCTGAATCAGATGGCTTGATTTTTGATCCTGCTAAGATTTCAAGCAGAACACCGAGTGGAGTGGCGATTCCTCACGGAAATCACTATCATTTCATCCCATATACAAAGCTTTCTGCCTTGGAAGAAAAAATTGCACGTATGATTCCTTTATCTAGCGACAGTGGGAAGCCAACACCTTTGGAAAATTCAGGCAAACCAGCAGAACACCCAGCTCAACCAAATCATTCTCATGACCAAGACGGTGACCATGGAAGTCAGGATACCAACCATGAAGATCATGACCATTATGGGGAGGAGCATGACAACCATCACGGCGAAGAACATGACCATGGTTTTGCAGCTGACCGTGTTATTAGTGAGGATGAGCAAGGGTTTGTAGTTTCTCATGGAGATCACGCTCATTATTTCTTTAAGAAAGACTTGACTGCAGCCCAAATCAAAGCTGCCCAAGATCACTTGAAAGAAAATCATCAGCCTCAGTACGTTCAACCACTTGCAAAGACTGTGGAAAGTTTCTCAAGAGATGCTAGCGATGAAGAAAAAATCAAGTATATCTCACAGACCTACGGGGTTCCGCTTGAAGCAATTCGTATTTCAAATGGATTCTTTGTCTTTGGAAATCCGGATCAAGCCTATGATCCAACCCATATCCATCCCTATGCAGTACGAAAAGAACATGTTCGTATTCCTCTCCAAACTGGGAATCCAGAACTGGATTTCCTAAATGAACTTTATACGACTGCCCTACGTGATGGGGTGTCTCCTTATAGTTTACAGGTAGAAAGTGGTAGTTTTGTCATTCCACATGGTGATCACAATCACTACATTAAGGTTCAGACCAAGGGCTATGAGGTTGCTTTAAAGAACAAGATTCCTACCCTACAATCAAGCTATCAGCCTGGAGCTTTTGACGAGCAAACTGTTCTTTCTAAAGTTGATCAACTGTTAGCAGATAGTAGAAGTCTCTACAAAGACCAACCTATCATGCAGAGACGGGTAGAACTTGCTTTGGGTCAATTTACCGAGAACATGAAAAAACTAGCGACCAACTCAACTGCTGGATATCTAGCAGCCTTGGATCTCTTTGATAAACAGTATATCCATGTGGATCAAAGTGTGGCACCGGTTGAAACTTCACCTTTAGATAAGAAGTACCAAGCCCTTGTAGATAAGATCAATACACTGGATACGGACGCTTATGGCTTGTCTAAGAAAGATCTTTTGGTACATTTGCAGGAAGCAAAACTAGCACAGGATGAGACAGAGTTGGCTGCGATTGAAGCGAAACTTCAAGCTTTGCAAGATTTCCGCGATCGGACAGGAGTCACAACAGTAGAGTACATCAAGTACTTCTACGAACATGTATCTGATGGTCGACTCAGAGAAGAACTTCGGAACCGTGTTGCCAAGTTGACATGGGAACTTTACCAGTCACAATCTTTCCTCAAAGCGACCGACTTGAACAAGTTATTCCCAACTATTTACCAAACTAAGCTAGAAGTAGAAGAAGCTCTCAAAGAAGAACCCGTTTCTACAAAAGCTGGTAAGACTATTCTAGATACGGAAAAAGTAGATAGTCAAACCGCTAAGACAGCCATCTATGAATTCCTAAAAGAACTCTACGGTGATTTTATGTCAGAAGAGCGGGTTAGCCATGTTAAGAAGGAAGAAGTGGATGCTCTCCTAACTAAAGCTACCCAACTCCTAGCGCGTGTCAAGGAAGATGGTGTCAAACAATCCCTAGCTGAAGAAGCAGCTAATATCAAAGCGGCTACTGAAAAGGAAAATGCAGACCTTGACGAAGCTAAAACACAACTTGAGGATCTTTTAAATCGTATTGCAGCGACTATCCAACGAGAGAAAAAAGAAGCAGAACAGGATCCACAAACGGTGATTATTTACCAAAAACTCTATAATGTCTTGCTCTCTCTTCACAAGTACTTAGAGGATAACAAAGGATCTGATGCTGACTTTGAACGTGTTGATGCCCTATTTGATCAACTTGCAGCCAAAAGCAGTGATAAAGAAGGTCTCCTCACTCTAGCTAAAGAAATCATTAGCTTGAACCAGGAACTCCGTTCAAAAGCAAGTAAAACTGATAGCCAATCTAAGTCTGAGAAAGACAGTGAAACAGCTTCTTCTCAACCAACAGAAAAGCAAGCGCAAAGTGAGTCTGAGCCAAGTGCTCAACCAAACGAATAAAAAGAAAAGCGAAGTAGCTAAGCTACCTCGTCTTTTTAGTCTTTATAAGATACAATGCCAATGATGGTATCCACCGCACGCTCCATAGTCTGAAGGCTGACGTATTCAAAACGGCCGTGCATGTTTTCACCACCTGCAAAGATATTTGGGGTTGGAATACCCATAAAGGAAATCTTAGAGCCATCTGTTCCACCACGAATCGGTTCAATGATTGGTGTGATTCCTAGATCTTCCATAACGGCTTTGGCAATGGTAACGGGCGTCATGTCTTTCTCGATGACTTCTTTCATATTGTAGTACTGATCAGTGAGAGTGAGTGTAACGCGGTTATTCCCAAGCTCTTGATTCATCTTGTCGGCGATGGCTTGCATAGCTACTTTACGTGCTTCAAAGGCATCCTTTTCAAAATCTCGAATGATGTAGCTTGCACGCGCCTCCTCAACACTACCTGACACATCCATAAGATGATAGAAACCTTGGTAACCATCTGTCAGTTCAGGTCGGTCATTCTCTGGAAGTTGATTATGAAAATCAATTGCTAGCTGAAGTGCATTGACCATCTGACCTTTAGCAGTACCAGGATGGACATTGCGTCCTTGGAAATGAAGCTCAGCAGCAGCTGCTGAGAAAGTCTCGTACTGAAGTTCTCCTAGCGGACCACCATCAACAGTATAGGCAAAGTCAACGTCAAAATCTTCTGCATCAAACTTGTTAGCTCCAACGCCAATTTCTTCATCTGGACCAAAACCAACTCGAATCTCACAGTGTTTGATTTCGGGATGAGCTGTCAAATATTCGATAGCAGTCATAATCTCAGCAATCCCTGACTTGTCATCAGCACCTAGCAAGGTCGTACCATCTGTTGTGATAAGCGTTTGACCTGGATATTTCTCAAGACTCTTAAAGTCAGCTGGATCCAGTTTGAAACCAGAATCACCCAAGTCGATAACTCTACCATCGTAGTTTTCGATGACTTGCGGATTAACTCCCTCAGCATTAAAGTCAGCAGTGTCCATGTGGGAGATGAAGCCAATCTTGCGTGTCAGGCTGGGATCATTAGCTGGTAAGGTACCAATAGCAAAACCATTTGGGAGGTAGTAAACATTTTGCAGACCGACACGTTTCATCTCAGGAATAAGAACAGTGGTCGCAAAATCTACCTGGCTTTGCGTACTTGGAGTAGTAGTAGAGTGTTCATCAGAACGCGTATTGACCTTAACGTAGGTCAAGAAACGATCTAAAAGGTTCGGATAAGTCATAAAAACTCCTTTATTATCATTTTTTTTCATTGTATCATAGAATGGAGAGAAAGACAAAGAGAAGTAAATAAAAATAAAATGAATGAAAGCGTTTATTTATGATATATTTCATAGTAGAATGGTAATTGAAAAAAACATCACAAGGACATATCAATGAAAAAAGCAATTTTAATGATGACATTCGGTTCGCCAGAAGAGATTACCTTTGAGAGTGTGGCGGATTTTTTTACCAATATTCGTCGTGGAATCAGACCCAAGGATCACGAGATTCAGACCCTCTATGACAATTATGTTCGTATTGGTGGGACGCCTTTGCAGCGGATTACACGTGAGGAGGTCAATTTACTCAAAGAACGTTTAGGGGAGGAGTACGGTATCTACTTTGCCAACAAATTTTCTCGTCCCTTTATTCCAGACGTGATCAAGCAGATGGAAACTGATGGTGTTGAAGAATGTATCTGCTTGATTTTGGAACCTCATTATTCTTTTTACTCAGTCATGGGGTATGAAAAGTTTCTGGAAAGCCAGCAGATCCGATTTTTAGTTATTAAGGACTGGTATCAACAACAGCCTTTGCTGGACTTCTGGACAGATGAGATTAGAAAAATTTTACGAAACCATGTGGGAGAAGAATCCTTCAAGGTAATCTTTTCAGCCCATAGCGTCCCCATTTTTGCCTTGGACTTTGGAGATCCATATATTGATCAGATTTTCGATAATAGCAGGCTCATTGCTGAACAACTCGGCCTAATGACAGACCAGTATACCAATACTTGGCAGAGCGAAAGTGATATTGGAATCCCTTGGATCAAGCCAGATGTCTTAGAATATTTACGAGAACAAAAGCAACATCCAGAACATTATATTTTTATCCCGATAAGTTTTATCAGTGAGCACATCGAAGTCTTGTTCGATAATGATGTGGAATGTTATGATTTGTGTCAAGAATTAGGTGTCACTTACCATCGTCCACCGATGCCCAATACGGATAGCCGTTTAATTGACGCTTTAGTTGCTACTGTAAGAGTCAATGAAGACAAAGAATTTAAAGCTTTTCTCCCAGAAGAAGAAACCTTTGATGAGTTAACGCCTTCGGCAACTACCAAGGACATCATGAAAGAGACAGACGACCTTCAGATGCCAGAATTTGTCAAAAAACTCATTGAGAAAAAAGGCCGTGAAAATGTAAAGATGCCTTATTTGATCAAGAAAATGCTCGAAAAGGCTGGGAAGTTACCAAAAGAGTAAAGAGAAAAGGATTTAGCTTCAAGCTAAATCCTTTATCTGTCTTATTTTTTCTCAAGAAGGGCTTTGATTTCTTGAAGAACTTCAAGTTCAGTTGGAGTAGCAGGTGCTTCCTCAACCACTTCCTCTTTCTTACGAAGGTTTTGAGCTTTTTCAATACCTTTGATAACGAAGAAGAGAACTGTACCCACAACAAGGAAGTTGATAACAGCGCTCAAGAAGCTACCGTAACCAACACCATTCCATGAAAGTTCAGCGATACGTTCAACGTTCGCAGCTTTCAAAGCTGGGTTCAAGATAAGTGGAGTGATGATATCGTTAACGAGTGAAGTCACGATAGCACCAAAAGCAGAGGCGATGATTACACCGACAGCAAGGTCAACGACATTACCACGAAGCAAGAATTCTTTAAGATCCTTTAACATTTTCATAAATTCCTTTCCTAATTTTTAACTTATTATATCCTAAATAGTGACAAAAGGCAACCTGGATGCTTAAGGAAGTCAGTTGCTCCTTTTAAAAATATAGATTTTACTGAAAATATAATTAAGCAGAATAATCAAGATTTGTGCTAGGATGGTTTCAACCGTATTAACCCTATCTATATTATATTCAACAAACTGACCAATAACATTAGGAAAGGTTGTAACGAAGATATAAGTTAAAAGAACGTCAAGTCCAAGTGTAGAGAGACGAGCTAAGAAAAACTTAGCCAGCCGAGTTGGCCAATTTCTTCTCTCTTGTTTAAAGACTATTGTATCATTTGTGAGAAAGGCAAAGAGAATCCCGATAAGATTTGCGAGTACGGTTGCCAGAATTTCCTGGTGGCTGATGTGGTAAATAACCAAACGCGATAAAATAGAAACCAGAGTAGTAGCAGCACCGAAAAATAGGTAGGAGAGGATTTCGTTATCGAAGAATGCCTTTATTATTCTTTTCATGGTTTTAGTATAGCATAATGTCATATATTGTGCTATACTGGTAAGGTTGATAATCTCAACCCTTGGTGCTTAACTTCTTTCACCAAGCATATTTTACGCGGGAAACCGCTAAAGGAGAAAACATGAAAAAATTAACTGTTCGTGATATGGCAGATATCGCTATTGTCGCTGCTATTTATGTGGTTTTGACCATCACCCCACCGCTGAATGCCATTAGCTACGGCGCCTACCAGTTCCGTATTTCAGAGATGATGAATTTTTTAGCCTTTTACAATCCAAAATACATCATCGGTGTGACGATTGGTTGTATGATTGCAAATTTCTTTAGCTTTGGTCCAATAGATGTCTTTGTCGGCGGGGGCTCTACCCTAGTTTTCCTAAGCCTAGGTGTATGGCTCTTTAGCAAGTTCAAGAAAGACTATCTGTTTAATGGTTTGATTCGAAAAGATCATTTCTTCTTTTCAATCCTCTTCTCCATTTCAATGATTACCATTGCAGCAGAACTCTATATTGTTGCAGAAGCTCCGTTCTTCTTCACATGGTTCTCTACTGGAATTGGAGAGTTTGCTTCGCTGCTCGTAGGTGCGATTTTGATTGGTAAACTGGGACGTCGAATCGATCTAACGAGATAAGAAGTTTATAAGCTAGATTCTTGATAAATCTAGCTTTTTTCATTCCATAAATTAAAAGAGAGCGCTTGACAAGAACTAGGAACTATAGTATACTTTTTAGGTAAGCTGATTTAGCTCAGTTGGCAGAGCGCATCCATGGTAAGGATGAGGTCGCCGGTTCAATCCCGGCAATTAGCATGATAGAAACGAAATAACCTTGGGAAACCAAGGTTTTTCTTGTACACTTGTATAAATGAAGCAAAGAGTTTTGTCTGTTGACAAAAGTGACTCTATCTAGTAGAATAGTAGTTGCGATGAGTCGATAGGTAGTCTTCGGACTACTATTGAGCATAAGGAGGTCATAACGCAGGAGCGGACCTTGATGAGTTGTGTGAACCTGCTCATCACATGAAGATGCCTCTTAGTCCCTGGTCGAATGGCTAGGGATTTTTAGTTTTCAGAAAATATGGTCTAAAAATACTTTTCAATTTCTGTAAAAAGTAGTATAATACATCTATTATAGAAATTTTTAGAAAATTCCGAAAGAGGTTATTTATGGGATATACAGTTGCTGTAGTCGGCGCGACAGGTGCTGTCGGAGCTCAGATGATAAAAATGTTGGAAGAATCAACACTTCCTATCGAAAAAATTCGTTACCTTGCTTCTGCACGTTCAGCAGGCAAGACCTTGAAGTTTAAAGACCAAGATATTACGATTGAAGAAACAACTGAAACAGCTTTTGAAGGAGTTGACATTGCTCTCTTCTCAGCAGGTGGTTCTACATCAGCTAAGTATGCACCATACGCAGTGAAAGCTGGAGCAGTAGTAGTAGATAACACATCTTATTTCCGTCAAAATCCAGATGTACCATTGGTTGTTCCAGAAGTAAACGCTCATGCACTTGATGCCCACAATGGAATTATTGCCTGCCCCAACTGTTCAACAATTCAAATGATGGTTGCCCTTGAACCTGTTCGTCAAAAATGGGGCTTGGACCGTATCATTGTTTCAACTTATCAAGCTGTTTCAGGTGCTGGTATGGGAGCGATTCTTGAAACACAACGGGAACTTCGTGAAGTCTTGAATGATGGTGTAAACCCACGTGATTTGCATGCGGAAATCTTGCCTTCAGGTGGTGACAAGAAACACTATCCTATCGCCTTTAACGCTCTTCCACAAATCGATGTCTTTACTGACAATGATTACACTTACGAAGAGATGAAGATGACTAAGGAAACTAAGAAAATCATGGAAGATGATAGCATCTCAGTATCTGCAACCTGTGTACGTATTCCAGTCTTGTCAGCTCACTCTGAGTCTGTTTATATCGAAACAAAAGAAGTGGCACCAATCGAAGAAGTCAAAGCAGCCATCGCAGCCTTTCCAGGTGCTGTTCTTGAGGATGACGTAGCGCACCAAATCTATCCTCAAGCCGTCAATGCAGTGGGTTCGCGTGATACTTTTGTTGGTCGTATCCGTAAAGACCTAGATGCAGAAAAAGGAATCCACATGTGGGTTGTTTCAGACAATCTTCTCAAAGGTGCTGCTTGGAACTCAGTTCAGATTGCAGAAACGCTTCACGAACGTGGATTGGTTCGTCCAACAGCTGAATTGAAATTTGAATTAAAATAGTCATATCGTTTAGGAGTTCAGATGAACTCCTTCTTTGAAATAGAGAGGTGTTTCTCATGTCTTATCAAGTTTTAAAAGAGTGTAAAATCATCACGGCCTTTATTACCCCTTTCCATGAGGATGGTTCCATCAACTTTGATGCCATCCCAGCCCTTATAGAGCATTTATTGGCCCATCATACGGATGGAATTCTTCTAGCTGGGACGACTGCTGAGAGTCCAACTTTGACTCACGATGAAGAGTTGGAACTCTTTGCAGCTGTACAAAAGATTGTCAATGGACGCGTTCCTTTGATTGCAGGTGTAGGTACCAATGATACGCGTGACTCGATCGAGTTTGTCAAAGAAGTAGCAGAATTTGGTGGTTTTGCTGCTGGTCTTGCGATCGTACCATACTATAACAAACCTTCTCAAGAAGGCATGTACCAGCACTTTAAGGCAATTGCAGATGCTTCTGACTTACCAATTATTATCTATAACATTCCAGGGCGTGTAGTTGTCGAATTGACTCCAGAAACCATGCTTCGTTTGGCTGACCATCCAAATATCATTGGTGTCAAGGAATGTACTAGTCTGGCTAATATGGCTTACTTGATTGAACACAAGCCAGAAGAGTTCTTGGTCTATACTGGTGAGGACGGAGATGCTTTCCATGCCATGAACCTTGGTGCGGACGGGGTTATTTCTGTTGCATCTCATACAAACGGAGATGAAATGCACGAGATGTTGACTGCTATTGCAGAAAGCGATATGAAAAAGGCGGCAGCTATTCAACGTAAATTCATTCCTAAGGTTAACGCCCTCTTCTCTTATCCAAGTCCTGCTCCAGTTAAGGCAGTCCTTAATTATATGGGATTTGAAGCTGGACCAACTCGTCTACCTCTAGTTCCAGCACCAGAAGAAGATGCCAAACGCATTATCAAGGTTGTCGTAGATGGCGACTATGAAGCGACTAAGGCAACCGTAACAGGAGTCTTAAGACCAGATTACTAATAAAGATAATAAAATCCATGACCGAACGATCATGGATTTTTCTTATTTTCCTAAACAGAATTGGCTAAAGAGTTGGGTAATGAGTTCATCAGGTGCGGCATCTCCAGTGATTTCTCCGAGAATTTCCCAAGTACGGGTCAAGTCAACTTGCAACAAATCAACTGGCATCTCTAGTTCAAGACCTTCATTAACTGCTTGTAGGCTTTCAACTGCTTTTTCAATCAAGGAAATATGACGGGCATTAGATAGGTAAGTAGCATCTTGCTCGACCAAACCAGCATTTTCAAAGAAGAGGTCGTTAATACGCTCTTCGATCTTATCGATATTTTGATTTTTAAGAACTGAAATACGGATAACATCTTCAGGTAGTTCCGAAGTTTCAGTCGCTTCAGGAAGATCCGTTTTATTAAGTAGAATAATGCGGTTGGTATCCTGACTGATTTCTAAGAGTTGTCTGTCTTGTGCTGTTAGTGGCTCACTAGCATTTAGCACTAGTAATACCAAGTCAGCTTCCTTAAGGGCTTTTCTCGAACGCTCGACACCGATTTGTTCCACGATATCATCCGTGTCACGGATACCAGCTGTATCAATCAATTTTAGAGGAACGCCGTTGATGTTGACGTACTCTTCGATGACATCACGGGTGGTTCCAGCGATGTCTGTAACGATGGCCTTTTCTTCACGCAGGAGGTTGTTGAGGAGGCTCGATTTCCCAACGTTGGGGCGTCCGATGATGGCAGTGGAAATTCCTTCACGAAGGATCTTACCGCGACGAGCTGTCCTAAGGAGATTGGTTAGCAATTGCTCAAACTCCATAGTTTTCTCACGAACGACTGCAGTAGTGGCTTCTTCAACATCGTCATACTCAGGATAGTCGATATTGACCTCTACTTGGGCCAAGGTATTGAGAATTTCCTGACGAGTATTGTTAATGAGGTCAGATAGGGATCCATCAAGTTGTTTGACTGCTATATTCATAGCCTTGTCAGTCTTGGCCCGGATGATGTCCATCACCGCCTCAGCCTGAGTCAAGTCGACACGACCATTGAGGAAGGCACGCTTGGTAAATTCTCCAGGTTCTGCCAAACGAGCTCCTTCACGGATAGCTAGTTGGAGAATCTCATTAGTCACCGCAATCCCACCGTGGGTGTTAATCTCGATAATATCCTCACGAGTGAAGGTCTTTGGAGACTTCATAGCCCCAACCATAACCTCGTCCATGACCTCACCAGTTTGAGGATCAACAATGTGACCGTAGTTAAGAGTGTGGCTAGCAACCTTGCTTAAGTCTTTGCCTTTGAAAATCTTTTGCGCAATGGCAAAACTGTCAGTTCCGCTCAAACGGACAATACCAATAGCCCCTTCACCTAGTGGAGTAGAGATGGCAGCGATGGTATCAAATTCACGTGTAATCATACTAATTCCTTTTGTATTTCTTTTCTTAGGATATGTATCCAAGCATCTCTTCAAATTGTAACAAATTTAAACTATTTCTTCAATGGATGCTACTTGGAGATTGAAAAAGCCTAAGCAATTCTGCTTAAGCTAGCTTATTTTGTGCGCATTTCCCCTTGTGGGAAGTAAGTTCCTTCTGGCATGTCGTTGATGATGACATGAACGGCTGATTGAGGTGCTCCAGTGTTGCGAACAACAGCTTCCGTCACTTCCTTAGCAAGAGCTTTCTTTTGCTCGAGCGTGCGTCCTTCAAATAAATCGATGCGTACAAATGGCATAATAGCTTCCTCCACTAGTTTTTGATTTCTTCTATTTTACCACATTTTGCCGTTTAAAGCTTCAGAAAATTATGATATACTAGAATGTAGCAAAAATTTAGAAATGGACGTGAAATAATAGCATGGCACAGTTGTATTATCGTTATGGGACCATGAACTCTGGTAAGACGATTGAGATTCTCAAGGTGGCCTATAACTACGAGGAGCAAGGAAAGGGAGTTGTGATTATGACTTCGGCTCTGGATACGCGTGACGGTGTTGGCTATGTGTCGAGTCGAATCGGCATGAAACGCCCAGCCATTGCGATTGAGAAAACGACGGATATCTTCGGCTATATCCGAAACTTACCTGAAAAACCTTACTGTGTGTTGGTTGATGAGGCCCAGTTTCTCAAGCGTCACCATGTTTACGACCTAGCTCGTGTTGTCGATGAGTTAGACATACCTGTCATGGCTTTTGGTTTGAAGAATGATTTTCGCAATGAATTATTCGAAGGTTCAAAATACCTCTTGCTCTTAGCAGACAAGATTGAAGAAATCAAGACCATCTGTCAGTACTGTAAGAAAAAGGCGACCATGGTGTTGCGTACGCAGGATGGTGTGCCAGTCTATGATGGCGAACAAATTCAGATCGGTGGAAATGAAACCTATATCTCAGTCTGCCGAAAACATTATTTTGCGCCTGAAATCAATAAGGAGAATGAAGAAAAATGAACATCTATGATCAACTACAAGCTGTAGAAGACCGTTATGAAGAACTAGGAGAATTGCTTAGTGACCCAGATGTGGTGTCTGACACCAAGCGTTTCATGGAGCTTTCAAAAGAAGAAGCTTCGACTCGTGACACAGTAACAGCCTACCGTGAGTACAAACAAGTCCTTCAAAACATCGTTGATGCCGAAGAGATGATTAAAGAATCAGGCGGAGATGCAGACTTGGAAGAAATGGCCAAGCAAGAGCTCAAAGATGCCAAGGCTGAAAAAGAAGAGTATGAAGAAAAATTGAAAATCTTGCTCCTTCCAAAGGATCCAAACGATGATAAGAACATCATCCTTGAAATCCGTGGAGCAGCTGGTGGAGACGAAGCAGCACTTTTCGCTGGAGATTTGCTAACTATGTACCAAAAGTATGCGGAAGCCCAAGGCTGGCGCTTTGAAGTCATGGAGGCTTCTATGAATGGTGTCGGTGGTTTCAAGGAAGTGGTTGCTATGGTTTCTGGTCAATCTGTATATTCTAAGCTTAAGTACGAATCAGGTGCCCACCGTGTTCAACGTGTCCCTGTAACAGAGAGCCAAGGACGTGTACACACTTCGACAGCGACAGTGCTTGTCATGCCTGAAGTGGAAGAAGTTGAATACGATATTGATCCAAAAGATCTTCGTGTGGACATTTACCACGCATCTGGTGCTGGTGGACAGAACGTCAATAAGGTTGCGACTGCCGTTCGTATCGTTCACTTGCCAACCAATATCAAGGTTGAGATGCAGGAAGAACGTACCCAGCAGAAGAACCGTGAGAAGGCCATGAAAATCATCCGTGCGCGTGTTGCTGACCATTTTGCTCAGATTGCTCAAGATGAACAAGACGCTGAGCGTAAGTCGACAATCGGTACTGGTGACCGTTCTGAACGTATCCGTACTTATAACTTTCCACAAAACCGTGTCACAGACCACCGTATTGGTTTGACCCTCCAAAAACTAGATACCATTTTGTCTGGTAAATTGGATGAAGTTGTGGATGCCTTGGTTCTTTATGACCAAACACAAAAATTAGAAGAATTAAACAAATAATGAAATTAGCTCAATTATTTTCAGATTTTGAAGAAGAGTTGATAAGACAAGGAGAGGAAGCAGAAAGCCTCTCTTTTGTCTATCGTAGCTTAAAAAATCTCTCTTTTACGGACTTCGTCTTTGCCCTCCAACAAGAGGTAACAGAAGAAGAAAAACAATTTGTAGAAGAAATTTACCAGCAGTTAGCGGCTCACAAACCGGCACAGTATATCATCGGACAGGCAGATTTCTTTGGAATGCAGTTAAAAGTGGATGAGCGAGTTTTGATTCCTCGTCCAGAAACAGAAGAGTTGGTGGATCTCATCCTCACAGAAAATCCTGAGGAAAGTCTTAATATTCTAGATATCGGGACTGGAAGTGGTGCCATAGCCCTTGTATTAGCAAAAAACAGACCAGATTGGTCTGTAACGGCAGTGGATATTTCACAAGATGCACTAGACTTAGCAATGGACAATGCAAAAAATCAAAATCTTAATATATTTTTTAAAAAATCGGATTGTTTTGCAGAAATTTCTGGAAAATATGATATAATTGTATCCAATCCACCCTATATCTCTCGTGAAGATGAGTCAGAGGTCGGTTTGAATGTTTTGCATTCAGAGCCTCATTTAGCTCTCTTTGCAGATGAGGATGGCCTAGCTATTTACCGCAGAATTGCGGAAGATGCAAAAGACTATCTCACAGATGGTGGTAAGATTTACCTTGAAATTGGATATAAGCAAGGTCAAAGTGTTCCTGCGCTTTTTAGGAAATATCTTCCTGGAAAACGTGTACGAACACTTAAGGACCAATTTGGTCAAGATAGGATGGTTGTAGTTGATGATGGACAGGATTAGACAAGAGTTGGAAAAGGGCGGAGCAGTCGTTTTACCTACCGAGACAGTTTATGGTCTCTTTGCTAAGGCCTTAGATGAAAAAGCTGTCAACCATGTTTACCAACTCAAACGTCGTCCTAGAGATAAGGCGCTCAATCTTAATGTCGCTTCTCTAGAGGATATCTTGCACTTTTCAAAGAATCAGCCAACTTATCTACAAAAGCTTGTAGAGGCCTTTTTACCAGGTCCCTTGACCATTATCCTCGAAGCCAATGACCAAGTTCCCTATTGGGTCAATTCTGGTCTTGCAACGGTGGGATTTCGGATGCCGAGTCACCCCATTACACTGGATTTGATTCGAGAGACGGGGCCCTTGATTGGACCGTCTGCCAATATTTCAGGTCAGGCAAGTGGAGTGACCTTTGCTCAAATTCTAGAGGATTTTGACCAAGAGGTTCTGGGTCTGGAGGATGATGCTTTTCTAACTGGACAGGATTCGACTATTTTGGATTTGTCTGGAGACAAGGTGAAAATCTTACGCCAGGGGGCGATTAAGCGAGAAGATATTCTTGCACAGTTGCCAGAGATTTCTTTTGAGGAGGAATGAGATGCTAAGAGATTTGCAAGAAACAGATGTGAATGCTATATGTGAGATCAACCAAGAGGCTTTGGGCTACTCTTTTAGTCCAGAGGATACAGCTAGTCAACTAGCTAAATTATCTCAGGATCCCCATCATTTCCTACTTGGTTATGAGGATGCAGCTAGTCATATCTTGCTTGGATATGTCCATGCTGAGGTCTATGAATCCCTCTATTCCAAAGCAGGATTTAATATCTTAGGCTTAGCAGTTTCTCCTCAAGTACAAGGGCAAGGTATCGGTAAAAGCTTACTGCAAGGGTTGGAGGAAGAAGCAAAAAGACGTGGCTATGAGTTTATCCGCTTAAACTCTGCTGATCATCGTCTGGGAGCTCATGCATTTTATGAAAAAGTTGGTTATACTTGTGATAAAGTGCAGAAACGGTTTATTCGCATCTTTTAGTTTATTTTCTTATTGGAAACAAACTAAAGGACCAGTCACACTATAAAGGAGAAGACCTATGATTTTTGACAAAGACGATTTTAAAGCATACGATGCTGATCTCTGGAATGCTATTGCCAAAGAAGAAGAACGCCAACAAAACAACATTGAGTTGATTGCTTCGGAAAACGTTGTTTCCAAGGCTGTTATGGCAGCTCAAGGGTCTATCTTGACAAACAAATATGCCGAGGGTTACCCAGGACGCCGCTATTATGGTGGAACTGATGTAGTAGACGTGGTAGAAACTTTAGCTATTGAACGTGCAAAAGAAATTTTCGGTGCTAAATTCGCCAATGTCCAACCTCACTCAGGGAGCCAAGCCAACTGTGCGGCTTACATGGCCTTGATTGAACCAGGTGATACCGTTATGGGGATGGATTTAGCAGCAGGTGGACACTTGACCCACGGAGCTCCAGTTAGCTTCTCTGGTCAAACCTACAACTTTGTGTCTTATAGTGTGGATCCTGAAACGGAACTCTTGGACTTTGATGCTATCTTGAAACAAGCCCAAGAAGTAAAACCAAAACTCATCGTAGCAGGTGCTTCAGCCTATTCTCAAATTATCGACTTTTCAAAATTCCGTGAAATCGCAGACGCCGTTGGGGCTAAGCTCATGGTGGACATGGCTCATATCGCTGGTTTGGTTGCAGCTGGTCTACATCCGAGTCCAGTGCCATACGCTCATATCACAACAACAACGACCCACAAAACTCTTCGTGGACCACGTGGTGGTTTGATTTTGACCAATGACGAGGACCTAGCTAAGAAAATCAATTCAGCTATTTTCCCTGGTATTCAAGGTGGTCCTTTAGAGCACGTTATCGCGGCCAAGGCAGTTTCCTTCAAAGAAGTCTTAGATCCTGCCTTCAAGGAATATGCTGCTAATGTTATCAAGAACAGCAAGGCTATGGTTGAAGTCTTCTTGCAAGACCCTGATTTCCGTATCATTTCTGGAGGAACTGAAAATCACCTCTTCCTAGTGGATGTAACCAAGGTTGTAGAAAACGGAAAAGTTGCTCAAAACTTGCTAGATGAAGTTAATATTACCCTAAATAAAAACTCAATTCCATACGAAACCTTGTCACCATTCAAGACAAGTGGGATTCGTATCGGTTCTGCAGCCATCACTGCACGTGGATTTGGTGAAGAAGAAAGCCGTAAAGTAGCTGAACTCATCATTAAAACCCTTAAGAATGCAGAAAATGAAGCTGTCTTAGAAGAAGTGAGAAGTGAAGTCAAAGCATTGACAGATGCTTTCCCACTATACGAGGACTAATACTTTTATGGACATTTATATTAAGAAAGCTATTATCCATCAGTTCAGCCCAGATGATACCGAGTTGTTTCTAGCGGATAAGTTTCTCAATATCACTCCAAAAATCGAGGAATACCTACGCAAAAAAATTGAACGTGTGTATTCAGATGAAGCCAAGACTGGGATTTTCGAGGAAGAAAATCCCTTCTTCAATCACATTACTGACGATTTGTTGGAGACATCAGTAACACTGGCTAATCTCTGGAAAGAGGAGTTTAGCATTTCTGAAAATCTCAAGACCAATGACTTGGTTTTTGTTCAGTTTTCTAAAGAAGGTGTAGAGCATTTCGCTTTCTTGCGAATTGCGCTGCGGGAAACCTTGACCCACCTCGGAGGAGAAGATGACAACCCAATCAAGCTAACTCAGAATAACCTGCCTGGATTTGGAACGGGAGCTGATGAGGCTTTGGTGGTCAATCTTCAGAGTCGCAAGTACCATCTGATTGAAAAACGAATCAAGTACAATGGGACTTTTTTGAACTACTTTTCAGAAAATCTCCTAACTGTCGCCCCTAAGATTTCACCAAAGAAATCCATCAAGGAACTGGAGAAAACAGCCCAGAGAATTGCTGAGTCCTTTAACACTGATGACTTTCAATTTCAATCCAAGGTTAAATCAGCTATTTTCAACAATCTTGAAGAAAGCAATGAATTGTCGCCTGAAAAATTGGCTAACGACCTTTTTGACAACAATCTGACAGCTCGTTTGAGCTTTATCGACCAAGTCAAGGAAGCCGTACCAGAACCAGTCCAGTTTGATGAAATTGATGCCAGTCGTCAGCTCAAGAAATTTGAAAATCAAAAGCTTTCCTTGTCAAATGGAATTGAGCTCATCGTTCCCAATAACGTCTATCAAGATGCGGAGTCTGTTGAGTTTATCCAAAATGACAATGGAACCTATTCTATCTTAATCAAAAATATCGAGGATATTCAAAGTAAATAATGTTTAAATTTATAAGAAGAATGCTAGTGCTAGCAGTCATTCTTTTTGCTGGTTATAAAGTTTACCGAGTTCACCAAGACGTCAAGCAAGTCATGACTTATCAACCTATGGTTCGAGAAATCTTGAGTGAAAAAGATACTCCAGCCAATGAAGAGCTTGTGCTCGCCATGATTTATACCGAAACGAAGGGAAAAGAAGGGGATGTTATGCAGTCTAGTGAGTCTGCAAGTGGTTCAACCAACACTATCAATGATAATGCCTCTAGTATTCGTCAAGGTATTCAAACTCTAACAGATAACCTCTATCTTGCTCAGAGCAAGGGGGTAGATGTCTGGACTGCTGTTCAAGCCTATAATTTTGGACCTGCCTATATAGACTTTATCGCTCAGAATGGCAAGAAAAATACACTAGCACTGGCCAAGCGTTATTCTCGTGAGACTGTTGCCCCAATCCTTGGCAATACCACTGGAAAGACCTATAGTTATATTCACCCTATTTCTATCTTTCACGGAGCTGAACTCTATGTAAATGGTGGAAACTATTACTATTCTAGACAGGTACGGCTAAACCTTTGCATCATAAAATGTTTCACTTTCTTTTCGACATCTGGCTAGACCAGGTGTTTTTTGCTATAAGTTTTCTTTAAGATTGTTTTATTACCCTAGAAAGGTAAAGGAGGGAATATCCCATGAGAAAGAAATTCTTTCTAACAAGTGCTGCAGTATTGTGGGCCGCAACAGCTATGATAAGCGTCCACGCAGCAACCGATGTTCAAAAAGTAATCGATGAAACCTATGTACAACCTGAATATGTTCTTGGCTCTTCACTAACGGAAGACCAGAAAAATCAAACACTTAGAAAACTTGGCTATGACGCATCGAAAGATACCAAAGATATCAAAACCATGACACCTGATATCTATTCGAAAATCATGAATGTGGCTAATGACGCTAGTTTACAGCTTTATTCGTCAGCCAAGATTCAAAAGCTGGGTGACAAATCACCTCTAGAGGTCAAGATTGAAACGCCTGAAAATATCACCAAGGTGACGCAGGATATGTACCGTAACGCAGCAGTGACGCTGGGAGTGGAGCACGCCAAAATCACAGTTGCAGCACCCATTCCAGTTACAGGTGAGAGTGCCCTAGCAGGAATTTACTACTCGTTAGAGGCCAATGGTGCTAAAGTACCGCAAGCCAATAAGGACTTGGCCCAAGAAGAACTAAAAGCCTTGTCCGATATCAATGCTGAAAACAAGGACAAGTCAGGTTACGATGCCAATAAGCTCAATGCGGCTATGACAGATATCAAGACAGGAATTGCAAAAGCAAAAGAAGCCAAAGGAAATCTGACAGAAGAGGATGTACGCAAAATTGTAGAAGACACGCTAAAAAACTACAAACTTGATCAGGTTATAACAGGAAACCAGGTCAATATCATCATCAATTTTGCCCTCAACCTCTCGAAGAGTGACATTTTGAACAATGCTGATTTCACTAAAACCCTCAATGACCTCAAGGAAAGCATTGTATCCCAAGCTGGAGATAGCTTTAAAAATATCAACCTCAACTTTGATGCCAATAAAGCGCTAGAAGACGGGGGCAACTTCTTTAGCTCACTATGGCAAGCTATTGTCAACTTCTTCAAGAGTTTTGGTGCTTAGGTCATTTCATGATATAATAGATGGTAGCAGAAATGTTGCCGTCTTTTTTTGTTGGCCAATAGAAAGTGAAAAATATGTTAAAGAAAAATGATATTGTAGAAGTTGAAATTGTTGATTTGACCCATGAAGGGGCTGGTGTTGCCAAGGTAGAAGGTTTGGTTTTCTTTGTAGAAAATGCTCTACCAACTGAGAAAATCCTCATGCGAGTCCTCAAAGTCAATAAAAAAATTGGTTTTGGGAAGGTTGAAGAATACCTTGTTCAGTCACCTTATCGTAAACAAAATTTAGATTTGGCTTACCTGCGTTCAGGTATCGCTGACTTGGGGCATCTTGCCTATCCAGAGCAGCTCAAGTTCAAAACCAAGCAAGTCAAAGACAATCTCTACAAAATTGCTGGCATTAGAGATGTAGAGGTCGCTGAAACACTAGGTATGGAAAATCCAGTTAAGTATCGAAACAAGGCACAGGTGCCCGTTCGTCGAGTGAATGGTGTCTTGGAAACTGGCTTTTTCCGTAAGAATTCGCATGACCTTATGCCCCTTGAAGATTTCTTTATCCAGGATCCTGTCATTGATCAAGTCGTAGTAGCTCTACGCGATTTGCTCCGTCGTTTTGATTTGAAACCTTATGATGAAAGGGAACAGTCTGGCTTGATTCGGAATCTTGTGGTGCGTCGTGGTCACTATACAGGACAAATCATGGTTATCTTAGTGACTACACGTTCTAAAGTTTTCCGAGTGGAGCAGTTGATTGAACAAGTTATCAAGCAGTTCCCAGAGATTGTGTCTGTCATGCAAAATATCAACGACCGAAATACCAATGCGATTTTCGGCAAGGAGTGGCGCACCCTTTATGGTCAAGACTATATTACGGATCAGATGTTGGGAAATAACTACCAAATCGCTGGCCCAGCCTTTTACCAGGTCAATACTGAAATGGCAGAGAAGCTTTATCAGACAGCTATTGATTTTGCAGGATTAAAAGCAGATGACGTGGTGATCGATGCTTATTCGGGTATTGGAACGATTGGATTGTCCGTTGCGAAGCATGTCAAAGAAGTCTACGGTGTTGAAGTGATTCCAGAAGCAGTAGAGAATAGCAAGAAGAATGCTACCTTGAATAATATCACTAATGCCCACTATGTCTGTGACACTGCTGAAAATGCCATGAAGAACTGGCTCAAGGAAGGTATTCAACCAACCGTTATCTTGGTCGACCCACCACGCAAGGGCTTGACCGAGAGCTTTATCAAAGCAAGCGCTCAAACAGGAGCAGACCGCATTGCCTATATTTCCTGCAATGTTGCTACCATGGCGCGTGATATCAAACTCTACCGAGAATTGGGATACGAATTGAAGAAAGTACAACCGGTGGATTTATTCCCACAGACGCATCACGTCGAGTGTGTGAGTTTGTTAGTGAAACGTAGTTAATCCTCTCGCTTTTTCATTTTAGGGCGAGAGGATTCAAAGCTCCACTGGAGCTTTGAACTCCCCAAACCTTTTGAGTTCCAAGAATTCGTCATGTTGAGGCGGTAAGCTTCTTAGAGAAACAGTAATTATAAAAAAGATGGCATAGTCTAGAGTGTATTCTCGGGGTTATGCCTTTTTTCTTAGGGTAGATCTGATTTAAAGGATATACAGCTGTATGCGTATTCACAGAAATGTGATATAATTTATTAAAACGTTGACGGAGAGATTATGATGACTGTAAGTTACAAAAAACAGCTACATATGATGATAGAAAAAGAAATCTCTAATCAGGATTTGCTAAGAGAAGCTAATATTTTGGCGAATATTAGTACGAAAATACGTACAGGAAAATACATAGCTTTAGATAAATTAGAGAGTATCTGCTTAGTGCTGAACTGTACTCCTATCCTAACGATGTACTTGAATTTATGAAGGAGGAAAAATAGAAAATGAAAGATACAGAACTGAAAGAATTAAAAGATAAACTATGGCATTCTGCCGATGTTCTTCGTGCAAGTGCGCATTTAGCTGCAAATAAATATGGTCAGCCTATTCTAGGACTTATCTTCCTTAGATATGCAGATATTTTATATAAACAACATAAGGATGAAATTGAAGATGAATATAATCGACTTAAAGGTAGTCGTATGGAAAAATCCGTGAAAGAAATTTCTTTAGAAAAGTGCGGTTTCTATCTTCCAGAATGTGCTTATTACGATTTTATTAATGACGCACCGGACGATGCAAACAAAGCTATCATCGTAAAGGAAGCTATGGAAGCTATTGAAGATGAAAATCCTAGAATGGAAGGAGTTCTTCCTAAAGAAGTATACGCACAGCTTGTTCCAGAAGAGGAACCAGAGCTTCTTTCTAACATTGTGCGTATTTTCAAGGATATTCCTGAGAATAGTACTATTGACATCTTTGGTGAAATTTATGAATACTTCTTAGGAAAATTCGCACTTGCGGAAGGTAAGGATGGTGGGACATTCTATACACCTGCAACAGTTGTAAGATATATGGTTGAAGTATTAGATCCTCAGCCCGGTGAAAAGAAGTTCCTAGATCCAGCATGTGGTTCAGGAGGGATGTTTGTTCAGGCTGCAAGGTATATGCATAATCACAATGCTAGTGAGAGTGAACAGATGAAGTTCCGTTGCTATGGTGTTGAAAAGGAACCTGATACAGTAAAACTGGCAATGATGAATCTTCTTCTTAATAATATTCGTGGTGACATTACACAAGCTAACTCATTCTATTCAGATCCATATAATGCATTTGGGCAGTTTGACTATGTAATGGCAAATCCTCCGTTTAATGTTGATGAGGTTGTGGTTGAGAAAGTATCTGACGATATCCGCTTCAATACTTATGGTGTACCAAGAAATAAAAGTAAATCAACTAAGAAAAAATCTGATAAAAAAGAAACAGTACCAAACGCTAACTACTTGTGGCTTGGCTACTTTGCCACTGCGCTAAACACGCATGGTAAGGCAGGGCTTGTTATGGCAAATTCTGCTTCGGACGCTTCCGGTTCAGAATATGAAATTAGAAAGAAAATGATCGAAGAAGGTATCATTTCACAGATGGTGACTCTTCCTTCTAATATGTTTTCATCTGTTACACTTCCTGCAACTCTCTGGTTTTTTGATAAGCAGAAGCCGAATACTGATAAGAAAAATGAAATCTTATTTATCGATGCTAGAAATGTATTTACTCAGATTGACCGTGCTCATAGAAAGTTCTCAGATCAGCAGATTAAGAACCTTGGAGTAATCACCAAACTATATCATGGTGATACACAAGCTCTTATTGACTTGCTTGATGAATATCAAACAGAACTTGCAAATGCTCCAGAATCTTCTGATGATAAAGAAGTTCTAACTAAAGATTACTGGCAATCACAGATCGATTGGTTAACAGAAAGATTTCCAGATGGTGTATATGCAGATGTTATTGGTCTTTGTAAGGTGGCACTGCTGGATGGTGAAGACGGAATCATTGATCAAGACTATTCTCTCAATGCAGGACGTTATGTAGGTGTGGTTATTGAAGATGATTACTTAACTGAGGAAGAGTTTAAGGAAGAAATGTTATTCTTGAATGCCGAGTTCACTTCATTAAGTGCTGAGGCAAAGAAACTTGAAGAACTCATTATAAATAATCTGAAAGGATTATTAGGGTGAACAACATGAGGTTAAAAGAGAAAACAATAAGTGCTAATACTGGATTAGATGCAATAAAACGAGCCCCGATAGTTGAATATGATACCGGGCTAAAATGCATACGTATTCAGGATATCTCACAAGAGAAACAATATGATGAGTGGGGATTCACTGAAACAAGCGAAAAAGACAGAAAAAAATTTTTGCTCAAAAAAAATGATTTGTTAATTGCAAGAACAGGTGCAACTGTTGGTGTATCAAAAATAATTACATCCGATATTAATTCAGTTTATAACAATGGAACAATAAGACTAAAGCTTGAAAAAAGTGTTAACCCAAGATTTATACATTATATTTTTCAAACAGATAGCTTTTTACAGTATATAGACAATATATCTTGCGTTGCTACTCAACCTAATCTTAGAATTGAAGGGTTGTTGAGATTTACCATACCAGACTACTCACTGGATAGGCAAAATAAAATTGTTTCTGTTCTTTTACCTTTTGATGAACTTATAGAAAACAACAACAAGCGTATCAAGTTGTTGGAGCAAATGGCAGAGAATCTTTATAAGGAATGGTTTGTAAGATTTCGCTTTCCAGGATATGAGGATGTGGAATTTGAGGAAAAGAAACCTAGAGGCTGGCAAGTTGTCACAGAAGATAAAAAACACTTTACAGCTACTATCTTCAAATATGATGAATTTAAAAATATTGGAAGCTTTTTAAGAGGAAAAAATATTACTGCAGCGAAGATGGTTGAAGGTGATATTCCTGTAATTTCAGCAGGGTTACAACCTTCTGGATATCATAACGAAGCGAATGTATTTGGTGAAAGCCTTACAATCAGTGCCTCGGGTGCTAATTCAGGATATCTTCAATATCATTTGCAGGATATTTGGGCTGCAGATTGTTCCTACTATCAGGACGATGCAATAATTTGGTTTGTATATAATACGCTTAAATTTTTACAACCAGTTATTATTAATTTGCAATGCGGAGCTGCACAACCCCATGTTTATCCTAAAAACATCAATAAGCTCTGTGTTTTAATTCCAACTGAAGAATTGATTTATAAATATAATGATTTTGTTAAGCCGTATTATGATGAAATCAAAATACTTAATCAGCGCAATCAATCACTTACAAAACAAAGAGATATGCTTTTACCGCGCCTAATGAGTGGAAAACTTGAAGTGTAAGGAGGTGTTCCTATGCGTAACTTTATATCTGAAGATGATATAGAACAGGCTATACTTGCAAAATTAAAAACGGAACCATTTAACTATGATATCCTCATTTGTGATGCTGATCCGAGTAAGCGAGATGATTTGAATGATGGTACAGGAAGAGCTTCAAAGAAAGAATGTGTTCTTCCTGATGTTATGCTTTCTTCTCTCAAGCGTATCAATCCTACTATCTCTGAAGATAAAATAAAGGAGATAGTAAAAAACTTGAGGCAGGATTACACAGGTAAGGATATTGTTGATACTAACTATAAAATATATAGACAAATCCGCAATAATATAAAAATCACAGTTCGCAAAGACAACAAAGAAGACTTTGATTTTGTTAAGCTTATCGATTTCGAGCATCCGGAGAACAACACTTTCACAGCAGTTTCTCAGATGTGGATCCAAGGTAAGGTTTATTATCGCAGACCGGATATCCTTATCTTCATCAATGGAATGCCGATTGTGTTCATTGAACTGAAGAATAGTATCGTTAAAATTGAAGAAGCCTATAATAAGAATTTAAAGGATTATTTACGAGATGTTTCAAATCTATTTGCATTCAATCAAATTTGTGTTCTTTCAAATGGATTAGAAACAAAACTTGGCGCCTTCAATGCGACCTATGACTATTTTTTTGAATGGCTTAAAGTTGATAGTGAAAAAGAAGTACTGGATCGAGAAGCAATTCTTTCGGCAGAAAATGTAAAAGACAGTTCTGTAAGATATTTTGTTGATGGTTTATTAAACAAGGATAAATTGATTGATTATATCGAAAATTTTATTCTCTTTGAGAATCAACAAATAAAAATTATCGCTAAAAACCATCAGTATTTAGGTGTAAATAATCTGATGGAATCAGTAAAAAACAGAAAAGAATTGAATGGTAAACTGGGTGTCTTCTGGCATACACAAGGTTCGGGTAAGTCCTACTCTATGGTTATGTTTGCCCGTAAGGTTAAACGCAAAGCGGCTGGTAATTTTTCATTCCTTATTATCACAGATCGTGAAGATTTGGATACGCAGATTCATAAGAATTTTGTACGCACAGAGGTTATTGGTTCTAAAGAAGAGTGTCAACCAAAAAACAGCAAGCAACTAAGAGAATTCCTGACTACTAACAAGACATTTATCTTCACACTGATTCATAAGTTCAGATACGACAAGACGAAGAAGTATCCTGTTCTTTCTAAACGTGATGATATCATTGTACTTGTTGACGAGGCACATAGAACACAGTACAAAGATTTAGCAGAAAACATGAGAACAGCACTTCCTAATGCTAATTTTGTTGCGTTTACAGGAACGCCACTTCTCGGGGCTAAGCGTCTTACAAATCAATGGTTTGGTGAGTATGTTTCAGAGTATAACTTTGCACAATCTGTCGAGGATGGTTCTACTGTACCATTGTTCTATTCCAGACGAGTTCCGGAAGTAGGTCTTGAAAATAATTTCCTTGATGATGATGTTATAGATATTATCGAAGAAGAAAATCTTAACGACGACGAAATCCGTCTGTTAGAAAATGCATCCTCTCGTATTTTAGAAGTTATTAAACGTGATGATAGACTGGATAAGGTTGCGCAGGATATTGCATACCACTTTCCAAGACGAGGATTTCTTGGGAAGGGAATGGTTGTGTCAGTTGACAAATATACAGCTGTCAAGATGTATGACAAGGTTCAGCATTACTGGGCTATTGAAAAACAAAATATTACGAAACAGCGAAATTCTGCCACTACAAAGGAAGAACGTGATCAGCTCACAAATATTCTTGTTTATATGAATAGGGTGGAAATGGCAGTCGTTATTTCTGAAGAGAATGATGAAGATGCCAAGTTTGCTAAACAAGGATTGAAAATATCTGAGCATCGTGCAAAGATGAAAGAAATCACACCTGATGGGAGAGATATCGAGGATAGATTCAAGAGTCCAGATGATCCTCTGCAATTAGTGTTTGTGTGTGCCATGTGGCTAACAGGATTTGATGTGAAAAACCTTTCTACGCTCTATCTTGACAAACCGATGAAGGGGCATACGCTGATGCAAGCAATAGCTCGTGCTAACAGAGTTTATCCAGGAAAACTTTCTGGAATTATCGTTGATTATGTGAATGTTTTTAAATATATGAAGAAAGCGTTAACAGAATATGCCACGGGTAATGATGGAACAGAATTTCCTGCAAAAGATATAGATCAGCTAATCGGATATATTGATGGTACAATTCATGAGGCAGATTCTTTCTTGCTTTCTTTAGGTGTTTCACTAGAAAAAATCATTGCAGATTCCAATACTCTGGATAAACTGGATGCTTTAAGAGGAGCTTATGATGCTATTATTGCTAAAGATGATGCTAAAGAGAAATTCAAGGTTATACTGAACACCTTAACAAATCTCTACGAAGCATCAAAACCAGAAATCTTTGAAAGAAATTGGACTAATGATAAATTTGCACCACTCGTTTATTTACATGGATTGTTTTACCATACTATTGATGATGAAAAAGTAGCTCGTGCCAGACAAAAAATGAATCAAATTCTAGACGGTAGTGTAATTGCAAGTCAGGATTTCGTTAATTATGTTCGAGAGAAAGAAGCTCAGTACATGATTAAAGGGACAAAGGTCATAGATTTATCTAAAGTAGATATTGAGCAGTTAAGACAAGAAATAAAATTGGCTGAGTATAAAGCTATTGAAATTGATGATTTGAAGGAATATATAGAGCAAGCGCTAGAACAAATGCTTAAGAGAAATTGCACTAGAACGAAATTCTCTGAACGATTCAAACGCATTATTGATTCCTATAATGCAGGCGGTACTGAAAATGAAGATTATTACGAGCAACTTGTGAAACTCCTTGAAGAACTACGTCAAGAGGACAATCGTGCCAATACAGAAGGTCTTACTGAAGAAGAATTGGAAATTTACGATTTATTGGTTGCTGGAAAGAAATTGACACAGGTTGAGGAACAAAAAGTAAAACTCTCTGCAAAAAATCTGTTTAAGAAATTGATGGATAATCGTAGTAATCTTCTTGTTGTAGATTGGTACAAAGACGAACAGCCGCGTGCCAAACTTAAATATGAAGTTGAATTATCATTAAATCAGGATCTTCCTGAGAGTTATGACAAAGCAGCATTTGATTCTAAGGTAACCTTACTCATCAATCATTTTGTCGACATGACAGTACAAGGGTATGGATGGATTGGTCTTGCATAGAGCGTATTGAAAATATTCATTTAATTATTTTTATGGAGACTATTCTCCTTAAAAATTTAAGTGGAGTAGCTATGTTGGCGATAAATAACGTACAACAAATATCGTTAATATTATGTGACTTCCGGGGGTTGCAAAAATTTTTGTGATACCCGGTTTTTTGTGATATGTGAGGAAGCATCAGACTGATAGCAGCAGTTGAGTGTCTTAGTCCGATAGGTGGTGTTACTGAGTTTTTATTTCCATTTACACACGGGGATACATTTATTACCAATGAGCATGGCTTTATGGGAATGAATGTGTCACCTCTTATATATGAAACTTAGGCAAGATTTGGTCTTGGGGAAATTTGTAGATGTTGTTGACGAATTTCTTAACATAGCTTGAGTTTTAATTTTTAGAAGATTAAGAGTAAAATTATGATTGTTTATTTGAAAATTTCATGATAGAATAAGATTGAAAAATTGAATCTTCTGTTATCGGGGATAGGGGTTCGACTCCCCTCCTCATCATTTGCTGCTAACCGATGTATCAGACTCCTCTACCTTATTTCTGTTGGTCACACAAGTGGCTGTAGAAATACTTATAGACTTGGTAAGTGATTGCTTATTCAATGTATTGAATGTAATGGAGGGCAAGATTATGGTAACAATAATTTCGCAGGGTTCAAAATTTCTAATGTGTCTCGTCGCAGCGGTGGGGAGCTTCGGTAGCATTTATGCAGAGCTAGCGAGACACTACAAAAGAGTATTGCAAATAGTGGAATACTTTTTTGTAGTGTTATATAGATTGGGATTATATTTTGGCAGATACTTCTTTAAATATGTTAAAAGTGAGTGTATTAGTTCTTATATAAGGGATGTTATGCTTTCGCAGACTGAACTTTTGATGTGTTTAATGTGAGAAGGATAGATTAATACAGTATTTTTGGGTAAAACTTGATACAATTATAAAAATTGTCAGGATGGCTATATAGTCATCCTTTTATTATTTTATATACTGGTGTTGTAAATTTTAAGTAAGGGATAAAAAACTATGAAATTTATGTGATAAGACAAATATAAAAAAGGAAATCGCATTATAAATCATGTACAAGCTAAGATCTTAACGCATATATATGATAGATTTCTAGAAGGGTACAGTCCAGAATTTATTTCAAAAGAGCTAAGAAAACAGGAAATACCAGGTTGTACAGGTAAAGCAAGGTGGTGCCCAAGTGCTATATGGAAAATGCTTCAAAATGAAAAATACAAGGGTGATGCTTTGCTTCAGAAAACCTATACCGTTGATTTCCTGACGAAGAAACGAATTGATAATGATGGACAAGTTAATCAATACTATATCGAGAACAATCATGAAGCAATCTTAGATAGAGATAAGTGGGAGATTGTTCAGTTAGAAATAGCAAGAAGAAAGAGATTTAGAGAACAACATAAGCTCAAATTTTATATCATGCAGAAAGAAAATAATCCCTTTACAACAAAAGTATTTTGCGCAGAATGTGGTTCAGCATTTGGTAGAAAAAATTGGACTACAAGTCGAGGTAAACGTAAGGTTTGGCAGTGTAATAATCGATATAGGATTAAAGGCCAGATTGGATGTTTAAACAATCATATCGATGAGGAAATGCTTGAAAAAGCATTTATGAAAGCGGTTGAACTGCTTCAAAAGCATAGATCCGATGTGGTAGATAAGTGGCAAAAGCTAGAGCAAGGAGCGAATCTTCTCCTTAAGCACCATGCAAAGCAGATGTATCAGATACTAGATTTAGATAGATTTAATGGAGTTATCATGAATCAAGTTCTCGACCACATCAGCATTTCAGAAGCTGGACAAATTGTAGTAACTTTCCTTGAAGGGACTGAGGTAGATTTATAAGAGACTGTGACTGGGAAGTTGCAGTCTTTTTAGGGGGTTAATGGTATAATGAGATTATAAATGTGGATATTGTTTAAATTCTCTGGAGGACACAGAATGTTGAACTTAGTAAAAGGTCATCAAGTTAGCTTGGTAGAAAACCTATTTGAATCATTTACAAAGTTAACTGAACATCATTTGATGGCGAATGTACACGCAGAAAAAATATTAGAGGTTTTTCAACACTTTATTGCGATTCATGACGAACCCTTGTTTTTTATTTTGGAATTGCCTGTCAGTATTGATAGAGAAAAAGTGATAGCAAAGAATATCATCAAGGAGTCCCATAAGGATGTTTATTATATTGATGGTTGTTCAAGAGAGGAATGCCTAGTACTGTTGATTAGATACGGTGATTTGCTTGTTAATGATGGACTAAGTAAGTTTGGATTTGGTGGGCATAAAAGTCATGACGAGATCATGCTTGATAGTTATAATGTTGTAACAATTTATAGTAAAGAACTATCGAAATTTAATGACTTTTTTGAACCTCATAATATTCAATTTGTAGAAGAACTAGTGACAGCTTGGAAAACTTTTTCTAAGACCTCACCAGGAATCTCTGAAATCTATAAAAGTAATGGAAAAACTGTTTATGATTTGCCTGAAGAATTAGCTGAATGGAGAATATATTTAGCTGAAACTCGAACAGAATAGGCATATCTATAGGATTAGAAAGAGAATACTTCAATTCTCTAATACCGTTGGGATATTTTGTTACCTAATATAAAAAGTTCCCATTTTTTCAATAATATATTATAAAAATCTGTTGACACAAGTGTTACACCTGTGATAGAATTAACTAGAGGTGAAGAAAATGGCAACTGATAAAAATAGAATAATGATTAGCTTGGATGATAAAAATCTAGAGAAACTTGAAAATTTAGTAGAAGATGCTAGAGATAGAAGAGGAATGCGACTAACAAAGTCCCAGGTTATTGAATTACTCCTAAATACCGTTGATTATTTTGATGATATTATGGGAGCTATTTACTCAAAAAAATAACAGCAAAAATGCTATTATTTTTTTACAGAAAGGTGTAACACTAGTGATATAGGAGTGATGAAATGGTTGTTTATATTAGACAAAGCAAACTACCAAGTGAAGTTTCAATTAATAAATACAATGCTCAAGTAGGTGCCTACTTACAAGGAGAAGAAGTTATTTTATATCAATCTTTTTCTGAAATAAAACAGTTAACAAGCGAAGATATAGTTGTAGATTATATAACGGAGACTAGAGCATTACTAAAAATGATGGGGTTAAACGTTCCAGTTTATGATTATCCTATTGAGCTTAAAGAGTTTTATGGTCGAAAGATTTATGAAGGTGTTTTGGGAGAGATTGTAAATATACCTGATAATTGGGGAAAATTTATTAAGCCTAAAGCTGGTTCAAAAGTTTTTAATGGAAGAGTTGTTAACGGAACCCGTGATTTGATAGGTATTGGTCTACCTTTCGACTATCCTATATGGATCAGTGAGGTTGTAGAATTCATAGCAGAATGGCGGTGTTTTGTGTTAGATGGTCAAGTATTAGATGTTCGCCCCTATACTGGTGATTATCATGCACAATTTGATCCTAGTGTAATTGATGATGCCATATCATGTTGGAAAGATGCACCAATAGCTTATGGACTAGATATCGGTGTTACTCGTGATGGCAGGACACTTGTTGTTGAAGTAAATGATGGTTATGCATTGGGAAATTATGGTCTGTCTCCTTTAAACTCAATCAATTTTCATAAAGCTAGATGGAAAGAGATGGTAAAACCTTATTTTGAAAAAAACGATATTTTTACTATGCCTGAAAATGAAAATATAAGTTTCTAAAAGGAACAGAAGTAAATCTGTGTTTGACTGCAACTAGTAAGTTGCAGTTTTTTATTTTAAATAATGATATAATAGGATAAGAAAAAAATGAAAACGCTATATATTTGAAAGTTGATTAGGAAAGTAGAAAAGTATGAAAACAATTGATATGATTATTAAATCATCAACTGAATTTTATAACGATTTAAAAGCCGATGAACATGATAGATATCGTTCATGGGAACATTGTTATTCACATTTTATGACAGCTCGAAAAGAGAATGATGTGAATCTAGATTACCTGAGTTTACAACTTGCATTTTATTTAGCAAGTTGGGGGATGTATCGAGGTTCTTCATTATTATTACAAAAGGATTATAGAGTACATATCCCTGGAGTAAGAGAAATCTTAAGCAACAAATATGATTCTTTAGCAGGAATAGAATGTAAAGATTTTAAAAATGAAACTAACCAAAAATTACTAAAGGAAATAAATGAATTTATTGCTAATTATTATAATGTAATCAGACATGAAGTGAGAGGATCAGCACTAAAAAACAACTTATCAGACACACTAATCACAAAGATACTGATGGGCACACTTGGTTGTGTTCCGGCATATGATAGATATTTTGTTACTGGAATAAGATCACAAAAGGTTGCCATTGGAACCTATAACATTAAATCTATTTTACAACTAGTAAATTTCTATGAGAAAAACTTAGAACAATTAGATTCAGTCCAAAAAAATTTTATAGTTGCTAATATGATATATCCTCAAATGAAAATACTTGATATGGGATTTTGGCAGATTGGTTTTGACTTAGATAATAAATAACTATTTACATCTTAATCTGGAGCTAATTAATAGATTTACTTTTAAAAGGTGTGTTTTACCTTAAGAAACAGAAAAGAATAATAGTGAAATAGAGTTTAATATGTAAGCTGGAACTTGTGATCAACCTTTCTTAGAATTATGGTGATTACCTACAGATACAGTGTATTACATTATATAAAGAATTGACAGATTTAAATCTCTGAAGTATACTAAAGTAGTCCAGTGGAAACATTGGATAGGGCAACAATATACCCACCTATATATTCTTGGCTTTAAAGCCTGAAAGGAGGTGTGTGCTATGAACTTAACTGTCTTAATTGACTGGAAGTTCGTTGTTGCCCTTGGCACAGCTGCGGTTGCAACCATTTTCGCATTGAATATGAATTCTTCAGCAGCTGAGCGTGTTTCAATCCATGTGATTGAAGCTACTAAGGAGTTTGCAGTTGCTACTAAAAGCAACTGTTAACTCCTATATACTTGGAGAAGCACATAATCTTAGGATTTGATGCTTTTTTTATTTTATAAAAATATTCAAGGTTAGAAAAATAATGAAAAAAATTGACTGTTCATATATCTATAAAGAAGAAATTGATAAAAATATAAATATGCTAAAGCATTTTATAGAATCGTGGGTGAAATCCCAGTCTATTCGGAATGAAGAACTTTTTCAATTTGCTGATGATGATTTCTATTTTTATCGTTTCGCAGTAGAAAGACAGGAAAAAGCTGCTAAAATATTACTAACTAACATCCTTTGGCGGATACTGAAGGAGTATAATATACCTGTAGAATATTCACATGATGCTCCATTTATTTTTATAATTAAAGAAAATCATGAACGAATAGGATATAGGTTAGCAGATTTCCTTGAAGATGAAGATATCAATAGTATTCTTAAATCTAATCATGTCGATAAAGCGATTATCATTAGAACTTCAAAAGGTAAGCAAACAAATAAATTAATTGATTGAGCTAGAGAATCAACAATATAAAGATACAAATGTAAATATAAGAGCATTATCTATTCATGAATTTTATTTAAAACAATTTGGTGAAGAAGAATATAAAGCGTTTATTGATTCTATTGATAATTACCTAAACATTACAAAGGAAATCACAGGTTATAAATCTGTTAGATTTCTTTCTAAAATGAATCTGGCTTCAATAAAAATTTTTGAACAGAAAAAGCTTAGAGATTGGGATTATTTGAATTACAGGTATCAGATTATTAATGTAAGTGATAAGAAGGTCCAGAACTATTTATATCTCACTCAAAAAAATATTATTTTTGAAAATCTGGATGATATGCATAAATCATATATTTTCAATAAATTATATGAAACAATGGTAAGTTCGAACGAATATGCTGCAAGTTTTATAACATCGGAATGGCTTTATGATTCGTTTAAGGGTAAAAAGAACTTTGATTACACCTCTGTCGTTAGTGGATACTTAAAGTCTATTGAACAGTTATTGTATAAGATTGTTATGCTCAATATTGACAACGATTGTAAAATAGCAATGAAACGAGATATGTTGAAAAAAGCTTTCAGACAGAATATCCCAGTTCTTGAGATGATAGATAACAAATTTAATAAAGTTCCCGGAAATAAGCAGGGAAACAATTATAGGTTCACAAACTATCCATATATCGAATTTACGGAACATCATAAAGAATTCATGGATAGTTCTATTGGAACTTTTGAATATTTTTTTAAGATGTAATAAGCATATTTTTTCAAATCCGGATAATGCAAAAATAGTTACTGACATGATTAGTTGTTTTAGAATTGAATGTCGAAACGGTTTCTTTCATACTCATAATTTAAATGATTGGGATTTGGTTGAAAAAATACGTAGAAATGCAATCTACCTTTATTTCGTTTTATTGGGATCATGTATTATTCCAGAAGAGAGGAAACATGAGTTAAATCTTATTCACCATGACCAATTTGATGAACTTTGTAAAAAGATCCGAGAATTCAATAGGTATAATCTATATTTTGTATTTGAATATGACGATGGCATAAAACAAAATCTAGTATATGATATTCATAATAACACTATTGAATTTAATGATGATGGTGTAGAACATTATGATGGTCTTTTATTCTATAAAGTAGACGAATTTGAAGATTCTCTTAAAAAGATTGATAAAGGTGAGTTAGAAGATAAAAAGCTTTATTTAACTAGAGATAATTTACCGAAAAAGATTTTTGGAATTCATAGAAAACATCGTAACTATGAATTTGAAGAGATTGTTTTTGATTAACAATAAATTTTAATTGAATAGATAATTAGCTTTCAGAGTATTGTGTGCCACATATTAATTTTATTATTAGGGAAAGCGACTAGATAGCAGCTCATCAAGATATTTTAAATTAGATAATATTGCATTTGCAATTATAACAAAGGAGTATAAACATGCCGAAATATACCGATGAAGATATTAGAAAATTAAATAAAATCACATTAAAAATTGCTGGTGATTATTTAGGTATAAGTTCACAGGCAGTTGCTATAGGTCTTAGAAATAATCTTCTTCCAATTGGTTTTGCTATTCACAACGAAGAAAGAGACAGACGTTTCACTGAGAGTTGGTCATATCATATTATCGCTGAAAGAATGATTTCTTATAACCACGGAAAACTATCAGAGATCCGTGTTGAGAATATTGAAACTAGTTTAGATAAAATTATAGAGGAATTTAACGGTTTAAAACAAGATTTACTTTTTATATTAAGCGAAAATGCAGAAGTGAAGAATTAGAAGTTTTTGAATTTGCGTTTTCGCTTGGTAAATATAAAAATGGTGATGTAAAGTATAAGGGTAAAGGTGTTTCGAATGAAGATGATAAAGACCTTTTCTAGAGAAGAACTCTATGAAGAAATCTGGGAGATAAGTGCGAAACAAGTTTCATTGAAATATGATTTAAGTTATTCTGACTTACTCAAGAAATGTAAAGAATTTGAAATCCCAATTCCAAAGGGTAGTTATTGGTATCGTAAGAATACTGGACAAGACTTAAGTGAACTTATTGTTCCATTACCACAAAATGACGTAAATGAAATTAATATTGATAGAAAAAGTCTAAAGAACAATAGAATAAAACCTACTAAACATAAAGAGGAGACTTCGGAAGATAAAAATAAAGATACTGTTAAACTTGATACAACTAGTATAAGAAGTTCATTATCATTTTTAGAGGACGATAAAATAGAGCTTATTATAGAAGCCGTTTCAAACTTAAACCAGTCTCCAAATAAGAGATTACATAAATCTGTAGCTAATCTAAGAGATAAAATCGCAGAGTGGAATAAGAGGGAAAAAGCTGCTTCCTATCCTTACTTTGATTCTAGACACAGATATAATGATTTAAAAGAACCTAAATTTGTAAAAAATATTTCACTAAATTCTCTTCCACGTTTCTATCGCTTTTCAGATACTCTAGTTACTGTAATTGAAAGAATCGGTGATAATGTAACTTCAAATTGGGATATTCAAATTGATAAGGATCTTGTTCGTTTTGAGGTTATAGAATCAACAGACAAAGTAAGTCATGAATTAACAAAAGAAGAAGCTAAAGAACTTGCAGAGTACAATGATAGTGTTAAGTTTAATAGATATGCTTATAAACCAAGAATAAAGAAGTATGACTATATACCAAATGGAAAATTTCGATTTAAGATAATAGATGGTAAATACATTAAAGATACTAAAGAATTCACACTTGAACAATCAATCCCAGAAATAATTGTTTTAATTTACCAAGAGTATTATAAAGTCAAGAACTTACGCCTTGAACGTGAAGAGAGAGAAAGACTATACGAAGAAGAACAAGAGCGAAAAAGAAAATTACAAAATAGAATCGAAGAAGAGAAGAAGCGGACAATGTCTCTTCTCAATATGCTAGAAGATTTTCAAACAGCAAATGATTTAAGATTGATGGCTGATAAACTAGAGATAGCAGGAAAACTTAGTAAAGAGGAAATTGATTGGATTAGATCCAAAGCTGACTGGATCGACCCTATAGTTTCTTCATCAGATGAATTACTAGGAAATAGAAATCATGAAAATTCTAGAGAACAAAAAGAACAATATCTAAGTGAGAAAAGGTACTATTGGTAACTTTGTATTTTTAGTTTATACAGAGCCTAGTGTTATTGGAGTAAATGATTAACTATATTAGTAATAAATAATTTTACACATTTATTTTAAATAGGGCGTTTGGTACAAGACAGTATATACTTTCGTTGTATAATTTGGAAGTTCGCTAGCACCACACATTGAAGTATAAACGTTGATAAAAAGAATCAAATCGTAAAAACCTTCATCTTGAGCAATTTTATAAACAGTTGGAATTTAAGGAGAAAAAATGATTTTATAGACGGAAAGGCTGATTCTTCGCCCATGGAAAGAAAAAGATGCCAATGATTTATTTCAATATGCCAGTCATCCAGAGGTTAGTCCGATTACAGGATGGCCGATACATACCAGTGTTGAAAATAGCAAAGAGATTATAAAAAGTGTGCTTTCAGCACCTGAGGCATATGCCGTAGTTTTAAAGAAACTATGCAGTAAGTGGGTAGTATTGGATTGAAGATTGGCCCTGCAAGTGGTATAGGGATTCCTGAAACTGAGGCGGAGATTGCTTACTGGTAGGGGTTCTGTATTGGGGCCAGGGGCTTACACCAGAAGCCGTTCGTGAGATGATGAGACATGGATTTGATGACTTAAACCTGGAGAAATTGTGGTGCAGTTATTTTGACGGCAATACGAAGTCGATGAGAGTTCAGGAATAATGTGGTTTCGTTATTATCATACAATAAAGAACGCGCCATGTGCATTGGAAGGAGTCCTTCGCACAGAGCGCATAACCTGTCTATCAAAGAAAGAGTGGATTCCATCTAAGTATAATCCCAGGTTGTCGAGGTATCACTTTTTAATGGTAACCTTATGTTATCGTTAAAAAGGATGTGGATATTTTCCTGATGACTGCGAATGTTTAATATGTTGCGTTGATGTGTTGGATTTCACTTACTAAGATTGAAAAAAATAGTCTTGAAACAATAGAAATGTTGTAATATTTGAAAAATCAATGGATTTTGAATAAATCTATAATTTTTCAAATATTCTAAAAATCTCATGTGAAGGTGCAGTCGTGATTAAGAGGAGAGAATTGATAAGAATAGTTTAATAACTGATTATACGATAACTGTCGGAGAAAAAACAATGTGGTAACAGATATTCTCTAAGATTTCCAGTTTATATTCAAGGAGGTTAGTAATAATAATGAATTTTTTCAAAAATATTTTTTGTAAAAAGAATCAAATGAAAGATAATAACGGAAACAATAAAAATAATGGAGTGGAGCTGATTGATTTAATATTCTCTCTATACGAGTATAGGATAAATAGAGAAAATTTAATCAATCCTAAACTTTTTAAAAATATTAGAGTTAAAGGGAAAAATATTGAACACAAAATAGATATATACATTGAATTTGTTCAGATGAATAATTTAGAAAGAACGGTTATAAAAATAATAGATAATAAAATTGTAAAAGCTGAAGATGTATGGCAGTTCGATAACCTCTTAAAAGATTTAGGTTATTTTCCTAAAGGAGTTTTATATTACAACGATAAAATAGATGAAGAAGCATTGAATATTGCTAATAATAAACATATTCAAACTATTTATTTTGATACTATGGAAGAAACGAGAATAAATGTTTTGCAATCTATCAGAGAAGTTTTACCTGATGAAAATGATATTGGTGATCCTTTTTGGACTTTGATGCAAATTGATGAACGAACAAAAAATAATACAGGGAATTATTTGATTCAAGAGAATGCTTTGCCACTTTTTACATCAAAAAAACTTGCCGAGGCATACTGTAAACAACAAAATGGGTACAATGTATTTGGTATTTCGCAACGTCATTTAGTATTTTTGATTTCTCTTGCAGAGAAGGGGATTTTGCCATATAAATTCGGTCTTGTTCGACCAAGTAAACAAAATTCTTCCACAATAGACTATAATGTAAAAATGTATATTGTAGATTATAATCTTATTAGAAAAGTATATGTGAGGTGAATAGATGAGAAAAGGTGATGATTTTGAAAAAGTAGTTGAAAATATTTGTTTATTACTTTCTAAGAAAGAGAGAATAAATGCAGAAATCCAAACGAAAGTTAAGATGGTGGGTGATGATGGTGCGACTCATGAAATAGACGTTCTTTATTCATTTGAGCACTTTGGTATATTTTATCAAGTTGGTATAGAATGTAAAAATTGGAAAAACTCAATCAATGTTAGTGAATTAAGAAATTTCGATTACAAACTGAAGCATATTGGTGGTATTAATGGTGTATTTATTTCTGCAGAAAGTGAATTTCAAAACGGTGCTTGTAAAGTATCAGAGTATAATGGAATTAAATTGATAAAATATGATGAGTTTGATACTTTTGCTATGTCTGAATATACTAGGTACTTAAAACCAGATTTCAATACAATAGGAGATCCTTTTTGGATGTTAATGAATACAGATGGTAAAACACCTATAGAAAAAAACAGCGTATTATCAAATAAGATCTTACTGTTTTCAAGTAAAAAATTGGCTGAAGATTATAAGTATAAAAATTTCGAGCAGGAATGTAATATTATTGTTGTTGGAGTTTCACAGGAACATTTAAAAGAAATAAAAAACATTAATGAGTATGATGAAATTCCAGTGTATTTGATAGATTTTACTCTAGAAATGGCTGAATTAAGTCAATGGGATATAGATTTATATATACGAGAGGATTAGAGGAAACTCAGTTAAAATTTTTGAAATGTATATAATTAATAAAGAATATTGATATTCTTCAAAATAAAACGCGAAATATGAATGGACAAGAGAATGTAAATAGAATCTTACTTTTAGAAAATGTTTAAGTGAGAGAATAGTTTTATAAAATAGCCTAATTGAGATTTGCAAAGACTGAGTGTACAGATTAGATGTAACATAAGTAAAATCAGTATTTTTACAAGAGCAACGATAAATTTAGAAATAGCCTTAAAATCTAATGTTGAGAGATTGGCTTATTGACGGTAGCATAAAAATGTTTAGTACAAAAAAGATCAGGAGAGTGATCAATGCTTATATTGGAATTGTATCAAAGTGATTATCAAAAGGATTTAGTCGTATTTGAGACTTTAGAAGAAGGACGAGAATTTGTAGCTGAAATCCCTGGATATACTTTAGAAAAAGAAGATGGGTTTGTAGTGGAGTATTTTAATCCAAAAAATCTACCGGATTATATGGAGATTGTCTTCAATGGAAATATTGTCCCTTTATCTAGATTCTCGTTTGAACCTGAAAAAAATGTGGACATTATTTGGAAAGAAATTTCGAATTTATCCGTTAAAAACGATAAAGTAATCGAAGGTGCTACAAAAGTCGATGCCTATGTCGTGAATAACGATGAAGTTAAAGACTATGTCGAAGCCAGAGAAGCAAGCTTCTGCAAGGCAAAAGCCTTCTTAGAAAGCAAAGGGTACGAAGTCGATAGAAGCTTTTTGGGAAGTGAAGACGGTGAAGCGATTCTCTACAGTAAACGCGGCACCGAAGATTGGCACTTCTTATGTCACTTAGACCCGCTGTTTGTAGAGATTGAAGATATAGAGGGATATGTGAAAGAAGCGATGGAAGAGTTTTTGTATAGTTAAACTTATGAATTCTTCACAAAAAACCAATCGAAAGGAAATATCGGTTGGTTTTTTAATGCTAATCTTGTAAACTTGCTAAATAAACTAGAATCAAGTACAATGAGTTTAGATAGATAGTTTTTAACTCAATATAAAACTATCTATCTAATACGACATCAAATAAGTGAATGAGAAACAAAAAGGTTTTTTAATTGATCTATATTGTTTTTAAAATCCTTAAGGAGAATTATAAATGAAAAAAATTATGTTAATTATTAATCCAACCTCTGGTGGCGAAAAAGCCTTGGATTATAAGGTAAAACTGGAGAATAAAGCTAGAGACTATTTTGAAGATGTGGAGATTAAAATTACGGAGAAAGCGCAAGACGCTACAAACTTTGCAGAAGAAGCTTCTCGTGAGCGATATGATGCTGTTCTTGTTTTTGGTGGAGATGGGACTGTCAATGAGGTAATATCTGGTATCGCGGAAAAAGACTACATTCCTAAACTTGCGATTATCCCAGGAGGAACTGGAAATCTCATTACGAAACTGTTAGAAATTAATCAAGATATTGATGGTGCCATTGACGAACTCGATTTTAATTCTACGAATAAGATTGATATCGGAAAATCAAATGGAAATTATTTTGGTTATATCTTTAGTATAGGCTCTTTGCCAGAAGCTATCCACAACGTTGGGATAGAAGATAAAACAAAGTTTGGTATGCTCGCCTATGCGATTAATACCATGAAGTCTGTGATTACAGATCAAGCATTTGACATTACAGTTGAGACTGATAATGGTAATTACATTGGCCCAGCCAGTCATGTTTTAGTTCTCCTCACAAATTATTTCGCTGACAAAAAAATCTTTGATGAAGACAAGGATGGTTATGCTAATATTTTGATTCTAAAAGATGCGTCAATTCTTACTAAATTGTCAGTTATCCCTGATTTATTAAAAGGGGATGTTGTCGTAAATGATAATATCGAGTATCTGAAAGCTCGACATATAAAAATCTCTTCAGATAGTGAATTGGAAACGGATGTTGATGGTGACAAATCCGATAATCTACCTGTAGAAATCAAGGTACTAGGTCAGCATATCGAAGTCTATTCTCAACCGAAAGAATAAGAATTTTTTAATAGAGGGAAACATACACGTGAGTATCTAGATAAACCATTTTCATGAATAGTTAGAATAGCTCTCATACAAAAACAAGTTGTTGAAGATAAGGAGTAGATATATGGAATTACAAGATTTTACCGAAAAAGAACAAGAAATGATTAAAAAGGGACTAACTTTCTCTAAGCTTAACGATAAGGAAACTGCCGATAAGATTATCGCCTTAATCCCTCAAGAATATATAAAACGTATACCTTTTTTCGTTAGAAAACATGCTATTACACGTACTGTCAAGAGAATCTCGCTTGAGTTCCCCAAATTATACGCAGTCGCTGAACAAGAAGGCCAACTTTCTGAAAAGGAAGCTCAAGAATTGCGCCAAATTCTGACAGATATTTTCCAAGAAAAAATGAACAAGCATAAGATTAAGTAGTTTTTAATCATTTACTTAATCTTATACTTGCTCGTATTGAAATGATACTATCTTATTCCCACATACTGTGTTGAGCTCTAACACCATAACTATCTATGGAACCACCTGAATTGAACTTGGCTTCAATCCTGTATCTTTTCCAGAGATCGTAATCTGCCGTTTGAATGGTTAGGATGTAGTTTGAGTCAGTCTCAGCGACATTGTAATCAGCAGGATTGACTTCAAAGATATCGATTAATTTTCTTGTTTGAAAATCTTGGAGCTTGAGATTTGCTAAACTGACATAATTGATAGAAATTCCCTGCAATTGATGGGCATCCTTAGGCGTTCTATAGTAGGTAATGACACAGTTTTTGAGTTGATCAGTATCTTTGCCAGTAGGAGTAAGGGTCATAAAACCATAGGACTGATCTTCACGCTTGATTTCGAGAAGCTGGCCGTAGTAGAAATGGTCGTTTTTTGGATTGGTGATAGGACTATTTGCACCTTTATCTTCGAAGATGAAACCTTGCTCTAAAAGCTCGGAAGCCTTGGTCTCTCCGATAATGACTGTGGTATTTTGAATGGTGACAGGAACAGGTTGAGCTGGAAGACCACTCATCATGATGCAAAACATAAAAATATAACTCGTTAAAAAGGCTGTCCCGATAAAAGCGTTGGTTGATGCATAGACATGACTGTTATGAAAGTTTTTTCTTATAGCCAGTACAACAAATTTGCCAATACTTTTTAAAACCATACTAACAAGTACGATAAAAAATTGTTTTTTCAAACATTCATAAACGGCTTGAGGAAAGCTATTGCCATGATAGTAGAAGACGGCCAATACGAATAGATTTACGATTAAATAGATTAGCAAGAACCAATGAATCTCTTTAAGGGCATTAGCATCAGTGATTTCTTCATAGTCAACGTGAATTCTTCCTTGAATTGCATGCCCAAGTTTATAAATCCATTTGGGAATTTCCTTGCCTTTATTTACTGCGATTACAAGTCTGATATAGAGATAAATGGTAAAGGATAAGGATAGAAAGAAAAGAGCATAAAAAATCAAAACAACAGTAGTGAACATGGCTATTTCCCCTTTTTTCACCAATGAATACAGAATAATTTATTAGCTCCATTATAGCACTTTCTTGGGAAACAGAGCTAGAAATATCAGCAATATTCTTAAAGATAAAAAGATGGGAATGATTGCCATTTATGCTATACCGATTGTACTGATAGAAGGTAGTCCTTTCTTAATAATCGTTTTATTAGTCGGGAATTTGCTTTTAATGAGAAAGAAAAGGTTTGAGAGAGAACATAAAGGAGTAGAGAGCCATGGGTAGAACAGTGATTATAGGTACTTTAATAGCTTTTGCAATCTTTAATCTGCTGCTAGGTCTGGGCTTCTATCTTTTTCTAAAAAAGAGGAAAGAGAATGGACAGTCATTGTACGAAACTCCTGTAAATCAACAAACTCGAACAGAAAAACTGGGTCTAGGCGAGATTTTGGTCTACCTATCCCTGATTGCAATCGCAGGGATCTTTGCTTTTCAGACCTTAAATAGAGGCGGTGTGGGGAATTCTATTTTAGCTAAAATGATCCTCCTCCCAGCTCTAATGGCCCTCTTCAATGCTCGAAAAAGGACTGGAAAGTCTTTACTCGCCCTCCTTATAACTTTGATGTTCTTTCTAGTAGGAGTCATGTTTAATCTCACGATTGGTTTGCCACCTCAAGCACCGATTTTACAAATTAATGAAAGTAAAATCATTTTAACTGAAACTAAATCCAGTGAGCTGATGGACGCTGGATTTGACATCTATGTAAGACAGGGCGATGGTGGTAGCGACTATGAAGACCTCCTGACAAGTAACAGTTTCCAAAAGTATCCTGGAGATAAAACAGTTACCATCGAAAAAGGCTTCAAGCTTGATAGCAATGCTGTTCCTTACTCTCCCTATCTCCTAGCAAAAGATGGCATAGTACTGGGCAGTATTTCCTTTTACGGTGCTGAGGACCATGATGTGGCTATAGAAGATTCTAAGATTATTCAGGTTCGATTTAACAAGGACAGTATTGAGGCAGCAAAAAAACATTCTATTACTTTCAAATTAAATGAACTTGACTTGACTACTAGGCTAGATGTTCCACTTGTTCAAGAAACTTTCAAGAAGCATCTATGGTCAATTCCACCATCAAATACAAGTGATGTCACTCAACTATGGTATGGATTAAAGTGGTCCAGCAACAGTGATTCACTATTTTGGAATGAGTACTATGGTCTCATCCGCCTAGATGAAAATTATATGATGACTGATTTTGAACTAGCTGTTCAAGTAGCACGAGATAAGTAGATAAGATTTTGAATAACTGACTATACTTACGATTCAACAAAGGAACTAATCGATTTAGTTCCTGTTTTTGTTTTTAATCTCAATTTAAAACGATTTCTTTTTATTGTTGAGTAATATTTCACGAACAAAAAAAGAAATTGTTTAAAAAAGTTTCACAAAATCCTTTACAAGCTCTTGTAAACATGGTATAGTTATAAGGCTTAGAAAATGAGAAGATGTTTTCTAGCAAATATAAACCCGAGTAAAAAATGCCTACGGACAGGCAGGGTTGAATGCCGAAGCGTGGTTGAAAAGCCACATTATTGATAGGGTTAAAAGCCTACTTTTATAAGTTGATGTTAGGACGCTTGTCCTAATTCATAAATTTTAGTGTGGTGAAAGCACACGTCATCTTGTGAAACGATCAATAAAGTACGTAATATTTGCTACTAGAGAGTTAGGAAACATCGGGAACAGACATACTCAACAGAAACCAAAATACACACGTCAGAAGATTGCAGAGCAGGTGAAAACCTGCTCTTTTTTCATAAGTCAACCTTTAGTCGCCTTTATCTTCTTGAGGTGCTAAAAATACGGTAAAGGAGTATGTCTTGAAGAAGTTAGATCAAAACCAAGCCCCAATTTACGAGGCCTTGGTCAAGCTACGCAAGAAAAGGATTGTCCCCTTTGATGTGCCAGGTCACAAGCGTGGACGAGGAAATCCAGAACTTGTCGAACTGTTAGGAGAAAAATGTGTTGGCATTGATGTCAATTCTATGAAACCCTTGGATAATCTTGGTCATCCCATTTCGATTATTCGTGATGCGGAGGAATTGGCTGCAGATGCTTTTGGAGCGGCGCATGCCTTTCTCATGATTGGGGGAACAACCTCATCTGTTCAAACCATGATTCTTTCCACCTGTAAGGCAGGAGATAAGATTATTCTGCCACGAAATGTCCACAAATCTGCTATCAATGCGCTGGTTCTATGTGGTGCCATTCCCATCTATATCGAGATGAGTGTAGATCCTAAAATCGGCATCGCTTTAGGTCTTGAAAATGACCGTGTGGCTCAAGCTATAAAGGAACATCCAGATGCCAAGGCTATCCTAATCAACAATCCAACTTACTATGGGATTTGTTCAGATCTTAAGGGATTGACAGATATGGCTCATGATGCTGGCATGCTTGTTTTAGTGGATGAAGCCCATGGAGCTCATCTGCATTTTACAGATAAACTCCCAATTTCTGCTATGAATGCAGGTGCTGATATGGCGGCGGTCTCTATGCATAAGTCTGGTGGGAGTTTGACCCAAAGCTCCATTTTACTTATCGGGGCGCAGATGAATCCTGAGTACGTTCGTCAGATTATCAACCTGACCCAGTCTACATCTGCCTCTTACCTACTTATGGCTAGTTTGGATATTTCTCGACGGAACTTAGCTCTCCGTGGAAAAGAGTCTTTTGAGAAAGTTATTGAATTATCTGAGTACGCTCGTCGTGAAATCAATGCTATCGGAGGTTACTATGCCTACTCAAAAGAGTTAATAGACGGTGTTTCCGTTTGTGATTTTGACGTGACCAAGTTGTCTGTCTATACTCAGGGTATTGGCTTAACAGGTATCGAGGTTTATGACCTCTTACGAGACGAATACGACATTCAGATTGAATTCGGGGATATTGGCAATATATTGGCCTATATTTCAATTGGTGACCGCATCCAAGACATTGAGCGTCTGGTTGGTGCTTTAGCTGATATCAAGAGACTTTACTCGAGAGATGGGAAGGACTTGATTGCTGGAGAATATATTCAACCCGAGTTGGTCCTGTCTCCTCAGGAAGCCTTTTATTCAGAGAGAAAAAGTTTAACCTTGGATGATTCTGTTGGACAAGTCTGTGGGGAATTTGTCATGTGTTATCCTCCAGGAATTCCAATCCTAGCACCAGGTGAACGCATTACACGAGAAATTGTAGACTATGTCCAATTTGCCAAAGAACGTGGTTGCTCCCTCCAAGGGACGGAAGATCCAGAGGTCAATCACATCAACGTCATTAAGAGAAAGGAGAACTAGATGGATTTATGGTTTTCTGAAGTTCATACTCCAGATGTGAAATTGTCCTTGAGAACTGCCAAGCAACTCTATGCTGGAAAAAGTGAATGGCAGGATATCGAAGTCTTGGATACGCCAGCTTTTGGGAAAATACTGATTTTAAATGGGCATGTCTTGTTCTCAGATGCGGATGATTTTGTCTACAACGAAATGACCGTCCACGTTCCCATGGCTGTGCATCCTAATCCAAAGAAAGTATTGGTTATTGGTGGTGGTGACGGGGGTGTTGCCCAAGTTTTAACACTCTATCCTGAGCTAGAGCAAATCGATATCGTGGAACCAGATGAGATGCTAGTAGAAGTTTGTCGAGAATACTTCCCCGACTTTGCGGCTGGTCTTGATGATCCTCGTGTCACTATTTATTATCAAAATGGCCTACGTTTTTTGAGAAACTGTGAGGATGATTACGACATTATCATCAACGATGCGACAGATCCCTTTGGCCATACAGAAGGTCTCTTTACCAAGGAATTTTACGGAAATAGTTATCGGGCTCTCAAAGAGGACGGAATCATGATTTACCAGCATGGGAGTCCTTTCTTTGACGAAGATGAGTCGGCTTGCCGAAGCATGCACCGCAAGGTCAATCAAGCCTTTCCAATTAGTCGAGTTTATCAGGCACATATCCCAACTAGTCCTGCTGGCTATTGGTTATTTGGATTTGCTTCGAAAAAATATCACCCTGTCAAAGATTTTGACAAGGAAGGCTGGAAAAAACGTCAGCTTTTCACAGAATACTACACTGCAAACTTACATGTGGGGGCCTTTATGTTGCCTAAGTATGTAGAAGACATTTTAGAAGAAGAGGAAGGAAAAAAATGAGTCGTTTACTAGTTATTGGATGTGGGGGCGTTGCCCAAGTTGCTATTTCAAAGATTTGCCAAGATAGCGAAACCTTTAAAGAAATTATGATTGCTAGCCGTACCAAGTCAAAATGTGATGACTTGAAGGCTAAACTGGAAGGTAAAACAAGTACAAAGATTGAGACAGCTGCCCTTGACGCTGACAAGGTAGAAGAAGTCATTGCCTTGATTGAAAGCTACAAACCAGAAGCTGTTTTGAACGTAGCTTTACCATATCAAGATTTAACAATTATGGACGCTTGTTTGGCAACTGGAGTCCACTATATCGACACAGCTAACTATGAGGCTGAGGATACGGAAGACCCAGAATGGCGTGCTATCTATGAAAAACGTTGCAAGGAACTTGGTTTTACAGCCTACTTTGACTACTCATGGCAATGGACTTATCAGGAGAAATTTAAAGAAGCAGGCTTGACCGCTCTTCTTGGTTCTGGTTTTGACCCAGGTGTAACCAGCGTCTTTTCAGCTTATGCACTCAAACATTACTTTGACGAAATCCACTATATCGACATTTTAGACTGTAATGGTGGTGACCATGGTTATCCATTTGCGACAAACTTTAACCCAGAAATCAATCTCCGAGAGGTTTCTGCGCCAGGTTCTTACTGGGAAGATGGAAAATGGGTCGAAGTCGAAGCTATGTCTATCAAGCGTGAGTATGACTTCCCTCAAGTTGGACAGAAAGACATGTATCTCCTTCACCATGAAGAAATCGAATCACTTGCCAAAAACATTCCAGGTGTTAAACGCATTCGTTTCTTTATGACCTTTGGGCAATCTTATCTAACGCACATGAAATGCTTGGAAAACGTTGGTCTCCTTCGTACAGATGCTATTAACTTTAATGGACAAGACATTGTGCCGATTCAATTCTTGAAAGCCTTGCTTCCTGATCCAGCCAGCCTTGGCCCACGTACAGTTGGAAAAACCAATATCGGCTGTATCTTTAGAGGTGTCAAAGATGGCGTTGAAAAGACTATCTATATCTACAATGTTTGCGACCATCAGGAATGTTACGCAGAAGTTGGTTCACAAGCTATTTCTTACACTACTGGAGTTCCAGCTATGATTGGGACAAAATTAGTTATGAACGGAACTTGGAAACAACCTGGAGTTTACAACCTTGAAGAATTGGATCCAGATCCATTCATGGAAGCTTTGAATGAGTACGGCTTGCCTTGGGTTGTGGTAGAAAACCCGCAAATGGTGGACTAATGAAGTTAGAACAAGTTCCAACACCAGCTTACGTCATTGACTTAGCAAAGTTAGAAGCCAACTGTCGCATTTTGCAATATGTACAAGAAGAAGCTGGTTGCAAGGTTTTGCTTGCCCAGAAAGCATATTCCTTCTACAAAACCTATCCCTTGATTAGCCAGTACCTATCTGGTACAACTGCAAGTGGTCTCTATGAAGCTAAGCTCGCTAGAGAAGAATTCCCGGGGGAAGTCCATGTCTTTGCACCTGCTTTCAAGGAATCAGATATGGAAGAACTACTGCAAATATCGGATCATATTGTTTTTAACTCAGAGAGACAACTACGAAAATATGGTCAACGTTGTCGTGATGCTGGTATCAGTGTGGGTCTTCGCATCAATCCTCAATGTTCAACGCAGGGTGACCACGCGCTTTATGATCCTTGTGCTCCTGGCTCTCGTTTTGGAGTGACTTCAGACAAGATACCAAGTGATTTATTGGATTTAGTGGACGGACTTCATTTTCATACCCTTTGCGAGCAAGGTTCAGATGATTTAGAGACAACTTTGAAAGCAGTAGAAGCGCAGTTTGGACCCTATTTGCATCAAGTTAAATGGCTCAATATGGGTGGTGGACACCACATCACCAGAGAAGACTACGATGTGGATTTGCTAATTTCTGAAATCAAGCGTATCCGAGAAACTTACAATCTTGAGGTCTATATCGAGCCGGGTGAAGCTATTGCGCTCAATGCTGGTTATCTAGCAACGGAGGTATTGGATATTGTAGAAAATGATATGGGAATCTTGGTTTTAGATGCCTCCGCGACCTGCCATATGCCAGATGTACTTGAAATGCCCTATCGTCCACCTTTGAGAAATGGATTTGAGGCTCAGGAAAAAGCCCACACCTATAGACTTTCTTCCAATACCTGTCTGACGGGTGATGTGATTGGCGATTATAGCTTTGAAAATCCAGTTGAAATTGGAGATAGACTTTATTTCGAAGACATGGCTATTTACTCATTTGTTAAAAATAATACCTTTAACGGTATTGGCTTGCCAAGTCTCTATCTCATGGATAAAGAGGGTGAGTGCGGTCTAGTCAAAGATTTTGGCTACCAAGACTTTAAAGGGAGATTATCATGATAGAAACTCCGAAAAAATCAGTCTATCGTATGCCAGCAGAGTACGAACCCCATCATGGTACCCTCATGATATGGCCAACTCGACCAGGTTCATGGCCCTTTCAAGGAAAGGCTGCCAAAAAAGCATTTAACCAGATTATCAAGACCATAGCAGAAGGGGAAACTGTTTATCTTTTGGTGGAGCAGGACTATCTATCTGAAGCACAATCCTATCTTGGAGACACGGTTGTTTATCTAGACATTCCCACCAATGATGCCTGGGCCCGTGATACAGGTCCGACTATTCTTGTAAATGATGAAGGCCAGAAATTAGCCGTGGATTGGTCTTTCAATGCTTGGGGTGGAGCTGTAGATGGTCTCTACCAAGACTATGAAGATGATGATCAAGTAGCCAGTCATTTTGCTGAGGCCTTGGAAATGCCTGTCTATGATGCTAAACCTTTTGTACTGGAAGGCGGAGCAATCCATAGCGATGGTCAAGGAACCATTCTTGTGACTGAAAGTTGCCTTCTGAGCGCTGGTCGCAATCCTCATCTCAGTAAAGAGGAAATCGAGAGAAGATTATTGAACTATCTTGGCGCTGAAAAAGTTATCTGGCTTCCTTATGGTATTTATCAGGACGAAACCAATGAACACGTTGACAATGTTGCCGCTTTCGTTGGTCCTGCAGAGCTTGTCTTGGCTTGGACAGATGATCAAAACGATCCTCAGTATGCCATGTCTGCAGCTGACCTTGAGCTTTTAAAAAAAGAAACAGATGCAAAAGGGCGTCCCTTCACCATTCATAAATTGCCAATCCCAGCGCTTCATCAAGTTGTAACCGAAGAGGATCTGCCAGGCTACATCTATGAAGAAGGTGAAGAGGAGCGATATGCAGGTGAACGTCTGGCGGCCTCCTATGTAAACTTTTATATTGCCAACAAGTCTGTCTTAGTGCCACAATTTCAGGATGTCAATGACCAAGTGGCCCTAGATATCCTCAGCAAGTGTTTCCCAGACCGTAAAGTTGTCGGAATTCCAGCCAGAGATATTCTATTAGGTGGTGGCAATATCCACTGTATCACCCAACAAATCCCAGAATAGGAGAAAAAGATGAGAAATGTTAGAGTTGCAGCAATCCAGATGCAATGTGCTAAGGATGTAGCAACAAATATCCAAACAGCGGAACGTCTAGTACGTCAAGCTACGGAACAAGGCGCACAAATCATCCTCTTACCCGAGTTGTTTGAACGCCCCTATTTCTGTCAGGAACGCCAGTATAACTACTACCAATATGCTCAGTCAGTGACAGAAAATACCGCCATTCAGCATTTTAAAGTGATTGCTAAGGAACTACAGGTTGTTCTACCGATTAGTTTCTATGAAAAAGATGGCAATGTCTTGTATAATTCTATCGCCGTCATTGATGCTGATGGAGAAGTGCTGGGTGTTTATCGGAAGACCCACATACCAGATGACCATTATTATCAAGAAAAGTTCTATTTCACGCCTGGTAACACTGGTTTCAAGGTCTGGGATACTCGCTACGCTAAGATTGGGATTGGCATCTGTTGGGATCAATGGTTCCCTGAAACAGCGCGCTGTCTTGCGTTGAATGGGGCAGAATTGCTCTTTTACCCAACCGCTATCGGTTCAGAGCCAATTTTGGATACAGACAGTTGTGGTCACTGGCAACGTACTATGCAAGGGCACGCAGCAGCTAATATTGTCCCAGTCATTGCAGCCAATCGTTATGGTGTGGAGGAAGTCACTCCTAGTGAGGAAAATGGCGGACAGAGTTCCAGTCTTGACTTCTACGGTTCCTCCTTTATGACGGATGAAACAGGAACTATTCTAGAGAAAGCTGAAAGACAAGGTGAAGCTGTTCTGTTAGCGACCTATGACCTTGACAAGGGAGCAAGTGAACGCCTCAACTGGGGACTGTTTCGAGATAGAAGACCAGAAATGTACCAACGAATTACGGACTAGAAGGTAACTTTCATAATAAATTTTTGATATTCATGCCTGTCTTACAAAAATGTAAGATAGGCTTTTTAAATGTAAGATAGGTGTACGATTATACGCGGAAATGTATGCTATACTCTATGTAGATCAAAAAGAAAGAGGTTTATTATGAAAAAATGGAATGCAACGCAGTTGAAGTATCTGATGGCGGCAGTAATGGTTCTAGACCATATTCCGCATATTACAGGAATCGTTTCTCCTTTGTGGGAAGGTATCTTTCACGCCTTGACCCGTTGTGTGGGAGTTTGGTTTGCCTATATGGCTATGGAAGGCTTCATCCATACTCGAAATTTGAAAAACTACCTCATCCGCCTCTGGTCTTGGGCGCTTATCATGTTTGCTGGAAATAGCCTTCTCAATACTCTGTTTGCCTCTAAGGGTGTAATGGTTACTAATAATATTTTCTTGACTTTGGCCATCGGTGTCACCATGCTTTGGATTGGTTTTCCCAGAAAAGAGTTGGATAAAAAGGAGAAGTTGTGGCGTCGTATTGGGCTTGCTGGGCTCTTGATTTTCGGGTGTCTTTTTACTGAGGGTGGCATCACCATGCTACAATTTCTCTTGATTAGTTACTCTTGTCGAAATCGCAAGGGCTTGCGAAATCTCCTATATGCCTTTCTGTGGGCCTTCTTGTTAGTGACTTCCATCCAAATCTACGACACATGGTACCAAACACTGGAAATGATGCTTTACAATTCTGACTGGCTCTTTATCACCGTATTTCCTTTTATGGCACTTTATAATGGACAGCGAGGAAAAGAAACCAGTTGGAGTAAATATTTCTTTTATATTTTCTACCCAGCTCATCTATGGATTATAACCTTGATTGCTTATTTGGTTAAATAGCAAAAAAAGCAAATAGCAGTAATTTCTGTCTATTTGCTTTTCTTTTTTATAAAATATACTTCTCAATCGCACGCGCAACGCCTTCTTCTTCATTGCTGGCTGTAACGTCATTAGCAAGGGATTTGACATGGTCGCTGGCATTTCCCATAGCAATGCCAAGTCCTGCAAACTGAAGCATTTCGATATCGTTATTAGCATCGCCTATGGCCATGATTTCTGAGGAATCAATCTTCAAAATCTGAGCTAGACGTGAAAGAGCAGTAGCCTTTGTCGTTCCAAGTGGCATAGCTTCATAAATGACAGGCTGCGAACGAACTCCGCTAAATCGTTGGCAGAGTTCCTCAGCAAATCGCTGCTCAAAATCGTCTGTTTGCTCTTTTGTTCCTAAAAACATGCCTTGGAACATGCGATACTTACCACTGGTAGCTTCCTCAAGGGAGATTTCAGTCAGGTCTGAAAAGACAAGCTTGGCATCATTTTGAACGATTTGATTAGGCTTACCACCGAGGACAAAATAGTGTTCCTCATCAAAAAGAGTCAACTGAACATCACTTTTTTCAGCTAGGTCATAGAGGTATTCGATGTCAGTTGGACTGAGTTCTTGCCAGTCAACTAGCCCCCAGTCACTGGTCTGGTGGGTTGAACAACCGTTATTGACGATGACGTACTCGTTCTGGAGGTCAAGTCCTAGTTTTTTATAGTAGGGGAGGACACCGAAAAGCGGGCGACCTGTACAGAGAACCAGTTTGACACCTTTTTCAATGGCTTGGTGAATGGCAGTAATGTGGGCTTGTGGAATTTCCTTGGCTTCGTTAAGGAGGGTTCCGTCCATATCCAAGGCTAGTAGTTTAATCATAAGACTTCCTTTTCTAGGTGTTTTGCTTTTATTATAGCATATAGACTATGAAATGTCTGACAGAATTGTAAAATTCAAGCTTCCTTTTCTTGAAAAACAAAATAAATTCTTATATAATATGTATACTTAATATTTAAGGAGAAAAAATGTCAAAGTATCACTTTAATTCAATTTACAAAAATGATGAAACAGAGTCTACAGGTCTTCTTTTCATCAAAGTCTACAACAAGTGGGAAAGCAATTTGAAAAGAGTCTTGAAATCGGTTGGACTCACTTTGCCCCAATTTATCGTTTTAACCTCGCTCTTGTTTTTGTCCAATAGAGAGGAATATGTAACTCAAGTTGATATTGCTCGGTTCACTGGTATGGATGTCATGACGGTTTCCCAGATTGTTAGGTTACTGGAGAAGAAAGACTACATTAGACGTGATCAACACCCAAAGGATAGTCGGGCAAAACTGGTTTCAGTGACGAATTCTGGCGCGGAGAAGGCCAATCAAGCTTTACCTTTAGTAGAAGGGGTTGATGAAGAATTTTTTGAAAAACTATCTAACGATAGAGAAGTTTTTAATCGCATGTTAGTAGAGTTGGAGGATAAAAATGCCTAGATATTGGGTCGGAGTTGTTTCGAAGAACCATGTTTTAAGAGGAGTTGAAGGGAATTTTTGTCAGGTCTGTCATGGAAAGGGCGGCCCCTTAAACCGTATGAAAAAAGGTGACTATCTTTTATACTATAGTCCAAAATACGATATGAACGGTCAAGACAAGTTACAGGCTTTTGTGGCCGTAGGTAAAATTATAGACGACAAGGCCTATCAAGTAGAGCAGTTTGAAGGATTCTTTCCCTTTAGACGAAATGTCGAGTATTATCAACCAGTCAAAGATTGCTTCATAGAAATAGCCAGACAACATCCTGAATGGAAAGACTATACTTCTCGACTTCGTTATGGGCATTTTGAAGTTTCCAAAGACTTTTTTCTCTATATCTTTCAGCATATGAAAGTGGATGATGAAGCATGATTGATTTGCTAATTAAATGATTGTCAACTAGAATTTTGGATTTGGACTGTGAAGCGAACTTTGCTATAATAGAGTAAGAAACTTTGATAAAGCAAACGAGGCTGAGATGAAATTACTTTATACTGATATTCGGACTTCTTTGACTGAAATTTTAACGAGAGAGGCAGAAGAGCTTGTTGCTGCTGACAAGCGGGTCTTCTACATTGCCCCCAACTCTCTTTCTTTTGAAAAGGAACGCGCCGTGCTGAAATGCTTGTCCCAGCAGGCTTCTTTTGCGATTACCGTCACGCGTTTTGCTCAGATGGCTCGTTACTTAGTCTTGAATGATTTGCCAACCAAGACGAGTCTAGATGACATCGGCCTTGGAATGGCCTTTTATAAATGCCTTGCTGAACTCGATCCCAAGGACTTGCGTGTTTATGGTGCGATTAAGCAGGATACTCAATTTATCCAGCAGTTGGTTGAACTTTATCATGAGATGACGACTGCTCAGATGAGCTTTTTGGACTTGGAAAGTTTGACGGATGAGGATAAGCGGGCAGACTTACTCTTGATTTTTGAGAAAGTGACTGCCTATCTCAATCAAGGTCAGTTGGCTCAGGGAAGTCAGTTGTCCCATTTGATTGAGGCTATTGAGAATGACAAGGTAAGTAGTGATTTTAGTCAGATTGCCTTGGTTATTGATGGCTTTACCCGTTTTTCTGCCGAGGAAGAGCGTGTAGTGGATCTACTTCATCGAAAAGGTGTTGAGATTGTTATTGGGGCCTATGCAAGCAAGAAAGGCTATACCAGTCCGTTCACTGAAGGGAATCTCTACCAAGCCAGTGTGGAATTTCTTCATCATTTGGGGGCAAAATACCAAACACCTGCTCAGGATCGTTCTCAGACACATGAGAAAATGGATAGTTTTGACAAGGCTTCTCGTTTGCTGGAGTCTTCTTATGATTTTTCAGAACTTACTTTAGATGTAGATGAGAAGGACCGTGAAAATCTGCAAATCTGGTCTTGTTTGACACAAAAGGAAGAGTTGGAGTTGGTGGCTCGCGCTATTCGTCAGAAATTACATGACCATCCAGAACTGAGTTACAAGAATTTCCGTATTTTGCTGGGTGATGTGGCTTCTTACCAGTTATCGTTGAAAACCATTTTTGACCAGTACCAGATACCATTCTATCTTGGTAGAAGTGAATCCATGGCTCATCATCCCTTGACCCAGTACGTGGAGTCTATTTTACGTTTAAAACGTTACCGTTTCCGTCAGGAGGATTTGATTAATCTCCTCAGAACTGGTCTGTATACTGACCTCAGTCAGGCTGATATTGATGCTTTTGAACAATATCTCCGCTATCTTGGCATCAATGGCTTGTCAGCTTTTCAGCAGACCTTTACCAAATCCCACCTCGGAAAATTTGATTTGGAACACTTGAATGCCCTTCGTCTGCGAGTTTTGGAGCCACTTGAAACCTTATTTGCCAGTCGGAAGCAAAAGACTGAAAATCTCTTGCAAAAGTGGAATACTTTTCTAAAAAATGCTGCTTTAAGCAAGCAGATGCAAGAATTGACAACCACTATGGAAACTCTAGAACAGGAAAGACAAGCCGAAGTTTGGAAGGCTTTCTGCCATGTTTTAGAACAATTTGCGACGGTTTTTGCTGGTTCACAAGTTAGTCTGGAGGACTTCCTAGCCTTGCTCCATTCTGGAATGAGTTTGTCCCAGTATCGCACCATTCCAGCGACAGTGGACACAGTTCTGGTGCAGAGTTACGATCTGATTGCGCCTCTGACCGCTGACTTTGTCTACGCCATTGGGCTGACTCAGGATCATTTACCAAAAATTGCGCAAAACACCAGCCTGTTAACAGACGAAGAAAGACAAAGCCTAAACCAAGCAACTGAAGAGGGAGCACAATTACTGATTGCAAGTAGCGAAAATCTCAAGAAAAATCGCTATACCATGCTTTCTTTAGTCAACGCCGCTCGTAAGCAGTTGGTGTTGTCAGCACCAAGTCTTCTTAATGAAAATGAGAGCAAGGAATCGGCCTATCTTCAGGAACTGGTGAGTTTTGGATTTAGCCGGATAGAGAAGAAGATTCATCAAAAAAGTCTGTCTAAGGATGATATGGGTTCTTATCACAGTCTATTGTCTAGTCTAGTTGCCTATCATCAGCAGGCAGGTTCTAATGAAAATGAGCAAGATGTGACCTTTGTAAAGGTTCTTGCGCGTGTCATGGGGAAAAAACTTGACCAAAAAGGTCTTACAAATCCAGCTATCCCAACTAATCCAAGTAGCAAGCCATTAGAAAAAGATACCTTGCAGGCACTCTATCCAGTTGACAAGGAGTTTTACTTGTCTACCTCTGGTTTGACGGAGTTTTACCGCAATGAATATAGTTATTTCCTCCGTTATGTCTTAGGCTTGCAGGAGGAATTGCGCCTGCGTCCTGATGCTCGAAGTCACGGGAATTTCTTGCATCGTATTTTTGAACGTGCCTTGAAACTGCCTGATGAAGATTCCTTTGATCAACGTCTGGAACAAGCTATTCAAGAAACCAGCCAAGAACGTGAATTTGAGGCTATTTATCAGGAAAGTCTGGAAGCCCAGTTTACCAAGGAAGTTCTACTTGATGTCGCGCGAACTACGGGCCACATCCTTCGGCATAATCCAGCTATCGAAACCATCCAAGAGGAAGCAACATTTGGCGGTAAAGATCAGGCCTTTATTCAATTGGATAATGGTCGCAGTGTCCATGTGCGAGGCAAGGTTGACCGCATTGACCGCCTGAAAGCTGATGGAGCGTTAGGAGTGGTAGACTACAAGTCTAGTTTAACTCAGTTCCAGTTTCCGAATTTCTTTAATGGCCTTAATTCCCAGCTGCCAACCTATCTTGCTGCCCTAAAAAGAGAGGGGGAGCAGAACTTTTTCGGTGCTATGTACTTGGAAATGGCTGAACCTGTCCAATCTCTGTTGACCGTTAAAAGTCTGGCAGGAGCAGTAGCAGAAGCCAGCAAATCTATGAAATACCAGGGACTCTTTTTAGAAAAAGAAAGCAGTCACTTGGGCGAATTTTACAACAAAAACAAGGCTAATCAGCTGACAGACAAGGAATTCCAGCTCTTATTGGACTACAATGCCCATCTTTACAAGAAGGCAGCTGAGAAGATTTTAGAAGGCCATTTTGCTATTAATCCATACACAGAAAACGGCAGAAGTATTGCCCCGTATGTCCAGCAACACCAAGCCATCACTGGATTTGAAGCCAATTACCACTTGGGACAAGCCCGTTTCCTTGAGAAATTAGACTTATCTGACGGCAAGCGTCTGGTCGGAGAAAAGCTCAAGCAAGCTTGGTTTGAAAAAATGAGAGAGGAGTTGAATCGATGAAGCCCATTTCCTTTTTAACTGAGGAAGAGATTCAAAAATTGCAAGAAGCAGAAGCGAATTCGAGCAAGGAACAGCAGAAAACGGCCGAGCAAATCGAAGCCATTTATACTGCAGGGCAAAATATCCTTGTTTCAGCGTCTGCTGGTTCAGGGAAGACCTTTGTCATGGCAGAGCGCATTCTTGACCAGTTAGCCCGTGGTGTCGAAATTTCTCAACTCTTTATCTCGACCTTTACCGTCAAGGCTGCCACTGAACTAAAAGAACGTTTGGAGAAAAAAATCAGCCAACAAATCCAAGAAACAGATGATGTTGATCTCAAACAACACTTGGGACGTCAGTTGGCAGATCTGCCAAACGCGGCCATCGGAACTATGGACTCTTTCACACAAAAGTTCCTCGGCAAACATGGCTATCTGATTGATATTGCACCAAATTTCCGTATTCTACAAAATGAAAGTGAACAGTTAATCTTAAAAAACGAAGTTTTTCATCAGGTTTTTGAAGACCATTACCAAGGTGAAAAGAAAGAGAGCTTTAGTCGATTGGTCAAGAACTTTGCTGGACGTGGCAAGGATGAACGAGGTCTGCGCCAGCAAGTCTACAAAATCTATGATTTCCTCCAATCCACCAGTAGCCCCAAAAAATGGTTGAGTAACTCTTTCCTCAAAGGGTTTGAAGAAGCTGACTTTGTAATTGAAAAAGACAAATTAACTGAGCAAATCAAACAGGCGCTATGGGATTTGGAAAGTTTCCTCCGTTATCATCTGGATAACGATGCCAAGGAGTTTCCAAAAGCTACTTATTTAGAAAATGTGCTGTTGGTTCTGGGTGAAATTGGTTGCTTAAATCAAGAGTCCGATAGCCAGGCTTATCAAGCAGTGCTTACGCGTGTTGTCGCCATCTCGAAAGAAAAAAATGGTAGAGCTCTAGCTAATTCTAGTCGTAAGGCCGATTTGAAACCACTGGCTGATGCCTATAACGATGAGAGAAAGATCCAGTTTGCTAAACTAGGACAACTGTCAGACCAGATAACCATTCTCGACTATCAAGAGCGTTATCATGAAGACACCTGGGAGCTAGCTAAAACCTTCCAAACCTTTATGAGTGATTTTGTGGAGGCTTATCGTGAACGTAAACGCCAGGAAAATGCCTTTGAATTCGCTGATATCAGTCATTATACCATCGAGATTCTAGAAAATTTCCCACAAGTCCGCGAGGCTTATCAGGAACGATTCCACGAAGTCATGGTCGATGAGTATCAGGATACCAACCACATTCAAGAACGAATGCTAGAATTGCTGTCGAATGGCCACAATCGTTTTATGGTGGGAGATATCAAGCAATCTATCTACCGTTTCCGTCAGGCAGACCCGCAGATTTTCAATGAAAAATTCCAACGCTATGCGCAAAATCCTCAAGAAGGAAAGCTGATTTTGCTCAAGGAAAATTTTCGTAGTAGTTCAGAAGTGCTGTCAGCAACCAACGATGCTTTTGCACGCCTTATGGACCAAGAGGTCGGCGAAATCAACTATGACAGCATGCACCAGCTTGTTTTTGCCAATACCAAACTGACTCCTAATCCAGACAACAAGGCAGAATTTCTCCTCTACGATAAGGACGATAATGGGCAAGAAGAGGAAGAGAGTCAGGCAGACACGAAACTCACTGGGGAAATGCGTCTAGTCATCAAGGAAATCCTGAAGCTTCATCAGGAAAAAGGTGTTGCCTTCAAAGAAATTGCCCTTTTGACTTCCAGTCGCAGTCGAAATGACCAGATTCTCCTTGCCTTATCTGAGTACGGGATACCTGTTAAAACTGACGGTGAGCAAAACAATTATCTCCAATCCCTAGAAGTACAAGTCATGTTAGACACCCTGCGCGTCATTCACAATCCCCTGCAAGACTATGCCTTGGTTGCTCTGATGAAGTCTCCTATGTTTAGTTTCGATGAGGACGAATTGGCACGCTTGTCCCTTCAGAAAGCAGAAGATAAGATACAAGAAAATCTCTATGAGAAACTGGTCAATGCTCAAAAACAAGCAACTCCCCAGAAAGTTTTAATTCACAAGGAACTAGCTAAAAAACTAAACCAATTCATGGATATCTTGGATTCTTGGCGCTTGTATGCCAAAACCCACTCTCTCTATGACTTGATTTGGAAGATTTACAACGACCGTTTTTATTATGACTATGTTGGGGCTTTAGCAAATGGTCCTGCCAGACAGGCCAATCTCTACGCCCTAGCTCTGCGCGCTGACCAGTTTGAAAAGAGTAATTTCAAGGGATTGTCTCGTTTTATCCGTATGATTGATCAAGTTTTGGAGGCTCAGCATGACCTCGCAAGCGTTGCAGTCGCGCCGCCAAAGGATGCTGTGGAACTTATGACTATTCACAAGAGCAAAGGATTGGAGTTTCCTTATGTCTTTATCCTCAACATGGATCAGGACTTCAACAAGCAAGACTCGATGTCAGAAGTTATTCTCAGTCGTCAGAATGGGCTTGGTGTCAAATATATCGCCAAGGTGGAAACAGGAGCAGTGGAAGCACACTATCCTAAAACCATCAAACTCTCCATTCCTAGCCTAACTTATACGCAGAATGAAGAAGAATTGCAACTGGCTAGCTATTCAGAGCAGATGCGTCTGCTGTATGTTGCCATGACGAGAGCTGAGAAAAAGCTCTATCTTGTTGGCAAGGGTTCTCGTGAAAAGCTGGAAGCAAAGGAATACCCAGCAACTGAAAACGGAAAATTAGATAGCAATACCAGACTACAAGCAAGAAATTTCCAAGATTGGATCTGGGCTATCAGTAAAGTTTTTGCCAAGGACAATCTCAATTTTAGCTATCGCTTTGTTGGTGAAGACCAGTTGACTACAGAAGCTATCGGGGAATTGGAAAACAAGAGCCCTTTAAAAGACAGCTCTCAAGCAGACAACCGCCAGTCAGAAATCATCAAAGAAGCCCTTGAAATGCTGAAAGAGGTGGAAGTTTATAATACTTTTCACCGCGCAGCTATTGAACTACCAAGTGTTCAAACCCCAAGCCAAATCAAGAAATTCTACGAACCCGTTATGGATATGGAAGGGGTAGAAATTACTAACCAAACCAAATCACCAGAGAAGCAAATCAGCTTCAATTTACCTGATTTTTTAACTAAAAAAAAGGTAACTGGAGCAGAGATTGGTAGTGCCACTCATGAACTCATGCAGAGAATTGACCTCAGTCAACAACCAACACTTGCTAGTCTAACAGAAACACTTAAACAAGTTCAAACTAGTCCAGCTGCTAGAGACAAGATCAATCTTTCTAAAATCCTAGCATTTTTTGATACAGCACTTGGTCAGGAAATTCTCGCTAATACCAGCCATCTTTACCGCGAGCAACCCTTCTCCATGCTCAAAAAAGATCAAAAGAGTAAGGAAGATTTCGTTGTCCGTGGAATCTTGGATGGCTATCTGCTTTATGAGGATCGCATCGTTCTTTTCGACTACAAAACAGACCGTTACGATCAACCAAGTCAACTCATAGACCGCTATCGTGGTCAGTTAGCCTTATACGGAGAGGCTTTATCTAGAGCCTATTCGATTGAAAACATAGAAAAATACTTGATTTTGCTCGGCAAAGATGAGGTTCAAGTTGTAAAAGTATAATTTATACTCTTCGAAAATCTCTTCAAACCACGTCAGCTTCACCTTGCCGTAGATATGCTCACTGACTTCGTCAGTCTTATCTACAACCTCAAAACTGTGTTTTGAGCAACCTGCGGCTAGCTTCCTAGTTTGTTCTTTGATTTTCATTGAGTATTAGAAAGGAGACCTCATGCCACTTCCAGTTAGAAAATCCCTACACGATGCAGTTTTACAAGCTTCAAAAGCCGATACTTGGGATCAGGCAACCAAGGAATGGAATGAAGTTTCCTTGATTTTTAACGGTATCGGTCGTAGCAATTGTGTCTGCGGTAATGCTATCAAATACGCCTACGAACTCTTTAACGGAGTTACAGGACAACGTCTGTTTCCTATCGGAAGCGACTGTGTTCGCCATTTTCATCGTATTAGCCTCGATCAGCAACTAGAAGAGGAAGAAAAACTACTCAGAAAAGTTGAAAACCTAACCAGAAAGGCTCAGAAAAAGGAAAAAATCAAGGTTAATAAAAGCGATTTTGACGAACGACTTCTAAAATGGTTTTTGGAAAAAGGTGTTTTCAAAGCCAATCGTGGCAATCAATTCGTGCCTGAGAGAGACTATCAGCTCTTCCTAGAGGTCTTTCAAGGCGGAAGTTGGACCAAGGCAGAGCCAAAGAAGAAGGCTCGTATGGAAGAAGTGCTGGAAAAGTGTATCAAACCTTTTTTACTTGGTAAGTCCGATGATCAACTTTACCTTGTCAAACTAGGCAAAGAGAAGATTGACTACGAGCAGCATTTACGGATTCAAGCGGAGAAAGAACGTAAGAAAAGAGATAAAATCGCCAAGCAATACGCTGACAACCTCATTCTTGCCATGGGGCCTGTAGAACGAGCCTATCAAGATTACTTTGGCTTTACAGAAACCTTGACCCAAGAAGAACGAAAATGGGAAAAAATCCTCTTTGGTAAGAATAGAGACGAACGGGCTATCAAGGCTAAACAAAACCAGAAAGATCTGGGAAAGGATCAGCGGATTGCAAATCAAGATCCTATTGAACGAAAGCAGAAGCAGACTTGGATTCTTAATTCCTATTTTCGTGATTTGCCTGATGAAAAAGCCAGATTTTCTCGGCTCCTATTAGAATATCGAAAAAGGGGAGAAGTACCCTTTTCAGATGGCTTCATATCTGAGCATCTCATCGACTTTTTCTACAAGATGAAGGCCTTTGAGTTTGAAATTGCACCAGAACAAGTCCGCGATTTTCTAAAAGAATGCCTTCAGGCAGAACATCTATCATCAGCACAAGAAAGCTGGATTAGAGGGATTCTCCTCAATTGTCTTCATCCGTTTTTAGATAGGTTGCTCATATAGAAAAAAATCCTACCTTGTCTATGCAGGGTAGGATTTAAGTATCTCCAAAGATGTACTGGTAAAGTTGGACGACTTTCTGAAAACATTGTGTGTCCATTCTTGTTATTTTTTGAGCATTACGCATCCGAAAATCAAAGGTATACAGTTGAAATGGATTGACAGCGCCATCTACCTTGTCCGACGAGACAGGAACGAGCAAGCCTTTTTCAGCCAAACGATGTTGGCCATGAGTGATAGGACAGACAGCCACAAAACCAGTTTGCAAGGCATATTCTCTCCTAGAAACTACCAAGGCAGGTCGCCTTTTCTGAATTTCTCGACCGACTGATGGATCAAAATCCAGCCAAATGATATCCTGCTTTTCAGGAATATACTCAGATTTCGCTATCAAGTGACCTTACCCCTTCAAAATCATTTGTCATTCTCAAATCAGTAATCCCATCAAAAGGATCTTTCAGTTTTGGAGCTAAGACAATGACTCCGTCAATCCCTTTGTAGACAACCATTTCTTGACCTTCTGTCATCCCCAAATTTTTAGGAATAGTCACAGTGAGAGAATTCCCTACCTTCCGAGTCTTTACTGTATTCATTGCTCTACCTCCACAAAATTGTATATACCAAGTATATACCTGCTGGCAAAAAAAGTCAAGTAAATCCTGACTGGCATCAAGGATGTTTCGCACCTATACTATTTGTCATTTATTGTGGTCAAAGCCTGTGCAAAAGTTCCTAATTTATGATAGAATAGGTAGTAAGAAAGAAAACGTTTTTACTACGTTTTTTTTAGTCGGAAGGGGAAAATATTATGGCTACTATTCAATGGTTTCCGGGCCACATGTCTAAGGCTCGGCGGCAAGTTCAGGAGAATCTTAAGTTTGTTGATTTTGTGACAATTTTGGTGGATGCTCGGCTACCTTTATCTAGTCAAAATCCTATGTTAACCAAGATTGTGGGTGATAAACCTAAACTCTTGATTTTGAACAAGGCGGACCTAGCAGACCCGGCAATGACCAAAGAATGGCGTCAGTATTTTGAATCACAGGGAATTCAAACTCTGGCTATCAACTCCAAAGAGCAAGTAACTGTGAAAGTTGTGACAGATGCTGCTAAAAAGCTCATGGCTGATAAGATTGCACGCCAGAAAGAACGCGGTATCAAGATCGAAACCTTGCGGACCATGATTATCGGAATTCCAAACGCTGGTAAATCAACTCTGATGAACCGCTTGGCTGGTAAGAAAATCGCAGTTGTCGGCAATAAACCAGGTGTTACCAAGGGGCAACAATGGCTCAAAACCAATAAAGATCTGGAAATCTTGGATACACCGGGGATTCTCTGGCCTAAGTTTGAAGATGAAACTGTTGCGCTGAAACTAGCCTTGACAGGAGCTATAAAAGACCAGTTACTCCCTATGGATGAAGTAACCATTTTTGGTCTCAATTATTTCAAAGAACATTATCCAGAAAAGCTAGCTGAACGCTTCAAACAAATGAAAATTGAAGAAGAAGCACCTGTTATCATCATGGATATGACACGTGCCCTTGGTTTCCGAGACGACTACGACCGCTTTTACAGCCTCTTCGTCAAGGAAGTCCGTGATGGAAAACTCGGTAACTACACCTTAGATACATTGGACGACATCGATGACGACGATTAAAGAAATCAAAGAACTTCTTGCTAGTGTTAAAGAATTAGACAATCCTCTTTTTCTGGAATTCGAAAAAGATCCTCGTTCTGGAGTTCAAAAGGAAATCTGCAAGCGAAAAAAAGCTATTCAGGCAGAACTGGATGAAAACCTTCGTTTGGAATCCATGCTTTCCTATGAAAAAGAACTTTATAAGCAAGGAGTGACCTTAATAGCAGGTGTTGATGAGGTCGGCCGTGGTCCACTGGCTGGACCTGTAGTCTCTGCAGCCGTTATCTTGCCGAAAAATTGTAAGATTAGAGGCCTCAACGACAGCAAGAAGATCCCTAAAAAGAAACATCTGGAAATTTATCAAGCTGTTCAAGACCAAGCCTTGGCAATAGGTATTGGTATCAAGGATAATCACATCATTGACCAAGTCAATATCTATGAAGCGACCAAACTGGCCATGATAGAAGCAATCTCCCAGCTCAGCCCACAACCTAAGCACCTCTTGATAGATGCCATGAAACTGGAGTTACCAATTTCACAAACCTCCATTATCAAAGGAGATGCCAACTCCCTCTCAATCGCAGCTGCATCTATAGTGGCCAAGGTGACACGGGATAATATTATGAAGGACTATGATAATCAATATCCCGGCTATGATTTCACGGCTAATGCAGGATATGGAACAGCTAAACATCTAGACGGACTCAAGAAACTAGGTGTCACCCCAATTCACCGAACCAGTTTTGAACCCGTTAAATCATTGGTTGCAGAAGAGAAAGAAAGTTTAAGTTAGAAGGAATGAATGATTATGGAGGAACAGTCAGAAATACTCCGCTCCAAGAAGGAATTTGCCTTCGCCTCAAGCACAATATTATCCCAAGTTGGACGAGGGGTCATTGTCGGTCTCGTCGTCGGACTAATCGTCGGATCCTTTCGGTTTTCAATCGAAAAAGGCTTCCACCTGATACAAGGACTCTATCAAGATCAAGCGCACCTGGTGCGCAATCTTTTTATCATTGGTCTATTTTATTTAATTGTTAGCTGGCTCAGTGCGAAATTAACTCGATCAGAAAAAGACATCAAGGGTTCAGGAATTCCTCAAGTCGAAGCCGAACTAAAGGGACTGATGACTCTTAACTGGTGGGGCATTCTCTGGAAAAAATATATTTTAGGTATTCTTGCAATTGCCAGTGGACTTATGCTGGGACGAGAAGGGCCAAGTATTCAACTTGGAGCTGTTGGTGGTAAAGGTATTGCCAAGTGGCTAAAATCTAGTCCAGTTGAAGAACGTTCCCTGATTGCTAGTGGAGCTGCTGCAGGTTTAGCCGCAGCCTTTAATGCACCGATTGCAGGCCTCCTCTTTGTTGTAGAAGAAGTCTATCACCATTTTTCACGCTTTTTCTGGGTCTCAACTCTAGCAGCCAGTCTCGTAGCAAACTTTGTTTCTTTGCTCATATTTGGCCTAACACCCGTACTGGATATGCCAGACAACATTCCTCTCATGACTCTAGACCAGTATTGGATTTACCTCCTTATGGGAGTTTTTCTCGGGCTTTCTGGTTTTCTCTATGAGAAAGCTGTACTCAATGTTGGTCGAATTTATGACTGGATTGGTCAAAAAATCCATTTGGATAAAGCTTATTATCCTATCCTAGCCTTTATCCTTATCATACCAGTCGGGATTTTCTTGCCACAAATCCTTGGTGGTGGAAATCAGGTCGTTCTTTCTTTGACTGAGCAAAATTTTAGTTTTCAAGTTCTATTAGCTTACTTTTTGATTCGCTTTGTTTGGAGCATGATTAGTTATGGGAGCGGCCTCCCAGGAGGAATTTTCCTACCCATTTTGGCACTTGGTTCCTTACTTGGTGCCCTAGTCGGTGTCATTTGTGTGAATTTTGGACTTGTCAGTCAGGAGCAATTCCCTATATTTGTCATTCTAGGAATGAGTGGATATTTTGGAGCGATTTCCAAGGCTCCCTTAACCGCTATGATACTTGTTACTGAGATGGTAGGGGACATTCGCAACCTCATGCCACTTGGCTTAGTGACCTTGGTGGCTTACATCGTCATGGATCTACTCAAGGGTGCTCCAGTCTATGAAGCCATGCTGGGAAAAATGCTGCCAGAAGAAGCGACAGATGAAGGAGAAGTCACCCTCATTGAAATTCCTGTATCAGATAAGATCGCTGGAAAACAGGTTCACGAGCTCAATTTGCCACATAACGTACTCATCACCACCCAAGTCCATAATGGCAAAAGCCAAACAGTTAACGGATCAACCAGAATGTATCTGGGTGATATGATTCACCTAGTGATTCCAAAAAGTGAAATTGGAAAAGTCAAAGATTTGTTGTTGTAGGTACGTAATAATAATTATGTGAAATGATATTTTCTAGTCAAGGATGGATTGGGAGATTTTATGAATTGGCGGATATGCGTCAATAATTAATAAATACAGAAGGACAAATAAGCTATTTTGTATAGCTAGTGAGTGAGCACACAACAGTTTTAATCGCAAGATTTAGAAAGTAAGTAGTTCACTACAAATTGAAAGAAATTTAAAAATGGAAACAGTAGTATTGCAAGAAATTTTAAACATTCAAGCCCCTGAGGACTTTTATGTTAAATTAGATAAAATCGATCAATTTGGAATTGATACAAAAAGTCTTTATATTAATAATCAGCCAAAATTATTGGAAGAAATGGGATATCATCATGACACTTTACGTAAAACTAAAACAGCTCACTGGAATTATGTAATGGACCGTCCTTACACTATTCACCTCATTCCATATGACGAAGTTAATAAGTTGTGGCTTTTTGTCGGAGCTTATTCTCAAAAGGGAACCTATCAAAAAGAATATGAGGATCGTGTAACAACTTATTACAAGTTAGATTTAGCTCCTGAACACAGCAAGCTAAAAGGTCGTTTAATTGTTAAGTTTGAACGTCCTGACGGTTCGCAACATATGCGAATTGGTTTAGAATCGGCAACGGCAAAAGGTTTTACACTACACTCTATTTTAGAGCGCGAAATTTCAAGTGTTGAATTTCAAGATTATCGAAATGTTCGTTTAACTTACCAAGAGTTGAAAAGTATTATTAAAAATCAAAACCCTACATGGAAAACAGCTTTGTCTCATTTGAACGCTATTTATCTACAAACAGATACAAAGACTGGAAAACTATATGTTGGTTCTGCTTACGGGAAACAAAAACTTTGGGGACGTTGGGCTGAATATGTTGAAACTTATCATGGAGGCAATAAAGCTTTAAAAGAACTTTTTGAAAAAGAGGGTGCAAGTTATTTTGAGGAAAACTTTACTTATACACTGTTAGAAGTTCTTCCAAATGATCGTAAAGATATCGGAAATACAGTAACTAGTCGTGAGTCTTGGTGGAAAATTGCTCTTCAAACTCGTGAATTTGGATATAACTGCAATTAAATTCGAATATATAATTGATAATAATTAACTCTAAAAATTTTTGTACTTTTTCCTAAACAGTAGATAAACCCTTGATACGACTAAGTTAAAGGAGTAAAGTACACTATTTGAAAAATGTACTTTATAATCGAGATGTACTTTATTTTAAAGCAAGATAAAGTACATTTTTTGATCCAAATGTACAAAAACACCCCGCGTTTTAAAACCCCTTGTAAGCCTAAGAAACTTGATTTAACAAGGTTTTAAATTTTAGTAAAGTACATTTTCACTAAAATACACATTTGAAAATTTCCAGTTTTCACTTTGATAAGGTACATTTTTAAACGATTTTTGTTCCAAAAAAATTTTTAGTTATAGCTCTTCAGATTTCTTCTTTTTTATAATCTCTACAACATCTTTCCGAAAAACTATAATTTTCTTGAAAAATATATAAGTCTATGCTATACTACTAGTAGACTTATATATGGAGAAAATACATGAAACGTGAGATTTTACTAGAGCGAATCGACAAACTAAAACAAATCATGCCCTGGTATGTTCTGGAATACTACCAATCTAAGCTTGCTGTTCCCTACAGTTTTACAACCTTGTACGAATACCTCAAGGAATACGATCGATTTTTCAGCTGGGTTTTGGAGTCTGGTATTTCAAACGCTGATAAAATGTCTGACATTCCTTTATCAGTCTTGGAAAATATGTCTAAAAAAGACATGGAGTCCTTTATTCTATATCTGCGTGAACGACCTTTGCTGAACGCTAATACAACCAAGCAAGGTGTCTCTCAGACGACCATCAATCGGACCTTGTCAGCACTTTCCAGTCTTTACAAGTATCTAACCGAGGAGGTTGAAAACGACCAGGGGGAGCCTTATTTCTATCGTAATGTAATGAAGAAAGTTTCAACCAAGAAAAAGAAAGAAACACTGGCTGCTAGAGCTGAAAACATTAAGCAAAAACTCTTTCTAGGTGATGAGACAGAAGGTTTTTTGACTTATATCGACCAAGAGTACCCACAACAGCTCTCAAATCGTGCACTCTCGTCATTCAATAAAAATAAAGAACGTGATTTAGCCATTATTGCCCTTCTCTTGGCGTCTGGTGTCCGCTTATCTGAAGCTGTTAATCTGGATCTAAGAGACCTTAATCTCAAAATGATGGTTATTGATGTCACTCGAAAAGGGGGCAAACGTGATTCTGTCAATGTCGCAGCCTTTGCTAAGCCTTACCTAGAGAATTATCTCGCCATTCGAAATCAACGCTATAAGACGGAAAAGACCGATACAGCACTATTTCTCACCTTATATCGTGGCGTTCCCAATCGTATTGATGCTTCTAGTGTTGAAAAGATGGTTGCTAAGTACTCTGAGGACTTCAAAGTCCGTGTAACTCCCCACAAACTTCGCCATACCCTGGCTACTAGGCTCTATGATGCTACTAAATCGCAAGTTTTGGTCAGCCATCAGTTAGGTCATGCTAGCACACAAGTCACTGACCTCTATACCCATATCGTCAATGATGAACAAAAGAATGCTCTAGATAGTTTGTAGAATACATAAAATTATTTATGTAAAATGTAACTCATAAAAAGAAGCTGGTCATATAACCAACTCCTTCTCTTTTTATCCCACTACTGCTTCAGCGATTTCTTCACGACTGATACCAGCAAAATAGCGTGTGATGTCAATAGTTTCTAAGGCCTTAAGGACATCTTCGCGTTCGTATTTAACACCTCGGAGGACATCTTCTACAGCTGCAACATCTTCGATACCAAAGAAGTCACCATAGATCTTGATATCTTGAATTTTTGATTCAATGACGTTGGCAAAAACTTCAACCTTACCACTAGTGAATTTTGTTCCACGACGGACGTTAAATTCAGGTGATTTACCGTAGTTCCAGTCCCAAGTACCGAACTTGGTATCCTTGATACGATTGATTTCCGCTAATTCTTGCTCAGAAAAAACATATTCAGTCATCTCTGGGTACTCTTTTTTCATATATTCCAATAGCAAATCGCGGAATTCTTCAACTGTGATTTTTTCAGGTAATTCATTGACAATATTGGTTACACGGGCACGAACGGATTTCACACCTTTTGATTCAAATTTGTCTTTTGAAACCTTGAGGGCGTTAGCAAGGACTGACAAATCAACGTCAAAGAGCAAGCAACCATGGTGCATAATACGTCCATTGATATAAGCTTGGGCATTGCCACAGAATTTCTTGCCATCAATCTCAAGGTCATTACGGCCTGTGAACTCAGCTTTAACGCCTAGTTGAGCCAAGGTATTGATAACTGGAGTTGAGAAGCTCTTGAAGTCAAAGGCCTTGTTTTCGTCTTCTTTTGAAATGATGGTGTAGTTGAGGTTGTTTAAATCGTGATAAACAGCTCCACCACCACTGATACGACGGACTACCTCAATGCCATTTTCTCGAACATAATCACGGTTAATTTCTTCGATAGTGTTCTGGTGACGACCAACAATGATAGAAGGTTTGTTAATCCAAAGTAGGAAGATTTGATCCTCATCTAGTAGGTGTTTAAAGGCATATTCTTCCAAGGCGATATTAAAAGCAGTGTCGTTTGAATGATTGATAATATATTTCATGATATCCCTTTATACGATAGAGACTGGAAATAATCTTCCAGTCTAGTCTATCTTCGTTTTATTTTTTCTTAGGTGAATGGATGGCCATTCCTAGAACATCCGCAAATGCTTCGTACATCACTTCAGAGTAGGTTGGGTGTCCGTGGATAGTCTTCAGCATTTCCTCAACAGTGATTTCCATTTCGATAATGCTTGACGCTTCGTTGATCAATTCTGCGGCTGCAGGACCAATAATATGAACACCAAGGATTTCTCCATATTTCTTATCAGCGATAACTTTTACGAAACCTTGAGCAGCATCCGATGCAATAGCACGTCCGTTAGCTGCAAAGTTGAATTTACCAATGGCTACATCGTATTTCTCACGAGCTTGTTCTTCAGTTAGACCTACTGCTGCTACTTCAGGAAGAGTATAGATAGCTGCAGGAGTCAAGTTCAATTTAGCAACAGCATGATTTCCTTTAAGAGCATTTTCAGCTGCTACTTCACCCATACGGAAGGCCGCGTGTGCCAACATCTTGGTACCATTGATATCACCTGGTGCGTAGATTCCAGGAACAGAAGTTTCCATATATTCGTTGACCTTGATGCGTCCACGATCCAATTCAAACTCAACATCGCCAATACCTTCAAGGTCTGGCACACGACCGATTGAAAGAAGGGCTTTGCTTGCAATGATATCGTCTTTACCTTCAACCTTGATACGAAGTTGACCATTTTCCTCGATGATTTCTTGCAATTTTGTACCAGTTAAGATGGTCATACCTTTGCGCTCAAGGATCAAACGAAGGTTCTTAGACACTTCCGCATCCATAGCAGGAACGATACGGTCCATCATTTCGATAACAGTTACTTTTGAACCAAATGTCATGAAGGCTTGGCCGAGTTCGATACCGACAACTCCACCACCGATGATTACGAGGCTTTCTGGAACTTCGTTCATTTCAAGAATATCATCGCTGGTCATCACAAGTGGAGATTCCATACCAGGGACGTTAATCTTGCTGACTTTTGAACCACCAGCAAGGATAATTTTCTTGGTTTCAAGCAATTCTGAACCATTTACCAAGACATTCTTATCCTTAGTAATCGTACCAACACCCTTATGAACAGTAACTCCGTAGCTACGAAGAAGACCCGCAACACCACCTACCAAGGTATTGACAACTTTAGATTTAGTTTCTAAAAGTTTATCCATATCTACAGTGAAGTTTGGATTTTCGATGACGATACCACGATTTGCTGCATGACCGATATTTTCGATGATTTCAGCGTTGTGAAGGTAGGTCTTAGTTGGGATACAGCCACGGTTCAAGCAGGTTCCACCGAGTTCAGATTTCTCAACAAGGGCAACTTTACCACCAAGTTGGGCTGCTTTAATCGCTGCAACATAACCAGCAGGACCCCCACCAATCACAACGATATCAAAGGCATCATCGCTCTTACCATCGTCGTTTGAAGCACTAGCTGCAGGTGCAGGTTTTGATTCTGGCGCAGCCGCTCCAGTTGTTGGGATATTTTCCCCTTCTTCTCCAAGGTAACCGATAACTTCAGTTACTGGAACAGTTTCACCATCTCCTTTGAGGATGGCAATCAAGTATCCATCTTCTTCGGCTTCCAATTCCATGCTGACTTTGTCAGTCATGATTTCCAAAAGGATTTCTCCTTCTTTTACAAATTCTCCGACTTTCTTATTCCATTGGACGATTTGTCCTTCTGTCATATCCACGCCGGCTTTTGGCATAATTACTTCTAAGGCCATGTCTTACTTCCTTTATCTATATCTCTAAAAATAAATACTGTATTATTAAACCAACATTGAGATTGGGTTCTCAATTAAGGCTTTCAAGTCTTTCATAAACTTAGCACCAGCCATACCATCTACGACACGGTGGTCAATAGTTAACCCTAGGCTCATGATAGGGCGAATGACAATCTCACCATTGACAACTACAGGTTTCTCAACTGTTGAGCTAACCCCTAGGATAGCTGAGTTTGGTTGGTTAATAATCGGACCGAAGGACTGAACACCAAACATTCCCAAGTTACTGATTGTGAAGGTTGAATTTTGCAGTTCGCTTGGAGCCAATTTACCATCCAAGGTACGACCAATCACATCCTTAAAGGCTACGACCAACTCTGACAAGCTCATTTTTTCAGCATTATAGACAACAGGTGTCATCAATCCATTATCCATACCAACTGCCATCGCAAGGTTGACATAGTTATGAGTGATAATGGTCTTGCCATCTTCTGTCAATGAAGCGTTGATGTAAGGGTGTTTCATCAATGTTTTTACAACAGCGAGTGAAAGAAGGTCTGTTACAGTAGTCTTCTTACCAGTTGCTTCCATAATCGGCTCAAGAACCTTCTTACGAAGAGCCAACATTTCTGACATATCGACATCGTAGTTGAGCGTGAAGGTTGGCGCAGTTAGGTAGGATTCAACCATACGTTGAGCTATAACCTTACGCATTGGTGTCATTGGAATACGCTCAATCTCACCATAAGGAGTGATATTGTCTGGAACTTCTTCCACTTTTTCAATCTGAGCAGGAGACTTGATAGTATCGTTTTCGATATTTTCAGGAAGTAAGGCCAAAACGTCCTTCTTCATGATCTTACCACGATGACCCGTTCCTTGGATTTCCTGCCAAGCAATGTTATGTTCAAGGGCAATTCGTTTTGCAAGTGGCGAAATGCGAACCACGTTTGTGTCTTTATAAGTTTCCACGTCTTCTTTGTGGACACGACCGTTTGCACCTGAGCCAGAAACGTCGTAGAGATTGATCCCTAGATCATCCGCTAACTTTCTAGCCGCAGGAGTCGCTCTTAGCTTGTCATCAGCCATGACCTCTCCAATTCTATACTAAGATATTAAGGACGAAGAGGGCAATGAAAAAATAGGAGATTGACGATGTGTTCGATGAACACAAGGAAATCTATCTTTTTTTCACAGACCTCCGTCCGAATTCAATTACATGATATAAAGGGCGTCAAAAGCGACTGAAAAATAGGAAATCGACGCTGGCTTCGATGAAGCCAAGGAGATTTATCTTTTTTCCGAGCTTTTAGCCCGAGTTTAACTCTACAAGTAACTTGGACACGAAACATGTCTCAAGTTACTACGGTTGTCGCTATTAGGCGACTAACCTAGTAGACTTACTAAGTTTTTTATCGAATATTATTGATTCGTCAAAAAACTGTCACAACTTTACAAATAAGTTAGATACAAAACATATCTCAAGTTACTAAAGTTAAAAACCTCTAAAATTTTACATAATTTAATTTATGCAAGATTATTCTTTGTTATAAGTTTTTCGGATTGCATCTTTGATGCTTTCAACGGTTGGAATCATTGCATTTTCTAGGTTTTGTGCGTAAGGCATTGGCACATCTTCTCCGGCGCAACGGCGGATTGGTGCATCTAGATAGTCAAATGCTTCTGATTCTGAAATAATTGCTGAAATCTCGCCGATATAGCCACTTGTTTTGTGGGCATCGTTGACCAGAACGACCTTTCCAGTCTTCTTAACTGAGTTAATGATGATATCCTTATCAAGCGGTACAAGGGTACGTGGGTCCACAATCTCAACCGAAATTCCTTCTTCTGCCAATTCTTCAGCTGCTTGAACCACACGGCGAAGCATTTTACCGTAAGTAACAACTGTTACATCCGTTCCTTCGCGTTTAATTTCGCCAACTCCAAGTGGGATTGTGTAGTCTGGATCAACTGGCACTTCCCCTTTTTGGTTAAATTCTGACTTGTACTCAAGAATGATAACAGGGTTATTATCACGGATAGAAGATTTTAGCAGTCCTTTCATGTCAGCAGGTGTACCTGGTGCTACAACCTTAAGTCCAGGAATGTGAGTAAACCAAGACTCTAGTGATTGCGAGTGCTGAGCTGCAGAACCGACCCCGTTACCAGCTGCACAGCGGACAGTCATTGGAACTTGACCTTTACCACCAAACATATAACGTGTTTTGGCAGCTTGGTTAACGATATTGTCCATGGCTATAACCGAGAAATCCATAAAGGTCATATCAACGATTGGGCGAAGTCCTGTCATGGCTGCTCCTGCTGCTGCTCCAGAGATGGCAGCTTCAGAAATCGGACAGTCACGGATACGTTCTGGACCAAATTCTTCGAGCATTCCAACAGAAGTTCCGAAGTCTCCTCCGAAGACACCGACGTCTTCTCCCATCAAGAATACATTTTCATCGCGACGCATTTCCTCAGACATAGCAAGGATAATGGTGTCACGGAAGGACATTGTTTTTGTTTCCATTTTATCTCTTTCTCCTTAGTCTGCGTAAATATCTTCAAAGGCTGATTCAAGCGGTGGGAATGGACTTTCCTCTGCAAATTTAACAGAGGCTTCTACTGCTTCCTTGACTTGTGCTTGAATTTCTTCCAATTCTTCTGCACTTGCAATATTGTTTTCAATGAGGTATTTGCGAAGATTTTCGATTGGGTCTTTTTGTTTCCACAATTCCACTTCTTCACGGGTACGATATTTACCAGGGTCAGATGATGAGTGGCCAAGCCATCGATAAGTTACACTTTCAATCAAGACTGGGCCATTGCCACCACGAACATGGTCTACGGCTTTCTTAAATCCTTCATAGACGTCGATGACATTGTTTCCATCTTCGATGAACATTCCAGGAATTCCATAAGCTGCGCTACGATGATGGATATGTTCCACGTTAGTCATTTTCTTGATATCCGCAGAAATCCCATAACCGTTGTTAATGCAGTAGAAAATAACTGGGAGTTTCCAAATAGAAGCCATGTTCACTGCTTCGTGGAAAACACCTTCGTTGGTCGCACCATCTCCAAAGAAGCAGACGACGATTTTACCGGTATTTTGCATTTGCTGACTGAGGGCTGCACCAACAGCGATTCCCATACCACCACCTACGATACCATTGGCACCAAGGTTACCAGCATCAAGGTCGGCGATATGCATGGAACCACCTTTTCCTTTACACGTTCCAGTGTACTTCCCAAGGATTTCTGCCATCATTCCGTTGAGATCAATCCCTTTGGCAATAGCCTGTCCATGACCACGGTGGTTGGAGGTGATCAGATCATCTGGATTGAGGGCCAGCATAGCTCCGACGTTAGCAGCTTCTTCACCGACAGAAAAGTGAGTCATACCAGGGACTTTTCCCTTTTTTACTAACTGAGCAATTTTTAAGTCCATGCGACGGATTTCTTCCATCTTACGGAACATCTCTAGCAAAAGATTTTTATCTAAAGTTGACATAATCTTGCCTTTCTAACATTGTTCTTACCTTACTATTTTACCTTTTTTGGTATACACTGTCAAAGTATATGACCGATAAAATTTCACAAGGTAAAAAAATAAATCCCCGTTTTAACAGGGATTCTCTCCAGTTAGAGCATTTTTTCACAAAGTTATTTTTCGGGATATTTTCCAAAAATTAGCTCAATCTTTTCATTACGGTTTTCAAACGCCATTGATACAAACAGCCAGAAACAATCAAACTGGCAATCAACCCAATCCAGTAGGCAAATGCCCCTAAGTCAGTTGCTTGATCTAATAGATATCCTAGAGGTATCGCTACTCCCCAATATCCGATTAGACCAAGATAGAAAGGAACGATAGTGTCCTTATAGCCTCTTAGAATCCCCTGGAGCGGAGCCGCAAAGGTATCAGCTAGCTGGAAGAAGAGACTGTAAGTCAGAAATACAGCCGTTGTTTCAATGAACTGAGAGTCATTCCCATATAGACTTGCTACACGATCTCTAAAAATGTAGAGAAAGGACAGGGTAAAACCAGCAAAAATGAGGGCTGTTATTCTCCCCAGACGAGCATAGGTTTTTGCATCCTCAAAACGTTTAGCCCCCACCTCGTACGACACAACAATTGCCATGGCAGAGGAAATACTCATGGGAAAAGCGTACATGAGACTCGAAAAATTCATAGCTGACTGGTGACTGGCGATGATGAGCGATGAAAACTTAGCCATGATTAGTCCCACCACGGAGAAAATAGCCACTTCCGCAAATACGGTTCCTCCGATTGGTAGACCTAATCGAACACCTTCCTTGATTTTATCTATATTGAGTGGAATAGGTTTTTCAAGATGTAACGCTTTTAATCTTTCCTGTTTGAACAAAACAAGCAGGGAAATTCTCAATAAAACCCAATAGGCTAGAGAAGTTCCTAGACCTGCTCCTGCACCACCAAGCTCTGGAAAACCAAGAGCTCCATATATCAAAAGATAGTTAAAACCACTATTGAGCGGAAGTAACAAAAGCATGAGGTACATAGATGGCTTGGTCAAACCAAGAGAATCCAACAAAGACCGAATGACACTAAAAAGCAACAAGGGAATAATCCCGATAGAAAGATACCAAAGATAGGAAACTGCAACTGCCGCTACTTGAGCTTCTAGTCCGATATGATTTAAGACAGGAGGTGCCAAGAAAAGTACCAGTCCCAGTAAGACCACAGATAGACCCAAGGCCAAATAGATGAACTGGTAAAAATCTGACGCAACTTCTTCCTTTTTACCTCGACCAAGATGGTGACCAATGATGGGCACCAGGGCTGATACAATCCCTGTTAGGAATGTAAAGAAGGGATTCCAGATACTGGTTGCCATAGACACACCAGCCAAGTCCATGGTATTGTACCGCCCAGTCATTGTTGTATCGACAAAAGAGGCAGAATAATTGGCAAATTGATAAATCAGGATAGGGAAAAATATCTTAAGAAATAAAACAAACTTGTCTTTAAATTGATGGGTTGGGTACATATACGCTCTCTATTCTTATCGTTTATAGAGCAGAGTCCCATCTAGTTTTGATAGACGATTTGTCCCTTACAGATAGTATATTTGACCTGCCCTTTTAAAGTTTCCCCGATAAATGGAGAATTTGCTGATTTAGAAGCGAAATCTGGACCAACTGTAAGATCAGCCTTGTCATCAAAGATAGTGATGTCCGCTGGACCATTCTCAGCCAAGTAACCTGCTTCAAAGTTGTAGAGTTTGGCTGGATTGACAGTCATTTTTTCTAGTAATTCCATCAAGCTTAGTTCACCAGCTCCCACCAAATAAGTCAAACCAAGAGAAAGAGAGGTTTCCAAACCAGTCATACCAGATGGTGCTTTGGTGATATCTTCTACATTTTTCTCATCTGCATGGTGAGGCGCGTGGTCTGTCGCGATAACTGTGATAACACCTGACTTGAGACCTTTGATAACGGCACGACGGTCTGATTCCAAACGAAGCGGAGGGTTCATTTTGGCATTGCTACCTTGAGTTAAAAGAAGAGTTTCTGTCTTAGAAAAATGTTGTGGTGCCACTTCTGCTGTGACTTGGGCCCCCAAACCTTGAGCAAACTCTACTACTTTGACACTTTCTTCCTTAGATAAATGCTGGATGTGAACATGGGCCTTAGTTGCATGGGCAATCATGACATCACGCGCAATCATGGCGTATTCTGCTACCCCTGTCGCACCACAGATCTTGAAGTGGTCTTTAGCGATGTTTTCGTTAAAGCCAAGAATGCCGTTCAAGCCGGGATCTTCCTCGTGTAGACAAACAAAGGTGCCAAGTTTTTTAGCAGTTTCCAAGGCTTCTTTGAGAACCTTACTGCTTTCAAGTGGAATACCATCATCTGAGAAACCAACAGCACCTGCTTCTAAGAGCGCCTTAAAGTCAGTCAAGTCTTGGCCATTAAAATTCTTAGTAATGGTCGCAACCGTCTTAACATTGATCTTTTCTTTAGCAGCAGACTGGAGAACTTCTTGCAAGGTCTCTACGTCCGAGATGGTTGGATTGGTATTGGCCATCATGACAACCGTTGTAAAACCACCTGCAGCGGCTGCTAGAGCACCAGTATGGATATCCTCCTTATGGGTCTGACCAGGTTCACGAAAATGAACATGAATATCCACTAAACCAGGTGCAACCACAAGACCAGTAGCGTCAATCAGTTCTGCTCCTTCTTCCTTGATTTCAGGCGCAATTTTGATAATCTTTCCATCTTCGACCAAAACATCACAGACTTGATCCAAACCAGACTTTGGATCCATGACACGACCATTTTTGATTAGTAACATAGCTCTACTCCTTTATTCATAAAAATCAACTTGGGTATCCAACAACTTATCGCCATCGTAGACAAACTTAGCTGAAAAGAAGGGTTTGTCCTCTAAAAGCCACTCAACAAAGGTGTGGTCACCTTCCCAAGTCGGCTTACTCAAAACCTCGTCATAGGGAACCCATTCTAGGGTCCCCTCATTACAGTCAATCAAGTTACCCTCAAACTCCGTTACCTTAAAAACATAGGTGTACCAGTCTAAATCAGGCGTGAACTCAGGAAAAGTGATAACGCCTTTTAGCACAGGCTTACCTTTCAAACCTGTTTCTTCGAAGATTTCACGCGCTGCGCATTCTTGAGGTGTCTCCCCTCGCTCTAACTTACCACCCACACCAATCCATTTGCCTTCATGGACATCATTCGGCTTCTTATTGCGATGCAGCATGAGCAGTTCTTTTCCGTTATCAATGTAGCAAATCGTCGCTAACTGAGGCATATTCTCTCCTTATCTAAGCCAATCAATTGGCACTTGTCCTGTCTCTTTTAAAAATGCATTAGCCTTAGAAAAAGGCTTGGAACCCCAAAATCCTCTGAAAACAGATAAAGGACTGGGATGGGCTGATTCGATAATCAAGTGGTGAGGATTGGTAACCAAGGACTTCTTCTTGCGTGCATAAGCGCCCCAGAGTACAAAGACCACTGGCCTATCCAGATTATTGACAACCCGAATCACAGCATCTGTAAAGGGCTCCCATATCTGTCCAGCATGACCATTGGCCTGCCCAGCAGGAACGGTCAAGCAAGCATTGAGAAGTAAGACTCCTTGCTCAGCCCAAGCCGTCAAATCATGTGATTTCTTAACCCCGATATCATCTGACAATTCTTTCAAGATATTTTGCAAGGACGGTGGCGCTGGAATAGCATCGGGTACAGAAAAACTCAAACCCTGCGCTTGACCTGGCCCGTGATAAGGATCTTGCCCTAGAATCACCACCTTCACTTCTTCAAGCGGTGTAGTCAATAGAGCCTGAAAAATCTTTTCCTTAGGTGGATAAACAGTTCCCTGAGCATAGACCTGATCTATAAACTGATTGATTTTCCCGAAATAACCTTCAGGTAATTGCTCCTTAATCAAAGCATGCCAAGATGAGTGTTGCATCGCCAACTCCTTCGTTTTTACTGCTTCTATTATAGCAAAAAGTGGCTATCTAAACCACTTTTTACAGTTTATCCAAACAATCCAGCAAGTCTTGGTAAGAATGAACTTCATAGGTTGGCTGGGCTTGTGTGTAATTTTCGAGATTATGGGGATTGTACCAGATAGTATCGATACCAGCATTATTGCCACCTTGGATGTCAGCTGTCAGGGAATCTCCAATCATCAGCGCCTTTTCTTTGCTGAAGCCTTCAATCTGCCGACCGATTTTTTCGTAGAATAGTGCATCAGGCTTTTGGGTTTGCAGCTGTTCAGAGATAAAGACTTGGTTGAAATAAGGTGCTAGACCAGATTGAGCCAAACGACCTGTCTGAATGGCAGTAATGCCATTTGTCGCAGCGTATAGCTCATAATCTCTCTCGATGAGACTGTCCAAGAGTTCATGAGCTCCTGAAAGAGTTTGTCCCTGCTGGGCTAGATAAAACTGGTAACGCTGGGCAAGTAACGTACCGTCTTTTTCCTGTCCGAAATAAGCAAATAAACGAGAAAAGCGCGTGTTAACCAGTTCTTGTTTACTGATTTTCTTTTGCTCCAAGTCCTTCCAGAGAGCCTTGTTCATAGGAACGTAATAGTCTTTATAGGCTTGAATGTCCGCAACTTCTTCTTCCTTTAGAAGTTGCGTCAAAGCCACATCCTCAGCAGCATCAAAATCAAGCAAGGTGTGGTCAAGGTCGAAAAGTAAAAATTTGTAGGACAATTTGAAGTTTTCCTTTCTAAAGAGCAAGTTACTAGTATTTATTAGGGAAATATTCTTTTCCCAACTGCCATAAATACTGATCAATCTCTTTAAGATTAAATTCTTCTAATCCATAGTATTCTCTAAAAGCAATAATTATATTTTTAAATTTTTGATAATCTTTTAGGTCTGAATTCTTAAATTTAGAAAATTTATCTGTTTTTCTAAAGTATTTCAATACCTTTTCTACATAGCTATCATAAATAGGGTATTCTTTAGGATTATGATGGGAACAGTATTTAGTTGAAAAAGAATAGAACTTTCTAGTTACACCATTGATAGTAACATTTTGAATTTCATTGACTAAAGTTACATCACCTTGTCTCAACCTCTCGTCAATTTTAAGACTCAGTATATGTTCTGCAACTGGATAAACTGAGAAAATATTTGTACTATAAAAATCATTCAACGTAGCAACCTTTAATAAGATGTCAGAAATTTCTTCGTTACTTGGTAACAGCTCAAAAAATAATTTATCTAAAGCATCTTCTTGCAACTGATAATTTTTAAGATTTTTCCACGTTTTCAAGTATTTTTCAACTTCAATGGCTGACGGTTTAGAAATAACAATATCTGATTTCTGTTTTCTTTTGTAGTTTCTTTGCATATCTATCACACTTCAAGTAGTTATTCAAAAGATTTGATAGATTAATTATAGCATATTACAAAAACGAATGGGTAACCTCTTTATTCTCCCCTACCCCAACTCCTTGGCTATTCTACTCTTTTCAAGTTTTCCCTTGGTGATTCGTTTCCATAAAACAAGTGGATTCACACTATAGGATAATCGTAGGAGGTAATAATTAACCCATTCGATAAGGGCAAAAATCTGTATTAGTGTGGCTAAGATAGTCACTTGGACACTCTGTGTATTCCAGACAATAAAAGGAAAGCCTGAAATAAGTAAAACAAGGTCTAGTATTCTAAAACCACCATATAGTTTGGGGACACTTCCACTTCCGAACTGGGGATTCGACAGTCTTCTAATCAAAATTGCCCAATAGATTGAGCCTTGAAGCAAAATAAATGTCAGTAAAGACAAAGGATAGAGAATGTTTACTAGACTATTCTCATCACCAAGCCGATTTTTCAAAAGGAAAAAACAAAACCAAAAGGATAGGACGGCTGTGAACTCTCCCAAACAGAGGGACACCAACTCTTTTCTAACTTTCTCTTTTTGTATGTTCATCATCTCACCCATCTATCTATCAACCTATATCAGAAAAAAGCCATTCGAGGCATTTTCTAGTCAAGATTTCTCAGAATCAAGACATTCTAAGCATCGAACAGCTCTATTACTTTAATATCATTGTGATTCTAAACTTAGAATTACATTAAAATAAATGTTTTAGGGCTATTCTAAGTCTATGATAGCCTTAAATTTTAATTTTTGAAGGATTCTAAAGCTAGAATAGTTCAAAAATCACGAGAATAAAGCTTTTCGAAGCTTAGAAGAACCTTTGGTGAATTTCAATAGCACTTCAACTAACTACTCTTACAATTTCTCTGATGAGCTTTGAGTTTTTTCAGAGCCCAATCATAGTGACTGGAAGTGGCACTGACAAAGTAGGAACCTAGACTTGTTCCTCCCGTCCACTTATAGACACCTTTTGTGAACAATTCGTCATTGCTGAAGCCTTCCATCAACTCTAAAACCTCTTTATGCGATTGATTGAGGAGTTTGGTCGCTTCTTCTAAGGACGTTCTCTGGTGCTTCTTCCAAAAAGCGACATTCATTTCCCCATAAGTTTTCCAATTATAAGGTTCCGGGAGAAAAGGTCTTTCATGACCCTTTTGATTGGAATGTACCCAGGTCAAAAGTAACTGATGCCATTCATAGAGATGGATCAGAACATCTCTTAGATTTTTATCTCTTTTCCAGTGAGCTTCTTTTTTCTTTTGGTCTTTTGAAAAATCAAAAGGAGTCTGCAGTTCCTCTTCACTTAATTTAGATATAAAGTGATTGAGCTTTTCATAGTTTTCCTTAGAGGCTAACACTAATTCCTCTTTTGTTCTTGGTCTAGGCATAGGAGTTCTCCCTTCATTTTTTAGTTGGATATGCTATTTCCTCACTTCATTATACCATAATCAAAAAGCAGTTCTTTACGAAAAACTGCTTTTACTAACCATTTGTCACTACTTTACATATAAATCTCTAAAGCGACGGTCCGCTTCAGCTATCTGATAGAGCAAATGGGATAGTTCTTGGTAATCTTCTTTTAAACATGAAAGGTGGGCTTGGCCAAATAAAGTAGCCAATTCTTCTTTTAATCTTGCCCCTTCGGGATCATGGTCTTTTAAGAATTTACTGAGATAGAGATTTCGAACAGCAGCAAGTTTAAAGCTGAAATACTGATGCAATTGCTTTTGCTCCGTATTTAAGCCGTTTTCAGCAACTGCTTTTGCATAACATTCCAACACACCACTTTGACCATTCTGATATCGGGTCTTCATAATCCTTGCTGTTTCTTGATAGATTTCAGTCTGACTAGGAGTCTTGAGCCGCTTAAAATTCCCCCACATGGAGTATGCTCCATGCTTATAGTCAATAGCCTCTGCCTTCCAGGCTTCTAAGATGTCTTTAAAAGTAACCTTCATACAAGCAAAACCAGCTGGATCATGCAAATAAAGGTACTGATTATCAATGCCATACACGGTTACAAAATGATCCACACCATAAAGGATTGTATGATTGGGATTGTAAGTCAGATGACCCATATCAAGAGGTCCCAGTACGACAGGTCCATTGGACAGAAAGGTTTCCAACTTTCTTTTAATTTCTTCCAAATTAACTTCTGCTCCATCCTTTAGATAGAAGTCCTCATAGTCAAATCCAAGTATTTTTAAAGAATGAGAGATGGAAAGATCTGGCATTCCGTTATCAAAGAATACTAGAGGGTGCTGGTCATCTTCCCTTACGATACTAGCGCCATTTCCCATCACCATAATTGCCTCTAAAAACTCTGCTTTAAAGTCATAACCATAGGCGTCGAGTGCCATTGCCAATGAATAGCTATAGCAAATTGACACATCTCCAAAATACATCTGCATATTCATGCCTCCTTATCTTCTATGGGACTATTATACCGAGAAAACTATTCGCATGCCCCATAAAATCCAGACAAAAATTATGGTATGTTTGATTTATAGACATGAATTTCTTTATACTTAAATTTAAATTGAATTGTAATCCTTTTTTCATAAGTTATTTTCAAATAAAGAAAAAACTCTGTAAAAGAAATCTTTTACAGAGTTTTGTTTGCATCTTTGTAAAAAATCAGAAAATGATCTAGTCCCTGATCACTGGTATCCAGAGTTCCATTTGATAGTCTGGTGACGACATATCTCCTTCAGTATAGACTTCAAAGTCTGGCGCTCCTGAGTGGCGATAGCCTGTTTCTGGGAAAAAAACCTCCAAAACATACTTCCAAGCATTGTGGATGCTAGCTGGTATAGGGCCTTTGACAGGAACGATAGCATATTCAGCTTCTGGAATTTCTTTGATGGACAGATCTAGTTCTTCTGCTTTAGCTTTATCCGTCACATTATAAGCAGCCATGTAGTTGATGATTTCGCCTTCTTTGACATCCGAGCAGACGCCAAAGGATTGGCCACTACCCAAACCTTCTAGCATTTCAAAACTGTGATGGGCATAGAGTTGATCCCAAGCAGACGGGCATTTGCTATTGTCAATAGCTTCCAATAGGACGCCTGCCACGATAAATGCAGGCTTCTTTTGAATCTTGATATCCATGTTCTTTCCTCCTGTGATTTTTAAGGATAATTGAAGCTTAGGAAAGACCCGATAAGGTTTTCCATTTCGAACTTCTGAGGGAGTTGCACCATGGAATTTCTTGAAAGCTGCGCTAAAGGCATCCGCAGACTCATAGCCGTATTTGAGTGCTATATCAATAACTTTCTCAGAGCTTTCCCGCAAGTCTGTCACAGCTTCTGACAGCCTGCGATTGCGCAAATATTCTGCTAAAGTCGTATCTGCTAGGATGGAAAAGAGCCTGCTAAAGAGAGCATAAGAATAGCCCGATAGCTGCTGGAATTTCTGCAAATCCACTTCTGCGTCCAACTTGCTTTCCAGATATTCCATGGTTCGATTGAATTGATGCATCATATTCTTTTTCACCTCCTGATTAAAGTCTAACAGATATCAGATACTTCCGCCCCAGAATCTTTGTACAAGATTTAAAGGTTCAATTTTTACAACTTCCCCTTTAATTTCTCAACAAAGAGATAGGCTGCTGGGCAGGTCAAAGTATTTTTGATTGTCAGATGATTAATTTGATAAATCTTCTTACGATCTGTATGAGGGAACTCGCGGCAAGCCTTTGGTCGAACGTCGTAGATGGAGCAGAGATTATCTCCTCCTAGAAAGGGGCAAGGCATGGATTTGAAAACCTTATCTCCATCTTCATCAACTTGTAAAAACTCTGCTTCAAAGGCTGGTAATTTCATCTTAAAGTACTTAGCAATACGGGTAATATCGGCTTCCTTAAAGTCAGGCCCCAATGTCTTGCAACAGTTCGCGCAGGCAGTACAATCAATCTCAGCAAAAACTTCTTGGTGAATCTGCTGGGCAATCTTATCTAAGTTTTTAGGAGGTTTTTTCTTTAGATTAGCTAACACTTTGCGGTGCTCCTTCTGCTTTTGCAGTGCTAGTTGGTGGTAGTACTCAATATCAATCTCTTTAGACATAATTTCTTCCTAATACAAATGTTTTTGTCTATTATACCATAAACTATTTTCTATTTTGGCTCTATAATTTCTGTAGTGGGTAAAACCACCATAGGGATTATGGAGCCTATTTTGCTGTAGAAAAAAAGTCCCATAAGACCTATAATGAAAAGTGACCAAACCATCATTAGAAAGAATCTTATGGAACAATTAAATTTTATCACAAACATACTCGGAATTAAAGACAAGAACATCATAATCTTGAATTATCTAGATTCTAAAACACATAAAGAAATCATCGCTAAGCTAGATTATCCTGCTCCTAAGTGTCTCGACTGTCAAGGACAAATGGCTAAATATGACTTCCAAAAAGAATCTAAAATTCCCTATCTAGAGTGTGCGGGCTACAAAACTCTTATTCGATTGAGAAAACGACGTTTTCGTTGTAAAGTATGCGGAAAAATAGCTGTCGCAGAGACTTCCTTAGTCAAAAAGAACCACCAAATCTCAACTACCTTCCAGAACATATGAACTGGGATGAGTACAGCTTCAAGAAAGGTAAGATGAGCTTCATTGCACAGGATTTTGATTCAAGAAAGATCGTAGCTATCCTAGATGGACGGACTCAAGCAACTATTCGCAATCATTTCCTTCGTTATTCTAGACAGGTGAGAAGTCGTGTGAAAGTCATTACCATGGACATGTTTAGTCCCTACTACGATATTGCCAGAAAACTATTTCCTTCTGCTAAAATCGTCCTCGACCGCTTTCACATTGTACAACATCTCAGTCGAGCTATAAACCACCTTCGCATCCAAATCATGAATCAGTTGGATCGAAAATCGCACGAATATAAAGCACTAAAACGTTACTGGAAACTCATTCAACAGGATAGCCGTAAACTCAGTGATAAACGTTTTTATCGACCAACTTTTCAGTCACACCTGACCAATAAAGAGGTTCTAGAAAAGCTGCTTTCATACTCTCAAGAACTTAGACTGCACTATAATCTCTATCAACTCCTACTCTTTCATTTTCAAGAGAAACAAACAGACCATTTCTTTAGTCTTATTGACGAAACAATTTCTTCTGTAAATCCTATTTTTCAAACTGTTTTTAAGACCTTTTTGAAAGATAAGGACAAGATCATGAATGCACTGGAACTTCCCTACTCAAACGCAAAACTAGAGGCCACAAATAACCTCATTAAAGTCATCAAGCGAAATGCTTTTGGCTTCCGGAACTTTGACAACTTTAAAACTAGAATTCTCATTGCTTTGAACATCAAAAAGGAGAGAACCAATTTGGTCCTCTCCAGGTTATAACTTTTCATCAACCCACTACAGTTGACAAAGAGCCTCTATTTTTTGCCTTTACATACAAAAAGCCCTTCGGATAAAATCCGAGGGGCTTAAAACGTTGTTAGATCAACGACCGAACTTTTGAATTTCAAGGTTCGGGATAAAATAGTTCACTGAACTATTTTATTTTTTCAAGTTGTAGAATGATTTCAATCCACGGTATTCAGCTACTTCACCAAGTTGGTCTTCGATACGAAGCAATTGGTTGTATTTAGCGATACGGTCTGTACGTGAAAGTGAACCAGTCTTGATTTGTCCTGCGTTAGTTGCAACTGCGATGTCAGCGATTGTTGAATCTTCAGTTTCACCTGAGCGGTGTGATACAACTGCAGTGTAACCAGCTTCTTTCGCCATTTCAATAGCGTCGAATGTTTCAGTAAGAGTACCGATTTGGTTAACTTTAATAAGGATTGAGTTAGCAGCACCTTCTGCAATACCTTTTTCAAGGTAAGAAGTGTTTGTTACGAAGAAGTCATCACCAACCAATTGTACTTTACCACCAAGACGTTCAGTAAGAGCTTTCCAACCGTCCCAGTCGTTTTCATCCATACCATCTTCGATAGTGATGATTGGGTATTTGTTTACCAATTCTTCAAGGTAGTCGATTTGTTCTGCAGCAGTACGTACAGCAGCGCCTTCACCTTCAAATTTAGTGTAGTCGTAAACTTTACGTTCTTCATCATAGAATTCTGATGAAGCACAGTCAAATCCGATAAATACGTCTTTACCAGGAACATATCCAGCAGCTTCGATTGCAGCAAGGATAGTTTCAACACCGTCTTCAGTTCCTTCGAAACGAGGAGCGAATCCACCTTCGTCACCTACGGCTGTTTCCAACCCACGTGATTTAAGGATTTTCTTAAGAGCGTGGAAGATTTCAGCACCCCAACGAAGAGCTTCTTTGAATGTAGGTGCACCAGCAGGTACGATCATGAATTCTTGGAAAGCGATTGGAGCGTCAGAGTGAGAACCACCGTTGATGATGTTCATCATTGGAGTTGGAAGAACTTTAGTGTTGAATCCACCAAGGTAGCTGTAAAGTGGGATTTCAAGGTAGTCAGCAGCAGCACGAGCTACAGCGATAGACACACCAAGAATTGCGTTTGCACCCAATTTACCTTTGTTAGGAGTACCGTCAAGTGCGATCATAGCACGGTCGATAGCTTGTTGGTCACGTACATCGTAGCCGATGATAGCTTCAGCGATGATGTTGTTTACGTTGTCAACAGCTTTTTGTGTACCAAGACCACCGTAACGAGATTTGTCACCGTCGCGAAGTTCAACTGCTTCGTGTTCACCAGTAGAAGCTCCTGATGGAACCATACCACGTCCGAAAGCACCTGATTCAGTATAAACTTCTACCTCAAGTGTTGGGTTACCGCGTGAGTCTAGGACTTCGCGAGCGTAAACATCAGTAATAATTGACATTTTTTACTCTCCTTTGAGTTAAATTTTTTACACCTCTATGATACCTTAAAAATAAGCGTTTTTCAAGAAAAAACGTTATCTTTGTGCAAATTTTCCTTAACTTTATAAAGTAATCGCTTTCTTTCGTCTGTTTTCATGCGATTTTTGTGATATACTGTTTTTATGACAGATTTATCAAAACAACTACTAGAAAAAGCTCAGGGTGGGCCGAAATTAAACCCTGACGAACAACGCCGCTACCTCGGTACTTTCGAGGAAAGAGTTCTTGGATATGCGGATATCAGTACTGCCAATAGTCCTGAATTAGAACATGGATTTTTCTCTATTTTAGATGGTTTTCAAGAAAAGGTAGAGGAACTTTTTGTGAAAATCTCACCAAATATCGAGTTTGACAAACAAGTCTTTTACTTAAAACAAGCAAAGAAAAGCAACTGCCAGGCGACTATTGTTTCAGATGATCATATCACCTCTCCTTTCGGCCTTGTCATTCACACGAACGAACCTGTTCAAGTAGATGAAAAAGACCTTAGACTTGCATTCTCGAATCTCTGGGAGGAGAAAAAGACAGAAACTCCTAAAAAATCAATCTGGAAAAAATGGTTAGGTTAATCCTTCCTCATATTTAATAAATGACCGATATTAGTAGCTATGTGCTCCAAATAGAGACTTGCATTTTTCAAACTATTCTCTAAAGGTTCACATTTCTCTAAAATGGAAAATGCTGCTTGTATTTTTTCAAATGGTAGGGGAGGCAAATCGTCAGCAAGACTACCACAAATAGCGATAACTGGAACTCCTTCAGGAGTTCTTTTTGCTACACCGATAGGAGCTTTTCCAGCAAGGCTTTGACTGTCCAGTCTCCCTTCTCCAACGATAACCAAGTCAGCACCTGCTACCCTCTTGTCAAAGTCTATCAAATCCAAGCAAGTATCAATCCCAGATACGATACAGGCCTCAGCAAAGGCACAGAGTCCAGCAGCAATCCCACCGCCGGCTCCTGCTCCTTTAAGAGATAGGGTTGAAGGCGAGAATTTTTCATAAAACTCCTGTATGGCAAAATCTACAGTTTCAAATAAACTGGGATCCAAGCCCTTTTGTTTTCCAAATGTATAGGTTGCCCCTTGATGACCACATAAAGGGCTCGCAACATCTGCTAAAATGCGGATTTTCATATCTCCAGGAATCCTATACAACTTGCTATTTGAAACTGACTCGAACTCAAGCAAAGTCTGACCGCAAGCTGGCAATTCTTTTCCATTCTTATCATAAAAACGATAACCTAAACCAGCAGCAATGCCTATTCCACCGTCATTACTAGCCGTACCGCCAACTCCAATATAGATTTCTTTCATCCCTTGATCAACGAGATGGCGAATCAACTCTCCGATACCTCGAGTTTGGATGTGAAGAGGGTTTCGTTTCTCCTGCGGAATCTTTCCTAAACCAACCAAGTCAGCAACTTCGAAGAGCGCTATTTGATCTTTTTGAAAGTAGCGCATGGATTCTTTTAGGCCAAAAGGTCCCGTCACCTCTTGCCATTTTTCTTCGAGTTCAAGAGAATGGCGAATAGCATCTACAGTTCCTTCCCCACCATCACCAACAGGACAGAGCAAACATTCTACATCCGCTATTGACTGTTCAAAGCCTCTTTTTATAGCTTTGGCAACACCTTCAGCCGTCAAACTTTCTTTAAAAGAATCGGGTGCAATTACAATTTTCATAGTTCCCTCTCATTCTAAGAAATCAATCAAAGGTAGAACTTCTAAAAGATCCCTCGTATCTACATGACAAGCTATCTCAGATTTTACGACTTCTTTAGCACAAAAGGCAATACCACGTCCTGCTGACTTTAACATCAAGAGGTCGTTAGCACCATCACCGATGGCAATCGTTCTTTCTTTGGGCAGTTCTAATTCCTTTCTCCATTTCTCAAGAGTAGCATTTTTTACTTGACCTGTCACAATTTCACCAACTAATTTTCCTGTTAAAAAACCGTCTTTGACTTTCAACTGGTTGGCAGAGGAATAGGAAATCCCAAGGGATTTAGCTAATCTCTCAACTATTGGACTAAATCCACCAGACACCAGACCGACTAGAATGCCATTCTTTTGAAGTATGGAGATAAATTCTTGAGCATTCTTGGACAGATGAATGGATTTGAAGACAGTATTAAAGACCGAAACCGGAAGACCTTCTAACAAAGCCACCCTCGCTCGTAAACTTGTTTCAAAGTCCAGTTCACCTCGCATTGCCTGGCTTGTAATCTGCGATATTTCTTCTTCGCAACCTGCTTCTCTTCCTAAAAGATCAATCACTTCTTCTGCTATCAGGGTGCCATCAACATCCATAACACAAAGTCCCTTTACTTGAGTCATCCCTTCTCCTCTTTTCTAAACAGCCCAAAAATCGTATGAAAGAATCATACGATTTTATCTATTAGTTGACTAAACTATGGTACAAGTCCAGGTAAGATTTGCAGGCTGTATCCCATGAGAAATCGCATTCCATAGCTTGTTTTTGTAGATTTCTCCAAACGTCCGGCTGGTACTTATAAACATCCAAGGCTGTTTGGAAACTCCAGTTAAGCCAGTATGGTGTTAAATTATCAAAGCTAAATCCAGTACCAGTTCCTTCGATTGGATTGAAAGCTTGAACAGTATCACGCAAGCCACCCACTTCATGAACCAATGGTAGAGTTCCATAGCGCATCGCCATCATTTGAGACAAACCACATGGTTCAAAACGACTTGGCATGAGGAAGAGATCACAAGCTGCGTAGATTTCTTGAGCAAGTTTGACGTCGAAAGTGATATTTGCTGATAACTTGTCAGGATAGACTTGAGCAAACCAAGAGAAGGAATGTTCAAAAGCTGGGTCACCTGTTCCTAAAAGGACTATTTGAACATCCTCCTGTAAGAAACGATGCAAACTTTCTACAACAACATCAAAGCCTTTTTGGCGTGTCAATCGAGAGACAATACCAACTAGTGGAACATCTGCTCGTACTGGTAGACCAACTCTCTCTTGCAATTTTGCTTTGTTTTGCGCTTTTCCAGACAAATCATCCTTGTTAAAATGATAGTCTAAAAGTGGGTCTGTTTGAGGATTATAAAGATCGGCATCAATACCATTGACAATACCTGAAACCTTACCTGACTCCATACGAAGAATCTGGTCCAAACCGCAACCAAACTGACTGGTCATAATCTCATGTGCATAGCTAGGAGAAACGGTTGAGACACGATCCGCGTATAGGATACCAGCCTTCATCCAGTTAAGGCAATCATTCCAGCGAAGGGTTCCATCAGCATAGCGTTCAAATCCAACACCAAACAAATCCCACAACATTCCTTCAGAAAATTGACCTTGAAATTCCAAATTATGAATAGTTAAAACTGTTCTGATTCCTTGATATGCTTGAATCCAATGATACTTTTCTTTCAACAAGAAGGGAATCATGGCTGTGTGGTAATCATGAACATGGAGAAGGTCAGGAATAAAGCCGATGCGTTCCATGGCTTCAAGAGCAGCCAGTTGGAAAAAGGCAAAGCGTTCACCGTCGTCAAAATCACCGTACACATGGCCACGGAAGAAATAATACTGATTATCAATGAAGTAGAAAGTTACGCCATTCAAGACAGTTTTTTTAATACCACAGTACTGTCTACGCCATCCCACACTAACTTCAAAGTGGAGAACATCCTCAATCTGGTGGCCAAACTTAGCTTCTACCATATCATAATAAGGCAAGAAAACTGCAACTTCGTGCCCCGCTTTTACAAGTGATTTGGGAAGTGCGCCAATGACATCGCCCAAACCACCTGTTTTTGAAAAGGGTGCTCCTTCTGCTGCTACAAATAAAATTTTCATGAATAAATGTCCTCTGTTACTGTTTCACCCTTCTTCACTACAACTGGATGTTCTGCCGTTCCTCGAATGACAACACCGTCCGCAACTTCAACACCCTTGTCCAAGATAGCATATTCAACTTGGGCACCCTCACCAATCACAACTCGAGGAAATAGAATGCTGTCCTTCACCACACTATCCTTGTGAACATAAATGTTACGAGATAGGACTGACTGAACTACCTCACCCTCAATGATACTACCAGAAGCAAACTGGGAAGTACTTACTTTTGAAGTATTCGCATAGTAGGTTGGTTCTTCATTCTTAACTTTTGTATAAATTTTTTGATTTGGTGAGAAGAGTGAGTAGAATTTTTTGGATTCAAGCATATCAATGTTTGCTTGATAATAAGACTGAACAGAATGAATATTTGCTAAGTATCCTGTGTATTCGTAAGCAAAAGCACCTTCTTTTACAGCCAAATCGCGGAGAACATAGCGCAACTTTTCAGGATATTCTTTCTGAGCCTCTTCTTCAAGTCGTTCAATCAACCAAGGAGTATCCACAACAAAGATATCTGTAGACATGTTGAAGAGTTCATCCGTAGATTTGTTATCAAAGAGTTTGTGCGAACGGACATGGTCAGTTTCATCAATTTCCAAGATAGCATTCACATCTGAAATGTCTTTCTTCGGAAGTTTCTTATATACAACTGTGATCGGACCATTCGTTGTATTGTGTAGGTGGAAGACTTGATTCAAATCAATATTCACCAGCACATCGCAGTTAATCGAAACGGTTTGGTTTGAACCCGAACGTCTCAAGTAGGTAAGAAGCTGTTGGTAATACTCTTTTCCAACTGTACTGCTTTCAACACGAGTGTTGTAAATTCCTAGATAGTAGTGGCTTAGAAGGGTTGACAAGCCCCACTCACGACCTGAACGGATATGGTCGAATACTGAGCTGATATTATCTTGTTGGAAAATACCAAAGATACTACGAACACCTGCATTTGCAAGACTGGAAAGGGGGAAGTCAATCAAACGGTATTTCCCACCGAAAGGCAAGCTAGCTACCGGACGGTGTTCTGTTAACGTTGACATATCATGAAAACCAACTGTGTTTCCTAAAATGGCTGAATATTTATCAATCTTCATCTGTTGCTACCCCCACTACTTCATTGTATCCTACTACTTGTACTTCGTCAGTTCCGTCAATTTCTACGCCGTCTGCAATAATGGCACCTTCACCAATAATAGCACGAGTAATCTTTGCACCTTTTCCGATAATGGCACCACTCATGATTACAGAGTCTACTACTTCAGCCCCCTCACGTACTTGCGCCTCTGTTGAGAGAATGGAATGCTTAACAGTTCCATCCACGAGACAGCCATCCACAACTAAAGAATCTTCTACATGAGCGTGTTCTCCAATAAAGTTTGGTGGCGAAATCAAGTTCCGTGAGTAGATTTTCCACTGACGATCACGACTATCCAAAGCGTTGTTTGGATCAATGTATTCCATATTGGCTTCCCAAAGTGACTCAATCGTACCAACGTCTTTCCAGTAACCATTAAATTCATAGGCATAGACACTTTCACCAGACTCGAGATAGTTAGGGATAACGTTCTTACCAAAGTCTGACATATCCACATTACTCTTTTCAGCAGCAACAAGCATATTGCGAAGTCGTTTCCAGTCAAAAATATAAATCCCCATAGAAGCCTTTGTAGACTTAGGTTGCGCAGGTTTTTCTTCGAATTCAACGATACGGTTATTGGCATCTGTATTCATGATACCGAAACGGCTAGCTTCTTTGAGCGGTACGTCTAGGACAGCTACTGTCAAACTGGCATTATTATCCTTGTGGGACTGAAGCATATCATCGTAGTCCATCTTGTAGATGTGGTCACCAGAAAGAATCAAAACATATTCTGGGTTGATACTGTCGATGTAGTCAATGTTTTGGTAGATAGCGTGACTAGTCCCTTCAAACCAACGGTTTCCTTCGCTAGCTGAATAAGGTTGTAAAATAGAGACACCTGAATTGATACCATCCAATCCCCAGCTCGAACCATTTCCGATATGGTTGTTCAAAGCGAGAGGTTGGTACTGCGTAATCACACCAACATTTTGGATTCCAGAGTTTGCACAGTTGGAAAGAGCAAAGTCAATGATACGGTAGCGCCCACCGAATTGCACTGCCGGTTTGGCAATGCTTTGAGTGAGTTTTCCGAGACGTGTTCCTTGCCCACCCGCAAGGATCAAAGCTAGCATTTCATTCTTCATTTTCTACTCCTTTATAAAGACATGTGAACGTTAAAATCGAAAGAAGGTCGGAAGTCAAACTTTTTATAAAAATAATAGGAAATCCATTTCTCTTGTGTTTCAAGTCCGATACAAGTATATCCGTTTTTAAAATCTAAAAAATATCATCAACAGCCCATTATTCTTTTTTCTTAGCTGGTTTCAAACGACGCTTGATCTTCCAGATGCTTGCTCCCATGGCAGGCAAGGTAAAGGTCAAAGTCTGCTCATAATCTTTCCATAAGCCTTCTTGAGTCTGAACTGTTTGATTGTGCTCTTTCCACACACCTCCCCATTCTTCTAGTTCTGTATTCCAAACTTCTTCGTAAATACCTGCAACAGGTAAACCAATCGTAAAGTCCTTGCGTTCAACTGGTGCCATATTAAAGACACAGACTAACATTTCGTCCTTCTTGCCCTTACGAATAAAGGAAAGGACGCTCTGATCTCTATTATCAGCATCGATAATCTCAATACCATCATAGCTAGTATCAATTTCCCACAGACAACGATGCTCTTTATAGAATTGATTTAGTCGAGAAGTGAAATGCTTCATCTTGGAATTCATCGGATCTTCTAGATTAGACCATTCCAACTGCTCCTCAGACTTCCATTCGAGGAATTGCCCGTACTCACTACCCATGAACAAGAGTTTCTTACCTGGATGACAAATTTGATAGGTGTAGAGATTGCGCAGACCAGCGAACTGATTGTAGCGATCGCCCCACATCTTATGCATCATACTCTTCTTACCATGAACTACTTCATCATGTGAAAAAGGTAGGAGGTAGTTTTCATTGAAAACATACATAAAGCTGAAAGTCACAAGATTAAAATCATACTTGCGATAAATTGGATCTTCCTCATAGAAACGGAGAATATCGTTCATCCAGCCCATATTCCATTTATAGTCAAATCCAAGGCCACCCATTTCTTTCATTCCAGTAATCTTTGTTGCTGACGAACTCTCTTCTGCAATCATCATGATATCTGGATGAGCTAACTTAATCACTGTGTTCAACCGTTGAAGGAAGTAATAACCCTCGTAGTTAAGATTTCCACCGTCTTTGTTTGGAGTCCAAGGAGCATTATCATAATCTAGATAAAGCATATTGCTCACAGCATCTACCCGAATACCATCTAAGTGGTAAAAATCAATCCAAAATTTAATACTTGAAATCAAGAAAGACTGAACCTCATTTTTTCCGAGGTCAAAATTTAGCGCACCCCATCCATAGTTGTGAGCCTTGTTGTGGTCTTGGTATTCAAAAGTTGGTGTTCCATCATAATACGCCAAAGCATCATCATTAATAGTGAAATGACCTGGAACCCAGTCTACAATAACACCGATATTATTTATATGACACTCTTCAACGAAATCTTGGAATTCCTCAGGTCTGCCATAGGAATGTTCAAAAGCAAAGTAACCCATAAGTTGATAACCCCAGCTCAATCCAAGTGGGTGAGCCATTAAAGGCATGAACTCAATATGTGTATAGTTCATCTCAACTAAGTATGGAATCAACTCGTCTTTCAGTTGCGAAAAAGTATAGGGACTACCGTCTGGATTTCTCTTCCAAGATCCTGCATGGGCCTCGTATATATTAACTGGTCTCTCGAAAAATCCCAAACGTTTGCGACGTGCTAGCCAAAGACCATCTTTCCATTTCTTTTCACGGATATTGGTCAGAACTGCTCCTGTGCCCGGTCTAGCTTCAAAATAAACTGCCAACGGGTCAATCTTCATAATCTGGTGACCATTTGCACGCGTGATATGATATTTATAAATCTGACCTTCCTGAGCTTGACTCGTAAAGACTTCCCAAACACCTGCTTCATTGCGAATCATGGGAATCTGATTCTCAACCCAATTAGTAAAATCACCAACTAGATGAACTGCTTGTGCATTTGGTGCCCAAACCCTAAAGGTATAACCTATTTCTCCGTTTTTCTCCTCTCTATGCGCTCCTAAATAATGCTGGAGGTGAAAGTTCTCACCTGTAGTAAAGGTTCTTAATGCTTCTTGATTATTCATTCAATCCCCTTTCTTTTGTAAGCGTTTTCTATAATTCTATTATACACTCTTTTAAGATAACTTTCAAGTAATTTACGATGGAAATCATATTTTTTTATGAAAGCCTTCAAAAAATTACCTAGCATTTTAAAAAAGATATCCTGAAAATAGAATACGAAACAATTTCCATATATTTTTTTATTATAATACCAAAATATTCGTTTTTTATCAATTTTTTACTGTATTTTTTTGAAAAAATAAAACCAGGAAGTTATTTTCCTGATTTTATAGATTATTTCACATCAAAAACAATGGATTTAACATTTGTCATCGCTTCAATGCTATATTTAATTCCTTGAACACCAGCACCAGAACCTTTGACACCAAGGAATGGGAAATTATCTGGTCCACGTTGTGTTTTATTATTAATATGAACGGTTCCCACTTCAAGTTTCTCAGCGATTACAAATGCCTTCTTAAAGTCATTTGTAAAGATGGAGGATTGAAGACCAAACTCAGATTCATTGGCAATTGCTACTGCTTCATTGGCATCTGCTACACGGATAATTGGGAGAACAGGTCCAAATGGCTCTTCCCATGCTACTTTCATATCTTTTGTAACTTGGTCAAAAAGCACCGGCCAGAGAAGATTACCCTCACGTTTAATTGGTGTAAGAGCCTGAGCACCTTTTTCTTGCGCATCCTCAATCAAGCCCCAGATGAAGTCGGCTGAAGCATTGTCAATAACAGGTGTGATATCAGCATCGTCAAATGGGTCACCAACTGTTAATTTAGCAACTTCTGCTTGAAGTAAAATAGCTAATTTATCTGCAACACTTTCGAGAACAATGACACGTTTAATGGCTGTACAACGTTGACCTGAATAGCTAAAGGCTCCTGCAACAATTTGCTTAGCAGCATGTTCCAAATCTGCATCTTCTAAAACGATTGCTGCATCTTTCCCACCAAGTTCAAGCATAATCGGGCGCATACCAGCTAAACGACCGATACGCTCCCCAATCGGTGTTGAACCTGTAAAGTTAATGAAGTTCACTTCCTTGTGTTCGATGATGTAGTCTCCGATCTCAGAACCACGTCCAGTGATGGTGTTAAAGACACCTGCTGGGATTCCTGCTTCGTCAAAAGCTTTAGCTAGCAAGAGACCAGAAATAGACCCTTGCGTTGGTGGCTTAAACATAACGACATTTCCTGCAATCAGAGCCGGAGCAATCTTGGATCCAGAAAGGTTGACTGGGTAGTTAAATGGCGCGATAGCTAAGACAACTCCAACTGGCTCACGACGGACAACGGCTAGTTTGTTTTTACTTGCAGCTTCAAAACCGCCACCTTCCATCGCTTGTCCAGTAATACGGAGACCTTCCTCAGCAGCAAAACGGATCAAATCTGCTGTACGTACTACTTCTCCAATGGCTGCTTTAATCCCTTTTGCAATCTCTTTGGCAAGAATTGTACCAATTTTTTCTTTATCACGTTCCAAAATATCTGCTGTCTTATGTAAATAGGATGCACGCTCAACTGGTGCTAAATCACGCCATGCAGGAAGGGCTGCACGCGCAGCTTTCATAGCCTCATCTACTTCAGCTTGGCTCATAGCGGGTACTGTACCTAGTTTTTCTTGATTGATAGGAGAATAGATCGCAATCTCGTTCTCTGATGATTTCCATTTTCCATTCACTAAATTCTGATAATTTGTCAAATTCTCTTCCTCCTGAAAATGATTAAAACTTATTTTATCAAATTTTCAGAAAATTACAACCCTTTTTGTGAAAATATTGATATTTTTTTCACAAACTTGATTCTTCAAATTATTTGAATTTTATTCCTATTAGATATTGGTTTTTCAATAAAAATCAAAAAAGGTCTAGTGAATCTAAACCTTTTCAGAACATTAATTTACGAGAGTACTTTTAAGACTACGACACTGGTATCATCAATCACATTTGATTCTTTAGAACGACTATTAGACACCAGCATTTCAAGATTTCCTGCATTCTCAAAGTAGAAGGAAGTTCCCTTCGCATTAAAGACTACCAATAAGTGCTCTGGTCCACCGTGAATTTCGTAAACAATCCACCCACTATTTTCAGCAGCTGTATGGACGAAGACATGGCGATAGACTTCTTCATATGTAGGATAGGAGAAGGCGCTGGTCTGTGTTTTTAGGCGAATAATCTGACGGATAAAGTCAATGCTCTCTTTTCTCTCATTGATTAAATCCCAGTTGACCTGGTTGACACTATCTGGAGCATTGTAGCTGTTCATAGCCCGTTCTCTATCTGCCTCAGTCAGCTCGCCATTTTCTCCAGTAGCAAGGAGTTTAGTGCGACCAAATTCTTGCCCCAACTCTATAAAGGACATGCCTTGCATAAGGATGCTCATCGCTGTTGCTGTCTCAACCTGACGCATAATCTTATCTGAACTGTGATTTGGATGAAGGGTCACCAATAAATCATGCAAGTTGTAATTATCATGGGCCTCCACATAGTTAAGGACTTGGTTTGGGCTAAGATATGAGCCCAACTCTCGACTACCAAGAATAGCTTTGGCTACAATCGGTTCTGTAGCAGCACCACTAACAAATCCTGCCTTGATTGAGCCATAAACTTCTCCTCCTTTGATGGCATCGCGCTGATCATCGTTGAAAAATCCAATATTTGGCATCTGATAGGCATTGTCCTTCTTGGCCTTGTCATAAGGTGCAAGACCTGTCCCCATATCCCAACCTTCTCCATAGGTGAGAATACGCGGATCAACTTCATCTAACGCCCAGCGAATTGCCTGCATGGTTTTAACATCGTGAATTCCCATCAAGTCGAAACGGAAACCGTCAATATTGTATTCTTTCACCCAATAAAGGAGTGAGTCAATCATATACTTGCGGTACATTTCGTGTTCGCTTGCGGTTTCATTTCCAACACCTGTGCCGTTTTGGAAGGTTCCATCTGGATTCATACGATAGTAATAATCAGGAACAGTTGTTTGGAAAGGTGCATCAACTGTTGAGAAGGTATGGTTGTAAACGACATCCATAATGACACCGATTCCCGCATCATGATATGCCTGAATCATGGTTTTGAGGTCTCGAATAACCTGCCCAGGATCATTTGGATTACTAGAGAAACTTGTTTCTGGTGCATTGTAGTTTTGAGGGTCATAACCCCAGTTATAGGTTACATTTCCGTCCTTGTCATATTCCTTATGGCGATCAAAGATTGGTTGGAGTTGAACATAATTACAGCCGAGTTCTTTGATATAATCAAAGGCTGTTGCTTGACCATACTGGTTAACCGTTCCAGTCTGGGCAGCCCCAAGGAAGGTCCCTCGAAGGTTTTCTGGAACTCCAGATGTCGGCGATTTTGTAAAATCACGAATGTGCATCTCACAGATAACTGCTTTACATGGATTTTCCAAACGCCAAGGAGCGTCTGTCCCATGTTTAACTTCGAATCCTTCTACCTGTCTATCTTGCTGAGAGAGAATTACGGAACGTTTCCCGTCAGGACTTGTAGCGATAGTGTAAGGATCTCGTGTCAAAGTCTGGTGGTGTGGAAACTCAATCTGATACCGGTAAGCTTTACCTGCAAGATTTTCATCCAGGTCCACACTCCAAACACCAATGGTATTGTACTTATGACTGTATGAATAGCTATTCCCACGCTCAAGATTAAAGGTTTTCCAAATCGGCGCGTCGTTACTTGTATTTTCATAAACGACCACTTGAACTGCTGTAGCTGTTGGAGCCCAGAGTTTAAAGCTTGTCTGGTAGTCTGAGATACTATAACCCAACTCTCCTTGGTATCCCCAATGATGATCAAAACTTTCACTGTGAAAGGCTTTATCAAAAGCAAACGGGTTTTGATCTTTATAGTAGGGACTTGCAATGGCTGGATTTTCAGAATAATAAACCGTCTCATCACCATCCAAAATCCAAACCTCAGTCAACAGTGGATAATGGTTAAACCGTAGGAGATAGTCTTTTGCCTTTCCATCTATTTCAACAGAAAAGGTCAGAGTATCGAGCCTTTCTGCACTTGTAACTGTAAAGGAGAATTTTGCTCCAAAATAGTCATTTTCATAATACAAATTTTCTTTAAAATCTGCCTGTTTTCTACTGAATGAACAAGCATCATAATCCCCATTTTTTCGGTGAAAATGGATGACTACTGGGTATCTATACATTTCTTTTCCTAATTCCTAATTTCAATTTTAATTTTTTAAGTCATGCTGAAGAATTTAGCGGGAAATTCAGCACAATATAGAATAGCATTAATAGATATAAAAACACATCAGGAGAGATAGTTCCAGACTATCTAACATCTAGTTTTCGACTATTCTTCACAAACTTTCTAGCCAGGCTTCATCTCGAACCTCGATACCAAGTTCTTCCGCTTTTTGGAGCTTGCTTCCTGCATCTGCTCCCGCTACGACAAGATTCGTTTTCTTGGATACACTGCCGGTTACCTTAGCTCCCAGACTTTCGAGTTTGCTTTTAGCTTCAGAACGCGTGAGGCGTTCCAATTTTCCTGTCAGAACTACTGTCAAACCTGACAAGGCTGCATCTGTAACTACAGTCTGACCTTTGTAGTCCAGGTTGACTCCAGCTTTTTTCAACTCGTCTAAGAGAATCTTCGACCCTTCTGTAGCAAAGTAAGTCTGAAGACTTTGCGCAATTACACTACCTAAGCTTTCGATACTTGCTACTTCCTCTGGGTCTGCTTGGGCTAGATTTTCAATAGAGTGAAAGTGTTGGAGCAAGAGCTGACTAGCCTTGCTTCCGACATGGCGAATTCCCAGACCAAACAAGAGCTTTTCAGCAGAGTTTTCCTTGGATGATTGAATGGCTTGATACAGTTTAGAAGCAGACTTTTCCTTGACACCTTCTAAAAGGAGGAAATCGTCTTCTTTCAAACGATAAATATCCGCCACATCCTTTACTAAATTGGCAGCAAAGAGCTTTTCAACGATAGATGGACCAAGTCCTGTAATATTCATAGCATCTCGAGAGGCAAAGTGAATCAAACCTTCCTTGATTTGGGCAGGACAGCGAGGATTGATACAACGAAGAGCCACTTCATCTTCAAAATGAAGCAAGTGACTGTCACAACTTGGACAATTAGTCGGAATATCTAGTTTTTCTTCAGAAACACGCTTAGACTCTACCACACGCAAAACAGCAGGAATGATGTCTCCAGCCTTATAAACGATAACTGTATCATCTTTGCGGATATCCTTTTCAGCAATATAATCTACATTGTGTAGGGTTGCACGGCTAACAGTTGTCCCAGCAAGCTGAACAGGTGTTAGATTGGCAGTTGGGGTCACAACACCAGTACGACCTACTGTCCAGTCAACAGAAAGGAGCTGGGCTTCTTTTTCTTCAGCAGGAAACTTGTAGGCGACTGCCCACTTGGGTGCTTTAACGGTAAAGCCAAGTTCTTCTTGATCTGCTAGGTCATTGACCTTGATCACCACCCCATCAATGTCATAAGGTAAATTATCCCGTTCTTGTCCAACTTCTTGGATAAAATCCCATATCTCATCTATGCTTTCAGCCAGAATTCGTTTAGGATTAACCATAAAACCAAGCTGTTCAAGATGCTTCAAAACTTTTTCTTGACTATCACGAGTAGAAGGGCTGGCTTCTTGATAGAGGAAAGTCGCAAGATTGCGCTTGGCTACTACTGCTGTATCCAGCTGACGCAAGGTCCCAGCTGCTGCATTACGAGGATTGGCAAATTCAGATTCCCCATTTTCTTGGCGAGCTTGGTTGACCTGATCAAACGAAGCGCGTGGCATATAACACTCCCCACGAACGGTGATATCTAGTTCTTCTGGCAAGGTCAAAGGAATGTCCTTGACACGCTTGAGGTTCTCTGTGATATTTTCACCAACAGAACCATCCCCACGTGTCGCACCGACTACCAAAATTCCCTTTTCATAAGTTAGCGAGATAGACAAACCATCGATTTTCAGCTCGCAAATATAGGTCGGTTGAGGCAATTCCTTTCGAACACGCGCATCAAAAGCTTCTAACTCTTCACGTGAAAAAGCATCCTGCAAACTATAAAGAGGATACTGATGACTGTATTTTTCAAAACCATCTAAAACCTTACCACCAACACGATGGGTCGGACTGTCCGCTAAAACTTGATCTGGATAGGCAGCTTCCAATTCGACCAACTCTCGGTAGAGGCGATCATACTCGCTATCTGACACCGAGGGATTGTCACTCGTATAGTACTCGGTCGCATAGCGATTGAGCAAGGCAACTAACTCATTCATTCTTTCATTCATAAAACTATTCTACCATAAATCAAGCCCTCCTCACAATAGAGAAGGGCTGAAAAATGGATTGTAGTGAAATATTTTCTAAAAAAGAGAAATTATAACTCTTTTTTAAAATGACTTCGCACATAAACGAGGGAGAAACAAGACAGGACAATAACCCCGCTTCCAATTATCAGAAAAGAAGAAAGATGTACACTTGGCAGCACCGTCATAAAGCCTTTTGCAATCGGCATAAATAGGATGGCTAAGGTAAAAATTGTGCTTAGCACTCTCCCCAAGTATTCCCCCTCAACCTTGGTTTGCACCTGAGTAAAAAAGTGAATATTAAATATCGTCATAAACAGTTCACATACTAAATTTCCAGAAAAGGAAAGAAAAGTTGGCAGTGGTAATCCCATCATAGAAACTCCAACTCCAGTCAAAGCTAGTAAAACCAAAAGGCTATGAACACTTGCTTTTATCTTACTAGCAAGAAGAGCTCCAATAATGGAACCAATTGCCCCCATAGTCAAAATACTTGCATAAGCTCCTTCTACCCCGTATAGTCGATTTGAAAAAGGGAGGAGAAATTCAAAAGCCGCAAAAAAGAAATTAACACTGGAAGCCACTAACAAAAGGAAAAAGATCTCTTGCTGGTGCCAGATATAGCCAAGTCCTTCTTTCATATCAGCAAAAATATTTTTCCAGCTGAAAGTCTTTTTCTCTTATTCCTGAGTCTCTTTTTTGGGAAGGAAGGCTACTAAAGTAAATGCGATGAAAAAGCTAATGGCATCTAAAACAAGTGTCATATGGAGACTGGCAAATTGTAAAACGATGAAAGAAAGTATAGGAGAGCTAACACCTACAACCTGCAAAACGAGCTCTAAGCGAGCATTATAGGTCACAATCTCGTCTTTCTCTACTACCTCAGTTATAATGGCTTTATTGGCTGTACGAGAAAATGCAAAGGCAATCGCCTGAACAATATTTGCGAAGATCAGAGCAGCAATCATCAAGCTATCATTTCTTATGAAAGAAATAGCTAAACAGAGAATACCACAAATCAAGTCCGTCGTCATCAAAATTTTGCGACGCGAAAAAGCGGTCTGAAATCACTCCACCAAAGGGATTGACCAGAATCGATGTGACGAGTTCAGAAATCTGATAAATCCCAAGAACAGTCTGTCCTATCGTCCCTATTGATGCTAACCAAACACTGTTTCCATAATCATAGAGCATATTTCCTATCTTATTAATCGCACCACGACTAATCAACTGGATTGCATGTCGATTCATATAAAAAACTCCTCTCAAATTTTGAAACTATTGTATCAAAACTGAAAGGAGTTACTTTATTTTTCCCTTATTTGGGAAATTTAAACATTTACAAATTTTTCATAATGTTCCTGATAGTAAGCCACTTGCTCTGGAAGTTCGAGCACATCAAAAATATGCATAGCCTCCTGCATCTGACAACAACCCTCTTCTTTCAGGTCTCTCTGGTAGAGAGCAAAACCTTTGAGATAATGAAAGATATTGCGCTCATAAAGTTTGATGCCATTTCCAATCAACTTCTCAACATAGCCTTCAAAATAGTCCGCATCCGTAAAGGAACGGTTTTCCAAACAATGCTGGTAACAGTTAAGAGCTAAAATCAAAACGAGTTTTCGATGGCGACCAATTTCTTTATAGTACTCCTCTCGCTCCATGACTTCTCTGCCAATCCGAGCCACATAGTCCACATTGTAGAAAGTATAGAGATTGCCAAAAAGGATCAACTCATATATGGTCCATTCTTCTGTTTGAAAAAGATAATCTGCTACCTTTTCCAAATCACTCTGACTCATCGTGTAACGAGCATCTCTTTGACAAATCAGACCTTGTAGCAAAATCCAATTCAGCTCAAAATAGAGGGGATTGGTCGAACTCTTTGCTTTCTTGAGCTGTTCCTTTTGAAGCTTTTGAAAACCTGCAATATCATTTGAGTAGTAAAGCGGAATAATCTGTGCCATTAAGGAAACATGTTCGTGATTTTGAAAATCCCTAGCCTTGTCCATGAAATTTTCAATGGTCACATGAATATTGTCCAAAATATCAAAGAAACGAGAAACTGCTAGATCAGACTCCCCAAGCTCGAAGCGAGATAACTGAGAGGTTGAACATGATTCACCTGCTGCCTCTTTTAAGGAGTACTTCCCACTTGTTCGAAATTCACGAAATACCTTTCCAAGATGTTCCATTTCTTACACCTGCTCCGATAATTCTTCCCACTCAAGCATAGCTTCTTCCTGACGATGGCTGATTTTGTCCAGTTCAGTCTGCAATTCCATGAGTTTTTCAGCATCGTTTGTCTCCAACATCTGTTCAGAAATAGCCTGGCTTTGACTTTCTAACTCTTCGATTTCAGCTTCCAAACTCTCGATTTGACGCATGAGTTTGCGAACTTCTTTTTGACTTTCTTTCTGGGCCTGGTAGTCATTGAATGGGCTCGGTTCTTTTGCTTGATTGCTAGTTGAAGCTTCCTCTGTCTGACTCATTTCTACTTCTGCTTTCTTCTCAACATAGTAGTCGTAATCTCCAAGGTAGAGGGTTGAGCCATTCTCAGACAATTCCAGTACATGAGTGGCTACACGATTGATAAAGTAACGGTCGTGGCTGACAAAAAGAAGGGTTCCGTCAAAGTCAATCAGGGCATTTTCTAACACTTCCTTGCTATCAATATCCAAATGGTTGGTTGGCTCATCCAGAATCAAGAAGTTATTGTTTTCCATTGAAAGTTTGGCAAGCAGTAAACGAGCTTTCTCGCCACCTGACAGCATGCCTACTGATTTCTTAACATCATCACCAGAGAAGAGGAAGGCACCAAGGCGGTTGCGAATTTCAACTTCTGGTGTCAGTTTAAAATCATTCCAGAGTTCATCAAGTACCGTATTACTTGCTGTCAGCTTGCTTTGGGTTTGGTCATAGTAACCCACCTCAACATTGGCCCCAAAGCGCTTTTCTCCCTTGATAAAAGGAATCTGATCCACAATAGACTTGATAAGGGTTGATTTGCCAATGCCATTTGGACCAACGATAGCGACAGCATTCATCTTACGAAGGTCTAGGTTGATAGGTTCTGACAATATTTCCCCATCATAGCCAATAGCCGCATTTTCAACAGTCAAAACGACATTTCCCGACGTTTTTTCAGACTGGAAGGTCATATTGGCTGATTTCTTGCCAGCTTCAGGCTTGTCCAAACGCTCCATTTTTTCCAGTTGTTTACGGCGAGATTGAGCACGTTTGGTCGTTGAAGCTCGGACTAGATTGCGATTGACAAAGTCTTCTAGAGCCGCGATTTCCTTCTGTTGCTTTTCATAGTTTTTTGCCTCAGTAGCTATCTTTTGCTCCTTTAACCCAACAAAACGAGAGTAATTGCCTACATAACGATCCAAGGAATGCTTAGTCAAATCGAGTGTAACCGTCGCAACCTTGTCCAAAAAGTAACGGTCGTGACTGACAATAATGAGGGCACCGCTATAGTTCACCAAATAATTCTCTAGCCAGGCTATGGTTTCGATATCCAAGTGGTTGGTAGGCTCGTCCAAGACCAAGAGATTTGGCTTTTCAAGGAGCATTTTAGCCAGTGCAAGACGAGTATTTTGACCACCTGAAAGCTCAGCAATTTTCATCTGCCACATAGATTCATCAAACTTGAAGCCATTCAAAATCGCTCGAATATCAGCTTCGTAGGTAAAGCCACCAGCCTGTCGAAAATTCTCTGATAAACGATCATAATCTGCCATCAGTTTATCCAAATCTTCACCAGACTTTTCACCCATCTCTAATTCCATCTGATGCAGTTGTTTCTCAGTTCGATGTAAGTCATCAAAGACATGGAGCATTTCATCATAAATGGTATTTTCAGACTCAAAACGGCTATCTTGGGCTAGGTAAGACAGAGAAATATCTTTTTTCTTGTTGATTTCTCCACTAGTTGGCTCCTCTTCCCCAACCAAAATCTTCAAAAGAGTAGACTTACCTGCCCCATTTTTCCCAACGAGGGCAATCCGGTCTCGTTCATCAACTTGCAGGTTGATATTATCAAAAAGAACATCTCCTGCAAAAGAACGTTCAATTTTATTAGCTTGTAAAATAATCATACATCTATTTTACTATCTTTTTCTCTTTTGCACAATTGCAATGAAAAAAGTTCGAGTCATAAACCCGAACTATTCATCTTCTTTTTCATTAGAAAGCGTATAGGGCTATTCTTCTACAATGAAATAAAAGTAAATTTCCTACATTTTAAGTTATGCTAACGTTTTACTAAAATATCAAATCGTGATATAATGAAAGCGATTAAAGCAATAGATAAAGGAGATACTCTATGACTTACCAAGAAAATTATCAAAAATGGGTCGATTTTGCCGACCTTCCCGACTATCTTCGTCAAGATTTAGAAAACATGGACGAAAAAACAAAAGAAGATGCTTTCTACACCAATCTTGAATTTGGTACTGCAGGTATGCGTGGCTTGATCGGTGCAGGTACAAACCGCATCAACATCTATGTTGTTCGTCAAGCAACTGAAGGATTGGCTCGTTTGATTGAGTCAAAAGGTGGAAATGAAAAAGAACGTGGTGTGGCAATTGCCTACGATAGTCGCCACTTCTCACCTGAATTTGCCTTTGAATCTGCTGCAGTTCTTGCAAAACACGGCATCAAATCTTACGTATTTGAAAGCCTTCGTCCAACTCCAGAACTGTCATTTGCAGTTCGTCACCTCAACTGTTTTGCAGGTATCATGATTACTGCCAGCCATAACCCTGCTCCATTTAACGGTTACAAGGTTTATGGTGAAGACGGTGGGCAAATGCCTCCACATGACGCGGACGCTTTGACTACTTACATCCGTGCTATCGAAAACCCATTCGCTGTCGAAGTTGCTGATGTAGAAGCTGAAAAAGCTTCTGGCTTGATTGAAGTTATCGGCGAAGCTGTTGATGCAGAATACCTCAAAGAAGTAAAAGATGTAAATATCAACCCAGCCTTGATTGAAGAGTTTGGTAAAGACATGAAGATTGTTTACACACCACTTCATGGTACTGGTGAAATGTTGGCTCGCCGTGCTCTTGCACAAGCAGGATTTGACTCAGTTCAAGTCGTTGAAGCTCAAGCAACTCCAGATCCAGATTTCTCAACTGTTAAATCTCCAAACCCAGAAAACCAAGCAGCCTTTGCACTTGCTGAAGAACTCGGCCGTCAAGTTGGTGCTGATGTTCTTGTGGCGACTGACCCAGACGCTGACCGTGTTGGTGTTGAGGTGCTTCAAAAAGATGGGAGCTACCTCAACCTTTCAGGTAACCAAATCGGTGCTATCATGGCTAAATACATCTTGGAAGCTCATAAGAGTGCTGGAACTCTTCCTGAAAATGCTGCTCTCTGCAAATCCATCGTATCAACTGACTTGGTAACGAAGATTGCTGAAAGCTACGGCGCAACCATGTTCAACGTTTTGACTGGTTTCAAATTCATCGCAGAGAAAATCCAAGAATTTGAAGAAAAACACAATCACACTTACATGATGGGATTTGAAGAAAGCTTCGGTTACTTGATTAAACCATTCGTACGTGATAAAGACGCCATCCAAGCCGTTCTTGTCGTTGCTGAACTTGCTGCCTACTACCGTTCACGTGGTTTGACACTTGCTGATGGTATCGAAGAAATCTACAAAGAATACGGCTACTACGCTGAAAAGACCATCTCTGTTACCCTTTCTGGTGTCGATGGTGCAGAACAAATCAAAGCGATTATGGCTAAGTTCCGTAACAATGCTCCAAAAGAATGGAACACAACAGCTATCACTGTCGTAGAAGACTTCAAGGCTCAAACTGCTACTGCTGCTGATGGTACTGTGACAACTTTGACTACTCCTCCAAGTGATGTGTTGAAATATACACTTGCTGACGGTTCATGGATTGCAGTTCGCCCTTCAGGTACAGAACCAAAAATCAAGTTCTACATTGCCGTTGTGGGTGAAAGCAACGAAGATTCACAAGCTAAGATTGCTAACATCGAAGCGGAAATCAATGCGTTTGTGAAATAACACTCTATAAAGATGAGATAAACTAGTCTCATCTTTTTTTCGTATCAAATCTAAGCAATTTTAGGAACTTTGTGGCATACTAGACATATCAATGAAAGCGAGGTAAACTCATGGAACAATTTTTAGAAAATATTAAATATCTTGAAGTCACAACTGTTGCCCGTGCTCAAGAAGCACTTGATAATAAAGAAACTGCAACCTTCTTCATCGGTCGTAAAACTTGCCCTTACTGCCGTAAATTTGCTGGCACTTTGGCTGGTGTCGTAGCTGAAACCAAAGCGCACATCTACTTCATCAACAGTGAAGAACCAAGCCAACTCAATGAGTTGCAAGAATTCCGCTCACGCTATGGAATCCCAACCGTACCAGGCTTTGTCCACATTGCAGATGGCCAGATCAAGGTCCGTTGCGACTCTTCCATGTCCGCACAAGAAATCAAGGAATTTGCTGGGTTGTAAAAAATATAAAAAAGAAGGCACTCGCCTTCTTTTTTAGTTATATTCAAAATATTTATCTACCAATTCTTGGATTTTCCCTTCTTTAGCTGCAGGGATGGTATCTTCTAGAACAAAGTTCTTTCTACTGATCTCTTGGGAGAGATTTCCAAAGATAAAGTTAGTGGAAATATTATAGATTATTTCTGAAGGTGCAAATCCATAAACTTGATTTTCTAGGATATATTTTAAGCGTTCTTCAGGACTTGGAAATGCTTCTCGTAAACCATTGCTATTATATAGTCGCTTAACAAGTTCAGCAATATAGAGACCTGACTTCATGTACAAATCAATGAATGTCTTAGATGGATCATCAAAGATTCCTGGATTTTCTTTTTCAAGGTCATCCACCATTCTCTTCACCACACGTTTAGGAGTAAAAATCTGATTGGTTTTCTGTGGTGGAATATAGTCGAAAATATCTTCTTTCTGATCTTTAAAATAATCTGCCAACTCCTCTTTCTTGCGAAGAAATTCTTGGATGGCTTCATCAAATGTTGCTCGATCAAAGAGATGTCCTGCAAAATCCTGCCCACCATCTCTCAAATAACGAAATTGTTCAATCGTAATACCAGTCACTTCAAAGAAGACATGCTCAGGAACAAAGGTGTCAAAATTATCAAGTGTTAGAGATTGATCACCGTAGGCCATGATGAAACTTGGAATTGTTCGTGAAAATCCTCGAAGATGGTCCCGAATCTCATCCTGAGCTGATTGTTTCAACTGTTCAACACGTTTGACCTCAACCTGCTCGATAAACTTCTCAGGCATTTTTTCCACTTCTTTTTTGAGTGTTTGTTCTAGTTTTTCTTTATGAATGAGATTATTTTCTTCTAAACGTTTTTCAAGAACTTCTTGAATCTTATCTTTTTGCTCTTTATCATTTTCTTCCTTGAGCTGTTGTTGCAACTCTTCCTTGATATGAGCTTCAGAAATTTTACGTTCTATCTCATTTTTTCGAACTTCGTTCTCAAATGTTGCTACAATTTGTTTCTTGATCTGGTCTGTTTCCCGAGTTTTCAGATCATATCCAGCCTTCAATTCTTCTACAATTACTGAAGAAACGGTCTTACTCAAGTCATTGACCAGCTGTTTTTGAGTTCTTTCCTCATCTTTTGTGACTAACTCAGCAACAGACTCACCAAGCCCATAAACTTTTTCACCAAAAAGTCGTGCTTGTTGATTGACCACGATTTCATGGTCAACCACTGCATTACCCTCATCATCCACTTTAACACCTGAAAATTCTAGTAAATCAGAAGGTGTTTGTAACTTGCCTTCCTTTTCAACTGGTAGTTCATTTAAGATGTCTAGAACGGTTTGACTGGCTTGGAAAATACCGCTGATATTATCAAATAGGAGGTTAGACATAAAGCCACGTTTGAGGACTTCCCTAGCTTTTATTTGACGCGGTATAGTCAGAACTGCCTTAGCATCAATTTCAACCATCTTACCTGCACGGTCTTCTGCTATGACAGGGAAGAAATTCAATAGTTCTCTGATGTTTTCTTCACGAGTAGCGGAAGTTCCACCACCTCCTGCAGTTGCAAGTGATAAGTTATTTGCAAACTCATCAAAGAGAATCAGGGTTCTTTCTGGCGCAAAGTCAAATACATAGGCTCTTTCTTTGCGGAAGTGATTTCCTTTGTTATCGCTCCATGAGTATGGATTTTGAGCACGGAAGGCAGCTTGCATATAAATGGCAGGTGATTTCAAGTTTGATAACATCAATACGCCTGTCCATTCAGGGATCGTCACACCTGTCGTCAACTGACCAACGGATAGGGTAATGGTTTTGTCATTCTCTGCTATTGCTTTTCTAACCAAGTCTAAGGATTTGAGTTTGACCTTATCATCTTCCTCGGACATACGCCCGTCACCAGCAGCTAACACAATCTCATAGTTTTCATAGATGGGATGTTCTTCTAGTAGAGCTTTTAAAGCTTTAGCTGAGGCTACACGTTCTAAGAGCCAAAAAGTATGCTTGAGTTCGTTCCGAAGTTCTTTGGTTGAAAATGGATATTTCTCATTACTTGATAGAGTATCTAACCAGTTTCTGATATCTTGCTCATGGATAAATTTCCCTTTATCATCTGTAGCGAAAAATTCACTCAAGTCAAAAGCATAGTCGATATTTTCGCCGTCTAGTTGAGCACCTTTTTCTAGCTCTTCGCCAATCATCTGAGACATTTGATAGGTAAAGAGATTTAACTGAGGCAAGCTCTCATATGGATTCTCCTCTTCTTGCTCAGGTGACCAAGTTGTTTTGGCTGCCTGCTCATCAGCGTAAGACCAGTTGTAGATCTGCTCCTCGGTAAATTCTCCCTTAGCTAATGCCTTAAATGGTGTTCCTGATAGATGCAAGGTAAAGTTTCGACGAATCTTATTAAAGGCTTGGTCTGTCTTGAAGGTAGCAACTCCTTCGTGAGCTTCATCGATAACCAACAAGTCCCAATGTAGATCAGTGACCCATTTGAGTTTATTGTGTTCTCCACCAAGATAAGCAGAGCCTTTCAAGTCTTGGAGACTGATAAAAGCAAGTTGTCTTACATCGTCATCTAAAATAGCAACAAATTCTTTTCGTGACAAGGTTGGCCGATTTTTAAGACTGTCTGTTTCTGAAACAAACTTGTAAGTCGTTTGACCTGCTATGAATTTTTCAAAATCATCGTACCATGAGTTGGCAATGGCAGGTCTGTTTGTTACAATCAGGACATTGACAGCATCCATTCGACGGGCTAGGTCATAGGTAGATAAGGTTTTACCAAAACGTGGCTTGGCATTCCAGAGGAACTTACCTCCTAGATGATTCTTGAAATAAGCTAAGGTCTTAGAAACTGCTTCTTCTTGCTCTTGTCGCAGAGTATAGTCCTGTCCCTGGCCAGGCTGATAACCAGACAAATCATGCTGAACAAACTTATCAAAAAGATTTTTAGATTTCTCAGGTGTCCCATTAAAGTAAAACCATTCCGTCTTAGGACGACGTTCCACATCATGGAAAGAAAGGAAATGGTGGAAATCATGGTCCTTAAAAGTCTTTCCCTTATTAGGTTCTTCCGTATAGGCGGCATCCCCAGTCCATAAGACATCTGTATCTATATGAGCAGTATGCGTTTGTTCTTTAATCCGTTGCGTAACATCACGCTCTGTATAACCAATCTTAATCCAGCCCTCATTGCTAGTTACCGTAGGAGTGGTGTAAGCATAGATTTTAGGATGAATCTCTTTAGAAGTTTTAATTTCTACTGGCATAAGTATTCCTTTTTTAAAAAAATTAAGCTAGTTTTTCCATTTCTGTTAAATCTATTCCCATTGTGTTTAAAATATCATCAAACACTACAGTTTTAAATTCATCAGCATACTGATTGAACAGATTTCTTAAAGCTTTATACAATCTTTGAAAATCTTTCTTATCAAGTACAATTTTTAAAAATAGAATGAGCACTATGAAACGTTTATTATCATATCTCCTTATCCCAAAATGATTTGCTATTTGAGATATTCGAACATTTCTTAAATTAACATTGTACAGTCGTTCATCATGTGCACAGATATTTCTAACCAAGTTAGCCACTTTCAAACATGCACTTAAATCTGCACTAGATAGTCTAAATGTATTGTCTTTATTCTGTGTTCTATATTTATCTGTATAAAATTTTGCGATAATATTTTTTGTACTATCCGTTAAAATGTTGTAAAAATTAGCAATGTTTCCCATTGTAAGAAAATTAACTAAAACCCAAAGTGGTACTTCTCCGTGTTCTTCAATATAATGTTTGATAGCGCCACTTCTATCTACCTTATCATGAATCGTCTTGGTTAAGATAGAGATTTGTTGAAGAACTTTTTTAGGATCATTGTCTACAAAATTTGCAATATCTAAATAAGCATTCTTACGAGAGTATTTTTTAGAGAATTCATATGCAACTGTAGTCTTTATTGAATTTTCGAATATCAATAAATATTTCAATAATAATATCCTTAGTTCTCTATCAAATAAAAACAAGGCCTTTAGTTCGTTAAAGTGAGTTCCTTCTTGATAAAGTTCAGGCTCAACAGGTAGATTATTGCTGTCCTTTACTAAAAATAAATCTTTATAACCGTTTATAACGTTGTAATAGTTTTCTTGTTCTAAAAATCTCTTTGGCTTCCCATTTGTTGGGACTACAACACCCCTATTTCTTAAAATTGTTAACTGTTGATTAAATGTTTTATGTTCCTTCAAACTTATCTCCTATAAAACAAAAAAGGGTCAGGGCATCGTATGCTTCCTGACCTAATCCTATGTGTCTATTATAGATCACTGAGCACAATTTGTCAAATAAAAATACTTTTCTAATCCATCTCCTTCACATGTATTTTAATAAAAGCTATATGCTCTGGAGAAAGACCATATTTTTGATAGAGCTGACGGTCAATATCAGCCACCGATTGTGTCCAATCAATGTCCGAATTGACCGTAAAGTCTTGGAGAGGGACATTTTGCCAAGTATCTTTATTATTATCCTGAGTAATCTTAAGAGTCCCTAACAATGTTCTACAAAATGTTGTTTTAATATATTTTAGACAGTTTTCAGCTTCAACTTCTAAATCAAAATTACCAAAAGAAATAAAAGATTGTGTATAACCCACGAGTGGGGTACCCACGAGTGGGGTACCCACGAGTGGGGTCGATAGTACTTCGCCAATCGCCCCACTCCCATTGGACTTAGGCAACAATACTTTATATTTATTCAGATTCCCGTGTTTCTCAATGTATTTTTTATTTATATATTTATACTGACGTTTATTTTTGATGAGACCTAATACCTTAATATCATCATCTGATTGTGTTATGTCTGTAAATAATGGAAGTTGTTCAAAAATTGATGTAGTTAGGCGTTTCTCTTTTCCATCACTACCAATAACAGAGCGTAACTCTGGATAATCGATATAAACAGCATCTAAATTAAATTTATTTTGTAAATGAATAATTGGAGCAATTGGTTTAAAATTTTTATGATTAATAACTAACTGTAAAATTTCATTCAATTCAGTAAAAGGTGTATATGTTTTTATCGCTCCAAAAACTCTATCATTATCGTGGTAACTAATCGTCACTCCACCTTTAATATCCGTACCAGGAAAAACTTTCGAAGAATCTTGGACATAATACATGACTTTGAAATGTTCATTCAACAGCATTTTTTCATTCCATGATTTTGGTGTTTTCCCTGCCTTAAATAAAAACCTTGCAGGTGTTATCAATACTGATTTTCTACTAATTTTATAAGATTCATCCATGAAATGATGATATATTGGTTTATCACTTGTTCCTTGTAATTCCTCCTGATACGGCGGATTTCCTATCACGACATCAAATTTCATTTCACTTTCCTCACTAGATAGGCGCTCAAAACCTATCATTTTATTCTTTTTCCAGTCTTTGATTTGGGTTTTAGATTCTTCTACTTCTTGAACTTCTAGCTCATCTGAAAATAAGCTTAGTTGTTGAGATGGACTTTGTTTAGCCGAGTAAGGACTGATTTTTTTTAATCCATCCATCTGAAAGACATTATAGGATATAATGGTCGCAATTTCTTTCTTCTGCTCTAATCTCGGTTGATTTCCAGTCTTTGCAAGATAGTAGTCCTCAAAGGTCGCTAAAAGATTTTCACGCGCCAAAAGCAGCGAATCTCCTTGGTACTCATAGCCATAGGAAGCACGATAGGCTTCTTTTACAAGTTTATAGAAGGTAGCTTCATCTGAAACCTCATGACTAATGCGCTGTAATTTTCTATCAACAAAACCAACTCGATCAGATAATGGAATCTCCTCACCAGTTACGGTATCATAGCGCGTTACCATATAAGGAGCTTCACCACAGGTAATTTCTAGCCAGCGCACTTGGATATAATCTTCAAGAGCTAGAGCTTCAAGTTCAGTTTCCACGTAACCATTTTGCTTTTCAACTAACCAAGTTGGCGTAAAAACTTCGGCTCTAATCTTGGTTCGGTCTTTTTGCTCATACTTGGACTTCTCTGATCGGGGTTGAATCAAGTTTGCATAGGCTCCCGTCACCCTACTTGGAGTGATACGGTCACTTGGAGCAAATCCCTTTCCTAACAATTCATAAGAATGCGTCGCCCAAACAATATTTTTCTTGGTTGTTCGATCTTTTAAAAGAATTTTTAATAAGTCAGCAGACTCCATAGCCAACTTTTCTTCACTAATATCTATTGTCATAAGGCAACCTTTCTCGTACTATAAACCTTATTATATCATATTTTAAATCGTGATTGGACTACAAAACAAAAGAAGGCACTCGCCTTCCTTTTTTTATATCTCTGTCAGTGGTGTTGCTGTATCTGGGGAGGTGTCGTAAACTTTAAAGTCTACTCCGACTCCCAGATCAGCTTGTGCTAGCTGGTTGACCATAGTCATATGAGCCAACTCCTTAATATTGTTCTCTTTGGACAAATGCCCAAGGTAGATTTTCTTTGTTCGATTTCCCATTGCACGAATCATGGCCTCAGCACCGTCTTCGTTAGAAAGATGACCGAGATCCGATAGAATTCTCTGTTTGAGACGCCAAGCGTAAGATCCTGCTCGCAAAATCTCTACATCGTGGTTGGACTCGATGAGATAACCGTCTGCATTTTCGACAATTCCTGCCATTCTATCACTAACATAGCCTGTATCGGTCAACATGACAAAACTCTTGTCGTCTTTCATAAAGCGGTAAAACTGTGGTGCTGCTGCATCATGGCTAACTCCAAAACTCTCAATGTCGATATCACCAAAGGTTTTGGTTTTACCCATTTCAAAAATATGCTTCTGCGATGAATCCACCTTACCGAGGTACTTGCTATTTTCCATAGCCTGCCAGGTTTTTTCATTGGCGTAAAGGTCCATACCATACTTGCGAGCCAATACACCAACTCCATGAATATGATCTGAATGTTCATGCGTAATCAAAATCGCATCCAAATCTTCAGGTTTGCGATTGATTTCGCTCAAAAGACTGGTGATTTTCTTACCAGACAAGCCTGCATCCACTAAGATTTTCTTTTTTGGGGTTTCCAGATAAAAGGAATTTCCACTGGAACCTGATGCTAAAATACTGTATTTAAAGCCTTTTTCACTCATTCTAGTCTTCTATTTCGTCCTCCCATATTTCTTCTTTTACGGCATCCTTATCATAAGGGAGCACTATGGTAAAGGTTGAGCCCTTACCGTATTCGCTTTTTGCCCAAATAAAACCATTGTGTTGTTTGATGATTTCTTTCGCGATAGCCAGACCCAAACCAGTCCCACCTTGAGCACGACTTCTTGCGCGATCCACACGGTAAAAGCGGTCAAAAATCCTAGGCAAATCTTGTTTTGGAATCCCAAGACCCTGGTCAGAAATTGATAAAATCATCTGGTCATCCGTAGTTTTCATGCTGACCGTAATCTTCCCACCATCTGGTGAATACTTGATGGCATTGTTAAGAATATTATCAATCACCTGGGTCATCTTATCCGTATCAATCTCAATCCAAACTGAAGTTATTGGATAATCTCTCACTAGCTCATATTTTTTCTCTTCATCCTGATTTCTCATCTTATCAAAACGGTTGAGGATAAAGGTGATAAAGGCTGTAAAGTTAATCAACTCTATATCCAGTTTAGTAGTCGCATTGTCAATACGAGATAGATGCAAGAGATCTGTCACCATACGCATCATACGGTTGGTTTCATCGAGTGAAACCTTAATAAAATCAGGGGCGACAGGATCATACAGAGCTCCCTCATCCAAGGCTTCAAGATAAGATTTAACACTGGTCAAAGGAGTACGCAACTCATGACTGACGTTCGAAACAAAGAGTCTTCGCTCACGCTCTTCCTTCTCTTGCTCGGTCGTATCATGTAAAACGGCAACCAAACCAGAGATGAAACCTGACTCACGGCGAACTAGAGCAAAACGTACACGAAGGCTCAAATATTCACCATTAGCATCCTGAGAATCAATCGTCAACTCAGGTATCTGTGTAATCAGGTCACGCAGTTCATATTCATCTTCTATCTTGAGTAATTCGAGAATGCTTTTATTAAGAACCTCTTCTTTCTGCACACCTAGCTGTTTTTTTGCCATATCGTTGATCATAGTAATCTGGCCACGGCGATTGGTCGCAAGGACACCATCTGTCATATAGGAAAGAATGCTATGCAGCCTTTTACTCTCTTGTTCCAAATTTTCTTGAGTCAAACGAATAACTTCCGACAAATCATTCAGATTATTGGTGATGTTGGTGATCTCTGTACTACCCTGCAAGTCCAAAACTTGAGAATAATCACCTGCAATTAGGTCCTTAACCTTCTGATTTATCTCTTTTAACCGGATATTATCCCGACGGTTTTCCAGCAACAACAAGGTCACCACTAGGATAAAGCCAAGTAAAATCAGGATAAAGATAAAATCACTGGTCAGAATAGTTTGTCTAATATCTTCAATCATTATTTTTCATATAGTAGCCAACACCACGACGTGTGAGGATATACTCTGGACGGCTTGGTGTGTCTTCAATTTTTTCACGCAAGCGTCTAATGGTCACGTCCACAGTACGAACATCACCAAAATAGTCATAACCCCATACAGTCTCAAGCAAGTGTTCACGCGTAATCACTTGACCAATATGAGATGCCAAGTGATACAAGAGTTCAAACTCACGGTGGGTCAAATCTAATTCCTCACCATATTTCTTAGCCACGTAAGCATCTGGAACGATTTCCAAATCACCAATTTGTAAAGGCTGCGTCTTCTTCTCATCAGACTCTTGGCTATCTACTGAAGCAAGATCTGTACGACGAAGCAGAGCCTTGACACGGGCTTGTAACTCACGGTTTGAGAAGGGTTTTGTAACATAATCATCTGCACCTAACTCCAAACCGATAACCTTGTCAAACTCGCTATCCTTAGCTGAGAGCATAATAATCGGAACGCTACTAGTCTTACGAATAGCTTTAGCAACTTCTAAACCATCGATTTCCGGAAGCATCAAGTCTAGAATAATAATATCTGGTTGCTCTGCTTCAAATAGCTCAATTGCTTCACGACCATTAAATGCAGTTACAACTTCGTAACCTTCCTTGGTCATATTAAACTTAATAATATCCGAGATTGGTTTCTCATCATCTACAATTAATATTTTTTTCATTTTATCACCTTTTCTCTATCTATTATAACAAAAAAATACAAAGAAGGCACAAATGGCTACTGTAAGCCTTCATCTTCGAGAGTTGTTTTCATAAGCCTGCCAAATTTTTTGTTGAGGTTTAGCAAGTGGATAATCAGAAAACTCCTGAGGAGAAACCCAACGAACTTCTCTGTCAGAAAACTGTTTCGAATCTGTCACTTGACCAGCTAGGATTTGAATATGCCATTTCCGATGACTAAATACATGCTTTACCTGGTCAAATACTTGCTGGGACCAATTCACTTCTAAATCATAATCCTGCTCAAAGTTTTCTTGAGGACTTGGTCCAAAAGCTCTGCTTTCCTCTTTGACTTGAGAAAAGAGATCTAGTTGATTATCATCGCTGTAGAAATCCTCAACTTCAACCAGTGGGAAATGCCAAAAACCGGCTAGCAGTTTCTCACTTTCATTTTTCTCAAGAAGATATTGACCACGGTCATTGCGCACAACCAAAGCCTTGAGATAGATTGGGAGAGGCTTTTTCTTGGGTTCTTTAATCGGATATACATCCATGGTCCCATTCTGATACGCTGCGCTAAAACCCTTAACAGGGCTTTCTTCTGGTCTAGGATTAACTGGGGCCTCTATGTCGGACCCTAAATCCATCAGAGCTTGGTTAAAGTCTCCTGGTCGTCTCGGGTCAATCAAGATTTCCATCATGGATTGGAAAATCTTTCGATTGCTGGGAACTCCGATATCATAATTAACCTCAAATAAGCGTGCCAAAACCCGCATGACATTGCCATCAACCGCTGGCTCAGGCAAGTTAAAAGCAATACTGGAAATAGCTCCTGCAGTGTAAGGGCCAATCCCTTTCAAACTAGAAATCCCTTCATAGGTATTTGGAAATTGACCACCAAAGTCAGATATAATCTGCTGAGCTGCAGCCTGCATATTGCGCACTCGAGAATAATAGCCCAATCCCTCCCAAGCCTTCAGCAGACGCTCCTCAGGCGCATTTGCCAAACTTTCAACAGTTGGAAACCAGTCCAAAAATCGTTCATAGTAGGGGATAACCGTATCTACCCTGGTCTGCTGGAGCATGATTTCAGATACCCAGATGTGATAAGGATTTTTACTTCTCCGCCAAGGTAAATCTCTTTTGTTTTCATCATACCAGTTGAGGAGTTTCTCACGAAAAGAAATGATCTTCTCCTCCGGCCACATGACGATACCGTATTTTTTCAAATCTAACATATATCTAGTATAACATAGAAGCTTCTAGCTGTCCTTTTCTCAGTACTAGAAAGCCTCTTTCCATGGGAAAGAGGACTAAATCTTATTGATGAACTGCTTGAGCTGCTGTGATAAGGGTCAACTTGTAAACATCATCTGCATTACATCCACGAGAAAGGTCGTTAACCGGTTTGTTCAAACCTTGCAGAACTGGACCTACAGCCGCGAAGCCACCAAGACGTTCTGCAATCTTGTAGCCAATATTTCCTGCTTCGATACCAGGGAAGATAAAGACAGTTGCTTGCCCAGCAACGTTACTTCCTGGAGCTTTCAATGCTGCAGTTTCAGGGTGGAAGGCTGCATCAAATTGCAACTCACCATCAATCTCAAGGTCTGGACGCAAGTCGTGAGCAATTTTAGTAGCCTCTACTACCTTATCAACACTTTCACCAAAGCCTGAACCCTTAGTAGAATAGCTTAGCATAGCAATTTTAGGTTCGATACCAAACATCTTAGCTGTGATTGCTGAGTTAATCGCGATTTCAGCCAAGGCTTCTGCATCTGGATTGATGTTAATGGCACAGTCTCCAAATAGGTAACGTTCTGTACCACGTACCATAAGGAAGGCACCTGAAGTACGAGTAACATTTGGGCGTGTTTTGATAATTTGAAGGGCTGGGCGAACTGTTGAGGCAGTTGAGTGAATTGCACCAGATACCATACCATCAACCAAGCCCAAGTATACTAACATAACACCAAAGTAGTTAACATCTTCAACCAAAACTTTGCGCGCTTCTTCTTCAGTCATTTTGCCCTTACGACGCTCTACCAAGGCAGCAACCATTTCTTCAAATTGAGGATAGTGTTGGGGATCAATTACTTCATAACCATCCATGATCCCTTCGATTTCAAGATAAATTTTAATTTTTTCTGGGTTTCCAAGCAAAACAGGAATTACTTCTGTTTCTTTTACCAAGCGTTTTGTTGCTTGAAGAATACGTGGCTCTTCCCCTTCAGGGAGAACGATACGAGCATTTTTGCCAACCAGGTTGGCTTTAAGATTTTCAAAAACTTCCATGAGTTTTCTCCTTTAAGAAAATAAATTATACTCCAAATAGTGTTTAAAGAGTATTAGTTGATAACTGAGTTATAAGATTGCTGAAATCATCCGGTAAGGGATTTTCTAGTTGCAAATCTTGCTCTAGAAAAGGATGATAAAAAGATAAATGATGGCAATGCAGTGCCTGACGTTGGATACCGTCATCCAGACTACCACCATACAAATCGTCTCCCAACAAAGGAAAGCCGATATGAGAAAAATGCACTCGGATTTGGTGGGTTCGTCCAGTATGCAGGCGAATATCAACTAGGTGAATATCTCCATAAGACGCTACAACTTTGTAAGATGTATGGGCGTATTTCCCACCTTTGGCAACCCGTCTCGTGATAATGGAATCTTCATCACGCGCAATCGGGGCAATAATCTCCCCTTCAGGCTCCAAGACACCAGCTCCTTTAACTAAAGCAAAATAGCGTTTTTCGATAGACTTTCGTTGCAACTGCTTGTCTAAACGTGCATGAGCGTAACCATGCTTGGCAAAAAGCATCAAACCAGAAGTATCTCTATCAAGCCTAGTCACGATGTGAACTTGCTGATTTTCATATTCCTGTCTAACATAGTAGCCCTTGATAAAATTGGCAATGGTATTGGAATGATTGACACTGGGGATGGAAGCTACTCCATAAGGTTTATTCAAAACCAGAAAATGGTCATCTTCATACAAGATATCGAGTGGTCGATCAATTGCTTCAAGGCTCTCAAATCCTTCCTCTGCTGGAATGTCGATGGTAACCCTGTCTCCAATATCTAAGAGATACGTCGCATTTTGAGGTTGGCCATTGACCAAAATAGCCCCACCTCGAAACTTAATCTTAGCCAGAAGTCCCTTAGAAACCTCGTGTTTCTTAAGAAACGTTTTGACCTTAACGTGCTCATCTGCGGTAAATTCGAACCTCATTCATCCACCTCGCCGATGAAGGCATCTTTGACACGATTCCAGAAACTAGTATGGCTTGGAGTCGCTACGAAGTGAATCTTGTGATGGTCGATTTGATACTCAATCCGTTCTATATTACGGAAGGAATAGACGCTGTTATCGACTGATATCGTGTGGTAATCATTGCGTGTTGGTAAGAGTTCAATCTTATCTTTTTTGGGAATAATGATCGATGATCCCAAAGTGCGATAGACTCGGTTGTTAAGACTCGCTATCTCCGTCAACTGCAAGGCTTCAATGGTCGGATGCAAGACAGCTCCACCCAAGGACTTGTTGTAGGCAGTACTTCCCGTCGGCGTTGAAACAGTCACTCCATCTCCACGAAATCTCTCAAATGGAACGTGGTTAATGATGATATCCGCAACCATGGTCCGGTCCGATCGACGGATACTCGCTTCATTTAATGCTCGGAAGGTTTTCACTTCTCCATTTTCAAGCGTTACCTTAACATTCAAAACAGGATAAGAAACCTTGGCACCAGTATCGAGTAGGAGATTGGTCACCAACTGATCCAGCTCAAAATCACGATAATCTGTGTAAAATCCCAAATGCCCTGTATGAACACCTACAAATCGAACCTTGTCTAACTGATTCTCATACTTGTGAAAGGCAGACAAAAGCATCCCGTCACCACCAATCGAAATCACGATGTCGGGATTGGTATCGTTCAGTATAAAGTGTTGTTTCTTTAGTTTTTCCCTCAGTTCATGCAAAACCTTCTGACTCTGTGGCTTTCTATTTGCTATGAGGTCAACTCGTTTACCTGTATTCTTCATCTGTATCGTCACTATTTCCTACACCATCATTTAGTTTTCTGCTCAATGGATCAAAGAGAGCCTGCGCTTCCTGGATATCATCACGAATCTTACCCATTTCTTCATCCAGTTGATAGGCTATTTTCGCTGTGATTTCCAGTCTTTTCCTGATTTCTTCTGGAAAATCGCCCTGATACTTATAATTGAGCGAGTGTTCAATCGTAGCCCAGAAATTCATGGCTAAAGTCCGTATTTGAATTTCCGCCAAAATCGTCTTCGCTCCGTTGATCGTATCAACCGTGTACTCGACAACCACGTGATAAGAACGATAGCCCGAAGCCTTACGATGAGTGATATAGTCTCGTTCCTGAACGATTCTCATATCTTGGCGTTTACGTAGAATCTCAACTACCTCTTTAACGTCATCAACAAACTGAACCATGACACGTAAACCCGCAATATCTTGCAGATCATGTTCTAGACTTGCATATGTAATTCCTCGACGAGCCATCTTTTCTTTGATACTTTCAATCGGTTTGACACGACCCGTTACAAACTCAATCGGAGAATGCTTGTTTTGCTTACGATACTGTTTGCGAATCCCTCGAAGTTTAATCTTCAATTCACCAACAGCCTGAATGTAAGGATCTAAAAATTCTTCCCATTCTATGGTCATACTTTCTCCCTTGTAATGTTTGATTGCTCTGTCGAAAATCTTTGATTTTTTCAGTACATTCGTATACAATAAATACATTGTCCATTATACCATAAATCGCTTTCAAAGATATAGAAAAGGTTGAAAAAATGAAACATTTAGAAATAGAATTGAAAACACTTCTGAAAAAAGAGGACTATGAGCATCTAAAAAAACAGTTTTCCCATATCCAACCCGTCCTTCAAAAAAACTACTACATTGACACACCAGATTTCCAATTGCGTGAAAAGAAGGTTGCCATGCGCATTCGCACTTTTTCAAATTGGGCGGAATTGACCTTGAAAGTGCCTCAAACTGTAGGAAATATGGAATACAACCAGAAACTAACTCTTTCAGAGGCTGAATCATACCTAGAAAAACAAAAACTACCTCAAGGGCTCGTTCTAGAAAAGCTTGCTAAGATTGACATCGAAAGCCATGATTGGCTTGTTCTAGGCTGTCTTTCAACTCTACGTTATGAAATGAAAACCGAGATTGGCTTAATGGCCTTAGATGAAAGTCAATACTTTGACCAGACGGACTATGAACTGGAGCTTGAAGTCACTGACCATGAAAAAGGGAAAGCCGATTTTCAGAGATTTTTAGATGATAATCAAATAACTTATCATAAAGCTCCATCAAAATTAATTCGTTTTATTAAAAGCATGAAAAAAAGCTGAAATAATCTCCTTTTTTTGGTAGAATAGAAAAGATAAAAATAAAAGAATCTTGCTTTGAAAAACAAAACTTTCTCAAAGGAGATTCACAAAGTTTACAGAGGACGGTCTATAATGTCAGATAGAAACAACATGAAACTTTTCACCCTAAACTCTAACCCAGAAATCGCTCAAAAGATTGCTGATACAGTTGGTGTACCTCTCGGGAAATTATCCTCTCGTCAATTTTCTGACGGCGAAATCCAGGTCAACATCGAAGAAAGTGTCCGTGGTTACGATGTTTACATCATCCAGTCAACTAGCTACCCTGTTAGCAACCACTTGATGGAATTATTAATAATGGTTGATGCTTGTGTACGTGCAAGTGCTCATAGTATCAACGTTGTCCTTCCTTACTTTGGTTATGCTCGTCAGGATCGTATCGCTTCTTCTCGCGAACCCCTCACTGCAAAATTGGTTGCCAATATGCTTGTCAAGGCTGGTGTAAGCCGTGTTCTAACGCTTGACCTCCACGCTGTTCAGGTCCAAGGTTTCTTTGACATTCCTGTAGACAATCTTTATACTGTTCCTCTATTTGCTAAGCACTACTGTGATAAAGGACTTCTTGGCTCTGATGTTGTTGTTGTTAGTCCAAAGAACTCTGGTGTTAAACGTGCTCGTAGTTTGGCTGAATACCTTGATGCCCCTATCGCTATCATTGACTACGCCCAAGACGATTCTGATCGTAACGAAGGCTATATCATTGGGGATGTCGAAGGCAAGAAGGCTATCTTGATTGACGATATTCTAAATACTGGTCGTACTTTCTCTGAAGCAGCCAAAATCGTTGAACGTGAAGGTGCAACTGAAATTTATGCAGTATCTAGTCACGGTTTATTTGTTGAAGGGGCAGCAGACCTCCTTGATGCTACAAACATCAAGGAAATCCTTGTGACAGACTCCGTTGCAACCAAAGAAAGAACTCCAGAAAATGTATGTTACATTACTGCTAGCGAGTTAATCGGAGATGCTATCGTCCGCATCCATGAAAGAAAACCAGTCAGCCCACTCTTTGCTTACAACAAAAAGAAATAAGGTGATTCTTTGATTTATTTGGACAATGCTGCTACGACTCCTATGTCAGCAGTAGCTATTTCTTGCATGACCAAGGTCATGCAAGAAACTCATGGCAATCCTTCTAGTATTCATAGTCATGGTCGACAGGCTGGCAAACTCTTACGAGAGGCTCGTCAAGACTTAGCCCACTTACTAGGAACCAAACCTCGACATATCTTTTTCACATCTGGTGGTACAGAAAGTAACAATACCGCTATTATCGGCTATTGTCTCCGTCATCAAAAAAATGGAAAACATATCATCACGACAGCTATTGAACACCATTCTGTGCTTGAGACTATCGATTATCTGGTGCAACATTTTGGTTTTGAAGCGACCATCATTCAACCAGTAAATCAAGAAATAACTGCCCAGCAAATTCAAGAAGCCTTACGTGACGATACCATTCTCGTTTCCACTATGTGTGCTAATAATGAAACGGGCAGTCTCTTACCTATCGCTGAGATTGGACGTGTTTTAAAAGAGCATCCTGCGGCTTATCATGTAGATGCTGTTCAAGCTATCGGAAAAGTTCCTATCCATCCCGAGGAATTAGGAATTGATTTCCTCAGTGCTTCTGCCCATAAATTCCATGGACCAAAGGGTGTCGGCTTCCTTTACGCATCGGCTGGGGACTTTGACTCCTATCTTCATGGTGGTGATCAGGAACAAAAAAAACGGGCTGGAACAGAAAACCTCGCTGCCATTGTAGGCATGGTCGCCGCTCTCAAAGAGGACTTAGAGCAGCAAGCTGAACATTACCAAAAACTAGAGGGATTAAAATCTGCTTTTCTAGATGAGATTGCAGATCTAGAATACTATCTCAACGAAAGTCAACACCAGCTTCCTTATGTTGTCAACATTGGCTTTCCTGGTCAAAAAAATGATTTGCTCTTACTACGGTTAGATCTTGAAGGAATTTCAATTTCTACCGGTTCAGCTTGTACTGCTGGTATTGTGCAAACCAGTCATGTGCTTGAAGCATTTTATGGACCAGATTCACATCGTTTGAAAGAATCTGTCCGTATCAGTCTCTCTCCCTTTAACACTGAGGAAGAACTGATACAACTCGCACAAACCTTAAAAAATATTATTGGAGATTAATCTAATGGCATTCGAAAAAACCATTAAACTACAAAACTGCCGCTACGACTACACACTTAGCCCATCTGTCAAAAAATTCACGCTCAAAGACAATACTTTCTTTGAAACAAAAGTTGGAAACTTCGAACTAACTCGTCTGCTTGAGAAAGTACCTAACAGCGGTGAAGGCTTCAACCTAAAAATCATCATCAATAAAGACCTTACAGGTGCTAAACTCAACATCACTGACAAATCTGGCCTTCGTTTGGTGAATATCTTTAAATCAGAAGACCATCATATTCACCAAGAGAAATTCTACTTCCTCATGGACAGCCTTGTAGAACGCGGAATCTTCACAAAAGAAGAAAGATAATTGGCTATGTATCGACTTACCTATCAAGATAACTATCACGTAGAACGTACACTTGAATATAAGGATTACGAAGAGCTTATGTTATCTCTATCAGGTTGTGTAACTCTTCCAGATACATTCCTAGTTACCTCATTAACCTTTGATGATAAAGTTATCTATCAAGGATTGGTCGGAGATCTCTACCGTTTTCTATCACAAGCTAATTTTTAAGACTAAAACTAAGATTTTCTTAGTTTTTTCTTGTTTTTGTTGATTTTTTCACAATGTTTCTATAAAATAGAAGAATAGAAAGGTTGTGGTTTTGTGAAAGATAAACAGTCTGCTATTCCAAAAGCAACAGCAAAAAGACTCTCTCTCTACTATCGAATTTTCAAGAGATTTCATGCAGAAAAAATTGAACGTGCCAACTCCAAGCAAATTGCAGAGGCTATCGGTATCGATTCTGCGACTGTTCGTCGTGATTTTTCCTATTTTGGTGAACTAGGTCGTCGTGGTTTTGGTTATGATGTTAAAAAACTGATGACTTTTTTTGCTGACCTCCTAAATGACAACTCCATTACCAATGTTATGTTGGTTGGGATTGGGAATATGGGGCATGCCCTTCTCCACTATCGCTTCCATGAGCGTAACAAGATGAAAATCATCATGGCATTTGACCTAGATGACCATCCAGAAGTTGGAACCCAGACACCTGATGGAATTCCAATCTATGGTATCTCTCAAATTAAAGAAAAAATCAAAGAAGCAGATGTTAAAACTGCTATCCTAACTGTTCCAAGTGTTAAATCACAAGAAGTCGCCAATCTTTTGGTCGATGCAGGTATAAAAGGTATTCTCAGTTTTTCCCCTGTTCACCTCCACCTTCCAAAAGATGTGGTCGTTCAGTATGTCGATTTGACAAGCGAACTCCAAACTCTCCTCTATTTTATGCGGAAAGAGGATTAGAAAGCGAAAGCATTTATGAAAAAACCAGTTATTGGGATTACAGGAAATGAAAAAGCTCATCCAGATGATGACATCATGATGAGCTATGCAGCAAAGGGCTTTGTTGAAGGAGTCAAGGACGCTGGCGGAATTCCAATCATCCTACCGATTGGTGATCAAGAAATGGCTACCCATTACATCAGTATCATTGATAAGCTTATCCTAACGGGTGGGCAAAATGTTGATCCAAAATTCTACGGTGAGCCTAAAACCATTGACAGTGATGACTACCATCTTCAAAGAGACCAGTTTGAATTAGCCCTTATCAGAGAAGCGATTAAACAGAAGAAACCAATTTTCTCTGTTTGCCGGGGTACTCAGCTTTTCAATGTCGCTATGGGAGGTACGCTTCACCAAGATATCGAGGATCATTGGCAGGACTGTTCAGCCGAATACACGACCCAACGCCTCGTAACGGAACCTGATACAATTCTCCGAGAGATCTATGGAGAAATCTCTCATATCAACTCCTTCCACCACCAGAGTATTAAAGATTTAGCTCCTAATCTTAAGGTTGTAGCACATGATCCTAAAGATGGAATAATTGAAGCTGTGACAACTACGGATGGCTTTCCTTATCTTGGTGTTCAATGGCATCCTGAATTTCTCTTTGAAAATCGCCCCAAAGATAAAACATTGTTTGACTATGTTGTTAATGAACTCTAAATCAGATCCGTCTTTTCACGGTAACTAAAGTAATCCGAGTGCGAGACAATCAGATGGTCCAAGAAAACGATTCCCATCAGCTCGCAAGCTTCCTTGACTAACTTAGTGACATGGTCGTCATTTCGACTAGGAGATACGGCACCGGATGGATGATTGTGAACGAGAATCACAGAGGTAGCCATATGCTTGAGGGCATAGTGAAGGATTTCTCTCGGTTCAGCAATACTGCGTGTCGCAGATCCGATAAAAATAGTTTGCTGATGAATGATTTGATTTTGAGTATTGAGATAGAGCGCCACTAGGTGCTCTTGTTTTTTATCGCCGAGTTCCTGTTGCATTTTCTTAGCTAGCTTTTGACTGCTGAGAATACTTTCCATCTCAAGGGTTTCATGTTTGTGAATGCGATGCCCCAGTTCAATCACTGCTTGTAGTTCAATGGCTTTAATCCGTCCAATACCAGACAGACTCTGCAATTCCTGCAGGGTCATTTTTTTCAAATCAGTTAGACTATTGAGACTATTCAAGACTTTTTGAGCAACTTCAAAAACGTTGGCATGACGTGTTCCAGTTCTGAGTAGTATAGCTAGCAATTCTTGATTGCTCAGTGCCTCTACTCCTTCTTTAACCAGTCTTTCTCTAGGCAAAAGTGAATCTTCTTGGAATGAAATACTGTACATAAAAATCCTCCTCACTTTATTATTCGTGAGAAGGATGGAAAATTAGATTTTTTTCTCAATTGGGGCAACACTAGCTAGGAGTTTTTTCAGACCCACTTCTGGGAAATTGATTTTCAATTCCTGAGTAGCGCCACTACCCGACACTTCAAGGACTGTTCCTTCACCCCACTTTTTGTGAAGGGCAATATCCCCAATAGACCAGTTGGTATCGCTCGTATCATTTTTATTTTCAGCTGCAAATTGTCCAAATGGGAGACCACTTGACTGGATAGAGCTTGGTGCGGCATTGCGTTTCCGTTCTTGAAGGGCCTGAGCTAAGCTCATACCTTGACCGAAAGCAATCCCACCACTGCTATAAGAAGCCTTAAAACTAGTATTCGCTGGTCGAGCCAAGCCTTGATAGTCAAGCAAGTCCGAACTAATTTCATTGATAAAACGAGTCGGACGATTGTAGTTGGTACGACCGAAAAGCAAGCGTGAGTTGGCGTTGGTCAGATAGAGAATTTTTTCAGCGCGTGTGATACCGACATAGGCCAAACGGCGTTCTTCTTCCAGCTCATCAGGATCTTCAGCCGCACGGCTAAGCGGAAAGACATTCTCCTCCATCCCAATGATAAAGACAACCGGAAACTCGAGTCCCTTAGCAGCGTGCAAGGTCATCAAGGTCACTTCTGATGTCTCCTGACTGCCTGAATCTGTGTCTGCGATTAAAGCTAAGTCATTCAAGAAACGACTGAGTTTGTCCAAACCAGTTTCTTCTTCCTGGCTATCAGGATTGTCGTCAAAGTTTTTGGTAACAGAAAGAAATTCCTCGATATTTTCAACCCGAGCCTTGCTCTCTAAGGTTGCCTGAGCATTAAGATTATCGACATAACCTGTTTTTTCTAGAACAGCTTCCACTAACTCGGTGATAGTTAATTGATCCAGTTTTTCCCGCAAATCCAAAATCATATTGGCGAACTCCCAGATAGACTGAGCTGCCTTACCCTTGATACCAGATAACATGATATTGGCTGAAGCGTCTAGCATGGACATCTCTTGTAGGTTAGCGAAGTCGCGGATTTTCTCAACGGTTCCTGGGCCAATTCCGCGTTTAGGTTCGTTAATAATGCGCTCAAAACTGATATTATCACTCAAATTAGCAATAAGATTAAGGTAGGCAATAATATCGCGAATTTCCTTACGGCTGTAGAACTTGGGCCCTCCAACCATAGTATAAGGAATATTGGACTTGAGCAGGGCTTCCTCAATAGTACGAGATTGCGCATTGGTTCGATAAAGAACTGCAAAGTCTTTGTGAAGGAAGTTTTGACTACGACCAAGTTCGTCGATAGTTTTTGCTACAAAAACAGCCTCATCTTGTTCGTCATTTGCGCGATAATAAACGATTTGCTCTCCATCCGCATTCTGGGTCCAGAGATTCTTGGGACGGCGGTTTTTATTGTTTTTGATGACGTCGTTGGCCGCTTGGAGAATGGTTTTAGTTGAACGGTAATTTTCTTCCAACAAAACTACCTTGGCGTTAGGGTAATCTTTCTCAAAATCCAAGATATTCTGCATATCAGCCCCACGCCAACCATAGATAGACTGGTCCGCATCACCGACTACGCAGATGTTTTTAAAGCGTGAAGCTAAGAGTTTGACCAGTTGGTACTGGGCATGGTTGGTATCTTGGTACTCATCCACGTGAATGTACTGGAACTTCTGCTGGTAGTAGGTCAAGACATCAGGATTTTGATCAAAAAGACGCAGGGTCAACATGATTAAATCATCAAAGTCAACGGACTCAGACTGACGAAGCTCTTTTTGATAGGCTGTGTAACACTGGGCCACGATTTGCGTGTACATATCTCCAGCTTGGGCAGCATAAGCCACATCATCAATCAAGTCATTCTTAGCATTGGAAATAGTCCCCAAAATGGTTCGTTCATTCCATTTTTTAGGGTCCAAGTTTAATTGCTTGAGAATGCGCTTCATAAGAGTTCGTTGCTCTCCTGGATCTATAATGGTGAAGTTCCGATTGTAGCCAATATGATCCGCATCGCGACGTAGGATACGAACACACATGGAGTGAAAGGTCGCAATTAGGCAGTCCTGTGTTGCTGGATTGAGCCCATAGGCACGCTCCTTCATCTCACGCGCAGCCTTATTGGTAAAGGTAATGGCCAAGATATTCCAAGGATTGACCATCTTTTCATCAATCAAGTAGGCGATTCTGTGAGTTAAAACACGAGTCTTTCCAGAACCAGCACCCGCCATGATTAACAAGGGCCCTTCTGTCGTTTGCACCGCCTCAGCCTGACGGTCATTCATTCCATTCAATAATGCGTTCATTTTCTCTTCCTTACTCTTGAAGTCAATGTTTCTATTATATCAAAAATCAGGGAAAATATCTTTACCTAGACTGGTTGCGTGTGGAAGAAAGCTCTCTCATCAGCTGAATACAACTCCTTATATCTAGATAAGAAAATGAGCTTGGATAGCTTTTCCAAACTCATTTGAATTCAATCAAACTATTAGAACAATCCTAGAACGGTTCCGTCACTTTCAACATCCATGTTGAGAGCGGCTGGACGTTTTGGAAGTCCTGGCATGGTCATGACATCACCTGTTAAGGCAACGATAAAGCCTGCACCCAATTTTGGTACTAACTCACGAATGGTAATTTCAAAGTTTTCTGGAGCTCCAAGTGCATTTGGATTGTCAGAAAAACTGTACTGAGTTTTAGCCATACAGATTGGCAATTTATCCCATCCGTTTTGAACGATTTGAGCGATTTGCGTTTGAGCTTTCTTCTCAAAGTTCACTTTGCTACCACGGTAGATTTCAGTGACAATCTTTTCAATCTTTTCTTGAACAGAAAGGTCGTTGTCGTAAAGACGTTTATAGTTTGCTGGATTTTCAGAGATAGTCTTGACAAGCGTTTCGGCAAGCGCTACGCCTCCTTCTGCGCCATCAGCCCAGACACTTGCTAGTTCAACTGGCACATCAATAGAAGCACAGAGTTCTTTTAAAGCTGCAATTTCAGCTTCAGTATCAGAAACAAATTCGTTAATCGCAACAACTGCTGGTACTCCAAATTTACGGATATTTTCAACGTGGCGTTTCAAGTTAGCAAAACCGGCACGGACCGCCTCCACATTTTCCTCTGTAAGAGCGTCCTTAGCTACACCACCATTCATCTTAAGGGCACGGAGGGTTGCGACGATGACAACAGCATCTGGAGATGTTGGCAGGTTTGGCGTCTTGATATCAAGGAATTTCTCAGCGCCAAGGTCTGCACCAAAACCAGCTTCAGTAACTGTGTAATCAGCTAAGTGAAGGGCTGTACTTGTTGCCAAAACAGAGTTACATCCATGAGCGATATTAGCAAATGGACCACCGTGTACAAAGGCAGGCGTTCCGTAAATTGTCTGAACGAGATTTGGCTTAATAGCATCCTTCAAAATCAATGCTAAAGCTCCCTCAACCTGTAAATCACCAACAGTAACTGGTGTACGGTCGTAACGATAACCGATAACGATATTCGCCAAACGACGTTTCAAATCTTCAATATCGGTCGCCAAGCAAAGAATGGCCATGATTTCAGAAGCGACGGTAATATCGAAACCATCCTCACGAGGAATACCATTTAGAGGGCCACCAAGTCCAACGGTCACATGACGAAGTGCGCGGTCGTTCAAGTCCACAACACGTTTCCAGAGAATACGACGTTGGTCAATTCCCAACTCATTTCCTTGGTGCAGGTGATTGTCAATCAAGGCAGAAAGAGCATTGTTAGCAGTTGTAATGGCATGCATATCCCCGGTAAAGTGGAGGTTGATGTCTTCCATTGGCAACACTTGGGCATAACCACCTCCTGCAGCACCTCCCTTAATCCCCATTACTGGGCCAAGAGACGGTTCGCGGATGGCAATCATGGTTTTCTTACCAATCTTGTTCAAAGCGTCTGCCAGACCAATGGTAATGGTTGATTTCCCTTCACCCGCAGGTGTTGGGTTGATGGCAGTAACCAAGATCAATTTCCCAACTGGATTGCTCTCAACTGCACGAATTTTATCAAAGCTGAGTTTAGCCTTATACTTCCCGTACAATTCCAAATCGTCGTAAGAAATACCAAGTTTCTCAACAACATCAACGATTGGCTTCAACTCAATACTCTGTGCGATTTCAATATCTGTTTTCATTCAAAACTCCTCTAACCTCTAATATGATAACTCATTATAACACAAAAAAAGTTTTTTCACATACAAAAAGCTTAGTAAAGTTTATAAACATAAAGTTTTAAGGCCGATTTTAGTCGTCTTTTTTACTTTTTATAAGTTTTTATAGCCAAAAACTATAATCTTGCTGGAAAATTAGATAAAAAAACAAACGCTTTCTTTTGATTCTATTCTATTTTTTGGTACAATAGTCCTATGAAAATTTTAGTTACGTCAGGCGGTACCAGTGAAGCAATCGATAGCGTCCGCTCTATCACTAATCACTCGACTGGTCGCTTGGGGAAAATCATAACCGAAGCCCTACTTGCTGCTGGTCATGAGGTTTGTTTGATAACGACAAAACGAGCTTTGAAGCCAGAAGCTCATCCTAATCTAATCATTCGAGAAATTGATAATACCAACGACCTTCTAGTTGTGATGCAAGAACTTGTTAAGGAATATCAGGTCTTAATCCACTCAATGGCTGTGTCTGACTACACACCTGTTTATATGACAAGGCTTGAGGAGGTACAGGCTAGCTCTAATCTAGAAGAATTCTTAAACAAGCAGAATCATCAAGCTAAGATTTCTTCAACTGATGAAGTTCAGGTTTTATTCCTGAAAAAAACACCCAAAATCATCTCTCTAGTCAAGGAATGGAATCCAGCTATTCATCTGATTGGCTTTAAACTACTGGTTCATGTCTCTGAGGATTATCTCATTGAGATCGCACGAAAGAGTCTTATCAAGAACCAAGCAGACTTAATCATTACAAATGACCTCACTCAAATTTCAGCAAATCAGCATCGCGCAATCTTTGTTGAGAATGATCATCTTCAAACTGTTCAAACCAAAGAGGAAATTGCAAACCTCCTTCTTGAAAAAATTCAAGCATACGATTCATAGAAAGGAAAGCCATGGCAAATATTCTCATCGCAGTGACTGGTTCCATTGCCTCATATAAATCAGCTGACCTGGTCAGTTCCTTGAAGAAACAAGGCCATCATGTCACTGTCTTAATGACTGAGGCAGCGAGAGAGTTTATCCAACCGTTGACACTACAGGTTCTCTCTCAAAATCTTGTCCACCTTGATGTCATGAAGGAACCCTATCCTGATCAAGTCAATCATATCGAACTAGGTAAAAGAACTGATCTTTTTATCGTTGCACCCGCTACTGCTAATACCATCGCAAAGTTAGCCCACGGATTTGCTGACAACATGGTGACAAGCACAGCGCTTGCCCTGCCAGACCACGTCAAAAAGTTAGTCGCACCAGCCATGAATACAAAAATGTATGACCATCCGGCAACCCAGGCTAATCTAAAAACATTAGAGACCTATGGTTATCAGATTATCTCTCCAAAGGAATCTCTACTAGCCTGTGGCGATCACGGCAAAGGCGCCCTAGCTGACCTGAATACTATATTAGAAAGAATAAAGGAAACCCTCAATGAACAAACGCTCTAACATTGCTCCAATTGCTATCTTTTTTGCAGTTATGCTCGTTATCCACTTTTTGAGCTCTCTCCTATTTAACCTTTTCCCATTTCCAATTAAACCAACTATCGTTCATATTCCAGTCATTATTGCCAGCATTATTTATGGTCCTCGAGTTGGAGTTACACTTGGTTTTCTTATGGGGCTATTGAGCTTAACGGTAAACACGATTACCATCCTTCCAACCAGCTACCTCTTCTCTCCATTCGTACCGAACGGAAACATTTATTCTGCGATTATCGCTATTGTCCCTCGCGTTTTGATTGGTCTGACACCTTACTTGGTTTATAAATTATTAAAAAACAGAACGGGTCTCATCTTTGCTGGTGCTCTCGGTTCCCTTACCAACACCGTCTTTGTCCTTGGGGGAATCTTCTTCCTTTTTGGAAATGTCTTCGACGGCAATATCCAAAAACTCCTGGCAACAGTTATTTCTACAAACTCAATTGCCGAGCTTGTCATCTCTGCCGTTCTAACAGTAGCAATTGTCCCACGTCTCGAAACCTTGAAGAAATAAAAAAACAACTCCACTTTCGTCCTGAAGGTGGAGTTTAGCATTTAAAACGTAAGAATTAAGTTCCCAGTATTCTTTACCACATTTAATCAAATATCCCTTAAAAATCACTAATGCTTCTTGACTTAACTGATTATTTATTATACTATACTTGTGTATATACAGATAAATGGAGGTTCTTATGGATATACGGAAAAAAACGCAGTTTATGACCATGACTGCACTACTCACAGCAATCGCGATTTTGATTCCAATCATTATGCCTTTTAAAATCGTCATCCCACCAGCTTCTTACACTTTAGGAAGCCATATCGCCATCTTTATCGCCATGTTCCTATCACCTTTGATGGCTGCTTTTGTGATTATTGCTTCTAGTCTCGGCTTCCTGATGGCAGGCTACCCTATGGTTATCGTTATGCGCGCCTTTTCTCACATTGTTTTTGGTATTTTGGGAGCATTTTACTTAAAAAAATTCCCTGAAACCTTGGATAGATCAAAGGCATCTTGGATTTTTAACTTTGTTTTGGGTGTTGTTCACGCTATCGCTGAAGTACTAGCTTGTATCATCTTTTATGCTACTTCAGGGACAAACGTTGAAAATATGTTTTATGTTCTCTTTGTCCTAGTTGGTTTTGGCACAATCGTTCATAGTATGGTAGACTATACATTAGCACTAGCTGTCTATAAAGTGCTTCGAAAACGTCGCTAAAAGGAAAAACTATGACAAAGGATCGCAAACAAGCTCTTCTCAAACTGTTAAAAGAGGCACCAAAAGCTCTCAATGGTCAAACCTTGGCTGAGCACTTTCATGTTACGCGCCAAGTCATTGTACAGGATATCGCTATTCTCCGAGCAGATGGGGCTCCTATCCTATCCACCAATCGTGGTTATATCTACAAAGAAAATGATGCCAGCCCCTACGTTCACAAACTCTTTAAAGTGAAACATGAACTGGAAGAAATCGGTCAGGAACTTCTAGCCATTGTAGATAATGGCGGACGCGTTCAAAATATCTTAATCGATCATCCCGTTTATGGTGAAATTGAAACCCATCTCAAACTCACCTGTCGCCGAGATGTCCAGCACTTTCTGGAACAAGTCGAGAATTCAGACTTTAGACCCCTTTCTGAATTGACAGACGGCATCCATTACCACCTTGTTGAAGCCGAGACACAACAAGACCTCCACTATATTGAGGAGGCCTTGGATCAGTTAGGTTATTTGGTAAAAGACTAGAAAATTTCTTTCTCCCAGCCATCATCTGTACGATGACGGTAGAAAAATTCAGACTTGTCAGGTGCTTCCATCATTTCCATCAAAGGCAACATATCATAGGCCAGATCCAAGTTTGGAATCTGGTCTTTTTGCACCCAAGATACCTCTCCTTCCTCTGAGGATTGGAGATTTCCAGTAAACTCTGTCGCTTTATAGCAAACGACGATGTAGCGCCCACCTGTATCTAAGGGCCAATTTTTAATGCCGACTAGTTGGGGATTCTGAATGGTCAAACCAGTTTCTTCGTATATTTCACGAATGACAGACTCGGCAAAGGCCTCGCCATTCTCAACATGACCTCCTGGAAAGGCATAGCCAGACCAGCGATTATTTTCAGGAGAGCGATATTGCATGACTACTCGTTTGGTTTCAATGTCTTCAATCAGACAGATGTTAGTTAAAATAGTTGATTGGGCACGGAACATAGATTTGCTCGCTTTCTAATTTATTAAATTTTAAGACTTGGTACCAGAGCCATTAGCTTTTACTTTTTAAAACTATTTAGAATAGAATACCATCCGTTTTTCCTTTATAGGCTTTCCAAGTTCAAGTATCTTTTCTTGTCCATCAAAAGTAAAACCCATTTTTTGATAGAAAGCAATGGCTCGCTTATTATCTTTCAATACCCATAAGAAAATTTCAAAAAAATGATCAAGAGCAGTCAAAGCCGCTTTCACTAACTTTTGTGCGATTCCTTGTCCGTAATAATCTTTTAAAACATATAAAGCAAAAATTTCACCAGCTTGAATAGTCTCATCACGAAAGTTTCCATAACTGATAAAACCAACTACCTTCACACCATCCATCGCAATCAATGTATTTTCTAGATACTTTTGACTAAAGAGTCGACACCTTTCTAATGTTATCGTCTCCTGAAATTCTGCAGGTAAAAGGTCATCATAAGCCTCTCTCCACGTCTGCCAATGAACGAGGGACTTACCTTCTATCTCCTCAGGAGTTTCCATCTGTTTGATAGTTAGGTCCATTTATTTTTCTCCTTCATTACCCCAATGCCTTCACTTCCAACATCATATCACGAATCTGTGCTGCTAGTTCAAAGTCAAGCACTTCGACGGCTTCTTGCATTTGTTTTTCGAGTTTTTTGACGAGTTCTTTGCGTTCTTGTTTGTTGAGGCTATTGATATTGACTTCCTTGTCCTCTTCCTTGGCAACTGCCTTGGTTACGGCAATAAGGTCACGGATTTCTTTCTTAATGGTTTGTGGAACAATACCATGCTCTTCATTATAAGCCATCTGGATTTTCCGGCGACGAGCCGTCTCATCAATGGCACGTTGCATAGACTGGGTAACTGTGTCAGCATACATAATCACATGCCCTTCGCTATTACGAGCAGCACGACCAATGGTCTGGATGAGGCCACGTTCGTTACGAAGGAAACCTTCCTTATCAGCATCGAGAATGGCAACCAAGCTTACCTCAGGAACGTCAATCCCTTCGCGGAGCAGGTTGATTCCGACCAAAACATCAAAGACACCCAAGCGTAGGTCACGGATAATCTCCGTCCGCTCCAAGGTCTTGATGTCCGAGTGCATGTACTTGACCTTGATGCCCATTTCTTTGAAGTAGTCGGTCAAGTCTTCTGCCATCTTCTTGGTCAAGGTAGTGATAAAGGTTCGTTCGTTCTTTTCAACACGGGCATTGATTTCACCTAGGAGGTCATCAATCTGTCCCATAGTTGGACGAACTTCCACTTCAGGATCTAGAAGTCCTGTCGGACGAATGATTTGCTCAATCACTGTCTCGGTCTGTTCATTTTCATAGTCACCTGGTGTCGCTGAAACGTAAACAATCTGATGCACATGGCTTTCAAACTCCTCACGACGAAGAGGACGATTATCCAATGCAGACGGCAAACGGAAACCATAATTGACCAACATTTCCTTACGCGAACGGTCTCCATTGTACATACCCTTGATTTGCCCCATGGTCATGTGACTTTCATCAATCATGATCAAGAAATCATCTGGGAAGAAGTCGAGAAGCGTATAAGGAGGCTCTCCTTCGCTACGACCATCCATGTGACGAGAGTAGTTCTCAACCCCATTTGTATAACCCATCTCACGCAGCATTTCAATATCATACTCTGTTCGCTGTTTCAAACGCTGGGCCTCTAGCAGTTTACCCTCCTTCTCAAAGACAGCTAACTGCTCTTCTAATTCTGCTTGAATTTTCGCAATCGCAACTTCCATATGGTCGTCATTGGTCACAAAGTGAGTGGCAGGGAAAATCGCCAAATGATCGACTTCTCCCAATACCTGACCTGTCAAAGCCTCAACCTCACGGATACGGTCAATCTCATCCCCGAAAAACTCTACTCTAAAAGCGTGTTCATCACGAGAAGCTGGGAAAATCTCCACCACATCCCCACGAACGCGAAATCTTCCCCGTTGGAAATCAATATCATTGCGCTCAAACTGAATATCAACCAAGTCATTTAAGAGTTTATCACGAGAAATTTCAAGACCTGGACGGAGACTAACGACACTATCAGCGTATTCCTTTGGGGAACCCAAACCATAGATACAAGAGACTGAAGCCACAACGATGACATCGTTACGCTCCAGAAGTGCTGAAGTCGCTGAGTGTCGAAGCTTGTCAATCTCATCATTGACCGAGCTATCCTTTTCAATATAAGTATCACTCGAAGGGACATAGGCTTCGGGTTGGTAATAATCATAGTACGATACGAAGTACTCAACAGCATTCTCAGGAAAAAATTCCTTAAACTCTCCATAGAGCTGACCAGCTAGGGTTTTGTTATGGGCAATGACCAAAGTTGGTTTATTGACTTTGGAAATGACCTGACTCATGGTATAGGTCTTCCCTGTACCCGTCGCCCCCATCAAAATTTGGGCCTTCTCTCCACCCTCGATATTGTCAACCAACTGCTCAATCGCTTGGGGTTGATCTCCTGAAGGTTCATATTTTGATACTAGTTTAAATTTATTATCTGTAATTCGATTAATCATGATTGCCTCATCTGCATTTTTCTATCTTTCTATTTTACCATAAATTTGCTTTTCAGACTCTTCTCCAAACTGATAAGAACGAGCAATTCATGTTATATTTTCTGACACAAAAATATAAAAATTTGCCTTTTCACCTTTTTTCTGGTATAATGGAAAAATATTCGAAAAAGGAGACTAAAAATGAAGAAAAAAATACTAGCATGTTTGCTCATTTTATTTCCCATTTTCTCACTAGGTATGGCAAAAGCTGATACTGTTAAGATTGTGTCTGATACAGCTTACGCGCCTTTTGAGTTTAAAGATTCAGATCAAACCTATAAAGGGATTGATGTTGATATTATCAATAAAGTCGCAGAAATCAAAGGATGGAACATCCAAATGTCTTATCCTGGCTTTGATGCAGCTGTAAATGCAGTGCAGTCAGGTCAAGCAGATGCTATTATGGCAGGTATGACAAAAACAAAAGAACGTGAAAATGTCTTTACCATGTATGATACCTATTATGATACAAAAGTTGTCATTGCTACCACAAAGGCAAATAAAATCACCAAATATGAGGAACTTAGCGGGAAAACAGTTGGAGTTAAGAACGGAACTGCCGCCCAACGTTTCCTCGAAAGTATCAAAGATAAATACGGTTTCTCAATCAAAACCTTTGATACAGGTGATTTGATGAATAACAGTCTAAGTGCTGGTGCTGTAAATGCCATCATGAATGACAAACCTGTTATTCAGTATGCGATTAACCAAGGACAAGATCTCAGCATCAATATGGATGGTGAGGGTGTTGGAAGCTTTGCCTTCGGTGTCAAGAAAGGGAGCAAGTATGAACGCTTGGTTACCGAGTTTAACGAAGCCCTAGCACAAATGAAGAAGGATGGTAGCTTGGAGCAAATCATCCAAAAGTGGACGGCTTCTAAAACTACGGCAACCCCAACAACAACTACTGCTGCTGGACAAAAAGCTACTCCTGTGAAAAGCAAGTACATTATTGCCAGCGACTCATCTTTCGCCCCATTCGTCTTTCAAAATTCAAGCAATCAATACACCGGTATTGATATGGACCTTATCAAGGCCATTGCCAAAGACCAAGGTTTTGAAATTGAAATTACCAACCCAGGATTTGACGCAGCTATCAGTGCTGTTCAAGCAGGACAAGCAGATGGTATCATTGCTGGTATGTCTGTAACGGATGCCCGTAAGGAAACCTTCGACTTCTCAGAATCATACTACACAGCAAATACGATTCTCGGTGTGAAAGAATCAAGCACCATTGCTTCTTATGAAGACCTCAAGGATAAAACTGTCGGTGTTAAAAACGGGACTGCTTCTCAAACGTTCCTTACTAAAAACCAAAACAAATACGGATATAAGATTAAAACCTTCGCAGATGGCGCATCAATGTATGACAGTCTGAATACTGGATCTATTGATGCCGTGATGGATGATGAGCCAGTTCTCAAATATTCTATCAGCCAAGGTCAAAAATTGAAAACACCAATCGCTGGAACTCCAATTGGTGAAACAGCCTTTGCGGTTAAAAAAGGAACAAACCCTGAATTGATCCAGATGTTCAATAATGGACTTGCCAACCTCAAAGCTAACGGAGAATTCCAAAAAATTCTTGACAAGTATCTAGCTAGCGAAACTTCGACTGGCTCTACTAGTACGGTTGACGAAACAACTATCTGGGGCTTGCTTCAAAATAACTACAAACAACTTCTTAGTGGACTTGGAATCACTCTTGCTCTAGCGCTTATTTCATTTGCAATTGCCATTGTAATTGGGATTATCTTCGGTATGTTTAGCGTTAGCCCATACAAATCTCTTCGTCTGATCTCTGAGATTTTCGTTGACGTTATTCGAGGTATTCCCTTGATGATTCTTGCTGCCTTCATCTTCTGGGGAATTCCAAACTTCATCGAGTCGATTACAGGCCATCAAAGTCCAATTAATGACTTTGTAGCTGGTACTATCGCCCTCTCACTTAATGCGGCAGCTTATATCGCTGAAATTGTTCGTGGAGGGATTCAAGCTGTCCCAGTTGGGCAAATGGAGGCCAGCCGCAGTCTTGGTATCTCTTATGGAAAAACCATGCGAAAGATTATCTTGCCACAAGCGACTAAATTGATGTTGCCAAACTTTGTCAACCAATTCGTTATTGCTCTTAAAGATACAACCATCGTATCTGCTATCGGTCTGGTTGAACTCTTCCAAACTGGTAAGATTATCATCGCCCGTAACTACCAAAGTTTCAAGATGTATGCAATCCTTGCTATCTTCTATCTTGTAATTATCACGCTTTTGACTAGACTAGCGAAACGCTTAGAAAAGAGGATTCGTTAATGGCAAAACTAAAAATTGATGTAAATGATTTGCATAAGTATTATGGAAAAAATGAAGTTTTAAAAGGCATTACAACTAAATTCTATGAAGGAGATGTTGTTTGTATCATCGGTCCTTCCGGTTCTGGTAAATCCACTTTCCTCCGTAGCCTTAACCTCCTCGAGGAGGTAACGAGTGGTCACATTACTGTGAACGGTTATGATTTGACTGACAAATCAACCAATGTCGACCATGTTCGTGAGAACGTAGGAATGGTTTTCCAACACTTCAACCTCTTCCCTCACATGTCCGTTCTAGAAAATATCACTTTTGCACCTATTGAACACAAACGAATGACCAAAGAAGAAGCTGAGAAATTGGGGATGGAGTTGCTTGAAAAGGTTGGACTAGCAGATAAAGCTAATGCCAATCCAGATAGTCTTTCAGGTGGTCAGAAACAGCGTGTAGCCATCGCTCGTGGACTTGCCATGAATCCTGATATCATGCTCTTTGATGAACCAACTTCTGCTCTTGACCCTGAGATGGTTGGAGATGTACTAAACGTTATGAAGGAATTAGCAGAGCAAGGCATGACCATGATCATCGTAACCCACGAGATGGGATTTGCTCGTCAGGTGGCCAACCGTGTGATCTTTACGGCTGATGGTGAATTCCTGGAAGATGGGACACCAGATCAAATCTTTGATAATCCGCAACACCCTCGTCTAAAAGAGTTCTTGGACAAGGTCTTAAACGTATAAAACAAAACTGTAAGGTTCTCCTTACAGTTTTTTAATTGCGTATTGGATTTTTGATTTTTTTGAAAATTATGATAAAATAAAAGCTATGACAATGAGAAAATCTCATCCCTAGTCCAACTAGGAAAAAATATAGAAATTAGGTAGCTAGATGTCATCAAAGGTTATTGTTACAATTTTCGGTGCGAGTGGAGATTTAGCTAAACGCAAACTCTACCCTTCCCTTTTCAGACTCTATAAATCAGGCAATCTCTCTGAGCATTTTGCTGTTATCGGAACAGCTCGTAGACCTTGGAGTAAGGAATATTTTGAATCTGTAGTTGTCGAGTCCATCCTTGATTTGGCAGATAGTACCGAGCAAGCCCAGGAATTTGCTAGCCACTTCTACTATCAAAGCCATGATGTGAATGATACGGAACATTACATTGCTTTGCGCCAATTACAAGCTGAGCTCAATGAAAAATACCAAGCTGAACACAACAAGCTCTTCTTCTTGTCTATGGCACCTCAGTTCTTTGGAACTATTGCCAAGCACCTCAAATCTGAAAACATTGTTGATGGCAAAGGTTTTGAGCGCTTGATCGTTGAGAAACCATTTGGTACAGACTACGAAACAGCTAGCAAACTCAATGAAGATCTCCTTGCGGCCTTTGATGAAGAGCAAATCTACCGTATTGACCATTACCTAGGTAAAGAGATGATTCAGAGTATCTTTGCTGTTCGTTTTGCCAACATGATTTTTGAGAATGTTTGGAATCGCGAACACATCGATAATGTTCAGATTACCTTTGCAGAGCGCTTGGGTGTAGAAGAACGTGGTGGCTACTATGATCAATCTGGCGCCCTTCGTGATATGGTGCAAAACCATACACTCCAACTCCTCTCTCTTCTAGCCATGGACAAACCAGCTAGCTTTACAAAGGATGAGATTCGTGCTGAAAAGATAAAGGTCTTTAAAAACCTCTATCATCCAACTGAGGAAGAATTGAAAGAACAGTTTATCCGTGGTCAGTACCGCTCTGGTAAAATCGATGGTATGAAATACATTTCCTATCGAAGCGAGCCAAATGTCGATCCTGAATCTACAACAGAAACCTTTGCATCTGGCGCCTTCTTTGTAGATAGCGATCGTTTCCGTGGTGTTCCCTTCTTCTTCCGTACTGGTAAACGCCTGACAGAAAAAGGCACTCATGTCAATATCGTCTTTAAGCAAATGGACTCTATCTTTGGAGAGCCTCTTGCTCCAAACATTTTGACAATCTATATCCAACCAACTGAAGGCTTCTCACTCAGCCTCAATGGGAAGCAAGTCGGTGAAGAATTTAACCTGGCACCAAGTTCTCTGGATTACCGTACAGATGCTACTGCTACTGGAGCCTCACCAGATCCATACGAGAAATTAATCTACGATGTCTTGAACAACAACTCAACCAATTTTAGCCACTGGGATGAGGTAAGTGCTTCTTGGAAATTGATTGACCGTATTGAAAAACTCTGGGCTGAAAACGGAGCTCCACTCTACGATTATAAATCTGGGAGCATGGGACCACAAGCTAGCTTTGACTTACTTGAGAAGTATGGAGCCAAATGGACCTGGCAACCAGATATCGCCTATCGTGAAGATGGACGTTTAGAATAGCAAAAATATCCTGCAAGATTAACTTGCAGGATATTTATTTTGTATTAAATCAAGCCCTCTAAAAGACCCTTCATAAAGTTTTCTGAGTTAAATTCCCCTATATCATCGATTTTTTCACCGAAACCAATCAATTTTACAGGGATATTGAGTTCTTCTCGAATGGCTAGTACAACACCACCTCGGGCAGTTCCATCAATTTTTGTCAAAACAATTCCTGTCAATGGTGTTATCTTAGAAAATTCCTTAGCTTGTACTAAGGCATTCTGTCCAGTTGACGCATCAAGGGCCAGGAAGGTTTCATGAGGTGCTTCAGGAACGACACGTTTGATAATACGACCAATCTTTTCCAACTCGGCCATAAGGTTGTCCTTGTTTTGCAGACGACCTGCTGTATCAATCATAAGGATATCAATCCCTTCTGCTACAGCACGTTCCATCCCATCAAAGACTACACTAGCTGGATCAGCCTTTTCAGGCCCCGTCACAACAGGAACATCAACACGACGGCCCCATTCAGCTAGCTGGGCAACAGCTCCAGCACGGAATGTATCTGCCGCAACCAACATGACCTTCTTGCCAGCTTGTTTGTAGCGATGAGCCAATTTCCCGATAGAAGTTGTTTTCCCAACACCATTAACACCAACAAAGAGCATGACTGTCAAACCATCTTGAAAATGGATTTGCTCATCGTAGTTGCCATCCTTCTCATAGAGTTCAACCAATTTCTCGATAATGACACGACGGAGTGCGTCTGGCTTCTTAGCGTTTTCTAATTTGGCTTCATAACGTAGTTCTTCTGTTAAGTTTGAAGCGACCTGCACACCGACGTCACTCATGATGAGCAGTTCTTCCAATTCCTCGAAGAATTCTTCATCGACTGAACGGAAGTTGGCAAAGAAGGCATTCAAACGAGCACCGAATCCCGTACGAGTTTTCTTGAGACTGCGGTCATATTTTTCCTGAACGGTTTCTTCAACCTGAGGAAGTTCTTCTTCTACAACTTCAGACGTTAGTTCTTCTTCAGTTTCTAGAGATTCTTGGCTCTCTTCTTCTAGAATTTTTTCTGACTCTTGGAATCGTTCCAGTTCATCAGATTCTAGCTCAAGCTCTTCCTGAGCAGTTTCCTCGACTGCTTCTGGTTCAATAACTTCTTCTGTCGAGACCTGAGGAAGTTCTTCTTGAGCAGATGTTTCTTCCACTTTGTCCGTCGCTGTTTCTTCGACTACCGTTTGGTTTTCTTCAACCTCTTCTGACAAATCAAGATTTTCCAGTGCTTCTTTTACAACATCTTCGATTTTTGGCTCTTCTTTTTTTCCGAATAAACGGTCAAATAATCCCATTTTTTAACTCTCCTTTAGCACATATTCTTCGATAGCCCAGGCAACAGCTTCCTCGTCGTTGGTCATCGGGGTAATCACATTGGCAACTGCTTTAACTGCTGGAACTGCATTTTGCATGGCAACTCCTAGACCCGCCCACTCAATCATGGAAAGGTCATTGGCCTCGTCCCCACAAGCCATGACTTGACTTTGGTCGATTCCCAAGTGTTTAATTAATTTCGCTAAACCTGTTGCCTTGTGGACATTTTTCGGCGACCATTCCAATAAGAGTTCACGCGATTTGAAGATTTCATATTGGTCAAACAATTCTGGAGAAATCTGTTGAATCGCTGCATCCAAAGGTTCTTGGGCAAAGGCAGTCACACATTTATTATACGTCATCTGACTAGATAGATCTTCAAAAGCGACAGGTACGAAAGTCAGGGCTGGGTTGAACTTAGCATAGAGACTTTCTTGGTCAGACTGGATTTGATAGACTGTTCCTTCTGAAATGGCGTCTAACGGTAATCCGAGTTTTTCAGTTTCCTCGTACAAGCGTGCCACATCGTCGATTGAAAAGACTGTTTTATCGAGAATCTCTCCTGTGTTTTTTTGCACTAGACCACCATTAAAGGTGATGGTGTACTCATCCTCCTGACCGTCAGTCCCCAGCTCATGGAGAAAGAAATCCATAGCCTTTAGAGGACGCCCCGTTGTCAGTACGACCTTGATGCCACGATCACGCGCAGCCTTGAGGACCGCCTTGGTACGATCTGTCAGCCTTTTATCTGTTGTCAGTAAGGTACCATCCAAATCAAGTGCAATCAATTTAATATCTGCCATTATAAGCCCTCCATATAAGCCATCACTGATTGGTTCTTATGGTGGCCAATCACTGCTTCTGCTAATTCTAAAATCTCTGGTCTCGCATTTTCAGGGGCGATTGGGTGCCCAACAACCTGCATCATATGAAGGTCATTGAGATTATCGCCAAATGCCATAACCTGATCCATGGTTAGATCCAGTTTTTTTGCTAGCTCAACAATAGCCACACCCTTATCAACATAGTCTAAGACAATATCGATGGATTCAAAACCTGTGGTCATGGCTTTCACACCAGGAACATTTTCGTTGACCCATGCCTCTCCAGCTTCTATCGTTTCTTCAGTAAAGTTAGTAGTGAATTTAAAAATCTCATCTGTGATATCTTCTAAACTCGCTACTTTTTGAATATTCTCATTGTAGTGACGGCTGAACTTGAGATAGGTCTCATCGACTGTATCCAATATATAACACGCTTTTTTCCCTGTCAGAAGCATTTTTCTTTCATCAAAATAGGGTGATTTCTTTAAAGCTTCAAAAGTACTCAAGTAAAAGTCGCGAGACATAGTAGCCTCGTACATATTCTCTCCATGAAACTCAACATAGCTCCCGTTTTCAGCTATAAAAATCACTTCATCACGTACATCCGCAAACAACTTTTTCAGGGACAGAATACCACGACCTGAAGCCACTGCAAAATAAATCCCCTTTTCCTTGTAGGAAACAAGTAAATTTTTAAGGCGTTCCATATCAAACCGACCCTCTCCATCTAGAAAGGTTCCGTCCATATCCGTTGCTACAAGTTTAATCATAAAATCCTTTATTCTCCAATTGATAAATCTATCTTCTATTATACCATAGATAAGTTTAAAAAGGTCCAGTACAGTAGGATAGCACTACTTTTTCGGAGAAACTTCAAAGGGCCTAAAAATTAGAATCGTAGAACTTTTTTCAGATAGTTTAAAAAGTTTGTATTCCCCTACTCTTTTCTCTATAATGGAGAGAAAGGAGATGACTATGACAGAAATAAAACATGAAATTGATGCTAACTTTGCAGGACGACTCAATATCCTACGCGCAGGTGTTCTGGGTGCCAATGATGGGATTATTTCCATCGCTGGAGTCGTTATCGGTGTTGCCAGTGCGACAAGCAATATCTGGATTATCTTTTTATCAGGATTGGCGGCTATCCTCGCTGGTGCTTTCTCTATGGCCGGTGGCGAATATGTCTCTGTATCCACTCAAAAAGACACGGAAGAAGCCGCTGTTGCTAGAGAACAGTTGCTCTTGGATAAGGATATCGAATCTGCAAAACAATCCCTCTATGCTGCCTATCTTCAAAACGGTGAGTGTGAAACGTCCGCCCAACTTTTGACCAACAAGGCCTTTTTAAAAAATCCACTCAAAGCCTTGGTTGAGGAAAAATACGGTATCGAGTACGAAGAATTTACCAATCCTTGGCATGCTGCGATCTCTAGCTTTATTGCCTTTGTACTGGGAAGTCTTCCTCCTATGCTTTCAATCACCGTCTTTCCAAGTGACTATCGTATTCCTGCTACTGTTTTTATCGTGGCCCTTTCCCTTCTCGTCACTGGCTATACCAGTGCTAAACTAGGCAAGGCTCCTACGAAAACAGCTATGATCCGCAACCTCTGTATCGGACTTCTGACCATGGGCGTAACCTTCCTCTTGGGACAACTCTTTAGCATTTAAAATAAAAGAAATACCTCGACAAGCATCGAGGTATCTTTTTTACATTTGCACAATCTTGCGATAGCTTCTTGAGGTAATCATAAAAATCAAAACGTAGACGATGAGGAAGATCGCACAGATGGACAGAGTGACAGTCAGCATCATGGTTGCATCTAGCACCCCAATGACTTTTAGGATGAGACTAAGCATATGATAGGCAAAGGCAAGGTGTAGGAAGGCAAAGAGCAAAGGGAGGAAGAAAACAGTTAGCACCTGTTTATTGATGGTTTGCTTGATTTGCTTTTGATCGAGACCGACTTTTTGCAAAATGATAAAGCGTTCACGGTCTTCATAGCCTTCAGAGATTTGTTTGTAGTAGATGACAAGAACTGTTCCCACCATAAAGATGATAGAGAGGAAGATACCGATGAAGAAGACTCCACCAAAGAGAGCACTCATCTGCGCACTGCTATCAGCTAGATTGCTTCCGTAAACATAGCTTCCTTCTTTGCTTAATTCTCTATTAAAATCACCAAGGAATTTTGAATAGTCGTTGGCAAGTTTGAGTTGCTCTTCCTCACTAGCTGTTACATTCATACCACCGTAGTATTGATTAAAGATGGAAGAATTAGGATGCTGGTCAAGAAAGACTTGTAGGTCAGGAACAACCAGATAGTTATAGTCCGAAGTTAGAATATTGTACTGATTTGGGACATGTTCAAGAATAAAATCTTTTTTGATTTCTTCTTTGATCGTGTAGGTCTGGTTATTTAGAGTCAGTTCTTTCTGTCCTTGAAGTTCTTTGTTTTTAGTAAACAATCCAACTTCCTTTCCTGAAAGTGCGAGTTTTTGCCCCGTCATATTCTCATAGTCTTTTTGGTCAAAGACCATAAAAACAGTTTTCGGTTGAACACGGTTTTGACCTTTGTCAAAGATTGTTAATTTCGTACCTTCTTGGTTTGCTACACCAAAGCTACTGTATCTAAGGACTTCTTTCTTTGTAACAGTCAATCCCTCATCACTAGCATACTGGTCTAGGAGTTTATTTATGTCTTCTTTTTCAACATTCTGTCCTGTAATTCCAAAATCATGTGGATTCATGACTTTCTTGAAAGTTTCAGAGCCCTTAAAGATACTCGTTGCAGCAGACATAGTCACCAAGACCATGGTTGAGAGAATAGCAATCGTCGCCAGACCAACCGCATTTTTCTTCATACGAAAAATGAGATTGGATACAGAAATCATGTTGTTAGGTTGGTAATAATAACGCTTGTTTTTCTTCAAGATTTGTAGGAAAACTGTGATTCCTGCATTGAAGAGAAGATAAGTTCCAAAAATTACCAGCAAGACTGCTACGAAGAAAATCAGAACAGCAGAAAGTGGGTTTTCAACTGTAACTGCTAGGTAATAACCCGCTCCCAAACTGATTAGACCTAGAATGGTTTGAAGGCCTAAGAAACGTCCTTTTTTCTCACCACTAGCTTTTTCACGAGAGAGCTGAAGGGCATTCATGCGTGCGATGCGAAAGGCATTGATAAAAATCAAACCTAGGAAGATAGCTCCAAAGACGATGAGAACTAGGATAAAGACAATTGGTTGGAAAGTCGAAACGAGCTCCACTTTCATCTTCATCAGCTTCAGAAGAAGGGCAAAGATTAGCTTATCAAAGAGAGCTCCTAGGCCGAGACCAGCTGTCAAGGTTAAGGAACCAAAAATAAGAAGCTCCTTAAAAACCATACTGATCAAATGGCGCTTTTCGAGACCCAACATACCATATATACCCAGCTCCTTGGAGCGGTTCTTCATGACAAAACTATTGGCATACAGGACAATAATTCCAGAAGCGATGGTAACAACCACCATACCAAGAGCGAGGGTCATAGAGATAGTTTCTCCCCCTCGGATCTTGCCAATATTAGGGTTAAGTGACAGTGAGTAAAAGAGATAGGTGATGGTCACTGCTAAGAGAACTGCTAAGGCAAAGGGATAGTAGAGTTTGCGGTTTTTGATTAAGTTGGATACCGCTAACTTATTGGTTAATCGGAACATACTAATTCACCTCGCTTGCCATAACAGTCAAAGTGTCAGAGATTTCTTGGAACATCTGACGCTCTGTCTTGTCTCCACGGTAGATTTGGTTGTAAAGAATGCCGTCTTTAATAAAGAGAACGCGCTTGGCCCTGCTGGCTGCTGCCGTTGAGTGAGTTACCATGAGAATGGTTTGGCCACGTTCATTGATTTCATCAAAAACATCCAGAAGAGCTGCAGATGACTTGGAGTCAAGAGCTCCTGTTGGCTCATCCGCAAGAAGAATTTCAGGTTCAGTGATGATGGCGCGTGCTACTGCTACCCGCTGTTTTTGACCTCCTGAGATCTCGTAAGGGTACTTCTCTTGTAATTGGTTGATACCCAAATTTTCAGCGGTTACTACCAATTTCTTCATCATCTCTGTGATAGGTTTTCGTGATAACACTAACGGAAGTAAGATATTGTCCTTAACAGACAAGGTATCTAGCAAGTTAAAGTCTTGGAAGACAAATCCCAACTTCTCACGACGAAAACTCGAAGCCTGTGAATTCTTAATAGTGGCTGTGTCTGTTCCGTTGAGGTAAACCTGCCCGCGAGTTGGCTTATCCAGCATAGCTAGGATGTTGAGCAGGGTTGATTTCCCAGAGCCAGACTCTCCCATGATGGCAACATAGTCACCCTTTTCTACGGTAAAGTGAATGTCTTTAAGTGCTTCTACTTGGTTGCCTTGAAAACGTGTTTTGTAGATTTTTTGAACGTGTTTTACATCTAAAAGTGTCATGATTTTCTCCTTCTTAATAACCCATCATTTGAAACTGTGCTTGCATCATAGCGCATCCCAGTTGAACACGCTCGATATCTTTTTGACTTGGTTTTCTTGTTTTCTTATGTAAGATTCTTTTCATGGTTTTGCTCCTTTGTTCTTTATGAGTCTAGTTTATCGCAAAAAAAGGAGGCCTGCCATAACCTAACCTTACAAAAGAGACTTTAATCTTACATTTTTGTAAGATTGAAAAAATCAAGCAATTTCGCTATCAGTATTTTACCATAAAAGAAAGGCAAGAAGAAAACCCTTGCGGATGCAAGGGTAAAGGTTCGATATTCAGTCTGCATCAATCAGTAAGAAATTTAGCTACGATTTTATAATATATTCTTTCATTTAATTATACTTTTATGTTACCAGAACTGTTTTATTCAAAAAGAAAAATCGCTCTTTATTATTTTATCAAGATATATGAAAACAATGATAAAGATTATAAATATGGTCTAAATTGTTTAAAAAAAAGAGTAATCTCTTTGTTACAATATATTCAATTTCATAGCTATAAATATCCTACACAATTAACACCAATAACTCCTCTTCTTAAGAAAATGGTTTTAATCTTATCGTAGTTAAGTTGTTCATAGTCAAAGCGTTCGTAATCAAATTTTTCATGCTCAAACGATTCGTATTCAAACTTCTCATATTCAAAAATTTCTATTCCGATTTCTTTAACCACTTCTTCAGGTAACTCGTAATCTTGATCTACTAAACCAAATAGAGTAAATCCTGATTCAACACAAAATGATAGCACTGGATTGTATATTGAAGAGTAAATAACAGAGCCAGCTATTGACCCTACAAAACTACCAATCATGTATCCTAAAGATATAACTTTATTAAGTTTAGAAAGAAAATTAGGTAGCGAAATTTTAATGTATGCATCTCCTAATAATCCCATTGAAAATGCACAGGTTGTAATAAACATTTCTTTAATTAACTCGTTAACCATCTCACTTCTATTCATCTCACCAGTAAATACTTTATACGAGCTCTTCATCGAATTCATTACTAGTACTGCCACTACACCTACTACCGATGGGTTAACTTTTTTAAGATCCTTTCCAAATACCCCAGACAGACAACTTGCTGTAATTGCAGCAGATACCGTTCCTCGAACAAAGCCCTCTCCTGCTCCTGTAAGTGCCGCAAAACCTATTTTTTTAAACTGTTTTTCATCGACATATCCATTCTTAATTAGATATGCTACTGCATTCCATATTTCAGGTGCAAGTCGCAAAACCATTGATATTGTGGCAGCTGTCAATCCTGCTTTGCATGATCGTTTTAATATGTTAGTATATTTAACAAGCTCTTCAGTTGTTAAGTGTAAATCCTCAGAATTTACTCCACCTTCTTTAGATAAACTTGCAAGTTCACGTGCTTCCTGTTCCGACAAAGCAATCGATTCATTCCCCTCATTATCTTTAACTTTATCCCTCAGTAATTTTAGAGTTTCTTCATAGCGATGAACTTGCTCCGGTCGCTTTACAGCTTCTTCTCTTATTTTTCGTTCTAAAAACATAGTCGCTTCTTTTAACTGGTCTGATGGAATTACTCTAAACTGTTCTAAGTAAACTGGAGAATTTAAATCTGTTTCAGCTGACAATCCCCGTTCTTCTAAATATAGGTCGAGGTTATCACTCCTACCTCGAGTTTTATATTCATTGAAACGATTTAAAATACTTTTCGATTGCTGGAATGCGCTTGACGCCCCGTCCTTATAATATTTTAAACCAAACTTAGCATCGAAGTTTACTCCCGTAATATCAGCAGAACCAAAATCATGGCTACGGTCAACTTGTACTCTGTTTTTTGAAAAATTAATAGCCGCATTAATATTAAAAGTTCCGGCGTGCCAAAATTCAGCAACATCTCCCTTTAGTGTGTCTATACGAGCACCACTTGTTTCAAAGTTATTTAGATTATTCACCAGCATCTTTATCTCTGATTCTACAGCGTCCACATAATGTACTCCGGCAGCATGTCCTGAAAAATTACCTGCATTCTTCTCAAAGAATTCATATCCCTCTTTAAAGGCTTCCATTCTTTATCCCTCCAAGAACTCAGATAATCCGTCCATATATAATATTAAAGTCAAAGCTCGAAATTGTTGGTCATTAATTTTTCTCTGATCATCTGTTGTTGTAATCCATTTTGTAGCTTCTGCAACCGCATTGACAGCATCCGCTGCAATAGCTGGCACAGGTCCTAAGAAAGATAATAATGTATTTCCAACATTCAACATAATATCAGGAATATCGCCCATTGCACTAACTGCAGCATCTATTGCTTGTTCTGGTAGAGATTTTTTAAATTCTATAAGTTCAAATTCGGTTTTATAGTTCCGACAAAGCTCAATAAATTCATTGTAGTCTTCTGGATTATCTATAGTTTTTGAGATAAGCATCATCCCACGTTTCCCTAACCAACCGTATTTCATTCCATATTTGTCGAATTTTATATTCATGCTAGATATTTCATTCTTACTAGCTTGATTTTCACCTATAAAGAGTACATGTTGATCAGATGTTATAGTTGCCATGTTAGCTAGATAGTCTTTTTCAAGCCATACAGCAACTCCAATAGAGCCATCTTTTGTACCAACAATATAATTATCATCATCATCATTTGTACTTACTAGTTGACGTAAATAATTACCGTAACCATGAGTTTGGTCATCGCAAACGATAATCAACTTTCTAATATTTTGCCCAAACATAAAGTTCCTCCATATTATACATGAATTTATTATTATGATTTCTTATTGTTATGTATTGCTTTCAATGCTTTGGCATGTTTCACAATAATAATCAAAATCATTTTATACGCTTATTATACCATTTCAAGATTTGATTTGACAAGTTTAAAAAAACTTCGTCCTCTTGGACGAAGTTCATGCTTCAACTATTATCACCAAAACCAGCCATCATTTTCATCAATGGCCTCGGCTTCCTTACGTTTGCGTGGTCCTGTTCCGTACATTTCGGCTTCGATTTCTTCCTTAGTTGGCAGGATAGAGGCGAGGATGATGTAAATAATCACGCCAATCCCAAAATTTGCTACGGTAAAAATGGCGAAGAGAAAGCGGACTAGGGTTACATCAAAATTCCACTTGTCTGATAGCCCAGCTAAAACTCCTGACACCATACGATTTCGTCTCATTTTATAAAATTTTGTATTCATGATTGTTTCCTCTTTCGGTATTCTTACAAGTAGTATAGCATGAATCAGAACTATCAACATCAGTCCTTAGGCCGATTTATGATGACGAGTTCACCTCGACAAACCCCACAGCGATAGCGTTTGGTATCAATTCTTCTCTTACGCTGATAACTTTGCTGGCAAGATTGGCACTGATAGACTAGGTAGGCACTTTGAGATTGTGTTTTCATGGGTGGTACATAGCGCAGTCCATCCACTTCTTTCAAAAGTTCCTTAAAATCTCGGTCCTTATGGCGATAACCCTTTTTTTGAAAATAAAGGTGATAGTGACAGAGTTCATGGCGCACGATTTTGCGAAAGACTTCTAAACCTAGTTCATTATAAACCTTGGGATTAAAATCCAAATGCCCATCCTTGGGGAAAAATCGCCCACCTGTCGTTCGCAGACGAGAATTCCACTGGACTTGGTGCGTGAAAGGTCTACCAAAGTCTTCGAGGGAAACAGACTGAACGTACTCAGTCAGTTTCATCTGGAGCAAGGAGCGACAGATTAACTTTTTCACGTTCAGTATCGATTTTCTTAACCCAAACCGTTACCAAATCTCCAACAGACACCACTTGACTAGGATGTTTGATAAATTTGCGACTCATGTGGGAAATATGGATCAAGCCATCCTCGTGAATCCCAATATCAACGAATGCACCGAAATCAACAACATTACGCACCACACCTTCTAGCTTCTGGCCGACTTTTAAGTCCTTGATATCCAGTACATCTTGACGGAGAACAGGTGCATCAAAGGAATCACGGAAATCTCGACCTGGTTTGAGAAGGTCGGCAATAATATCTTTAAGGGTTTCTGGTCCAAGATCCAGTTCTTGCGCCATCTCCCTGACTGATAGGGACTTAAGCTTACTTTGTGCTTCTTCATTCAAGTCCTTGATATCCAGGCATTTGAAGAGCTCCTTAACCGCAGCATAGTTCTCTGGATGAACTCCTGTATTATCAAGGATATTGCTACTTTCAGGAATACGGAGGAAACCAGCAGCTTGCTCAAAGGCTTTGGCACCGAGACGAGGAACCTTCTTAATTTGAGCGCGTGAAGTGATTTTTCCTTCTTCCTCACGGTATTTGACAATATTTTCAGAGATAGTTTTATTGAGTCCAGCCACATGGGAGAGAAGTGCTGGGCTGGCTGTATTGACATTGACACCGACCTGGTTAACCACCGTATCAACGACAAAGTCCAGACTCTCAGACAGTTTCTTCTGACTGACATCGTGCTGGTATTGCCCGACACCGATTGACTTGGGATCGATTTTGACCAATTCAGCAAGGGGATCCTGCAAACGTCGGGCAATAGAGATAGCCGAGCGTTTTTCAACAGTTAAGTCTGGAAACTCCTGACGAGCAAGTTCACTGGCAGAGTAGACAGAAGCTCCACTTTCATTGACGATAACATAGCTCACTTCTGGAAAATCTTTCAGAACTTCCGCCACAAAGGCTTCACTTTCCCGACTTGCCGTCCCATTTCCGATGGCAATAATTTCCACGCTGTATTGACCAATCAAGTCTGCCAAATCTTTCTTGGCTTCTTCGATTTGACGAGCAGAGGCTGGTTTAACGGGATAGATGACTTGAGTCGTCAGCATTTTCCCCGTCGCATCAACGACAGCAAGCTTGGCACCTGTACGAAAGGCAGGGTCAAATCCTAGAACCACGCGCCCTTTCAGTGGAGCAACCAAGAGGAGATTGCGCAGATTATCCGAAAAGAGTTGGATCGCCCCTTCTTCTGCCTTCTCGGTTAACTCTGTCCTAATGCGTCGTTCGATAGCAGGCAAGACTTTTTTCTTAACTGACTGTTGAACAACTTCATCTATATAGGCATTTTTCACCTTGAAACGGGCAGCAAAGAAAGCTAGAATACGATCTGTCGCGTGCTCAAAACCGACTTTTAAGACGCCTAGCTTCTCCCCACGGTTGAGAGCCAAGGTACGATAGCCCTGCATGTTGCCAACAGTCTCTGAGAATTCGTAATAAATCTGAAAAACTTGTTTTTCATCAAGACTTTCATCTTTGACTTGCGAAGTGATTTTAGAGTGTCTCAGCACTTCCTGATAGGTCATAGCACGTAGATTGACATCTTCAGATAGGGCTTCTACCAAGATATCAACTGCACCAGCCAAAGCTTCTTGACCAGTTGCAAATCCTTCACAGACAAACTTCTCAGCTTCTTTCTCTAGGCCAGTTACATTTTGCAAAATCAAGCGAGCAAGAGGAAAGAGTCCAGCTTCACGGGCAATGGTTGCCTTGGTCCGACGTTTTTCCTTATAAGGAAGATAGAGTTCTTCTACGTCTGCTAATTTTTCAGCTGCCAAAATAGCTACTTCCAATTCCTTGGTCAGCTTGCCTTGTTCTTGAATCTTAGCTAAGACAGCTTCTTTACGGTCGTTGAGATTTGTCAGACTTTTATCCAGGTCTATAATGGCCTTAATCGCCACCTCATCCAAACTACCAGTCATGTCCTTTCGATAACGCGCGATGAAGGGAATTGTCGCCCCCTCAGCCGTCAAACTTAGAACAGTATCGATTTGCTTTAAGGTTACACCCAAATCTTGGGAGATTTTTTCATATTTTTTATCCATGAATCTATTATACCATAAGGAACTGCTCTTGTTTTGCCTTACCTGTTTTTGCATCTTTGATTATCAAAATAATCCCTTTTCCACAAAATAATAGTATAATAGAGGTAGAATGTAGAAAAGAGGTAGGCCCATGGCTGTTAAATTTACAAAAACCGATGACTTGGACAAGATGTTTGAGGAATTTGCCAAACTTCCTGACTTAACACAGGTCACTTTCCCAGATGACAAAGACAAAAAAGAAAAAGTTGAGAAGAAAAAATAGATGACTGTTTTCCAATCTCTTCCTCCTAGCATCTTACAAGCCGGGGCTATTTTTCTCTCCATCATGATTGAAGCCCTTCCCTTTGTCCTGATTGGGAGTCTGATTTCGGGATTGATTGAGGTCTATATCACGCCTGATAAAGTTTATGAGTTTCTTCCTCGAAATCGTTGGGGGAGGATCTTTTTTGGTACCTTCATTGGCTTTCTCTTTCCTTCTTGCGAATGTGGAATCGTTCCGATTATCAATCGTTTTCTGGAAAAGAAAGTGCCCAGCTACACAACGGTTCCTTTTCTGGTGACTGCTCCCATCATCAATCCTATCGTTCTTTTCGCTACATATTCTGCCTTTGGCAATTCAATAAAACTTGCCTTCTTGCGAGCTCTGGGAGCTATTGTGATTGCTTTGGTTCTGGGGATTTTCCTAGGATTTTTCTGGAAGGAACCCATTCAAAAAGAGAATCCTATCGCTTGCCATGAACATGACTTTTCACACTTGGATCCCGCTAGAAAAGTCTTTCAGGTATTTATACAAGCTATTGATGAGTTTTTCGATATGGGGCGTTACCTGGTCTTTGGCTGTCTCTTTGCGGCTATCGTGCAGGTCTATGTCCCGACTCGGATCTTGACCTCTATCAGTGCTAGTCCAGTCCTTGCGATTCTCTTGCTCATGTTTCTAGCCTTTCTCCTCTCTCTTTGTAGCGAGGCAGACGCCTTTATCGGTGCTTCTCTCCTCTCGAGCTTCGGCCTGGCGCCAGTCCTTGCTTTTCTGGTCATTGGCCCCATGCTTGATATCAAAAATCTCCTCATGATGAAACACTATCTCAAAGCGCGCTTTATCTGGCAATTCATGGGCATCGTGACAGTGCTTGTCTTGCTTTATTCTTACATGATGGGGGTGATGCTATGATCCGATTTTTCATTTTACTGGGTTATTTTGCCCTGACTCTGTATCTGCAGCTATCTGGCAAGCTCAGTCACTACATCAACCTCCACTATTCCTATCTAGTCTATATCTCTATGGTCCTTTCTCTTCTGTTGGCTCTGGTCCAATTCTATATCTGGATCAAGAAAATCAATTCTCACAGCCATTTGGAAAGTCGTCGAGCTAGACGAATCAGCATCCTGTTACTGTCGCTACCTCTGTTGATTGGAGTTGCCTTTCCGACAGTAAGTTTGGACTCGAGAACCGTATCTGCTAAAGGATACCATTTCCCACTTGCTGAGGGAATCAACACAGCCATTCAGGCAAGCGAAGGAACATCCAGTCAATACCTCAAACCCGATACCAGCACCTATTTTTCCAAATCTACTTATGAAAAGGAAATGAGGTCTACAGCTGACAAATACCTCACCCAACCAACCATTCACATCACTGATGAAAACTATATGGAGGTCATGGAAGTTCTCTATGACTATCCACAAGAGTTTGAAGGAAAGCAAATCGAGTTTACAGGCTTCGTCTATAACGATCCTAGCCATGAAGATAGCCAATTCCTCTTTCGCTTTGGGATCATCCACTGTATCGCAGACTCTGGAGTATATGGACTTCTGACAAAGGGAAACTCACGCCAGTATCCTGACAATACTTGGATTACCGCTAGGGGAACCCTGACCCTCCACTATCATAAAGAACTCAAACAAAAACTCCCAACATTAGAGGTTGAGAGTTTCACAAAAGTAGACAAACCAGAAAATCCTTATGTCTATCGCGTGTTTTAATAAAAAGTAGCCTTTGCAGGCTACTTTTTTTGTCCATTATATTAATTTCATTCTACCTTCTCTTTCGAATTGATAGAAAACTCTCACTCTCCATCCGTCCAGTTTCGAGCAATCTCTTCGTCTTTCTGGAGTTGGTCTACCAATTCCTCTACGGAGTCAAATTTGACCATATCGCGAACACGGTCCAGCCAGTAGACCATGACTGTCTCACCGTAAATATCGTCTGAAAAGTCGAAAATATTGACTTCAAAACGTGGTTCTTCTCCATCGAAGGTAACATTTTTCCCAACACTTGCCATGCCACGATATCTCTGACGTTGCACTTCGATATCGACTACGTAAACACCGTCCGCTGGCATGTAAGTTCGGTCTCTTAGGACCAGATTGGCTGTTGGATAACCAATAGTCCGCCCACGAGCATTTCCATGAACGACCATTCCACGAGATGGGAGCGGAGTGCCGAGCAGATGCTTGACTTCCTTTACATCTCCATCAAGAATTGCCTGACGAATCCGTGTAGAACTAATCTTGCCCTTTTCATCCTCAACTGGAGGAACAATGATGATCTCTCCATCAAAATAGTCCATCAGGTCATCCGCAGTTTTCTTATCTGAGCCAAAGGTATAGTCAAATCCTGCTACAATAATCGCTGGTTTTAAAGCTCGAACATAGGTATCAAAGAATTCTTGACCCGTTAGACTAGCAAATTTGCTACTAAAGTCAAGTAGGAAAAGAGCCTCTACTCCGTGCCACTTCATCTTGTGCTCTCGTTCCTCATGATTGACGATGTGAAGCATGAGTTCAGGTTGGTAAGGTTGTAAGGCAAGTTTTGGCGATTCTGTAAAGGTCATCACGACAACTGGCAGATAATCCTTCATCGAAGCCTTACTGGCTACTTCAAAGAGTTTCTGATGCCCCTTGTGGATGCCATCAAAATAACCTAGTACAAGGACTGTATTACCTGGTACTGCAATATCTTTTTCGTTCTTAATAGGTACTGTTGTAATCATGAAACTATTATATCATAGAGAAAGTCTTTTCGCTAAGAGGAAATCCCAAATGTCGTTTTTTGCGCCTGAACTGACCGTAAGAGAAAATTTAGGGCTTTAGTTTTAAAAAATAGCACCTCCTAAGAGATGCTATCGTTTGTTAACTAGTCTACTGTTTCTTCCAAATCTTTTAACTTAACCGAAACAATCTTAGACACACCTGATTCTTGCATGGTAACTCCATAGATAGAATCCGCTGCCGCCATCGTCCCCTTACGGTGGGTTACGACGATGAACTGACTATCCTTGTCAAAGCGATTGAGGTAATCCCCAAAACGTTTAACATTAGCTTCATCCAGCGCCGCCTCTACCTCGTCCAAGATAACGAAAGGAATGGTCTTGACTCGAATGATAGAGAACAACAAGGCAAGAGCAGAAAGGGCTTTCTCACCACCACTCATGAGGTTGAGAGATTGGATTTTCTTACCTGGTGGTTGGACAGAAATCTCCACACCAGCTGTTAAAAGATCGCCCTCAGTCAATATCAAATCTGCCTGACCACCGCCAAACATCTGTCTAAAGGTCACTTTAAAGGACTCACGAATAGCTTCAAAAGTGGATTTGAAGCGTTCCTTAACCTCATCATTCATCTCTGTAATGGTCTCAAGGAGTAGATTTTTCGCAGACAGAATATCATCTCGTTGGCTATTGAGGAAATCCAGACGGTTGTGAACTTCTTCGTACTGTTCAATAGCATCCAAATTGACTGGACCCAGTGAGCGAATAGCCTTCCCAAGATCTTTAACCTCTTGCTCCGCCAGATTGAGATTTTCCAGTTCATGAGCCTTTTCTAGCGCCTCTGTGTAACTGATCTGGTACTGGTCTGTTAATTGAGCTTGTAGATAGCGCAAGCGTTCGCTGACCTTTTCCTTCTTGGCTTCAGCACGTGTTTGCTTACGAATCCACTCTTCATTCTGCTGACGAGCTTGATCCAAATGGCTGGCAATGTCATCCAGCTGGCCTTCGATATCATCCAACTCAAACTGCTTGCGAATCAGACCTTGTTGGAGGTTTGTTTTCTGAGTTTTGGCCTCTTCCTCCTGCTGACTTAGCAAATCCGTATCCACTTTCTCAAGATTATCAACCTTTTCTTGGAGGAGGCGCTGGATTTCCTCTTGCTCAATATCTAGATTATCCAGTTCCTTACCTAAGCGTTCTATATCAGTCACTTCGTACCGCTTTTGTCCTTGCAGTTCTGACTTAAGCAAGCGCGCTTGAGAAATCTGTTCCTGCAAGTTTTGATAACGTTCTTGAATAGCGTTTTTGTTAGACTTAATTTCTTCAATCTCAGTTTCCAGATTTTGCTTTTCACTGGCGATAGTAGCAAGTCGCTCTTGGCATTTTTCCTTGTCCGCTTGCCAATCTCCTTCAGTAAGGCGATTTAATTCCTCTTCTTGAAGTTTCCAAAGAGTTTCCAGTTCTTCGACCTGCTGATTGGTTTGTTGATAAGCGAGGTACAAACCTTGCTCCTGAATACGAGCTTGCTCACCCTGAGATTTGATGGTTTCTAATCTTTCAGTTAATACTGCCATCTCATCTTGCAAAGTCTTCAAAGCCGCTTCTTCCGAACGCAAACTAGCTTCTTCTTCAGCAATTTCTTTTTGTAATTGCTCCAGCTCTGGCTTGATGAAAATACTGTTGTTCTGACGATTGGCACCACCCGCGTAGGAACCACCTGTACGCAATTCTGTGCCATCCAGTGTCACCATACGAACCTGGTAACGAACTTGACGAGCAGCTGCACGCGCATGTTCTACGGTATCAAAGATAGCCGTCGTAGCTAACAAGTTCTTGAAAATGGCTTCTAGTCTCTTGTCAAACGACACCAACTTATCTGCCATGCCCAGAAATCCTGGACTTGCTGCAATAGCATCTTGATTCTGACTAGAAATCGTACGAGCTTTGATAGTCGTCAACGGAAGGAAGGTTGCACGACCGGCTCTGTTGCGCTTGAGGAAATCAATAGCCTTAGTCGCTGCGTTCTCATCTTCTACGATGATGTGCTGACTGCTGGATCCAAGCGCAATTTCTAGGGCAGTTTGATAATGAACATCAAAAGTCAAATGTTCACTGACTGCACCAATGATCCCACCAAGACGGTCTTTTTCTTGGAGAACACTCTTAACACCCGCATAAAAATTACTATGATTTCTTAGGATGTTTTCCAAACTCTGTGCTCTAGCCTGTTTGTTTTTGAGACTATCCAGACGATCAAAGAGTTGGCTCTGCTGGGCTTGGTAAGAAACTTTCTGATCCTCTTGTTCCTTGGCACTAGCTTGGTAGTCTGCCAATAGTTTTTGAACCTGCTCCTTGGCAGTTTCAAGCTCAGCCTGCTGTTGACTCGCCTTCTCTTTAGCTGTAGCCAGTTGTTCTTTCAATTTCTCAAGTTGATCTGCTTGTTTTTGAGATAGCTGACGGCTGTTTTCCAGTTCATTCTCGATGCGGGTCAGTTGGTTTGAGACATCCGCTTCTTCTTGTAAAAGAGCGACAAAGCATTCGCGCAAGAGTTCGATCATCTGGTCAGGATCATCTGAAAAAGCTAGCAATTCTGCTTCTAGACGATTGAGTTCCTTGTTGTTTTCAGCTAGACTTTCCTCTAACTGTTCCAGGTTCGCTTCTTTTTCAGCTTTTTCCTTACTTAGCGCCTTTCTCTTCTCTTCCAAAGTCGCCAAACGGGCTTGTGCTTCTTGTTGATTGAGGGCTACCTGCTCGGACTCCAGTTTTGATAGGGCTAATTTTCTCTCTAAATCACTTATCAGATTCGTCAGATCCATCAAGCTCCCTTGATCTTTAGCCATTTCAGCTTGGAGATCTTGGCGTTTCTTTTTAAGACTTTGATTTTCTTCTTCTAACTCTTCACGCTTTTGGTAATAGCTAGTCAAAAGTTCCTGAACTTGCGTTAGCTCTTCTTCCGTCAGCTCTAGTTCAGCCTTATTTTCCTTGATTTGGGCAACCAGTACATCCAAGTAAATTGCCTTACGTTGACCATCCAAGTCGAGAAACTTACGAGCATTCTCGGCTTGTTTGGCAAGAGGCTTGATTTGATTGTCCAACTCATAGATAATATCCTCTAAGCGGTCTAGATTATCTTGAGTTTGTTGCAGTTTGCTTTCTGTTTCTTTTCGACGAGTTTTGTACTTTAAAACTCCAGCAGCTTCTTCAAAAATAGCTCGGCGTTCTTCGGGCTTGGAGTTAAAAATCTCCTCTACCTTCCCTTGAGAGATGATGGAGAAGGAATCCCGTCCCAAACCGGTATCCAAGAAGAGGTCATGAATATCACGCAAGCGCACTTTCTTTCCATCAATTCGATACTCGCTATCTCCACTACGGTAGATATGGCGTTCTACCTTAATGACTTGCCCTGCATCCTTGATAAAGCCATCTTCATTGTTCAAGGTCACGATAACAGAGGCATAATTGAGTGGTTTACGACTTTCTGTTCCAGCAAAGATAACGTCAGGCATCTTACCACCACGAAGGCTCTTGATACTGGACTCTCCCAAGGCCCATCGCAGACTTTCTGTGATATTTGACTTTCCAGATCCATTTGGCCCAACGACAGCTGTCACACCTTGATCAAAAACGACCTTGGTCTTGTCAGCAAAGGACTTGAATCCCTGGATCTCAATCTCCTTTAAATACATGAACTCAGCCCTTTCTCAACGGCATTTTTTGCGGCCTCTTGCTCTGCTAATTTTTTGGAACGGCCTTGACCTTTTCCTATACTCTTGCCCTCAACCAGAACTTCTACATCAAAAACCTTATCATGGGCAGGCCCCGTCTCAGAGGTCACCTGGTAGCGAATATCCACATCTCCATTAACTTGGAGCAACTCTTGCAGATGTGTCTTGTAATCCTTAATCATTTCAAAGTCACCTGCTTCAACCTTGGGAATCATGACTTGATAGATGAACTCTTTTACCCTAGCAACATCCTTGTCTAAAAGCAACGCTCCCAAAAAGGCTTCAAAGGCATCTCCAAGAATGGTGTCACGATTACGCCCACCAGACTTTTCTTCCCCTTTCCCCAGCTTGATAAACTGGTCAAACTGGCAATCACGCGCAAAACCAGCCAAACTCTCCTCACGGACAATCATGGCACGGAGTTTAGACAAATCTCCCTCTGGTTTCTTAGGATATTTTTTATACAGATATTCTGAAATCAATAATTGCAGAACAGCGTCTCCTAAAAATTCCAAGCGCTCATTGTGTGAAATTTTTAAGAGGCGGTGCTCATTGGCATAACTCGTATGAGTAAAGGCAGTTTCCAGTAAGTTTTTGTCTGCAAATTCGATTGCAAAACGCTTCTTTAGTACAGTTTGTAATTCTTTCATACCAACCTCTTTCTAACTGATAACAGTCTCTTTTATTATATCAAAAAAAACCCCCTGAGTCACTTTAAAACGGGACTAGAGGGGATTTGAGCATTTTTTAGAATAAAATTTTTAATTTTAGGGGCAAATTTGGGGCGAGATAAAGAAAAAGCCTTATTTAAGGCTTTCTTGGGCTATTTACATCCACCCTGAGGGAATCGAACCCCCATCTCAAGAACCGGAATCTTACGTGATATCCATTACACTAAGGGTGGAAACTTGTCTTATTATAACAGAAATTTGCTCTAATAACAAGTTTTTTATGGGTAGACTAAGCGTCCATTAGTGGGATGCATCCCCGTTCCAGATAGAGTTTTTCACGATAACATAATCAACGTGTTTGAGGTCCGCAACCTTGCGTCCACCTGCGTAGGAAATAGCACTTTGCAAGTCCTGCTCCATCTCAGTAAGGGTATCTTGCAAGTGTCCTTTGGCAGGAAGTAAGATGCGTTTTCCTTCCACGTTTTTATAAGCACCCTTTTGATATTGTGAAGCTGAACCATAGTATTCTTTGAACTGTTCCCCATCAACTTCAATCGTTTTCCCTGGGCTTTCAATATGTCCTGCAAAGAGGGATCCAATCATGACCATGCTAGCACCGAAACGGATAGACTTGGCAATGTCACCATGGGTACGAATCCCACCATCAGCGATGATTGGTTTACGAGCTGCTTTAGCACACCAACGGAGAGCAGCCAATTGCCAACCGCCAGTACCAAAACCTGTTTTCACCTTGGTGATACAAACCTTACCAGGACCAATTCCAACCTTAGTGGCATCCGCTCCAGCATTTTCCAATTCACGCACAGCTTCTGGTGTTCCAACGTTGCCAGCGATGACAAAAGTATCCGGCAATTCTTTCTTGATGTGTTGAATCATAGAAATCACGCTATCCGAATGACCGTGAGCGATGTCAATCGTGATGTACTCAGGAGCATCAGCCTTGAGCTGGCTAACGAAATCATACTCATAGTCCTTGACACCAACAGAAATGGAAGCAATGAGCCCTTGATCGTGCATACGTTTGATAAAAGGAATGCGCCCAGCCTCGTCAAAACGGTGCATAATGTAAAAGTAACCGCCTTTAGCAAGTTGCTCTGCTACGTTCTCATCCAAAATCGTCTGCATATTTGCTGGCACAACAGGTAGTTTAAAAGTGTGTTTTCCAAACGTAATACTTGTATCCGCTTCTGAACGGCTTTTAATGACACATTTATTTGGGATCAACTGAATATCTTCGTAATCAAAAATTGGAAATTCATTTAACATATCGATGTCTCGTTTCTTTTATAATGACCTACCTATGCTTACGCACCCCTACGTCTTTTCTGACGTTTCCTTGATTTATTATAAACCAAGGTACAGTTTTTGTCAAATATTTCCAATAATCAAATTATATCGTTCGGGAATTACTTGTGTAAATGGTAAGAGAAAGAGGAGAGATTAGATTCTCCCCGCTTCTTCATTAATAATCGCTTTAAAATTTTCTTCTGAATTTTCCATCATTTTACAAAATGCACTATAGGATGAGGCATTCTGAGGGATTTGGATAGACCACTTCTTCAATTGGGCTCCATAGCCAGCTAGTTTTCCTATTTCACTATTTACTGACTGCTCCATACTAGGAAAAATCAGTCCAGCTTTCTCAGATTTTAAGATATAAGAATAGGAAATCAATTGGAACAAGTCCTCACGGTTAATCCCTCTTTCAGTGAACTCCAGTTTTTTATATTTTGCATCTAGAACAATCTTTCGTTCTCTGTCATAAAAATCTGGATATACTTTTCGTTTCCCAACAGAAAATACTGAAATTCCGTCCGTCTTATCCTTATTTCTGGGATGTACAAAACATTTTGGCAACAAGGTGTAGACATACTCTTCCCAAAGCCAGGCAACATCAAAGAGAATACCATGGATTTTTTGCTCATGATATCCTAACCCATGCTTCTCTCTATTTAGGATCATCAGGCAAAGCTCCTGTAACTTTCTGTACTCTCTGAAGTAGGCGTGTCGGATGGGTTTCGTTTTATTCATTCTGATAATCTTAGCACGATCAGCAAGTTTATAAGACGGACTTACACGGATAATTTCAGCTATAGTTTCACGATTATTATCAAGCAAAGATCTGAAACTTTTTTGAATCTTTATGTACTCAATCGTATGCCGAATCAATTGCATGAGTGGATTATCATAGGTGAACTCTCTCGTTGTGTAGGCAACATTTCCCATAAAAGGAACATTTCTCTTAAGATGATTTCCCACATCTATCACTCCCTTTACATGACTGTCGTTATGAGAAAATCTCTGGTATTCCTTATAAAGACCTTTTCTGAGAGCAGCTTGTAAATACTTGGGAAAGAGGTAAATCAAAAGCTGATAGAGTTTATCCTCTAGAGATAGACCGACATCTAAACTAGTCAGATTGATATTGAGAACCTTTTGTAAGAGACAATGCAAAAAGTGGTCGTTATATTTATCAGAAAAACGAGAGGAAATCGTTAATCTTTCCTGACCACACCCCAGAAAGCCAATCACATTTCCTGTCTTGATTTCCTGATTAACTGTTTCCAAAATCTTTTGGTCCCTGTCTAGATCAGGAGAATTCATCAAATCATTTGGGAAAATAAAAATATTGTCCTCTCGAGATAGGTTATCTAGTGTTCTATCAAGGAGCGCTTGACTTAGATTGGGAAATTCTGCGACAAAGTCCTCTTTAGCAATTCTATACTGATTATCAGTTATCCGCATCATTATCACCAGTATATTGCTGATCTGTTTCCTCGTTATTTGTCAGATCAAATGCTTTTTTCAATGTATCCAGAGTTTCAGCCTCCTCATAAGAACCACGTAAGTAATCTTCCAATAGAGGTTTGAGGTAATCAGACCAGAGTAACTCATAGTCAAAATCCACTTCTTCCAACTTAAGGAAATAACTTGGTCCGATATGATAATGACTGTTTAATTCCTGAACATTTTCGATAGCAGCGTTCAAGTTTCTTAGACGAGTTTTTGCTTCTTCTGCATGGATATTCAGCTCTTTATCCAACATGCCAACTTGACTCTCGGCAGTAACTTCAACAAAACGGAAACGACGACGCATAGCAAAATCAAAGGTATCTACTGAACGATCAATATCATTCATGGTTCCAATAATATAGACATTCTCAGGAATATAAAATTTGTCATCCGTCTCATGTAAATTAGCATACTGGGTGGAAACACTCCCGCTTTCACCACGATAACCAGGGTCGATAGAGAAAAAGAGTTCGCCAAAAATCTTAGAAATCTCCCCACGATTGATTTCATCAATGATGAAGACGAATTTCTTGTCTGTGTCAATTTCTGTTGGAGAAATATAATCTTTCAGACCAAATCTTTTCTTTAAAGTTTCTAGGACTTTTTTTCCTTGATTACGATAATAGGGCTGTTTCAGATATTTTTCATCTTTATACAGTTCATAAACATAAGATTTTGTTAAGACAGTTCCTTGGGCTTTGGTTTCATAATTGATATTAAAATTATTTCGACTATTTACTGTGAGATAGGAAAATTCTGTCAAATATTCTTTTTCATCTCTACTATTTACATATTCAAGATAAAGATCCCAAGATTCATCAAAATTATCTTGTCCTCCAGTTTTCTGGGCTTCTTTAGCTAATTGGCAGAACTTCTTAAAAATGCCGTCCTGCAAGCCAAAGTTAATCTGTCCATCATTTACCAGGATTGGTCTCAATCCCTCTACAAAATCTGTATAATCGTAGGAAGGGTGAAACTGTACAAAGCCGATTTGGTCTTCGTTGCCACCCGTTAACTCCATAGCAATTTCTTTAGCAAGATAAGTTTTTCCTGTACCAGGAGCACCTCGAAGAATGAGGTTTTTAGATTTTTTTAATATACCACTATAATTAAATAAAAAATCATTCCTTAACATAGTTTCACTTTCTAATTTTTTATACTTTTTCCAATTAGGATGATTCAAAAAATAGTCATAGTCTTGAATTATGATTTCATCACTTGCAGCAAATTTTATTAACTGGTTAGTCTCTTTAGTTCGATACTTAATATCTGATGGAAACCATATTGTTTCTTGCCCCGTAAAGAAAAACCACTCCCTCTCTATATACTCTTTTTTCCAATCAACAATAATGGTATGCCCATCATCTAAAACCTCTTTAACAGTCGCCATTCCACGAATTTTCATCACAGAAACCTTTAAATCATCTTTCTTTACAAAAGGTACATTCTTCTTTTTGACATATGTGGATTTAGCAAATAAAACGTCACCTGGTTTAATTTTATTAAACAACTTTAACATTCTTTGATACTGTTTATTTTCCTCGTTATTATGCCATCCTAATTCCCACTTTCCTTCTTTCATAAAATATTCAAGATAATCATCATCACCAAATTTTGTACCAACAAAAAAATAGTTATTTTGTTCACTGTTCATTTGAATACTCCTTTAATTTACTTTCACAAGTAAGTTCTATTAATATATAGTTCATCTCTAGAATATCATATCCTATAGAAAAAGAAAAGAATTTCTAAAGAAAAAGCCCAGTGTTAGGAGCTTCAATGTCTCTTAACACTAGACTTCTTTTTTATCTTAGTAATACTCTCCCTGACGGTAGTTCCATGAGTTAAAGGTATCTGACAAGTGCATCATAATCTTATCAATGTCAAGTCCTTTACGGATCACAACTGGAGCTGGTGAGATTGAACGGGCTCCTCCTTGTTCTGGGATGAGTTTGCCGTCCTTATCAACCATAGAAACCATCACACCTTGCTCGTAGCGTGTTTCAATCGTTTTATCAGGTTGGATGGATGCCACGTAGTCGTCTGCCTCTATGACAAGATCCACTGCCCCTTCGATACGTTCTCCAATCCCTTCCACCTTACCACGGTTACCTTTTCCAGATGGGTTAGCTGATGAGGCATAGACCATCTTGCCTTCTTCCCAAAGTTTAGCAGCTAATTGTTCACCAGCTTTCCCGAATTTGATAACAAAACAGCTAGTACCACGAACGTCAGTCATAAGCTCTTCACGGCCATCACCGTATACTTTCAATTTCTCAAAGGCTTCTGGTTTCCATGGAAGGATACAACCGAGGAGAATATCTTCATCCCAATGTTTTTGGTAGAAGGCTTCAATTTCTGGATTGAGTTGTGCTAAAGCGCGAAGCTCATCCATGCTACCACAAAGTACAACACCTGGTTTGTTACGGTTACGTTCTTTAGCTTCAAATTTGCGTTCAAGACCTGCCTTATCGCTAGTCATGATAATGTAACCAACTTTGGTAGGACAAACGATACAACCACCCTCTCCTTTTAAAATGTCATAGCCTTCTTGTGAAAGTGTTCCGTTCCATTGAATGTGTTTTGTCATAGTTCTATTTCCTTTTCTATTTTTATTCTAATCCTAATCCTGCCAATAGGCTGGGCGTTGTTTTTCATAGGCAGCAATCAAGTCTTCATACTGCAAAGTAATTCCGATATCATCCAAACCATTTAAGAGCTTGTGTTTCCACTCGCTATCTATTTCGAAAGTGAATTCTCCAACTGGTGAGATGATTTTTTGTTGTTCCAAGTCCACAGTTACCTGGTCAGTTGGTTTGAGCTGGGCTAGTTTCTCTCTAACCTCTCTGGGCTGAACAATAGGCAACATGCCATTATTGAGTTCATTATTGTAATGAATGTCCCCGAAAGATCCTGCAATCACGACCTTAAAACCATAGTCGGCTAGAGCCCAAGCTGCGTGTTCCCTCGAAGAACCTGCCCCAAAGTTATCCCCTGAGATGAGAATACTAGCTTTTCGGTACTCAGGTCGGTTAAAAACAAAGTCTGGATCCTCAGTATAGTTATCGTCCAGATAACGCCAAGCATACATGAGATACTTACCAAAGCCTTTCTTATCAATTAACTTGAGAAACTGCTTGGGGAGTATTTGGTCGGTGTCGATGTTATCATTCATGAGAGGAACGGTCGTTCCCGTATAAACTGTAAATTTCTCCATATCCTCTCCTTAATGGGCCTCTGGCATTTGCCGAACATCTACGAAACGCCCTGCGATAGCTGCTGCCGCTGCCATGGCTGGACTGCAGAGATGAGTCTTAGCACCAAAGCCTTGTCTGTCTTCAAAATTGCGGTTACTGGTTGAGGCACAGTGAACACCATCAGGGACCTTGTCCGGATTCATCCCTAGGCACATAGAGCAACCTGGGTCTCGCCACTCAAAGCCAGCATCTAAGAAGACCTTATCCAAGCCCAACTTCTCAGCAGCTCGTTTGACAGGACGAGAGCCTGGAACCACGATAGCCGTTAAGTTGGGAGCAATCTTCTTCCCTTTGACAAATCGTGCAGCCAGTTGCAAGTCACTGAGCCGAGCATTGGTACAAGATCCGATAAAAATATAGCCTAGTTCAATATCTGCTGGCTTTTGACCAGGCTCCAAGTTCATGTAATTGTAGGCTCGTTCATCATTCATATCCTTAATTTCTGGGAAGCTACTGTCAAAGTCAACGCCCATAGCAGGATTGGTGCCCCAAGTCACCATGGGAGCCAAGTCTGAGACATCCATCTGGATAACCTTATCATAGACGGCATCCTCATCGCTGACAAGGGTCTTCCAGTCGGCAACTGCCTCCTCAAAAGCTTCGGGAACGCATTCCCGTCCCTTGAGATAGTCATAGGTGGTCTGATCTGGGTTCATGATTCCCATCTTGGAGCCAAACTCGATGGACATATTGCAGATGGTCATTCGCTCTTCCATGGTCAGAGCATCAATCGCTTGCCCACGATATTCCACCACATATCCTACACCACAAGCAACCCCGTACTTGGCAATCAAGGCGAGAATGTAATCCTTGGAATAAACTCCTTTTTGAGGAACACCAGTGAATTCTACCAACATTTTCTTGGGTTTGACTTGCCAGAGGGTCTGGGTAGCGAAGACATGCTCGACCTCACTGGTCCCAATCCCAAAGGCGATAGCTCCGAAAGCTCCGTGGGTTGCCGTATGGCTGTCTCCACAGACGATGAATTTTCCTGGTTGCGTCCGTCCTGTTTCTGGACCTACCATGTGAACGATCCCCTGCTTTTCAGAACCGTGGGCCGCATGTTCAATCCCAAACTCCTCAACATTTTCAGCAAGCTTATCAATTTGAGCCTTAGAAATCACATCTCGAATATCGTAGATATTGACGGTTGGAACATTATGATCAAAAGTTCCAAATGTCAAGTCGGACCGTCTCAATCTGCGCCCCGCATCTCGTAATCCTTGAAAAGCTTGGGGACTGGTCACTTCATGAATATAGTGCTGGTCCACATACATGAGTTGGGGTTGTCCTTCTTCTCCTGTGATGACATGGCGGTCCCATAATTTATCAAAAATCGATTTTCCTGCCACCCATTACCTCCAAATAAAATATAAGACTACTAGTGTGGTCACCATCCCGAGAAACCAAACCGTTTTAAAATACCATTTTCTAGTCTTGTGGTGAAAGGTGATTCCTGCCAACCAGGCACCAAAACCACCACAAGTAAGGGCTAAAATGAGTAAGATTTTCTCTGGTATGCGCCAAGCACCTCTTCTTGCCTTGGATTTGTCAATGCCATAAATCAAGAAAATCAGCAAATTCCAAATCAAGAGGGCAAGCGTGATTCCTTCATTTATCTTCATAATCTTTCAATGACGGCTTCTGTCATTTCCCTGGTCGAAGCCTGTCCTCCAATATCTCTTGTTAAAATGCCAGCCGCTAAACTAGCTTCAACAGCACGCTCGATACGCTCCGCATCCTCATAACGTCCAAAGCTGTCTCTCAGCATCATGGCAACTGACAAAATCATAGAGATAGGATTGGCAATTCCTTGACCTGCAATATCAGGCGCTGAACCGTGAATAGGCTCGTAGAGGCTTGGACCTTTTTCAGAATGACTAGCAGATGGCATGACGCCAAGTGTGCCTGATAGAACGCTTGATTCATCAGATAAGATATCTCCGAAAAGATTCTCTGTCACGATGACATCAAACTTGGCAGGATTGGTAATCATAAGCATAGCAGCTGAGTCCACCAACTGGTGTTCCAATGTTACATCTGGGAAATCCTGAGCGACTTCCTCAGCTACTCTGCGCCAGAGTTTTGATGTTGCTAGAACATTTTGCTTATCGATACTAGTAACGAGTTTTCTCCGATTTCTTGCAATTTCAAATGCCTTGCGAATAATCCGCTCTACTTCCTCATAGCTATAGTCGTTGATATCACGCGCTTGTCGCTCTTCAAGGATATGATCTCCAAAGTAAATCCCACCTGTCAACTCACGTACCACGACAAAGTCTACACCAGCAATTCGTTCCGGTTTGAGAGGTGATAAATGCTTGAGACTGTCAAAGATTTTTACAGGCCTAATATTGGCATAGAGATTGAGTTCCTTACGGAGGGCCAGCAGTCCTTGTTCAGGCCGAATCGCTGCCCCATCATACTGGGGACTACCGATAGCCGCTAGGAGAATAGCATCTGCTTCTCTACATGCCTTGAGGGTCTCATCAGGTAAGGGATGCCCCTCAGCATCAATACCTGCACCTCCAAAGGGACATCTGTCTATTTCATAGTCAAAACCTGTTTTTGAAGCTAGAGCTTCTAGAACTGCTAAACCAGCTTCCATGATTTCTGGACCGATTCCATCCCCTGCTAGAGCTACTATTTTCTTTGTCATAGCCTTCTCCTTTACACACTAGGCATGTCTCGGTAGGAAACGCTATGTCCCATCTCACCTGCATTCTCTTTTTGAACAAAAGTATTGGCATTGATATAAGCAATCGCCGAAGCCTTTAACACATCAAAATCGAGTCCTGCTGCATTAAAGATGGTTTCGGTATCTCTGTTTTCAACAGTGACCAAAACCCGAGCTTGGGCATCGATTCCATCTGTTACCGCATCGATGGTATAGGACACCAAGCGGACAGATTGGTTAAAGAACTTATCGATAGCGTTAAAGATCGCTTCAACGGAACCTTGTCCTGTCGCATTGAATTCGACCTTCTCACCATCCATGTTGGCTAGACTAACAAGCGCTTCAATGTCATTATCTGCATGGGTTTGAAGTTGCAAATCATCAAAGTGGAAACCTTCAGGATTTTCAACCATGGTTCCAGCTACCAGAGCTCGAATATCTGCATCTGTGATTTCTTGTTTCTTGTCTGCTAGAGCCTTGAACTTAGCAAAGAGTGGTTTGATATCCTCTTCTGTAAAATCTAGGGCCAATTCTCTTAGTTTTTCTACAAAAGCGTGGCGACCTGACAATTTTCCAAGCGGAAGACTATTACTCTTAACGCCGACCAATTCAGGTGTGATGATCTCATAAGTGAGAGGATTTTTAAGAACTCCATCTTGGTGAATACCAGATTCATGAGAGAAGGCATTGCCACCAACGACAGCCTTGTTTTTAGGAACTGGAATACCCGAGAAGCGAGAAACCATTTCAGACGTATTCATTGTTTCATCCAAAACAATATCACTAGTTGCTTGGAAGAAATCCTCACGAATCTTCAAAGCAACAGCTACTTCTTCAAGAGCAACATTACCTGCGCGTTCACCGATACCATTAATAGTTCCCTGGACGCGTCCAGCACCGTGTTTAATTGCTGTCAAAGTATTCGCAGTTGCCATACCGAGATCATCGTGACAGTGGACACCAAAGACAACTTTATGATCTGATTTAATATTTTCAGTCAAGTGATCAAAGATACGTGCAAACTCTTCTGGAGTCGTAAAGCCAACTGTGTCAGGGATATTGATATAAGATGCACCTGCATCGACCGCTGTTTGAACGACTCGTAAGAGGAAATCCAACTCTGTTCTAGTCGCATCTTCAGGAGAGAATTCGACGATTTCAAACTTAGAACGAGCATAAGAAACATGTTCCTTGATAGCTTCTAAAATCTCTTCCTTGCTTTTATTGAGCTTATACTTGCGGTGAATCGGACTGGTAGCGATAAAGACATGAATTTGAGGATACTTAGCATCCTTAAGAGCCTCATAACAAGCATCAATATCAGATTTTACAGAACGAGCTAATCCTGTCACTGCTGTTTTTTTCATGGCTTTAGCAATTTCTTGAACAGCTATAAATGAATCTGGACTAGCAGCCGGAAAACCAGCTTCAATTACAGAAATTCCCCATTTCTCCAGCTGCCTTGCAATGGAAACTTTTTCCTTTATTGAGAAGTTAACACCAGGTGTTTGTTCCCCATCACGAAGGCTTGTATCAAAAAATTCAACTTTACGCATATGATTTCCCCTTTTCCAAATGTGGTTTTAAAAAAACATCTCGCTCAGAAGCCCAAGCGAGATGTTGATTTACTCCCGCTTGGTAAGCCAAACAGGACTAATGCTTTTGCACTAGCCCGAGTACCTCAACAACAAAGCAAATTGATTAAACTTAGCTGTTTTCATGTTTGACTTTCTCCTTCGTTTGATATCTTGTTTAGTATTTTAGCATAGCTAAAAACACTTGTCAAGAAAAAATCCAATATTTTCTGAAAATTTCTTCAGTAAAGAATTTTTTGCTAATTGAAAGTATTTGAAAACACAAGGGAATTTCCTTACTTTTTCAAAGTCAAATTCCAACTGATTTCTAGCAAATCTAGAACGTCATCATCAGATAAACTATCATCAAGAGTAAGACTAATCCAGTAGCGTTTGTTCATATGAAAGGCAGGATATATGCCTTTTTGTGAAAGTAAATCCGCTACTTGGTCGTGTTTGAGGTTGACTGCTTCGACTAGCCCTTCTCTCCCCTTTTCCAGCTTATCCCAAGGAATTCTCATTAAAACAGCATACCATTTTTGATTACCTTCATGGCGTAATACAGCTGTATCAGGCGATTTCTCCCAAAGATACTCCAACTGATTAGCATACTTTTCCTGAACTTGAGCCATGATACGCTTAGTCTGAGGACAGATAAAATCCTGCACATCAAAGCAAGCCTTCCGAATCTGGTGAAGAATCTCCAAACAAGCCTCACGGACACTTGCAACAAAACTTCCCCTCATGCTTTCCATGTGAACTTGAGGATAGAGGTCACCAGTCTCCTTATCAAAGACCTGAAAACTCACATTATCAGGAGTAATGGAGACTGTCATGATAAAGTCACCCTGCAAAATCTGGCAACTATAGGTCCAGACTTCTCCATTTTCTACAAAACCATAGTCTCTGGCCTTTTCTTTATTAAACTGATAGGATTTAAAAATTTCAAACATAAGTGAAAACTGCTACCAAAAGCTAGCAGTTCCTTTCTATTTTTTAAAAGACAACCTTGGTTCCATGCAATTGTGTCACACCCAGCTGGTCGATAAAGGTTTGACGGTTGTCCAAGTCAATCCCCCCACCTGGTAGAATTTCAATTTTACCTTTTGCATATTCCAAAATTCTGTGATAATGAGCGAAACGTTTCTCTAGCGAGTCTACAGACACACCAGCACGAGTTAAGATACGAGTGACACCGGCTTGGCTGAGCCAGTCAATGGCTTCCAACTGGTCTTCATCACTTAATTCATCAAAGGCCATGTGAAAGACAATTTCCATTCCTTTAGATGCGGCAATCAGCTTCTCAAGATTAGGCTTATCCAACTTCTTATCAGCAGTTAATGCCCCAAATACAACCCCTTGACTTCCAGCCTGAGCAGTCAAACGAATGTCTTCTAGCATGATCGCTATTTCAAGATCAGTATAGACAAAGTCGCCACCGCGGGGACGAATCATAGTCATGATGGTGGTGTCGTAATTAGCTGCCAATTCAACCGCTGCCTTGGTCACTCCATAGCTAGGTGTTGTTCCACCCACTGCTAGATTGTCACAAAGTTCGATTCGACGAGCTCCAGCCTGCATCGCTTTTTCTAGCAAGGTCACATTTTCAGCACAAAATTCGTAAATCATTTGATTCTCCTTGATGTTTTCTTTGAATTTATTATATCATATTATTTTAAATATACTTTCATTTTTATCAAGGCAAATAACTACTATTTTTATCTATTCTTTGTCAGGAATGACTTTAAAGAGATAGTAGGTAATAAAGACAGTCAAGGCTCCCAGACCGATTTTGACTGGCAAAAGAGGGGCAAAATAAATAGAAATTCCCATCAAGATATAGATAGATACAATGATTTTTTTCTTTCGTTCTCGCGCGATTGACTTGGTTTCCCGAAAGTCAGCTACATAGGTTTGATAAAGCTTTGTATGATAAAGCCAGTCTTCAAAACGCTTAGAAGATTTTGAAAAGCAAGCAATAGCTAACAAAAGAAAGGGGGTTGTTGGTAAAAGTGGTAGGACAACTCCAATAACAGCTAAAGCCAGTGAAATAAAGCCAATACAGAGATAAATGATACGCATGATTTCTCCTAGATAAATTACTCTTCCTCTAGTTTCGCACACAAGGGGGAAATTTGTCAAGCTCCAACCAAAAAGAGCCTGAAAATCATTTTCAGGACTCTTCATTTTACTTAATTTTTTCCTCTTCGTAGTCGCCATTACTACATACAACCTGCTTGCCACCACCACGGACTTTTTTCTCCACAAGGAAGTGTCCGCATTTTGGACAGTCACGGCCAATTGGTTTATCCCAGGAAGTAAACTCACATTCTGGGTAACGATTGCAACCATAGAAGATACGATTGCGCTTGGTTTTGCGTTCGATGATTTGTCCTTGATGACAGCTCGGACACTCGACACCAATCTCCTTAACAATGGCTTGTGTGTGACGACAGTCTGGGAAATTACTACAAGCATAGAATTTACCAAAACGACCGAGCTTAATCACCATCGGACTGCCACAAACTTCACAGTCAAATCCAGCAGGCTCATCCTTGATCTGGATTTTTTCCATTTCAGATTCAGCCTTGGCTACTTCTTTAGAGAATGGTTTGTAAAAGGTGTCAATGACACGTTGCCACTGCTCTTTACCAACTTCGACATCATCCAGTTTTCCTTCCATCTCAGCTGTGAAGGTCACATTTACGATATCTGGGAAATATTCAACGATGAGTTTGTTAACAATTTCTCCCAACTCTGTTGGTTCAAAGCGTTTAGCTGCCAGACGAACATAGTAGCGTTTTTGGATGGTTTCAATTGTCGGAGCGTAGGTTGACGGACGTCCAACTCCATTTTCCTCCAAGGTCTTGATAAGGGTCGCTTCAGAATAGCGAGCAGGTGGTTGGGTGAAATGTTGCTCTGGCTTGCTATTGACTTGCTTGACCACATCTCCAACAGCCATATCTGGCAACATCTTGTTCTTGTCAGAGTCATTATAAATAGCAAGATACCCATCAAACTTAACTTGGCTTCCATTTGCCGCAAACTGAACCCCATTTTGAGAGAGCTTAACAGCCATGGTATCAAAGATAGCAGCTGTCATCTGGCTAGCCACAAAACGGTTCCAGATAAGGGTATAGAGCTTGAGCTGGTCTTTGTCCAAGTACTTAGCGATACTTTCAGGTGTGTTAAAGACACTAGATGGACGAATGGCTTCGTGAGCATCCTGAGCACCTGAGGCATTCTTGACCCTGCTACCATGCTTGGAATACTTGCTACCAAAACGGTCGTTAATGTAGCTTGCCGCTTCGTTCTGAGCCACAGGACTGATACGAGTCGAGTCTGTACGCATATAGGTAATCAAACCTTGCACGCCTGATCCGATATTGATCCCTTCATAGAGCTGTTGAGCCACCATCATGGTCTTTCGAGTACGGAAATTGATTTTGTTAGCCGCATCCATCTGCATGGTTGAAGTCGTATAAGGTAGGGGCGCATTGCGTTTGCGTTCTTTCTTATCTACCTGGTCAACTGTGAAATCTTTACTAGTCAAATGGGACAAGACTTCTTTGACTTCTTCGTTGGTAGTCAATTTCATCTTTTTGCCATTCATACCATAGAATGAAGCCTGAAATTGCTTGGTTCCCTTCTTAAAGACACCATCAATTGTCCAGTATTCTTCAGGTTGAAAGGCATTGATTTCATTTTCACGGTCAATGATGAGCTTAAGGGCAACCGACTGTACGCGTCCTGCTGATAAGCCCTTCTTGACCTTTTTCCACAAAATTGGTGAAATCGAATACCCTACCAAGCGGTCCAAGACACGACGAGCTTGTTGGGCATCGACCAAGTCCATGTCAATCTTGCGAGGTTCTTTAAAGGCATTTTTTACTGCGTCTTTGGTGATTTCATTAAAAACCACACGGTTGGCATCATTCTCATCCAAGTTGAGAATGTGAGCCAAATGCCAGGAAATCGCTTCTCCTTCACGGTCCGGGTCACTCGCCAGAAAGACTTTATTGGCCTTTTTGGCTTCCTTTTTCAGGTCATTAATGAGAGGGCCTTTTCCACGGATATTGATATACTGCGGTTCATAGTTATTTTCAATGTCGACTGACATACTGGATTTCTTCAAATCACGGATATGCCCGACACTGGCTAGAACCTTATAATTTCGTCCTAGATATTTTTCAATCGTTTTCGCCTTAGCAGGCGACTCTACGATGACTAGATTTTTTTTAACTGTTGATTTTTTCTTCTTTGTTGCCGTAGCCACACTATCACACCTTTTCAAAGTAATAAACTTTATAAAGTGTAAACCATTTTTCTATAGCTGTCAAGACTTAGCTCCTATATATAGAAGAAAAGTTTATCTGAGTGAACAATTTCTCCTTAAAATTCAAACTCTGCCAGCACATCTTGCCCGCTGGCAATCAGTTTTGCTCCCTCTTGGATTAGGTGGTGACAGCCATCTGAATAGCCATCTAAAATGTTTCCTGGAATGGCAAAAACATCACGCCCTTCCTCCATAGCTCGCTCACAGGTGATGAGACTACCTGAACGCATCCTTGCCTCTGCTACAATAACTCCTCGACATAGTCCTGCTATGATTCGATTACGAGCTGGAAAGTGAAATTTCAAGGGTTCTTCACCTGGTCCGTATTCGCTAAGTACCAAATGGTGATTGCCAATGTGTTCCTGCAAACGTTTATTGGCTCGGGGATAAAATACATCCAATCCTGTTCCAATCACTGCAATCGTTCTTCCTCCATTCTGGAGTGCAGCCATATGGGCGGCTGTATCAATTCCTTTAGCCAAGCCACTGACCACGATCAACTCGTTTCCCAAACCTTGGATGACTCTCTGAACCGACTTTGCTCCCTGACTAGAACATGAACGGCTCCCTACAACAGCAACTTTCGGAAACTTTAACAAGTCCAGATTTCCTTTATAAAACAAGAGCGCTGGAGCATCATAAATCTCACTCAGATCCCAAGGATAACAGTCATCAAGAATAGAAAAGGAGGGAAATTTCTGGAACTCCTTCTCCAACTGTGCATCATCTATCTGGAAATAGCGTTCCATAAAGACTGCAGGATTACGGCATCCCGATATTTCTGCAATATCACCCAGCAAGAGCTCCTGATCTACAGTCTCGTCGTATTCAAGAACAGTTAAAATTTGTTGATTGGTCAGCCCGGCTTTTCTCAATTTGTAAATCTCATAGTTTGTGATCTTCATATACAACTCCATTTCTTTTTCTACTCATCTATCTATTCGTAAAAAAAATAAAAAGAAGACCAAGGATCTTCTTTTTTCATTTATTCAGTTTTAGTAGTTGACCAGCTACTTTCAATCATCGGTAAGATTGTTTTTAAAGTTTCCCCATCCCCTTCAAGTGAAACATAGCGGATTTTACCATCATTTGATCGGAAAACCCAGGTAACGAGGTATTTCTCTGACTTAGCAATTGCATTGACAACATAGGCTTCATAACCTCCAATGGTCGATTTGGAACCCCAGACCTTACTGAAATCAGAGCTTTGTTCTTTGGAAGTTAAAATACTAGATGAGACAGTCACAACATCCAGTTTAGCATATTCTTCTTCGCTGATATTAAACTGCTCAGCCTTGAAGGTATTTAGCGTAACAATGTTGATATCTGTTCCATCGCAATACTGTATATCATTTCCACCTTCTACTTCATGGAATCGAACCCATGATTTGGGTACCTTGACAAAACCATACTCATTCGAGCCGATGATTTGCGTCTCTTCCTTTTTCGCTTCAGAAACGGCAGAACTAGAGCTACTCGTTTCCTGACTGCTAGAAGAACTAACAACCGCAGTCGAACTTTCTTCGGTTGCTGTTTGCGAATTATTGGAGCATGAAGCTAAAAAAGCACTAACAGTAACTACAGTACCTAAAATCAATAATTTTTTCATCCTACCACCTCTCCATCTGCATTATAAGAAAAATAAGAACTTCTGTCAAATTCTGACCTAATTGATTCTGTTAGTTTCCGATTTTATTGCTCACATTTAAATCAAAAACTCTTGAAGAATCTTCAAGAGTTTTGTTTCTATTCTTCATCCATGCTCAAGACGCTAAGGAAAGCTTCTTGTGGAACTTCTACTGATCCGATAGCTTTCATCCGTTTCTTACCTGCCTTTTGTTTTTCAAGGAGTTTGCGTTTACGAGAAACGTCACCACCGTAACACTTGGCAAGTACGTTCTTACGAAGGGCCTTGATATCCGTACGAGCCACAATCTTGTGCCCGATTGCTGCTTGAATTGGAACCTCAAATTGTTGACGAGGGATGATTTTCTTGAGCTTATCAACGATGAGTTTCCCACGTTCGTAGGCAAAGTCCTTATGAACGATAAAGCTGAGGGCATCGACCTTATCACCATTGAGAAGGATGTCCATTTTAACCAGCTTAGATGGGCGATACTCTGACAATTCATAGTCAAAGCTTGCATAACCACGCGTCGAAGACTTGAGCTTGTCAAAAAAGTCAAAGACGATTTCAGCAAGTGGGATTTGGTAGATAACATTGACACGATTGTCATCAATATAGTCCATGGTCACAAAGTCCCCACGTTTGCGTTGAGCCAATTCCATTACTGCCCCAACAAACTCCTGTGGTACCATGATTTGCGCCTTAACATACGGTTCTTCAATAGTCGCAATCTTGGTTGGATCTGGAAACTCTGATGGGTTAGAGACATCCATAGACTCACCATCGGTCAAATTAACCTTATAGATAACAGATGGAGCTGTCATGATGAGGTCAATATTGAACTCACGCTCCAAACGTTCTTGGATAACATCCATATGGAGAAGCCCAAGGAATCCACAACGGAAACCAAATCCAAGCGCCTGCGATGTTTCTGGTTCAAACTGCAGACTGGCATCGTTGAGCTGCAATTTTTCAAGGGCTTCACGAAGGTCATTGTACTTGTTTGATTCGATTGGATAAAGACCTGCAAAGACCATAGGATTCATCTGCTTATAGCCATCCAATGGCTCTGCAGCAGGATTGCTTGCTAGGGTCACTGTATCACCCACACGAGTGTCTTGAACCGTCTTGATGGAAGCCGCAATATAACCAACATCACCAGTCGCGAGGAAATCACGACCAACTGCTTTCGGTGTAAAAATTCCGACCTCCGTCACATCAAAGGTCTTGCCATTGCTCATGAGCTGAATCTTATCGCCAGGTTTAACCACTCCGTCCATGACACGGACTTGGAGGATAACCCCACGGTAAGCATCGTAGACAGAGTCGAAAATCAAGGCCTTGAGTGGCGCCGTTACATCTCCTGTTGGTGCTGGCACTTTTTCTACGATTTGTTCGAGAATTTCTTCAATACCAATACCAGCTTTGGCTGAAGCTAAGACTGCTTCGCTGGCATCTAGTCCGATGACATCCTCAATCTCTGTACGAACACGCTCTGGATCAGCAGCTGGAAGGTCAATCTTGTTAATGACTGGCAAGATTTCCAAATCATTGTCCAAGGCTAGATAAACGTTGGCAAGTGTTTGCGCCTCAATCCCTTGGGCCGCATCAACCACTAAAATTGCTCCTTCACAGGCAGCTAACGAACGCGACACTTCATAGGTAAAGTCCACATGCCCTGGCGTGTCAATTAAGTGGAAAATATAGGTTTCACCATCTTTTGCAGTATAATTCAGCTCGATAGCATTGAGTTTGATGGTAATCCCGCGTTCACGCTCAAGATCCATACTATCCAGAAGTTGGGCCTGCATTTCACGACTAGAAACGGTCTCTGTCTTTTCCAAAATGCGGTCTGCTAGGGTTGATTTCCCATGGTCAATATGGGCGATAATAGAGAAGTTTCGAATCTTCTCCTGTCGTTTTTTCAAATCTTCTAAGTTCATGATGCTCTTCCTTTCAGGGTATCTATTAATTATAAATTGTTTTTAACATTTTGACAAGACCATACCCTGCTAGGAGTACTAATCTTCGGCGATAAAGCCGTCATTTTCAATAAAATAGTGCTCTGTCATTCCTTGGTCTGTAAAGACGATTCCATGAAGGACACCGCCATAGACAGCTCCTCCATCCATGCCAATCTTGCCATCCTCTGTTATCCAAAGCTCAGCAGTACCTCGGTCTTGCTTGAGCAAACCATAAACCGGTGTATGCCCAAAGACAATGGTTTTTCCAGTATGATTTTCAGCTTCGTGGAATGGTTTTCTGAGCCAGACTTTTTTATAATCTGTAGTTTCATGCCAATCATCCAAGGTCAAGTCAATACCCGCATGAACAAAGATATACTTGTCTGTCTCTACCACAAATGGCATTTGACGAATAAATCCGACCAAGTCTGCTGCTTCTGTCGCAACCCGTTTGGCATCTTCTACGCCATCAACTGGTGCATCCAAGGGACGACCTAAAATAGAGTTAATGGTTGTATCACCACCATTGCGACGATAATGGTCATAGCTTTCTTCTGGATCATCGAGCCAAGTCAGAAACATATACTCATGGTTTCCTGATAGACAGATAGCTCCATGATTGTCGACCAAGTCTTTGACCATTTCTAGAACACGGCGACTGTCTTCACCACGGTCAATCAAATCCCCTAGAAAGAGCAACTGAGTTTGACCATCCCAGGTTTTGAGCAGATCTTCCAGCATACCTGCTTTTCCATGGACATCTCCAATTACATAATAGTCTGTCATTTATTTCTCCCTCGTTTGCAATAATTCTCTGGCTTGAGTAAGGGCAGCTTCTGTTACATTTTCCCCAGCCAACATTTTAGCTACTTCCTCTACTCGTTCTTCAAGGGTAAGCAAACGAACTGTGGAAACAGTTGAATGCTCATCGCTAATCTTTTCAATAAAGAATTGATAATCCGCGATCGCAATTACTTGAGGTAAGTGAGATATTGCTAAGACTTGGCCATGCTGACCAATCTTATGAATCTTTTGCGCAATGGCCTGGGCTACACGACCTGAAACTCCCGTATCCACCTCATCAAAGACAATACTGGTCTTTCCTTCCTTACGAGAAAAGGCTGACTTGATAGCCAACATGAGGCGGGATAATTCCCCACCAGACGCAACCTTAACCAAAGGCTTAAAGTCTTCACCAGGGTTGGTGGAAATGTAAAATTCGACTGTTTCATTTCCTTCACGGCTGAACTTACTCTTACTAAAGCGAACCTGAAATTGAGCCTTCTCCATATAGAGGTCTTGCAATTCTTGCTTAATCTCAGCTTCAAGCTGCTGGGCCAAATCATGACGAGCTGATGCAAGTTGCCCTGCCAAATCGACAAGATTAACTTCCAATTTCTTGAGCTCTGCTTCCATGTCTTCAGAAGAAAGGTTATTACCCGTCAAGAGATTGTACTCATCCGTAATCTTGGCAAAATAAAGCAAAACATCGTCCACAGTTCCACCGTACTTACGGGAAATAGTATTCAGAAGGTCTAGGCGATTTTCAACCTGCATGAGGCGATTACCATCAAAATCCAAGTCCTCAATAATATCTTCCAAACGCTTGGTAATATCTTCTAAAACATAGTAGGTCTCTGATAGAGAACTTGAAATTTCACGGTATTCAGGGTCATACTCTTCGACACTTTCCATGTCATTCATGGCTGAACGGACATTAGCAAGACTGGAGAATTCCTCATTGTCCAGCATACTGTAGGCATTGGTTAGCGTATCCGCAATATTCTTATGATTGAGGAGTTTATCTCGTTCTTGGTTGAGAGCCAAGTCTTCACCTGCTTGCAAGTTTGCTGCCTCAATCTCTGCCATTTGAAATTCCAACATCTCAATGCGAGACTTGTGTTCCTGCTGATTTTTCTTAACTTCAAGAACTTGTTTCCGCATTTTGCGATAGGCATCAAAGCTTGTCTGATAGGCTTGTTTCAACTCCAAAAATGCTGCATCACCAAACTCATCCAACATTTGGATATGAAGTTGTGGACGCATTAACTCTTCTTGGTCATGTTGACCATGAATATCGACAAGATGCTGACCGATTGCACGCAAGACAGAAAGATTAATCATCTGGCCATTTACGCGACTAATACTACGTCCGTTTTGGAGAATTTCACGGCGAATGATAATCTCATCCCCCAATTCCAAACCTTGCTCATCAAAAAGTTCCTGTAAAAGGCGACGGTTTTCAACCGAGAAAAGGCCCTCAATCTCAGCCTTAGGAGCACCATGACGAATAACGTCTGTCGTTGCTCGAGCTCCCAACATGAGATTCATAGCATCAATGATGATCGACTTTCCAGCACCCGTTTCTCCAGTTAAAACAGTCATACCCTTTTCAAAATTGAGCGAAATGGCCTCAATAATGGCAAAGTTTTTTATCGAAATTTCAAGTAACATACTGACCTACCATTTTTTTACTTGTTCAACAATTTCCTCAGCAGCCTCAGCAGTTTTGGCTACAATTAAGATAGAATCATCATCTGCTAGACAGCTAAAAATCTGTTCAGAGAATGCTTCAACCAACTGACTCTTCACAAAAATAGTATTTCCAGGAATGACAGAAAGATTGATCATATTTCCCATTAACTCAGAACTCACAATATTGTCCTCAGCCAACTGCAAACTTTTGACGATTGATTTTGGCAATTCATAGATATAGGTATTATTCTTCAAAGGAATTTTAACAATTCCAAGTTCTTTGATGTCCCTTGAGACAGTGGCTTGAGTAGCAGAAATACCTGCTCCTCTCAAGTACTCAACAATTTCTTCCTGAGTCCCAATCTGATAATCCGTAACAAATCTTCTAATTTTTTCAAGTCTCTCTTTTTTATTCATCTTTAAATTCTCTATGTGCTCTCTCTACAACTTTTTCTATTTCAGGGGCAACTTGGTTACTTGCTCCCTCTTCCTTTTTTAAATATGCCAGAAATTCGATGTTTCCATGTCCTCCTTGGATTGGTGAATAGTCTAATCCAAGCACTGAAAAACCTTGTTCAACCGCCATAGCAGTGACAGATTCAAGGACAGTTTGATGAACCTTGGCATCGCGAATGATTCCATTTTTCCCGATTTGCTCACGACCTGCTTCAAACTGAGGTTTGACAAGTGCTACCACCTGACCTTGATCAGCCAAGACACGGTGCAAGGCAGGCAAAATCAGACTGAGGGAAATGAAACTCACATCAATACTCGCAAAACTTGGTTCCTGCTCAAAGTCAGTCTTTTCAGCATAACGAAAATTAAACTGCTCCATGCTGACAACCCGTGGGTCTTGGCGTAATTTCCAAGCCAACTGATTGGTGCCAACATCGACTGCAAAGACCAATTCAGCACCATTTTGCAACATGACATCGGTAAAACCTCCAGTAGAGGCACCGATATCAATCGTTGTAGCTCCTTTCACTGACAAATCAAAGACCTGCAAGGCCTTTTCTAATTTCAAGCCACCACGGCTGACATACTTGAGTTTCTCCCCCTTGAGTTTTAGCTCGGTGTCATCTGGAATTTTCTCTCCTGGCTTGTCAAACCGTTCTCCATTAAGGACTGCTACAACTAGGCCAGCCATGACACCACGCTTGGCCTGCTCTCTCGTTTCAAACAAGCCCTGTTTATAAGCTAGTACATCCACTCTTTCCTTAGCCATTGATTCTCAAACTTTCTACTACTTTCACAATCGGCGCTGTTTCAAAGCTGACTTGCTGGGCGATTTCTTCTAATTTAGCCTCGGCTTGATCCAGAGTTTGGTTACAAAAGGCAATAGCCTCTTCCAAGCCCAACAAGGCTGGGTAGGTTGACTTTTCTGCCTGCAAATCCTTTTGTGGAGTCTTCCCGATTTCCTCAAAACTAGCTGTCACATCCAGCACATCATCTCGAACTTGAAAGGCCAGCCCAATCAATTCACCAACCGTTTTCAATTTTGCTTGGATTTCTGGTACTAATTCAGCTATGATAGCAGCTGCTTGGAAAGGATAGGCTAGTAATTTTCCAGTTTTATTGGCATGAATGGTCTGAAGTTCTTCCAAGGACAAATGCTGGTGTTCGCCTTCCATATCTAAAACCTGCCCTGCAACCATGCCCAGACTTCCTGATGCAAGAGATAAGTTGGCAATCAAGTCCACCTTGATCTGACTTGGCAAATCTGCCTGCGCTATTAAGGCATAGGGATCTAGGAACAAAGCATCTCCTGCCAATATTGCCATCGCTTCGCCAAATTTCTTATGATTAGTTAAACGTCCCCGACGATAATCGTCATCATCCATGGCAGGAAGATCATCGTGAATCAAGCTCCCTGTATGAATCATTTCCAAGGCCGCAGCCACCTGTGCATGAGCAGGTTTAATAGCGACCTGCAAGGCTTCCAGAACTTCTAACAAGAGAAAAGGTCGAATACGCTTGCCACCAGCATGAATGGAATAGAGAACAGCTTCTCGCAAACTAGAGGCAAACTGCTGGTCTCCATAAAAATCTTCCAAGGCAGACTCGACAAGAGCTAATTTTTCTTGCTTCTTCATTCAAAATCACTTTCTGTTCCGTCTTCTTGCATGACCTTGACCAAGGTCTTTTCAGCCTTGTCCAGCGTCGCTTGGAGCTCTTTTGACAAGACCATACCCTTTTGAAAGGCAGCAATCGCATCTTCCAGAGCAATTTCACCATTTTCCAAACTTTGGACAATGGTCTCCAGTTCTGCTAGATTTTCCTCAAATTTCTTTTGTTTTGACATCTTTAACCTCTAATTCTACTCGACCATCTCGCATCAAAAGCGTCACTTGGTCTTTTTTCTTCAAACTCTCAACCGAATCCACAACTATCTCTTCTTTTTTGACAATTGCATAGCCACGCGCCACGATTCGACTGGTATCCAACATCAGCAAGGCTTCTGAAAGTCGCTTGACTTCAGCAACCTTGGCATCATAAACCAGCGCCATTTGGCTACGGAGGAGCTTGTCCAACTGACCTAGACGGTCTTGATAGCGCTGGATCTTGGTAACAGGTGATAATTGGACTAGTTGATGCGCCCTTGCTTGGACTAGCTGGTTGCTATCAGAAATCCGTGTTCGCAAACTTTGTTTTAAACGCAGTTGCAGTTGGTCTAACCGTTGCAAATAGCCATCATACAAGCGCTCTGGCTGTCTAAAAATGACTGACTGACTGCATTTTTTCAAAGCTTCTTTTTTGCTTGACAGGACATTCTGAACTGCTGTTGCCATCCGTTTTTCCTGATTTTGAAAATGAGCTAATACATCCAACTTGGTTACGGGTGTCGCCAGTTCAGCTGCAGCTGTCGGCGTTGCAGCCCGTCTATCTGCCACAAAGTCTGCCAATGTCACATCTGTCTCATGCCCCACACTAGAAATGATTGGCAAACGAGATTCAAAAATAGCCCGTACCACAATTTCTTCGTTAAAGGCCCAGAGATCCTCGATCGAACCACCACCACGACCAATGATGAGAACATCTAGGTCCTCACGTTGATTAGCACGCGCAATATTTCGAGCAATTTCCTCCGCTGCTCCATCACCTTGTACCTTGGTCGGATAGAGAAGGATATCAACACCAGGAAAACGTCTGCTGACGGTCGTGATGATATCTCGAATAACGGCTCCACTACGACTGGTCACCACTCCAATTCGCTTAGCAAACTGGGGAAGAGGTTGCTTGAATCTCTCTTGAAATAGACCTTCTTCCGTCAGTTTTTTCTTGAGTTGTTCAAACTGAATCGCAAGCGCCCCAACCCCATCAGGCTCAGCCTTTTCAATGATGATAGAGTAGCTCCCGCTGGGTTCATAGACCTGCACACGCCCAATCACATTAATCTTCATCCCCTCTTCGAGGTCGAAACCTAATTTCTGATAGATCCCTGACCAGATGGTCGCTTGAATGACCGCATGGTCGTCTTTTAGGGAGAAATATTGGTGAGTAGGTCGTTTACGAAAGTTGGAAACTTGACCAGTTAAATAGACCCGTTCCAAGTAAGGGTCTTTATCGAATTTCATTTTCAGATACTTGGTCAAAGTTGTTACCGATAAATACTTTTCCATCTCCACCTACTATTCATTTTCTTGCTTTTCCATGGGTATTATTATACCAAAAACATGCTTAAAAATCACCTTTTTCCTACTGAAACTAAAGGAAAAATAGAAAAAGGAGGCATGGCCTCCTCATCTGATTATTTACTGTTTCGTGCTTCTTCCAAAATCTTAGAAATTTTGGTGGTCAAAAGGTCGATAGCAACGGTATTGCTGACTCCCTCAGGAATGACGATATCGGCATAACGCTTAGTCGGCTCGATAAACTGGTGGTACATAGGTTTAACTACACCTAAGTACTGGTCAATAACGCTATCTAAACTACGGCCACGCTCTTCCATATCACGCTTGATCCGACGAATAATGCGCACATCATCATCCGTATCCACAAAAATCTTGATGTCCATCAAATCGCGCAAGCGCTTGTCCTCCAAGACCAGAATCCCCTCAACGATAAAGACATCCTGAGGCTCCTGACGATAGGTCTTGCTACTCCGTGTGTGCTCTGTATAGTCATAAGTCGGGATGTCCACCGGGCGCCCTGCCAACAATTCCTTAATCTGCTCGATCATCAAGTCTGTATCAAAGGCAAAAGGGTGGTCGTAGTTGGTTTTGACACGCTCTTCAAAGGTCAAGTGAGACTGATCCTTGTAGTACGAATCATGCTCAATCATGGAAATCTTTTCATCAGGAAAATGCGATAAAATGGCTCTTGAAACACTGGTCTTACCACCACCAGAACCACCTGTCACTCCGATAATGATTGGTCTATTTTGCATGCTATCCTCCGTTTTTTTATCCGTCGTCTATTCTATCATATTTTTTGCAAAATTTATAGTCTGATTTGGATAGTCTAGGGGAAACAAATCCTTCCCACACTCCAGTTAAACTAGCTAAAAACCTTCCTCGGCTTGTAGAGATTGCCTCTTTTTTCTAGAATGGCTAGCAATTTGTCTCCCTCAAAGGCAGCCAGTTCTTGGTCTGTTTGGTCTAACTCGATAAAACGACCAAAACGCACTTCTGTAGCCTCTTCTGGAGTTAGGATAACTTTAACAAGGTCCCCTGTTCCAATTTCAAGAGGATGGAGAAAGTCCAGCTGACCAGCCTCCACTTTTGCAGCAATTTCGTCCAAGGTAAGAGCATCCTCCAGTTGTAACCCTGCAGCACTAGTCCGTGTCAGATGCGACATATGGGCCGCATAACCAAGCTTCTCTCCCAAATCAACTGACAAGGTACGGATATAAGTTCCCTTACTGCATTTTACACGAAAAGTGAAACATGCGAGGTGATCCTTATAAGAAATCGGACTAGTCCGCTCAAATTGATAAATAGTCACCTGACGTTCTGGACGCTCCACTTCCTGACCTGCACGCGCATACTCATAGAGCTTGCGACCATTAACCTTAACAGCCGAGTACATAGGTGGAATCTGAGTAATAGGCCCAGTCAGACTAGCAATCGCTTCATCGACAATGGTTTCAACCAAAGGCGACAAAACAGGGGTCTCCGTGACCACTTCTCCACTTGCATCCTCGGTCGTCGTTGAATAGCCAAGAGTGATTTCCCCCTCATAGACCTTGCCCTCGTCCTGCATAAATTCGACCATACGGGTTGCCTTGCCAACCGCGATTGGCAGAACTCCCACTACATCCGGATCCAAGGTCCCACCATGACCAATCTTCTTGGTTCCCAAAATCTTACGCAGTTTAAAAACTGCATCATGCGAAGTCATCCCCGCTTCTTTTTTTAAGTTGATAATACCGTTCATGTGTTGCTTTCTGATTTCATTCATGAAATATCTTCTTCAAGAATTGTAATGTAATTATCTTTTGTAACAAAAGATTTGCTGCTTTTCTTCTAGTGATGGATATACCTCGTTTATTTCCTTCTCCCGTTTTCATCAAAGTTTTTCTTCAATGCAATCTCTGTTGAAATCATCGCGCCAACTAAAGGGATTGTCTGAATCATCGTGATAATAAAGCCAACAGTACTCATTGTCTCCGTTCCCTTTTCAAAAACAATGGCCATGGCAATCACGGAGAGAGGTGCTGAAAGTAGTCCGCAAAGATACCATACTTTCCCCAAATATTGATTCGCAAACTTCCATGTTTCTTCATTTCTCATGGACCTTTTTGTTCGGTATCCGAAGAAATAATTGATTTCTTTCGGTGTTCTCCTGAAAAATAGCCAGCCAAATAAAAGCATAGTTAACGGAATAAGTAAAACTACGATTAGCATGAATATCCTAAATCCCATTTAAATTCCCTCCATTACTTTTACCTCTAAATGATAGATTCCGATCATGTCAGCAATCTGCTTGTCTTTTTGATCGATTTGATCCACTAGTTGAGTACGTTCACGCTCAAAATCATCGCGCAATTGCTCAATTTGACTTTGTAGCATTTTTTTACACGTGCGCTAGAACGTGCTATCCTATCAAATACATTTCTTACAAATCGCCCATTTGCATTTTTATTTTCAGGATTGTTACTATGTAATTCTAAATATTTTTTTAATGTTTCTTTTGCAGAATCATGCAAAATGTATTTATCCTTTAATCTTTTTTCGTTTATAGCTTTAAGATTTCGTTTTTCGGAATCTGAAATATCCTTCTTGTCAATTTTTTTATTAGCTCTTTCAACTTGTTCTTTTAGATTTTTTTCTCTTACTTCTCTATCCTTTATATACTCGCTATTAGATTTTGCACCTTTACTTTTATTAAGTGATTCATTAGTTGCTGCTAAATTTTCCTTTTTGTTTGCTAAATCTGCAGTATCTATATCAGCAATCTTTCTCCAAGAATTTTCAAAAATTTGTTTACGTGCTACAACGTGATCCAAATTTGCGTTTTCATTTAATTTTAAAGTTTTTCCAGTATATTCATCCTTTAAATTTCCAGATTTTTGCTTTTCTTTCATAGCATTATTTGCATCAGTATACCTTTTATCTTTCATTATTTTAGCACCCTCTTCTTTTGTATAACCATTAGGATGTTTATCGTTATACTGCTTAAGAAGCGTGTCACTTGTCATATCTAAACCAATTTGATTCGCAAATTGATCCCAGATTTCATCTAAAATAACATCTCCTAATTTATCTGGTGAACTAATCTCTTTACATTCTAGTTCTAATTTTTCGAGATTAGAAAACTCCATTGTAAATTGCTGTTCCAATAGTTCTTCTAATTCGTCATAGTTTATATTTTTAGACTCATCTACTTCTTCAGTACCCAATACTAATAATTCATTTTCCACTGCTTTCTCACTCCCCCTTCAACGCTTCAAACTTCGCTTTCATGGTTGGATTTTTTCGCGTTAGTTTTTTAACCGAAACATCTTCCAACTTGTTATTAGCGAGGCGGAGTTGGTTTTCGGATGTGGTCAGGAACTTTTTGACCTCTTCCATGCGTTTGATGGCCTTGTCGATTTCATCAATAGCTTTACCAAAATTGGTCGAAGCAGAGTTGTAGTTTTTGGCAAAAGCCACTTTGAAGGCATCCAAGTCTTCTTCAAAATGCGTAATATCGATATTCTGTTCACGGACAAGTGCCAACTCTTGCTTGTATTTTAGGGAATTAAGCGCAGCATTACGCAAGAGACCAATCAACTGAATAAAGAACTGAGGACGAACCACATACATCTTTTCATACTCGTGACTGACGTCAACAATCCCTGTGTTAAAGTAATCGTTATCTGCTTCTAACATGGTCACCAAAACAGCATACTCACAGTTCTTCTCCCGACGGTCCTTGTCCAATTCCTTGTAAAAATCTGCATTCTTATGCTTTTTCTCCGTCCCATCCGCTTCGTTTTTCATTTCAAACATGATGGAAATAATTTCCACTCCATTTTCATCACATTCACGGAAGATAAAGTCTCCCTTAGATCCACGCACAGAGACCTTGTTATCCTTCTCAAAGTAGGCATTTGGAAAGGCGAAACTACGGACCTTGTTAAACTCACTTTCCGCATACTGTTCCAAACTTTCCCCGATAGCTTTTGTGGATTGTTGGGCTTTGAAATTCTTATAGAACTCGACCTGTTCACTAGCTGCCTTGAGCTGAGCTTCGTAATTTTGCTTAACAGAAGCCAAAGATAACTCATTTTCCTTTTCCTGCAAGAGGAGCTGGTTTTTGACCCGATCACGCTCTCTTTCTAAATCAGAGAGAGTCTTTTGCAGTTGGTTTTCATGCTCTAAACGCAAGGTCGCCAATTGGTTTTCCAAGGCCTGTACTTCCTTGTCCTTTGCCAATAAAGCCTGATGACTTATCTGTTCAACTTCTTTCTTGGCCAACTCTTTCTCTGTATCAAAGTTTTGGATTTGACTCTGCAATTGCGCAATTTCTTGGTCCTTCTGAGCCAGTTTAGTCTGTTGCTCATTCATAGACTTCTGCTCAACCAAGGCCAGCTCCTGCTTCATGCGATCGTGCAATTCCTTATCAAACTCAGCCGTTCTCACTTGGGATAAGAGTTCGGCATACTGACTCTCATTTACTGTAAAGACTTCCCCACAGTTGGGACATTTGATTTCGTTCATAACTTTCCTCTTTCTAGACTTCTGTAACCATTATATCATGCCTGAGGGAAAATCAAAAACAGTGAGTCGAAACCCACTGTTTATATCTGTTACTTTAAATTTTTTCCAAGGCTAAGCGCAAATCTTCAATCAAATCCTCTACATTTTCAAGACCGATAGACAAGCGAATTTGGTTTGGTGTAACACCTGCTGCTTCTAGGTCTTTTTCTGACAACTGACCGTGAGTGGTTGTCGCAGGATGGACAACAAGAGATTTGGCATCTGCCACGTTTGCAAGGTCAGAGAAGATTTCCAAATTATCAATTACCTTGCGAGCTTCTGCCTCTCCGCCTTTAACATGGAAGGTAAAGATTGAACCAACACCTTTTGGCAAATATTTCTCAGCCAAGGCATGATAAGGACTGTCAGCTAGTTTTGGATAATTTACCTTCTCTACCTTAGGATGGTTGACAAGGAAATCAACAATTTTCTCTGCATTTTGCACATGACGTTCAACACGAAGAGAGAGAGTTTCAAGCCCTTGGAGCAAGAGAAAGGCATTAAATGGCGACAAGGCAGCACCTGTATCACGAAGCAATTGAACACGAACAGCGATAATAAAGGCTGCTGCACCAACATCCCGAGTATAACTCAAGTTATGGTAACTTGGATCTTCCTCAACAAATTGAGGGAATTTCCCTGAAGCTGCCCAGTCAAAACGACCGCTATCAACAATCACTCCTCCAATAGTCGTACCATGTCCACCGATAAACTTAGTTGCTGAGTGAATGGCAATATCTACACCGTGAGAGAAGACGTTAATCAAATATGGTGTGGCAAAAGTGTTGTCCGAAACGAGAGGAATCTGGTGTTTATGAGCAATCTCGGCCAATTTCTCCAAGTCAGGAATATTAATCAAGGGATTCCCCAAGGTTTCAATCAAGACAAGCTTGGTATTGTCACTGATAGCCGCTTCCACTTCTTCCAAATTATCCACATCCACAAAGGTTGTTGTGATCCCATAACGAGGAAGGGTTTCCTTCAAGAGGTTGAAGGTCCCACCGTAAATAGTTGACGCTGCCACCACATGGTCACCTGCGTGAGCAAGCGCCAAAATAGTGTAGGTTACAGCAGCCATACCTGATGCTGTCGCTAGTGCTCCAACACCACCTTCAAGAGCAGCGATTCTTTCCTCAAAGGCTGCTGTTGTAGGATTGGTGATACGAGTATAGATATTGCCTGGTTTTCTCAAGGCAAACAAATCTGCACCTTCCTGCGTGTCATCAAAAACGAAGGATGTTGTTTGATAAATAGGTACTGCACGAGACTTAGTTGCTGGATCAACTACTTGCCCAGCATGTAATTGTAGAGTTTCAAATTTAAAATCACGACTCATAAGACGACCTCCAAATAGCTTCATTACGGATATTGTACCATCTTGGGCTAGTCTTTTCCAATACCGTTTTTCTATATTTTGATATAAGGAACAACTATGACTAGTCTTACATCTCAAACAAAAAGCACGATTAACTCGTGCTCATTTCTTTAATCTACATAAGTATCTTCGTTTTTATTGAGGAAGGCGTATGGCAAGCCCATCAAGAGACCCCCACCGATAAAGTTCCCGACAAAGGTTACACCCCAGTGACGAAGAATATTAGGTATGTCAAAGTTAGCAATAGAATCAGCTGCAACACTGAACTTAACAATCGCAAAAGAAGCAAAGTTCGCAGCAATGTGTTCGTTTGTTAAGAATACAAACATGTAAATCGCTGATAAGACAAGCCAAAGTTTGGCTCCACCGTCTTTCACCAAAACGAATGAAAGAATGGCAATGTTTACAAAGATATTGGCTAAAATACCTTCAAGCAAGACTAGCTCATTGGAACGACCTAACTTCATCTCTACAACCCCTGAAATGAAGCTATCATGTGTTAGATTTGCATAGGCAGCTGAGTGGGCAAAGCCCCAACCTGCTATCAAAGCTCCGATAAGATTGAACAAGGTACAGTAAAGTAAAATCTCAGCCGTTTTTCTCCAAGAAATTTTCTTCAAAAAACTGCCAGCTGTCAAAAACATCATATTTGAAGTTACTAACTCAGCATTCAAGAAAACAATGTAGGCCAAGCCCCAAGCAAAAACGAATGGGAAGAGGAAGCGTCCACTGCCTGGTGCGATCTTATTAATCAAGTCAGCCCCAACTGCGCCCGCAGCCGTACTAAATGTTAGAAAAGCACCTGCAAACATGGAACGAATCGCATACTTGAACTTACTTTGGCTATAAAGACTTTCTTTCTTCTTGCAAGCAAATTCAATCTTTGAAATAAATTCTGAAGAGACCATAAAAAACTCCTAAAACTTTTATTTGTGAATATTATAACATAAAGCACACATTTTGAAAAGCCTTTCTTGTATACGTTTTCTACAAAGGAAATCAATGTATTGGGGAATTCCATAAATCTCTCCTTTACCCATTAACAGAAAAACATTCCAATGTTTCAAATTGATCATCCAAAAATTCAAACTCAAATAGGTGCCAGTCATCGAAGGTTTGCTCACAATAACTAACTGTTCCTTGATTGTAGTCAATGATAGGTTTCCCCAGCTTGTTCTTCACATCTTCCTCGCTGACTTCTCCATACATTTCCTTAAGATCAGCTAGCATGAAGTTGATAATTCTATTGAGATTTTCCTGATAATTTTTTGATAACAGTTCAACTTTACCTATAAAGTCACAATCAGGCTCTTCGTCCCAAACAAAGGTCACTCCCTCATGCTCATAAGTGTATTGCTGTAAACTCTCATCAAAATTCATTGTTCACTCTCCAAATCATTATCATTTACTAAAAATTTATTAACATTAATCAAAATGTTCAAATGATTTCATAAAAATGTCTTCCACACACGCGTACGATAAAATAACAACACTTGCAATGATTAGAAGATATCATCATAATGTTCACTCGCTTGTTGCACAAACTCTAAAATATTCGAAGATATGGATTTCATTTCCTGTGAACCTAATGCCCCCAAATCATTCATATAAATAGTGTCGTCAGAATCTTTCTTTATAAAAAAAAGCGACATCCCCATCTTGCCCAATCAGGAAAAAATCAGGTTCCCACTCTTCTATTTGGTAGGTGGAGTTTCTTTCTAGCAAATCTAGCTTCGAGTATAAGATGATACCTGTATTCTCTATTATCAACTCTCCTGCTTTGTCGATTTTACTCAAGAATTCTGCGTATAGGTTTGGAAGTACCAAGTCAATCTGATTATTCATTGTCAACTCCTCATCTATTTTTCCGGCTGTAAAAGTCCTATACCTCATCTTCACTTAGTTCTCTAAAATGTGAAATATGATATCCAAAATAACACTTCCCCCGATTTTCCTGTGAAGATTCAGTGTCCAGCCATATTGGCAATTTCTCCCAAGAATATCATAGGAAGATCCTTGTCAAATGGAAAACTACTTGTTATGGCTTCTTTGAGCCTAACTAAATACTTTTCTCTTAACTGACTCATTATCTATCCTCTCTTATACTAGACATCCTTCGGTTTATTACGATAAATCTTTCAACCTACTGACCAGTTTCCTTTCACATTGAAAAGATACCATTAAAGTTGAATGATCATCTTGCAAGCATCATACATTATCAAATTTTATAGTTTTCAATTTCTTCTCTACTCATTCCTACAAGTTCTGTCGTCCACAAGCCTACAATGTCCGACAAGACTGAATCGCAGGTATACTCTTCTTCACCGTCTATATACTTACAGGAAAAGACAGGCTTCCTTGTCGCTGCTTGATAAAATGTCATGGCTACTTCTTCTAGTTTTTTAGGATTGAAATCAAGTGATAGTTTTTGAGCCATATTTTCTCGTACCAGATCCCAATTTTCCTGCTTAACCTGATAGCTTTCTCGTATTTTAGACACATAGCCCCTACAAAATGCTTTCAATAAGTCTGTGTTCTGATAAAGATACCGACAGCTAAAATCCGAAATACAACCTGCGTGAAGTAGGAATGTCAGTAAGTCATCCAGACTTTCTGCTACTCTCCCCACTTGGCCCTCACTTCCAATAAAGCCTATGCTGTTATCTTCGAGAAAAACATATTCTCCCCCACTACCGTCTTGAGCAAAAGCCTTACAGGCAAGAGAGTACTCCTCATTGTTCCCTGAAAACTGGACTTCACTTATCTTGTCATAAAAATAAATATCACATTCAGTCATCAGTAAGGTCCTTAACTGTTCATTTTCTCTGACTTCTTGTAGCTTATCCATGATCATTCCTTTCTTAAACTAAACACTTATCCATCTATTACAATTCTAATATGGTAGTTTTTAGTTTCATTCTTTAAATCCTTCACAAGGAGATCATTCTGTTTTGATTGTCCGAAGAAAAAACTGACAGCTTTTCCATCTTTTCTTTCGATACACAAATGATAACTTGCCCCATTCAATTTGACACTTCGAATATATTTGACTTCAATCATTTTGATGTTATTCAGCGGAATGATTCTCTTCACAAATACAAAAGCATTGTGAATATAAAGTCTCCCATTGGCAATGTGAAACGGGGCAAAAAAATCACCACCACTACGACTGACAATTATAAAACGTCGCCAAAAGATTAGTAAAAGAATAGAGGCTAATAAGTAAAAGGCAAAACTAAAGACAGGACTTTCCCACATCGTTTCCATTCCAAACAAAAAATATTCGAACATGCATTATTCTCCTTTGACCGACGGTTCTATTTGACAAAAACCAGTGAAAAATACAATTCACTGGTTTTTGAGGTTAATAACGTTGTTTATATGGTTTATTAAAGGCACTAAGGACATCATCTGATGTTTCAGAATAATCTTTGACTTCTTTAAAATCTCCTTTTACAATGATTCGCTCTGTCGCATCATAGTCCACACAGGTCACCAATGTGATTTCTTTGATACCATCACGATCTTCGATTTCATCTACTCGGTCCGGAGTAACGTGTTTAACTTCCGTAATCTCATAAGTATAAACCTTATCCTTATCAGTCAGGTAAATTTTCATACCCGCTTTAGCGTTAACTAAAGGTGAGAAGAGCATTTGACTGGCATTTTCAGCAGTAAAGATATGGTGACTCGCTAGAGAATAGTTGCCCTCTCCCATTTTTTGGTCTGGTTTCATGGTTCCTGCTCCGTAGAACAAATTTACATTATCCAACCCTTTGAAAATCGGCAAGTTAATCTCCACTTCGGGAATAGCAATTCCTCCAATAACGGGAAGCTTCTGAGCGTCCCACTGAGCGGCTAGAACTGCTTCAGATGAAATAGATTTAACCGAATCAAAATCAAAATTTCCTTCTGTTTTGAGATTTTCATCTATATTTTCTTTAGTAACCTGATTGACTTGGTATTTATTGGTATTCCACACCATAAAGAGATCTCGAATCTTTGAATTAAAAATCAAAGCTAAGGATAAAAGAATTAAGAAAACCGCTAAAATATTGAGAAATAGATTCCTACGCTTATTCTTCTTACTTTTCGTTTTTTTATGAGACATTATGCTTTACCTTCTGTTTCGTTTTCAGTCCCAACTTCTTCTTTTTCTACCGCATCAACCGTTGTAAAGGTCACAATCTTGGCATCCTGGTCTAGACGCATCACCTTAACTCCCATAGTTGAGCGTCCTGTTTGTGAAATATTGGCAACGTTTGTTCGAATCATAACACCTGTATCCGTGATAATCATCAGGTCTTCATCTCCTTTAACAGTGAGGAGACCTGCAAGAGGGCCATTCTTCTCAGCAACATTGGCTGTCTTCATCCCTTTACCACCACGACCTTTTGTTGGATATTCAGTTGCAAGAGTACGTTTACCATAACCTTTTTCAGTGATGATAAGGACCTCGTCCTGGTCAGTGATGACACTAGCACCAACTACAGTATCTCCATCACGGAGGTTAACACCTCGGACACCTGTCGCGATACGGCTCATACCACGAACAGCTGATTGATTAAAGCGAACGGCATAACCAAACTTAGTACCAATGATGATATCTGTATCTTCTTCTGTCAGCAAGACATTAATCAGTTCATCTTCATCCTTGAGATTCAAAGCTTTAAGTCCATTTTGGCGGATATTAGCAAATTCTTTAACACTGGTTCGTTTCACGATACCGTGACGGGTTGTGAAGAAGAGATAGGCGGCATCACTACGTTCAGATTTAACATTAATGATGGTTTGTATGCTCTCCCCTTCATCCAGCTTCAAAAGATTGACAACCGGCAATCCCTTGGCCGTGCGACCGTATTCAGGAATTTCATAACCTTTTAGTCGATATACGCGACCTTTATTGGTAAAGAAGAGCAAATGATCATGGGTGCTGGTTGAAACCAACTCACGCACAAAGTCATCATCCTTAACCCCTGTACCTTGGACTCCACGACCACCACGTTTTTGAGCAGTAAATTCACCTTGGTCCAAACGTTTGATATAGCCCTTGTTAGAAAGAGTGATTAAGACATCTGACTCCTCAATCAAGTCTTCATCTTCAAGAGTTAAGACTTCTCCAACCATCAACTCGGTACGACGTTTGTCACCAAATTTACGTTTTACTTCATCTAATTCATCTTTTATGATTTGCACTACGCGTTCTGGTTTAGCAAGAATATCGGTTAGGTCTGCAATCAAGGCAATCAATTCATCATATTCAGACTGAATCTTATCGCGTTCCAATCCTGTCAAACGACGAAGACGCATATCAAGGATAGCCTGACTTTGACGTTCAGAAAGCTTAAACTTGCTCATCAACTCAGCTTGTGCTTCCGCATCCGTTTCACTAGCACGGATGATACGAATCACTTCGTCGATATGATCTAACGCGATTAAAAGACCTTCTAAGATGTGCGCACGCGCTTCTGCTTTTTCCTTGTCAAAACGGGTACGACGAACAACCACTTCTTTTTGGTGCTCAATATAAGCATCCAAAATTTGGCGAAGAGATAAGATTTTTGGTACGCCATTTTGAATAGCAAGCATATTGAAACCAAAGTTGGTTTGCATCTGGGTCATCTTGAAGAGGTTATTGAGGATGACATTTGCAGAAGCATCACGCTTCACTTCGATAATGAAGCGAACCCCTTCACGGTTGGACTCATCACGTACAGCTGTAATGCCCTCAATTCGTTTTTCCTGAACCAAGCGAACAATATGCTCATGTACCTTGGTTTTATTGACCATATAAGGAAATTCTGTTACCACGATGCGCTCACGCCCTGTCTTAGTCGTCTCAATCTCTGTTCGAGAACGAAGAACGATTGAACCTTTACCAGTCTCGTAGGCCTTATGAATACCTGATTTTCCCATGACAAGAGCACCAGTTGGAAAATCTGGACCAGGCAAGACTTCCATCAAGTCCCTAGTCGTCACTTCAGGATTGTCCATAACCAACTTCACCGCATCAATGGTTTCACCTAGGTTGTGGGGTGGGATATTAGTTGCCATCCCAACAGCGATACCCGTTGCCCCATTGACCAAAAGGTTTGGAAAACGAGCTGGCAAAACCAAGGGTTCACGTTCGTTAGCATCGTAGTTGTCTACGAAATCAACTGTGTTTTTATTGATGTCACGAAGCATTTCAAGAGCAATCTTGCTCATACGAGCCTCAGTGTAACGCTGTGCGGCGGCACCATCCCCGTCCATGGAACCAAAGTTTCCATGTCCATCGACAAGCATGTAACGGTAGCTCCACCACTGAGCCATACGAACCATGGCTTCATAAATAGATGAATCCCCGTGTGGGTGGTATTTACCCATAACATCCCCTGTAATACGGGCTGATTTTTTATGAGGTTTGTCTGGTGTAACACCTAGTTCATTCATTCCGTAAAGAATACGGCGGTGAACAGGTTTTAAACCATCTCGAACATCAGGAAGAGCCCGCGCAACGATAACACTCATAGCGTAATCGATAAAGCTGGTCTTCATCTCCTTTGTCAGATTGACATTCACTAAATTTCTATCCTGCATTAATAAATGCCTCATTTCACTATTAGTAATTAGATATATTATACCATAATTTGTCCTTCATTTCAGTCTTTGAAAACCACTAAAACGTTTACATCGATAACCGAATAGAATATTCGTGACAAAGTTTTTTAAAAGTGATAGAATGAAAGTGTCTGGGGATTCCCCTAAAAAAAATGAAGGAGATGTTTAGATAATGACTTCAACTAAACAACACAAAAAAGTGATCCTTGTTGGTGACGGTGCCGTAGGTTCATCTTACGCTTTTGCACTTGTTAACCAAGGAATTGCACAAGAGCTTGGAATTATCGAAATTCCACAATTACACGAAAAAGCTGTTGGTGATGCGCTTGACCTTAGCCACGCCCTTGCCTTCACTTCACCTAAAAAAATCTACGCTGCTCAATACTCTGACTGTGCAGACGCTGATCTTGTTGTTATCACTGCAGGTGCTCCTCAAAAACCAGGTGAAACTCGTCTTGACCTTGTAGGTAAAAACTTGGCTATCAACAAATCAATTGTAACACAAGTTGTTGAATCAGGTTTTGATGGTATCTTCCTTGTTGCGGCTAACCCAGTTGACGTTTTGACTTACTCAACTTGGAAATTCTCTGGATTCCCTAAAGAACGTGTTATAGGTTCAGGTACTTCACTTGACTCAGCACGTTTCCGTCAAGCACTTGCTGAAAAATTGGATGTTGATGCTCGTTCAGTTCACGCCTACATCATGGGTGAACACGGAGATTCTGAATTTGCGGTTTGGTCACATGCCAACATCGCTGGTGTAAACCTTGAAGAATTCCTTAAAGATACTCAAAACGTTCAAGAAGCTGAATTGATTGAATTGTTCGAAGGTGTTCGTGACGCTGCCTACACAATCATCAACAAAAAAGGAGCTACCTACTACGGTATCGCAGTAGCACTTGCTCGTATCACAAAAGCAATCCTTGATGACGAAAATGCAGTACTTCCACTTTCAGTCTTCCAAGAAGGTCAATACGGTGTTAAAAACGTCTTTATCGGTCAACCAGCTGTTGTTGGTGCACACGGTATCGTTCGTCCAGTAAACATCCCATTGAACGACGCTGAAACTCAAAAAATGCAAGCATCTGCTAAAGAATTGCAAGCTATCATTGATGAAGCATGGAAAAACCCTGAATTCCAAGCAGCTTCTAAAAACTAATTAAAAAAAGGTTCCCAAACATGGGAACCTTTTTTCTTGTACTGTAAAGGATTAAACCCTATTTTTCAAAAGACCACTTATCTCAGAAGTTATATATCGTATCAAAGACTCAGTTGAAAAACACCTAAATTTATACATATATAACTAAAGAAATGAAATCAACAGTGGTAGATATCATGAAAAAGTATTCGTCTTTGCCCCCAAAATACCCCAAAGCAACAAAAAAAAGCCTATTGACCAAGCTAGAAAGCTTGATACAATAGGCTTTTTCTAAATTCATTATTTAACAGCGTCTTTAAGAGCTTTACCAGCTTTGAATGCTGGAACTTTAGAAGCTGCGATTTCGATTTCTTTACCAGTTTGTGGGTTGCGACCTTTACGTGCAGCGCGTTCACGAACTTCAAAGTTACCAAAACCAATTAATTGAACTTTTTCACCAGCTGCAAGGTATTCAGTTACTGCTGCAAATACAGCGTCAACTGCTGCTGCTGAATCTTTCTTAGTCAAGTCTGTAGCTTCTGCCACTTTAGCGATCAAATCTTGTTTGTTTGCCATGTTAACAAATCCTCCAAATAATTTCTGATTAACAAATATAATCATATCCTAAAATTGCCCATAGGTCAAGTCAAAAGCGCCATTTCAAACATTTTTCTCTATTTTTTTAGGAATTATAGCGGATTAGAATTGCCCAAGCATTCTCTCCAGTATGAGTTTGAATAATAGAGCCAGTTTCCAGTACAGAGATTGGTTTCTCAACATAGGCTTGCAATAAACTCTTCATCTCATTTGCCCATTCATTCGTTCCAGCATAGGAAATTCCAATTTCTGCAACTGATTTATGAGTAATGGCCACCGTTAACTCTTCAAGCCATTTTTTAAAAGTTTTCGCACCACGTCCTTTGACGATTGGTTGGAGTTCGTGGTTTTTCATCTGCATCACTACACGAATATTTAATAGTGAGCTCAATAGTCCCGTTACACGTCCAATACGCCCACCTTTCACTAGGTTTTCTAGAGTCGAAACACCGATATAAAGCTCTGTGTGATTCTTCACTTCTTCTATATGTGCCAGAATAGTTTCTAAATCTTTACCCTCTTTAGCAAGTTTTGCAGCTTCAACAACTTGAAACTTCATAGCCTGATCTGTAAAGGAACTATCAATAACAGTCACATCAGAACTTGAGAGACTTGCGCCTTGGCGAGCAGCTTCAACCGTTCCAGACAAGGCATGAGACATATGAATAGCAACAACCTGACTGCCATCTTTTCCCAGCTCTTCAAAGACTTCAGCAAACACTCCCACAGGTGGTTGACTCGTTTTAGGGAGATTCTTGCTTTGTTGCATAAGATGAAGGAATTCCCCCTCTTTTAGATCAGCATCTGAGTAGAGTACGCCATCAATCATAACTGATAAGGGGACAATAGTGATATTTAATTCTTTAACTACTTCTGGTTCGATAGTAACAGAAGAGTCCGTTACAATTTTTACTTGTGTCATAAGTTCAATCTTTCTATTCTTCTCAATAGGATTGGGATTTTTCACTCTTATTATATCAAAAAAATGATAAAAAATCATAAGTAATCCAATTAAAAAAACCGAATTTTTGGTATAATCTATCTATAGAAAAGCGAGGAACAGCTATGATTCGAAAAGTTCAACCGATTATTACGATTATATTTGGAGCAGCTATCTATGCCTTTGGTCTCACCTACTTTGTTGTTCCTTATCATCTATTTGAGGGAGGGGCGACAGGTATCACCTTGATTACCTACTATCTTTTTAAAATCCCTGTCTCATTGATGAATCTCTTAATCAACATTCCTTTATTTATTTTGGCTTGGAAGATATTTGGTCCCAAGACCCTCTACTCCAGCCTTCTGGGTTCTATTTCTCTCTCTATTTGGCTTGCAATCTTTGAGCGTATCCCCTTGCAATTTGACTTACAAGGTGACCTCATCATCGTTGCTTTAGTCTCAGGGGTTTTACTGGGAGTTGGTTTAGGAATTATCTTTAATGCTGGTGGAACCACTGGTGGCTCTGATATCGTTGCCCGTATCCTCAACAAATACACCAATATTTCGATTGGGAAATTGCTTTTTGGAATTGACTTTTTCATTTTAATGTTAATTCTGCTTATTTTCCAAGATCTCCGTCTTGTGACCTATACTCTCTTGTTTGACTTCATCATCGCTCGCGTTATTGACCTGATTGGCGAAGGGGGGTACGCTGGCAAAGGATTTATCATCATTACTCAATATCCTGACCAACTGGCTGATAAGATTAATGAGGAGCTTGGACGTGGTGTGACCTTTATATCTGGTCAAGGTTATTACAGTAAGAAAGATTTAAAAATTATTTACTGTATCGTCGGTCGGAACGAGATCGTCAAAATGAAGGATATGATTCACCAAGTCGATCCTCAAGCCTTTATCACCATCACAGAGGCCCATGAAATTCTGGGTGAAGGATTTACTTATGTGAAAGATTAAAAAGCTGGGATTTCCCAGCTTTTATTTTTCTTCTGTAAGAGTTGAATGATGGTAACCGTAAGTAAAGTAAATGACTAACCCAACCACAAGAGCAATGCCAAAGGCAATCCAGGTATCTAGACTATATTGAAGCATAAAGGAAACACAGATAAGAATGGAGAGAATCGGCAAGAGTGGCACCAAAGGAGTTTTAAACTCCCCTTCTTTTGGCATGCCCTTATCCTTTCTGAGTTTTATTATCCCGTAGGCTAGCAAAATGAGATAAGCTAGCGTACAGATATTTAGGAAGGCTGCAATACTGGCTAGAGGAAACACTCCGGCAGCAAGGGCTGAAACAACTCCTGTTAAGAGGGTCGCATTTTTAGGAACGCGACTGGTCTTGCTTAGTTGTTTGAAACTTTGAGGTAAAAGTCCATCACGTGCTAAGCTATATATCATTCGAGACAAAGCATAAGTCATGGAAATACATACCGTTATCAGGGTTAGAATGGCTACAAGCGAAACATAATTTGCTGCCCAGCCGATACCAATACTCCGTAATGAAAATGCTACTGCATCGTCCACATTGAGCTTACTGTAGTGAACAATCCCTGTCAATACTAAGGTTACCAAGGCATAGAGAATGGTGACGATTGTCAGAGAAAGTACAATTCCACGAGGAATATTTTTTTGCGGGCTTTGGATTTCATCAACTGCCATGGAAATAGACTCAAATCCGAGAAACCCAAAAAACATCAAAGATGCACCTGCCATAATCCCAGTGCTTCCTCCATAAATCTGGCCAAAGCCAAAAGGAGCAAAATTCGACCAATTTTCAGGTTTGATGTACCAAATACCAACTAGGATAAATAAGGCTAGAGCAGAGAATTTCAAGATTACTAGAAGCGAATTAAAGCGTAAGGCTGCCTTGGAATTTAATAAAACCAATCCTGTTACCAAGGTCAGCACCAAAATAGGTAGAAGGTCGATATAGGTCCCTTGTTCAGGGTTGAAGGTGCCATTTAAGGCTTGGGGCATGGAGATACCATAATCACTGAGTAAGCCCTTAAAGTAAGCTGCCCAGCCAGATGCCACACCGGATACAGCTGTCATGAATTCCATCATGGTCAACCAGCCAGCAATCCAGGCTGGCAATTCTCCTAAAATCGCATAGAGATAACTATAAGCACCTCCAGTTGCAGGTACACGAGAGGCAAATTCTGCAAAAAAGAGAGCTGATAAAGAAACACATAAGGCAGAAATCACAATGGAAATCACTAGTGAGGGACCAGCTAGAGTAGCCGCCGCTGTTCCTGTAATGGTGAAAATCCCCGTCCCTACCATGGCACCGATTCCCAATAGAATCAAATCCCACAATTTCAAATGGCGACGCATCTCTGTCTGTCTCAGACTAACATCCTTGGTTCTAAAAATATTCATACTCCATCTCCACTAAATGTAATTGTTTTATTTTACCATATAAAAGCATTTTTGTGAATATTTATTAGGTTCTTTTTGAAAAAAATCTGAACAGGAAGAGTTCCTGTTCAGATTTTGCATACTCTTTCTTATCCGACTGAACCTTCCATTTCATAGCTAATCAAGCGGTTAAGCTCAACCGCGTATTCCATTGGAAGTTCTTTTGTGAAGGGTTCTACAAATCCCATGACAATCATCTCGGTTGCCTCAGATTCTGACAATCCACGGCTCATGAGGTAATAGAGTTGTTCCTCTGAAATCTTAGATACCTTGGCTTCGTGCTCCAATGCAACTTGCGAGTTGTGGATTTCATTAAATGGAATGGTATCTGACGCTGATAAGTCATCCATGATAATGGTATCACACTCGATGTGAGAAACAGATTTCTTCGAGTTCTTGTTGAAGGTTACTTGTCCACGGTAATCCACCTTTCCTCCACCTTTAGCGATGGATTTAGACACGATAGACGAGCTTGTGTGTGGAGCATTGTGGATCATCTTGGCACCCGTATCTTGGTGTTGCCCAGCATTAGCAAAGGCAATTGAAAGCATGGTACCACGCGCCCCTTCTCCATCTAGGTAAACAGATGGGTATTTCATGGTTGTTTTGGCACCCAAGTTACCATCAATCCACTCAACAGTCGCATCTTTCAAAGCTTTGGCACGTTTCGTTACCAAGTTATAGACGTTATCAGACCAGTTTTGGATAGTCGTATAGCGCATATAAGCTCCGTCCAAGGCAAAGATTTCTACAATAGCAGCATGCAAGCTGTTGCTTGAATATGTTGGCGCAGTACATCCTTCTACGTAGTGGACACTTGCTCCCTCATCAACAATAATCAAGGTACGTTCAAATTGACCAGTATTTTCGTTGTTGATACGGAAGTATGTTTGAAGTGGAATATCTACCTTGACTCCTTTTGGTACGTAGATAAAGGTTCCACCAGACCATACTGCTGAGTTGAGGGCAGCCAACTTGTTATCTGTCGGCGGTACCAACTTCGCAAAGTATTGTTTAAACAAGTCTGGGTATTCCTTGAGGGCAGAATCCGTATCTGTAAAGATAATTCCTAACTTCTCAAACTCTTCCTTCATGTTGTGGTATACCACTTCTGACTCATACTGAGCAGAAGCTCCGGCCAGATAGGCACGTTCAGCTTCTGGAATACCGATACGTTCAAAGGTTTCTTTGATCTTTTCAGGTACATCATCCCAAGAACGGGCTGGTTTGTCAGATGGTTTTTGGTAGTAGATCAAATCATCAAAGTCAATCTCTGACAAGTCTGCTCCCCAAGTTTGCATGGGCATTTTCTTGAAGGTTTCATAAGACTTCAGACGGAACTCCAACATCCACTCAGGCTCTCCCTTAGCAGCTGATAATTCGCGAATGACTTCTTCGTTCAATCCTTTTCCTGTCGATAGGACAGGCTCTACATCGTCATGGAAACCAAATTTATATTCACCAAGGTCAATTGGTTTTGGTTCTACTCTTTCTTCAGCCATAATATCCTTTCTTTCATTCTTCATTTCTAATGATTCGTAAGACAAAAAAGACTTGTCTTACTTGTTATCTTGATTTTCAATTGTTCTCTTAAGGGCATTCCAAGCTAGGGTTGCACACTTAATCCGTTGCGGGAATTTGGCAACACCTGATAAGAAAGCTGCATCACCTAGTTGGTCTTGACGGTCATCCTTTTGACCTTGAACCATTTCAGAAAAGATGGTTGCAAGTTCTAGAATTTCTTGCTTGGTCTTCCCTAAAACTGCATCCGTCATCATACTAGCAGAGGCAGTTGAAATCGTGCATCCTGAATTTAGAAAAGCAATATCTTCCAAATGGTCCTCTGCATCAAACTTGACAGAGAGGTTGATGACATCCCCACAGGTCGGATTATTGAGACTGATTTGTTCAGCATCTTCTAACTTCCCTTGGTGATGGGGATTTTTCGAATGGTCCGCTACCACTGCCATATAAAGGCTATCTAGTTTAGAAAGTGCCATTGAAAAACTCCTTTGTCTTTTGTAAGGCATCGACCAACTTGTCGCAATCTGCCTTGGTGTTGTAGATATAAAAACTTGCACGAGCTGTTGCTGGAACTTCCAAATACTGAAGCAAGGGTTGCGCACAGTGGTGACCTGCACGAACAGCCACTCCTTCATAATCCAGAGCCGTCGCAAGATCGTGAGGATGAAGATCCCCTAAGTTAAAAGCAATGACACCTGAACGTTGAGCCAAGTCCTGAGAACCATAAATGGTCAAACCTTCAATGGCCTGTAGTTTTGGAAAGACGTACGCGATCAATTCTTGTTCATGAGCTTCAATCGCATCCATACCAATCTTTTCCAGATAATCCACTGCAACAGCAAGTCCGATAGCCCCTGCCATATTTGGCGTTCCAGCCTCAAATTTCCAAGGCAATTCCTTCCAGCTAGCAGATTGCTCGTAGACGAAATCAATCATCTCGCCGCCAAATTCAAGGGGTGACATTTGTTCTAAATACTTCTCTTTTCCGTACAGAACACCGATACCAGTTGGACCAGCCATCTTGTGACCTGAAAAGGCAAAGAAGTCCACATCCAAGTCCTGGACATCGATCTTCATATGAGGCGTAGATTGAGCACCATCCGTCACCATGATAGCTCCAACTTGGTGGGCCAGTTGAGTGATTTCTTTGATTGGATTGACCACACCCAGAACATTTGAGGCGTGAGCAAGGGAGACAAACTTGACTCTATCAGTCAATTTAGCTCGCAAATCATCCATATCCAGAGCCCCGTCCTTGAGATAGACATAGACAAGCTCTGCTCCAGTCTTTCGACAAGCTTCCTGCCAAGGAATAATATTAGAATGGTGTTCCATGATAGAAATCAAGACCTGGTCTCCCTCAGTCAAAATTTCCTCAGCAAAGCGTGCCACCCAGTTAAGACTGGTTGTCGTTCCTCTGGTAAAGAGAATTTCCTTTGTAGAGCCTGCATTGATAAACTTACGAATAGTTTCACGAGCAGCTTCATAAGAAGCTGTTGCTCGCTCAGCCAAGGTATGAACACCACGGTGAACGTTGGCATTGTCTTTCTCATAGTAGCGGTTAATCGTTTCAAGAACTGCTAGTGGTTTTTGTGTCGTCGCAGCATTGTCCAGATAGACCAGAGGTTCATCGTTGACAATCTGGTCCAAAATTGGAAAATCCTTGCGAATCGCTTCTACATCTAACATAGGCTTCCCCTTAGCGTTTTGACAATTTTTCTTCGATAGTTGCAATCATTTCGTCACGAACTTCCTTGACTGGAATCTCTACGATTACAGATCCAAGGAAACCGCGGACAACCAAACGTTCTGCAGTTGCTTTATCCAAGCCACGGCTCATGAGATAGTACATGTCTTCTGGATCCACCTGACCGATAGAGGCCGCGTGTCCTGCAGTAACGTCATTTTCGTCAATCAAAAGAATTGGGTTAGCATCTGAACGAGCCTGGTCTGAAAGCATGAGAACACGGCTTTCTTGTTGCGCATCCGCTCCCTTAGCGCCCTTGATGATGTGACCGATACCATTGAAGGTCAAAGTTGCTTTTTCAAGGATAACCCCATGTTGGAGGATATTTCCGATAGAATTGCATCCGTAGTTAGTCACTCGCGTATCAATCCCTTGTACCTGACGACCACTTGAAAGAGCTACGGCTTTAAGGTCAGCATGGCTACCATTCCCAATCAAGTCGCTATCAAAGTCAGCAACAACATTTCCTTCGTTCATGACACCGATTGCCCAGTCAATGCTTGCATCGTTGCCTAGTTTACCACGACGGCTAATGTAGGCAGTGACATTTTCACCTAGACGGTCAATGGCAGCAAACTTCACTTGCGCACCAGAACGAGCAATCACTTCAACTGTGATATTGGCAGTTGCTTTTGCACTGCCTCCACCTCGTGACTCTAGACGTTCAAGATAGCTTATTTTAGAGTTTTTACCAGCAATGATAAGGATATGCTTGTTAAATGGCACATCGCTGTCGCTATCTTGGTAGAAAATCCCTTCGATTGGCTCTTTAATCTCAACATTATCAGGAATGTAGAGAACAGCACCACTGTTAAAGTAAGCTGTATGGTAGGCTGCCAACTTGTCGTCATCATACTTAACAGATGACATGAAGAATTCCTCAATAAGCTCTGGAATTTCTTCTAAAGCTGAATGGAAGTCTGTGAAGATAACACCCTGTTCAGCCAATTCAACTGGTGTTTGTTCAAAAACAGTTTGCGTTCCAACTTGTACCAATTTCAAGTGATTATCTAGTGCAGTGAAATCTGGAACATTTGCTGAAGGCTCACTTTCTATGATGGTTCCATCCCCCAGATTCCAACGGTGAAATTTGACACGCTCAATGACTGGTAATTCCAAACTTTCAATCTTATCAAAAGCTTTTTGACGGAGGTCTGACAACCAGCTTGGTTCAGCGTGCGTTTCTGAAAAAAGTTTAATAGTTTCTTTAGTCATTTACTTCTCCTAAAAGATACGAGGGAATTACAATTCTTCCTTGTAGTCGTAGCCAAGTTCTTCAGCTAGTTTTGCGTATCCTTCACGTTCTAGACGCGCAGCCAATTCTGGACCACCAGAAAGGACCACACGACCTTCCATCATCACGTGTACCACGTCTGGTGTGATGTAGTTCAAAAGGCGTTGGTAGTGAGTGATGATCATAGCACCAAAGCCTTCACCACGCATAGCATTCACACCTTTCGATACGACTTTAAGGGCATCAATATCAAGACCTGAGTCAATCTCATCCAAAAGGGCAAATGTAGGTTCCAACATCAAGAGTTGAAGAATTTCATTACGTTTTTTCTCACCACCAGAGAAACCTTCGTTGAGGTAACGCTCTGCCATTTCTTCTTTCATGTTGAGCAATTCCATTTTCTCATCTAGTTTAGCGATAAACTCACGAACTGAAATCTTTTCATCATCTTCTTTACCAGCATTCATGGCTGCACGAAGAAACTCTGCGTTAGTAATTCCTGGGATTTCTGATGGGTACTGCATAGCAAGGAAAAGTCCCATACGCGCACGCTCGTCCACTTCCAATTCAAGGATATTTACACCATCAAACAAGACTTCCCCTTTTGTAACCTCATAGTTAGGATTCCCCATGATAGCTGCAGAAAGAGTCGATTTACCAGTACCATTTGGTCCCATGATAGCTGCGATTTCTCCTGTTTTCAGAGTCAGATTGACTCCTTTCAAAATTTCTTTTCCTTCAATCTCAACGTGAAGATCTTTGATCTCTAATACTGACATGATAATTCCTTTCTTTTTCTGGCCTACTTCCTTTATCATTAGAGAAATCACTTACATTTCTCTAAAAAACACAAGAAAAGGTCCATAAATATACTCTACTAGTATAACAAAAAAAAGCCTAAAAGGCTTTGATTTTGTCTAGAAGCTGGGAGCTAGTCCTTGCGGTTTAGGTGCTGATCAATGGTGTCTACAATTTTTCCCATCACGTAACTTAACCTAAAATTTCGAAAGAGTAGAATGGCCCAAAAGGCTGCCATAATATAGCGACCAGTCATCCAGGCTTCATTGAAAAAATAAGTCTCAGCAGCCGTAAATAACGCTATCATAATAAATTGTTGTCTATTCATAAACTTATTGTATCATGAAATCTTTCTTTAGTCTTCCTCTACCTTCACTTTATCAGCCAAAAATTCAAATCCTTCTGGAATCAGACTGTCTTCTGCTTCTTTTTCAACTTGAGAAGATTTAGTTTTAGCTGAAAAGGCCGCTCGAACCTCTTTCCATTCCTCTAGGGAAATGGCTAAGATTTCAGGTGAAAAACCTGCTGCCTGACTGAGGATGTTGCCAAACATAGTATTGAGATTATCTCTTTTCATGGTTTGACCAGCATTGAAATTAGACTCAAAGGCTAAAATAGCATGGTGTTCGTTTGCCGCAACTGGTTGAGAACCAACGAGCAGAGCCTTATCCGGACCAGCTAAGCTTTCAATCACTTCTACCCATGCATTTTGGAGGCGAATCAAGTTTTGCCGTGCCAAATCAGGATTTTCGACAGCTTCTTGCAGGATAGTCTGAACTTTGTTGCGATCCACTCGATAGACTGTCTTGGAAGTGGCTGGACGGCTAGGAACTGGCACCACTTGTTTAGGAGCCGTTTCAACATTGGCAAGTTCTTGTTTGAGACGAGCGACTTCCTGTCTCAGTGCAGCTATTTCACCTTCGACAGCTTCTGAAAGCACTGGTTCAGGCTTAATCTCAGCTAAACGAATGGTCATCATCTCAGCATAAATCTTAGGTTGCAGGCTTGCTTTCATATCTGCCAAGCTCACAGTCGCCATTCGAATCATTTCAAAGAGGCTTTCCTGAGATAAAGCTAGATTGTCCATAAAAACTGGACTATGATGAGTATTTTCGCCACCCGTCTGCACGACCAGTAAATCACGCAAATACTGCAAGAGATCCGTCACAAAACGAGTCATGCTCTTGCCATTCTCAAATAAAAGATTCAAAGAATCAAGTGCTTTTGGAACATCCTGCTGAGACAAGGCAGCTACATAGTCATCTAGTGCTGATAAACTAATGGTGCCTGTAATCTCCTCAGAGATAGCAGTCGTGAGCTCGTTTCCCTGTGTTAAACTCAAAGCTTGATCCAGAATGGACAAGGCATCCCGCATTCCACCTTCAGCTCGTCTGGCAATGATTTCCACAGCCTCCGGTTCAGAACTGATATTTTCTTTTTCTAGAATATGATAAATATGCTCCTTGATATCTTGAGTTTTAATCGATTTGAACTCAAAACGTTGAACACGCGATAAAATGGTTGCAGGAATCTTATGCAATTCAGTGGTCGCCAAGATAAAGACAACATTCTGAGTTGGCTCCTCAAGAGTCTTCAAAAGCGCATTGAAGGCTCCCGTAGACAGCATATGGACCTCGTCAATAATATAGACCTTGTAACGTGCTAAGCTAGGTGCATAGGTAGATTTGTCACGAATTTCACGGATTTCATCGACTCCGTTATTCGAAGCTGCATCCATTTCGATAACATCTTCTAGGCTACCTTCTGTCACAGCCTGACAGATATAGCAGTTATTACACGGTTCTCCGTCCACTTGGTTCGGACAGTTCATAGCCTTGGCAAAAATCTTGGCTACACTGGTTTTCCCAGTTCCACGAGGACCTGAGAAAAGATAAGCATGACTAATCTTTTCCTGCTCAACCGCTTGTTTTAGGGTTTTAGCCACAATCTCTTGGCCTACCAGTTGTGAAAAAGTCTGGCTTCTATATTTTCGATAAAGTGCTTGATACATTAGGCTTTCTCCTCAAACATCGTAAAGTCCCATTCTGTCTTCTCAAGCAAAATAGCGACAAATTGTTCCAAGTAATCACGGTCAATGGCATTGTAATCATCAATAAGTGAAGAATCCAGGTCTAAGACACCCAGCAATCGACCATTCTTGAGCATGGGAACTACGATTTCACTCTTGGCCATACTATCACAAGAAATGTAGTTTGGATAGGTGCTCACATCGCCAACTAAAACAGTCTCTTGAAACTCAGCAGCTTCTCCACATACTCCTTTTCCAAGCGGAATGCGAATACAAGAAACACCACCCTGAAAAGGACCTAAAACCAACTCGCTACCATCAAACAGATAAAAACCTGCAAATACTGTATTCGAAAAGCGAGATTTTAGGAGGGCACTAGCATTCGAAAGATTGGCAAGAACATTGTTCTCACCTTCAAGTAAATAAGAGAGTTCCTCATTTAACAATTGATATTGTGATTGTTTTTCTGAATCTAACATAGAACTATTATATCAAAAATGGGAAAGAGACAAAAGAAAAATCCCTTGTTTTAAACAAAGGATTTTGCGATTATCAATTTGATTAAAGTTCGATATCACCGAACAAGTCAGCCATTGAGAATCCTGTTTGTGTTTCTGGAAGTTCGAAATCACGTTTTTCTTGACGTTTTGGACGACGTGGACGAGCAGCACGTTTTTCTTCTTTTTGTCCTTCTTCTTGAGCTGGACGTTCTTCAAGAGCTTTGATAGAAAGTGATACACGTTCTGCGTCAGCGTTAACATCAAGGACTTTAACAGTAACTTCTTGACCAACAGTAAGAGCTTCTTTTGGATTTTCGATACGTTTGTGTGAAATTTGTGATACGTGAACAAGTCCATCGATACCTGGCAATACTTCAACAAATGCACCGAAGTCAGTCAAACGTTTAACTGTTCCTTCTACTACATCACCTTTAGCCAATTTTTGCTCAACGCCATCCCATGGTCCAGGTGTTGTTGCTTTAAGTGAAAGGGACACGCGTCCTTCTTCTTCATTAAGATCAAGGACTTTAACTTCGATTTCTTCACCAACAGTTACAACTGATTTAGGTGATACGTTACGTTCGTGTGACAATTCAGTCAAGTGAACCAATCCGTCAACACCACCGAGATCGATGAAAGCACCGAAGCTAGTGATACGAGCAACTTTACCAGTTACTACATCACCAACAGCTAATTTACTGAATACTTCAGCACGAGCTGCTGCAGTAGCTGCTTCAACAACTTCACGACGTGAAAGGATGAAGCGGTTTTCTTTAGGATCAACTTCTTTGATTTTAGCATCAAATTCTTGACCTACGAAACGCTCAGTATTACGTACGAAACGAGTATCCAACATTGAAGCTGGGATAAATCCACGAACACCTTCAAATTCTACTGAAAGTCCACCTTTAACGGCACGAGTTCCTTTAACAGTAACAACTTCTTCTTCGCGTCCTACAAGTTTGTCCCATGCTTTGCGAGCTTCAAGACGTTTTTTAGATACAAGGTATGTAACTGTATCAGTATCTTTACCAACTACTTGACGAAGTACAAGAACATCCAATACTTCTCCTACTTTCACAAAGTCATTGATATCTGCATCGCGATCGTTTGTCAATTCGCGAAGAGTCAAGACACCTTCAACACCAGTCCCAGAGATTGCAACGTTAGCTTGAGTCGCATCAACTGTCAATACTTCAGCACTAACAACATCACCAGGCTCAACTTGGCTAACGCTATTTAGCAAATCTTCAAATTCGTTCATCTAAAAAATCCTCCAACAATCAAGTCTTTCCAAACTTGACATACTTATAATTTTTTTCCTAAGCACCCGCAAGGACATGTTCATATCGTTCACGTCTATCAATTATAAAAATAAAATACCCTAAGATATTTTTCTTTTTATCTTGAACTTATTACCTAAGAACTGGGGTAGCTGGATTCGAACCAACGCATGAGGGAGTCAAAGTCCCTTGCCTTACCGCTTGGCTATACCCCATTGATAAATGGAGAGAGAGGGATTCGAACCCCCGAACCCGAAGGAGCGGATTTACAGTCCGCCGCGTTTAGCCTCTTCGCTATCTCTCCAATGTTTAACGAGAACTATTATATCATGAAAATTTCAATAAAACAAGTATTATTTTGTCAAATTATAGTTTTCAATCAAAATTTCCACAGCTTTTTCAAGTTTTTTATAAAAACTATCGACATTTCCATTCTTTATGATGGCAAATTGGCTATCTAATTCGGCAATTTCGCCAATGACCTTTTTCCCGATTGTCAAAACGTAGCCTTCATAATTGTCTTTTCCAACAGTCACTTTAGCATCTGTTAATTGAATTTCAATTTTCTTATCTCTTTTACTCATACTGTACCTCTTTTCACTTTTTCTATTGTACAAGAAAATACTCAAACTAGCAAGAAAAAACTCCATTTCAGCCATTACAACTGCTATGGAGTTCTTCTTTACTTCGTGTCTTTTAGTCCACTTTGACAATCCATCCCTCTGGTGCTTCCACATCACCAAATTGGATACCAGTCAATTCATCGTAGAGTTTACGTGTAACAGGACCTACTTCCGTTTCACTATAGAAAACATGGAAATCATCGCCATGTTGAATCCCCCCAATTGGAGAAATAACTGCTGCTGTACCACAAGCTCCTGCCTCTACAAAACGATCCAAATTATCGATTGGGACATCGCCTTCAATCGGTGTCAAGCCCAAGCGGTGCTCTGCTAAGTAAAGCAAAGAGTACTTGGTAATAGATGGCAAGATGGATGGACTCAATGGTGTAACAAATTCATTGTCTGCCGTGATTCCAAAGAAGTTGGCTGATCCGACTTCCTCAATCTTTGTATGCGTAGATGGGTCTAGGTAGATAACATCTGAAAATTGGCGTGACTTGGCCATTTTACCTGGGAGGAGACTAGCAGCGTAGTTCCCACCTACCTTGGCCGCACCCGTACCATTTGGAGCTGCACGGTCGTATTCATCCTGAATCAAGAAGTTAGTTGGGACTAAACCACCTTTAAAATAGTTACCAACCGGCATAGCAAAAATGGTGAAAATGTACTCTTCTGCTGGTTTAACCCCGATGATATCTCCAACACCAATCAAAAGTGGACGAAGATAAAGTGTTCCACCTGTTCCATATGGTGGGACGTATTCTTCATTTGCACGCACAACTGCTTTACAAGCTTCTACAAACATTTCTGTCGGAACTTGTGGCATCAAGAGACGGTCACAGGTACGTTGCAGACGCTTGGCATTTTCATCAGGACGGAAAAGTTGAATACTACCATCCTTCGTACGATAGGCCTTCAAACCTTCAAATGCTTGCTGTCCATAGTGAAGACTTGGAGAAGACTCTGAAATATGCAAGGTCGCATCCTCTGTCAATTCTCCTTGATCCCATTGACCATTCTTGTAGTGAGCGATATAACGGTAAGGTAATTTCATATAAGAAAATCCAAGGTTTTCCCAATCAATTGCAACTGTCATGTGTTTCTCCTTTATACTATTCAAACTATGTGTTCTATTCTACACTTTTCTAGTAAAATTTCAAGTATTATTTGTAATTTTCTGAAAATTTTTTCAACATAAAGAAATCAGCCCTCTGGACTGATTCTTTTTATGAATTTGTTTTGTCCTCTTTAAAGACTTCTTTGAGGTAAGCAGCGAAAACTTCCTCATCTGAAATGGTGTCTGAAATAAAGCTTCCATTGCTAGTTCGTTCTGACAAGTTGAGGTCTTGCAATCGACTCTCATAGATTGTTCCCTTGTTAGATTGGACTAGCAGTGTTTGGTCGTTCTCTTCCACTTCTGTACTGAAGAGATCACCTACAAGTCCTTGATCTGCAACTGCTCCTGCTAAAAAGACACGGTGCGGTTTGTTTTTCAACTCACGCAAGACTTGCAGACCTCGTTTGGCACGGCTGGTCGCTGGAATTTCCTCAATGGAAACACGTTTTAAGCTACCGCGTTGGGTCAAGAGGTAGAAGGATGAGGTGTTACAGATAAAGGCGGCCTGAAGCAAATCATCTGCTTTCAGGTTCATAGCCTTGACACCTGCAGCCTTTGCTCCGACAATCGGAACCTCTTCGATATTGAAACGAAGGGCGTAACCGTTTTGGCTAATCAAGAGAACATCATCTAGTTTAATTGGAGCTACTGCTACAATCTGGTCTGTCTCGTCTTTGAGCTTAGCATACTTGACAGATTTAGACTTATAAGTTCTCCATGGAGAAAATTCTTTACGTTCTACGCGTTTGATTTGACCAAGACGAGTTGCAGCAAAGTAGGTTGTCGCATCTTCAAACTGGTCCACGACTTCTACATAAAGGATTTCTTCGTTAGTTTCAAAGTTTGTAATGGTCTGGCTCAAGTGCTCTCCGATATCCTTCCAGCGAATATCTGCTAACTCATGGATTGGTCGATAAATGACATTTCCAAGAGTTGTGAACATCAAGAGATGCTGGGTTGTCTTGGCAGATTGAACAAAGATCAAACGATCATCATCACGCTTGCCAATTTCTTCCAGCGTAGATGCTGCAAAGGAACGTGGGCTAGTGCGTTTGATATAGCCAGCCTTGGTCACACTGACATAGGTATCTTCCTCAGCGATCAGACTAGCTGTATCAATCTCGATGACTTTTGCTGTATCTTCTAATGCACTCAAACGTGGAGTCGCAAATTTCTTCTTAACCTCACGAAGCTCCTTCTTCATGAGATTGTACATGGTCCGCTCATCACCGATAATCGCCGCAAGCATGGCAATCTTTTCACGAAGTTCTGCTTCTTCTTCTTGCAAGACAACCACGTCGGTGTTGGTCAAACGATACAGTTGCAAGGTAACGATGGCCTCAGCCTGCTCTTCTGTAAACTCATAGCTGACCTTGAGGTTTTCCTTAGCGTCAGCCTTGTTCTCAGAAGCACGGATAAGGGCAATGACTTCGTCCAAAATCGAAATCACGCGAATTAAACCTTCAACGATATGGAGACGTTTCTCAGCCTTTTCCTTATCAAAGTGGGAACGTGCTAGAATCACTTCACGACGGTGGGCGATGTAGCTAGATAAGATTGGAACAATCCCGACCTGACGGGGTGTGAAATTATCAATCGCCACCATATTAAAGTTGTAATTAATTTGTAGGTCGGTGTATTTGAAGAGATAGTTGAGTACAAGCTCGGTATTCGCGTCTTTCTTTAGTTCAATAGCGATACGAAGACCGTCACGGTCAGACTCATCACGAACCTCAGCAATACCAGCCACCTTGTTATTGACACGAACATCATCTATTTTCTTGACCAAATTGGCTTTATTGATTTCATAAGGAATCTCAGTGATAACGATTTGCTCCTTACCACCTTTTAGTTTTTCAATCTCCGTCTTAGAACGAACAACCACTCGCCCTTTTCCAGTTTCATAAGCCTTCTTGATTTCGTCACGCCCTTGGATGATAGCTCCTGTAGGGAAGTCTGGACCAGGTAAGAATTCCATGAGCTTGTCCACCTTGGCTGTTGGATGGTCAATCATGTAAACCGTCGCATCAATAACCTCAGCTAAATTATGTGGTGGAATATCTGTGGCATATCCAGCCGAAATCCCAGTCGAACCATTGACCAAGAGGTTTGGAAATGCTGCTGGCAAAACCGTCGGCTCTTTCTCCGTATCGTCAAAGTTCCAGGCAAAAGGAACTGTCTTTTTCTCGATATCCTGAAGAAGATAACCAGCAATCTCAGACAAACGAGCCTCGGTATAACGCATCGCCGCAGGCGGATCTCCGTCCATAGAACCGTTGTTACCGTGCATTTCAACCAAAATCTCACGATTTTTCCAGTCCTGAGACATACGGACCATGGCATCATAGATAGAAGAATCCCCGTGGGGGTGAAAATTCCCCATGATGTTCCCGACAGACTTGGCAGACTTACGGTAGCTCTTGTCAAAGGTATTGCCATCTTTATTCATAGAATAAAGAATACGTCGCTGAACCGGCTTCAATCCATCACGAATGTCTGGCAAAGCCCGGTCTTGAATGATGTACTTGGAGTAGCGACCAAAGCGCTCTCCCATGATGTCCTCAAGGGACATGTTTTGAATGTTACTCATATAGGATACAAAGCCCGTAAAATACAAAGAAAATTTATCTTTTTCACACAGTATTTAGGGCATGTTCAACTCCTTTCAAAGAATGTAGAGTAGGTTTTTATAAAATAAAGGATGTTTTACAGAAATTAGTCCTATGTTCAGTTACGATAAATAACCAAACGACCCTTTCTGTAGTTTAAAATTTTAAATTATGTTCTTTATTGACTTAGTGATTTAACAGTCTCTCCTCAGCATATCTCATCATCTTCTCGGCTACTTCTTTATCGTAGTCAAAGCCCATCTTTTGAGCAAGGGTCTGAGCCTCTTGGTGGAAAAGTTCCATGGTAGCAAATAAAGACTGGGTGATTTTATCTAAACTTGAGAAATCAAGCAGATTTGAGAATTCCTTTTCTTTCTCAGTAGGTAAATAGTTAAAGAGATACTTGTAGTTCTTGCCAATATCAATCGTCCTCTTATCAGCTGCAACTTGCCAAGCCAAGACCTTTAGGAGTTCTTGTTGACAAATACCGTAAAGATGGTCTGTTGCATAGATGAGATGACAGCGACGAATACCCTTAACCACATAGGCGGACACCCACCAAAATTCATTGCAGGCTTTTTCAAACTCTATCACACTAGCTGGGCTTGTCCAAAAGCGTTGGGGACTTGTAGTATAGGACTCAAACAAGCCTTTCTCGTCTTTCAAAACTGTATAATCAGCTTCGCTATCCACCCACTCTTTGATGTGTTCCTTGGGACAAAGGGTCAAATCAATTCGGTTACCATCCTCAAAGAGCATGAGATAAAGTCGACGGTTGCCTAGGATATTATGCTGCTCAATGACACGTGTTCCAAACTGGTCCAACCAAGTAAGATTACTCGTCAGATTATCTAAGTCGTCCACGACATAAACAACATCATAATCTTGAAACTCATCTTTTGGAGCTTTTGGATTTGTCCGTGAACCAGACATGGCGACAGCCTCGACTTGTAAAGTTTGGGCAGTCTGTAAAATCAATCTCAGCATTTCGGGTTCAGTTCTCATTTTAATCCCTTATTAGTTATTATTTTTTTGAGTGTTGTAAAAAACATGTCTATAAAGTAGGCTATCTACTAAATTCTTTCATTATCAAATTCTAAACCTATTTTTGATATGAGCTTTATAACTTTTTCACCTAGCTATTAAAATTTTTTACCTTGTACTATAAACCGATCTAAATATTAAATAATCACTAACAATTAGTTGATTTACTAAGTTAGTAATCATAAAGAAATATTTTCTCTCGATACAATAACTCGTTAGTCATTAAAAACATGAGAAAAATTAGGAACAATAAAATCACATGAAGAAGATTACGCATTATACGACATTATCTATAACAATATACATATCTATCTTCCCTGGAGTCATTATAGGTTCTTTTCGTTGTTTTCAATAAATTAGAAACTTTTAAGAAAATCAGTTCCGCCATTTCATCGCAACACGAAAGCAACTCATCAAGAATTTCTTCAGCTTTATAATAACAATCTTGGTCACAAGCTAATGGGTGAAATCGTGGCACTATGAAAAAATTATGCTTCTTCAAAAATCTTGTTCTTACATTTAATTCTCCATCGATTGTTTGTAGCATACCGTTTTCAGTAAATCTTTTAGTATTATAACTTGTTATAGGATAATAATCACCATCAGAATAAGCGTAGTCTTTAGTAATACTATTCGATTCGCAATCATCTGCATCCCCTCTTATCTTTGCCGGGACATCTCCATCAACCTCAATCATAATAAACTTATTCCAATACCCTGGAGAATTAAAAGCCACCAATCTGTTGATTTTTATTTCATAAGATAACGTTGAATTAGCTATTCTCATAAGTATTTTTCCGTCTTCAAATTTTAATCTAGATATACCTTCATAAGAGGATCCTCTGACCTTCCGGATAGGTGAAACTTCTAAATAATTGAAATCTTCAAAGAAATTGGTTAAACGATTAATTATTACTTTTTGGTCATTATATACTTTAAAGTTCTTATTATCACAATCTGGAAAAGATTCATAAAATCTATTCTCAAAGAAAATTGAGGAAGCTAAATGGGGGATTGGTTTATCTTTAGAATTAACTTCTACTTGTTTATTGTCAAAATTTTGATTTTCTCCTCCTCCACTTACTTCTTTATTTTGAGAGTTCGAATTCACAACTTGATTAGCTTCTATCAGATGATTCATAGTAGCAATGTCAGCTATTGTAAAATTAGACGCTTTTTTAACTTCTTCAATCAAGAGTTTGTTCAATTCATCCATCAATTCAAAAAACAGAACAAGATCAAAGTCTTGGCTACTAATCATTGTTTTGAGATGACTTTTAAATTCTTCATAACCCTTATATTCACTATTCAATGTATACCGAATTTTTATAATCTCTTCAAAAACTTGATTTTCCTTCCAGACTTTGGATATACCATCATAACTCGGATTTTCGCCATGTCTCTCGAATATATATTTTTCAAAATCATTTACTACATTTTGAATTTTTCGGCGTTCAAGTTTTTCATCTATTCCCAGCCCCTCTAAAAGCTTGTCAAAATCCATTCCAGTAAAATCAAAGAAAAAAGATATCAATTTTTGTTTATCCATATATTTTTCTCCCTAAAACACCATCTCCCCACTCTCCTCCAGCGTAAACTTGACATTATCCTCAATCCACTTACGGCGTGGCTCGACCTTGTCTCCCATGAGGACATTGACGCGGCGTTCTGCGCGTGCTAGATCTTCGATTGTAACACGGATGAGAGTACGGGTATCGGGGTTCATGGTTGTTTCCCAGAGCTGGTCCGCATTCATCTCACCAAGACCTTTGTAGCGTTGAAGGGTAGCGCCTTTACCGAACTGCTTGCGGAGTTCTTCTAGCTCTCCGTCTGTCCAAGCATAAGCTACTTCTTCTTTCTTACCTTTCCCTTTGGACATCTTGTAAAGAGGCGGAAGGGCGATATAGACATGGCCTGCCTCAACTAGGGGACGCATGTAACGATAGAAAAATGTCAAGAGCAAGGTCTGAATATGGGCACCATCTGTATCCGCATCGGTCATGATAATAATCTTGTCATAGTTGGCATCTTCAATAGAGAAGTCTGCTCCCACACCCGCACCGATGGTATAAATCATGGTATTGATTTCTTCATTTTTGAGAATATCCGCCATCTTAGCCTTGGCTGTATTAATCACCTTACCACGAAGAGGTAGGATAGCCTGGAACTTACGGTCACGACCTTGCTTGGCAGAGCCACCGGCAGAATCTCCTTCGACTAGGTAGAGCTCGTTCTTTGCTGGATTTTTAGATTGAGCTGGAGTCAATTTTCCAGACAACAAGCCCTTGTCTTTCTTGTTTTTCTTACCATTTCGGCTCTCATCACGCGCTTTGCGGGCTGCCTCTCGCGCATCACGTGCCTTAATAGCCTTGCGGATGAGATTGGAAGCCAGTTCACCATTTTCCATAAGAAAGAAGGTCAACTTATCAGCCACAATCCCATCCACAACTGGACGAGCCAGAGGACTCCCTAGTTTATCCTTGGTCTGACCTTCAAACTGGAGGTGTTCTTCCGGAACTAGAATAGAAAGAACGGCTGCCAGTCCCTCGCGATAATCTGAACCTTCAAGATTTTTATCTTTTTCCTTGAGAAGTCCTGTCTTACGCGCGTAGTCATTCATGACCTTAGTAATGGCAGACTTAAGTCCTGTCTCATGTGTTCCACCGTCCTTGGTGCGAACGTTATTGACAAAGGATAGAATGTTATCTGAAAATCCATCATTGTACTGGAGGGCAACTTCCACTTGGAAACCATTGTCTTCGCCTTCAAAGTATAGGACTGGCGTCAAGGTTTCCTTGTCTTCATTGAGGTAAGAAACAAAGTCTTGTACCCCGTTCTCATAATGGAATTCGATTGCTTCATCTGTTCGCTTATCTGTCAAAGACAAGGTAACATTTTTTAAGAGAAAGGCTGACTCATTGAGTCGTTCTGAAATAGTATTGTACTTGAAGTCTGTCGTAGAAAAAATCGTCGCATCAGGCATGAAGGTGACCTTGGTACCTGTTTTAGACTTGGGCGCTGTACCGATTTTCTTCAAGGTTGTGACGGGTTTCCCGCCATTTTCAAAACGTTGCTTGTAGACTGCGCCATCACGAGTGATTTCTACTTCTAGCCAACTTGATAGGGCATTAACAACAGAAGACCCCACCCCGTGGAGACCTCCAGATGTCTTATAACCTCCTTGACCGAATTTCCCTCCGGCGTGAAGAATGGTAAAGATAACCTCGACAGTTGGAATTCCCATGGCGTGCATACCAGTCGGCATCCCACGACCATGGTCTTCTACTGTTAAACTTCCGTCTTTATTGATAGTCACATCAATGCGATCACCGAAGCCAGACAAGGCCTCATCGACTGCATTGTCCACAATTTCCCAGACTAGATGATGGAGACCTGCACCGTCGGTCGAACCAATATACATCCCCGGACGTTTACGGACCGCATCCAACCCTTCTAGCACCTGAATGGCGTCATCATTGTAGTTATTAATATTGATTTCCTTTTTTGACACAAGGAACCTCCTATTCGTTCATCTTTTCTATTTTACAGGTTTTCTAGGGATTTTGCAAAATTTTTCCCATTCAGCCGTCACAATTTCACAGGATATTCTCTGACTTTCGAAAGCATTTCATGGTATAATAGGTCTATGATGACATTTGTATTATTAATTTTTGCTTATCTGCTAGGTTCGATTCCGTCTGGTCTTTGGATTGGACAAATCTTCTTTCAAACAAATCTGCGCGAGCATGGTTCTGGTAATACTGGAACGACTAATACCTTTCGCATTTTAGGTAAGAAAGCTGGTATGGCAACCTTTGTGATTGACTTCTTTAAAGGGACCTTGGCCACTCTACTTCCTATTCTTTTCCACCTACAAGGTGTATCGCCTCTTGTCTTTGGACTTTTAGCTGTAATTGGACATACCTTTCCTATCTTTGCAGGATTTAAAGGGGGCAAGGCTGTCGCAACTAGCGCTGGAGTTGTTTTCGGATTTGCGCCTATCTTCTGTCTCTACCTAGCAGTCGTATTCTTTGGAACCCTCTATCTTGGTAGTATGATTTCCTTGTCTAGCGTTGCCGCTTCTATCGCAGCCGTCATCGGAGTTCTACTATTTCCACTATTTGGATTTATCCTAGACAGCTATGACCCTCTCTTCATTCTGATTATCCTAACACTTGCTAGCTTGATTATCATTCGTCACAAGGATAATATCACACGTATCAAAAATAAAACTGAAAATCTTGTCCCTTGGGGATTGAACCTAACTCATCAAAATCCTAACAAATAAAACGCCAGTTTGAACTGACGTTTTTTTCTATGCTTATTTTGACTTGATGTAGTTGATACCGTCTGCCTTTGGTGCAACTGCTTTTCCAAAGAAGGCTGCTAAGACAAGGATGGTCAAGACATAAGGTGCGATTTGAAGGTAAACCGCTGGTACTCCTTGTAGGAAAGGCAATTGAGAACCTATAACAGCCAAGCTTTGTGAAAGTCCAAAGAAGAGACTAGAAAGCATAGCACCGATTGGGTTCCATTTACCAAAGATCATTGCAGCAAGAGCGATAAATCCAGGACCAACAATAGTTGTCACTGAGAAGTTAACTGAAATGGATTGAGCATAAATCGCTCCACCGATTCCCCCTAGGAAACCTGATATGATAACCCCAAGATACCGCATCTTGTAGACATTGATCCCCAAGGTATCCGCTGCCTGAGGGTGTTCACCGACAGAGCGAAGGCGAAGACCAAAGCGTGTCTTGAAGAGGATAAACCAAGCAAAGAATGAGAAGGTAATCGCGATATAACCTAGCAAACTTGTTGACTTGAAGAAGATATCTCCAATCACTGGGATATTAGCCAAAACTGGAAAATCAAAACGTCCAAAGGTCTGGCTTAAGTTATCCGTTTGTCCTTTGTTATAAAGAACCTTAACCAAGAAAACTGCTAGGGCAGGAGCCATCAAGTTCAATACTGTACCACTGACAACATGGTCCGCACGGAAATGAACTGTAGCGACTGCATGAATGAGGGAGAAAATAGCTCCCACGATACCGGCAACTAACAAGGAAATCCAAGGAGTCGCTGCTCCAAGTTGTTCTGCAAACTCAAGGTTAAAGACAACCCCAGAAAAGGCTCCCATAACCATAATTCCTTCAAGACCGACGTTAACGACACCACCACGTTCAGAGAAGACTCCTCCAATACTCGTAAAAATAAGTGGTGCTGAGTAAATCAGCATAGAAGAGACCAAGAGGGTGAGTAATGTTGTAATAGACATCCTTACTTACCTCCTTTAACTTGTTTTTTTGGTTTGACAAAATGTTCGATAATATAGTGAACACTGACAAAGAAGATAATGGACGCTGTTACAATGCTGACAAGTTCAGACGGAACTTGCGCAGCATTCATACCTGGCGCACCTACCTGCAGAACACCAAATAAGAAGGCCGCAAAGAGAATTCCAATTGGTGAATTTCCAGCAAGCAAACTAACTGCCATCCCGTTAAATCCGATAGCTAATGATGAGCCCTGAACGTAAACGTTTTGGAAAGTTCCAAGACCTTCGACAGCTCCACCAAGACCAGCCAAAGCACCAGAGATAATCATTGATAGGATGATTGTACGTTTTGCTGAAATACCAGCGTACTCTGAGGCATGGGGATTGAGACCAACTGCACGAATTTCAAAACCGAGAGTCGTTTTCTTGAGCAAGAACCAAATCACACCAACAGCAATGATGGCAAAAAAGATTCCGATATTCATACGAGAATTGCCAGTTAACTCAGATAACCATGGTGTTTGATAAGTGGCATTGGCACTCACACGAATCGTTGAGTCTGTACTTTGCATAAAGTCTTTCGGGAAAGAATGAATAAAGGCATTCCCTACGTACAAAACAATATAGTTCATCATAATGGTTACGATAACCTCTGATGTACCTAAATAAGCTCTGAGAATACCTGGAATAGCACCTACAATCCCACCTGCAATCAAAGCAATTACTACGGTCGCTAAAATCAACATTGGGCGTGGCATGTCCGGATGCGACAAAGCAAACCAACCACTAAGAATCCAACCCGCTAGTGCCTGACCAGGAAGCCCAACGTTAAAGAAACCTGCACGACTAGCAACTGCAAACCCCAGACCAATCAAGATAAGAGGACCCATGGCACGGAAAATTTCACCAATCCCACGGAGACTACCAAAAGCTGTATAGAACAACTCCTCATAACCCCAGATAGCATCGTAGCCGAAAATCCACATGACAATGGCTCCGAGCAAGATTCCTAAGAATACGGAAATCAAGGGAACCGAAATTTGTTGTAACTTTTTAGACATCATCCTTCTCCTTTCCCAAGTTTCCACCTGCCATCAAGATACCAAGTTCTTGTTTGTTAGTCGTTTCTGGCGACACAATACCTTGAATCTTCCCATCATGAATAACAGCAATTCGGTCTGAAACATTTAAAATCTCATCCAATTCAAAGCTGACAACAAGCACAGCTTTTCCGTTATCACGTTCTTCAATCAAGCGTTTGTGGATATATTCAATGGCACCGACATCCAAACCACGAGTTGGTTGGCTGACGATAAGGAGATCAGGATCACGATCAATCTCACGAGCGATAATCGCTTTTTGTTGATTTCCCCCTGAAAGAGCTGCTGCTGGGACAAATTCGCTCGCCGCACGGACGTCAAATTCTTCCATTAATTTTTTAGCATGTGAAGTGATATTCGCATAGTTTAAGATACCATTCTTGCTGAGTGGTTCTTTGTAGTAGGTTTGAAGAGCGATATTTTCTGAAATCATCATATCCAAAATCAAACCATCACGGTGGCGGTCTTCAGGAACATGCCCCACACTGAGTTCCGTAATTTGTCGAGGATGCATCCCTACGATTGATTTGCCTTTTAATTCAATACTCCCAGACTCAACCTTACGAAGACCCGTGATGGCTTGAATGAGTTCAGATTGGCCATTGCCATCAATACCTGCAATACCGACAATTTCACCAGCACGAACATCCAAAGAAAGATTCTTCACAGCTGGTACACCTCGGTTTTCATTAACAACCAAATCTTTGATAGACAAGACTACTTCTTTTGGTTGTGGTGCCTGTTTTTCCGTTTTGAAGGAGACAGAACGTCCCACCATCATCTCAGCCAAGTCCGCATTGGTTGCCCCTGCAATCTCCACCGTCTGGATTGATTTTCCACGACGGATAACCGTCACTCGATTGGATACCGCACGAATTTCATCCAGTTTATGGGTAATCAAAATAATGGATTTTCCTTCTTTGACAAGGTTTTTCATGATAGCCATCAACTCATCAATCTCTGAAGGAGTCAATACTGCCGTAGGTTCGTCAAAGATGAGGATATCAGCACCACGGTAAAGTGTCTTCAAGATCTCTACACGTTGTTGAGCACCAACGGAAATATCTGCCACCTTGGCAGCAGGATCCACTGCCAAACCATAACGTTCAGAAAGAGCCTTGATTTCTTTAGTAGCTTCAGCTATATCTAGCACACCATTTTTAGTGATTTCACTCCCCAAAATGATATTTTCAGCTACTGTAAAAGCCTCAACCAACATAAAATGTTGGTGAACCATCCCAATTCCAAGACTAGCGGCTTTAGAAGGTGAATCTAGTTTGACAACTTGACCATTCACGGCAATTTCACCACTAGTTGGCTCGAGAAGTCCTGCCAGCATATTCATCAGAGTGGATTTACCCGCTCCATTTTCTCCTAAAAGTGCATGGATTTCACCTTTTCGCAGTTGCAAGTTGATCTTGTCGTTCGCTACAAATTCACCAAACACCTTGGTAATATCCCGCATCTCAATGACATTTTCGTGTGCCATATGCTTTTCCTTTCCGAGGTTTATTTTGTTTCAATAAAACCTGCTAATCGTGTTAACAAGTTCTATTGAGACAAAAAATTGCTTCAATTCTTAAAGAAGCGACCGATGGTCGCTTCCTAAGAAATGACTTTTATCCATTATTTTTCAGGAACTTTTACGCTTCCGTCAAGGATTTTAGCTTTTGCGTCTTCAACAGCTTTTTTACCTTCTTCTGAAAGGTTTGTTACTGCCAAATCAACCCCTTTATCCTTCAATGAGTAGACAATAACTTGTCCGCCAGGGAATTCACCTTTTTCTGTTTTGTTGGCAATATCTTTTACAGTTGTACCAACTTGTTTCAATGTAGATACAAGAACAAAGTTTGATTCTTTACCATCTTTAGAAGTGTATTTACCTTCTGCTGCTTGGTCACGGTCTACACCAATAACCCAAACTTTTTCGTCTTCATTTTTACTTTCGTTCAAAGATTTTGCTTCAGCAAAGACACCAGCACCTGTACCACCAGCTGCTTGGTAAACAACGTCTGCACCTGCAGCGTATTGAGCAGCTGCAATTGTTTTACCTTTGGCAGCATCACCAAATGAACCAGCATAGTCAACTTGTACTTTGATAGATGGGTCTACTGACTCAACACCAGCCTTAAATCCAGCAGCGAAACGTGAAATAACTTCAGATTCGATACCACCTACAAAACCAACTTGTTTTGTTTTAGTTGTTTTCGCTGCTGCAACACCAGCAAGGTAAGCTGCTTCGTTATCAGCAAATGTTACGCTCGCAACATTCTTTTGATCTTTGATCACATCATCAATCAAGACATAGTTTAAGTCAGAGTGGTCTTTTGCTGCCTCTTCAACTGCATTGTGAAGTGCAAAACCAACACCGAAGATCAGGTTGTAACTTCCAGCCGCTTGTTGCAAGTTGTTAGCATAGTCTGCTTCGCTTGTTGATTGGAAGTAAGTATAACCTTTATCTTTAGAAAGATTGTGTTCTTTACCCCAGTCTTGCAAACCTTCCCAAGCTGATTGGTTAAATGATTTATCATCAACACCACCAGTATCTGTTACGATCGCTGCTTTGGTCTTCATTTCTGATGAAGATGAAGCTGCGTTACGAGAAGAGCGGTTACCACATGCAGCAAGTCCAACTGCTGCTACTGCAACTAGACCAAGGCCTAGCCATTGTTTCTTGTTCATTACTGAACCTCCTAAATAAGATGTGCAACGATGTTGCAAGTTTGGATTATTTGGTCACACAGACCACAGCCACTGCAAGAGTGACTCAGACTAGTTTAAGTCTGTAAAAGAGTATGGAAGTAACTCCCCGACCGTCATCTCGACCGTCGATTTATCTTTTGCGACAAGTGTCACTTTTAGATCTTTTTCAAAAAATTCAGCCATCACTTGGCGACAAGCACCACATGGTGATATAGGTTTTTCGGTCTGTCCATAGACAATCAACTCTGAAAACTCTCTTTGGCCTTCGGAAACTGCTTTGAAGATAGCTGTGCGCTCTCCACAGTTCGTCAAAGAATAGCTAGCATTCTCAATATTAACACCTGTATAAACGTTACCATCTTTCGCCACTAGAACAGCGCTAACAGGAAAGTGAGAATAGGGTACATAGGCTTGCTTGCTGGTTTCGATTGCTAGTTCAATCAACTCAGTAGTCGCCATCTGCTAATTCTCCTTTTAAAATTGCCACACCAGCTGATGTTCCAATACGGGTAGCGCCCGCTTCCACAAAAGCAACAGCATCTGCATATGAGCGAGCGCCACCAGCAGCCTTAACTCCCATATCTGGCCCAACTGTTTTACGCATCAACTGAACATCCTCTATAGTGGCACCACCAGTTGAAAATCCAGTTGATGTTTTGACAAAGTCAGCACCTGCTTTCTGGGATAATTGGCAAGCCACAACCTTTTCATCGTCTGTCAACAAGCAAGCTTCAATAATGACCTTAACCAACTTGTCACCACTTGCTTCTACGACAGCACGGATGTCCGATTCAACCAAATCAAGATTACCTGATTTGAGAGCACCGACATTGATAACCATATCAATCTCATCTGCACCATCTTGGATGGCTTCCTTGGTTTCAAAAGCTTTTACAGCTGAAGTTGTTGCTCCCAAGGGGAAACCAACTACTGTACAAACCTTTACATCTGAGCCTTCAAGTCCTGTTTTCGCATGTTTAACCCATGTGGGATTAACACAAACGCTGGCAAAGTCATACTCACGCGCTTCAGATAGCAAACGATCAATTTGTTCTTGACTTGCATCTTGTTTTAAAAGCGTATGATCAATGTATTTGTTTAATTTCATATTCGGATTCCTCTCTTTTTCATGAGATGATTTCAATTATTTCCTGCAAACGTTTCACTCCATCATTTATTTTAACATATTTTTGGAATTCTGTAACTAGTTGAGGGGAAATTTTTCCATTTGTATAAACTTTTGCGACAATTTCTCCCTTTTGAACGGAGTCACCGACCTTCTTCTCAAAAACGATTCCAGTTTCATAGTCCAAGTCATCAGTCTTGACTGCACGACCAGCTCCCAATCTCATGGCATAGAGCCCAAATTCCATTGCAGGAAGAGCTGAAATGACACCTGTCTCTTGAGCTGTGATATCCACTACATGTGCAACATTTACTGGGCGATAGAGATCTTCTAAATCACCGCCTTGAGCTGCTACCATTTCTTCAAACTTAGCCAGTGCTTGGCCGTTTTCAAGATGTTGACGGACTTCTTCAACCGTCTTCTCAACATTTGCCAAACCAAGCATAATCTGAGCTAGTTCACAAATAAAGTGACTAATATCTTCTCTGCCTTTTCCTTGAAGTATTTCAATTGCTTCTAGGATTTCGAGACGATTGCCAATGGCTCGTCCCAAGGGTTGGCTCATATCGGTAATAACCGCTACTGTCTTTCGACCAACGGCCTTACCCAAATCGACCATGGTTTGAGCCAATTCTCGCGCCTCATCGACAGTTTTCATGAAGGCACCCTCACCAACAGTCACGTCTAGCAAAATAGCATCCGCCCCAGCAGCAATTTTCTTGCTCATGACAGAACTCGCAATCAAAGGAATCGTGTCGACAGTCGCCGTCACATCACGGAGGGCATAGAGAAGTTTGTCTGCTTTAACCAGCTGATCTGACTGCCCAATGACAGATACACCAATGTCCTGTACCTGACGGATAAAATCCTCTTGACTGCGCTCCACTTGGTAACCCTTGATTGCTTCCAACTTATCTAGGGTTCCGCCAGTATGCCCTAGTCCACGACCACTCATTTTTGCCACGGGCACACCAAAACTAGCAACAAGGGGAGCTAAAATCAAGGTCACCTTATCACCTACACCACCAGTAGAATGTTTGTCAACTTTAACCCCATCAATAGCTGACAAGTCAAACTCCTGACCTGTCTTAACCATATTCATCGTCAGGTCAGAAATCTCTCGTGTCGTCATTCCTTTGAAATAAACCGCCATAGCAAAGGCAGACATCTGATAGTCTGGAACAGTTCCTGTTACATAGCCTTCTACTAGCCATTTGATTTCATTTGAAGTCAGTTCTTGGCCATCTCGTTTCTTTTGGATTAAATCAACTGCTCTCATTCTTTCACACTTCTAAGGATATAATATCCCTTGTCTTTCTTTATAATTTCACAATTTCCAAAAACATCTTCCATCTTGCTTTTGGCGCTCGGAGCACCTTGCTTTTTCTGAATGACAATGGTTAAATCACCTCCATCTTTCAAGAAATCTCTGCTCTTTTTGATAATCTCATGAACAACTTGTTTACCCGCTCGAATAGGCGGATTAGAAATAACATGGTCAAATTTCCCTTCAACTTGTTCATAGATATTGGATTGAAAAATCGTTGCTTCTACTTTATTTCGTTCAGCATTTTGTCGTGCTAAGTCCAGTGCACGATTATTGATATCAACCATGGTCGCCTGAGCTCCATAAGCCTTGACCAAGGACAAGCCCAAAGGCCCATATCCACAACCCACATCAAGGACCCTTTCTCCTTTGTTAACCTCTAGACACTTCAATAAAAGCTGACTCCCAAAGTCAACCATTTTCTTGCTAAAAACACCCGCATCCGTCAAAAAGGTCATGTTTTCTCCCAACAACTCCACTCTCAACTCATGAATGTCGTGAGCAGCATCAGGATTTTCTGCATAATACATTTTACTCATAAAACTATTTTACCATAATTTGGCTTGAATTGTAAATCGTTTACAAAGTGATGATAAAATGAAAAAGACTAAAGAATCCTAGTCAAAAAACCTTTTCTTCAATCTCTTTCAATTATTAGAAATACATTACAATCGATCGGGAACTACAAATTATCATAGTCAGGAAAAAACAGATCGTCTGTAATCAGGCGCATTTTTATTACTATTTCTTAACCTTAAAATACTTTATTATCAACAAGATTCCCAACAAGATGTTTAGATAAAAGCCCAACTGATAAGTTTGTGTCAAGATTTCCAAACTTGTCCAAAGTCGTATCAAGTCTTCTAGCGACATGCGGAATAAATAACCTTCTGTAGCAATCCACAAAATCAAAAATAGATAACTACCAGCAGCAAGCCATTTCGTCCACTGCTTTTTTACTAACCAAGCAATCAAGAGTGAACAGATAAAGATAACTGTTACAAGAAGATGATCTATTAAGAAGGTAAAACCGTAATAGGTTTCTACAAAGCGTCTACCATTATCCGCATTCGCTCCCCTTATAAAAGGTAGTATAAAACTTAAAATAAAACAGAGTTCCAATATGTAACATCTCAAGATTTTCATTGTATACCTCCTATAAGTTGTGAACCAAAAAGCCCACTTTCAATAACTGATAAGTCTTCAGAAACCATTCCCTATCTCATCATCAAACTATTCAACCTCCATCTCTATTATACGATATTGACTTACTACCATCAAGAAACCGCTTTATTTTTTTAGCTTTTTATGGTATGATAAACAAAATATCTAGGGGAAAACAAATGACCAACGAATTTTTACATTTTGAGAAAATCAGCCGCCATACTTGGCAATCATTGCATCGCAAAACAACCCCTCCCTTGACAGAGGAAGAGTTAGAATCCATCAAGAGTTTCAATGACCAGATTAGTCTGCAGGACGTAACGGATGTCTATCTTCCCCTTGTCCATCTTATCCATATTTACAAGCGCACCAAGGATGATTTGGCATTTTCAAAAGGAATTTTCCTCCAACGTGAAAGCAAATCACAGCCTTTTATCATTGGGGTTTCTGGTAGTGTTGCTGTGGGGAAATCAACCACTAGTCGCTTACTTCAGATTCTTCTATCACGTACTGTAACGGATGCTACTGTAGAATTGGTGACAACTGACGGTTTTCTCTATCCCAATCAAACCTTGATGGATCAAGATATATTAAATCGCAAAGGTTTTCCTGAAAGTTATGATATGGAAACCTTGCTGAATTTTCTTGATCGCCTTAAGAACGGGCAAGATGTCGATATCCCCGTCTATTCTCATGAAGTGTATGACATCGTTCCTGGAGAGAAGCAACGTGTCAAAGCTGCTGACTTTGTCATTGTCGAGGGCATCAATGTCTTTCAAAACCCTCAAAATGAGCGCCTTTACATCACTGATTTCTTTGATTTCTCCATCTATGTAGATGCTGCTGTCGAGGACATTGAAAGTTGGTATCTGGATCGTTTCTTAAAACTCCTCAGCTTTGCCCAAAATGATCCCAACAGCTACTACCACCGTTTTACGCAAATGCCAATTGGAGAAGTTGAAGCCTTTGCACATCAGATTTGGACCAGTATTAATCTCACAAATCTACAAAACTATATCGAACCGACAAGGAATCGCGCCGAGGTCATTCTCCACAAGACTAAAAACCATGAAATCGATGAAATTTACCTAAAAAAATAATTTCCCCTTGTCAAAATCTAAGTTTTCATATATAATGGTATAGTTAGTAAATATGGAGGTAAGAACATTGGCAAACATTAAATCAGCTATCAAACGCGCTGAATTGAACGTTAAACAAAACGAAAAAAACTCAGCTCAAAAATCAGCTATGCGTACTGCTATCAAAGCTTTCGAAGCAAACCCTTCTGAAGAACTTTTCCGTGCTGCTAGCTCAGCTATCGACAAAGCAGAAACTAAAGGTTTGATTCATAAAAACAAAGCAAGCCGCGATAAAGCTCGTCTTTCAGCTAAACTTGCTAAATAAGAAACAGTCCATAGAGGCTGTTTTTTTGTCCTCTAATCAGAAAAGGTAGAAAATGAAAATCGCAATCATCGGATATTCTGGATCAGGCAAGTCAACTCTGGCAGAAAGGTTATCTAGCCACTACTCCATCCCCAAACTGCATATGGACACACTCCAATTTCAACCTGGTTGGCAAGACAGTGACCGCGAATGGATGTTGACCGAGATGAAAAACTTTCTCACAAAGCACGAAGCTTGGGTCATCGACGGCAACTACTCTTGGTGTTGCTATGAAGAAAGAATGCTGGAAGCTGACCAAATTATCTTTCTCAATTTTTCACCATGGACTTGTCTCTTTCGAGCCTTCAAACGCTATCTCACATATCGCGGTAAGGTCAGGGAAAGTATGGCAGCAGGCTGTCCTGAACGCTTTGACTGGGACTTTATCCGATGGATTCTCTGGGATGGGCGGACAAAGAATGCTAAAGAACGTTATCAACGGGTTCAAGAAACCTACCCAGAGAAAGTAATTGTCCTCAGGTCGCAAAAGGAGATGGACCACTTCTTAGAAAATCTCGTAAATAACAAGAAAAACCAACGTGCCTAACGTTGGTTTTTTGCTATTAGCCAATCACACTTCCGTTTGGTACAGCTGGATCAACTGTGAGAAGGGTTAATTTGCCTTCATGTTCAGCTGAGAGGATCATTCCTTGACTGACATATTTTTTCATCATCTTACGCGGTTTGAGGTTGGCAACAATTTGGACTTTCTTGCCAACCAATTCTTGTTCGTTTGGATAGTATTTAGCTATTCCTGAGAGGATTTGACGGTCTTCACCATCACCAGCATCGAGGCGGAATTGGAGCAACTTATCAGAACCTTCCACTTTAGAAACTTCTTTGACCTCTGCGACACGGATTTCGACCTTATCAAAGTCTTCAAACTTGATTTCATCCTTGTTGAGTTTGAGTTCAACTTCATCTGGATTCCATTCTTTTTCGACGGCTGGTTTATTGCCTTCCATTTGTTCCTTGATATAGGCAATCTCTTCTTCCATGTCCAGACGTGGGAAGATTGGTGTTCCTTTGGCAACAACAGTCACACCTGCAGGGAAATCTGCCAAGCTCAAGTTTTCTAGGCTAGAAACTTCTGCTAGACCAAGTTGTGCCAATACAGCGCGACTAGTTTCCATCATAAATGGCTCAATCAAGTGTGCTACGACACGAAGGCTGGCTGCCAAATGGCTCATGACACTTGCCAATTGGTCACAAAGTGCTTCATCCTTAGCCAAGACCCATGGAGCTGTCTCATCGATGTATTTGTTGGTACGTGATATAAGAGTCCATACTGCTTCTAAAGCACGTGGATAGTCAACAGCATCCATGTGTGTATGGTAATTAGCAATTGATTCAGAAGCTACTTGAGCAAGAGAATGATCAAACTCTGTTACACCCTCTACATAGGTAGGGATTTGCCCATCAAAATACTTGTTAATCATAGAAACCGTACGGTTGAGGAGGTTTCCAAGGTCATTTGCTAATTCATAGTTGATACGGCCGACGTAGTCTTCAGGAGTGAAGGTTCCGTCTGAACCGACTGGAAGGCTACGCATGAGGTAGTAACGAAGCGGATCGAGACCAAAACGCTCTATCAACATTTCAGGATAGACAACGTTCCCTTTAGACTTAGACATCTTGCCGTCTTTCATGACAAACCAACCGTGGGCAATCAAACGTTCTGGCAACTTGATATCGAGCATCATGAGCAAGATTGGCCAGTAGATTGAGTGGAAACGGAGAATATCTTTTCCGACCATGTGGAAGACTGTTCCGTTCCAGAACTTGTCAAAGTTAGTATGATCGTCTTGACCATAACCAAGAGCAGTCACATAGTTGAGAAGGGCATCGATCCAAACATAGACAACGTGTTTTGGATTAGATGGTACTGGCACTCCCCAGGTAAAGGTTGTACGAGAAACCGCTAAGTCTTCCAAACCTGGCTCAATAAAGTTACGCAACATTTCATTAAGACGACCATCTGGAGTGATGAAATCAGGGTGCGATTTGAAAAATTCAACCAAACGGTCTTGGTATTTGCTGAGACGAAGGAAGTAAGACTCTTCTGAAACCCACTCCACTTCGTGACCTGATGGAGCGATACCGCCCGTCACATTTCCAGCTTCATCACGGAAAACTTCCGCCAGTTGGCTTTCTGTAAAGAATTCTTCATCTGAGACTGAATACCAACCAGAATATTCACCTAGGTAGATGTCATCTTGAGCAAGCAAGCGTTCAAAGACCTGTGCTACAACTTTTTCATGGTAGTCATCCGTTGTACGGATAAATTTATCGTATGAGATATCTAATAATTTCCAAAGTTCTTTGACTCCAACTGCCATCCCATCAACATAAGCTTGAGGTGTAATGCCAGCTTCTTCCGCTTTTTGTTGAATCTTTTGACCATGCTCATCAAGACCAGTCAGATAAAAGACATCGTAGCCCATAAGGCGTTTGTAACGAGCTAAGACATCACAGGCGATAGTTGTGTAAGCAGAACCGATATGAAGTTTACCAGATGGATAGTAAATCGGTGTTGTAATATAAAAATTCTTTTCAGACATAATTTTTCCTTTCCAGGCTAATGAAACCTGTTTTTCTAACACTTCATTATATCATATTTTTAGTGATTTTCGATAGAGAAATTCATACAAAAACAAGACAGACAAATATCCATCTTGTTTTTTCTGCTCTATATCTTATTCATAACGAAGGGCTTCGATCGGATCAAGCTTAGACGCTTTATTGGCTGGTAGAACTCCGAATATCATACCAACGCTGGCTGATACAGCCAAGCTAAAGAGAGCAATTGGAAGGGAAACCCCAACCTCAATACCTGCAATCATGTTTTGAAGCAATACTCCAGCTAACATGGTCATTCCAGCAGCAATCCCAAGACCGATGACACCACCTAGCAAGGTTAAGATCATAGACTCAATCAAAAACTGTACTAAGATATTAGCCCGAGTAGCTCCGAGAGCTTTCCGCAGACCAATCTCCCGCGTGCGTTCTGTCACCGAAACCAGCATGATATTCATAACACCAGTTCCCCCAACAAAGAGAGAGATACCTGCAATGGCACTGATAATTGTTGTCATAAAACCAAATAGTTGTTGTACCTCTTGGAAGGCGGCAGTTGCATCCGCAACTTGGTACTCCCCTTGTTGAAGTCCCGCAATCTCGGTCAGTTTTCGAGCTAACTCTGGACCCAAGGTTTGTGTTAGGCTAGTGTCATTGACACGAAAGACGATGTTCGAGATTTCATCAGTATTAAAATTGGCAGCGAGAGAGATATTCGTCGTAATTGGAAGCCCACCAATCCCAAAGGCTTTAGCAGTTTTAGCTTCATTGCTAGTATAAACGCCAATCACACGGTAACTAAATTCATTAACAGAGATGATTTGATTAACCGCAGCTTCTGGACTATCAAACAAACTCTTGGCTAGTTCTTCGTCCAACAAAATCACACTAGCAAATTCCTTGTAGTCTTGCGGTCTTAGACTTCTACCCGCAACGATTTCATTTTCAACTGCGTTCATGTAGGTGCTATTTCCGCCTGTCAGAGTTGCTCGTTCAACCTTCTTATCCTTATAAGATAGGGTAACGTTGGTCGAGTTGGTGACATAGTAACTGTCTACTCCTTTAAGTTTAGCAGCCTCCTTGACCCAAGATTCGAGTGGTTTTGGTGGTTCAACATGAACATCCTCTTCTTTCCCACTGACTGTCAAAGCGGATTGTTTCTGCGTAAAGGAGCCGTCCTTGCTTTTTATAGGAGAGAAAAAGACATGGATATCCTTTTGTGATTTGGTCATGTTTTTATTGACCTGACGGGACATGGAGTCTCCCAGAGCCATGATGACGACGACAGACGAAACTCCGATGATGATCCCGATCATGGTGAGGAAGGAACGCATCTTGTGGGCCATAATGGATGAAAATGCAAATTTCAGATTCTGCATCTAGTTTTCCTCCTTTTCTAGGGCACTGTCTGATGAGATAACACCATCACGAATGACAATCTGGCGTTTGGCATAGGCAGCTATCTCAGGCTCATGCGTGACCATGATAATGGTCTTCCCTTCCTTGTTTAACTCCACCAACAGTTGCATGATTTGATTTCCTGTCTTGGTATCCAAGGCTCCTGTGGGTTCGTCTGCTAGGATGATAGAGGGATTATTTACCAAGGCACGGGCAATCGCTACACGTTGCTTTTGACCACCTGATAACTCGGAAGGCAAATGATGACTGCGCTCCGTTAGCTCAACCTTTTCCAGAAATTCCTCAGCCAATTTCCGACGTTTTGAAGCTGAAACTCCAGCGTAAATCAAGGGCAATTCAACATTTTGAAGCGCATTGAGCTTGGACAAGAGAAAAAACTGCTGAAAGACAAAGCCGATTTGCTGGTTACGGACCTTGGCCAGTTGTTTCTCTCCAAGACCTGCAACTTCTTGCCCTTCAAGGTGGTACTCTCCACTGGTTGGTGTATCCAACATTCCGATGGTATTCATCAAAGTGGACTTACCAGAACCGGATGGTCCCATAATGGCGACAAACTCACCTTCTTGAACTTCTAGATTGATATTTTTAAGGACCTGCAGTTCTTGGTCACCATTTCGATAACTCCTGCAGATATTTTTGAGACTAATTAGTTTCTTCATCAGCCTTCACCTCTTTTCCTTCTTCCAAGGAAGATGTTGGATTACTGATGACCTTGGCACCGTCTGTCAAACCTGAAGTAATTTCTTGGTTGTCTGCGTCCGCATTCCCCAAAGTAACTTCTACCTTCTTCACTTTTTTCTGGTCGTCAACTATCCAGACATAGTTTTTGCCATTTTCGGTAACGATACTTGTCAAAGGAACAAGGATGGCTTTACTCTTGTTTTTGACTTCCACACTGACTGAGAATCCTTGTTTCAACTCACCGATATCGCTAGTCACATCAACAGTATAAGGGTACTTAGATCCAGTATTTCCTCCAAGGGCAGCATTTGCTGCTTCTCCGTTGTTTTTAGGATAATCAGAAATATAGCTGATTTTACCAGTCCAGCTCTTATCTTGGTAAACTTTAGAAGTAAAGGTAACTTCTTGACCTACAGAGAGGTTGGCAAGGTTGTATTCAGACAACTCCCCTTTGACCTGCAAATTTTCATTACTTACGACATGTACTACCACTTGGCTATTACCTGTTGGCGATTTGGAAACATTACGATTAACTTCAACTACAGTCCCTTCTAGTGTACTGAGGACAGTTGCAGCATCTAGCTGAGCTTGAGCCTTGTTGAGCTGAGCCACAGCATCTGCACGGTTATCCTTGGCATCACTGATTTGAGAATCAATAGAAGATACTGAAGAAGTCGCTGCTTGCGCTTGTTCTGGAAGTCCAGCTTCTGTTGGAACCTGTGGAGAAGTTGGTGCAGCTGATGCATTTTCACGAGCTTTGTTTAACTCCTCGATATGACGGTCTGCCTTTGCAACTGCACGATCTGCTGCATCATAGGCAGCTTGAGCATCCGCACTACTGTATTTGACCAAAGCTTGCCCTTCTTCGACCTTGTCCCCAACCGAAACAAGAATTTCATCTAAATCTCCCTTACTCGCATCAAAATAAACGTATTGTTCATTTTTTGCTGTAACCGTACCTGACAAGAGAACCGATGAAGCAACGGAACCTTCCTTAGCAGTAACGATATGAGAGGTTTTATCCTTAACTGCTGACTGGGAAGGTTGTCTAAAAATCAAAATCCCCGCAGCACCAATAACAATAGCACTGGCAACACCAATCGCTGTGTATAATTGCCATTTTTTTGCCTTTTTATTTCTTTTCATTTTCAAGCTCCTTTATATTTTTGCCTTACAAAAACCATTATATCAGAAATACCAAGCCCAAACAATGACAGTTCAGATGGAAACAATAACAATTCAGGATCATTATTTCGTTCGGTATTCGTTTTTGGGTTATTGTGCTAGATATATAATACAATATCTTTTGGAATTTGGCAAGCGTTTTTATAATTTTTTTACCGTAGCAGATTTTTGCATTCAAATAGTAAAAACGATAGAATATGACTATCAAAGCTATAAGGAGTTTTCTATGAGAGAATATGATATCATTGCCATCGGTGGAGGGAGCGGCGGCATTGCCACCATGAACCGAGCTGGCGAACACGGTGCTAAAGCAGCTGTTATCGAGGAGAAAAAATTAGGTGGAACTTGTGTCAACGTTGGCTGTGTTCCTAAGAAAATCATGTGGTATGGAGCGCAAATCGCTGAAAGCTTCCACCACTACGGCCCTGACTATGGTTTTACAAGTTCAGATGTTCAATTTGATTTCGCAAAACTTCGTCAAAATCGTGAAGCCTACATCGATCGTGCCCGCTCGTCTTATGATGGAAGTTTCAAGCGCAACGGTGTTGATCTGATTGAAGGTCGTGCTCATTTCGTTGATTCCCACACCGTCAGCGTTAATGGCGAATTGATTCGTGCTAAGCATATCGTGATTGCGACTGGCGCTCGTCCAAGCATCCCAACTATTCCTGGAGCTGAACTCGGTGGTAGCTCAGACGATGTCTTTGCTTGGGAGCAACTTCCTGAATCCGTTGCGATTCTTGGAGCTGGTTATATCGCCGTTGAATTAGCAGGTGTTCTCCACGCTCTAGGAGTAAAAACTGATTTGTTTGTCCGTCGTGATCGTCCCTTGCGTGGTTTTGACAGCTACATCGTTGAAGGACTTGTCAATGAAATGGAAAAAACAGGTCTACCTTTACACACACATAAGGTACCCGTCAAGCTCGAAGAAACGGAGCAAGGTATTACCATTTATTTCGAAGACGGTTCTAGTCACACTGCCAGCCAAGTTATCTGGGCTACTGGCCGCCGTCCAAATGTAGACGGACTGGAGTTAGAAAAGGCTGGCGTTACACTCAACGAACGTGGATTTATCCAAGTGGATGAGTATCAAAATACAGTTGTAAATGGTATCTATGCCCTCGGAGACGTCACTGGTGAGAAGGAACTAACTCCAGTAGCCATCAAGGCTGGACGTACCCTATCTGAACGTCTCTTTAATGGGAAAACAAGTGCTAAGATGGACTACACTACTATCCCTACTGTTGTCTTCTCACACCCAGCAATTGGAACAGTCGGTTTAACTGAAGATCAAGCTATCAAAGAATACGGCCAAGAGCACATTAAAGTCTACAAGTCAAGCTTTGCATCTATGTACTCTGCCGTTACAAACCATCGTCAAGAATCTCGCTTCAAACTCATCACCGCCGGTGCTGACGAAAAAGTTGTTGGACTTCATGGGCTCGGTTACGGAGTGGATGAGATGATTCAAGGATTCGCTGTTGCCATCAAGATGGGAGCAACCAAGGCAGACTTTGACGCTACAGTAGCTATCCACCCAACTGCTTCTGAAGAATTTGTGACCATGCGCTAATTATCGAAAGAGACCTGAAAAGGTCTCTTTTTACTTGCAAAATCCGCTGTTACAAAATTGTTACCTCGTTATAAAAAATAGGTTGACTTTTTCTTCTGAATTAGTATAATAGTTACTATAATTTTGAAAAGAGGTTAACAGTTTTGAAAAAAGCTCATATCTATGCCATCCCTGCTATCGGCGCTGCTCTCATCGCCGTTTTGGCACAAATCAGTCTCCCTATCGGTCCTGTCCCCTTCACTCTACAAAACTTTGCGATCGGTCTGATTGCTACTGTTTTTAGACCCAGAGAAGCCGTTCTATCTGTTGCTCTCTATCTCCTGCTGGGTGCCATTGGTTTACCTGTTTTTGCAGGGGGAGGAGCTGGATTTCACGTTTTAGTCGGTCCAAGTGCAGGCTATCTTTGGTTCGACCTTGTCTATGCTGGACTTACATCTTATCTCATCCGTCAAAATGGTGGCTACATTCGCATTTTCCTAGCCAACCTCTTGGGAGACTCCCTGGTCTTTGTCGGTGGTATTCTCAGCCTCCACTTCCTTGCTGGTATGCCACTTGACAAAGCACTCGCTGTCGGTGTCCTTCCCTTTATCCTTCCTGATCTTGGTAAGATTATTGCCATTAGTTTCATTGGTCGTCCCCTCCTAGAACGATTGAAAAGTATCGCTTATTTCTCAAGATAAAAAATAGTCCAGAACAAGTGTTCTGGACTATTTCCTTTCCAATTACTTCCTAAGAACTAACTGAAAATCATCTCTCATCTAGAGATTATTTATTTTTACGGCTTACAAAGTACAATCCACCAGTCACTGCCATCAAAGCAAGTCCTGCAACTACTGCTACATTAGATGCTTTTTCACCAGTGTTAGGAAGTTGAGGTTTTTGTCCTGGTTTTCCTGGTTCATTTGGTTTACCTGGTGTTGGTTTTTCTGGAGTGTGTGTATTTGTGATATTGAAGCCTTCTACTTCAGATGTATAACCATCAACTGGAACTTCTACTACAGAGTATTCGATTGCTTGACCGTCTTTATAACGATCAAGGTCTGTGAACTCATAAGTCCAACCAGTTGCTTCTGAGGCTACCGCAGTCTTACCAGTGTCTTGACCATCGGCAAGAAGTTTCACTGTGATAGATGCTGGACGGATACCGTCTTGGTTCTCTTCATCTTTCCAGATCTTCTTACCTTTTACAGATGTTTTCTCTGGTGTATGTGTGTTGGTAACAGTGTACTTACCGTCTTTGTCCGTAGTAACTGTTGATTTATATTCTTTCACAGCTACTTCTTTAACAGTGTACTTGATTTCTGTACCATTTTCATACTTAGGAAGTGCTTTTGATTCGAACTTCCAACCAGTTTTTTCTGAAACTTCAATTTCTTGAACAACTTTGTCGCCGTTAAGAATTTGAACTTTCACTTTATCTGCACGTTTGCCGTCTTGGTTGTTGTTATCTTTCCACACCTTAGTTCCTGAAAGAACGACTGTTTCTACGTCATGAGTGTTTGTCACCACTTGACCAGTCACAGAGGCTTTGTATCCAGCTGGTACGTCTACTTCCTTGATAGAGTAAGTGATTTCTTTACCAGCTTCGTATTGTGGAAGATTTGTGAAGGATGCTACCCAAGTGTTAGCGTCCGTCTTATCCTTAGCTGTCAAGGTCAATTTCTTACCTTCAACGGCTACTGGATCTGCATCTCCTACTTTTTTATAAAGTTGAACCGTTACGGACTCAGGACGTTTGCCGTCTTGGTTATTCGCGTCGTTCCATACTTTTGTTACTTTGTAGTCGATTTCTTTTGGTGCATATTTGTTTGTGATGGTAAAGTCTGTAATAGTTGATTCGTATTCTGCTACGGCTTCTTCTGTTACAGTGTATTTGATTTCTTTACCAGCTTTATATTTTGCTAATTTTTCGAATGTAGCAGTCCAAGTTCCGTCTGCGGCTGCTTGAACTTCTTTCGATGCGACTTTCTGACCGTCTGCTAAAAGATTAATTGTAATCTTAGTTGGACGTTTGCCGTCTTGGTTATTGGCATCATCCCAGTTCTTAGTTGCTTTAATGTCAACTGTTTCTGGAGAATAGCTATTTGTGATAGTGAATCCTGAGGCAGCGTCACCAGTAACCTTAGAAGTGTAACCAGGAACAGTTACTTCTACTACTGTGTACTTAATAGGTGTGCCGCCTTTATCGGCATCAAGGTCTGTGAAGCTTCCAGTCCAATTGTTTGCAGCATTGAGTTCAAGTGCTTTACCAGTATCTTGACCATCCGCAAGCAATTTAACTGTGACAGAAGATGGGCGTTTACCGTCTTGGTTGTCCTTATCATCCCATGCTTTCTTCACAGAAACTGAAGTTTTCGCTGGAGTGTACTTGTTAGTGAAGACTAGGTCTTTTGCTTCTTTTGAAGCTGTTGCTTTCAATTCAGTTGCGCTTACTTTTTCAACCGTTACTTCAACTTCTTGAACGGTCTTATCGTAAGTGATTCCTGTTTCAGATCCAGCAACTTCTGAGATAGTGTACTTGTGAGTTCCCACTTGGCTCTCATCATATGAGATTGGTGAGAAAGTCACTGTGCCGTCTGCGGCGTTTGTCACTGTTTCGACAACACTACCGTCTTCTTTCTTCAATTCAAAGCTGTATTTACCTGCTTCAAGGTCTTTACCTTCAAGAACTTTCTTAGCTCCAAGAGTGACACTTGTAGCTCCTGCTGGTGTGTATTTGTTTGTGAAGACTAGGTCTTTTGCTTCTTTTGAAGCTGTTGCTTTCAATTCAGTTGCACTTACTTTTTCAACTGTTACTTCAACTTCTTGAACGGTCTTATCGTAAGTGATTCCTGCTTCAGATCCAGTAACTTCTGAGATAGTGTACTTGTGAGTTCCCACTTGGCTCTCATCATATGAGATTGGTGAGAAAGTAACACTTCCATCTGCGGCGTTTGTCACTGTTTCGACAACACTACCGTCTTCTTTCTTCAATTCAAAGCTGTATTTACCTGCTTCAAGGTCTTTACCTTCAAGAACTTTCTTAGCTCCAAGAGTGACACTTGTAGCTCCTGCTGGTGTGTACTTGTTAGTGAAGACTAGATCTTTTACTTCTTTTGAAGCCGTTGCTTTCAATTCAGTTGCACTTACTTTTTCAACTTTAACTTCAACTTCTTGAACTGTCTTATCATAAGTGATGCCTGTTTCAGATCCAGCAACTTCTGAGATGGTGTACTTGTGAGTTCCTACTTGGCTCTCATCATATGAGATTGGTGAGAAAGTCACTGTGCCGTCTGCGGCGTTTGTCACTGTTTCGACAACACTACCGTCTTCTTTCTTCAATTCGAAGCTGTATTTACCTGCTTCAAGGTCTTTACCTTCAAGAACTTTCTTAGCTCCAAGAGTGACACTTGTAGCTCCTGCTGGTGTGTATGTGTTCTCGAATGCTTTTTCACCGTCGTAAGTAACAGTTGCTTCAAGGACACCTTTACCATTATCCGCTACAGTTACTGTAGCTGTGATGGTTTTAGTATCGTACTGGATACCTGTAGCAGTACCCGCTTTTTCAGCAATCTTATAAGTATAAGTGCCTGCTTTGTCGAATTCCAATTCTGAGAACTTCACGTTTCCGTCTTTGTCATTCTTCACGGTTTCTTTCACATTGCCATCTTGGTCTGTCAAGGTGAACTCAAACTCATCAGCTTTCAACTCACGGCCAGTCAACTTCTTAGTCACTTCAAGAGCTGCTTTTGCTTTTGAAGTTCCATAGCCGTTGTTGAATTCTTTGTCCGCTGGATAAGTCACATTCGCATGAAGTTTTCCTTCGCCGTCATCTGTAACTTCTACTGTGACTTTAACTTCAAGATTATCGTAAGTCACACCGTCAATAGTTTGTCCAGCGTTTGTTTCAACAATGGTATAGTTGTATGTGCCAGCTTTAGTATATTCGATTGGAGCGAATGTTACTTTACCGTCAGCAGTATTCTTCACTTTTTGAAGTTCTGAACCATCTGCATCATTCTTCAAGACAAACTCAAATTCATCAGCTTTCAACTCACGACCTGTCAACTTCTTAGTCACTTCAAGAGAAGCTGAAGTTTTTTCAGCAACGTAAGTGTTTTCGAAAGTCTTATCATCGTTTTCGTAAGTAACAGCTGCAACTAGTTTACCAGTCGTTGCATCTGTTGTTACAGTAACTTTAACCTCTACAGGGTTAGCATCGTATGTGACACCTTTTTCAGTTGTATTGGCTTTCTTCTCTACGATGTGGTAAGTGTATTCCCCTTCTTGGTCAAATGACAATTCAGCAAATTTAATGTTTCCGTCTTGATCGTTTGTTACTGTTTCAACAACTTTATTTGTCTTGTCATCAAACAAGTCAAATTCAAACTCGCCAGCTTTCATCGCACGACCTGTCAATTTCTTGATGGCAGATAGTTGGGCTTTAGCTGAAGTGCGTTTGTTCTTAACCGTCTTAATAACCCCATCTTTACCTACGGTTACTTCAAATGGAGTTGAATCCAATTCATATCCCTTAGGAGCTTCGACTTCTGTAACAGTGAAGTTACCTTTTTTCACATCGTCTTCAGAATACACTGAAGATTGTGCTACTCCGTCAGCATTCGTTGTTACAGTTTCTTCTGTAGCAGTTGCACCTGATGGTGGTGTAATCTTGAATTTAGCCCCTGCAAGACGATTTTGTGTTTTCTCATCCACTTTGTACAATGTGATTCGATATCCTGTTTTCAGTTGGATAGTACCACCATTGGTTACCTGAGAATTACGCCATACGCTTACCTTCGTATCTGTTCTATCAGTCCGATAAGTCAAAGGAACATTATCTCCTGAAACTTCCATGTTGTTACCAATTTTTGTACCATCAGCTGGTGCTGTTGTTTGATAAGTTATTTGGAAAGATGCAGGTTTGCCATTAGACGCTACATGAGAAGATGCATTATTAATTTTAATTTTAAAATCTGTATATGACTCATTCCATTCAATGGTATAGTCAACACCTTCTTTTAGTTCTTTTTTATCTTGCAAATTATAGTCACTATCATAATAACCCGAAACTACGTGCAACGTTTCAGGAATAAACTGCGTTGGTGAGTAGTTGTCAGAAATATAATCGTGAATATCAAGAACATTATAACTTTCTTGGCGATCATTCACTCGGAGTGTAAACGGATGGTAATACTCCCCACTCTTATTCAAGATTTGTGATGACCAGCTCCCCTTAGTAATCACTCCATGAACTTTAGCAAAGTTAGTATGCCCAATCTCATCACCATAATTAGGTCTGCTAGGTTGTCTTGATTTGATGATGTGTGTTACTTTATTTTTAGTTTCCGTATCAGGATAAGTGATATTTTGTTGTGTTATATCCTTTTTTACACTAAATCCGGTATAAAACGTGCCCGAAACATCATTCACCTGTGTTCCACCCTTTTTAGCAAGGTATTCATTCAATTTTTGCAAGGTGATTGTCACCTTACCACCAGAATTTTCACCATTCGAAACTACCTGTGCAGAAGCAACAGCAACACCTGTGCTCTTATCCGTAATCTCAAATGTTTCATTTTTTACTGTAAGAGGGGCAGGAATTGTAAATGTGAAAGTATCACCATCTGAAAGTTGACCATTATATTTACTTAAATCAAAATCGACCATATATTTATAGTTCGAATAAGCTTTATTAATGGTCAAATCATAGACGCCATTTGCATCTGGTTCCTTCAACTTACCATTATCAACATCCCAAACTTGAACGTTTGTAATAACATTTTGTAGTTCCTTTGCTTGAACTGTATTTGTCAAAGCAGCAGAACCCAATAAAACGAGTAGTGGCGTTAAAATATAGAGCCACAATTTCTTAAATTTCATGACTTTCCTTTCTAAATGATTGAAATTGATTGAATAGTGCATCTTCTTCTCCCAGTAGGCAACACCCCTTTCAATCGCATGATTTGTTACACGATAACATACTTGTAACACTTGCTTTGAAAAATGAGTACACTATTATAGTATTTAAATATAGTATTTAAAATATTTATTCAATTCAATCTTTAGCAGGAGTACCATTACTCTTGGTCAGATGGAAATATAGCAAAATATTATCCATTACCGTTGTACTACATATCATTGAATATTTTCATTAAAATCTTGTAATTCACTCAGTTATTTATTTACACGATGTCAACTTTTTTTGATATATTATTTCATGACACCATATAAAAGGCGAATGTCCTAATAATTGTCTGAAAATACTGACATAATAGGAATTTCTAAAAAATAATAGCTCCCTGTAACAATCTGTTATTTATAATAAATCTATGATATAATAGTCTTATAAAGGCTTTCTAATAATCATCTATTCAGTTTATTTGTGCTAAAAGGAAAGCTTGGGTAATACTAAATCTAGTATTTTTAATATATATAGATAGGAAGGTAAAGCTATGGCAAATAAAACTAGAGAGTTAATTTTAGGTGCTTTTATCACTCTTGCAAGGAGAAACCCTCAGCGAACTTCTTTTACCATGACTGAGATTGCTGCAGAAGCTGGTATTTCCCGCCAAGCGATTTATCAAAAGCACTTTAATAACTTCGAAGATATTATCGATTATATCCACAAGGAAACCGATCAACAGATCTTTAACAATTTTAACAACTACTGTCCTGAACGAGATGGCAATCCCATCACTTTCTTAGCAGACCACATTCTCCCTCTCATCTATGAAAAGCGAGAAGTCGTCGGTACCTTATACAATTCTCAAGCCGATACTTGTTGGAAGGAGTTTCTTCGTGAGAAATATTCTCAGTGGGTACTAAAAAATGTTAACTACCAGCTGAAATATAATTTTAGTGAAGAGGACATAGCCTATATCATTACGACCATGGCGATTTCATTCATTGAAGTGTGGATTCGTAAGGATAATCCAACACCACCCGAAGAATTTAGAGAGACTTTTATTCAATTGGCTAAGACTTCTCTCTGTGACTATATTGTGTCATAAAAAAAAGAATCTTGAGTGGAACTCAAGACTCTTTTTATTGTCCACCTTTAAAGGCATCAACCATTATCTGAAATTCTTCATTTGTAAGAGTAATTCCCTTGCCCATTTTGGTATGGTCGGGACTCCAAGAACGAATATCGAACTTTGCTGGTGCTCCATTAAAACTAACTCGATTTAGTTCTTTTGTCCAACCTTTCTCATTTTCGGACAAGGTCAGTAAATGTTCTTCGATTTCAAATGTAAATTCTGCCATTTTTAACTCCTTTATGTAATATGCTTTCTCTAGTCTATTCGTAAAAATCTTGTGATTTTTAGGAAAATTTTATATAATGTGGATATATAAGAAGGGAGGATTCTATGAGACAGACATTCAAACTAGTTCTAGATAAACTACATAGTTTTCTCAATGGGAATGATGATCATCCTCAAATCGAGGACAACTCCCTTACTGCTATGATTGAACAAGCCATCCAGAAAAAGACGGCTGTTCATGTCATACTTGCAGAAACAAGTTTTACGGGTGATATTGTCAAACACGACGCCAATCGCCAACAAATTATCGTCAAGAATTTTTCAAAAAACGTGACCCGAATCATTCGTATCAGTGATATTAAACGGCTTCGTTTCGTTCCCTCAACCGTACAAAAAGCTCAGAAAATTCTATTTAAGAAAGAGTGAGATGTTCTTTGCATCCCACTCTTTTTCTTAACGGATTTGTTCAAAATGAAGGTGAACGGCGATATGGTCACCATAGCCACTTCTCTCCAAATCGCGTTGCAAGCGATAAGAGATATAGTGTTCTGCAATGGTAATGTAGCCAGCTCCAAGTAAGCGGTGTTCAACCATTGATTGGATCATGCTGATAGTCGCACGTTCTACTTTTGCTTCTTCCAAGTCCAAAACGACTTTTTTAGTAACTTGTGCAAGGTTTTGACGCAAATCATCTGTCAAAACATAAACGGTTTGAGCTGCTTTTAGGACAGCTTGGTAAATTTTATCTGGATCAAATTCAGCAATTTCTCCATTACGTTTGATTACTTGCATAAGGTTCTCCTTTATTCTTTGTTTTCTTTGATTTCAGCCAGCATTTTTTCTTCTTCAGCTGTTAGTTGATAGTTTTCTAGCAAGTCAGGCCTGCGCTCGTAGGTTTTCTTTAGACTCTCATATAGTCGCCACTGGCGAATCTTTTCATGGTGGCCACTCATGAGCACATCTGGCACGACCATACCTCGATAGTCATAAGGACGTGTGTACTGAGGATATTCGAGAAGTCCTGAAGAAAAACTATCATCCTGGTGACTAGACTCCTTGCCAATCACTTCAGGAATCAAGCGAACGGTCGCATCAATCATGGTCATGGCTGCCAATTCCCCACCAGTCAGGACATAATCTCCTAGGGAAATTTCATCTGTTACTAAGGTCTTGATGCGCTCGTCATACCCTTCATAGTGACCACAAATAAAGATCAGTTCCTCTTCCTGAGCCAAATCCTCAGCGTAAGCTTGATCGAACTGTTTCCCAGCAGGATCAAGAAGAATGACGCGGGGATGTTTCTTTTCAATAGCATCAAAGGCATCGAAAATGGGTTGGGCTCGGAGCAACATCCCCTGACCGCCTCCGTAGGGCTCATCGTCAACATGACGGGCCTTTTCAGCGTATTCTCTGAAATTATGATAATGGATATCCAAGAGCTCTTTTTCTCGAGCCTTCCCAACAATCGAGTGTTCCAGCGGAGAAAACATCTCTGGAAAGAGGGTTAAAATATCAATCTTCATCATCTAATCCTTCTAAGATGTCCACATCAACCCGCTTGTTTGGAATATCAACATTGAGAACTACTGGCGGAATGTAAGGTAAAAGCAAATCTCGCTTACCTTTTCGTTTGACCACCCAGACATCATTGGCACCTGGTTGCAGGATTTCCTTGATAATTCCTATCAGGTTATCTCCCTCGTAAACATCCAAACCGATAATCTCGTGATAATAGAATTCACCATCATCTAAATCGTTCAAATCTTCCTCAGCGACCTTGAGACTATAACCCTTGTACTTTTCAATCGCATTGATATGGTACATGTCTTTGAATTTGATAATGTCAAAATTCTTATGCTTACGGTGGCTAGCGATGGTGACTATTTGGACAAACTGATCTTTTTCATCGAATAAAGCCAGCTCTGCCCCTTTTTTAAACCGTTCTTCTGCAAAATCCGTCACAGACAAGACTCGCATCTCCCCTTGCAACCCCTGCGTATTGACGATTTTCCCAACATTAAAGTAGTTCATCTTGTCTCCTATATCCATTTCTATCCTTTATTTTATCACGTTCCAAGGATTTTCACAAGTTGAAGAACAGTGATTGCAATTAGCTTTGAGCGTCTAAAAACTTTTCTAAATCACGTTCATGTTGGTACTTAATGGCAGCCTTCTTATCTTTATCAAAGATGGTTTTGGTTAGGTCAATGTCATTGATGGCTGCGATTGCGACGGTATAATGAATGATATCAGCCAGTTCTTTGGCTAGTTCCTCATTTGAGTCCTGGACACCCTCTTTTCGACCAGAGCGCCCATTCAAGACCTCGGCTACTTCTCCGACTTCCTCCACTAACTTGATAAAGAGGCCTTCCTCAGTTCGAAATTGCTGGTAATGATCTAGTAAGTAAGCTTGTAATTGTCTAAACGTTAAATCCTTCATCTTCTCCTCCTCACAAAAAAGCGAGACATCTGTCCCGCTTTTTTTATTTTTCATCGATAACGATTCTTACTTTTTTGTCTTCAGTTGGGACAGAGTAGACAATCGTTCTTATCGCTGAGATAGTGCGACCCTTACGACCGATTACACGACCGACATCGCTTTGGTCAAGATCCAAGTGATACTCCAAAAACTCTGGTGTGTCTTCAATCTTGATAGTTAAGGCATCAGGTTGTGAAATCAAAGGTTTCACAATCGCAATAATGAGATTTTCAATCGTATCCATCTGTCAACCTACTTTAAACTTATTTTGAGAATTTAGAATCGTGGAATTTTTTCAATACGCCTTCTTTTGAAAGGATGTTGCGAACTGTATCTGAAGGTTGAGCTCCATCAGCCAACCATGCAAGAACGCGGTCTTCTTTCAAAGTTACTTGGTTTTCAGCAACAAGTGGGTTGTAAGTTCCAACTGTTTCGATAAAACGTCCGTCACGTGGTGAACGTGAATCTGCTACGTTGATACGATAGAAAGGTTTTTTCTTAGAACCCATACGAGTCAAACGGATTTTAACTGCCATTTTTAAAGTCTCTTTTCTTATTTTTTTATTTCGGTGAAATAGCTGAGCTATTTAGCACATGTTCTATTATAGCAGATTTCTGACAGGTGTCAAGAAAAAAACTTGACAGAGTTTGGATTTTTTAACTACTAGAAATTTTTAGTAAAATCTTTTACATTTGAATTCCCCTTCCTTTTAAGGTACAATGATAGAAATGAATTTTTGAGAGGAAAACAATGAAAAAACTAGCAACCCTTCTTTTACTATCAACTGTTGCCCTTGCTGGATGTACTAGTATCCAACGTAGTCTTCGTGGTGATGACTATGTCGACTCTAGTATCTCAGCTGAAGAAAGTTCTAAAGCAGCTGCTCAGGCCGCCAAAGATTTGAACGATGCTCTGACCAATGAAAATGCTAACTTCCCTCAACTTTCTAAAGAAGTTGCTGAGGATGAAGCTGAAGTCATTCTCCACACAAGTCGGGGTGATATACGCATCAAACTCTTCCCTAAACTCGCTCCTCTAGCAGTTGAAAACTTTCTCACTCATGCCAAAGAAGGCTACTATAATGGCATCACCTTCCACCGTGTCATCGATGGCTTTATGGTCCAAACTGGAGATCCTAAGGGAGATGGTACAGGTGGCCAATCTATCTGGCATGATAAAGATAAAACGAAGGACAAGGGAACTGGTTTCAAAAATGAAATCTCTCCTTACCTATACAATATCCGAGGAGCTCTTGCTATGGCTAATACTGGTCAACCAAACACCAATGGTAGCCAGTTCTTCATCAACCAAAACTCTACAGATACCTCTGCTAAACTCCCTACAAGCAAGTATCCAAAGAAGATCATCGAAGCCTATAAAGAGGGTGGAAATCCTAGTCTAGATGGTAAACACCCAGTCTTTGGTCAAGTGATTGACGGTATGGATGTTGTGGATAAGATTGCTAAAGCTGAAAAAGATGAGAAAGACAAACCAACGTCTGCTATCACCATTGATAGTATCGAAGTGGTGAAAGACTACGATTTTAAATCCTAAATAACCTAAAAAATACAGTATCCGCATTCGATACTGTATTTCTTTTTTCCTCATTTTTAAGTTAGCTTGTTAAAGTCCCAGATTTGGTCCATCCAACCTTCATAAAAGTCTGGTTCGTGGCAGACCATAAGGATAGATCCCTTGTATTCTTTAAGCGCCCGTTTGAGTTCTTCCTTGGCATCTACATCCAAGTGGTTGGTCGGCTCGTCAAGTACCAAAACGTTGTTTTCACGATTCATCAAGAGACAGAAACGAACCTTGGCTTGTTCCCCACCTGACAAGACCTGAATCTGACTTTCAATGTGCTTGGTCGTCAAACCACAACGAGCAAGGGCTGCACGAACTTCTGCCTGATTGAGTGCAGGAAAGGCATTCCAGACAGCTTCAAGAGGTGTTTGGCGATTTCCACCTTCTACTTCCTGTTCAAAGTAACCAAGTTCTAGGTAGTCGCCTCGTTCAACTTCCCCAGCGATTGGTGGAATAATTCCCAAGAGAGACTTCAAGAGGGTTGTTTTCCCGATACCATTTGCACCGATAATAGCAACCTTTTGATTGCGTTCAAAAGTGAGATTTAAGGGCTTGGTAAGAGGACGGTCATAACCAATCTGCAAGTCCTTGGCTTGGAAGATAAAGCGCCCTGGCGTACGAGCTGGTTTGAAATCAAAGGACGGCTTTGGTTTCTCGCTTTGGAGTTCAATGATATCCATCTTATCAAGTTTCTTTTGACGGGACATGGCCATATTACGCGTTGCAACACGCGCTTTGTTTCGAGCCACGAAATCCTTGAGGTCTGCAATCTCTTTCTGTTGACGTTCATAGGCCGCTTCCAACTGAGATTTCTTCATGGCATAGACTTCTTGGAACTGGTAGTAGTCACCAGAGTAACGCGTCAACTGTTGATTTTCCACATGGTAAACGATATTGATCACGTCGTTGAGGAAAGGAATATCATGCGAAATAAGGATAAAGGCATTCTCATAGTTTTGGAGATAACGCTTGAGCCAGTCAATATGCTCAGCATCCAAATAGTTGGTTGGCTCGTCAAGCAGCAAAATATCTGGTTTTTCAAGGAGGAGTTTAGCCAAAAGCACCTTGGTTCTTTGTCCACCTGATAAGGCTGTTACATCTGTATCCATGCCATAGTCCATGACACCGAGAGCACGCGCCACTTCATCAATCTTAGCATCCAAAGTATAGAAGTCACGACTCTCCAAACGGTCTTGTAGTTCGCCAACTTCTTCCATGAGCGCGTCGATATCCGCTCCGTCTTCAGCCATTTCCATATAGAGGTCATTGATACGAGCTTCTGCTTTAAATAGCTCATCAAAGGCTGTCCGCAAGACATCACGCACAGTTTGACCTTCCTTTAGCACAGCATGCTGGTCCAGATAGCCAGCAGTCACATACTTAGACCACTCCACCTTTCCTTCATCTGGCAACATCTTACCAGTCACGATGCTCATAAAGGTTGATTTCCCCTCACCATTGGCACCGACTAAACCGATGTGTTCACCCTTGAGGAGACGGAAAGACACATCTTCAAAAATTGCACGGTCACCAAAACCGTGACTCAGATTTTTAACTTCTAAAATACTCATTCTAATTCCTTATCTTGTTTTTATGCAATCCTTTATAGAGGAGCCAAGCCAGATAGCCTCCCAAGGTGTTGGTCCACAAATCATCAATCTCAAAGACGCGATTAAAATCAAAGAAAAAGTCTAAGACCAGTTGCGTACACTCAATTCCCAGACTCAGTAAAAAACTGAGAAGGAGGATTTTTTTCGTTTGCCGCAAGTTTGGACAGAGATAGATCAGTTGAAAGACCAGAGGGAAAAGCAAGAAAACATTTAAAATGTTCTGCAAAAAGATCCAAATGACTTGTCCCAAACTGGTCACTTCACCCAGATTCCAAAGGGAGTTTAAGGGAGTTAAAAGAAAAACCAGGTGTCCAAAAGTTTGAATACCTGGAGTTTCCACTCCTGTAGGAAGTTTAGGCTGGGGAGTGAAGCAAAAACAGACAATGCATAGGCTATAAACAGCCACTCCCAATCTTAAGATTAATTCTCTTTTTTTAGTCATTTTATGGATTTACCGCTGCGACTGCCTTCTGGCGGTCACGTTTCATTGTATTGGAGCGCAACTGCCCACAAGCTGCATCAATATCTGTACCATGTTCCTGACGAACAACACAGTTGACCCCTTTTTTCTTGAGGGTATCGTAGAAGGCCATCACGCGCTCTTTAGGACTACGGCTATATTGGTCGTGTTCACTAACTGGGTTATAGGGAATCAAGTTTACATAAGACAATTTCTTGATATTTTTGAGCAATTCCGCCAATTCCAAGGCTTGTTCAACACCGTCGTTGACTTCATTGAGCATGATGTATTCAAAGGTCACACGGCGATTAGTTGTTTCGATATAGTACTCAATAGCAGCAAAGAGTTTTTCAATTGGAAAGGCACGGTTAACCTTCATGATGCTTGAACGCAATTCATTATTGGGTGCGTGAAGGGAAACAGCCAGATTAACCTGTACGCCTTCATTGGCAAAGTCACGAATTTTGTGAGCCAAACCTGAGGTAGAAACAGTGATGTGACGAGCACCGATTGCCATCCCCTTGTCATCATTTATGGTACGGACGAAATTCAAAACATTGTTGTAGTTATCAAATGGTTCACCAATTCCCATGACAACAATATGGCTGACACGTTCATCCTGACCACGCTCATCAAAGTATTTCTGAACTAGCATGATTTGCGCTACGATTTCCCCATTATTGAGGTCACGTTGCTTCTTAATCAAACCTGATGCACAGAAGGTACAACCAATATTACAGCCAACCTGAGTGGTCACACAGACTGACAACCCGTAGTGTTGACGCATGAGTACTGTCTCAATCAACATGCCATCTGGCAACTCGAAAAGATACTTAACGGTACCGTCAGCTGACTCTTGTACGATGCGTTGTTTCAATGGATTGACAACAAACTGCTCATTGAGCTTGGAAATCAAATCCTTGGAAAGGTTGGTCATTTCTTCAAATGACTGGACACGTTTACGGTAGAGCCATTCCCAGATTTGATCTGCTCGGAATTTCTTTTCTCCCTGTTCTAATACCCATTCTTGCATGGTTTGACGTGTTAAACTATAAATAGACGGTTTCATCTCTTCTCCTTATTCTCTATCTATTTCTGACGAATGACAAAATGACGCTGTCCCTTGTCCTCTTTCTGAGACTTTTGGTCCTTATGACGACGTCTATTTCTCTTATCCGCATTTGGTTTTCTCTTATTTTGCGAAGGTTTCTTGCCTCTTCTAGGAAGGTTTTCCTCTTCCTTTTTACGCATTTTCTTGTCAAATGAAGCCCTTTTCGGTGCTTGATTTTCTAGGACAAAATAAGCACAACCATAACTACAGTACTCCAAAAGATAGTCCTGTAAACGACTGATTTTTTCAAGTTTTTCTTCTGTTCGATCATCCTTATAAAAACCTCGTAGGCGAAGCTGTTCGTTGCTCCAGTCTCCCACGATATAATCAAACTTGGTTAAGACTTCTGAAAAACGCTGATTGAAAGCCGTCACATCAAAGGCATCCTTGATATTTTCCACCAAGGAAAAAGCTATCCCTTCCGTTTCAACCTTGTCCCCATGTAAATGGAACTCAGGACCAGGAAACTTGTTATAGTTGTATAATTCAGGTGCAATTTCTTTTCGCATAGATATCCTTTTTCACGATTACTTAATACTTTATTCTACCATAATTTCTAGCAGTTAGCACGTTTCTCATAAAAATGAAAAAAGTCTGACGATTTTGTCAGACAAAAATAATATAACCTTAAAAAGAGAAGAACAATTCTTCCCTCCAACTATCATTATTTAGCAGCTGCGTACAATTCATCTACTTTGTTCCAGTTGATCACTGAGAAGAAAGCTTTGATATAGTCAGGACGCACGTTGCGGTATTTCACATAGTAAGCATGTTCCCAAACGTCCAAGCCCAAGATTGGTTTTTTACCTTCTGAGATTGGTGTGTCTTGGTTTGCTGTTGAAGTCACTTCAAGTTTACCTTCTTTGTTGACAACCAACCATGCCCATCCTGAACCGAAACGAGTTGTTGCTGCTGCAGTGAAGGCTGCTTGGAATTCTTCAAATGAACCAAATGTTGCATCGATTGCTGCTGCAAGTTCTGCTGATGGAGCTGTTTTCTCAGGAGTCATCAATTCCCAGAAAAGAGCGTGGTTCAAGTGTCCGCCACCGTTGTTGATAAGCGCTTGACGGATATCAGCTGGGATAGATTCTACATCAGCAAGCAAGGCTTCAAGGTCTTCACCGATTTCAGGGTGTTTTTCTAGAGCTGCATTAGCATTGTTGACATAAGTTTGATGGTGTTTGTCATGGTGCAAGTGCATTGTTTCCGCATCGATGTATGGTTCCAAAGCGTCGTATGCATATGGAAGATCTGGTAAGATAATAGCCATCTGTAATACCTCTTTTTCTTTCTATATGAAAATGATAACGCAAACATTCACTTTTTTCAAGTTTTTTGCTTATAGATGAAGAAATCACTGAAATACTTTCTAATAATACTCTTCAAAAATCTCTTCAAACCGCGTCAACGTCGCCTTGGCGTACGTATGGTTACTGACTTCGTCAGTTCTATCCACAACCTCAAAACAGTGCTTTGAGCAACCTGCGGCTAGTTTCCTAGTTGGCCTCTTTGATTTTCATTTAGTATAAAATAAGCAAATCAGCAAGAAACCCACGACAAGATAATCTTGACACGGGTTTTAGTTTCAAAAAAATGTCAATTGACCTGACTAGCAATCTGCAGGAGTGCCTTTTCAAAAAGGAAACCTTTTTCATAAAGACCTGTTTTAATCTGATAGTCTGTCTCAATCAAATAAGAAATAGCTTGCTTCAAAAAGCTCAAAGAAAGTCCTCGTGAATCCCTCAGCGCAAACTTGATTTGATAGGGATTAGGATTGCGTCCGAGAAAACTTCCTAGACTACTTGCAATCTGAGATTCTGTTTGCCCAGACTCCGACAAAATCTTCACCTGGGTAAAAGTCCGAAATTGTCCTAACATGACAGCTATGAGCTTAATTTCGTCTTCCCCTTGCAAGGTCAAGTCTCTAACCAAATCGCGCGCCTGGTCCATCTTTTTAGTCAGAATAAACTGAGTTAAATCAAAAATATTGTCCTGCAAGGTCTTGGGAATAGCATTGACAATATCCTCTTCCTCGATAACAGAGTCTTCCTTATAGGACTGTAAAAAGAGGAGATTTTTCTGGACTTCGCTAAATTGAAAACCCGACTTGACGAGAAGATTTTCAAAAGAATGATTGGCAAACTGCAGACCTTGTTTCCGGCTCCACTTTTGGAAATACTGGCGCAATTCTTGTTCTTTGGCTTCTACTGCATCAAAGACCTTGGCATCCCGCTTAAGTAATTTAACCAACCGCCTTTTGCTATCCAGTTTTCCTTCTGCAAAGATTAACAACTTGGTTGTTGGTGAAGGATTGTCAAGGTATTCCTCAAATGACTTGAGCTCATCATCTGTTAAAAAGCGTTTCTTGGCTGTTGTGATATCGACAAAATGATCCAATATCACGATTTTCTCATCCGCAAAGAAAGGAAGGCTGACCAACTCCAGTTCCACATCCTTATAGACCACTTCTTTCATATCAAAGTAGGCAAAGTTGAGGTCGGCAGAATCATAACCAATCTGTTTCAATACTTGACTCTTCATCACTTCAAACTGACCCTGGTCTGTCCCTGTAAAAAGGCTCAGGTTCGGTAGATTTGCTAGAGTCAGTTTTTGACTTTCTTCAATAGCTAGCATCTTCTCTCCTTTCTTCTGATTTTTTAATAAATTTAATCAATATAGCGCAATTTCCCACGGAAATCTTCTAGGCTTTCGTACCCTTTTTCCGCCATGATTGCTTTCAGTTCATTGGTAATGCGGTCAAAAGCACTGACGCCTTCTTTGTGAAGTGTGGTTCCCACCTGCACCATACTTGCTCCACAGAGGATATGTTCAAAGGCATCACGACCAGTCAAAACGCCACCTGTTCCGATGATTTGGATTTGAGGATTGAGACGTTGGTAGAAGGCATGAACATTCGCTAGAGCAGTTGGTTTAATATACTCCCCACCAATGCCCCCAAAACCATTTTTAGGACGGATAACGACAGACTCATCTTCTATATAAAGGCCGTTTCCGATAGAGTTGACGCAGTTGACAAACTTAAGAGGATACTTATTGAAAATAGCTGCTGCTTGGTCAAAGTGAACAATGTCAAAATATGGTGGCAATTTAATCCCAAGAGGTTTGGTAAAGTAGGCAAATACTTCTTCCAAGATACGGTCTGTTGTCTCAAAATCATAGGCAATCTGTGGCTTCCCTGGAACATTTGGACAAGAGAGATTGAGTTCTGTTAGTCCTTTAAACTCACTCTCTTGGACTTTTTTCAAAATGGTATGAGTTTCTTCTGGAGACATGCCAACTAAAGATAGGAAGAAAGTACGGTTTGGCTCTTTTTCCTGCAAGTCCAAAAGATAGTCCAGATAGTAGTCTAATCCATTATTTGGCAAACCCATAGAGTTGATAGAACCAAGTGGAACATCCTGGTAACGTGGCTCAGGATTGCCCTGACGAAAGTCCAAGGTCGCAGTCTTTGTGACAAATGTTCCTGCTGCTGAGTTTTTGACCCCTTCTAGTTCCTCTATCGTCATACAAGCCACACCCGCTGCATTCATCAAGCAATTATCAAACTCAAAACCAGCAATTTGTGTTTTCGTTGATACCATGATTCTGATCCTCCAGATTCCATTTATTTCTAATATTATACCATACTTTCAAATTTTCTCTTTGAGAAAGTTATTTTTGCAAAAAACGTTCGTTTTTTACTGTCAAAAAAATAGTTTATTGTAAATTGAAAGAATTTTTAGAAAATTTTCGTTTTTTTCTTTACACTCAAAAAAAATTCTGCTATAATGGCTCACGTAATAAAATATAACAACAAAAGGAGAACGATATGACATCTGCTAAAGACTATATCCAAAGCGTGTTTGCAACTGTAAAAGCTCGTAATGGGCATGAGGCTGAATTTCTCCAGGCGGTTGAAGAATTCTTCAGCACTTTGGAACCTGTATTTGAAAAACACCCTGAGTATATCGAAGAAAATATCTTGGCACGTATCACTGAGCCTGAGCGCGTGATTTCTTTCCGAGTTCCTTGGGTTGACCGTGATGGAAAAGTCCAAGTCAACCGTGGCTACCGTGTTCAATTCAACTCAGCTGTTGGACCATATAAAGGCGGACTTCGTTTCCACCCAACTGTAAACCAAGGAATTTTGAAATTCCTCGGATTCGAACAAATCTTTAAAAACGTCTTGACTGGACTTCCAATCGGTGGAGGTAAAGGGGGATCAGACTTCGATCCTAAAGGCAAAACTGATGCTGAAGTGATGCGCTTCTGCCAAAGCTTCATGACTGAATTGCAAAAATACATCGGACCATCACTTGACGTCCCAGCCGGCGATATCGGTGTTGGTGGACGTGAGATTGGTTACCTTTACGGACAATACAAACGTCTTAACCAATTCGACGCTGGTGTCTTGACTGGTAAACCTCTTGGATTCGGTGGTAGCTTGATTCGCCCAGAAGCAACTGGTTACGGTTTGGTTTACTACACTGAAGAAATGCTCAAAGCTAACGGTAACAGCTTTGCTGGTAAAAAAGTAGTTATTTCAGGTTCTGGTAACGTTGCTCAATACGCTCTTCAAAAAGCGACTGAACTTGGCGCAACAGTCATCTCTGTATCTGACTCAAATGGTTATGTCATTGACGAAAATGGTATCGACTTCGACCTTCTAGCAGATGTGAAGAATAACCGTCGTGCACGTTTGACTGAATACGCTGCTGAAAAAGCCACTGCTACTTACCATGAAGGTTCTGTCTGGACTTACGCTGGAAACTACGATATCGCTCTTCCATGTGCAACTCAAAACGAAATCAATGGTGACGCAGCTAAACGTTTGGTTGCTCAAGGAGTTATCTGCGTATCAGAAGGTGCTAACATGCCTAGTGACCTTGATGCGATTAAAGTCTACAAAGAAAACGGAATCCTTTACGGACCTGCCAAAGCTGCCAACGCTGGTGGTGTAGCTGTATCAGCACTTGAAATGAGCCAAAACAGCCTTCGCCTCTCATGGACCCGTGAAGAAGTTGATGGACGTCTCAAAGACATCATGACCAACATCTTCAACACAGCTAAAACAACCGCTGAAACTTACGGTCTTGGTACTGACTACCTTGCAGGAGCAAATATCGCTGCCTTTGAAAATGTAGCAAACGCTATGATTGCACAAGGTATTGTTTAAAATTCATTTGCTCAATCCTCAATCGCTCTGATTGGGGATTTTTATGTCGGCTTCAAAAAAGCTCACTATTTAAAATAGTAAGCTTAAAATCAAGATTTATTTTACTTCTACTAAGGCAAAAGATAGGCATTCAACAATTTCATTTACTGCTTCATCTATGTTCACATATTCCTTATCATTCAACATCATTGGAAGAACATAAGAAAGGCTCAAGGCTAGAATATAGCGAACAATTCTTTCATTTGACCAATCTCGGATAACACCATTTTCTTTAAACTGATTCAGAACTGGACTAATTGGCTTAATGATAGAGTGAACAATAACATTCCCTAACTGGTCAGAAATAGTTTTATCAATAAAAGAACGACTCAAGAGAATTTTAACTTGCATTTGATTCTCCTGAATGAAAACTAGTCTATCGCGAACAATACTTCTTAAAAATAGTGGAAAAGACTCTTGGTTTGCTGTAAATTTCTTTTCAGAAAAATCAGCAATTACATCTGGAATAACCTGTTCGAGAAAAGTTGACAGAATAGCCTCTAAGATGCCTTCCTTGGTCTTAAAGTAACTAAAAACGGTCCCTTCTGAAACTCCAGCCTCCTTAGCAATAAGACTGGCTGTTGTATTTTCAAAACCAATTTCTGAAAATAACTTTAGACTTGATAACAATACTTGACGTTGTTTTAAACTCAAGTTGCTATTTTCTAATGTCTGAGCATACTTTTCTTCTAAACTTTCCATTGCTGGCACCTCTCTGCTACTCTCTTACTTTTACAACCTTCTTACCTCGAGTATGTCCCGACTTCAGACTACGATATGCCTCTCTAACTGACTTTAGAGAAAAATCATAAACCTGGTCAATATTCAGCCGAACCTTCCCATCTGAGACCATTTCCGCTAGAACTTTAAAATCATCATATGTGGAATGTCTCGGACCCGTGAACTGAGCTCCTCTTATCATAACATATGGTGAAGGTACTAGCGTTCCAATAGCCGTGCCCTTCAATCCTAAACTGAAAGCCAATTTAACATAATCACTTCCATAGCAATCCAAGAATTTTGTAATTGGCTTTGCACTTGCTGATAGAAGAGCATTCTGGATGTTTCCTTCGTAAGCTACTGGTATGGCACCTAAGGACTTTAGATAATCTGAATTTTTCTTACTCGCAATTCCAATAACTGTCGCACCTTTAGCAACCGCATACTGTACTGCGATACTTCCAATACCTCCTGCTGCTGCTGAAATAACTACAACATCTTTAGAGTTTAACTCAATCTTTCTAAAAGCACCTCCCACTGTTAGAGAGGCTACACCCATAGTAGCTGCATGGTTCATATCAATCATATCTGGTTTCGATACGATTTCCGATTCATTGACACAAATTTCTGTTGCCAAAGCTCCCCTCTTGGTCCCCAATCCAGGGTCACTGATCATTGTTCCAAAAACCTTATCCCCTACTGCAAATCGACTTACTCCTTCACCAACTTCTGTGATAACTCCAGCAAAATCCCGACCAACACCTCTTGGAAAAAGAGATGATTTTGACTCAAACCAACGACTTGGCTTCCTTAGTTTTGTCATAAAAGATAGAAATCGGAGTGGTTTTGCACCTTCAAAAGTCTTATAATCAATAGGATTTAAACCAACTGCATAAACTTCTATCCTCACTTGATTCACTTTCAAAACATCAGATTTAATGTTCACTAAATCTAACACTTCTTCATCACCGAAACGACTATATTGTATTGCTTGAACAACCATTGTATGAACTCCTTTACACATCTACAAAATTGAGTGAGCACTCAATCACCTTTCTTGATTATATGCTTATTTCCCATAGATGTCAACTATACTGTTTCCTCAGCTTCTAACAAAAGCTGTTCATGATAAAAATAGATTTATTTTCCCTTTTGAAAGATTATCAAACTATAACTCAAAGAAATCCGACTGCTTATCAAAGCAACCGGATTTTTATATATCTAATTTTTCAAAAAATTTGCCTGCAGACTGCTTTTCTTTTAGATTCTCAAGCAGCTCATTCTCCAGAAAAGAACTTAGTTCGTCAAAATCTTGACAAACCTTAAAAACAGTCTCTCTATCTACATGGCCAAAAGTTAGTTCATAATAGTCCTTATGATGATGCCAGTTCTGGTCATAGTTGATATCTGTCCGTTGATAGTAAACAATGTTTTGTTTCGGTGTCAGGTAAATCTTCTGCGTCAGAATGCTTTTCTGATCTTTGGACAATTTACTGCGACTAAAAATCTTAACACCTTGAAAAATCTTGCACTCATGGATACCTTGATTTGTGACTTTTAATTCAACTCTTTTATAGTGCATATAGTCACCTCCAAAAATTACTTTCATTATATCAGACTCTGGCAGATTTTCAAGCAAAAGTGTCATTTCCAAAAGTCTTTTGTCTCTGCTAAAATCTCTTCTGTCGGTGTTACTGTGGCCTCAATAATGCTCTTGCCAGTCTTTTTCAGATAAGCTTGTATCAGATGATAACCATAAGCATAGCCCGCAGCATAAGGCATTCCAACTGGTATCTGACCCTGTATCTCAGCAATTTCATCACCGTAAAGATAAGGAGCCATTTCCGCCATCCCTGTTAGCTGAAGCTGACTTGAGATGATGGGCTTAATCTCTTCTAACTGCTCTGGACTGGTTGAAGTAACCCAAGATCCAATGAGATCTTTGCCATAGAGCTCAGCAGCAAAAGACTCTGCCAATCCTTCACTGACTACCCAGTCTGCTAGTGTCGTCTGCTGGTTCCATTTGATAAATTGGAAGCGGACATTATGATTGCACTCGTGGGCCAGAGCCGCTTGCACACGTGGCAAAGTATAGTCATTCGGTAGCAGACTAAGCATGAGGTAACCTGGAATTCCACCATCTCCGCTATAACCCTTATTGAGCTGTAACATGGCCTTTTCAGAGTTGCCCAATAAAATAGTAAAATGGTAATCCTCAACCTCTAAATCATAGCCAGCTTGCTCAAAAAGACCAATACTCCTCTTGATGGTATCTTGACAATTTTGCCAGAGTTGATCAGAGCTCAGAGCGTCGATAGCTGGTCTATCCTTTTCTGAGAGAGTTGCGGGCAACTGATTCATAAAGCCAAGCAGGAACAAAGCATCAAATCCTCCGGGATACTTGGCTTTTAGAGGAATGTGTTGCATTTGATATTTTGTTGCAAAAGGTGCTAATATTTTAGCTCGAAAGCACCCTTCTCTCTTTTCTAAAGGAAGCTCGAGCATCTCTTGATAAACTTTATCTGAACGAATCATATTAATTTTCATTGTAATCTCCTTTCTTATCTATTATTAGTATAATCCCTTACCTAAGGTTAGAGTCAAGAAGAAAATCGAATTTCTATCAAGATTCTAGTAACTGTTAGAAAAAAGCACCCTAGAACTTTCGTATCAGACTATAATTTCAAGTAGGTTTACCCATTTAGAACAGAAAAAAGATAACATCATTTCGATTATCCTAAAATCAAGAAACTATAAAAGTTTTACCGCAAGTTGCACAGGTCAATTCAGTTCCAATTACTCCATCTGTTGGCTTATGACAAGTAGGACAATAAACACGTTTTGCTGATAGTCGATAAGATAACTCATCTCGTAATTCTTTCCCCTTAATTTCAATAACATCCTCTTCTTGTTCTTCAAACTTAAGGACTGTTATCAAAGCTTTGTCATATTGTTTCATCCGTGGCTGTTTTAAAAATAAAAAAGCAGATAGAATCAAAAATAGGAAAAATAAAACAAACAAAATTGTAACTATTAAAAGCCACATAAAGTAGAAATCGTGAAGTAATCCTTCTTTTTTTCCTAATAACCATCTTATTTCCTTATCTATGGACTGATAAAATTTCAATCCCGAAATAATACATATGAAAGATACTACAGGATAAACAACCTTGGAAATAATTAAACGATAGCGTCTCATTTATATTTCCTTTCTAGATAACCATGCACCACAATAATCACATGATTTACCTTGCCCTAGGTCAAGCAGATTCTCACCACTACATGATGGACAAATAACAGGATAGGTATTTTTGTTAATCTGGTGCTTTTCAAATAAAGTGAATAATGCTTGTATTTGATTTCGTTTCTTGACTTCTTCTTGTCTCTTAGACTCACAATAAGTCATCACCAAAATTGAAATCACACTAAGCAAATACCAAGGAACTAAAAGAAATAAAAATCGGACCGACCATTCCCTAGATTTTTCAAATTCAAAAAACGATGATAAAATGATTAAAACAAGTATTTGAAGTAAATTCTTCTGTTTTAATTTCTTCAAGGAAAAGGAATCTTTAATTGTTTCTCGAAATAAATATAAAATAATTAAAGCAACTAGCACAAAGGTAACATTTTGAAATGATAAAAATAAAAAACTGATCACAATAGGAATGCCCACAAACTTTGCCAAAATTATAAAATCAAGATTTTTCAATATAAAGATAGTTGGTCCATCATCTATAGAAAAGATAGCAAGTGATAAAACTACAAAACAGAGTATTACTATATTCGAAATTAACCAATGAAAGCCTTTTTCCCAATTATTCTTAATATACTGCTTCACCTATCTTCTCCTCTAGTTGCTATATACTCTCTATAAAGAGCTTTCCCATTATATATCTCATCCAAAGCTTTGACTTTAATTTTTATATTTTCTAAAACACCAAAGCTATAAAATGCAAAGGAAGACAAAAAGAAACCTGATAAAGAAAAAATAATAGGTGTCACTATTGAGAAAATCGGCTCACCATGTTCTAGAAATAGAGTCACGGTCCATAGTGAAATAAAAAATGTTGCACTTGTTAATCCCATAAAAAGTATACTTAATAAACGAAATACTTGGTACATCCAAAATATCCTCCTGTCATAGAACTTGTCTAAGTAAATCCCTTACTTTCTTAAAAACTTTCCAAGTACTTTTCATAGTTCTTTGTATCTATTCATACATTTTCATACTTGGAATTACATAATTTGAATGATCTAAAGATACAAACAAAGAAACCTTAGTTTTCAGATTTCTAAGAAAAAGGGAAATTCTGGTAATCCCAGACTTCCCAAATAAAATCAAAAATAAATGTGAAAATATAAAAAACCAAAAGTTAAAGATAGTATCCAACCTAGATTGGTATAAAAATTATTTTCTCCTAAGGTTCGAACTATCTTTCATTACCACAATTAGAACAGAAATTTGCACCTTCCAAAAAAGCAGTTCCACATTGGCTACAAAAATTAGCTAAGCCTGTTTCGCCTTTGAGATCAGTTTGATGCTGAGAATTCCTATCTTCAATCTGATCCACCAAATTGCCGAATTTAGCTCCTAAACCAAGTCCCATGGCGATTTTCATGCCTGTTCCCATTAGATTCCCTGTAGAATCATTATTTTTAGCTGCCTCTTCTAAAATATCAAATTGTCTCTCTTCTTGATACGTATATTCTTCAATATCTCGACTAGCCTGCTTGCTTTTGGCTTCTAAAATTTGCTTGTGGAATTTAAAGATTTCTCTATATCCATTGCTATTCTGATTTACCTTTAAAGCCTCAATGTTAAATTCCTCAATACTAATTCCATACTTAGCAAAATGGCTAGATAAAATTTCTGACAAACCAACAGCTATATCAAAACTGTGCATCTCAATATCAATAATTGGAATCTTATAGTTATATATTACTTGTGAAATAGCCGAACTAATCAGTCCACTGGCGGTTTGTCTAAATCGGTTTTGTAAAATAGCAGCTGTTATAACATCAGGGTGACTTGGCATAAATTCTAGTATAAAAGCTTCCAAATTTACAATTCGAGGAATGAAATTCCCATGTATTTTCAATTCAACAGGAATATCACTTTCTGGATCTCGAATAATTATAGGAGAAGAAGTTCCCCATCCAATCGGTTGTAAATCATACATGTTTACAAACCACAAAAATGATGAGTCAGATGAAATACTTCCACTTAGAAAACTTTTTATTCCTGAAACTACTTGAATATCATATCCTTCAATCTTATGTTTACCAGCATCATAAGTAGTTACTGCTCTTCCATTTGAAAACAATACAGCACACTGTCTAGGGTTTACAATTACAGTTGTTCCTATCTTGATATTCGTTTTAGGATGTCTCCAAGCAAGTATATTCCTTGTATCTTCACCTTCATAACGAATAACATCAAACAAATTTAATGCCATCTTTTCTCCTTTTTTAATAAAAATTATAAATTAAAAAATCAATCTTCCCTAACTATATTACTATTATATAACCCCTTTATTGAAAAGGCAACTCATATTTATAAATTATTGTCTCTGGACAAAACTTCAAATAGAAAATATAGAAAAACCGCTACTCCTAAGAATAGCGGTTTAATCATGTTTTTAAGCTACTAAAGTAGTCGCTCTATTATTTAAGAGTAACTGAAGCTCCAGCTTCTTCCAATTTAGCTTTGATTTCTTCAGCTTCTGCAGTTGGAACGCCTTCTTTGATGACGCCTGGTGCACCATCAACAAGTTCTTTAGCTTCTTTAAGTCCAAGACCAGTGATTTCACGTACAGCTTTGATAACGCCAACTTTTTTGTCACCAGCAGCTGTCAATTCAACGTCAAATGAATCTTTAGCAGCACCAGCGTCAGCAGCACCAGCTGCAGCTACAGCTACAGGAGCAGCTGCAGTTACACCAAATTCTTCTTCGATAGCTTTTACAAGGTCGTTCAATTCAAGGATTGAAGCTTCTTTAATTTCAGCAATAATGTTTTCAATGTTCAATGCCATTGTTATTTCCTCCAAATAAGTTTTTAATTATAATAGTTTTTTCGTAGCTAGGCTACGCTGCGTAGCTTAAGATTAAGCTGCGTCTTCTTTGTTGTCTGCAACCGCTTTGACTGCAAGAGCAACGTTGCGCACTGGCGCTTGAAGTACAGAAAGGAGCATAGAAAGAAGTCCTTCGCGATTTGGAAGAGTTGCAAGAGCAACGATTTCTTCTTTAGATGCGACAGCGCCTTCAATTGCACCACCTTTGATTTCAAGTGCTTCAGCGTTTTTAGCAAAGTCGTTCAAGATTTTCGCTGGTGCGATAACATCTTCATTAGAAAATGCTACGGCAGATGGTCCAACAAATACTGATGCAAGATCTTCAAGACCAGCCTTTTCAGCTGCACGACGCAAGATTGAGTTTTTAATAACTTTATACTCAACTTCGCTTCCACGAAGCTCACGACGAAGAACTGTATCTTGATCAACTGTCAAACCACGAGCGTCTACAACGACGATAGATGCAGCAGCTTTCATTTTTTCAGCTACTACGTCAACTAGTTCCGCTTTTTTAGCAATAATTGCTTCACTCATTAGTGTGTTCACCTCCGTAATTATTTTGCTTGGGGAATTTTTTCAAAAGAAAAACGCGCCCAAACCTAGACACGAAAGTACAATACGCTTCTTTTTACATGATACGTTTTGTCCTCGGTAGGATCTTTATGAGTCGAGCTCCCCTACTGTCTTAGGCAGTTTTTTCAAACCGTATATAAGTATAGCATAGACAAAAAAAGAATGCAAGATTTTTGCAAACTTTTTTTGAAATTTTTTAAATCTCTACCGTCAAAACTTTGCCTTGCTTAACCACCTGTTCTCCTGCAATATAAACATCGTCAACATCACTGGATTTGACTGCATAAACGAGGTGAGATAACATATTTTTCTGAGGTTGTAGATGGATTTTTCCTTGTGGTTGAATGACCAGAAAATCTGCCTGTTTGCCGACTTCTAGGCTTCCTATCTGCTTTTCCATTCCAAGGACCTTGGCACCTTCTATCGTCAGAGCTTTGAGGGCTGTTTCGATTGGAAACTGGCTGGCATCTCCACTCTTCATTTTCTGAAGAAGGGCTGCTGTCCGTCCTTCCTCAAACATATCTAGATTGTTATTAGAAGCAACCGAATCTGTCGCAATTCCCACAGCCACTCCTGCTTTTTGAAGTTGAATGATTGGAGCAATTCCTGAGGCCAGTTTGAGATTACTGATAGGGTTGTGGGCAATAGCCACTTGAGAGGATGCCAAGCGTTCAATTTCTCGCTCGTTTAATTCTACCCCGTGAGCAAAGACAGACGGATGGTCTAAGTAACCCAGTTCTTCAAGAAAAGCAAGGGGGCGTTTGCCATAGCGTTTCAGGATAATTCCTGATTCCTCCTTGGTCTCCGCCACATGGATATGGATAGAAATGTCCAGCTCTTTTGCCATATCTAAGCTCGCTTCCAGCAAATCTTTACTACAACTATACGGAGAGTGTGGAGCTGCCATAACCTTGAAATTTGGATTTTCATATCCTAAAATTTCCTCTATGATGGCTCGTGTTCTGCTTATGGTCTCAGCTGTTGTTTCAGCTTCTGAAGAAAAGAGGGTCGGTGAGAAATAACAACGCATCTTGGAAGCCTTAACTGCCTGATAAATTCTCTCAATATCCACACCATTGGGATTATACATATCGTTGAAGGTTGTTGTTCCTGACTGGAGCATTTCTGTCAGAGCTTCTTTGACCGCCTTGGTAGTCATGTCGGGAGTAAATCCTGCTTCTGCTGGCCAGATATAGTCATTGAGCCATTCATGGAGATTGCTATCATCCCGAATCCCTCGCAAACCTGTCATAGCAGAATGGGTATGGCAATTGACCAAACCAGGCATAATCCAGGCTCCCTGATAGTCTATAATCTGCTCAGCTTGCTCTAAAATCTCTGGCTTCTCTTGACCAACATAGACGATTTGAGAATCCTTAACGGCTAAGATACCATCCAGATAAACATGGAAATCTTGGTCACAAGTCACGATATTTACATGCTGATAGACTTTCATTGTTTTCTCCTTCTAAGACCCTGATTTTTCTAGCTATTGTAACAAAAAAGTCACCCGAAGGCAACTTTTTTTCCATAATATTGCAAAATAGAAAGGATTATTCAGAGCTAAAAGCTGAAGCTTTTTGCATTTGGTAATACTTGCCCTTTCTAGCCATGAGGTCCTGATGGTTACCATGCTCAACAATGTCACCATCTACCAAGACGAGAATCAAATCCGCATCCTGAATAGTTGACAAACGGTGAGCAATGATAAAGCTTGTGCGCCCTTTCATGAGTTTGGCAAAGGCATCCTGAACTAGCACTTCTGTCCGTGTATCGATGGAAGAAGTCGCCTCGTCTAAGATGAGAATCTTGGGAATAGCTAGAAAGACTCGAGCGATGGTCAAGAGCTGGGCTTGGCCGACAGATAGTGATTCTCCTGCATTTTCCAACTTAGTATCGTATCCCTGTGGCAACTGTTGGATGAAAAAGTCTGCATTGGCTGCTTTAGCAGCAGCAATCACCTGCTCCCGACTGGCTTCAGGATTTCCAAAGGCAATATTGTCATGAATAGTTCCTTGCTTGAGCCAGGTTTCTTGGAGCACCATCCCAAACTGCTGTCTCAATGACGCTCGGGTATAGTTGTAAATGGAATGACCATCTAACAAGATATCTCCCGAGTTAATAGGATAAAAACGCATGAGGAGATTGATAAGAGTTGATTTTCCGGCACCTGTCGGACCAACGATGGCTACCTTGCTACCAGCTGGGATATCGATAGACAAGTCCTTAATCAAGATCTTCTCAGGATGGTAACCAAAAGAAACATGTTTAAAGGAAATAGCTCCCTTGACTTGGTCACTGGTCAAGATTTCCTTACCTGTTTCAGCAACCTCAGGACTTTCTAAGACAGCATAGACGCGCTCTGCACAAGCGAGAGCACTTTGCAACTCAGCTAGAACTGAAGAAATATCGTTAAAGGGCTTGGTGTACTGTTGGACATAGTTCAAAAAAGTCACTAAACGACCGATGGTCAAGGTGGAACCCATCATGATACGATAAGCTCCTACTCCAGCTAAAAGCGCGTAAATGAGTGCATTGACAAAACGAGTCGAAGGATTGACCGTTGATGAATAAAAGATGGCTGACTGAGAATAGCCTGCGTAGTTGGCATTCGCCTCATGCAGTCTTTGGATAAACTCTGTCTGAGCATTGAAAGACTGGATAATAGTTTGCTGGCTAAGAGACTCTTCAATCAATTGAGTCTGAATTCCTCTCGTCTCTGTTTGCTTCTGGAAGAGATGATAGGAGCGTTTGGCAATAAAGCGTGAAATCACCATGGACAGGGGTGTCAACAGCAAGACCAAGAGGGTCATGAGAAGGTGAATTTGGAGCATGGCTAGAATACTAACCAAAATCATCAAAACACCAATGAAAAATTGATTGAAAATCATGGTTAAGCCGGCTGCCAGCTGTTCTATGTCTGTGGTCACACGACTAACCATCTCTCCACTGCCCTGTCGATCCACAAAAGCAATCGGTAAACGATGGAGCTTATGAATGATTCGCTTTCGCAAGTCTCTGGTATAAGAGAAGATTAGACGATTATAGAGAAGGGGATTGATCCATTGCACCAGTGTATTTCCTATGACCACCAAGATCATCTGGAGAAAAATTTGCCAAAAAACTGGTGAAGAACCAGCCACTAGGACCTGGTCGATGACCTGACCAATCAGAATAGGTAGGTAAATTGATAAGCCAACTTGGACAATGGTTCCTAGAAAGGCTAGGAAAAGGAGGAAAGGATGGCTTGCTAAATCTTTTGCCAAACGTTTGAGCGTCTGGTTTGCAGTTTGTCGTCTCATATTAGTCCTCCTTTCCATGTTGGGATGCATTGATTTCGCGATAGACTTGGCTAGTCTTCATCAATTCCTCGTGCTTGCCAATAGCTAGTAGCTCACCTTTTTCCAAGAGGAGAATCTGGTCTGCCATCCGAAGTGTCGAAGTCCGTTGAGAAATCAAGATTAAACTTGTATTTGGCAAATTTTCTCGAATAGCTTTCAAGAGATTGGATTCGGTAATGGTGTCCAGTGCCGAGGTCGCATCATCTAGGATGAGAAATGGTGCTTGTCGCAAGACTGCTCGTGCGATAGACAGCCTTTGTTTTTGTCCACCTGAGAAATTTCGACCTCCTGCCTCAACTAGGGCATCCAAAAGTCCTTCCTTTTCACTGACAAAATCCTTAGCTTGCGCAATCTCCAAGGCCTGCCAGAGTTGCTGGTCAGATAGTTCTTGATTGAAACCCAAAGTCAAGTTGGAACGAATAGTTCCTTTAAAGAGCTCGACTTTTTGAGGTACATAGGCAATCCAAGACCGCCACTGCTCAAGATTACGAGGACTACATCCATCTCGATAAAGGTCAATGCTCCCCTTGTCTACTGGATAAAGTCCAAGTAAGACTTGCACCAAGCTTGATTTTCCAGAGCCCGTTCCCCCAATGATACCAAGGATTTGTCCTTGAGTCATATCAAAGGAAATGTTTCTCAGAGAAGGCTGGGCTGCATCAGGATAGGTAAAGGTTAATTCTTGAACTTGTAAAACCTGATTACTGGAAGCTTGCTTTTGTTCTAACTCCGAATGGATATCTTCTGGAGTCTCAGCAAAGACTTCCTCGATTCGCTTGGCTGAGATATAGGACTGGTTGAGGGAATTTATCAGCATGGCGAGCTTAACCAATTCCACCAAGACCTGCAAGAGATAGTTGATGAGGGCAATGAGAGCACCTTGGCTGAGTAAGCCTCCTTGAATTGAAATATAGCCCTGCCAGATGATGACGAGGAGGGTCCCATTGACAATCAGATAGGTTAGGGGTGTTAATAAACTAGACCAGAAACCTGTTTTTTCTTGCAATCTAGCATAGACTTGGTTAAGGGGTTGAAAAATCTGTAACTCTCGTTTTTCTTGTCCAAAAGCACGAATAACCCGCATGCCTTGTATTTGCTGGCGCGTTTCTTGAACCAGTTGATCCGTTTTCGTTCTAAGATTGCTGTAGAGAGGATTGACCAGACGAGAGAGCCCTACGATGACAATGGTCAAAATGACAACCATGACCAAGAACCAGAAAGTCAGCTCAGCTGAGATGCGATAGGCCATAAAAATAGCCCCAAAAACGATAATAGGCGCTCGCAAAAAGAGACGTAGGAATTGATTGATACCCGTCTGAATCTGGTAGGTATCTGAAGTCAAGCGGGTGACTAAGCTAGAAGTTGTCAAACGGTCTCTGCTGTCCTTGGGTAAAGAAAGAATATGACGATAGAGGTCGTTTGTCAATTCCTTGGCAAAACCTACCGCTGCCTTGGCTGAGTAAAACTGGGCTACCAAGGCTACGAAAACGCCAATCACTGCAAAGATAAGGAGTAGGCCAATCTGCATCCAGAGATGTCCTTGATTTCCCTGAGGTAATGATTGGTCAACAATCTCAGCAATCACCATGGGAACCAAGAGCTCAAAAACAGCTTCTAGTAACTTGAACAAGGGGGCTAAAATGGATTCTTTGATATAGGGTTTGAAGTAAGATAGTAAGTGTTTCATAAATCCCTTCTATTCTTATTCTGGAAATGAAGAAAGTGGGAAGCCCCACCCTCTCTGTTTTATTTGTTTAAGTAAGGTAATAGATAGCCATATCCTGCTTCTTCCATCTCATCCTTGGCTACAAAGCGCAAGGAGGCCGAATTGATACAGTAACGGAGGCCACCTAACTCACGAGGTCCATCTGTGAAAACATGACCCAAATGAGCATTGCCCGAACGAGAACGAACTTCGATTCGCTCCATTCCATGGCTCAGGTCCTTGAAGTAGTGAATCAATTCCTTGGAAATCGGACGGCTAAAGCTTGGCCAACCACATCCTGAGGCAAACTTATCCTTAGCGAAAAAGAGTGGCTCACCAGTCGTGATATCTACATAAATCCCTTCTTCAAAAGTTTGGTCATAGGCATTGGTAAATGGAGCCTCTGTAGCAGCTTCTTGGGTGACACGATAGGACTCTTCAGTTAAGCTTTCCTTTAACACCTCCTGACTAGGCTTTTCATAGTTAGAGGCATCAATCAATGGCTTATCAGCATCGGTCACATCGATATGACAGTAACCTGAAGGATTCTTCTTAAGATAGTCTTGGTGATAGTCTTCTGCCAGAATGTAGTGGCGAAGTTTCTCCACTTCTACTGCAATCTTTCGACCAAGCATGCGTTCTTGATCCTGCACCACTGTATAGATAGCTGGCAAGTCTGTTTCATCTTGGTAATAAATACCAGTACGATATTGGCGACCACGGTCATTCCCCTGCTGGTTAATAGACAAGGGATCAATAACACGGAAATAATAAAGTAAAATTTCTCTAAGTGACACTGCCTTCTCATCGTAAATCACTTGAACCGTTTCTGCATGGTCTGTTTCCTTGAGTAGCTGGTAATTGGTCGTTTCGACTTGCCCATTAGCGTAGCCGACACTGGTAGCTAGCACTCCCGAAATTCGGGAAAAATATTCCTCTAACCCCCAAAAACAACCACCTGCTAGATAAATTTCTGCCATCTTTATTTCTCCTTTATCAAGTTTTTAACTAATACTCTTCGAAAATCTCTTCAAACCACGTCAGCGTCGCCTTAACGTAGGTATGGTTACTGACTTCGTCAGTTTCATCTACAACCTCAAAACCATGTTTTGAGCAACCTGCGGCTAGCTCCTAGTTTGCTCTTTGATTTTCATTGAGTATAAACTTCTTTTCAAAAAAAGGATAGGAAGCCCTCTGGTCGAGAGTTTCCCCATCCTATCCTCTATTTCTTTACTTTGTTTCGACACGGACACCTTGGGTATCAACTTTCAAGTCATGCAGTTTGCCTTTGAAAGACTGCTTTTGCAATTCTGCCTTAATCGCTGGCATCTTGTCATGAGAAGCTAAGACCATAACTGTCGGCCCGGCACCAGAGAGGTAGGTCGCATAGGCACCATTCTCTTTAGATACTTGCTTAATCGTCGCAAATTCACGGACCAGACTTTGACGATAACGCTCATGGAAGAGGTCCCCTTCGATTGCTTGTCCAGCTGTCACCATATCTCCTGCCAACAAGGCCGCAACAGCCACATTGGCAATCGAACTAGCTGCAACAGCTTCCTTGTAGGATAACTTTTTAGGCAAAACACCACGGCTGTCTCGAGTACGCAATTCATAGTTAGGAATGTAAGCTAGAAAATCACACTCTGGGAAGTCTGCCACAATTGCTGAAACTTTCCCTTCAACAGAGCTTGCAATAACGAGATTACCATAGATAGCAGGAGCCACATTGTCAGGATGCCCTTCAATCTTGGTAGCCAGCTGCAATTTTTCATGGTCAGATAAGTTGAGCTTACCCAGTTGATTAGCTAGTTCAATTCCAGCAACAATGACAGAGCTAGAAGAACCCAAACCACGCGCCAAGGGAACATCACTGGTCATTTTCAGGCGTCTTGGTTGCAAGTCAGGAGCAATTTGTAAAGCAATCTTGAGTAAAAGGTTGCGCTCATCGTGCGGAATCCATTTGCCGATCTGATGTTCAATCAACCACTCATCCCGTTCTTCACAGACCTCAATTTGAAGATACTTGGTAACAGCTACACCGACCGAATCAAAACCTGGCCCGATATTGGCACTGGTTGCAGGTACAATAATCTTCATCCTATTCTCCTAACACCTTGAAGGTATTCAAGAGGTCAAATTCTGAGGCTTTGGCCAACTCAGCTGAAACATTCTCAAGTTGTGCTTTATTAATCTTATGAGTGATAATCACTACACGCGCCTTGTCACCCTCTTTGCCATCTTGGAGGATTTGCTTGAAGGAAATATCTTGAGCATTAAAGATTTCAGCCAATTTCAAGACCTGACCTTTTGAGTCTGGTGCCAAGATTGAGAAATAGTAGTTTGCTTTAACATCTTCTGGATTTGCCAAAACCAAGTCACGGCTATATTCGTTGAAGTCTTTACCGATGGTACCATCATTCAAGCGACGAACGATACGGACAATATCTGCTACAACACTTGTTGCAGTTGGTTTTTGACCCGCACCTGGTCCGTAGTACATAGATTCACCGATGCCAATAGATTCTACAAAAACAGCGTTCATTACCCCATTCACACTGGCAAGTGGATGTGCTTTAGGAAGGAAGGTTGGAGTTACTTCCGCAGCAATACCTGAAGGAGTTTCCTCGATAGAACCTACCAATTTCACTACATAGCCGAGGTTTTGGGCAACAGCTACGTCTTCTGGTGTGATGTTGCGGATTCCCTTGTGGGCTACATCGTCAAAGGAAACCTTCATGCCAAAGGCAAATTGGCTCAAAATCACCATCTTATAAGCTGCGTCAATCCCATCAACGTCATTTGTTGGGTCACTTTCTGCAAATCCAAGTCTTTGAGCTTCAGCCAAAGCATCATCGTAAGACCAGCCTTCTTCGACCATTTTGGTCATCATAAAGTTAGAAGTTCCGTTAACCACACCAAGGACACGAGTGATTTTGTCAGAAGCCAGCGAATTTGCCAAGGTACGAAGAATTGGAATCCCACCAGCAACTGCAGCCTCATAGTAGAGTGCCACATTGTGCTCCTTAGCGATTTCTAGCAATTCTGCGCCATGGACAGCCAAAAGATCCTTGTTAGCAGTAACAACGTGTTTCCCAGCTTCCAAGGCACGAGTGATAAAGGTCTTAGCAGGTTCGATACGTCCCATCAATTCCACTACAATGGTAACATCTTTGTCTGATAAAATATCCTCAACATTGGTTACAAAGTTAAAGTCATTCCCTGCTGCAAGCAAGCGATTCTTTTCATCTTCATCCTTGACCAATACCTTGGCTACTTCAATCTCTGAATGAGCTGACTGGATAATTTTTTCTCCGTTTTCCTTTAGGAGGAAAGGTACGCCACTTGCAACGGTACCAAATCCAAGTAAAGCAATTTTAACTGTCATGTTTGTCTCCTAGAAATTTTCTGATATAGCCATTATAACAGAATTTTGTGAAAATTCCTATCCAAGAAAACCACTATTTATAGATAGAAAAGAAAAAACGAATCATCTGATTCGCCTTTTCTGATAAGTAAAAATTGAATTCTAAAAACTATGAATTAATTTTTTGAAGACCGAACACAGCGTCGTGATTGATCAAGATGTGACCATACTCTTGTAAAACCGAACGACTGATATCACTGTCGTCAGCAAATTCACGCATACGAGCCAAGAGCCAGGCTGGATATGGACTAGGATGGTTTTCCACATCAACTAAGATTGTCAAATAATAGTGTCCATTCATCTTATAGAGTTCAGATGTTTCCATCTGGTAGTTAACCGTCTTTGCAAAAGCAACTAAGTCAGCAAGGCTTGCAAAGCGCAGGATATAGTAGATATAAGGTTCTTTCTTACTCTCAGTTTCCCTTTCTGTTTGCTCCAGCTCTTCTTCCTTAGCCTCGACTTGCTCTAGAGATTGAATAGCCTCTATATCATCCTTGGTTTTCTCTGCGATACTCTTTTCTAGTGTCTTGAGAAATTCATCTGGCGACATTTGGGCCAATTCTTCCATGTCAGGTAGGTCCGCCAAATCTTCAAAATCAAGGTTTTGGTCAATCTTAGACTTGGTCACAAAGACATCCACCTTATCTGGTTTTGGTGTTACACGAAAACTCAACATGCCACTATCCAAGAAATTGTCTGGCATTTCCAGTTCATCTAAAATAGCATAGAAAAACTCTTCAGTTTTTTCCTGAGGAACGAGAAAGTCTGCAATCTCCATTCCCCGATCCATCAAATCATCTAAAGTCATCGTGATTTTTAGTGTTGTATCACTAATTTGTTTCATCTTCATATCTAGTAACCTCATACTTTCAGTCTATCTATTATACTAGATTTTTACAATTTTATCAAAAGAATGAAGCGAGAATGTGATATAATACTAGATATGATTTTAGTTTTAAGAAAGAAAGTTCAATGAAAAATATAAAAGTAAATGCCTTGGCCAGCTTGCTGGTCAATATTCTCAATATCGTTTTTCCACTGATAACCAACCCTTATCTGACGCGGATTCTCAGCAAATCCAATTACGGTTATTTCAATACGGCCAATACCTGGGCTAGCTTTGTTATTCCACTAGCTGCCTTTGGGATATACAACTACGGGATTCGAGCTATCAGTAAGGTCAAGGATGACAAGAATAAAATCAACTACGTCTTTTCTAAGTTGTTTTATATCTCGATTTTTACCTCTCTCCTGACCACTGGTATCTACTTCCTCATTATCTTCTTTGACACCAGCATTGAGAATCTGAAAGTCCTCTACTACATCCTAGGGGCCCAAGCACTCTTCCAATTTCTCAATATCGAATGGATGAACGAGGCTTATGAAAACTATGCCTTCATCCTCTACAAAACGTTAATTATTCGAATTACCATGCTAGTCGCTATCTTCGCCTTCGTTAAAACGGCAGATGATATCGTTCCTTATGCTATCGTTATGACAGCGACCACTATCCTCAACTACCTGCTCAGTTTTCTTTGGATTAAGAGGGAAGTTTCTTTTGTTAAAATTGGATTCGTCGAATTAGCTAAAGCTTCTAAACCGCTCTTCACTATGCTTCTCTTAGCAAACGCTAATATGCTTTATACCTTGCTAGATAGAATGTTTATCACCAAGGGACCGGATGAAAACTATATTTCCTATTATACAATTGCCTATAGTATCGTCATGCTGATTGCCAGTGTCTTGAGTGGAGCTATCAACGTCAGTATTCCACGCCTCGGCTACTATCTTGGTAAAAAGGATTACAAGTCCTATAATTATCTCGTTAATCAAGCGGCATCCTTATTCTATTTCCTTATGGTTCCAACTAGTATTGGGATTATGATATTGGGACGGTACGCAACTGTTATTTATTCTTCTGAAAAGTATCTTGAAGCGGGTATCGTAACTAGCGTCTTCGCTTTTCGCACCATCATCTGGGCTATTGAATTGATTCTTGGTAAACAGATTATCTTTATCAACGACCATGAAAATCGCTTAACTGCCTTCTACTTCCTCGGTGGTGGCGCCAATATACTCTTAAATAGCATCTTGTATTTCAATAATATTTTTGCACCTGAGTATTACATCGCCACGACCATTATCGCAGAAACTATCGTCGTTTTACTTGAAATTCATTTTATCAAGAAACATCAACTGATTAGTTTAAAAGAAATTTTTATAACCTTAACACGTTATAGCTTCATATCCCTTGGTTTTATCCCAATCTTCTATATTTTCAAGATGATTTTCCAAATCAATTCCTACACAGTAAACTTCAATATGATTCTCATGGTTCTTTCTACCGTAGCAACTTGTGGTATCTATTATCTCTTGGCCCTCTTTATCGCCAAAGACAAAACACTCCACTATGCACTGAACCTTGTACTTGCTAAATTAAAACGAAATTAAAAAATCCCCTACTGATAAATTAGTTGCCAGTAGGGGATTTCTTCTTTATTCTTTTTCCTTCTTTTCAGAAGCGTTGGCTTCTAGGTTTGAATCTTGTTTAGGTTGTTCAACAATAGAGGAATTAGCTTCTTGTTTCTGTTCTGGCTTGACTGCCTCGCTATTTACAGCAGCAACAGCCTGTTTCCAGATACCTTCTTCGTTTACTTTGTAACCATCAGGTGTTGTTGCGTTCTTCAACAAAGAACCATCAGCTTGGAAATAGTACCAATTACCATCAAGCTGTTTCCAACCAGTTTGCATAGCTCCTGATTCATCAAAGTAATAATGATCACCATTTACTTTATGAAGGCCAACCAACATGATGCCATCTTCAGGATTTAGATAATACCAGACGCCTTTGTCTTTTATCCAACCAGTTTTCATGGCACCGTTTGATTCAAAGTAACGGTAATGATTATCAGACCATTTCCAGCCTGTTTGCATGGCTCCAGATCTGCTAAAGTAATATTGCTTACCATCTACTTGATGAAGGCCGACCAGCATAATGCCTTCTTTTCCTTCAAGATAGTACCAAGCATCACCATCTTTCAACCAACCAGTTTGGACTGCGCCAGACGTAGCGTAATAATGCCAAGAATCATTTGACCACTGCCATCCAACTTGCATGATGCCTGAGGATTTGAAGAAATAGTTCTTACCGTCAATTTCTTTAGAGCCTACAGCCATGATGCCTGTTTCTGGATCCAAATAATACCATGATTCATTATCTTTCAACCAACCAGTTTTCATAACTCCAGAACTTGCAAAATAGTTCCAGTGACCATCAACAAAGGCCCAGCCTGTTTGCATGGCACCACTGGCATTCAAATAGTAACGGACACCATTGATATCTTGGTTTCCAGTTAACATGATGCCATCTTTATCCAAATAATACCATGTTTCCTGATCCTTGACCCAACCAGTTTTCATAGCTCCAGAACTTGCAAAATAGTTCCAGTGACCATCAACAAAGGCCCAGCCTGTTTGCATGGCACCACTAGCATTCAAATAGTAACGAACACCATTGATATCTTGTCTGCCAGTTAACATGATGCCATCTTTATCCAGATAATACCATGTTTCCTGATCCTTGACCCAGCCAGTTTTCATAGCTCCAGAACTTGCAAAATAATTCCAGTGACCATCAACAAAGGTCCAGCTAGTTTGCATGACACCTTCTTGATTAAAGTAGTACGTGCTTCCATTAATATTCTTTTTACCGACAGTCTTTAGCCCATCCTCATCATAGAAATACCAATCTGAATCAATCTTTTGCCAAGTTGAAGGCTTACCTGCTGCTTGGAGTGCACCACTTTCGCTAAAGAACATCTTCTTGCCATTATAGACTTGATGTCCTGTTAGCATCTTCCCATCTGCCGCAAAGAGATACTTTTTCCCTCCAATTTCAGAGAGCTCGCTAAATCGTCTAGCACCATTTGATTGGATATAATACCAAGAGTCATCTAGTTTGAACCAACCACCAGTTTGCATTTTACCATTTTGGTTCAGATAGTAATCATTCCCTTTGGCATTTTCTCCCCAGTCGTCGTTAAGATGAAGCCAGCGACCTACTTGCATTTGTCCTTTTCCGTTAAAGAAATAAGTGGCTCCGCCAATCTCTCTCCAGCCGATAGCCATTTCTCCATCAGTCAAACGATATTTCCAATAACCATCTTCTTGATACCATTTTTCGTCAACTACAGGGATATCAGGGAAGGTATTTGAAACATTAGCAAATCCTTTATCGCTAATATCAAAAACGGTAGCATCTTGAGTTTGGCTAGCAGCATGAAGAACCTGAATATTTTTCTTCTGAAGGTATTCTCTGGTTGAAGCAACATTAATATCTCCACCAGTTGTCTGAATAACCATTTTTGGTGATAAGTTTTCAAGGAAATTAATCGTATTTGAAATTGTCGCATCATAATGGTGGTTCCATTTCATCATATCAACCTTGCCGATAACTGGACCTAACTTATCTTCTGCTCCCTCGGCATTATCCAAATCTCCACCAAGATAGATTCTCTTTCCTGCCACAGTCACCACTGAAACAATGGAGTTGGAGTTATCATCTCGAACTCTTTTCAGATTCCCATCAGCATCATATTCATTCTTATAGTTATAGAGTTGGATATCCATATCACCTAATTTAAAGTGACTATCCTCATCTGTAATATTCTGAATAAGAGTAACCCCTCGTTTTTGAGCCGCTCTCAAAGCATTATCATAATTAAAAAGATTATCCCAAAGTCCCCAGTGTGAGGTGATCCGATCATCTGAATATTTTTTCAGATAAAACTTATCAACTTGATAACGATTAAGTATCTCATCTGCTCCGCCGATATGATCACTATGGACATGAGTTCCTAGAATAAAATCTAATTTTTTTACACCTATTTGATCCAGGTGGCGAATCAAGCGATCTTCCAATACTTGATTATTTCTCATGGAAATTCCCCAGCGGCTTGGATAGCGTGGGTCACTCCCATCAGGGAAATCATAGTCTTCTCCCATATCAATCAAAGCATAATGGCCATTACTTTCCAGAAGGATGGCATCACTTCCAGATTTTGCTTTAGTATTTATGAAATGGATACGATTGCCCGAACCTGCAGAGATAGTATCTGCATCTACTCCTTGCGATAACTGAATCAGTAATAGAAAGAATGCGAGAACACTATATCTAACTGATTTTAATAACCATTTATTTTTCACCTTGAACACTCCTTTATCTTAAACAATAAGCAACTTTTACTAATCTAATCAATCCAGTAGTTTTTATCCCCTCCTGGAACTTGTTGCTCAATAGGGGGTGGAGTCATATAGTTTTCTCCAAATTCGTAGACAAGTATTTCATGGTATTTTCTCGGAACCTTGACTACAATGTTTTCATAAGGTATATCAATCAAATCATAGAGCCATTCTTTTTTTATACCATCTGGATAATAAGGATCATAGATAGTACAAGTAAGATCTGTTGCTTGATCCACACTATACCTCAAAGCAAGACTCTCTAATTTTTGATTCCATAGCTGAGGGGAAGTTAAGCGGAAAATAGCTGATCCCATATAACGAGGGAGGTTTTTAAGTCCACCATTCTCAGACTTGATCCCTTTAAAATTCAAAGAAGAAAGTCGAACGAAATATTTGTAGAGTTTCATTTTCTTACGGTCACTTTCCTGTGTTACAACACCATCATATGGAAAAATGTCAACGCAAGTTCCCAATACGACCGTTGGGTCTACGAGGTTAGCATCTCGACGAGTCCTTACATCATAGACTCTCATATAACTGTATGGATATCCCTTTGTTTCTCTGAATGAAATCAATTTATAGTAGGGATGATTTTCATTTTGTAAAACCTTATACAGTTTTTCAAATTCATCACGCGCTAAGGAAATATCTGTATCATCATCCCAAGGGATGAATCCTTTATGGCGTACAGCTCCTAGTAAAGTTCCAAAATCAATAAAGTATTTGATTTGATGTTGTTCACAAAGCTCATGTAGATATTTTAAAATATCCAATTCTACTTGTTTGATTTCTTCAAGAGTTAAAGTTCTTTCAGACATAGGTTTTATTCTCCTAAATTTGACTATATTTTTAAACGTTTCTTAATCCCAATCCCGTCATTTAGACCTTTTAATAATCTTCCACAATTTAAAATCATGATGAGATACTCTTTGTTCAACCGGTGGCAATTGCATATAGTCTCCGTAGTCTGAGGTCAAAATTTCATGATAATTTTTCGGAATGGTAAATTCCTTACCTTCAAATGTTCCAGTAGTAGCTTGTTCCAGCCATTCACGTCTCCACACTGGTTTGTTCATATCTTTGTAGATAAGATAATCCACTTGCTCATAATCTGAGACTTTACGGGATTTTGCAAGCTCTTCAATCTGGGCAACGTATTTGTTCGTATTGGTGAAATAGAAAATAATAACTGACACATAGCGTAGCAATGAATTCAGTACACTTTTCGTATTGGTAATGCCTTTAAAGGTGTAGCAACTCAATTGACGTTTCTTTATCAGTTTCGTCATCTTGTTTTTAAATTCTACGTCATCCTCGTAGCCATCTACAGGAAAAATATCTACATATATTCCCATATTTGAATCGATGCGAACATCTTCTTCCAACAAGTAGGTATGGTTATCCTGCACTTTCATGAAGGGATAGACATAGTTCAGATTATTTTTATAAGACATGACCTCGTAACGTTCATCAGGGTTAGCGATAAGGTAGTCTTGTAACTTTTCATAATCTTCTCGTAACATGCAGATATCCATGTCATCATCCCAAGGGATAAATCCTTGATGGCGAACAGCACCAATTAGACTTCCATATGCTAAGAAATACTTAACCCCAATTTTCTGACAAACTTCATGAATATACTCCATGATTCCAAGTTCCATCTGTTGAATTTCACTGACATCTGTTACTTCTTGATACCGAATTCCTTCATCCTGTTTGCAGACTACAAGTCCATAGCCAATCGCTAGCCAGAAGATGATATTAATAAAGTTGGTTGAATACATAATCTGACTTTCAAATAATTGACCAAGCAAGATACCGAAGAAAAGAATCATGATTAATTTATCAGTATTTTTCTTGGAAACAATCAAATAAGTTAAAAAGCGCTTGATGACATAAGCCAGTACAAGAAGGAAGAATGCTAAGCCTAGAACTCCCGAACTGACAAATATGGTCACAAAAATGTTATGGAAATTCCCACCGATAAGAGAGTTTTGAATCTCAAATTTACTGAAATATTCTGTGTAGTAATCTGGAACATTTCGTACACCATAACCAAAAATTGGTTTCGTACTTCCCATCTTGATGGCATTTTTCCAGATATAGGTTCTACCACTTGGTGTTGTTTCAATCAGATGGAGCTCACCGTTCTTCTTAGTGACAGACGAATCTGTTTCAGCATAGGATTGTCCTTTGTTTAAATCTAAGACAGTCGCAGTTTCAGATGAAATGTAGATTGAAGTTATATAGCTTAATCCTATATTAGTTGCAGTAATCAGCAAACCAGCAACTATAAAAGTGAGGAATCGTTTAACGATACTTCCTCTAGTAGCAAAGAAACTATAGAGTCCAATCATGAGAAGTAAAGAAAGTAAGGCTCCTCGACTTTGCATCGTAGCGAAGTAAACTAATTGAATCACATTGTTCAGTTTAAGATAAACAGAATATTTACTTCCTTTATGGATCAAATACATAGCCAAAATAATGCTAATGTATGAAAATATCGCACTAGCATTAGGATTGACAATCCCCCACAGACGTCCATTCATGACACCATAATAATAAGATTGCTCGCCAATCTTAAATAGGATAAGGACTCTACTTAGCAATAAACCAAACGCAAAAATTGCTGAAGAAAAAGATACAATTTGAACCGTATAGGCAATCCAGTCAAATAATTTTTTGAGTTGACCCGATTGTAACATGGTAAATAATAAAACATAGGTTACCATAAAAAGTATTTCAATCACATTTCCAATCAAATGTCCCGAGCGATTGAAAATAGCAGATAGCAGATGGCTTCCAGCTAAGAGTCCAAATAAGGATAGAAATTTACGATCTACTGTGATTTCTTTCCACTTAAACAATAAAGTATAGCAAATATAAAGCACTACAATCGCTGACAATCCCTTATAGAGGGGATTTGCTATCTTATAAACCAGTGAACTCATACTTAAAATCGAAATGAAAACAAATAGATACGCAATCCATAGTTTTGATTTTTCAAAGTATTCATCCATTTTTGAAAAATTCATTTTCAACTCCTTCTCATGATATTAGTTTTTTAATCCAACAATTTTCTTATATAGCCATGGAGAAATGACAAGTGATAGGATAGCTATCTTGCGAAAAGTAGTGAAATAAGCATCCTTCCATATTTCGCGTCGGTGCTGAACAATCCAATTCCTCAGCTCGGCTTTCTCCTTTTGATACTCTTCACGTGGAGTAAAGATAATTTTATCGTAAACTGTAATGTACGACCAACATTCTCTATTTATTAATTCGTATTTTAAATTAGGGAAGGCTTGTGAAACTTGAGCAATTATTTGCTTATAAACTTCTATTGTATCAAATACATATCGATTAACAGATGTCGTTGCACTTCCCTCACGATGATCATAATAATAAACAGGTTTGTCAATAAATACGCAACTGCATCTTGTCTTTAGTAGCAATTCAGTTAAAAATAAGGCATCTTCAGCTAGGTGATAATTTGTATTAAACTTTTCATCCGCAAGCAGGTCTCTCTTAAACAGTTTTGCGACTGGAAAAAATGACGTTCTGGTAGTCATCAATAGTTCCTTCATGGTTTCTTCTGTTGACCAGAGTTCTGTTTTTCCAGAATGTGGAGGTAGGTCTGTTACAATGCCGTTTTTAATATGGTGCAGAGGAGCAATTACAAAGCCTATGTTTTCCCCCTCAACTGCACTTGCTAAAGTAGCTAAGTAATCCTGGGTAACGAAATCATCGCTATCAATAAAGGTGATCCAAGCACCCGTCGCTAGCTGAATTCCCATATTTCTAGCATTTGAAACACCAGCATTTTCGATATGATAAACCTTGATATTCTCATACTGAGATGCTAAGTAATCACAGATCTGTCCGCTGGAATCGGCAGAACCATCGTTGATTAGAATTAGTTCAAAATTGGCATAAGTTTGTTGAAGAATCGACTCCACACATCGCTCCAGATAGGCTTCTACATTGTAGACTGGAACGATAACGCTAATTTTTTCTCCCATCATGCTCCATATTCTCCCTTGTATTCTGTATAAGACTTATCCATATCAGCTATGACAGCATCATGATGCGGTACTTGCTTGTCCGCTGGTGGCGGTGTCATATAATCCCCAAAAGCAGTGCTGAGATAGGCATCGTAGCCAACTGGAATGGGCATCTCTGTTCCTTCGAATGGCAAGAAAAGATTATCTTCAAAAGATGCGATCGGGTATTTGTTTCTCATGTAGCCGGGACCTGAGCATAATTCCGTGATTCCATCGCTCTCAGCCAGACCATACTTGGTCATTTCTTTTTCAGCTTTTTTCCAAATGCGATAACGTAGAGATTTTGGAGTCAGGCCGAGTAAGATGCGACTTCCCCATTTCATGACTGCACCATGCTTTTCTGGGATGGTTTGGGCGCAAAAGAGTGAATAAATCAAGGCCCAACGAACCTGTTTCTTACGCTCAGCCGGATTTTTAGGATAATAATCCAAAGGCAAAACATCCAAGGCCAAACCGTGGGGCAAATCCAAATCCTTCTGATAAGGCTTGATACAGGTGGTTTCCTTGTCACGAATGGTAATAAAAAGGTTACGGTCTACAAAATCCTTCTTGCTCTTTGACAAGAAATAACGCTCATCTGCATAACGGGGCCACAGTTCTGCTAATTTTTCATAGTCATTGCGGGGCATGAAAAAGTCTAAGTCATCATCCCAAGGAATGAAGCCCTTATTACGAAGGGCGCCAATAGCTCCTCCTCCACAGAGGTAGCACAACAAATCATGTTCTTTACAAAATGCGACGAAATATTCAGCCATTTCCAGGCTACGAGCCTGAATCGCTTTCAAATCACTCATATCTCTCCTCTTCTGTCCAATAACGAGTTATATCATTTTATTATACCATAAAAAAGCCTTAAAAATCTATCAGATAGTAAGAAAAACCAAAGCTCCGACTACCATTTCACTAGTGAATCAAACTTTGATTTTCATTTATCGCCTCTTATCTCATCCCCATTTGAGCGAGTTTGGTTTGGTATTTATTTTGATCGACAAGAAGTCCTTGCCCTCCATAGACATCATAAGCATCTACCCAGTCACCAAGTTCTGGTACTGTGAGTCTTTCAATTCCATTTTGAGCACCTTCTAGGACAGATAATCCATTGGTCAACAAGAAGCTATATGGTAAATTTGTTGAAGTCATGCCAAAAACTTTTCCAAGTGCCTCTGATCCTGTAAAGAGCTTGGTTGGATCTTTAATCTGCTCAAGAACAGCTGACATGACTTGTTGCTGACGTTTGGTACGTCCGTAGTCTCCTTCATCATCATCACGGAAGCGAGCATAGTTTAGCAAGGTGGATCCATTCATCTGCTGTTTTCCAACTTTGATGGTTTGAGTTGGGGACTCTGTCTCTGTTGCATGAAGGTCATCTCCAACTGTTGCTTCTGTTAAAGGTTGACCATTCAATGTTGAGAATTGAGCATCAATCGTTACTCCGTCAGGGAAGAGGGTATCAATGGCTGTTGCAAAGGCCTGGAAGTCAACTAGGGCATAGTACTTAATATCCAAATCAAAGTTGTCTTTTAGAACCTTGCGGACCATTTCAGCACCTTTTTGCCCTTCTTGTTCCCCAAGTTCATAGGCAACATTTAGTTTGTTATCCGTTTGTTTCTGGCCATTTACAATCTTACTGTACCCGTCGATATAAACTAAGTTGTCACGCATAAAGCTGACTAGTTTGATCTTCTTATCCGATCCACTGACATTCAGTACCATGATTGTGTCGGTACGAGTCTCCGCACTATTTTGACCGATACGGCCATCTGTCCCCATGACTAGGATATTCACACCATCTTTGGTATCCTGACCGTTAAAGACCTCTACTTGAGCCGCCTTGGCGTCAGCTGGCTTATTTGTTGGATTTGCTGCTGACTGGAACCCTCGAAGAAACATGAAAATCATCCCTGCAGCCACACATGTAATCAACAGCAAGAACCAAGTCAGTATTCGTTTGAAGCGAATTCTTCTTTTTTTCTTTTTGACTTTAGGCAGAGGAGCTACCTTTTCACGTCTCTTAGATCGGCTTCTACTGCCATAAGTCGGAAGATCAATATCTCTACCCCAAGTTTCTTCTTTTTCCTCTTGGTAGAAATGGTGAACTTCAGACTTGGGACCTGTCATTTTTTGTTGCAGATAATCAAACTCCCTCCGTTCACGGTCGTTGAGGTAATGAATATTTTTGAAGAGATAGTCATAACGTAACTGCTCGTGATGACTTAAAGGATTTTCTTTGCTCATTGACTCTCCTTTTCTAAATCAGTTATGGTAAAAATCGGGTAGGTTCCCAGTATCTTGTGCTGGATTCCAATAGCTTCTAGTTCTTGTCTGGCAAAATGAACCAGTTTTTTGTCACTATTGTCCACATCAATAATGAAAAAGTATTCTCCCAAGGCTGTTTTAAGGGGGCGACTCTCAATCTTTGTTAAGTCAATCCCTCTCCAAGCAAAGGTCGAAAGTGCCTTGTAAAGAGCACCAGGTAGGTTGTCTGGTAAGGTCAAGGCCAAACTCATTTTTTCAGCTTGCGAGTTCAAAGGAATCTTCGGTATCTCTGCCCCTAACACCCAAAAACGTGTGAAATTGGCTTCCATTTCCTGAATATCCTCTGCAATCAATTCCAAGCCATATTCTTCAGCTGAACTTCTAGGAGCAATGGCTGCGTATGGCTGGTCTGGATGCTCTGAAATAAAGCGAGCTGCATAGGCGGTACTGGCTGTTACCTCAATTTTGGCCTCTGGATAGTGCACATCGATGAATTTCTTTCCTTGAGCCAGAGCCTGAGGATGGGAAAAGATTTTCTCAATTTTTGACTGACCTGGAACCACCATCAACTGCTGGTGAATGGGTTGAACAATTTCTGCAACTGCTTGGATGCGAGCCTGATGAAAAAGATAGTCCAAACTTTCATGGACACTACCCTCAATAGAATTTTCAACTGGCACTACAGAATAGTCCACCAAGCCCTGTTCATAGGCCTTGATAACATCTGTGATATTGGCAAAAGCCTGCAATTCCTCTTTGGGAAAGGCTGTCTGCACAACATGATGCGAAAAAGATCCCTTGGGACCTAGATAGGCAATTTTCATCTCAGTTCCTCTATAATTTCCTCTGGGCTTAGCTTGGTCACATCCAGAACTTGACTGGCTATTTCCTCATACCAAGCTTGTCTTTCTTGGAAAATAGCTGCCAGTTCTTCCTTACTATTATTTAGAAACAGTGGGCGCTGATTGTCCTTATCAGCTGCGATACGTTGGTAGAGGGTTTCAAAATCTGCTTTTAGGTAGATGTTATCAGGATTGGTTTTGAGCAAGTCACGATTTCTCTGAGAAATGACAACTCCTCCGCCAGTTGACACAACTTGGTCCGTTTTTAGTAAGTCAGATAGGACTTCTGACTCTACTTGACGAAAGGCCACTTCTCCTTTTTCAGCGAAGAAATCCGCAATGGACATGCCCAAACGTTCCTCGATTAAGGCATCCATATCGATGTAGTCTGGGTCCAATCCTCTAGCGATTGTCGACTTGCCTGCCCCCATAAATCCGAGTAATACCTTAACCATGAATCAAGCTCTCCAAATCATCAAAGAAGCTAGGATAGCTGGTATTGATGGCTTCAGCACGGTCAAGCTCCACTTCTCCATCCGCAACCAAGAGGGCTGCAATAGTTGTCATCATTCCAATTCGGTGGTCACCAAACGTATTGACTCTAGTGCCATGAAGTCTTGATTTCCCTTTGATAATCATCCCATCTACTGTAGGAGTGATATCCGCCCCCATGCTATTTAAAGCATCTGCCACCACCTGAATGCGGTCGGTTTCCTTGACCTTAAGTTCTTCAGCATCCTTAATGACCGTTACACCTTGGGCTTGGGTCGCTAGAAGGGCAATAATGGGTAATTCATCAATCAATCGGGGAATCAAAGCTCCACCAATCTCTGTTCCTTTCAAGTCTGAAGACTCGACAGTCAGGGTTGCTGATTTAGCGACTGGATCGATTTCAGTTATTTCTAGTTTTCCACCCATAGCTCGAATGACATCAATAATACCAGTACGAGTTTCGTTAATCCCCACATTCTGCAACACCACACGAGAGTTTGGAACAATCAAACCTGCAACCAACCAAAAGGCTGCACTGGAAATATCTCCTGGAACAACTACCTTTTGTCCGATCAGTTTTTGTGGTCCTTGAACTGTGATTTTCTTGCCATCCACACTTAAATGGCCACCAAATTGTTGCAACATATCTTCGGTGTGGTTACGAGTACATTCTTTCTCAAGAATAACGGATTCCCCCTGAGCCTGCAAGGCTGCAAACATCAAGGCAGACTTGACTTGAGCAGAGGCAATTGGCAATTCATAATGAATCGGTCTTAAATTTTTCGTCCCTTTTAAGTGAAGAGGGGGCAGGTCTCGATCTGTTTGCCCTGAAATGCTAACGCCCATTTTTTTCAATGGAATCGTCACGCGGTCCATAGGGCGTTTAGAAAGACTATCATCTCCAAACATCTCTACTTCGAAGTCTGCACCAGCAAGGACACCTGAGATCAGGCGAATCGAGGTGCCAGAATTTCCCATATCCAAGGCGTTTTGCGGAGCTTTTAAGCCATCCATGCCTACACCTTGAATGGTAATAACCCCATCTTTGTCCTCAATTTTAACACCAAGGTCACGAAAAACCTGCATGGTTGAGAGCACATCCTCTCCACGCAGAATATCATAAACCTTAGTCTCGCCCTCAGCCAAACTTCCAAAAATAATCGAACGGTGGCTGATAGACTTGTCACCTGGTACCCGGATACTGCCATGTAAGTGGCGAATGTTTGTTTTTAGTTTCATAGTTGACCTCATACTTGCAATACTTTTCTTATTTTATCACAAAAAAGCCAGAAATTCCTGAAATTTCTGGCTTTTATACAGATAAAATACTATTTCAATAATTCTGAAACAGGTTCAAAGACAATTTTTTCAATGTCTGAAAGGTAAATGGACAATTGTTGCTGTTTGGCAAAAAAATCTGACAAAAGAGCGTTCTCTTGGATTTGCTTGCTAAAAGACTGCATCTTTTCTTGAAAAGAGGCGTCTGGCATTTGTCCCGTTTGCGCCATGACTTGGATTTCTTGTTGGAAAGCGAGGTAGTCTGCAAAAATCTTGCTAGCTTGATTATCTGCTTGGATGGCATCTTTTGCTGCCTTGACCGCCTTGTATTCTGGTAATTCGCGTAACCCACGACTGAGTTCATTTGCACTATCGTAAATATTTGACATGGTTTTCTCCTTATTTGATGACGACTGTGTAGTCTGTATTTTCTGTAATTAAGCGCTCAGCTCGTTCTAAATCTTGAGCATTTTTAAATGAAATTTGTAGAATCCCGTGAATATCCTCACGGTTTTCTTCGTTGATGTGGATATTGACCAAGGAAGTTCCACGTAGCAGTTCCAAAATCCGCAAGATGACATCTTCTTCATCAGGAACGTCGACATAGAGGTCGTAAGAACTGTCCACACCACCACGTTTATGGATTTCCATAGCCTGCCGTTGCTCACGTGCTTGGTTGAAAAAGTTCCAGATTTGCTCTTCATCTCCCTTGCTGATGGCTTGTCCAACCTCATCTAGGCGCTCCTTGAAATCCGCAATTCGATCTAGAATAGTCTCACGATTGGACAAGAGAATGGAAGTCCACATACCTGGCTCGCTTTCCGCAATGCGAGTCATATCTCGAAAACCACCCGCCGCAAAGCGCCTTGCCATCTCATGTTCTTGAGCATAAACTGCCGTCTGCTCCATAAGGCTGGAAGCCAGAATATGAGGAAAATGGCTAATCTGAGAAGTCACCCGATCATGCTCCTTGGCATCAATCTCGATAAAACGAGCATGAAGGCCTGAAAGCAGATCCTTCATTTCCTCAAGTGTGTCAGGATTTGTCAGGCTCGAAGGTGTGAAGATATAATAGGCATTTTCAAAGAGATTAACATCCGCAGAGGCAGCCCCTGTCTTGTGGCTACCAGCCATGGGATGGGCCCCGACAAAGCGAACAGGCTTGCCAGCTAAATATTCCTCCGCCACATCTACAATGGCTGACTTGGTCGAGCCCGCATCCGAGATAATAACGCCTTCCTTCAAGTCTAAGTTTGCCAGCTCCTTAATAAAAGCAATGGTCTGTTTGATTGGCAAGGTCAGGATGATGACATCTGCTAGAGGAGCGAAACTGGCAAAATCATCCGTCGCACGGTCTATCATTCCTCGTTCCAATGCAATATCTCTCGAAGCCTGACTGCGATTATAACCTAGAATTTCATAATCCGGATGATCGCGCTTGATGCCGAGTGCCATCGAAGCACCAATCAAACCTAGACCTGCGATATAGATGGTTTTTGCCATAAGGACTCCTTAATAGTTCTTTGTATAGTCTCGGTGCTTGGCAACTGCCTCTTTTAATTCTTCAAGATTATCTGATGAGAATTTTTCAAGGATTTCTTGCGCCAGAACCGTTGCCACAACAGCTTCCATGACCACACCTGCTGCTGGAAGAGCGGTCGGATCACTTCTCTCCACGGTTGCCTTGTAAGGTTCGTGAGTCTTGATATCCACACTCATGAGTGGTTTATAAAGAGTAGGAATGGGTTTCATGACGCCACGAACAACAATCGGTTGCCCATTAGTCATACCACCTTCAAAACCGCCCAGATTGTTAGTACGGCGAGTATAGCCGTCTTCTTTAGACCAGAGAATTTCATCCATAACTTGGCTGCCCTTACGGTAACCAGCTTCAAAGCCAAGACCAAATTCCACCCCTTTAAAGGCATTGATAGAGACAACTGCTTGAGCCAATCGCGCATCCAATTTTCTGTCCCATTGGACATAGGAACCAAGGCCAACTGGAACGCCTCCGACGACTGTCTCCACAACTCCACCGATGGTATCACCGTCACGCTTGATTTGGTCAATATAGTCCTTGATTTCTTGTTCTCGTTCTTGGTTGACAATAGAAACTTCAGACTGGGCAGCTCGTTCCTTAATCTCCGCAACTGTCAGATTTTCAGGAACATCGATTTCCTTGCCACCAAAGACCACGACATGGTTAGCAATCTCCATATCTAGCTCAGCCAAAAGTCGTTTAGCTACTGCCCCAACTGCTACTCGCATGGTTGTTTCACGAGCTGATGAACGCTCCAAGGAATTTCGTAAATCGTCAAAGCGGTACTTGATGCCCCCTACCAAGTCGGCATGACCTGGACGAGGATGAGTGATTTTCCGTTTGCTTTTAAGGTGGTCTTCAATGTCCTCTGCAGACATGATATCCAGCCATTTCTGGTGGTCCTTATTGATGACATCCATGGTAATGGGAGCCCCTGTCGTCTTCCCGTGACGAACGCCCGAAGTAAAGACAACCTGGTCACTCTCAATCTTCATACGGCCACCACGACCGTAGCCACCCTGACGGCGTTTAAGGTCTCCATTAATATCCTCTGCTGTCAAAGGAAGTCCAGCTGGAATTCCTTCAATAATTGCCGTCAGACGGGGGCCGTGTGATTCTCCTGCAGTTAAATATCTCATACGTTCTCCTTATTTTACCAAGTAGTCTTTCATCTCTTCCAGAGAAACTGGGTGAATGGTCGCTGAACCAAGCTCTGGTACCAAGACCAATTTCAAGGTGTTGCCACGCGCTTTCTTGTCATGAGTAAGAGCCTGATAAAGCCTGTCAACATCCCAGTTTTCATAGTCAACAGGCAAGCCAAATTTCTGGCACATCTCTCTAATGGACTGGGTTATTCCTTCTGGCATGAGGCCTTTTCCCTCAGCAACCTTGGAAATCTGAACCATGCCCATAGCCACAGCTTCTCCATGCATGACTTTCCCATAACCGGCAGTTGCTTCAATGGCATGACCAATGGTGTGGCCAAAATTGAGGTAAAGGCGGACACCGTTGTCCAACTCATCCTCTACCACCATCTTACGCTTCACCTGACAAGAATGTTCTATCAAAGTCTCTGCATGTTCCAGAATGCTCTCTACAGAACCATCCAGCTCCGTCAAGAGAGCCCATAGTTCTGGATCCTCAATCAAACCATACTTGATAACCTCACCCATCCCCTCAATCAGTTCTCTTTTTCCGAGTGTTTCGAGGACAAGCGGATCAATCAGAACTCCATCTGGTTGGGCAAAGGTACCCACCATATTCTTAGCAAATGGAGTATTGACACCTGTCTTTCCACCGATAGAAGAATCAACCTGGGCTGTCAAACTAGTCGGAATCTGAACAAAGTGAATGCCTCGCATATAGGTAGAGGCTACGAAACCAGCTAGGTCCCCAACGACACCACCACCAAGAGCCACAATCCCATCGCTACGAGTCAGACCTTGCTTGACTAGAAATTCATAGACCTTCTGAACAGTGGTTAAATTCTTTCGTTCTTCGCCTTCTAAGAAATCAAAAACAGCTACCTGAAAACCAGCATCTTCTAGGCTGAGTTTAACCTTCTCTGCATAGAGAGAAGCTACATGGTTATCTGTCACAATGACTACCTTTTGTGGTTGCCAGAGTTCACGCAACCATTGACCTGCTTGCGATAGACAACCTTTTTCAATCTGAATATCATAAGAATGATGCGAAATATCGATTCTGATTTTCATAGTAGGGTCTCCTTTTCACTATTTATATTTTTCTGTTAAGGACTGCCAAATCTCGTCTGTCGGCATTTCTTTACCTGTCCACAGTTGAAAAGCTTCAGCAGCCTGATAGAGCAACATTCCAAGACCATTGACGGCTGGATTGCCCTGACTTCTAGCCCATTTCAAAAATGGCGTCTCAAAGGGTTGGTAAATGATATCTGCGACCAAGAGAGCCTCTGGCAAATTGATGCTTTCTGGAACTGGGGACGACTGACCATCCATTCCTACACTAGTCGCATTGACTAGTAAGTGCGAATCGGCAATCCTTGCTTGCAGTTCAGAAACATCTTCTAAAGCATACAAGTCCACTTTAAAACCTGTTTGCTTCTGTAACTTGTCCAAATAAGGTCTTGTTTTTTCGATAGAACTTGAGCGAACAAAGACTGAACTCTGACTGACGCCATTTAAAATAGCCTGTGCCAAAATGGACTTGGCCGCGCCACCTGCTCCTAGTATGGCCATCTTTTTACCTGAAATTGTAAAAGAAGGCAAGCTCTTAAAGAATCCCTTGCCATCTGTATTATATCCAATTAACGTTCCGTCTTGATTAACAACTGTATTGACCGCCCCAATCAAACAAGCCTCATCACTCAACTCATCCAGATAAGGAATCACTTGCTCCTTGTAAGGCATAGACAGGTTGATCCCAAACATCTGGTAACGACGAATATTGGCGACTGTTTCTGCCAGATCACCCGCTTCAATCTCCCAAGCCACATAGACACCATTGGTAGCTGTCGCCTCAAAGGCCCTATTATGGATAAAGGGTGAAATAGAGTGTTTGATGGGATTGGCAACAACTGCAGCTAAACGTGTATAGCCATCAAGCTTCATCCAAAATCTCCCTGATTTTTTTCATGTTAGCCAATGAAATCTGACCTGGGGCACTCGCTTCATCCAGACTAGCAAATGACCAACTTGAACCCGTCACATCTGAAGTAATGCGTGATACCTTGCCCATTTTCCCCATGGAAATGGTCACGTACTCTTGCTCAGGATTGAGTGTCTTAAATCCTCGTGTGTAGTTCATCAGGTCTAAAACATCCTGCTCCGTATGGGCCATAACTGATACCTTGACCACTTTCGGAGAGAGACTGGTCAACTCAGACAAGATTTCCATCATATTTTCAGGTGTCTCCTGGAAATTATGATAGCTCAAAACCAGATTTGGAAAATCCAACATTTCCTCAAAAACGTCCTTGTAGCTGAAATACTCAAAATCTACATAATCAGGCTGATAGAGCTGAGTAACTTCCTTGATGATTTGAACATACTCTTCTGAGGAGAGTTCGATTTCTCCTCCCTCAGCGCGAGTCCGAAGGGTAAAGACCAGTTCGCGTCCTGCAAATTTCTCAAAGATAGCGGGTGCTACCTGTAAAATAGCATCCTTTGCAAGAAAGTCTGCACGCCACTCAATGATATCGGCATCTTCATACCTAGTGGCATCCAGTTCTTGCGCTTCTTCTAAACTTCTTGGCATTACTGAGACGACTAATTTCATTTACTAACCTTCATACTAATCACCTTGAGGTAATTACTGCTTTCATCTTTTTTATTATAGGCAAAGTCTGCTGGAAGACCATATTGGTTCAAGATCTGATATTTTCTTCCTGCAAAACCTTTATCAATTTGTTCTATAAATTTCTGGCGGGAAACATTGGCAGCATTGGTACTGGCAATGATAATCGCTCCCGGATTTAAAATCTCTAGGCTCTGGGAAATCAACTTGTGATAATCCTTCGCCACAGAAAATGTTTGTTTTTTATTGCGGGCAAAGCTCGGCGGATCAAGAACAATCACATCATAGGTCAAGCCTTTTCGCTTGGCATACTTGAAGTACTCAAAGACATCCATGACGATAAAACGATGATTGTCCGTGCTGAATCCATTTGCTTGAAAATGAGCTTCTGATAGCTCTCTCGACCGTTTGGCCAAGTCGACAGAAGTTGTCTCACTCGCGCCTCCCATAGCTGCAGCAACTGAAAAGGCAGCCGTATAGGAAAACATATTGAGCAAGGATTTGCCCATTGCTAGACCGTCAACCAGACTCCCACGAACTTCATGCTGGTCTAGAAAAATCCCTGTCATCAAGCCATCATTCATAAAGACTTGATAGAGCACGCCATTCTCAAGAACAGTAAAATAGTCTGGCGCTTCCTCACCATAAATATGGGCAGACTCGTAGTCTAGACCTTTAAAACGAATTTTCTCATAAGCACCCAAGACCTCAAGAAAAACTTCCTTAAAAGCCTTTACGATCAGCTTACGAATCTGGTAAACAAAGGAGTTGTACCACGAAAAGACAGCATAATCTCCGTAGAGATCAACAGTCAGACCGCCAAAGCCATCCCCCTCTTGGTTAAAAAGGCGAAAGGCAGTAGTCAAGTCATCCTGATAATAAGGCTTTCTAATTTCCTTGGCCTTACGAAACAGAGCTTCAAAAAAGATTTGGTTAAAGCTAACCTTTTCCCTGCTGATGAACCAACCAATTCCCTTGTTCTGTTGAGAAAGATAGGCACTCCCTAAAAACTTCCCGTCTTGACTAAGAACTTCTACTGCCTGATCCGTCAGATCAATATCTGTTAAATCACTTGCTTCCAAAAGAACTAGACCCTTAGCTAGCTTTTTTTCAACACGTCTGCTGACCCTAATTCTATTCATAGCTACTATTATAGCAAATTTTATAACAATTCTCAAAAAAGAAACCGCTTATCCATTTTTACTTTAGTTTACTAAGTGCCATTTTTGTTAAAATAAGTTTACTCAATTTATTTTTTCTCCTAAACATAATTTCTCTAGCAATGGGAAGGAAATAGTGTCTTTAAAAATAGACAATTCTAGAAATGAGTATAGAAAACTGCGCAAACGTTTGCCTAGTGCTAAACTTTATGGTAGAATAAAACACAACATTGATAAGCAAGAGGAAAAACAATGCAAAATCAGACACTTATGCAATACTTTGAGTGGTATCTGCCTCACGACGGCCAACACTGGATGCGACTGACAAATGATGCAGAGCACCTAGCCCATCTGGGAATTAGCCATGTCTGGATGCCACCTGCCTTCAAGGCAACCAACGAAAAAGATGTCGGCTATGGGGTATATGACCTATTTGACCTAGGTGAATTTCACCAAAAAGGAACTGTCCGCACCAAGTATGGGTTCAAAAAAGACTATCTTCAAGCCATTCAAGCCTTAAAGGCTCAGGGAATTCGACCTATGGCCGATGTAGTGCTCAATCACAAGGCTGCAGCCGATCACATGGAATCCTTTCAGGTTATTGAAGTGGATCCTGAGGATCGTACCGTTCAACTAAGCGAGCCCTTCACTATCAATGGCTGGACGCACTTTACTTTCGATGGTCGTCAAAATACCTACAATGACTTCCACTGGCACTGGTACCACTTCACGGGTACAGACTATGATGCCAAGCGCCGCAAGTCTGGCATTTACCTGATCCAGGGAGACAATAAAGGTTGGGCAAATGAGGAATTGGTCGATAACGAAAACGGCAACTACGACTACCTCATGTACGCTGACCTGGACTTTAAGCATCCTGAAGTCATCCAAAATATCTATGACTGGGCTGACTGGTTCATGGAAACGACTGGTATTGCTGGTTTCCGTTTGGATGCCGTCAAACACATCGACTCTTTCTTTATGCGCAATTTCATCCGTGATATGAAGGAAAAATATGGTCAGGATTTCTATGTTTTTGGTGAATTTTGGAATCCAGATAAAGAAGCCAACCTAGACTATCTCGAAAAAACAGAGGAACGTTTTGACCTTGTCGATGTTCGTCTCCACCAGAATCTCTTTGAAGCCGGTCAAGCTGGAGCAAGCTACGACCTCCGTACTATCTTTACTGATAGCTTGGTTGAACTCAAACCTGACAAGGCTGTAACCTTTGTCGACAACCACGATACCCAACGAGGACAGGCCCTTGAGTCTACTGTTGAAGAATGGTTCAAGCCAGCAGCCTATGCCCTTATTCTATTACGCAAAGATGGGCTTCCATGTGTCTTTTACGGAGATTATTACGGTATTTCAGGGCAATTTGCTCAACAAGATTTCAGAGAAGTTCTTGATCGTCTCCTAGCCATCCGAAAAGACAGGGCCTATGGAGAGCAAACAGACTACTTTGACGATGCTAACTGTATAGGTTGGGTTCGTTCAGGTGCTGAACATCAATCCCCAATCGCAGTCTTGATTTCAAATGACCAAGAAAACAGCAAGTCTATGTTTGTCGGGCAAGAATGGGCTGACCAAACCTTTGTAGATTTACTTGGAAATCACCAAGAACAAGTCACAATCAATGCTGACGGTTATGGAGAATTTCCGGTAGCAGCGGGTTCAGTCAGTGTCTGGACAACAAAATAAACCTATCAGTTACAAGCCAAATCCAGTCGGATTTGGCTTTTTTGTATGCACAAAAAGACCTACCCAAATGGATAGATCTTTATTGTCTTACAATTTACCTGCTACGGCATCCAACAAGTCTTGGATTTTCGCTTGGTTGCTTCCTCCTGCCATGGCCATGTCTGGTTTACCACCACCACGTCCATCGACGATTGGAGCCAATTCTTTAACCAAGTTACCCGCGTGAATGTCTTTGGTCCTGCTTGCTACAAGAACGTTAACCTTATCACCAATAGCTGCAACTAGGACAAGCACATCAGAGTAGTCTTTTTGTTTCCAGTTATCCGCAAAGGTACGAAGGGCACCGGCATCTGATACAGACACTTGGCTAGCAATGTAACGGTGGCCGTTTGCTTCTTGAACATCTTTGAAGACATCGCCCGCGGCTGCGGCTGCGGCTTTTTCCTTCAATTCGGCATTTTCTTTTTGAAGTTGGCGGAGTTGCTCTTGAAGCCCTTCGACCTTATGAGGAACTTCTTTGAGTTGAGGTGCTTTCAAGGTTGCTGCGACGGCTTTCAGAGCGTCTTCTTGTTCGCGGTAGGCTTCAAAGGCTTCTTTACCAGTCACTGCCAAGATACGGCGAGTTCCTGATCCGATTCCTTCTTCTTTGACAATCTTGAAGAGACCAATCTCAGAAGTGTTGCCAACGTGGGTACCACCACAGAGTTCCACAGAGTAGTCACCGATGGTTACAACGCGGACTTCTTTACCGTATTTCTCACCAAAGAGGGCCATAGCTCCCATTTCTTTAGCAGTGTCAATATCTGTCTCAACAGTTTCTACTGCAATTGCTTCCCAGATTTTCTCATTGACTTGTTGTTCAATGGCGCGCAACTCTTCAGGAGTTACGGCTTGGAAGTGTGTGAAGTCAAAACGAAGGAATTCGACTTCGTTAAGGGATCCTGCTTGTGTCGCATGGTTTCCAAGGATATTGTGAAGGGCTGCATGGAGCAAGTGCGTTGCAGTGTGGTTTTTCATGACACGGTGACGACGATTTGTATCAATTGCCAAGGTGTATTCCTGATTCAAAGCAAGCGGTGCAAGAACTTCAACCGTATGAAGAGCTTGTCCGTTTGGCGCTTTTTGAACATCTGTCACAGTAGCCACAAGGTTTCCTGTAGCATCCAAGATTTGACCGTGGTCAGCTACTTGTCCACCCATTTCAGCGTAGAACGGAGTCTCTGCAAAGAACAGGGAGGCAGTTCCTTCTGAAACAGTTTCAACTTCAGCATTGTCCGCTACGATAGCCACCAACTTAGAAGGCAATTGACTGGCATTGTAGTTGAAGACACTTTCCACTGTAATGTTTTGGAGGGTTTCATTTTGCATTCCCATTGAGCCACCCTTGACAGCTGACGCACGCGCACGTTCTTGCTGCTCTTTCATGGCTACTTCAAAACCTTCACGGTCTATAGTCATCCCAGCTTCTTCAGCGATTTCTTCAGTCAATTCAACTGGGAATCCGTAAGTGTCGTAGAGTTTGAAGACATCTTGCCCAGCGATAACGTTTTGACCTTTCGCTTTCAAATCAGCTACAATGGTTTCTGCAAAGTGTTGACCTGAATGAAGGGTACGGGCAAATGACTCTTCTTCGCTCTTGATGATTTTTTCGATAAAGTCACATTTTTCAAGCACTTCTGGGTAGTAGCTTTCCATAATTTTTCCAACAGTTGGAACGAGTTTATAAAGGAAAGGCTCGTTGATACCCAATTTTTGACCGTGCATAGAAGCACGACGGAGAAGACGACGAAGAACATAACCACGGCCTTCATTTCCTGGAAGGGCACCATCACCGATGGCAAATGAAAGTGAACGGATGTGGTCTGCAATAACCTTGAAGCTCATGTTGTCGCCATCTTGGTCGTAGACCTTACCAGACAATTTCTCAACTTCATGGATAATCGGCATGAAGAGGTCTGTTTCAAAGTTTGTCTTTGCCCCTTGGATAACTGCCACCAAACGCTCCAAACCAGCGCCCGTATCAATGTTCTTGTGTGGTAATTCCTTGTACTCGCTACGAGGAACAGCAGGGTCTGCGTTAAATTGTGACAAAACGATATTCCAGATTTCGATGTAACGGTCGTTTTCGATATCTTCTGCAAGCAGGCGAATACCGATGTTTTCTGGGTCAAAGGCTTCTCCACGGTCAAAGAAAATCTCTGTATCTGGTCCAGAAGGTCCCGCACCAATTTCCCAGAAGTTATCTTCGATTGGAATCAAGTGGCTTGGGTCCACTCCTACTTCAATCCAGCGGTTGTAAGAATCTTTATCATCTGGATAGTAGGTCATATATAGTTTGTCTTTAGGAAAATCAAACCATTCTGGGCTTGTCAAGAGCTCATAAGCCCAAGTGATGGCTTCATCACGGAAGTAATCTCCGATAGAGAAGTTCCCCAACATTTCAAACATGGTATGGTGGCGAGCCGTTTTTCCGACATTTTCGATGTCGTTGGTACGGATGGCTTTTTGCGCATTGGTAATACGTGGATTTTCAGGTTTGATAGTCCCGTCAAAGTATTTCTTAAGGGTAGCAACCCCTGAGTTAATCCACAAAAGTGTTGGGTCGTTTACTGGAACCAAGCTGACTGATGGTTCTACAGAGTGGCCTTTGCTTGCCCAGAAATCTAGCCACATTTTGCGAACTTGAGCACTAGATAGTTGTTTCATAATATCTCCTTATTTACTTGTTTAATTTGATTGGCTTTCCAGCATCTCCACATAGTCAATCGCGACACAGAGGGAAATGACCAGATCTGCATAAGAGTCTTCATAGACGGTTACAGTATAGGTTGAGGTCAAATGGAAAATCTCTTTTCGAATCTCGGCGACAAGCTGATCACGATCATCTAGCAATTTGAAATTCAAATCCCAGATATTGCCCTCGATACGAAGCCCTAGATTGTCAAACTCATACTTATCTCGCCAGAAGGTCAACTTCTTGCGAATGACGAAATTTGAACCGTTTCGTAACTGGATATTAAAGCGAGGAAGCAAGGTGAAAAATTCTTTACTAATCTCACTGACTTGCTCACCATAGGCGTCATAGATGGTAAAGGTCTTAGGAATTTGGAAGAAAGATCCCTCTACCTGATAGTTTACTACTCCTCTATCATCTTTGATATCGAAGCGTTCGCCCCCAAGACGAAACTTTTGTTTCACGAGGAATGTCTTCATAAACACCTCCAAAAATCAAAAGACAAGCTCACATCACGAAGGGCGAAAAACCGCGGTACCACCTTCATTCAATGAACTTGTCATTCTCATAATCTTATGCAATTGTCTGATTGAGTAGCATGACTTTCTACCTTAGATGGCTCGCAGCACCGCCATTTCTCTGGACTAAGATAACTGAAAATCAATTCTCAACTCTAGTATTATATCGTTTTTGGAGTGGTTCGTCAAGGTTAATGGCAATGAATCATTAATTTCGACTTCACCTCTTAATTTATCTAGATCTACTTTGTGATGTTTGATGAGTTTTAGGCTTATAAATTGAAATTTTAACTCGTGTACGTTTCAAATCAATTTTCTCTCCAACTTTTGGAGTTTAATCTACTACTGTTCCTACAGCAGTACCCTCAGGAACACTGGAAACTTCTACTACTTCAATATTTCCTGCTCTCTAACAATTTCTCTATTTTCATCTCTTCACCATTCCTATTTTATAAGACGATTTCTTTCCCACTGTTCTATTTTCTCCTCCTAATTTGCATTATAACCATGCTCCTTTGATTTTAAAACTTCTTTCCACCATGATTCACGCCTCAAAACAAAATTATCATCAATCTTACCATTGTAGTTTTCCAATACAGAGTATTGAAAATTTTCTTTAACGTAATTCAACCCTTGTTTTTCAACTAAAATCCTAAGTTCTTTATTGCCACCATGTCCATTATCCACATAGGATTGCCAACGTTGTAAAAGCATACCATAGTTTGAAGTTGCTGAGCCTACATATAATTTACCATTCTGCTTATCCGTAATAAGATAAACAGCTTTTTGATTTTCTAAAGCAGTTATCCAATCTTTTTTTCTCAAACGTAAAATCAATTCTAATTCTTTGTAAGATAAAGAAATATTATCATATCCCGGAAATTCTTCTCCTCCAAATGAATCTGATAACAACTGCTCTATCACAAGTTTTTCCTTACAAGTTGTATACTTTAGAACTGAACCTCTAGATTCTTTTCTGTACCGAATAATTAGACGACCAAAAAGGGCTGAATATTCCTTCAGTTCAATTCCTTCATAATTTTGTCCTCCAGTAACAAAAAGTTCCTTACTCACTTCTTTTATAGTAGTTAATAACCATTTGTTATTATCAATCTTAATGAAATTTATGACAATATCTCCAACATTGAAATATCGCTTATTTGTTCTCCAAAATAAGTTGTAGTTATTAATTATTTCTTCGTCTCTCAAATAGGTCTGAATTGGATTTTCACCCGTCCAATTATTAAATTTCACCTTGAATTTTCTCTGATTTGGCTCACTTATATTCAAAATATCGTTTAACTTTATATCCATAACAAACTCTCCCCCATAATATTTGCTTAACTTTACATCTCTCATATATTATTATACAAAAAGGTGTAGTTATGATCAAACTTTAATAAGTTTGATTTATTAATTTCATCATAAAAAACGAACCAGCTTGACTGATTCGTTTCGTGTCTGCTTACTCCTACTTCCGATACATTTTAAACTGTAGGAAGAGGTCACTATATTTTCCTGTCCATTTATGGTCAAATTTCTCATAAACTTCCAAGTGTTTCATGGTATCAGCGTCTGGATAGAAGGATTTGTCTTCCTTAGTCTCCTCTGGGAGCATTTCCTTAGCTGGTAGGTTTGGTGTTGAGTAGCCCACATACTCCGCATTTTTGAGAGCATTTTCGGGTTTCAACATAAAGTTGATAAAGGCATAGGCGGCATCTTGGTTTTTCACGGTTTTTGGAATGACCATGTTATCAAACCAGAGATTGCTGGCCTCAGTCGGAACTACATACTTGAGGTTAGGATTTTTCTCCAACATCTGGCTGGCTTCCCCTGAGAAGGTCACACCGATAGCAGCGTTGTTCTGAATCATGTAACCCTTCATCTCGTCTGCCACAATGGCCTTGATATTTGGAGTCAATTTGTAGAGCTTATCCACTGTTTCTTCCAGCTGCTGAGGATCCTTGGAGTTGAGGCTGTAACCAAGTGAGTTAAGCCCGAGTCCCAGAACCTCACGCGCCCCATCAAAGAGCATGATGGAATCCTTGTATTCTGGCTTCCAGAGGTCATCCCAATGCTCAGGCGCCTCCTCTACCATGGTTTCATTGTAGACAATTCCCAAGGTCCCCCAGAAGTATGGGATGGAGAATTTGTTGCCCGGGTCAAATGACTGGTTGAGGAACTCAGGTCCGATATTTTCGATTCCTTCAATTTTTGAATAATCGAGTGGTACCAAGAGGTCTTCGTCCTTCATCTTGTTGATCATGTATTCACTAGGAATAGCAATGTCGTAGGTTGTTCCACCCTGCTTGATCTTGGTATACATGGCTTCATTGGAGTCAAAGGTCTCATACTGTACTTGGATTCCTGTTTCTTCTGTGAATTTCTCCAAGAGTTCTGGATCGATATAGTCCCCCCAGTTGTAAATAACCAGTTTTTGACTGTCTCGGCTATTGATTTTACTGTCTAGATGCGTCGCAATCCCCCACAAGACAAGGATAATTGCTGCAATTCCTGCTAAAAATGAATAGAGTTTTTTCATGCTTGCTCCTCCTTCTCACGTGAGATGAAGTAATAGCCAACAACTAGGATAATACTAAAGAGAAAGACAAGGGCAGAGAGGGCATTGATTTCTAGCGAAATTCCCTTACGAGCACGAGAATAAATTTCGACTGATAGAGTCGAAAAGCCATTCCCTGTCACAAAGAAGGTTACGGCAAAGTCATCTAGCGAATAGGTGAAGGCCATGAAATAACCTGCAATGATAGACGGAGTCAGGTAAGGAAGCATAATTTCCTTAAACATCTGAAACTGGCTGGCTCCCAAGTCATAAGCCGCATGAATCATGTCACCGTTCATTTCCTTGAGTCGAGGCAAGACCATCAAGACCACGATAGGGATGGAAAAGGCCACGTGACTAGATAGAACCGTCAAAAATCCAAGTGAAAACTTAAGCTGGGTAAAGAGAATCAAGAAGCTGGCACCAATCATAACGTCAGGCGCAACCATGAGGATATTATTGAGTGATAAAAAGGCTTCTTGGTATTTCTTACGAGACTGATAGATATAGATAGCACCAAAAGTCCCGATAATGGTCGCAATCAAGGCAGATAGAAAGGCCAAGAAAAAGGTTTGGGTTAGGATCAACATGAGACGGCCATCACCAAACATGGTTTTAAAATGGCTCAAGCTAAAGCCGGTAAAACTATTCATATCATCCCCTGCGTTAAAGGCGTAGCCAATCAGGTAAAAAATTGGCAAATAAAGGACGATAAAGACAAAGGCTAGGTAGAGATTGGCAAATTTTTTCATCGTTCTCTCCTTTCCTTGGTCACCCACATGGTGATGAACATGGTCAGGATGAGGATCACACCGATGGTAGAACCCATTCCATAGTTGTCATTGGTCAGGAAGTTCTGCTCAATAGCCGTTCCCAGCGTGATAACGCGGTTCCCACCAATCAAACGTGTCAGCATGAAGAGACTCAAACTAGGGATAAAGACAGACTGAACCCCACTTCTCACCCCGTTCATAGACAGAGGGAAGATAACATGGCGGAAAGTCTCCCACTTGGTCGCACCGAGGTCATAGCTGGCATTGATGAGGTTGTTATCCATATCGTCCAAGACATTGAAAATCGGCAAAATCATAAAGGGAAGCTCGATGTAGCTTGCGACAAAGATGAAGGAGAAATCCGTAAAGAGCAACTGCTGCGAACCGATTCCGATAAATTCCAAAAATTGATTAATAGAGCCATTCTGACCAAAAATCCCGATAAAGGCATAGGCCTTGAGGAGCAGGTTAATCCATGTCGGCAGGATAATCAGCATGAGCCAGAGTTGACGGTGCTTGAGACGGGTCAAAAAGAGGGCTGTTGGATAGCTGATGAGCAGTGTTACCAAGGTGACAATCCCTGCATAAAGCAAAGAGTTGAAGCTCATTTTGAGATAGGTCAAGTTTTGTGACGCAAAGTAAGATTTATAATTTTCTAAACTAAACTGCCCTTCGATGTTGAAAAAGGATTGTCCAAAAATCAAGACCAAGGGTGCGAGGACAAAGAGGGCAATCCAAAGCATGTAGGGCACTACAAAGAGTTTAGAGGTTGTTTTCTTCATCTCTTTCCTCCTCGATCGCGTTTATCAGACCTGCTTCTTGCTCTTCGATTTCTACGTACTCCTCGATACGAGCATCGAACTCTTCTTCGGTTTCGTTGAGACGCATGATATGGATATCTTCTGGTTCAAAGTCCAGACCGATTTCCTCTCCAACGATAGCCTTACGAGTTGAGTGGATCATCCATTCATTACCGAGTTCGTCATAGGCGATAATCTCGTAGTGAACCCCACGGAAAAGTTGAGTATCCACCTTAACTTGGAGCTTGCCTTCTTCAGGAAGGGTAATGCGCAAGTCCTCTGGACGAATGACAACCTCAACAGGCTCATTTGGCTTCATCCCACCATCGACCGCTTCAAAGCGTTTGCCGTTAAACTCGACCAAGTAGTCCTCAATCATGGTTCCTGGCAAGATATTTGATTCACCTATAAAGGTGGCAACAAAATGGTTGATAGGCTCATCGTAGATGTCCACTGGCGTTCCAGACTGAACAATCTCGCCATCATTCATAACGAAAATCCAGTCACTCATAGCGAGAGCTTCCTCCTGATCGTGAGTGACAAAGACAAAGGTAATCCCCAATCGTTGTTGCAGTTCACGCAGTTCGTACTGCATGTCTGTTCGCAATTTCAAGTCCAGCGCTGACAAGGGCTCATCCAACAAGACCACACGGGGCTGGTTGATAATGGCACGGGCAATAGCCACACGCTGGCGTTGTCCACCAGAGAGTTTACGGATGGAACGCTTCTCGTAACCTTCCAACTGAACCATCTTGAGAACTTCCGCTACACGCTGCTCGATTTCTTTCTTGTCGATTTTACGCAAGCGGAGTGGAAAGGCAACATTTTCAAACACATTCATATGTGGAAACAAGGCATAGGATTGGAAGACCGTATGAACATCTCGTTTGTTTGTTGGGATATCGTTGATCCGCACCCCATCCAGCAAAATATCTCCTGTCGTCGCATCCAGTAAACCTGCAATGATATTCAGAATGGTTGATTTTCCTGAACCAGATGCGCCCAAAAGAGTGTAAAATTTCCCTTCTTCCAACTCAAAGTTGATGTCTTTAAGAACCTTGGTGTTGCTGTCTTCAAAAACTTTAGAAACGTTTTTGAATTCAATAATTGGTTTTTTCAATTGTCATAAATTCCTTCTTTTTCATAAATTAACAGATCAGGGCTCTGTCAGGCCACTACTACCTCGTGTAGGAGATTGAACTGCCTACATGCATCTTCGCTAACGATAGGCTTTCACCCCCTTTCCATTGACATAGTAGCAGCTTTTCTGCCTAAATTTTATTCTTTCTCACCCAAGATTCGGACTTCTCTCTCAAGGGTGACACCTGAGTGTTCCTTGACTTTTTCAATAACAGATTGGATCAAGTCCTCATAGTCTTTGGCCGTTCCGTCAGCAACATTAATCATAAATCCTGCGTGCTTTTCAGACACTTCAACACCACCGATACGATAGCCCTTCAAGCCAGCCTCTGAAATCAACTGACCTGCAAAATGCCCCACTGGACGCTTAAAGACTGAACCACAAGATGGGTATTCTAGAGGTTGTTTGAGTTCACGTAGGTGCGTCAAGCGATCCATTTCTTGCTTGATAACCTGATGATTTCCTGGAGATAGGGCAAATTTAGCTGACAAAACAACAGCTCCAGAATCTTGAACAGCTGAATGACGGTAACCAAAAGCCAATTCCTTGGCAGATAAGGTCTCGATTTCCCCTTCCTTGGTCAAAACTTGACAAGACTGCAAGATATGAGCAATCTCTCCTCCATAGGCACCCGCATTCATAAAGACTGCTCCACCGACGCTCCCTGGAATGCCACAAGCAAACTCGAATCCAGTCAAACTATGACGGAGGGCAATACGTGTCGTTTCAATCAAGTTGGCCCCAGCTTCCGCTTCAATGGTATAACCATCAACTGAAACATTATTAAGCTTGTCACACAAGATGACAAATCCACGAATTCCACCGTCACGAACGATGATATTGCTGGCATTCCCTAGCACCATCCAAGGAATACTCTCTTGATTGGCAAATTGAACGACACGCGCCATCTCATAGCGATTCCGTGGCAAAACCAGATAATCCGCTCGTCCCCCTACCTTAGTGTAGGTATAGAGCTTCAATGGTTCCTTAAAACGAATATCAATTCCTTCTAATTGTTCTTGTATTCTAGTTACTAATGTCATATCTCTCATCCTTTTGTAAAGTGATTTCATTATACCATTTTTAAAGATTTTTGACGACTGGAAATTTCTGTATCCAATCTTCACATAAAAAAAGAGGTCACCCCTCTTTTTATGATTTTTTCCAAAATGTAGATTTTGTCAGCCAGACAAGAGCTATAAGTTCTGCGAGAAGGATGATCTCAACTAGAAGAGGATTTGTAATCCATCCCACTTGAGATAAGGCTGGAGCTAAGTCAAACAAAGCATGCAAACCATAGGCAGCAACGAGATAGATCCATTTCTTTTGGATGACACTTTGGTAAACCCAGACAGTAAGGCTAATTTGGAGAACCAGAGCAAGGACACGCTCAACTCCTAGTAGATAGATCTGCCATGCTGATAGAGACTGAACTGTTTCTAATGTACTTTTCGTAAGAAGATTCGCCGCATCAGTATTTGAAGACTGTAGGAGTGAAAAGAGGATCAAAAGGCTAATCAAACTTCCCATTCCGAGATAGAGCATCTCCAAGCCCCCATGTCCCAAACCATAAGCCCAAGCATCTCTATCTTCCAACTTTCTCTTTTTCTCCAACCATTTAAAAAAAACAAGACGAGCTGTTTCCTCAAAGAGGGCAGCCATGGCAATCCCATAAAGGACGTATAAGAAAGGCTGCTCCTGCATGAGCGGAATGGTTCCATCTTTTTGCGGATGGAGTACCAGAAGGTGAACCATCTTCTCTAACACTTGAGAAGAAACAAAAAATGCGATTGCCCCCAAGCCCATCACTGCAAGAGAGATTTTAAACCGTTTTTTGGCATACCAAGTCCCACCTACTAGAATGAGAACTAAAGCGATCATGGTGAGGATAATATGTACTGTCATCTTTTTCTCCTATTCTGACTTATCAATATCTTTCTTCATCTCGTCAACATTAAATTTGGCAAATAAATACTGGCGATCTTGGACTGGAAAACGTTGATCCAACTGGTCGACTGCTCCAACCTCGATCATTCCTTCTTTGATAACAAAGTCCATCACATGCCCGCCAAAGGTCAAATCATCTGAGATAAAATGTAAATGGTAGCCTGCAACACTCACCCCATGGAAAATCTCCGGTGTCCAAAATCCAACAATGGTTCCCGATACATTTTCACGGCTATATTCAGGTTGGTGAGTCGCCACATCAGCAAACTTGGTATCAGGTGTGGATTTGGGAATCATCCGCACATGCATTTGTGAAAATTCGCCATGAATCTTGATGGAACGAAAAAGATTTTCCCCATCATAGTAGGACTCAATTCGCTTTTCCAATTCCTTATCCGTCATCTCAAAGCGCTGACGAAAAATCACTTCTGCCTGATGAGGGACCACTGCTGCATAGGGAATAAGAGCATCCGCTGCCACCTCGACGATTTCAGGCGTTTGACCAGATCCCTTGGCTTGATATGCCTTACCATCAAGGACAATCAACTCCCCATCAATCGAATCCAATGTCCCCAAGCCGAGGTCACCATGTTCCAGCAACTCTCCCACTGTCATGGTTCCACCATAGAGACCTGCCATTAGGGCACCTAAAGTATTGTATTGAAATAATTTTACCGGTTCCTGCACTTTTCTATCTATTCTCTTTCTTATCTTTTATTCAATGAATCATCATACTTTCTAAGTATACCACATTTGCTCCTAGTTGTGAAAGGGAGAAATGCTTTTCCCATTGCAAAGGAGGCAAAAAAAAGGTACAATGTAACAAAATCAAGGGAGGTCTGGAATGAAGAAAGAAAGTAAATACCAAGCAGTCGTTTCCTTTCTAAAAAAGGGGATCGAATCAGGAAAATTTCCAACAGGTAGCCGGCTTCCCTCTATCCGTCAACTGAGCCAGGACTTCCACTGTAGCAAGGACACTATCCAACGAGCCCTACTGGAATTGCGCCATGAACAATACCTCTATGCCAAACCTCAGAGTGGTTACTATGTTCTGGAACAAGGACAGCATCAGGACTTGGAAATCGAAGTCACTGATGAACATGCCAGTGCCTATGACGACTTCAGAATCTGCGTCAATGAAACCCTGATAGGCCGAGAAAACTACCTCTTCAACTACTATGACAACCAAGAAGGGCTTGAGGAACTGAGACAATCTGTCCATCAACTCCTCTTTGACCAAGCCCTCTACTGCAAACCCGATCAACTGGTTCTAACTTCTGGCACCCAGCAAGCTCTCTTTATCCTTTCTCAGATTGACTTCCCTAGCAAAGGAGAGGAGATTTTGGTCGAACAACCGACCTATCACCGAATGAACCGCCTCTTGGTCGCTCAAGGATTAGCCTACCAGACCATTGAACGCCGTATTGATGGCATTGACCTTGAAGAACTGGAAGAACAGTTCAAATCTGGGAAAATCAAGTTTTTCTATACCATTCCTCGCTTCCACTATCCCCTAGGTCATTCCTATTCTGATCAGGAAAAAAGGGATATTCTGGATCTAGCAAACCAGTATGGTGTTTACATCGTAGAGGATGACTATCTAGGAGATTTAGACCCTAAAAAAGGGCAGACCTTCCACTATCTGGACACTGAGGATCGGGTCATTTATATCAAGTCCTTCTCAACCAGCCTCTTTCCAGCCCTTCGTATCACCGCTCTCATTCTCCCAAATGCCCTAAAAGAGGCTTTTGTTTCCTACAAAAATATCCTGGACTATGACAGCAATCTCATCATGCAAAAGGCGCTCTCTCTTTACATCGACAGTCAGTTATTTGAAAAAAATCGACTGGCCAGACTGACCCTTCAAGAGAACTATCAGGCTCAGATAAAGAACGTGCTTGAAGAAAACACCTGCCCCTTGCCCCACTATCCTCTACACGATGGCCTTCTCCTTGATTTGAGACACTATCCTAAGATTGCCAGTCTCAAACACAGCTCACTCAAACTAGACTTTTTTGAGAAGGCTTATTTGGACGCCTGTCCTTATCAGTTCGCCAAAGTCTCTCTCGAAAATCTAGAAGAGTTATTAAAATACATAAAAGCAGAATTGGATTAAAGTCCAACTCTGCTCTTTTCTTATTGTTCAACTTCTGTTAGTTTCGCTGCTTTTTCTAGATAGCTTTGATAGGTTCCGTCATCTTTTAGTTTTTGGATCACCTTATCGACTACCGCTTTCAAGTCTGATTGATTCTTCTTAATAGCAACAGCATTGGCTTCGCCATCTTTCATCGTCAAATTAACAGTTGCAACGGCAAGATCTGAGTTTTTACCTGCGTAGCTAAGAGCAACTGGTTCATCCATATGAACAGCATCCACTTTTCCAGCCTGCAATTCATTGACTGCTTCCCCCATATTGGTCAAGGATGTCAATTGGGCATTTGGCAATTGTTCCTTCACCATGGTTTCTGGAACAGTTCCCTTTTGAGCTGCGATATTGGCACTTGCAAGGCTTGAAAGATCCTTGTACTTGTCTAAATCGGCTTTTCTAACTAAGAAACTCATCTTGTTTTCATAGTAAGGGATTGAAAAGTCAAAGACTTCCTTTCTCTCATCTGTAGCACTAATTCCCGCAATGGCTAAGTCAGCCTTTCCAGTTTGAAGGCTGGTCAAAACATTGTCAAAACTCATGCTAGAGATTTCAAGTTTAACCCCAAGCTCATCCGCAATCGCTTGAGCCATATCAATATCTGCCCCAACCACTTGGTTTTTACCATCTACCAAGGATTGGAATTCAAATGGTGCATAGTCTGGGCTGGTCGCAACGACTAGCTTTCCTTTTTGTTTGATAGCGTCCACAGCAGACTGGGAGCTATCCGTTCCTGACTGGCAAGCTACCAAAACCATGCTGGCAAGCATGCTACATACAACTAACATCCATTTTTTAAATTTCATAAATAAACGACCTTTCTGTTATTTCTGAATAATTATAACTCTTTTAAAAATAGTTGTCAACCCTTTTAGAGATTTTGAATGTAAAATAATTCTTTTCATAAAAAGAAGACTGATTTATCACAATCAGCCTTTTATTCTGTATATTTAAACCGTTTCTTATAGTTCGACAATCTTCCCTGTTTCAAAGTAAACAACCCATTCACAGATATTTTTAGCGTAGTCTCCGATACGTTCCAAGAAGGAAATGACCTGGAAGTAATCACGACCTGTAACGATGGCTTCAGGATGTTTCTTAATTTCTTCTGTAGCCAAATCACGAATGCTATCAAAGTAATGGTTAATTTTTTCGTCCATCGCTGCTACTTCGTAGGCTTGATCCACCGAACCGTTCAGATAGAGATCTAGAGCCGCTTCGACGAAGTTTTTCACATCGCGTCCCATCTTTTTGATCTCTTCTTCAACTGCGGGAATGCGTTGTTCCCCCTTCATACGAATAGTTGCTTTTGCGATTGACACTGCATGGTCTCCCATGCGTTCCAGGTCTGATACTGCCTTGAGAACGGTCAATACAGTACGGAGGTCTTGAGAAACAGGTTGTTGAAGCGCGATCATTTCAAATGATTTCTTTTCGAGTTTCACTTCATATCCATTTACTTCTGCATCTTCCTCAATAACTTCTTTTGCCAAATCACGGTCATGTGTGACAAAGGCACGCACTGTACGATTGATTTGTGAGAGCACTTCTTGTCCCATGGCATAGAACTGGTTGTGCAATTTCTCCAAATCTTCTTCAAATTGAGATCGTAACATCATTCAACTCCTTATCCAAATTTTCCTGTAATATAATCTTCTGTTTCCTTGTTTTGTGGGTCTAGGAACATTTTCTTCGTATCGTTAAACTCAATCAAATCCCCATCTAGGAAAAATCCTGTTTTATCAGAGATACGTGATGCCTGTTGCATCGAACGTGTTACCAAAAGCATGGTGTATTTATCTTTCAGACCATACAAGGTTTCCTCAATCTTACCAGCCGAGATAGGATCCAAGGCCGAAGTTGGTTCATCCAAGAGAATAATCTTGGGACTGGTTGCTAAGACACGAGCAACACAAACACGTTGTTGTTGGCCACCTGAGAGACCAATGGCCGAATCATGCAAGCGATCCTTGACCTCATCCCAGATAGAAGCACGTTGCAAAGCTTTTTCTACTGCTTCATCCAAAACATGTTTATCCTTGACTCCATTGATACGTAGGCCGTAGACAACATTTTCGTAGATAGACATAGGGAAGGGGTTGGGCTGTTGAAAGACCATACCAATTTCCTTACGCAATTCAACCGTATCGGTACGCGGACTGTAGATATTGTGACCATTATAAATCACTGTTCCAGTTGTTGTCACCTCAGGATTTAGATCGCCCATGCGGTTGATGGCTTTGAGAAGAGTGGACTTTCCTGATCCAGAAGGACCAATCAAGGCTGTTATTTCCTTAGGTTGGAAAGAAAGGGAAACACTATTCAAAGCCTTCTTTTTATTGTAATAAACGGACAGGTCTTTAACCTGCAAAATCGGTTCTGTCATACTGCTTCCTTTCTAACCAAAGTGTCCCGTTACGTAGTCATTGGTAGACTGTAGTTTCGCATTTTGGAAAATATTGGATGTCTTATCATACTCAATCAAATCGCCCAGGTAGAAAAATCCTGTGTAGTCACTTGCACGCGCAGCCTGTTGCATACTGTGGGTAACAATGATGATGGTAAAGTCTTTCTTCAATTCCAACATGGTTTCTTCCAGTTGGGCTGTCGCAATCGGATCCAAGGCTGACGCCGGTTCATCCATCAAGAGGATATCTGGCTTGACAGAAATGGCACGAGCGATACAGAGACGTTGTTGTTGTCCACCAGAAAGCATCAGGGCTGATTTGTGGAGGTCGTCTTTGACCTGATCCCAAAGGGCAGCCTGTCGGAGAGAAGTTTCTACAATTTCATCAAGTACTTTCTTGTCCTTAACACCTGCACGTTCATGAGCAAAAGTGATATTGCGATAGATAGACTTGGCAAATGGATTTGGACGTTGGAAGACCATTCCGATATGCTTGCGCATCTCATAGACATTGATTTCTGGACGGTTGACGTCAATCCCTCGGTAGAGGATTTGACCTGTGACCTTGGCAATATCAATGGTATCATTCATCCGATTGAGACTGCGAAGATAGGTAGATTTCCCAGATCCAGAAGGACCAATCAAGGCTGTAATTTTATTTTTTTCAAATTGCATATCGATGCCCTTGATGGATTCATTTTTACCATAGTAAACATGTAAATCCTTGGTAGAGAGGGCCACTTTTTCTTCAGAAAAGGTGATGATATGCTTTTCATCCCAGTTATATTTTGACATGGCTTCTCCTTTAGGCAGCGGTTAATTTCTTGTGTAAATAGCTTCCGAGTTTGCGAGCTCCAAAGTTAAAAATCAAGATAAAGATGAGGAGCACGGCGGCAGAACCAGCTGATACAATGGTAGCATCAGGAATGGTTCCTTCACTGTTGACCTTCCAGATGTGGACCGCCAAGGTTTCTGCTTGACGGAAGATTGAGATAGGACTGGTAACACTGAGGATATTCCAGTTAGACCAGTCAAGGGCTGGAGCGGATTGTCCTGCCGTATAGATAAGAGCGGCGGCCTCACCAAAGATACGACCAGATGCCAAAACAACGCCCGTTACGATACCTGGAAGGGCTTCTGGAATGACGACATGAACTACAGTCTCCCAACGAGAAATTCCAAGAGCTAAGCCAGCCTCACGTTGTGTATGGTGAACGTGTTTTAAACTGTCCTCAACATTTCGAGTCATCTGAGGGAGGTTAAAGACCGTCAAGGCCAAGGCACCTGAAATGATTGAAAATCCATACTCAAACTGGACCACAAAAATCAAGTAACCAAAGAGACCCACAACGACTGATGGTAGAGAAGACAAAATCTCAATACAGGTACGAATAAAATTGGTCACAGGTCCTTTTTTGGCATACTCAGCGAGGAAAACGCCAGCTCCCATAGACAGGGGAACAGAAATGATCAAAGTAATAACCAAAAGGAAGAAGGAATTGTAGAGCTGAATCCCGATACCCCCACCTGCTTGATAAGAGGAAGATTTCCCAGTCAAGAAGGACCAAGAGATGTGAGGTAACCCTCTCACCAAGATATAGAGAATCAAGGATGCCAAGATGGCCACGATGATACCCGCGATGGTATAGAGGACAGCTGTTGCAAGTTTATCTAATTTCTTAGCGTGCATAGTTTTTCTTTCCTCTTTCTTTCGTAATCAATTTAATCACACTGTTAAAGGCCAAACTCATCAAGAGCAAGACTAAGGCCAGTGACCAGAGAACGTTATTATCAACCGTTCCCATAACGGTATTTCCGATACCCATAGTCAAAACAGAAGTCAAAGTCGCAGCTGGTGTTGTTAGCGAAGTTGGGATAACTGCTGAGTTTCCGACAACCATCTGAATAGCAAGGGCTTCACCGAAGGCACGCGCCATCCCAAAGACCACTGCAGTGAAAATACCTGAACGTGCTGCTTTCAAGGTCACACGCCAGATGGTTTGCCAACGAGTGGCTCCCATAGCCAAACTAGCTTCACGGTAATGACGAGGAACAGCACGCAAGCTGTCCGTTGTCATAAAGGTTACAGTTGGTAGGATCATGACAAAAAGAACGAAAATCCCTGACAAGATCCCGAAACCAGTTCCACCAAAGATGCTACGAACAAAAGGCACCACAACTTGCAAACCGATAAATCCATAGACGACTGAAGGAATACCGACGAGAAGTTCAATGGCTGGTTGCAAGATTTTTGCACCCTTTGGTGATACTTCTGTCATAAAAACTGCTGCTCCAATAGCAAAGGGAGTTGCGATGAGGGCAGATAAAATCGTCACAATAAAGGAACCCAAAATCATTGGAAGGGCACCAAATTGTTTCCCTGAAGGATTCCAAGTTTGTCCAAAGAGGAAATCAAAGATGTTCACTCCATTGACAAAGAAGGTCGACAAGCCTTTTTGGGCTACAAAAATCAAAATCATCGCCACAATGATAACAATCAAAGAAAGGCAAGTGAAGGTCAAACCTTTACCAAACTTCTCAAGGCGAGAGTTCTTTGAAGGAGAAAGTAATTTTTTAGATAATTCTTCTTGATTCATTATTGACCTCCTTCTACTGCTGTAACGGTACCTGAAGCATCCTTTTGGACTTTCATTTCATTGATGGAAATATAGCCCATGCCCTTAACAATTCCATTTTGGGCTTCATCTGAGAGGACGAAATTCAGGAATTCAGCAGCTAACTCGTTTGGCTGACCGAGTGTGTACATATGTTCATAAGACCACAAAGGCCAATTGTTAGTCGTTACATTTTCAGACGTAGGTTCATACCCATTCAGTTTCATGCTTTTCACGGAGTCATCTACATAGGCAAAAGCCAGGTAAGAAATGGCTCCAGGCGTTTGGGATACAATGGACTTGACCATCCCGTTAGAATCCTGTTCTTGGCTCTGCATTGCCGCTTGGCCATTCATAACGACCGTATCAAACGTCGCTCGTGAACCAGAACTTGCTGCTCGGTTGATGATTGAAATGGCCAGGTCCTTGCCCCCAACTTCTTTCCAGTTGGTCACTTCACCTGTAAAGATTTTGCGAAGTTGCTCGGTTGTGAGATTTTCAACATCCACTTCCTTGTTTACAATCACTGCCAGACCAGCCACTGCAACCTTGTGGTCTACTAGAGCTGAAGCATCGATTCCATCTTTTTCCTCTGCAAAGACGTCAGAGTTCCCGATGTCTACTGCTCCAGACTGGACTTGGGAAAGTCCTGTACCCGATCCACCACCTTGAACATTGACTGTTTTTCCGATGTTTCTAGAACCAAATTCATCTGCTGCTGCTTCGACAAGAGGTTGAAGAGCTGTTGAACCAACAGCTGTCATGGATTCTCCACGATCAATCCAGCTAGCACATCCTGCTAGAGAACCTGCCATCAAAAGAGCTACAAGAGACATGACGAGCTTTTTTCTTTTTTTCACTGTTATTCTCCTTGAACATAATGATAAATGTTCTGATTTCTTCCGTTTGTCCTAATCATCTAATTATCATCAATGATTGTACCGCTTTATTTTATCTAGTCATTCTTAGGAGCGGACAATTCCATCGTATAATATAAGTAATAATGAAAGACTATCAGAAAAAACTCATACTTCCACTATAACATAGAATAGGCTCTTTGACTAGCTTTTTCACCTGAATCTGAGCCCTTTTGGATAATAATTTTTCAAAACATTTCCCGTTACCTTGGCAAAGCCTAGTCCGTTTCCTTGAACCACAACTTGATACCAACCATTTGGTCGAGCTTCAGACAATTGAACAGTCTCACCAGCCACATATTTTACAAAGTCGTTATCATTGATTTCGACACTTTGTTTTACTTGGCTTGGTTTCAAGGCTAATCCGAGAGCAAAGCTTGGTTCGAAGCGTTTCTTCTTAAAAGTACCCAGATGGAGCCCATTTCGGGCAATTTTGAGTTTGCCTAGATCAGGTAGCATCTCTGGCAAGAGATAGAGTTGGTCTCCAAAAGTCTGCAAGATACCAGTTAGATTGACTCGCAAGTGTTTTTGGGCAAATTCTTGCCACAAAGCCAGTTGCTCACGACTGAGATTGCTCTTGCTAGCTTTGAATTTAGGTGCAGGATTTTGTCCCTTAAAGTGCAGGTGGGCAACAAACTGGCCTTCTCCCTTAAAATGGTGAGGGTACATCCGAGCCGTTTCAGAAAGATCAATTCCTGCTACCATACCATTCACATGCTCGACTGGAAGCAATTCAAATTCATAATTATCAAGTAACCAGTGGACGATTTCTTCATTTTCCTCTGGTGCCCAAGTACAGGTCGAATAAACTAAACGGCCACCTTCAGCAAGCATGGTCACTGCATCTTCTAAAATTTCTCTTTGGAGACTAGCACATTGGCTAGGATAATCGGTACTCCAATAATCCATGGCCTCTGGCTGCTTACGAAACATCCCTTCACCCGAACAAGGTGCATCAAGGACAATCACATCAAAGTAACCTTTAAAAACCTTGGCCAAGCGCTCAGCAGATTCATTGGTCACAACAACGTTTGTCGCTCCAAATCGCTCCATATTTTCCACTAAAATTTTAGCACGCTTGCTCGAAATTTCGTTGGAGACAAGGACTCCTTGATTAGCCAGATAAGCTGCTAGTTGAGTGGATTTTCCACCTGGTGCTGCCGCCAAATCCAAGACCTTCATACCAGGACTTGGTTGAGCCACCTGGGCCACCATTTGGGCTGCAGGCTCTTGCGAGTAAACAAGACCTGTCGCGTGCTCTGGAGATTTCCCAGAAACTTTACCATAATACCCCCAAGGTGTATTGGGAATAGCATCCGCAAACGACAATTGACTTTCTTTTAAGGGATTGACTCGAAAAGCCGAAACCGCTTCCCGCTTAAAAGAGGCAAGAAAGTCTCTTGCCTCATCTTCTAGTATCGCTTCATATTTTTCAACAAATCCTTCTGGAAATTGCATTTAGTTCTCTTTCCTTTCGTAGATATAAGACTGAATCACTTCTTGCATCTCGATTGGCACCATCATGACAGGCTGACGCGTTTTAAAATCAGCGGGCTCACCTGATACTGTAAGAAGACGATAACCCAGACTTTCCCCTAAGATACTGGCCGCAGCGTAATCCCATGGCTGTAAGTAGGTAATATAAGTCAGAAGACGACCCGATAAAACCTTGGCAAAACTAATGGCCGCACTGCCGTAGACACGGACTCCCAACGCTGCTCGCCCCAAATCCGCCAGGCCCCACTCATTGCTTTCAAACATACCTGAGTTACCAGCAACCAGGAATTCTCTGAGGGGCTTCTTTTTAAAAGGCGGTAAGGGCTCATTATTGCGACAAGGAGGAAAGGCACCACCACCATGGTAACAATCACCTTTCATAACATCATAGATGATGCCAAATTTGCCCACACCATTCTCAAAATAAGCCAACATCACGGCAAAATCTTCCTGCTGAGCGACAAAGTTATTGGTACCGTCAATGGGATCAATCACCCAAACAGAACCTTGATCGACCGCAGCACGCAAACAGCCCTCTTCCGCGCAAATCAAGTCCTCAGGATAGGAGGACTTGATCCGATCAACCAAGAGTTCCTGGACCTCCTTGTCCAAACGTGTCACTAAGTCAGTAGGTGAAGACTTGCACTCAACCTGCAAATCTTCTTTCATGTGAGCCAAAATATAGTCAGCAGCTTCCTGCACAATCTGTTTGGCAAATTCAAATTTAGTTTCCAAGAGAAATCTTCCCTTCTCTTTTTTCTTTTGCTAATTGAACCGCATGATAGAAGGAATAACCGCTAGCCGTCTCAAATTCGCGACCTAGGCGCTTTTCTTCACTTTTGCTCGGAACGACAGACTTAAATTCCTTGTAGGAATCTAGCAGTTTTTTTGCTTCTACCTTATCTTCATAAGCAGCTTCAACATCATTAAAAAAAGAGAGCACTGAAGCAAGTTCTTCAGTGCTCCACGACAAATCTAGTGGGTAACTATACTGTTTGTTCATCTATCCAATACCAGCTCTCAATGTTGCTTCTTTTAGTTCTTGTTTACGGTAACTACGAGGGAGAAAAGCACGAATCTCATCTTCATTAAAACCGATTTGCATACGTTTGGTATCTGTAATAATTGGGCGACGCAAAAGACTAGGATATTGCTCTATCAACTGAAGCAACTCCGATACCGAGATACTCTCTACATCAATATCCAATTTTTGAAAAATTTTTGAACGAGTTGAAATGATGTCATCAGTACCATTTTCGGTCAAGAAAAGAATATGTTGTAATTCTTTTCTTGTTAAAGGACTAGTCATAATATTATGCTCTTGAAAGGGCACTTTATGCGTCTCTAACCAAGCCTTTGCCTTACGACATGATGTACAACTCGGTGATAAAAATAGTGTAATCATGCTTTTCTCTTCTTTTATCTATACTTAGTATTTCTATTATACAAAAAAATAAAGCGCTTGACTAGGTATTTTTAGAAAAAAAGCCTATTTTTTCATAGAAAATAGACTGTTTTCTGCAAAAATCTCCTGCTTTGCAAGTTTATCTTTAGGATAACCTAACAATAAATAGGGAGTAGAGCAACTTCTCTCGTTTTTTATTAAAAATACAGAATTTTTTCCACTATTTCCTTGAAGCTTTAGCGAGAAGGAAACCGAATATTCCTTCATACAAAGCAAAGAAAAGTAAAAAGGCATGGAGGAAGAAAATCTCTGGCAAAATCCAAATAACGGGATCCTTTGCTGGATCAAAAAGCCAGGTATCGTCTCCCACAAAGAGAATCTGATGGAAAAGAGTAAAGAATTGCTCAAAACCAATCAACACTCCCACAAGCCCAATGACTAGAGGCAATAGTACTAGAGCCAGGATACTTTTACGATATAGGGGCAAAAAGCCTTTTTTCACAATCTTTCCAACAAAGAAATAGAAACTAGGTAGCGTCACTAGGGCAACTAGCTGAACTAGGTGAAAGAGATTCTTCACCACCGCAAAATGGTGTAGACCTGCAGCTGACGAACGAAAATCCGGCATCTCTAAGACCTGACTAAAGGGATTGGTCAGGTAATTCATCAAGATATGAAAGTTGTACTGAATGGTTTCTGGCTTTAGATAGACTCGATCCGCTAAGTTCAGCCACTGAATCTCCATGGGATAGAAAATCCAAGTCAGATAAATGGTTAAGAGGATAGACAGTGAGAGGAGAAAGAGCATGCTTCCCCAAAAGGTCAGTTTAGTTTTCATCAAAATTCCACTCCGAAAGGCTAGAAACCACATGAGTTGGTGCAATCGGCAGGTCCCCCACTTCTTCTGACTTGGTAAAACCTGTCGTCACCAAGAGCGTTGGGATACCATTGTCAATCCCTGCTCGGATATCTGTCAGGTAGTTATCCCCAACCATGAGCAATTCTTCTCTTTTCAAGCCCAAGTGCTCAACTGCCTTATCCATAATGATAGCATTTGGTTTCCCGATATAAACTGGTTTTACACGTGTTGCTACTTCAAGAAGTGTAATTAGTGAACCAGCACCAGGCAAAAGACCACGTTCCGTCGGGATATTGAGGTCTGGATTGGTTCCGATAAAGTAAGCACCCTTTTGGATAGCTAGAGTCGCCGTCGCAAATTTTTCATAGTCGACTTGCCAGTCTAGTCCAACTACCACATAGGCAGGATTTTGCTTATCTTCGACATAACCAGCTGCCTGAATGGCATCCTTGAGCCCCGCTTCTCCGATGACATAGACCGTCTTTTCCAGTCCCAAGTCGTTCATATAGTCGATGGTTGCCAAGGTTGCTGTATAGACAGTTGATAGAGGGGTATTAATGTTAAAATTCTGAGCCAACATCTCTTGAACACTCTCTGGAGTGCGAGTTGTATTGTTTGTTACAAAGAGATAAGGAATTTCTCGCTTTTGCAGTTCATGCACAAAAGCCTCACCCGCGGGAATTCGGTCTTTCCCCTTGTAAATGGTTCCGTCTAAATCAATTAAATAACCTTTATAAGCCATATCGTCCTTTCTAATTGCCTTCAATTTCTTGCCAAGTAATCATAGCTTGGGCATTAATCTCGCCATCACTGATAATCTCATGCTTGCTTTCTAGTCCCTTGAGTTCATAAGCTGAAGCAATCATGCCACCTGGTCGCACTTCTTTTACATATTTGAGATTGATTTTCTTTGGAATATACTTGGTCAAAAAGTCTGCTCCCATAACCTCAAAAATCCAATCTAGGTATTTGCTATTATTGACATGACCATTCATATCCAAGTCGTAAAAACGAACATGGTAGTCTTTGCTGATTGGGTCTTCTAGGTTAGCATACTTTGGCCCACGGATGAGTTTTTTATCAAACTCGGACTGATAAGGAGCAACAATCTCCGGTTCGACAGCATGAACTTTCCGACTGTCTCGGTCCATCAGAACAAAGGTCGCTAACATGCGAATGATTTCTTGACCTACTTCATCATAGATAGTAAAACGGCGGTAGCAAAAAAGACGATTGTAAGTCAATGCTTCTGTTTCAATCGTAATCTCCTCAGCAAAGCGAGGCAAGCGAACCACGTCAATCGCATAATCTGTAATAATCCAGACCAGATTGTAACGTTCTAACATATCCTTGTCGCTAACTCCCAGCTCAATCGACTGCATACCGGATACTTGCAAGGACAGCAAAATCACATCTGGAAGTTTGATATGACCATTCATGTCCGCCATATCAAAAGGAATTTTCATTTTCATTTGATAAGTTAAGCCCATTGTTCTACTCCAAAATAAATCGTTCTGCTACAGTGTCTCCTAAAAAGAGACCTCTCTTTGTCATTCGGACACGGTCACCATCGATCTTCATGAGACCTTGTTGAACCAAGTCTCTGATGATTTCTCCATATAGTCCATCAAAGGAACGTCCGAATTTTTCCTCAAATCGCGCCATGGAAACACCAGATTTCTTGCGGAGACCTAGGAACATTTCTTCTTCCATCTGCTCCCTTTGACTCAGGTGTTCTTCTGTAATCCGAGCATTTCCTGCCTCTACCGCATTGAGATAGTGGCGGATAGGACCATGATTTTTATAACGCACCCCATTCACATAACCTGAAGCACCCGCACCGATACCATAATACTCGGCATTATCCCAGTACATGAGATTGTGGCGACTTTCAAATCCGGGTTTAGAGAAATTGGAAATCTCATAATGCTCAAAACCAGCTCGCTCCAGTTCTGCGATGATGTACTCAAACATCTCCGCTTCCAGTTCCTCCTTGGGTAGGGGCAATTTCCCACGTCGCATGCGGTTCATAAAGACCGTATGATTCTCCAAAATCAAGCTATAAAGACTCATATGAGGAATATCAAGCGAGATAGCCTTAGCTACATTGTCCTTGACCTGAGCTATAGTTTGACTAGGTAGAGCGTAAATCAAGTCGATGGAGATATTGTCAAAACCAGCCAGTTTTAGGCGGTCGATATTTTCATAAATATCCTTCTCCAAGTGACTACGCCCAATCTTTTTCAGCATTTTGTCATCAAAAGTCTGCACACCTAAAGAAACACGATTGACTGGCGACTGTTTCAAAACCGCAATCTTATCTGCGTCCAAGTCTCCTGGATTGGCTTCAATCGTCAACTCTTCCAAGACTGACAAGTCCAGGTTTTGGGTCAAGCCATCCAAGAGCACTCCTAATTGCGAAGCGGACAAAGCCGTTGGCGTCCCACCTCCAATGTAGAGAGTTCGTAACTTTTGGATATCATAAGAACGAAACTCCTCTAGCAGATGCTCCAGGTAACTATCTACTGGTTGATTCTTGATAAAGACCTTTGAAAAGTCACAATAATAACAAATCTGTGTGCAAAAGGGAATATGCACGTAGGCGGAAGTTGGTTTTTTCTGCATAGTACTTATTATACCACAAAGACAGGCTTGCAGATAAAAATCACCATCTCCAAAAACCAGAGATGGTGATGCATTATACTTCAGTAATATCGATGATGATTTCTTCTTGGTCTTCAGCAACGTCTGGAGTTGTTGACTGTTCTTGCCACTGCTCCTTGAGATTGTTAAAGGTTTCCTTTGACGCTTCTGTCGCTTGTCGAGCACAGTTTTTAGCTTGGTCAAGGACACTATCAAAAGTGATTTCACCAGATTCTACTTGTTCCTTTGTTTTCAGCACAAAGTCAGTTGCCTGTTCCTTCACTTCTGTTAGTTTTTCACAAACCTGCTCTCTAGCATATTCTGGATCTTCTCTCAAATCATCTAGAAAATCCTGAGCTTGACTACAAACTTGCTTGCCCTTGTCACTCGTCAAAAACAAAGCAAGAGCTGCACCTGAAACTGTTCCTAAAAGGATAGAGGATAGTTTTCCCATAAGATTTCTCCTTTTTTATTTTTTGAAAAATTTACTTGCGAAACGAAGAGCGGACAAGCTTGCACCTGTTTTAATGGTCTTTGAACCAGCAGATGAAGCCTTTTTACCTAAAACACGTGCATGTTGGTTGAGATCAGATACTGACTCAGACAAGTCCGCCACCGCCGTAAAGAGTGGATCAATCGTCGCAACTTTGACATTAATATCGTCTGCTAACACATTGACCTTAACCAACAATTCATTGGTCTGATGCAAGGTAACGTTCACATCTGAGCTCAACGTTTTGATGGTCTTCTCTGTCTCATCAATCATACGACCTGCTTTTTGAATCGTGATTGTCAAATAGACTAAACAGACAATCAAAGCAATCGCAACAAGTATATATGCAACTTCTAACATTTAGTTTTCCTCCTCTGTATGATAGAAAGGGGCTTTCTTTCGATTTTGATAAAGTATGATAAAAATACCAAGTCCGATAAGGACAACTGATAACCATTGCGAAACTCGTAGACCAAAGAACATGAGACTATCCGTCCGCATGCCTTCGATAATCATACGACCAAAGCCATACCAAATCAAGTAGAAAGCAGTGATATGACCACGCCTGATTCCCTTTAATTTTCGTCTAAAAATCAGAATCAAAGCAAATCCAATTAGATTCCAAACCGACTCATATAGGAAGGTCGGCTGACGGTAGCTACCATCAATGTACATCTGGTCACGGATAAAGCCTGGCAAATAATCCAGACTATCTACCGCTGCACCGTAGGCTTCTTGGTTAAAGAAGTTCCCCCAGCGTCCTAAACTTTGGGCAACCATGACGCTCGGTGCTGCAATATCTAAGAAATCCCAAGTATTAATCAGCTTTCTATCTGCAAAGATATAAAGGACAATAGCCCCTGCTATCAAACCTCCATAAATGGCCAAACCACCATTCCAGATGGCAATGATTTCACCTGGATTTTGCAGATAATAATCTAAGCGAAAGAGTACATAGTATAGTCTAGCACCTAAAATCGCAACTGGAAAAGCAATCAGGATGAAATCCAAAATATCATCTGACAGGATTTTCTTTTTAGGAGCTTCCTTCATGGCAAGGTAGACTGCCAAAATCAAACCAGCCACAATACACAAAGCATACCAACGAATAGAAAAAGGACCGATTTCAAATGCGACTGGATTAATCATTTTTCACCTCATTTTGAGCGATCAGACTTGTCAAGCGTTCTTCAAATAAACGTGTCGCATCAAAGCCCATTTCTTTAGCACGGTAGTTCATGGCAGCCGCCTCAATAACAACAGAAATATTGCGTCCTGTTTTTACTGGGATGCGGATACGTGGAATGGCTACACCAGAAATCTCGATTTCTTCAGCATTATTTCCTAAGCGATCGAAGGTCTTATGCGTATCATAGTTTTCCAAATAAACTGCTAGTTGAACTTGTGAAGAATCCTTAACTGCACTTGCTCCGTAGAGACTCATCACATCAATAATCCCCACTCCACGGATTTCAAGTAAATGCCTCAAAATTTCAGCTGGCTCTCCCCAAAGGGTCATTTCGTCTTTTG